>NZ_JBXWOT010000001.1:0-1504473 GCF_059611025.1 Ruegeria sp. CDSB114
CGCTGACGGCCCAGTTCGGACGTGATCGAGCCGAACAGCTCTGGGTCGCGCGCTGAGAGAGACTGGGTGAAAAAACCGGTATCACGTAGATTGGCGTTCATGGGGGCTCCACAATGCTGGGATTTCTTGCGGATTTCCTATCGGAAACGGGACATCGGCAAAAGGCTTAAAGCGACGATTTGGCCAGCGGTGGCGTCAAGTCTGGTCTATAGGGGAAAGGTATGATTGTTTCGGAACCAAATGTGCAGCACTGGAAACCACAATAGATGATTCAAAGAATCGCTTTTCTTGCCAGCGACGCCAAGGTGGCTCAAACCGCACGCGACAAACTGGTCAGGCGCTATGGCAATGCGGCGCCGCGTGATGCCGGTGTAATTGTCGCGCTGGGTGGGGACGGCTTTATGCTGCACACTTTGCACAACATGCAGCACCTCGATACGCCCGTATATGGCATGAATCGTGGAACAATCGGGTTCCTGATGAACGAGTTCCACGAAGAAGACCTGATGGACCGTCTTTCCGCCGCTGAAGAAGAGGTCATCAACCCGCTGGCAATGCGCGCGATGGATCAGTCCGGCAAGATTCATGAGGCGCTAGCCATCAATGAGGTCTCTTTGCTAAGGGCAGGCCCTCAGGCGGCGCGGCTGAGGATCAGTGTGGACGGTCGCGTGCGCATGGATGAATTGGTTTGCGATGGCGCTTTGCTGTCAACGCCAGCAGGATCGACGGCTTATAACTATTCCGCGCATGGGCCAATCCTGCCGATTGGATCGGATGTTCTAGCTCTGACAGCGATTGCAGCCTTTCGTCCGCGACGCTGGCGGGGGGCGCTGCTGCCCAAAATCGCCCAGGTGCGCTTCGATGTGCTGGATGCGGATAAGCGGCCGGTCATGGCGGATGCGGATTCAAATTCATTTCCGGATATTGATTGGGTCGAAATTCGATCTGAACCGGCGATCCGGCACCGTATCTTGTTCGACCCGGGCCACGGCCTGGAAGAGCGTCTGATTTCGGAGCAGTTCACCTAAATGAAAGGCCAGGTATGAATTAATCGCGCTTGTGTGAACCAGTTCACACGAATCCGATTAACATTAAGGTACTGTGAACTTGCCTGGAGAACACGCCATGGTGGAAGTGAGTGGCCATCAACGGCGGTTTCGAAATGAACGTGCAGTTTATGTGCGGGCGAGGGTAGGTGGTGCTACGCTCGTTATCGGATTTCTAGGCATATTTTAGAAAGCGGACCCCGGGTACAAAACCCCGGGGTCAATTTTTTTGGACAACGTCTATTTAGAAGGACGTTCCCATTTTCTTCCACAATGGCAGGCACATTTGCCCCACCCGGTCTTCGATCGCCGCGGCGGCGTCTACGGCCATATCCTCGCGCCATCTGCGGGCTGCGATCTGGATGTTGATCGGCTGCGGCCCATGCGGCAGCTCGGCCAGCCGCGCCGGAACGCATGCCGCGGGCAGGCCGATGAAGTTCATCGCATAGGAATAGACCGCACAGCCCAGAACTTCATGCACGCCCTCGGCGCCCTCGGTATCTCGGTCCGGTTTGAAGAACGGCTGTGGCAGGAATGGTGACAGGACCAGAGGATAGTTTTGCATGAACAGAGACCACTCGCGCGCATAGTGGCTGCGCTTGGCCAGCATTTCGATAAGGTCTGTGCCAACTATGGGTGGGAATTCCTGAAAGTAGACCTCGAATATGTCGCGGATTGTTTTTGATCCCGCAGCCTCGATATCGGCTTTCAACAAGGTCAGAACTTCACCCATCAGGGCGCGGTACCCACCACGACCAGCTTCAAAGATATCGGGTGGTGCGACCTCTTCCACTACATAGCCTGCATCGATCAATGCATCGCATGCAGTATCCAGAGCCTTGTCGACTTCGGGATGCAAATCGTATCCAAAGGTCTGCTTGGTGAAGGCGACCTTGATCGGGCCGGTTTGGTCCTCACCCCGCCACGGCATCGGCACGTGAAACGGATCGCGCGGATCGGGCGCGATCAAGCTGGGCATGGACAGGTGCAGGTCCGCTGCGGAGCGCGTGATCAGACCCTGCACCGACATCGATTGTGCCAATATGCCCCGTTCTGCCGATTGGCTGGGATTCCACGCCGGAACACGACCCAGACCCGGTTTGACGGTGACCGCCCCATTGGCGGCGGCTGGAAATCGCAGACTGCCCCCTATATCGTTGCCATGGGCCAGCGCACCGATCCCAGCCATCACAGCCGCGCCCGCGCCACCAGAAGATCCCCCGGGCGAGATATGACGCCCCCAGGGGTTATACGTGCGGCCGTGCAGTTCGTTGTCTGTGTCAGCACGGAACGAAAACTCGGGCGTGTTGGTGCGACCGATGACGATGGCGCCCGCCTTTTGCAGGTTGGATACAACCGGCGCATCATCCGGGGCGATCACGTCTTTCAGGGCAACGACCCCATTCGAGGTCGCATGTCCTTTTTGATCGACGTTGATCTTGATGGTGACCGGCACACCATGCAGGGGGCCGGGCTGCTCTCCGCCACCGACCGCCTTGTCCAGATATCGCGCACGGTCCAGCGCCTGCAGGCTCAGATCTTCGACAACCGCATTCAACGAAGGGTTGACCTGATGCATCCGCTCGATTGCGGCTTTTGCGGCCTCTTCCGCGCTGAGTTTACGGTTGCGGGTCAACGCGGTCAGATCGGTGGCGCTCAGACGCCAGATGTCGGTCACTGTCATGGGGCCTCACTGTCTTGGTCAGACAGTAGAGGCCCAGTGTCAGGTTGCAAGAGGCGGCAGCTGTGCCGATATTCTACTGGGCGTAGCCTATGGATTTCAGGGCTTCGGTGATTTCGTCCAGAATCGCCGGATCGTCGATGGTGGCGGGCATCTTGTAGTCCTTGCCATCCGCAATCGAGACCATGGTCCCGCGCAATATTTTGCCCGACCGCGTTTTGGGTAGGCGATCGACAACCACGGCCAGCTTGAAGGCAGCGACCGGTCCGATCTTTTCGCGAACCAACTTGACGACATCCTGAACGACGTCCCCATGGTCCCGATCACAGCCCGCATTTAGGCATAAGAAGCCAACCGGCATCTGGCCCTTCAGCTGATCCGACACACCGATCACGGCGCATTCGGCAACGTCAGGGTGCGCGGCCAGAACCTCTTCCATGCCGCCGGTGGACAGACGATGGCCCGCGACGTTGATCACGTCATCGGTGCGCGCCATGATGTAGAGGTACCCGTCCTCATCAACCATGCCCGCATCGCCGGTTTCATAATATCCGGGAAAGTGATTCAGGTACGAGCTTTTGAACCGGTCTTCGGCGTTCCACAGCGTTGGCAGAGTGCCGGGGGGCAGGGGCAGCTTTACCGCAATCGCGCCCAGCTCTCCGGGTTTCATCGGGTGGCCGCCTTCGTCCAGAATCTGCACGTCGTAGCCGGGCATCGGCTTGGCAGGTGAGCCCAGCTTGGTTGGCAGCTCTTCAATCCCCAGCGGATTGCCCGCGATGGTCCAACCGGTTTCGGTTTGCCACCAATGGTCGATGACCGGAACCTTCAGCGCGTCTTTGGCCCATTCGATCGTGTCGGGATCCGCCCGCTCTCCGGCCAGAAACAGGGCTCGCAGGCAGGAGAGGTCGTATTCAGGGATTAATTCCCCCTTGGGATCTTCACGTTTGACCGCGCGGATTGCGGTGGGAGCAGTGAAGAAACTGCGAACATTATGCTCGGATATCACCCGCCAGAAGGTGCCCGCGTCTGGGGTTCCAACCGGCTTGCCCTCGAACACTATCGTGGTGTTGCCGTGGATCAGCGGCGCGTAGCAGATATATGAGTGGCCAACGACCCAGCCGACATCAGAAGCCGCCCAGAACACGTCGCCGGGATCCACGTTATAGATGTTCTTCATCGTCCAGTTCAGGGCGACCAGATGGCCGGCCGTCGGCCGTACGACCCCTTTGGGCGCTCCGGTCGTGCCCGATGTATACAGGATATAAGCTGGATCATTGCCATCGACAGGAACACATTCCGCAGGCTCAACACCGTACTGGAACCCGTGCCAGTTGAAATCACGCCCCTCGATCAAATGCGCAACCTCTTGTTCGCGCTGGAATATCACGCAGAAATCGGGCTTGTGGCTGGCAAGTTCGATGGCACCGTCAAGCAGCGGTTTATAATGCACCACACGGCCCGGCTCCATCCCGCAAGAAGCGGCGATGATTGCTTTTGGTTTGGCGTCATCAATACGGACCGCCAATTCGTTGCTTGCAAAGCCACCAAACACAACCGTGTGCACCGCACCCAGCCGGGCACAGGCCAACATCGCCTCAAGCGCTTCGGGGATCATCGGCATATAGATGATAACCCTGTCGCCCTTTTCGACACCTTTTGCCCGCAATGCCCCGGCCAAAGTAGCGACCCGATTGCGCAGTTCGACATATGAGATCTCGCGCTTGGTGTGGGTGATTGGGCTGTCATAGATGATGGCCGTCTGTTCACCGCGACCATTCTCGACATGGCGATCAACTGCATTCCAGCAGGTGTTGACCCTGGCATCACAGAACCATTCATAAAGAGGAGCATTGTCGTCAAACAAAGCCTTGCTGGGTGGCCGAACCCAATCAATTCCTTTTGCAGCTTCCATCCAGAATGCCTCTGGATCGGATTTCCAGCTCTGGTAAACGTCCTGATATGCCACTTTGGTCTCCTCCGAAAAATCCCTGCACCGTGTCTAGGGCGGGGTATAGGGGGCAGACAAGCGGTCGAAGTGACGGGGCGTCACTTTATCGCAAAATATTTGCAGATGTATAAGAATTTCCCTGCAAATTTTTGCAAACCTGTCGGCAATTTATGGATTTTGCGCGCCGAATTCACAGTTTTGCAAAACTGCAAATGTATTGGTGCAAATATGAAGGAATCAGTCCGGGCACCTGTTTCGGTGCCCGGAGGGGATCCGTGACCCTTTACCCGTAATGAGCGACAGGCGTTCCTGCGATCGCCGCCATGTTCAGTAACCCGCGTGCGGTGATCGAGGGGGTCACGATATGTGCCTTGTTGCCCATACCCATCAGGATCGGGCCAACTTCCAGCGCGTTGGCCTTCATCTTCAGGATGTTGCGCACACCGCTGGCGGCATCTGCGTGGGCAAATATCAGGACGTTGGCGACACCTTCTAGACGTGAATGCGGGAAAATGCGCGACCGCAGTTCCGGGTCAAGCGCTACGTCCAGATTCATCTCACCCTCATATGTGAAATCGCGCGGCTCCGAGTCCAGAATCTCCAAAGCGGCCCGCAGGCGCTTGCCCGAGCCTTCGGCCTGATTGCCGAATTGAGATTGCGAACAGAACGCGATTTTTGGCTCCAACCCGAAACGCCGGACATGACGGGCCGCGCCCAGGGTGGTTTCGGCAAGCTCTGCAGGCGTTGGTAATTGCCGCACATGTGTATCGGCAATGAACAAGGGGCCGTCCTCAAGAACCATCAGAGACAAAGCGCCATGTGCGCGCAGGTCGCCATTGGCCAACACCTGTTCGACATAGCTTAGGTGCCAGCGGTATTCGCCAAAGGTTCCGCAGATCAGGCTGTCGGCCTCGCCACGCTGGACCATAATCGCCCCAATGGCTGTGCTGTTGGTGCGCATGATGGCCTTGGCCAGATCAGGGGTGACACCGCGGCGCTGCATGATCTGGTGATATGAGGTCCAGTAATCATAGTAGCGATTGTCATGTTCAGGGTTCACGATCTGAAAATCCTCGCCGGGACGCACGGTCAGGCCCAGGCGCTCGCATCGCGCTTCGATGACTTCGGGACGTCCGATCAGGATCGGTGTTTCCGTGGTTTCTTCCAGAATGGCCTGAGCGGCACGCAGCACACGTTCGTCCTCGCCCTCGGCAAATACAATGCGGCGCGACGCAGCTGCTGCGGCCTCGAAAACCGGGCGCATGATCAGGGCGGATTTGAAAACCGTCTGGTTCAGGCGCTCTTTATAGGCCTCCATATCTGGAATCGGACGCCTGGCAACGCCACTGTCCATAGCCGCCCGGGCCACTGACGAGGACACAACAGCGACGAGGCGCGGGTCAAAAGGTTTTGGGATCAGATAGTCAGGTCCGAATGTCAGTTGCTCGCCCTTATAGGCGGCGGCGGCTTCTGCACTGGTCGTTGCCCGGGCCATATCAGCGATACCGTCCACGCAGGCGATCTGCATAGCGTCGTTAATTTCGGTCGCACCAACATCCAGGGCGCCCCGGAAGA
Source organism: Ruegeria sp. CDSB114 (assembly GCF_059611025.1). Lineage (NCBI taxonomy): Bacteria > Pseudomonadati > Pseudomonadota > Alphaproteobacteria > Rhodobacterales > Roseobacteraceae > Ruegeria > Ruegeria sp. CDSB114. Next base: position 6,251 of record NZ_JBXWOT010000001.1, read on the forward strand.
TGAAAGGAAAGCACAGAACGTTGTTCACCTGATTGGGAAAATCACTGCGACCCGTTGCGATGATCGCATCGGGGGCCACTTCGCGAGCTGCGTCCGGCAGAATCTCGGGCGTCGGGTTGGCCAGCGCGAAGATGATTGGTCTGTTGGCCATTTTCGCGACCATTTCGGGTTTCAGGACATTCGGTCCGCTAAGCCCCAGAAACAGATCGGCATCCCCGATCACGTCATCCAGCGTGCGCAGATCAGTCTTTTGCGCGAATTGGCTCTTGTGCGGGTTCATGTCCTCGGCTCGCCCTTCATAGACAAGCCCGTGAATGTCACACAGCCAGATGTTTTCGCGTTTCACACCCAGCTTCACCAGCATGTTCAGGCAGGCGATCCCAGCCGCGCCTCCGCCGGTCGAGACGATTTTGATATCCTCGAACTTTTTCCCGGCAACGTACAGCGCGTTCTTGGCAGCGGCGCCCACGACGATTGCGGTGCCGTGCTGGTCATCGTGAAAAACGGGGATGTTCATCCGCTCGCGGCACAGTTTTTCGACAATAAAACAATCGGGTGCCTTGATGTCTTCAAGGTTGATCGCACCGAACGTGGGTTCCAGCGCGCAAACGATATCGGCCAGCTTTTCGGGGTCGGATTGGTCAACCTCGATGTCGAAACAGTCGATCCCTGCGAATTTCTTGAACAGAACCGCTTTGCCTTCCATCACCGGCTTTGAAGCCAGAGCGCCTATATTGCCCAGGCCCAGCACTGCTGTTCCGTTCGAGACCACGCCAACAAGATTGCCCCGCGCAGTGTAAAGCTCGGCGTTGGATGGGTCGGCCTTGATTTCCAGGCTGGCCTCGGCGACGCCAGGCGAGTAGGCGCGCGCCAGATCCCGACCGTTGGCCATGGGTTTCGTAGCCCTGATTTCGAGCTTTCCAGGCTTTGGGTGAGCGTGATAATCAAGCGCGGCCTGTCGCAGGTTGGGAGTGTCAGACATAGGCAATTCATCTCCGTTCCGAATTTGGTTGAAGGGTTAAACTATTTCTGGCGCCTTGGCTACGTGACGTCACTTCATAAATGGATTTTTGCCAAACACGGCCGTAGGTTGAATTTTGTTCCAATATGGTTACGGTCTCGCATCTTCATATTCGGCACCGCTTCCACAGGAGATCGAAGGCCCAAGATGACCCCGGAAAAACAATCTCAGTCGATACCCGTCACAACCGATACCAAGCGGTCCTTTGGGCTGGACCAGCCGCTGTTTCGTGCAGCGATTGGTGTTGCGTTGCTGATCTTGGTGGTCCTCTGTATCTGGCCAGTGCAGGCGATGTCCCTCAGCCATGAGGGCGGCCCGTTCGAATCCATTTCGGCCGCGGCGCTTGTTCTGGCCGGGGGCATTGCGCTTTTCCGGTATCGCGGGATTTCCCGTCTCTATATCGGTCTCGTCTGTTTGCTGCTGGCAGAGCGCGAACTAGCTGCGGATATCTATGCCGTAGATAGCCTGCCATATGGGATTCTGAATGGGCTGGACACGCTGCTTGATATGAACGCGGTTCGCGTCATCCTGGCTGTTTTGGTTCTGGGAGGCTTGCTCTGGCACGGGGTGCCAAACGGGTGGCGTGCGTTCAAGCAACGGGTCCCGTTTCTAATGGTGTTCTTTCTGGCCGGTATGTGTGCGGTGGTTGCACAGGGGTTGGAAGAGGTCAGTGGCGCACTGAAAGACGACCTGTCGGACCAGATGATCATGCGTTTGTTTGTGTTGGAAGAAACGCTTGAGATGTTCTTTTCGATTGGCATTTTGGCTTCTGTTCTGATCGGATGGCCCAAAGCCACGACCGAAGAGAACTTGAATGACCAGCAATCAGACCAAAGCTGAGATTCGTCTGCCGACGCAGGAATTACGTGACGACATCCCGTTTTTTACCAAGGTACTGGGGATGCGGATGGATATGATCTATCCGGCTGATGACCCTCGGGTCGCCGTGTTCTCGGGGCATGGATTGCGATTACGGATCGAACAGGATGCACCCGAGGCGCCCGGAATGTTGCGCATTCTGACCGAAAATCCGGATGAGTTTGCGGCTGGCCAGCGCAGTTTGGTCGCGCCGAACGGGACGCGTGTCGAAATTGATGAGCTGAACCCGCCGATGGTGATGCCGGATACCGTGCATTCCTTTGTCGTGCGCAGACTCAAGGATCAGGCCCCGTGGGTCATCGGGCGCGCCGGAATGCATTATCGCGATCTGGTACCCGATCGCTTGGGCGGGTCGATCATTGCCAGCCATATCCGCATTCCTGATGGCGGTCCGGTTCCAGACATGGTGCATTTCCACAAGGTCGGGTTTCAGTTGATTTTCTGCATCCATGGCTGGGTCGATGTGGTTTACGAGGATCAGGGCGACAAGATGCGCCTGACCGCCGGTGATTGCTTTATCCAGCCGCCCGAAATCCGTCATCGTGTGTTGGAAGCATCGGACAATGTGCAGGTGATCGAAATTGGTGTTCCTGCCGAACATGTCACCGAAATCGACCACGAAATGCAGTTGCCGACCCCGCAATACCGCCCGGATCGCGAATGGCAGGGCCAGCGCTTTGTCTACAACCGGGCCGAGGGGGCAGAATGGGGGCCGTTCCGTTTGCCGGGCTACATCTGTCGCGACACCACGATTGCCCAGAACACGATGGGTGTCGCAGGCGTTCAGGTGGTGCGTCGGGGGCAGGGTGACACCGCCTGGGCTACACATGATACCGATATTCATTTCACCTTCGTTATGAACGGTGAGTTGACGCTCGAAGGCGAGGGGCGCGACCCGTATCGGCTGGAACAAGGTGATGCCTTTGTCATTCCACCGGGCATGCGGACACGCCTGTCTGATCCGACCGATGATGTTGAACTGCTTGAGGTCACGCTGCCTGGCGTGTTCAATACGGTTCTGGATTAAGCATTTTGGCTCAGGAATTCTGCGCTCGGGGCTTCAATTCCCCGGGGGCTTTCATTTAGGGTATGACTTTCTGACCAGATGATCAAAAAATGGGGAATCGCCATGAGCTTGAAAGACGCAGCCTTGTCCGTGCGGGAAAACGCCTATGCGCCTTATTCCAATTTCAAGGTCGGCGCGGCGATCCGGTCCCTGTCGGGGCAGATCTACTCCGGTTGCAATGTGGAAAACGTGGCCTATCCCGAAGGCACTTGCGCCGAGGCCGGAGCCATTGCCGCCATGGTCGCTGCTGGCGAGCAGGAACTGACCGAGGTTTACGTGGTCGCGTCGTCTCCTCAGCCAGTACCGCCGTGCGGGGGGTGCCGCCAGAAACTGGCCGAGTTCGGCAAGCGTGACGTCAAGGTGGTATTGGCCAGCTTGGACGGGGCGGAGTTGAAGACCACTATCGGGGATCTGCTGCCAGGCGCATTTGACGCCTCGCATATGGAGGATGTCTGACCCCATGGACGCCCGCTCGATCATCGCAAAGTTGCGCCGCAAGGATATACCCTCCGCCGAGGAACTGCACTGGTTTGCCCAGGGGCTTGCCGATGGTGGGGTCAGTGACGCGCAGGCAGGGGCCTTTGCCATGGCGGTTTGCATGGGCGGGTTGGGCGCGCAGGGCCGCGCCGATCTGACCATTGCGATGCGCGACAGCGGCGATGTCCTGAACTGGGATGTGGAAGGTCCGGTAATCGATAAACACTCGACTGGGGGTGTGGGCGACAGCGTCAGCCTGGTACTCGCCCCCGCACTGGCCGAGCTTGGGGCTTATGTGCCAATGATTTCTGGCCGGGGACTGGGACATACGGGCGGCACGTTGGACAAACTTGAATCCATCCCCGGTGTGACCACCCAGATCAGCCAGGACCGACTGGTGCAGGTGCTGAACGAAACGGGGGCGGCCATCGTCGGGGCCACCGGGCAAATCGCGCCGGCGGACAAACGGCTTTACGCCATTCGGGATGTCACGGCGACAGTTGAAAGCCTCGACCTGATCACCGCGTCGATCCTGTCGAAAAAGCTTGCAGCCAGCCCGGATGCACTGGTGCTGGACGTTAAGGTTGGCAGTGGGGCCTTTATGAAAACCCTTGATGACGCGCGCAATCTGGCACAGGCGCTGACGGAAACCGCCAACGCTGCAGGGTGTCGGACTTCGGCAGTCATAACCGATATGAACCAGCCGCTTGCCTCTGCGCTGGGCAATGCACTTGAGGTGGATGAGGTCATGAAGGTATTGACCCAAGCGCCTGACGCGCCGTTGGCTGTGATCTCTGCCGAACTGGGTGGGGTTCTGTTGGCTGACGCCGGTATGTTTGCCACTTCGGAAGAAGGCCGGGACAAAATCGCCAAGGTCATCCGCGATGGCCGTGCCGCAGAACGGTTTGGCCGCATGATGGCCGCAGTTGGGGCACCCATTCACTTTGTCGACGATTGGTCGCGCTATTTGCCCGAAGCCAGCGTGATCCTCGAAGTGTCCGCTCCCGCTGCGGGCTATGTAACCACGATAGACGGAGAGGCTCTGGGCCTTGCGGTTGTCGAATTGGGTGGCGGACGTCAGGTTGAAAGCGATGTGATCGACCCTGCAGTCGGGCTGTCAGATCTGGTGCGACTGGGCGACCGGGTCGAAAAAGGCGTTCCATTGGCTGTCGTCCATGCCGCCCGCGAGGATGCCGCGCGACGTGCGGCTGATGCTGTTCAAAAGGCGATCACGCTTGGAACGGGTAAACCAGTGGTGCCATCCCTTGTCCACGAGAGGATCACGCCATGAGCCGCGCCTTCCTTGTGGTGATGGATTCTGTGGGTATCGGCGGCGCGCCTGATGCTGATCAGTTCTTTAATGGCGACATGCCGGATACTGGGGCAAACACTCTGGCCCATATCGCGCAGGCTTGTGCGCAAGGTCAGGCGGAAGAGGGGCGATCCGGGCCTTTGCATCTACCGCATTTGGATGCGCTGGGGTTGGGTGCTGCGGCACGGCTGGCCTCGGGTGCGGAAGCGCCGGGTTTGCTGGCCCAGCCGACAGGTCTGTGGGGCTGCGCCTGTGAGGATTCACCGGGCAAGGACACGCCATCGGGGCATTGGGAGCTAGCAGGGCTGCCTGTGCCGTGGGACTGGCATTACTTTCCCAATACAACACCATCATTTCCGGCTGATCTGAGCAAGGCCGCAGCCAAGGCCGCCGGAACCGAAGGGATTTTAGGGGATTGCCACGCCTCGGGCACCACGATCATCGCCGAATTGGGGGCCGAGCATATGCGAACCGGTTGGCCGATCTGCTATACCTCGGCCGACAGTGTCTTTCAGATCGCCGCGCATGAAGATAGTTTCGGCCTAGACCGTCTGCTTGACCTCTGCCGCGCGCTGGCCCCACGTTTGCACCAGATGAAAGTGGGGCGCGTGATCGCGCGGCCCTTTGTCGGTTCGCCCGAACAGGGGTTCACGCGCACGACCAACCGCAAGGATTTTGCCATCGTGCCGCCCGCTCCGGTTCTGACGAACTGGTGCCAGGATGCGGGCCGCCGGGTTCATGCGGTGGGCAAGATCGGTGACATTTTCTCGATGCAGGGGATCGACACGCTGCGCAAGGGGTCAGACGCCGAGTTGATGGGTCATCTGTCCGATCTGGTCGATGAGGCCGAAGAGGGCAGCCTGACATTCGCTAATTTTGTCGAGTTCGACAGCCTCTATGGCCATCGGCGCGACATCAGCGGCTATGCCCGCGCGCTGGAATGGTTTGACCAAGAGATAGGTGCAATTCTGACCCGGTTGCGCCCCGATGACCTGATGTTGTTGACCGCTGATCACGGCAATGACCCAAGCTGGATCGGCACCGACCACACGCGTGAGCAAGTACCTGTCCTGATTGCAGGGCAGGGTGCGGGGCAGATCGGTCAGGTCAAATTCGCCGACATTGCCGCCAGTATCGCACATCACCTGAATATCCCGGCACAAGGGCCGGGGCGGAGCTTTCTATGACTGTCGCTGACCTACCCAAGATCGAACTGCACTTGCATCACGAAGGTGCCGCGCCGCCTGCCTTCATCCGTCAGCTGGCGCATGAAAAGCGCATCGACCTGAGCGGGATTTTCAAACATGACGGGTCTTATGATTTCCGGGATTTCGCCCATTTCCTCAGCGTATATGAGGCCGCCTGTGAGGTGCTGAAATCGCCCGAGGATTTCCGCCGTCTGACGTTGGCTATTCTTGAAGAAAGCGCGGCGAATGGGGTGGTGTATTCGGAAAGCTTTCTGAGCCCCGATTTCTGTGGCGGTGGCGATTTGGTGGCCTGGCGCGACTATCTAAGTGCCATTCAGGATGCCGCTGATGAAGCCGAGCGGAAATACGATATCACTCTGCGCGGCGTGGTGACCTGTGTCCGGCATTTCGGACCCCAACAGGCCAAGCTCAGTGCATATTGTGCCGCTGAAACAGCTGGCGACTGGATTACTGGGTTCGGTATGGGGGGCAATGAATCCATGGGGGTTCAGGGCGACTATAAGTGGGCGTTTGACTGCGCGCGCGAGGCCGGACTGCGCCTGACCACCCATGCCGGAGAGTTCGGCGGGCCGGATAGTGTCCGCGATGCGATCCGTGATCTGGGAGTTGAACGCATCGGCCATGGCGTGCGTGCGATCGAAGAACCCGACCTTGTGCATGAGATCGTTGATCGTGGTGTGACGCTCGAGGTTTGCCCGGGCTCGAACGTGGTTCTGGGCCTGTTTCCTGACTTTGCCAGCCACCCGATTTCCAAGTTGCGCGAGGCAGGTGTCAAGGTCACCGTGTCCACCGACGATCCGCCGTTTTTCCATACCACAATGCGGCGTGAATATGACATGTTGGCCAAAGCTTTCGGTTGGGAGGCCGAGGATTTTGCCGCCCTGAATGAAACCGCCCTGAATGCGGCTTTTTGCGATGAAGCGACCCGTGCGCGGGTCAAGAAAAGACTGGAGATATCATGAGCGAACACTTGACCGTCGTCGACCACCCGTTGGTGCAGCACAAACTGACGCTCATGCGGGACAAGGGCACTTCGACCGCCGAATTCCGGCAGTTGCTGCGTGAGATCACCTTGCTGCTGGCCTATGAGATCACGCGGGAAATGCCATTGACCACCCGGCATATTGAAACCCCGATGGAAGAGATGGACGCCCCCATCCTGGCAGGTAAGAAACTGGCGCTGGTTTCTATCCTGCGCGCCGGTAACGGAATGCTGGACGGCGTTTTGGAACTGATCCCCTCGGCCCGTGTTGGCTTTGTTGGCCTGTACCGCGATGAAGAGACTTTGAAGCCCGTGCAGTACTATTTCAAAGCCCCCGAGGGGCTGAAGGACCGTCTGGTCATAGCCGTCGACCCGATGCTGGCAACCGGCAACAGCTCGGCCGCTGCGATTGATTTGCTGAAAGAGGCTGGCGCGACGGATATCCGTTTCCTCTGCCTGTTGGCCGCCCCCGAAGGTGTTGCCCGCATGAAAGAGGCGCACCCGGATGTTCACATCGTCACCGCCGCACTGGACCGTGAGCTGAACTCAAAAGGCTATATCATGCCAGGTTTGGGCGATGCGGGTGACCGGATGTTCGGGACCAAGTAAGCGGGCTTATCCGCCGCAGATATTCTGCAGCCGGACCCATTCGCGATCTGGAAGTATCTGTTGCAGGGGCTGGCCCGCCATCGGGTCGGCCTCGATCAGGCCCAGCACGGTTTCACCTGTGACGTCCGTCGCATAAGCAAAGGGGACTGAGGGCAAAGCTGCCTCGGCAAAAATTTCCAGCAGGTTCTCGTCGGGTACAGCCGGACGGGGTTCTGATAGAACTTCTTCGGTATAACTGTCGACAATCTGAGGTGTCAGCTCACCGGTTGTCAGCAGGCGGAACGCAGATCTGATGCCGGTACGGTCCAGCAGATCATCCAGTGGGTCCTGTGCCTGCACACGTGCACGTTCCGCAAGGATGTACCCGGCCACGACCGAGGGGTCTTCGTGATCTTCGACCAGAGATCGGTTCAACAGGACAATTCCACCCGGCAGGGTCAGGCTGGTCTGTACTCCGGCGGGTAGGATAACAATTGCGCGCACGCCCGTTCTTGCCGCCAGATGATCCAGTGCTTCCTGAGTGCCCTCGGACACGCAGGCGCGGCCTGACACTCTTTCGATGCGCCTCAGGATTGTGTCGCCGATGTCGATACGTTTGATTTCGGGAACGACGGATACGACATGGTTTTGTAACGCTGACGGTAACCACAACAGCATGAGCGCGGCCACAGCAGCCACAACCCCGGCCACGCTGAACCACCGCAAACGCCCGGGGTGGGGGCGTGACCAGTCGATGGCACGCTGCAGACGGTCAATGGCTTCGATCATCGTGGTTTCGGATTGGGCCAGTTCCAACGTCTCTTGTGGGTCGCCATCCGGGTGGTAAATTGCAGGGAAAACACCGGGGTTCTGGCGCTCTAGCGCAGCCAGCGACCAATGCGTCAGGGCCCGGTCGTTGAAATCCGATATCGTCAGCGTCGCTTCACCAATCGACACAACAACCTCGCGCCGCTGAACATCGGGCGAGGGGCGCCACAGACCGGTGGCTTCGATCCGCTGGAACTGTTTCAGTGCCGTCATCGGGGTGATGTCTGCTCGTTCTTAATTGGAGCCAGCTTAACACGCTAAATTCAACCGGCGCAAACCTGTTGCGCGACGTTCAGGAAATGTGCTGGATACCTAGACGAGCGGAATATTCTGTTACCGCTCTCCATCATGCCGCGGGGAAAATGATGCAGGCGGACACCCAGACTTCACCGGTTTTGGCCTCGGTGCTGATGGTCAGTGCTATGGCAATCATCGGCGTGATTGATAATGTGGTCATCTTGGTGGCCGAAACGATCGGTCTGTGGCAGTTCCATTTCAGCCGGGCACTGCTCATGCTACCACTGATAATGGGTCTGTCACTGCTTGGGCTGGGCCGCTTGCGCCCGATTAGGCTTGGCCCCGTGATCCTGCGTAGTGTTCTCATCACATTGGCCATGTTGTTCTATTTTGCCTCGCTTGCGCTGATGCCGATTGCTCAGGCGCTGGCAGGGTTGTTCACGTCGCCGATCTTTGTGCTGTTGATTACAACCGTCGCCATGAAGCAACGGATAGGCCCATGGCGTATTCTGGCCGTTGCAGTAGGGTTTGCCGGGATTTTGTGCGTGTTGCAGCCGAATCCCGGCGAGTTTGATGCAAAAACGCTGTTGCCGGTCGCCGGAGGGCTGTTCTACGCGTTCAGTTCAGTCATCACCCGAAGCCACTGCGCGCAGGAGAGCACGACGGCATTGCTGGCGGCAATGGTGGTGACTTTGGGACTGGCTGGAGCGTTGGGACTAATCGTGTTTTCTCTTTTCCCAGTGGCTCCGGTCGCTGGGCCGGACGGGTTCGTCACCCGAGGTTGGGTCTGGCAGATGGGACCGGCACTTCCATGGATTATTGCGCAGGCTGTTGGTTCAACGATTGCGGTATTCATGCTGATCAAATCCTATCAGATCGGTGAGACCTCTTATGTGGCGGTGTTTGAATATTCGGTGATGATATTTGGACCCTTGTTCGCCTGGAGGGTCTTTGGGCAGAATATCGGTGTTCTGCAGATCCTCGGCATATGCCTGATCGCAACGGCCGGAGTTCTGCTGGCCTGGCGGTCCACGCGTCCCGCCGCTACAGAGGCCGCATCGTGATCATTTCGCGCGGTCGCTCTTATATCTTCGTCCACATTCCCAAAACTGGAGGGACATCTTTGTCGCTGGCTTTGGAACAGCGCGCGATGAAGGATGATATTTTGCTGGGAGATACGCCCAAGGCAAAGAAACGCAATAGGCGGATCAAACAGCTATCGGCGCGTGGCCGCCTTTGGAAACATTCAACCCTCGCCGATATCGAAGGTGTTCTTTCACCGGATGACTTTTCGGGGATGACAGTCTTTACTCTGGTCCGAAATCCCTGGGATCGGCTTGTCAGCTATTATCACTGGCTCAAGGTGCAAGGCTTTGATCATCCCGCAATCGCGCTGGCCCGCGCCCATTCGTTTGAAGGATTTGTCTGCCATCCCGCGACGCAACAGTCGCTCCGTCAGCATCCGGCGCGGCACTACGTGACGCGAGCCGATGGTATTGAACAATGCCAGCATTTCATCAGGCTCGAAGCCTTTGATCAGGGGGCAGAGCCTCTGTTCGACCATTTGGGGTTTCGGATCACGCTGCCGCATTTGAACCGATCAGAGCGGTCACAAGACTACCGCAGCTATTATTCAGCCGCATCACAGGAGGCCATCGCCGAGGCTTGCGCTGAAGATATAGACAGATTCGGATACTCTTTTGATTAGATGACAGAAATATCGTTTCCCTGCGGGACTTAATACCGGGCGATTACAGATCGTTGTTCCGTTTTTAGCGTTGTCCAACGGGGTTTGGGACCCAAATCAGGCTCAAATGTGTCAAAATTTGGACGCGTGATCGGTTTGGATGCTAATGAATATCTATTGTTTTTGGTGCCAGCAGGGGGGGAGGCACGTGTTTGAAGTAGTGAGTGACATGGGTATTTCAGATGTTCCGGAAAGCCGGACACAATTCGAAACCAGAGTAGAACTGAACGCGCGCCGTGGCGGCTTGATCCACGGGACCAGGGTTGCAACTGTCGACGGCTGGACGCCGATTGAAGACATTCAGCCTGGTGATCTGATCCGGACAGTCGAGAACGGCTTTAAGGCAGTAAGGCGCATTTCTGTCGATACGATTTCGATTCCTACTGAAGAAAGTCGGATCGAGTATTTGCCAGTCCGCGTACCCCCAAGTGCCGTCGACAGCCCGGGTACGATTTGGATCATGCCTGAACAGGGTATAGCATTGGAGCATGGCACCGCAGATCTGACTGTCGTGGCAGCACGAAAGTTGAGCGGTTTGTTCCGCATCAAGTCGGACGTCCCGGCATCATCATTCGATGTCAGTGCACTGTTCTTTGACGAGGATGAAGTGGTCTATATGGAAGGCGGCATGCGCGCCTTCTGCCCGTCAGGGCGTTTCGGCGGCCACAGCGGCACAAGTGCGGGCAATCAAATTGCCGAAAGCGAAACAGCGGCGGAATTGGTCGAAGATATACGAACCGAGGGCCGCGTGGCAGCCCTTGCCAACCCGTTGGGTGCGCTGCCTGCACCCATCTCACTGGAACAAGTTGTCCCTTTGAGACCCAGCAGGGGCGCGCGTCGCCCGGGTCGTCCGGGCCGGCCTCTCCCAGTGATCTGAACGGCAGACCAACCAAACACGACAAGCAGGGTGCTGGCGTAAGGTCTCTTACGCCAGCACCAACTGTTTAGGCAGCCTTGGCTTCGGGGTTGAAACGCCCGTAGAAGCTTTGGCCTTTATCTGCCATCTCACGCAGCAGCGGCGGGCAGGTAAACCGTTCCCCATATTGTGCGGTCAACTGATCGCAGCGCTCGGCCGCATAAGGGGTGCCGATGATGTCCAGCCAGCTCAGTGGGCCACCTGACCAAGGTGCAAAGCCCCAGCCCAAGATTGCGCCGACGTCACCCTCGCGGATGTCTTCCAGAACGCCTTCTTCCAATGCGCGGACGGCCTCCAGAACCTGAGCGAACATCAGGCGTTCCTGCACTTCGATCAGGTCGGGCTGATCCTCTGCCAGCGGATACTTGTCCTGCAGACCCTTCCAATATTCGACGCGCTTGCCTTTTTCGTCATAGTCGAAGAAGCCCGCGTTTGCCTTGCGGCCCAGACGGCCCTGTTCTTCCATCCAGAAGATCAGATTATCGGACGGGCTTTCAGGATATTCGTTGCCCATCGCGGCCTTGGTCGCGCGTGCGATCTTGGCACCCAGATCAATCGAGGTCTCATCAGTCAGCTGGATAGGCCCGACAGGGAAGCCCAACTGGCGTGCCGCGTTGTCGATCAGAACCGGGCTGACGCCTTCGGTCACCATCCGGGCACCTTCATTGATGTAGGGAATGATGCAGCGGTTGGCGTAGAAGAAGCGGGCATCGTTGACCACGATCGGCGTCTTGCGGATCTGGCGCACATAGTCCAGCGCCTTGGCCACCGCGCGATCACCGGTTTCCTTGCCTTTGATGATCTCGACCAGGAACATCTTTTCGACGGGCGAGAAGAAGTGGATGCCGATGAACTGATCCGCGCGCACAGACGCTTTGGCCAGGTCGCTGATCGGCAGGGTCGAGGTGTTCGAGGCAAAGATGCAGTCCTCGGGGATGATCGCCTCGACCTTTTTGGTCATCTCGGCCTTGACGCCCATGTCTTCGAAGACGGCTTCGATGATCAGGTCACAGCCCTTCAGATGATCAAGGTCAGGGGTCGCGGTGATGCGGCCCAGCATGGCCTCTTTCTTTTCAGCCGTAACCTTGCCGCGCTTCATACCCTTGTCCAGATATGTTTCGGTATAGGCTTTGCCTTTGTCTGCGGCTTCCTGATCGCGGTCGACCAGAACCACTTCCATACCGGCCTGCGCCGATACCAGCGCGATACCCGCACCCATCATGCCTGCGCCCAGAACACCGATCTTCTTGACCGATTGATCCGGTACGCCCGCAGGACGTACAGCGCCTTTTTCCAGCGCTTCCTTGTTCAGGAACAGCGAGCGGATCATCGCACCCGATGACGGGTTCAGCAGGACCGAGGTGAACCAGCGTGCTTCGATCTTTAGCGCGGTGTCGAAATCGACCAGTGCACCTTCGTAAACAGCGCTTAGCAACGCCTTGGCGGCAGGGAACGCACCCTGGGTTTTGCTATTCACCATAGCCGAGGCGCCGACGAAATTCATGAAACCGGCAGGGTGGTAAGGCGCGCCACCGGGCATTTTGTAACCCTTGGCATCCCAAGGCTTCACAATGTCCGCATCTTTGGCGTTCAGCACCCAATCTTTTGCTGCGGCAACTGGATCCTCGGCGATCTCATCGATGTAGCCTGCACTTTTCGCCTTTTTGACGTCCAGCATCTTGCCTTCCAGCAACAGCGGAGCGGCTGCAATCGCACCGACCTTGCGGACCATACGGGTGGTGCCACCAGCGCCGGGGAAGATGCCAACCATGATTTCAGGCAGGCCGTATTTCGCCTTTGGGTTCTCGGCTGCAAAGATGCGGTGCGTCGACAGCGGTAGTTCCATGCCAATGCCTGCGGCTGTACCGGGCAGGGCGGTTGCAATCGGCTTGCCGCCTTTCTTGGTCTTGGGGTCCATGCCCGCCAGCTCGATCTTGCGCAGCACGCCGTGCATATTCATGGTGCCTTCGAACAGGCCCTTGGCGGGGTTGTCGCCCGCCTGTTCTTTCATCACCGCAAGCAGGTTCAGGTCCATGCCACCGGCGAACGAACCTTCTTTCCCGCTGGTGATAACGATGCCTTTGATCTCGTCATCGGCAAGTGCCTGATCGATGCAATCGCTCAACTGTGCGAAGCCGTCAAAAGACATCACGTTCATGGACTTTCCTAGGACGTCCCAGGTGATAATGGCGACGCCGTCCGCGCCTTTGCTCAGAGTGAAATCAGTCATTGTCATCTCCAATCTGGTCAGCCGTTAGCGGGCTGCCATCTTTCCGGGTGAAGGAGAATCCGTTCTCATCATCCTTCACCATCATGTCTAAGTCGCTGTAATAGCCGGTCTCGTTCGGGGTCCGTGTGCCCACCACCAGAAAGGTCGCAGGCGCATCGGTGTTGTTCACAAGGTGATGGCCGTTGGCTTCACCTGCGGGCCATGCGGCGCAATCGCCGGGCTGCATTTCATGCTCGCCATCGTCGTCGATCAGCGTACAGGTGCCGCTTAGCATGATTGCAAACTCGTCCTGCTCCATATGGTAGTGGCGCAGCGAGGACATGCCTTGCGGTTCAAGCCGTACGATGTTGACCCCGTACTGGGTTAGCCCGCCCGCATCACCGAGGCGCTGAACAAAACGGCCTGCGGTCGCCTCGGCCAGCTTGCCGGGATAGGCCGAGCCGCCCTGAAACGGAATCTGAGAGAGATCCAGCTTGGGCATCAGACGCGCTCGATGATCGTTGCTGCACCCATGCCGGATGCGATGCAAAGCGTGGCCAGCCCGGTTTCCTTGTCCTGACGTTCAAGCTCATCCAGCAGGGTGCCGATGATCATCGCGCCGGTCGCGCCCAGCGGGTGGCCCATTGCGATCGAGCCGCCATTGACGTTGACCAAAGCCGGATCGACATCGAATGCCTGCTGGAAGCGCAGAACAACCGAGGCAAAGGCTTCGTTCACTTCGAACAGGTCGAGATCGCTGATTTTCATGCCGTTGTCGGCGAGGATTTTCTCGGTCACCGGAACCGGACCGGTCAGCATAATGGTGGGGTCGGTGCCGATCTTGGCCGTGGCCTTGATGCGTGCGCGCGGCTTCAGGCCGTATTTCTCGCCGAATTCCTTGTTGCCGATCAGAACTGCCGCCGCACCATCCACGATGCCCGAGCTGTTACCCGCGTGGTGGATATGATTGATCTTTTCCAGATGCGGGTATTTCAGCTTTGCGACGTTGTCGAAGCCGGGCATTTGCTCGCCCATCATTTGGAATGCGGGGTTCAAGCCACCCAGGCTTTGCATGTCCGTGCCGGGGCGCATGTATTCATCATGGTCCAGAATGGTCAGGCCGTTCTGATCCTTAACGGTGATGACCGATTTCGAGAACCGGTTGTCGTCCCACGCAGCTTTTGCACGGCGCTGCGATTCCATCGCCAGCGCATCAGCCTGATCGCGTGTGAACCCGTATTCGGTCGCAATGATATCAGCCGAGATACCCTGCGGAACGAAATAGGTGTTCATCGCCAGTGAAGGGTCAGCCGCAATCGCAGCGCCATCGCTGCCCATCGGAACACGGCCCATCATCTCGACCCCGCCTGCAATATAGGCGTCGCCTGCGCCGCCTTTGACCTGGTTGGCCGCCAGGTTCACAGCTTCCATGCCCGAGGCGCAGAACCGGTTGATCGCCAGCCCGGGGATCGATTCATCCAGATCAGAACCCAGCACTGCGGTTCGTGCCAGACAGCCGCCCTGTTCCATAACCTGGGTTACGTTGCCCCAGATGACGTCCTCTACGGCGTGGCCCTCTAGATTGTTCCGCTCTTTTACGGCGTTCAATGTCAGCGAGGACAGGCGCGCCGAAGTCAGCTCGTGCAGGCTGCCATCCTTGCGGCCTTTGCCGCGCGGAGTACGCAGGGCGTCATAGATATATGCGTCGGTCATAGTTTTCTCCTTAAGCTCGATCCGGCACAGAGCCGGGCATCAGGTCGTAGGGGTGTTTCCAGCCAGGCTGCTGGGACAAGCGTGTCAGCCAGGCGTCGATATTTGGCCATTCGGTGCGGTCAAAGCCGAAGGGTTCAGGATAGTAGAGATAGCCACAGCAGCTGAGATCAGCATTGGTTACACCGTCCCCTACGATCCAGTCGCGACCGTTCAGATGTGCATCCAGGACTTGATACGCAGCCTTCAGGCGACCCTGGTTGAATGCGATCACATCTGGGTTGCGATGTTCTTCCGGCAGAAAGTTGATCAAAAAACGGGTCAGGCCTGCCATCGAGCTGAGTTTGTGATTGTCCCACAGCACCCAGCGCAGTACCTCGTATTTCTCTTCCTGCGTCTTTCCTCCGAACATGCCTGTCTTTTCAGTTATATAAGTCTGAATGGCCCCGGACTGACTGGTGCGAAAGTCGCCATCAGTCATGACGGGCGCTTCACCCATTTCGTTGACAGTGGCACGAAATTCGGGAGTGCGTGTCACTCCTTTGAAGAAGTCGACTTCGACGGCTTCCCATTCTAACCCTGATAACTCCAGAGCCAGCGCCGCCTTGTACGAGTTTCCGCTGACGCCGAAACAATGCAGTTTGATGGTCATCATTTGCCTCCCTTGGCACATGAGTCAGTGCGATGTGCTGTATCATGTAGCCCGCCCTTTTTTGGGCGGGTCTGTTTTCTTATCGTTTGCGCTCTTCAAGTTCGGAATTGAAGATACGCAAACGGTGCGTCAGGCTCTCTTCGTCGATGACGCTGTTGAAGTTCTCGAACAGGAATGACAGTGCCTCACCTTCGTCCAGACCAGCCTCGCGCGCGAACCCTCTGAGTTTGCGATAGCCGTCCTCGGTCATGGCGACCGGGAAACGGCGAGTCAGGCGAAATCGTTTTGGCATATCGAGCCTTTCGAATGGCCGGCCCCAAGATGGTTTGGGGCCGGTCAGAGATCAGAAGCTTGCCGCGTCCAGGCCCATGACAGTATCCGCACCGCTCTGGATGCGTGTCAGATGAAGACCGGTGGCTGGCAAGCGACGCACCATGTAGAACTGGCCGGTGGTAATCTTTGTCTCGTAGAACTCGGTGTCCGAAGTCCCGGCTTCAAGTGCGGCATAAGAGGCTTTTGCCATCTGTGCCCACATCAGGCCCAGGCAGACATGACCGAACATGTGCATGAAGTCATTCGACCCAGCCAGCGCATGGTTGGGGTTCTTGGTGCCGCTTTGCATAAAGTACATGGCAGCGGCCTGCAGATCCTTGGAGGCCGCTTTCAGCGGTTCGATAAACGCCGTATCATAGGCTTCGTTCTGACCTGCGTTTTCCTTGCAGAAGTTTTTGACCATTTCGAAAAACGCCATGACGTGTTTGCCGCCATCCTGGGCAAGTTTACGGCCCACAAGGTCAAGCGCCTGAACGCCGTTTGCGCCTTCGTAGATCATCGCGATCCGGGCGTCGCGGGTATATTGCGACATGCCCCATTCTTCGATGTAGCCGTGGCCGCCATAGACTTGCTGGGCCTTGACCGTCATGTCATAGCCTTCGTCGGTCAGGAACCCTTTGAGGACCGGCGTCAGCAGTGAGATCAAGCCATCGGCGTCATCGTCACCAGAGCGGTGGGCCTTGTCGATCATGGTGGCTCCCCACAGAACAAAGGCACGGGCACCCTCGGTAAAGCTCTTCTGATCCATCAGGCTGCGGCGGATGTCGGGATGCACGATCAGCGGATCGGCTGGACCGTCCGGATTTTTCGCGCCGGTCACATCGCGGCCCTGCAGGCGGTCCTTGGCATATTCCACCGCGTTCTGATAGGCCGCGTCGGCCTGGGACAGACCCTGCATGGCTACACCCATACGAGCTTCGTTCATCATGGTGAACATCGCGCGCATGCCTTTATGCTCTTCGCCCAAAAGATAGCCGGTTGCCTCGTCATAGTTCATGACGCAGGTCGAGTTGCCGTGGATGCCCATCTTTTCTTCGATGTTGCCGACCGATACGCCGTTGCGTTCACCCAGGCTGCCATCTTCGTTCACCATGAATTTAGGAACGATGAACAGGGATACACCCTTGATGCCTTCGGGGCCGCCCACGATCTTGGCCAGCACCAGGTGAATGATGTTGTCGGCCATGTCGTGTTCACCAGCCGAGATAAAGATCTTCTGACCGGAAATCTTGTAGGAGCCATCCGCCTGCGGTTCAGCCTTGGTGCGCATCAGACCCAGGTCGGTGCCGCAATGCGGTTCGGTCAGGTTCATGGTGCCGGTCCAATCGCAGCTAACCATGTTCGGCAGATAGGTTTCTTTCTGCTCTTGGGTGCCGTGCGCCAGAATGGCCGAGGCTGCGCCGTGGGTCAGACCTTGATACATGGTGAACGCCTGGTTCGAGGCGGAAAACATCTCGGCCACGGCAGAGCCGATGACATAAGGCATGTTCTGGCCGCCGAATTCTTCGGGCATGTCCAAGCCGGTCCAGCCGCCTTCCTTCATCTGACCGAATGCGTCTTTAAAGCCAGTAGGGGTATATACCACACCGTTTTCCAGACGACATCCTTCGGTATCACCGATTGTATTCAGCGGGTGCAGAACATTTGTCGCCACCTTACCGGCTTCTTCTAGAACAGCGCCGGTAAAATCAGGTTCAAGCTCGCTATAACCCGGGATGTCCGATCCCGATACATTGAGCACTTCGTGCAATACGAACTGCATGTCTTTGGTTGGTGCATTGTATACGGGCATTGGGAACTTCCTTAGTTTCGCTTGTCCGGTGGGTGGGTGCCGCCGGGGTTATTCTGCGGCCTTTTTGTCGCTCTTGATCGAGGCGATCACTTTCTCGCCCCATCTCAACTGTTCTTTTAGATCGTCAATGGCCTGGGTCAGCTCTTCACGCCGGGATTCCATATCGGCAAGCCGCTCGCACGCGATCTCATAGGTGCGGGTCATCTGCGTAACCTGCTGATCACCTACGTGATACAAATCAAGAAGCTGGCGAATTTCTTCCAGGCTGAAGCCAAAGCGTTTGCCTCGCAGGATCAGCTTGAGACGCGCCCTGTCGCTTTTGGTGAACAGTCGTTTCTGCCCTTCGCGGATCGGAAACAAAAGTTCCTTTGCCTCGTAAAATCGTAATGTGCGCGGCGTTACATCATAGGTCTCGCACATTTCACGAATGGTCATCAGATCTTCGGTCATGGTTTCTGCACTCTTGCAACTGGCCTTCGTTAAGCTGATTTGCGCAGTCGATGCGCGTCTTACAGCACGTAGATGCCGTTCACGTAACGCGAACGCTGCGTCACAAATAAGTTGACGTAACTTCCGTTCGCGTCAAGGTTTCTACTGCAGGGAATTTCAGGACGTCACGTCAGATCACCTTCCAGATGCAATTTTCCAAACACGAAAAAGCATGCTGAAAGGGTAAAAGAGCCCAGGAAGGGTCTGTTTTTGGCTTTGGCAAATCCGATAGTAAACGCGGTCAGCCGGGCAGCAATGCCTAGTCTAACAATTTCGCGGTCTGGTCACGCATTTGTTCCAAGGCATCTATGGCTTCATCCAACTGTTTTTTCTGATTGTTCAGTTCGACAAGCTGATGTTCGGCCATTTCGATGAAGGCCTTCATCTGTGCCTGATTCCCCTGATCTTCGTAGATCAGCAGCCACTGGCGGATATCTTCCAGTGGAAATCCGTATTTCCGTCCCCGCATGATCAGCGTCATCCGAGCGCATTCCCTAGGCCCGTAATAGCGAGTTCGGCCTTCGCGGTCAGGCTGCAGAAGTTCGATATATTCATAGTAGCGCAGGGTACGTGGAGTCACGTCAAACTCGGCGCACATCTCTTTGAATGACAAACGGTTGTCGGGCATTCCTGGTCTCCTTCGAAACAGCGTAGGACGTGGCGACTTCAAGCGCAACAGGCGGGCTTGCTCTTTTGCTAGCCTGACGCTCATAAAGGGAGAAACAGAGAGGACACAAGTAGATGGTCGACAAAGCTGCTATAGCACGACAGTTTATTGAGGCCATTCCGCATGCCAAAGCTTTGGGTTTGACACTCACCAAAATGGGTAATGGCGAGGCCGAGATTTCGATGCCCTACAAGGCCGAACTGATCGGTGATCCACGCACGGGTGTGATCCATGGCGGGGCGGTTTTTGCCCTGCTTGACACCTGCTGCGGTTCCGCGGTCATGTGCCATCCTTCTTCGCCCGGCGCCACCGCGACAATAGATCTGCGGATAGACTACATGCGCCCGGCGACGCCAGGGCAGAGCATTACGACACATGCTGTCTGTTATCACATCACCAGAAACGTGGCCTTTGTCCGCGCAACTGCGATGGATGAGGACAAGGACCTGCCCGTGGCAACCGCCACCGGTTCATTCACAGTGGAGAGCCGATGATGTCACGACCTCGGCCCGAAGCCATGCAGCTCATCGAACAGCGTCGCGATGCAGCACTGAAGGCAATCGTGGATGGTGTTCCATATATTCAGTTTCTCGGAATCGAATTTGACCGGCGGGGAAATGAGTTGACCGGGGTACTGAACTTTGACCAAAAGCTGATCGGAAACCCGATGCTTCCGGCGCTTCATGGTGGTGTGACGGCTGCCTTTCTGGAAGTAACCGCGGTTATCACCCTGAGTTGGGAGTATTTCTTTCCCCGGATCGAAAACGGCGAATTGGATGCCAGCACGGTCTTTCAAGATGAAACCATCATGTTTCCAAAAACAGTCGATTTCACCGTTGATTACCTGCGATCGGGCTTGCCTCGGGATGCCTATGCGCGTGCCTTTGTTCGCCGATTAGGGCGCCGGTATGCGTCGGTTCGTGTCGAAGCGTGGCAGGACAATCATCAGCGTCCTTTCGCACAGGCCAGCGGGCATTTTCTGATGCCGCAGTCCAAATCGAAAGCTGAGTAGATTTCCATGCAAGACGCCTCGGCACCCATCACGCACAGGCGCGTGCTTAAAATTGCAGCACCCATCGTGCTGTCGAATGCCACGGTTCCGATCCTTGGGGCCGTGGATACTGGCGTAGTCGGGCAGATGGGTCTGGCTGCGCCGATTGGGGCTGTTGGGATGGGGGCCGTGATTCTGGCCTCGATCTACTGGATATTCGGCTTTCTGAGGATGGGGACCACCGGCCTGGCGGCGCAGGCGCGCGGGGCAGGTGACACTGCAGAAACCGGTGCGCTGCTGATGCGGGGCATATTGCTGGGCAGTGCGGCAGGTATGGTTTTCATATTGGCCCAAGTCCTTTTGTTCAAAGGGGCTTTTGCCCTTTCCCCCGCCAGCCCCGAGGTTGAGGCGCTGACCCGCGACTATCTGCGGATACGCATCTGGGGTGCGCCGGCAACGATTGCGCTGTTCGCCATCACTGGCTGGTTGATTGCGATTGAACGTACGCGTGGGGTCTTTGTCCTGCAGGTCTGGATGAACGGGCTGAATATTCTGCTGGATCTGTGGTTTGTGCTTGGTCTGGGTTGGGGCGTCGAGGGGGTGGCCATCGCGACGCTCATCGCCGAGTGGAGCGGGCTGGCACTGGGTCTCTGGCTCTGCCGCAGTGCTTTTACCGGGAATCAATGGCGTGACTGGCCGCGAATTTTCGATCCCACGCGTCTGCGTCGGATGATGCAGGTGAATGGTGACATCATGGTCCGCTCGGTATTGCTGACCGGCGCCTTTACCACATTCCTCTTCGTCGGGTCGGATCTGGGGGATGTTAATCTGGCAGCCAATCAGGTCTTGCTGCAGTTTCTCGAAATCACCGCCTTTGCACTGGATGGGTTCGCCTTTTCCGCCGAAGCACTGGTCGGCGGCGCCATTGGCGCGCGGGATCGGCATCAGGTGCGCCGAGCCGCGGCCATGGCTTCGCAATGGGGGGTAGGGGGTGCATTTGTACTTGGTGCGGTTTTCTATCTGGCCGGGCCAGCGTTGATCGACCTGATGTCAACTGCACCTGAGGTGCGACTAGCCGCACGCGAGTATCTGGTCTGGGCGGCGCTGGCGCCGGTGATCGGTGTGGCAAGCTGGATGTTTGACGGCATCTACATAGGCGCGACCTGGACGCGCGCAATGCGCAATGCGATGATCCATTCGGTTGCGATTTATGTTTTGGCCCTGTTCATATTGGTGCCTGCGCTCGGCAATCACGGCCTTTGGGCCGCGCTGATGATCTTGAACATCGCGCGTGCCTGCACGCTGGGATGGCGATACCCCAAGCTTGAGGCTTTGGTCGCCTAAAGAAGGTCCAGAAGGGATTCAGTAGGGCGACCAATGGCTGCGTTGTCCCCTTTGATTGCAAGCGGACGCTCGATCAAAATCGGATAGGCCGCCATTGCTGTGATCAGGTCATCCTGAGCGGTATTCTTGGTTAGGCCCAGTTCCTTGAACAGCTTTTCGCTAGTCCGCATCAGGTCGATGGCGGGGATATCAAGGCGTGTAAGTACGGCCCGGATTTCGTCTGCCGAGGGCGTATCCTCAAGGTATTTGCGAATTTCGACCTGCGCTCCGTTTTCCTCAAGCAAAGCGAGCCCTGCGCGAGACTTAGAGCATCTTGGATTGTGCCAGTATTCGATCATATCCAGTCCTGTCTTTTGCTTCCAACGGCCTGCGCAACTGTTTCAAACCCGTCGCGCGCCAGAAAGTCATCCAAGCCTCGCGCGATTTCCGCCGCAAGTGAGATACCACCGAAAACCATCGCGGTGTAGAATTGCACGGCCGAAGCACCGGCGCATATCTTGGCATAGGCCTGTTCTGCTGTGCTGATGCCACCAACGCCGATCAACGGAATCTGACCGTCGGTCAAATGGCTAAACCGGGCAAGAACGCGGGTGGATTTTTCGAACAAAGGCGCGCCGGACAGGCCGCCTGCTTCGTCTTTGTGTGCGCTGCGCAACCCATCGCGCGACAAAGTGGTGTTCGAGGCGATGACCGCATCAACGCCCGATGCATGGGCCACTTCGGCGATATCCCGCAGCTCATCCTCGGTCAGATCGGGGGCGATCTTGAGGAATACTGGTAGAGGGCGCATTAGGGTGTTTCGGGTTTCGATCACGCCGCTCAACAGAGCGCTCAGCGCCGCTTTGCCTTGCAAATCCCGCAGCTTTTCAGTGTTCGGAGATGACACGTTGACCGTAGCGAAATCCAGATGCGCCCCACAATGGGCCAGTACCTTGGCAAAGTCGCCGGGTCGATCATCGCTGTCTTTGTTCGCACCAAGGTTCAGTCCGATCACCGCATCCCTGGGGCGCGCTGCCAGACGACGGGCCATTGCCTCCATCCCTTCGTTGTTAAAGCCAAAGCGGTTGATGGCAGCCTGGTCTTCGGTCAGGCGGAATAGGCGCGGCCTGGGATTGCCGGGCTGCGGGCGTGGGGTAACGGCACCGACTTCGATGAACCCAAACCCGGCGCGAGACAGGGGGCCAAGAACCTCTCCGTTCTTGTCGAACCCAGCTGCCAGACCAACCGGATTGGGCAGATCCAGCCCGGCGATTTTGGTCCGCAAACGCGGCGAGGTGACCGGCCCCGGCGCAGGCGTAAGCCCCGCTTTCAGGGCCTTGATCGACAGGGTATGTGCGGTTTCCGGATCCAGCCGGTGCAGGGCAGCCAGCCCCAGCTTTTCAGTCAGTTTCATCCAAACATTTCTCCGCCTTCGGTCGGCGCGCACCGGATCAGGCGAGAGGTCTTCACCGCAGCCTGACGATGCACGACCGCCTGTTTGTAATCAGGGTCGGATATCATTTCCAGAAAGGCATGGGCCGATGGGTAACGCGCGATAAATACCGCGTCCCATAGCTCATCCTTTGGGCCAATCAACGTAGTCTGAAACGCGCCGCGCCAAATGATCTTTGCCCCAAGGCGGGTAATGATCGGCGCGGTTTCGATCCCATAATTTCGATAGGCCTGAGCGCCCGACAGACCGCTTTTGGCCAGTTCGTGCCCCGATGGATATTCGGCCCGGTCGCGGAACCTCACCAGGTTCAGCATCTCAATAGGCTGGTCACGATCCAGTACCTTGAAGGCCTCAAACTGGGCGCGATCCGGGTCTATATACCCCGTCATTTCATGTCGTCCGGGAAGTGATGCGCCTTGCCGTCAAAGGGCAGGGGGCAAGACCAGATAATGTCGGTCATACGGATTTGACGGTAGAGATGCGGAAACAGAGCCTCCCCCCGCGAAACCTCCCACTTCAGGTCCTCGCCCATCGCGTCAGCATCGCAGGCCAACAGCGTCAAACCTTCGGCGCCAGCAAAATGCTTGGCAGCGGTTTCCGCAGCTTGTTCAGCTGTCGAAAAGTGGACAAAACCGTCCGAAACATCAATCGGAGCACCATCCGTGGCGCCATCGGTCTGCAGCGCCGTCCATTCGTTGGCGCGGAAAATCTTGTAAATCAGCATAGAACGGTCATGCCCCGCGCTGCGGCTAGATTCAAGCCGGATTTCCCCCTTTGACTCTTTGCTGAAGGCGGCGCAACATCTTGGCAATTAACAAAGGGAGTTAAAATATGTTCACCCGTTTCCTAGCCTCGGCTGCTGTGCTGGGTTTGACTGCAGGAATGGCCGCCGCCGAATATAAACTGACCATTCTGCACACCAACGACTTTCATTCGCGTATCGAGCCGATCAACAAATATGACAGCGGCTGTAGTTCAGATGACAACGCCGAAGGTAAGTGTTTTGGCGGATCTGCCCGTCTCGTGACAGCAGTGGAAGAAGCCCGCGGACGTGCCGAAAACTCGATCCTGGTAGATGGCGGCGATCAGTTTCAGGGCTCGTTGTTCTATACCTATTACAAGGGCAAGGTCGCGGCCGAGTTCATGAACAAACTGGGCTATAACGCTATGACCGTGGGCAACCACGAATTCGATGATGGCCCGGAAGTCCTGCGCGGCTTTATCGACACGGTTGATTTCCCGGTGCTGATGTCGAACGCGGATTTTTCCGGCGAAGAATTGCTGAATGGCAAGATCAAAAAGTCTACAGTGATTGAAGTCGGCGGAGAAAAAGTTGGCCTTGTTGGCCTGACGCCGGAAGACACGCATGAACTGGCCTCTCCTGGCCCGAACATCACATTCTCGGACCCGGTTCCCGCGGTTCAGGCCGAAGTGGACAAGCTAACCGCGGAAGGCGTGAACAAGATCATCGTTCTCAGCCATTCGGGATATGCTGTCGACCAGCGTGTTGCACAGGAAACGACCGGCGTTGACGTAATCGTAGGTGGGCATTCCAATACATATTTGTCCAACGTTTCTGACAAGGCTGTTGGCCCCTATCCGACAGTGGTCGATGGCGTGCAGATCATTCAGGCCTATGCCTATGGCAAATTCCTGGGCGAGCTGAATGTCACTTTTGATGACGACGGAAATGTTGTCGCGGCGGCTGGTGAGCCGCTGATCATGGACAACAACGTGGCCGAAGATCAGGCCTCGCTGGACCGTATCGCGGAACTGGCCGCTCCTTTGGACGAAATCCGCAATAAGGTCGTGGCCAGCACGTCTGAGGCGATTGAGGGTGACCGTTCGATCTGTCGTGTTCAGGAATGTCAGATGGGCAATTTGGTCGCTGATGCCATGCTTGCGCGGGTTGCAGATCAGGGCGTTCATATCGCGATTGCGAACTCTGGCGGCTTGCGTGCTTCGATTGACCCCGGCGATGTGACCATGGGTGAAGTTCTGACCGTGCTGCCGTTCCAGAATACGCTTTCAACCTTTGAGATCAGCGGACAAGGCATCGTTGACGCGCTTGAAAATGGCGTGAGCCAGGTAGAAGAGGTCAAGGGCCGCTTTCCGCAGGTTGCCGGTCTGACCTTTGTTTGGGACGCATCGGTGGCACCAAACGAAGGGCGCGTATCAGAGGTCATGGTATCTAACGGCGATGGGCTTACCCCGATTGATCCGGCGGCGACTTACCTTGTCGTTACCAATAACTACGTCAGAAATGGCGGTGACGGGTACAGTATGTTCGAAGGCGACGATAAAAATGCCTATGACTTTGGCCCGGATCTGGCGGATGTCACGGCGGAATACCTAGCCGAAAACGCGCCTTACCAGCCTTATCTGGACGGTCGCATCAAGCAAAAGTAAGGCGACCAGAGCGAAACGAAAAGGGCCGCACCTTGGGATGCGGCCCTATTTCATTCAGCTAACCTTCAGCCTTGATCAATGTCGTATTCCGGCCAAAGCCCTGTATCAAAACCCGCAAGCATGGGCTGGATATGTTCCGACACAGATCGCCATCCCCCAATGGATTTGGTTGAGATTTTGTTGCGAACCTGGTCGATACTGGCAGTCCGGACCTGTTTGGTATTCTCTTCCGGATGCATCATCGTCTCGGTCCATTCGAGGTCGCAGAAAGCGGCGACCTGCTTGCTATAGGTTTCGGGGTCCGCGACAAGCTTTTCATATGGAACGGTCAGGATCTTGTCGCCAAAAACAGCATCCCAATGCGCCATATAGCGACGATACAGGTTGGCAGAATGGGCGATGGTTTCAAGATTCGAGGCATAGTTCATGCCCCCCGCAGGGAACCGGCGGATCCATTTCGAAAGACCGACATCGCGCGGATCACGCAGCATGTTTATTATCTTGGCGTTTGGGAATGCCGACAACAGGAAGCCGACCCGCTGAAAATTGTGGGGCATCTTGTCAACAAAAGTGGTCGAGCCATCGGGGATCGGCGGCATCAACTCTCGGAACTCTTTGGCATATTTCGCTGCGGCAGTGGAATCGAAGGTCTTGCGATGTTGTGCGTAGTCGCGCGAAAGATCGGCCCCAACCGTCAGTTCGCCGCAGCCAGCAATGTCTGGCGCGGAGCTCAGCATCATTTCCATGAGCGTTGTGCCAGAGCGCGGCTGGCCCAGAACGAAGATCGGAACCGGCTGATCGGTTTGTTCGGACCAAGGAACTCTTCCCCCTACAGGGAACAGGCCAGTGATACGTTCGAACTTCTGTTCTTCCGCCTCTAAATCATAGGGTTTGACATTGTGTTGGATGGCATTGGCACGTGCAAATTGCGGCAGTGCTGCGCCAAGGCTATCGGCTTTTTGGATCAGGTGGGCCTTGGCAAATTCCAGTTCCGACAACTCGTGTACGCTTTCGGATATCGCTGCTTCTACCGCCTCCATCAGTTTCGGGGCGCCCTCTTTGCTGGACATTGTCGAAAGCTGAAGAAGGGTGGCAACATGGAAAGGTTCTTTGGCGTAGATGCCCTGCAGAATATTGGCGCATCCCTTTTTGTCGCCACTCTGGTGCAGATTTACGGCTTTTTGAAAGGCTATCTTTTCGTTGTCCGGTGCCAATTCATACGCCTTGGTTATATCGCGTGAGTTGTGCTCGATATAACCGATGCGGCCATAGGCGCGGGCACGAGTCGACAACAGGCTGACATTTTCAGGGTCGCTTTGAAGTTTTTTGGTCACGTGATCAATGATCAGGCGCCAATTCTGTCCTTTCAGCGTAATCTCATCAATGACCCGGTTCAGTTCCTTGCTGGCTGGGAATTTTTCGGCCTTGAGTTCGGCATATTCCAAGGCTTTGGCCATCTGGCCGGTTTGCATAAGAGCATTGGCGAGGTTTTCGACGAATTGCGGATCGTCAGGTTTCATCCGCGCGGCTTCGACAAAATGCGGGATCGACCTTTTATACTGTTTCATCTCGGTCAGAACAAAACCGGAAATGGCATGAAAATCCGAGTCGGTCGGAAACTTTTTTACGCCAAGTTGAGCCTTTTTCAGCGCAGCCTGGAATTTGCCTTCTTCCAGCGCTGCGACAGCTTTGACTTTTAAGGTTTTCGCCGTTTGATTTTGCATATGACCCCGTGAGAACCTGTGCCTGTAGAAAACGATTGTTGAAAGTTCATTACCTATGTGCGGACGGTTTGCAATAACCCTTCCAAATGATGCCATGGCCCAGTTGTTTTCTGCGCGCCCGGCCAATGCTCTGCCTGTTGTCCCGAATTTCAACGTTTGTCCGACATGTCAGGTGCATGTGGTCAGGGCAGGCGAAACCGGGCGTCAGTTGGATGCCTTGCGTTGGGGGTTTTTACCACACTGGTACAAGTCTAAAACCGCTGGGCCATTGTTGATCAATGCCCGCGCCGAAACGCTAGCTGAAAAACCGGCTTTCAGGGCGGTCTGCAGAGAACGCAGATGTCTGATCGTTGCTAGCGGGTTTTATGAATGGACCAAAACCGAGAGCGGAGACCGGCTGCCCTGGTATATTTTCAGAAAAGACGGGGCCCCGATTGCTTTTGGCGGGGTATGGCAAGATTGGGGCCCCGAGGGCGACCAGAAGGGAACATGCGCTATCGTTACGACACCAGCGAACCGCAATTTGGGCAGAATTCATCACCGCATGCCCCTGATTGTTGAACCCGAAAACTGGCCTTTATGGTTGGGTGAAGTGGGCAAAGGGGCTGCGCGGCTGCTGTCTCCGGGGCAGGAAGATATTCTTACCTTTCATCGTGTCGATCCGGGCGTCAATTCCAATCGGGCCAGTGGACCGACGCTTGTCGATCCCATCGCAGATTGACACCGTGCCTTTCCATCCGGTTCAACGCGGGTTAGATCGTTGACATGGTTCTGAAAATCACCAGCCTTCAGCAGTTATACGCGCATGAGTTCGACACAACCATAGACGTGCGCAGCCCGGCTGAATTTGCGGAGGATCATTTGCCCGGGTCTATCAACCTGCCAGTTCTGGATAACGACGAACGGGCGCGCGTCGGGACGATCTATGTCCAGGAAAGCCCGTTTCTGGCCCGCAAGCTGGGGGCGGCTCTGGTTTTCAGGAATGCGGCCAACCACATTGAACACAGCCTGTCCCATCACGAAGGAGGGTGGAAACCCCTTGTATATTGCTGGCGCGGTGGGCAGAGATCTGGTTCGTTTACCTGGATGCTACAACAGATTGGCTGGCGGGCCGAGGTTGTCGAGGGCGGCTATCGGGCTTATCGCCGCTTGGTGAGCCGGTATCTGTATGACGATCCGTTGCCGTTTCAATTCGTCCTTCTGGATGGGTATACGGGCACAGCAAAGACCGAGCTGCTTACACACCTTCAGGAACGTGGTGTCCAGGTTCTGGATCTCGAAGGGCTTGCCAATCACCGGGGGTCGTTGCTGGGGGCAATACCGGGCGGACAACCCAGTCAAAAGGCATTCGAATCCGCGCTGGCCGCAGAACTTTGTGGTTTTGACCCCACCCGTCCTGTCGTAGTCGAAGCGGAATCGTCCAAAATCGGCTCTTTGATCCTGCCGCCGAGGCTTTGGTCCGCCATGTGTGCGGCCGTGCGTATTCAGATTGATGCCCCGATAGAAGCGCGCGCGGAATATCTGGTCTCGGCATATGACGATGTCCTCAGCGATGCCGAGCGGTTGAAAGATCTCCTGTCGCCGCTGAGGTCTCACCGTGGGCATGAGGTGGTGGATAGTTGGTTTGCGCTTATTGACGGGGATAACAAGTTGGCCCTTACACGGTCACTTATGGAACAGCATTACGACCCGGCTTATGCCAAGTCCGCGCGCGTACACAGCGCCGAAATTGTAGCCTCGATCCAGGTGCCCTCGCTGGCAAGTGCCGGTCTGAAAGAGGTCGCTGTGCGGGTCGAACAGGTCCTGGATCAGCTCTGAAGTTTTAAACCCGGCGTATCGTCGATCATGCCGATGATTGCTGCCGGATATCCAGCCGCACGTAGGTCTGCACACAGGCCTGGCGCGTCATCGGCTTGGACAGCGGCCAATAGCCCTCCGGCGGTTTGAGGATCGAAAAGAAGATCAGCCTTGGGTCCGTTGGCGAGTTCAGGCGCGATGGCGCGGTTGTCCTCGAAGATCGTGGACCGAACACCGCTTGCGCTGAGCTCTACGGCCCCGGCCATCACGGGAACCGCATCCAGAGCAATTACCGCACCGCAACCCGAGGCACCGCAAATACCCTGCAGATGCCCTGCCAGACCAAACCCGGTCACATCGGTCATCGCATGGGCGCTGAACAGAATGCGCGCGGCTTCGCCTTGCGGCTGAACCATGTGGCGGAACGCCTCTGCGACCCAGATGCCATTGGCCAAACCGGCCATTTCAGCGGCCATGATCACGCCGCTGCCAATCGGCTTGGTCAGGATCAAAGCGTCGCCCTTGCGGGCCCCGGACAAGATGATCGGGTCGTTTTCGCACAGGCCGGTCAGAGTGAACCCGATGGTCATCTCATCCCCCATCGAACTGTGGCCTCCGACGATTTCGGCCCCGGTTGCGCGGATGACGTCACTGGCGGTGGCCATGATTTCTGACATGGTACGTTGTTGCAGTGCGGGTGACATCCGAGGCAGAATAATCGTCGCGGTGGCGGCCTGCGGTGCCGCACCCATCGCCCAGATATCACCTAATGCGTGAATGGCCGTGATCCGTGTCATCAAAACCGGATCATTGGTAAAGCTGCGCAAATGGTCCGAGGTCATCACCTGTCGCGCGCCGCCGGTGAGAAGCAAAGCCGCATCGTCACCTGAAAGCGGTATTACGTCTTGCCGATCGGGGGGCGGTAAATCAGACAGAACACTGCGCAAAGCGCGACGCCCAATCTTTGCGCCGCACCCACCGCACATAGGCTTTTCACCCAGGACTTCGGGCACGCCCAAAGCGTGGTCGCGGGGCAACTCTGCTGCTTTCATCTGCGGCAGATTCCGGAACTTATTCATGAAATTCTGGTCGATATGGTTCTTCCATTTCCACATCAACGGACCACTGAGCGAGGTTCCCAATCGCTCGGCCAATGCGGATTTCCCACCCAGCGATATCAGCTTGAGGTAATCTTTTTGCGGATGATAGGGGCGCATCTTTCCGACACCCAGTGAGGCCCGAAGATTGTCGTAAAGAACCGGGGCTTCTCGGACGGCATAGACACCTGCTTTTGGTCTGGGGTTTTCTGACAGATGGGCACAATCGCCGGCTGCGAACACAAAAGGATTGCTGGACTGCAACCTGCTATTCACCGTGATATAGCCATTGTGAAGATCCAGCCCGGACTGCGCCATCCAACCATAGGGTTTGGCCCCCGCCGCCCCCGTTACGAATTCAGCCGCAATCTGGCGCCCGTCCTCCAACCGGATGTGATCCGCATGAATTTCAACGATGGCGGCCTGTTCGATCACGTCGATGCCCAGCTCAGCCATTGCAGTGCGAATGATCGAAGCCGCCTTGGCGCCAATCGCGCTCAAGGCCCGAGCACTTTCGATCAGGGTCAGCCGGGCGCTGCGGTTAGCAGAGCGCAGAGCGTGCGCCATCGCCATGATCAACTCGACCCCGGCAACACCACCACCGATCACGGCAACCGAGGCGGCGCCTGCGCCAGATTGGTACTCGGCCCACCTGGCGGCAAAAGACCCTAACGGTTTTGCGGGGACCGCATGGTCGGAAAATCCAGGCAGGGCCGGCATGTCGGATGTAATGCCAACATTAACCGAGGCTACATCATAGGCGACGGGCGGTCGGCCGGGCACATGTACCTCTTGCCGGTCAGGGTCTAACCCTTCGACGGCACCCAATATCACCCGTGCCCCGGCAAAGCGAGCCAAGCGCACCAGATCAATATCCAGGTCATCCCGGCGGTAATGACCGGCAACGAAACCGGGCAGCATCCCTGAATAGGGGGCTGAAGGCGCGGGGTTGATGACCGTCAGGCGCGCGCCAGGCAGGGGGTTCATCCCCCATTTTCGCAACACCAGCGCGTGCGTATGACCGCCGCCGATAAGAACCAGATCGCGGGTCAGGGGTAACGGAGGTCTATGCATAGGTATCAGGTGTTTCTGTGATCAGGAACGTCTTCGACTTGTTCGACCGCATGTGTGGCCCAGATTTTGTCCTCACCCGCGTCCGGCAGATCCTGCGGCTTTTCATGGCGGTGAATATGCCATTTGGCAATAAACAGGGCCGTGATCGGAGCAGTCAGGAACAGAAACAGCGTGATCAGCAGCTCGTGCAGAGACAGGTGATGTTCGATCAATACGGAATGGATGATTGAGGCGATCAGAACGCCACCCACCCCAAGCGTTGTCGCTTTGGTGGGGGCGTGAAGCCTGGACATCGGGTCCTTTAGCTTGATCATCCCGTACGATCCGACAAAACCAAATATGCCTGAAACAACCAGGAAGAAGGCGACCAGGAATTCGAAGATTACCGACATATCGCCCTCACTCGATGATATTGCCGCGCAGCATAAAACGCGCGTAGGCAACGGTTGAGACAAAGCCGAGCATGGCGATGATCATGGCAGCCTCGAAGAAGATTTCGGTCCCCAGAAATAGCCCGTAAAGCACCATAAGGGCGATTGTGTTGATCACCATCGTGTCCAGCGCCAGAACCCGGGTGCCCACTCCATCGGCCGTAATGATCCGCCACAGGCACATCATGATGGCTGCGCCGAAACAGGCAAAGGCAAAGTAGATTGCTAGCTCGATCATTCGAAAATCTCCTTTAGCCTGCGCTCGTATCGTTGCTTGATCTGATCCCGTACTTCGTCCGGGTTTGGCGCATCGAGGCAGTGTACCAGTAAGTTGTGACCCTGCGCGGACAGATCGCAACTGACGGTGCCGGGGGTCATGGTGATTGTCCCGGCCAGAACCGTAATCGCTTCGGGTGTGCGCAGTTCCAACGGAATGCAGACCCAGTTCGGTTCACGGTCGGAATCCCGTTTGAACAGGATGATCCTGGCAACTGTCATATTGGCGACAACAATGTCCCATAGAACCACCAATATGTATTCGGTGATCATCGGCCAATTCCGAAGAACGGGCCGGTCTGGCCAATACGGCTGTGTGACGAAGGGGATGATAATCCCCAGCACAAGGCCAAACACCAGTGAATTCAGCGATGGTGTGTTTGCCAGCAAAATCCACACGACCGTCAGCAGGAAAGTCAGATGCGGGTGCGGGAATATCCGGTGAAGCAGTTTTTTCATTCTTCCACTCCCAACACGGCCGAGATGTAGTTTTCGGGTGCAAACAACTGTTCCGCTGTGCTGGTAGCGTAGTTCATTGCAGGCCCGGCAAACAATGTCAGCATGACCAGACCGATGATCAAAGCAAATACCGACGTGAAGGCCAACCCGGGCGAAGGTTCCGGGGCTGTCTGAAAGGCGGTCTCGCCGTCAGTTGTATCGGCTTGGTCGGTGGCCAAGCTGGCGTCATGGCTTTTCCAAAAGATCAAAGTTCCGGCGCGGGCCAGCCCTACTATGGTTACGAATGAGCCGATCAATACCACAGCCCAGACCGTATTTGCGTCTGGTGCATCTCGCGCGGCGTCCAGGACCAGCAGTTTGCCGATGAACCCAGACAGGGGCGGCATCCCGGCCAAAGCAATCGCACCAATAAAGAACAGTGCGGAAATCAGTCCGGTCTGTGCCATAGGGTGCTTTGGGGCAATTGCGCCTCCGCGCCGCTCGATCACCAGATCAGCAATCAGGAACAACAGCGCCGTCGCAAGCGTCGAATGGTAGATATAGAACAAAGCGGCGGCGGTTGCTGTTTCGGTGAACAGGGAAATCGCGATCAGCAGGGTACCCATCGACGCGATTGCACAAAAGGCTACAAGGCGCGCGATGTGTCGTGAGCCCAATATGCCGATTGTACCAACGGCCAGAGTTACCAAAGCGGCAGGTTGCAGCCAGTTGATCACAAGATCATGCGCAACCAATACCTCGGGGCCAAAGCCAAGCGTGTACATGCGCAAGATCGAGTAGGCCCCGACCTTTGTCATGATCGCAAACAGCGCGGCAACTGGCATAGGAGCATTCGCATAGCTGGCCGGTAGCCAGAAATGCAGCGGCAGAACTGCAGCCTTAATGCAGAATACCAGCAGCAACAGGGCAGCACCCACTCTTATCAGAGCGGTGTCTTCGAGCGGAAGCTCGGCAATCCGCACAGCCATATCCGCCATGTTCAGCGTGCCGGTCACTGAATAGAGCGTGCCAAGGGCAAACAAAAACAGCGTTGAGCCCAAAAGGTTGTAGGCGACATATTGCACGCCTGCCTTGAGCCGAACGGCTCCACCGCCGTGCGTCATCAAACCGTAGGACGCGATCAGCAATACCTCGAAGAACACGAACAGGTTAAAGGCGTCACCTGTCAGAAAGGCACCGCATACGCCCATAAGCTGAAAGTGGAATAAGGGATGAAAGTGCTTGCCGCGTGCATCCCATCCGGAGGCAATCGCATAAAGCACTATCGGAAGGGCCAAAAGCGCGGTCAGCAAGACCATCATGGCAGATAACCGATCCAGCACCAGCACGATTCCAAAGGGCGCTGGCCAGTTGCCCAACTCATAGACCAGAATGTCTCCACCTGCGGCCTGTGCGGTGATTGTCAGGGCGATGCCAAGCAGGGCCACGACACCGGCGACCGAGAATATACGCTGCAAATCAAGGTGGTACCGCAGGACCATGATGATGAACGGAGCCAGAATCGCGGGCAGGACGACTGGCGCAACGATCCAATGGTTCATGCGTCTTCTCCCGGCGCGTCCGTATTGTCATGAGCGGCCATGTCGATGTGGTCATCCTTGGCCGACAGGTAAGCCGAAAGCGAGATCATCACGATCACCGCAGTCATCCCGAATGAAATCACGATGGCGGTCAGCACCAGGGCCTGCGGCAAGGGATCGGTATAGGCGACCTCTTCATATTTGTTCAGAACCGGCGGCGCGTCCAAAGCCAGCCGCCCGGTGGCAAACAAAAAGACGTTCACCGCATAGGTCAGTAGAGACAGTCCCAGAATGACTGGAAAAGTCCGGCGACGCAGGATCAGGAAAATCCCGGCGGCGGTCATCACGCCAACCGCAGAGGCTACGAGCGCTTCCATCAGACCTGCTCCTTTTCTTCTTGTTCTTCTTCAGGCGGATCGTCCCGCAGCGGGTTGATATCCATCGGGAATTCCTGCGCCATGCCGGGCTGCCAGGCCAAGCGGGACAGGCTATCCAGTGCCAGCATCACCGCGCCCAAAACCGCAAGGAACACGCCGGTATCGAACAGCATGGCGGTTGCCCATTCGAACTCTTCCAGCGGCGGCCAGGTCAGATATCCGAAATCACTGGTCAGGAAGGGACGTTCATTGAACCATGCGCCAATTCCAGTTGCTGCGGCGATCAGAACGCCCCAGCCGATTGTGCCGTGATAATAGAACCGTTGCCGTTCGATGGCCCAGGTATAGCCGCTGGCCATATATTGCATCAGATAGGCGATGGCGACGACCAGACCGGCGATGAACCCTCCGCCTGGCTGGTTATGGCCGCGGAAAAAGATATAGGCCCCGACCATCAGCGCGATCGGCATCATCACTCTTGTCGCCACGACCATCATCAACGGATGAGAGTCACCCGATTGCGGCCAGTGCGGTTTACGGTTCAGCAAATACCCCCGGACATTGGTTTCCAGAACCGCCTCGGTCAGGGCAAAGATGATCAGGGCGGCAATGCCCAGAACGATGATTTCGCCGAAGGTATCAAAGCCACGGAAATCCACCAGGATCACGTTGACCACATTGGTGCCTCCGCCGCCCTTATAGGAGTTGGCCAGATGGAATTCGGAAATGCTCGGGAAACCGAAATCCCGCAGCATCAACGCGTAGATCAACGCACCTGATCCGATGCCTGCCACGACCGAAATTGCCGCATCCCGCCAACGCCGCGCCGCGCTGCTGTCCCAGGGCGTGTCCGTGGGCAGGAAGTTCAGTGACAACAACAGCAGGATCATCGTCACTACCTCGACAGAAATCTGTGTCAGGGCAAGGTCGGGTGCGGACAGATAGTTGAAGGCCATCGAGACGATCAGGCCCACGACCCCGATCAGCACCAAGGACAACAGCCGGTTGCGGTGAAACCACATGATGGCCAGCGTCGCGGCGATCAGGCAGATCCAGCCAATGAACGGAATGATCTGAACGGGTAGGGGCGTGCGTGTTTCAACGCCAATAGATCCGGTGGCGAATGCATAATATCCCAGCCCAACTGTAAAGACGATCAGGATGGCGGCATACCGGCTGAGGACCCCGTTATGCAGAGTATCTGTGACCCAGCGGCTGGTTGTCGTAAGCGCAGCGATCACTGCGTCAAAAATGGTCTTCGCCTCGGGTCTGGGCAGCGCATTCCAGATAAACTCACCGCGCCGATGCTGTGCCAGCAAGGCCAGGCCACCCAGTGTCGCGAACGCGGACATATATAGGGCAGGCGTAAACCCGTGCCAGAGTTTCAGCGAATAATAGGGCAGTTTCTCGCCCCCGATTACCGCACTTGAAACAACCGCCACCAGCGGACCTACGATGGCGTTGGAATAAAGACCGATCAGGACGACAAGCACGACCAGGAAAGCGGGTGCAAGCCAAAGCCCGGCCGGTGGGTCATGTGGATGGGTTGGGTAATCGTCGCGTACTGGACCAAGGAACACGTGACCAACAAAGCGGAACGAATAGGCTGCAGAGAACAAGGCCGCCAGCAGCGCCAGTCCGGGCACAAGATAATGCGAATGCAGCCAGGTTGTGTGGACCGTTTCCTCCAGCATCATCTCCTTGGACAGAAACCCGTTCAGCGGAGGTAGACCGGCCATGGAAAGTGCGGTAATCGTCCCGATGGTGAAGGTGATGGGCATCAAATGGCGCAATCCGCCCAGTCGCTTGATGTCGCGGGTCCCGGCCTCGTGATCCACGATCCCGGCGGTCATGAACAGGGCTGCTTTGAACGTCGCATGGTTGATGATGTGGAAGATGGCAGCAACGGCGGCTATCTTGGTTCCAAACCCCAGCAGCATGGTTATCAGACCCAGATGCGACACGGTCGAAAACGCCAGCAGCGCCTTGAGATCGTCTTTGAACAGGGCGATGCAGGCCCCGATCAGCATGGTTACCAGGCCGGTTGTGGCCACAATGTAGAACCACGCATCAGTACCCGCCAGAACGGGCCACATGCGGGCCATCAGGAACAACCCTGCCTTCACCATCGTGGCCGAGTGCAGATAGGCTGATACTGGCGTAGGGGCGGCCATCGCGTGTGGCAGCCAGAAATGGAAGGGGAACTGTGCCGATTTGGTGAAACACCCCAGCAAAATCAGGATCAGCGCTGGCATGTAATAGGGTGAAGACTGGATCAGCTCTTTGTTCTGGAGAATGACGCTTAGGTCATAAGAGCCAACGATATTGCCCAGGATCAGCATCCCCGCAATCATCGCCAAGCCGCCAGAGCCGGTCACAGCCAGCGCCATACGCGCGCCCTGTCGTCCCTCGGGGAGGTGTTTCCAATATCCGATCAAAAGGAATGAACTAAGCGAGGTAAGTTCCCAGAATATCAGCAAAAGCAGGATATTGTCCGACAGAACGATTCCCACCATCGCTCCCTGAAACAGCAGCAAATAGGTGTAAAACTGCCCCATCGGGTCTTCGCGCGATAGATAGAACCGGGCGTAGAGGATGATCAGCAAACCGATGCCAAGGATCAGCAGCGCGAACAGAAACCCAAGGCCGTCCAACATGAAATTGGCGTTTAGGCCCAGTGCCGGAATCCAGTCGAACCGGGCGGTAACGACCTCGCCGCGCATCACGGTTGGGATGTGAATCAACAGCCCCATCAGCGCCAGAAAAGTGGTCAACCCAGCGGCCGAGGCTGCTGCGTTTCGTCCAGCCCGGATCAAAAGGGCTGGGAATACAGCTCCGAGGAAGGGAAGGGCCGCGATGAGGAATAGGGACAACTGCGATACTCCGGTCTGGGCGGTCAAAAGTGCTATTGATTTTGTAAGGATAATTCGCGGAGTGTCCAGCGATTGCAAGCCATTCTGCCTGTTCAGGGGCCCCAAGGCAGAGGATGGTACAGGTAAAGCGGCGATGACACGAACTTGAACAGGCAGGTTAATTTCGACACGGAATTGGATAAGCTGCTGTGATACATAGGACCGCATCGGATCAGGAGGGATTACAGTGGCTGCTGGGGCAAACCGGACACGGCGAAAGGTTCTGCTGTTTGGTGCGGCTGCTGTTCTGGGCGGTTTTGCAATCCGTGAATACCGCCTGATCCCGCAGAGCTATGCGGGCGGTCGGATCAGTGTCGGGGATGCGCATCAGCAAGCTA
Source organism: Ruegeria sp. CDSB114 (assembly GCF_059611025.1). Lineage (NCBI taxonomy): Bacteria > Pseudomonadati > Pseudomonadota > Alphaproteobacteria > Rhodobacterales > Roseobacteraceae > Ruegeria > Ruegeria sp. CDSB114. The sequence goes on from NZ_JBXWOT010000001.1 coordinate 43,545, forward strand.
GGCTGGGAGATATTTTTTTGGTGGACATCCGTACCCCACGCGAATGGGATGCCTCAGGCGTGGGCGAAGGCGCGCATCCCCTAGACATGCGTCGCGATGATTTTGATGAGGCGCTGCTGCAGATTGTCGGCGGAGACCTCGATGCCCCAATCGCCCTGATCTGCGCGCGCGGTGTGCGCTCGGCCCGGCTGAGCAACCGGCTGTCCGAGGCGGGGTTCGCAAATATCATCGACGTGCCCGAGGGTATGTTAGGCTCAGCAGCAGGGCCGGGCTGGGTCCGGGCAGGCCTGCCGGTTCAACACTATGATGGGAAAGCAGAATGATCCGAAGCTTGTTTCTGTCGGTTGGGATGGCCGTGATCGCGAATGCAGGAATGGCCGCCTGTGTCGATCAGGAAGACATGTGCGAAACGCCGTCGGGTGGGTACCATATCGAACTTCCCGAAACCGAAAACCCACCGCTGGTGGTGTTTCTGCACGGTTATGGCGGGACTGCGACCGGAACGCTGAAGAACCGCAGCTTGGTTGATCCTCTGCTTGCGCGCGGATATGCGGTTATGGCACCGGAGGGGTCCGAGCGTAACGGCCGCCAAAGCTGGAATTTCTTCCCGGGTTGGGAAGGGCGTGACGAAACGGCTTTTCTGCGCGAGGTGGTTCAGGATGCGTCGGACCGGTTCGGGGTCGATGATGACCGCGTCGTGTTGGGCGGGTTTTCTGCGGGGGCCTTCATGGTCTACTACCTCGCTTGCGCGGCGCCGGATACGTTTTCGGCCTATGCTCCGGTTTCAGGTGGGTTTTGGCGACCGCATCCCGAGGCCTGCGATGGCCCGGTGCGTATGTTTCACACCCATGGCTGGACCGACAATGTAGTCCCGCTGGAAGGGCGCCTTTTGGGCGGTGGTCGATTCCATCAGGGCGATATCTTTGCCGGTCTGGAAATCTGGCGGGTCGCAAACGAATGCGCCGATACCAAACCCAGCGGATTTTCCACGACCGGGCAATTCATGCGCCGCAGATGGACCGGATGCGCCGATGGGGCGATGTTGGAATTCGCACTTTTCCCCGGTGGTCACAATGTGCCGCAGGGGTGGTCGGATATGATGATAGAGTGGTACGAGGGCCTGCCGGGTGGTTGATCACTCGGCAGGAGTCATGACAGTTTTGCCTTCGACCAGGCGCTTCAATTCATCCCTGTGGAGACGGGCGGACCGGGTGATTGCCGGTTCCTGAACATCTTCTTTCATTCCGACCATGCGCCGCGCCGGTGAGGTTGAAACGCCGCTGAGTGCGGAAAGCGGGATGGCAAAGGCCAGGCTTATGGCAATCGGAGCCAGCCAGATTGACACCAGACCCGATAGGATGCCGGCGCCCAAGGCTGTACCGCTGATAGTTTCCAACGTGTGACATAAGATCAGCGTCCGCAGTCCATAGCTGCCACCATCGCGCGCCTGGGGAGACCAGCCTTTTTGAATACCAAGAATTGTCCGGAAGACGGCGATCATCTGTTGCACCATAAGGATCGGCGCATAGAGGATCGACAGGATGACTTCCGAGATGAATGAGGTCATGAATTTACCTGCGCCACCGAAATCCGCATAGCGCACACCGCTAAGAGGCAGGGCAAGCACGCCAAGTACCTTGGGGGCCAGCAACATGGCATACATGACCAGAATGATCAGCACGTGGCGGGTTTCCGACATCTCGGGCCATTGCGGGAACAGCGGATTGTCGGGGCTGAAATAATGCAGGACCGAGGCATCCTCGCCCTGACCGATCAGCGCCCACATCACCAGCAAGGCAAACCACAGCGGCGACATCAGATATCCGACTGCTCCATGGAACATGTGGAACCGCGACACAGCGCGGAATCCGGTTGAGCCCAGCAACTTCAGGTGTTGCAAATTGCCCTGACACCAGCGCCGGTCACGCAACGCGTGGTCGATCAGCGTTGGTGGGGTTTCTTCATAGGATCCTCGGATGCGCGGTAGGAACCGCACGCCCCATCCGGCGCGACGCATGAGGCCGGCCTCGACGAAATCGTGGCTCATGATCAGTTGTTCCTGACCATTCATTGCGCGCAGTCTTGGCAGCCCCGCGCAGTTGGCAAAAGCCTTGGTGCGGATGATCGCGTTATGGCCCCAATAGTTACCTTCCTGACCACACCAGCGGGCCAGACCTTCGGCGAAGGCGATACCATAAACACCATTGGCAAATTGCTGCATCCGGGCAAAAACCGACTGAGCGCCAATTAACTGAGGGTAACTCTGGATCAGGCCCGCACCGGGGTCGCGCGCCAGAGAATTTGTCAGGCGCAGGATGGCGCGGCCGGTCATCAGGCTGTCGGCATCCAGCACGAGCATCGCATCCCAATCCGCACCCCAACAGCTGACCCAATCTGCGATATTTCCGACCTTGCGGTCTGTGTTCTGTTCTCGCCGACGGTAATACAGTTCCAGTCCCGGCGCGAGGGTGGTGCGCAACGCTTCGACGCTGGCTTGTTCTTGTGCCGCGATCTCGGGGTCGCGGGTGTCAGAGAGGATGAACATCGCATAGTGGTGCTGACCATCCCGCGCGCGCAGGTCTTCCAGCATCGTGCGGGCGTTGCCCAGCACGTTCCAGGGTACTTCATTATAGACCGGCATAAGAAGCGCGACGCGCAGCGCCTGTGGGCGGCCCTGACGTTTGGGCTGTTCCTGCCGCGACAGGGAAATCATACCCAACAACACGGTGCAGACCGTGAAAGAGATCCAGAAAAAGTTGAATGAGATCAGAGCCAACAGAATCGCTTCGATTAGATTGATCCCTTCGGCTCCGAACCAGTCGGTCATGACCCAAAGCATGCCCAGCGTAGCCGCCATCGCAGGCGAGAACGCCAGCGCACGCCAGAATCCCGCAGATGCCTGCCTACTGCGGGGCGCCTGAGCGTCACGGAACCCAGCGCTGAAATTCTGCTCCGGCATCGCCAGGGGTGCCTCAGGCGGCATGATATGCAGATCGTTGCTCATGATGTCCAACGATACAGCCAGACTTCGGAGGCAGGCTGCTTGTCTTTCAGCAACTGTGCCCGCAGTTCCACATGGTTCCGGTCTCCCGGCTCGAAGGAAAAGGCCAACCGCAGGCCGCCAGTATCGGGGTTGCGCTGCAGGACGCCTTCCGAGGTCTCTGCATGGGGCGAGTCCACAAAGATCGTCATCGCCTCAGGTTCGTCGAATAGCTCGCTGGCCTCAAAGTCAATCACTGCCAGACGGCCGTGACCAAATGTGTTGTCACCCATCGCGGTGTTGATCACGCGTGGCATCGGGGTGCGCTGTGGTTCTTCACCCCAGATCAGGCGGTAGGACAGGTCCACCTGGCTTCCGGCCGCATAGGGCTCCATCGGGCGCCAATAGGCGACGATATTGTCGTAGATTTCCTGATCGGCCGGAATTTCGACCAGAGTGACCGCGCCTTTGCCCCAATCGCCAGTTGGCTCGACCCAGAGGCCGGGGCGTTTGTGGTAACTCGCCTCAAGATCGGCATAATTCGAGAACGCCCGTTTGCGCTGCATCAGGCCAAACCCGCGCGGGTTCATGTCGACAAAGGACGAGAACTGCAGGCGGGTCGGGTTTGCCAGAGGCCGCCACAGGACCTCGCCAGCGCCGTTGCGGATCAGCAGCCCGTCGCTGTCATGCACAGCAGGGCGGAAATCGTCGAAACGGCTGTGATTGGTCTGATCGAACAGGAACATCGACGTGCCGGGTGCAATGCCGACATGGGTCAGTTCCGTACGCGGGAACAGAGTGGCCTCGACCTCCATAACGCAATCCGCGCCGGCCGTGACGTTGAACCGATAGGCACCGGTCACGCTGGGGCTGTCCATCAGGGCATGAACCACCATGTTGCGCTGACCGGGCTTGGGACGTTCCAGCCAGAAACGGATGAATTCAGGGAATTCCTCACCGTCCGGGTCGCCGGTTTTCAGGGCCAAACCGCGGGCCGACAGGCCATAGACCTCGTGCAGGCCGATGGCGCGGAAATAGCTGGCGCCTTGAAACACACAGAACTCATCGGTTTTTCCGGGGCGGTGCATTTCAGTCCGCAGGCGCAGGCCCGAAAAACCCAGCGTGTCGTCGACGGGCAACTGAGGAACCTCGGTCGACTTGTCAAACATCGACAGATCGAAGGCTACGGGTTTTGCCATGCCGTTTTCGACGGTCGAGACCTGAACCGTACGCGGAAAATAAAGCCCGGGCGTAAAGAAATCTACGTTGAAAGGCGTCTCAGATTCGAACCAAAGCGCACGATCCAGGCGGAACCGGATCGAGCGGTATTGCTCATAGGTCAGGTCCTGCCATTCCTGCGGGACCATCTCGCGCTCGGCAAAGGGCTTTGCGGCCAACTCGCGGGCCAGCGAGATCACGTCACTGCGGTCAAACGGGACCTCTCCGCCCACGGCAAAGGTAGCCGGGGCGAAGGCAAGCGCCGAAGTCGTGGCCAGAAATGCGCGACGTGTGAATTTCATTTCTTTGATTTCCAGGGTTGTGACTTAAACCACGCGGCCAAATAGGCCACGCTGATGATCATGGCAAAGCCAATCATATTAGCGACAAAGACAGTGGCAAAATCCCGCCCAAACAAATCGAGCCCAACGCCGATAAGTCGTGCTGCTGCCATGGAAAATACGAATACGGCAAGTGATTGCTGACCCACTTTGGTGACCAGGGTTAGCACGATTTGCCAAGCTTTGGCGCCTGCGCTCTGACCGGTTGCGATCAGGCGGTGTCCATGCTCGCCAGCAGCGACCCAGCCCAGATAGGCCAGCGACAGGAAATGCATGTAGCGAAACAGACCGAAATCGGTCTTGTCGCGGAATTCCTTCGTGATGGGCCAGACTTTGCGGATTTCATCGGCCAAGTCCGGGGCTGCGGCATTCACCCATGTGAACACTTTCCACGACCCGAAGGGCATTGAAAAGATCAGGAACAGCGCCGCTGCCCAGATCAACGTTTTTGACACCGGAGGGGCCGGGATCCAGCCGCGCATGAATGCAAAGCCTGTAAAGAACAGCAACTGCCAGCCAAAAGGGTTAAAGAACCACTGACGATCCGACCAGGGCTCGGCAGGCAGGTCCAGAACGTCGGTCTGCGCCACGAGCCAGATAGCAACGGATGTGGCTGCAACCGCCCAGAATCCGATGCGGGACAGGCCCATGAACAGCGGCATCATTGCAAGTACCACCAGATACATGGGTAGAATGTCGAAATAATTCGGCACGTAGGTCAGGGTGAACAGGCCGACGATCTGCGGCGCAGGATCATTGAAGAAATGCTGCAGGTTCAGGGACGAGATGTAGTTCTTCTCAAACAGGCCTGTTTGATTCAGCGCAGCCATCGTCATCGCGACAAAGAAGAACAGGCCGATATGCGCCCAGTAAACCTGCCAGATCCGGTATGATACCCGCGCAGTGCCCATCCACCAGCCCTTGCGCAGGAACGCGCCGCCAAAGGCGATGGCCGAGGCCATGCCCGAACAAAAAACAAAAATCTCGGTTGCATCCGAAAAACCAAACCGGGCAGGGATCCACTTGGCCCAGGAGTCGTTGGGAATATGCGCAATCAGGATGATGAACATCGCAATTCCGCGATAGAAATCCAGACGCGGGTCGCGCGTACTAACAGGGGCGGCCGAGGTGGCTGCCACAGGTGCAAAATCAGAAGCGGGCGATAGAGTCGCCATACGAGTTCTGTCCTTCTTCAGTCTTTTTGTTTTGTTATTCTGCCGGAACGCTTTGTGCGTCTTGGTTATCGCGAGCCGCGTCGATCAATGCGCGGCGCGCCATAGCATAATTGTCCTCACCCCCGGCCCGCTTGGCACGGCGGTCGTCTAGAATGCGCTCGACAGCATCCAAACGGCCGGCACGCAGGCCGGAATCAATAGTGATGCGCTCGAATACATCACGTTGGGCGTGGCTACCACCGGCCAGTTGCATTCCGTCCCGTGCATTCGACAGGAAATCAAATGCTTCGCCGTAAAGGCCGTCGCCAAAAGCCTCAAGCCCTTTGGCTGCGGCAATACCGGGATCCGACATCCGGATCGGAGTGTCGCCCTGATTGCGCTGGGCATCTTTCTGGATGCGTTGCAGCATTTTGCCGGTCGCTTCGGTCCGGTTGTCGCCGGTCAGGGCCAGCAGATAGTGAAGATCGGCGAAGATCAGGCAGCCATCTTCGGTCCGGGCGGCGCTGAGGTCGGCCAGTTCCTCCCAGCGGTTTCCAACTTTGACGCCCTCAAGCTCGAGCCGGGACAAAAGCGACGTGGCATTCGATATGTCACGGTAATCGTCGGTTTTGTCCTGCCGGACATACTGGTCATACAGTTCCATAACCTGATCGACCTGGCCCAGGTCCAGATGCATCAGCGCCTTGTGCCACCAGACATGATAGCGGAAGTTGTTGCAATGCGCCCAGGCATCCTCGCGTCCGGCCAGCCAATCAAGACCTTGCTGCGCATTGCCGGTCATCTCGTGCACATGGGCCACTGCGTGCAGGCCCCAGGCATCATCCGACACCATCCACAGGGCCTGACGTCCGGCGATTTCGGCTTTTTCATAGGCCCCGGTTTCCTCAAGCGCGAAGGAATGGCACCCCAGAAGATATCCGCGACCGGCGTGGTCGGGTTCATAAGCGGGCAGGACACGTTCGATCGACCGTCGCATACCAGCGGCATCTCCCAAGACAAACCGTGTTGCGTGGCTGAGTTTCATCGCGAGCGAGTCTTGTGGGTGGAGGCGCAGAATTTCTTCGAACTTCTGGATTGCATGTGAGGGCAGGTCGGACAGGTAAAGGGCCAACGCGTCGACATAAAGCCGCTCGCGCTCAGTTACCGGTTGGCGATCCATAGCGGTGTTGGCAGCATTCAACGCTTCCGCTGCAACTGGCATCATCTCGCGCCGGCCCAGCAGGACCAGGAACAGACCTTTGATGGCGTGACCAAGCGCGAAATCGGGCTCAAGCTCTAGCACTTTGCCCAGATGCTGGGGTGTGACAGCTGAATGCGCCATGAAACCAAGCAGAACACCATTCCACGCCTCGACACTGGCCGAATGGCAAAGAGTGTTCATCTGTCCGAAAACATCTTGTTTCATGCGCGGGATCCAATCCATTTGCGATTTATTACTTTATTCGATTTAGCAGAGAGTCAGGCGGGGTCGTATCAGTATCGGCCCTGCTCTCGAATTGGTGAAAAGCTGTGTGTGGAAAACGTGAAAAAATCCGCCGATTCAACGGCATGTTTCAGCAATATGCCGCCTAGTAAGGCATTGTGTTTCAATCTTCAAATGGGTTCTTAGCGTTCAAGACTGCTGCAGTGTCCGCTCCGAACTGTGGCGGAGCCGTCCGATAGGTAACCGGTGTCCGCGACAATTTCAGCGGGTTTCCGATCAGTTTTACCTCGGCCGGGGCGGCCTGCATCGCGATCTGCATTTGCCGCGCCGCGACCTGCTCGGTGTCAAAAACCTGATCCAGGGTCTGGACCGGCCCAACTGGTACTTTGCGTGCCTCCAGTTCTGCGATGACGGTTGTGGTGTCATATGACTGAACCGCAGAGCGCAATAGGGCGTTCAACGCATCCCGGTTTTCCAGCCGCGCCGGATTCGTCGCAAAGCGGACGTCATCCGCCAGATCAGGTTGGTCGATGAATTCGCAGAACCGGCGGAACTGACTGTCATTACCTACAGCAAGGATCACATGGCCATCGGCGGTTTCATAAACGTCATATGGAACAATATTTGGATGACCATTCCCACGGCGTTGTGGCACATTGCCGGAAGTCAGATAATTCACGCCTTCATTGATCAGCCACGCAATCTGGGAATCGACCAGAGCCAGATCAATTTGCTGTCCCTCTCCGGTCTGGTCCCGGTGGCGCAATGCTGCCAGAATGCCAACGCAGGCATACATACCGCACATGACATCAGCGATACCAACTCCAACTTTCATCGGCGCCCCTTGGGGATCGCCGGTCAGAGACATGACACCGCCATAGCCCTGCGCCATCAGATCATATCCGGGCTTTGATGCGTTAGGCCCATCCTGCCCATAGCCTGAGATCGAACAATAGACGAGGCTAGGGAATTCCTGCGAGAGCGATTTGTAATCCAGCCCGTATTTCGCAAGCCCGCCGGGTTTGAAATTCTCGATCAGGATGTCCGCAAACGAGGCCAGCCGCCGAATTTCCGCCTGACCTTCGGGTGTGGTGATGTCGATGGCGACCGATTTCTTGTTGCGGTTGGCTGACATGAAATAGGCACTAAGATCCGATGGAACCCCGTCGGCATCAGCGACATAGGGTGGGCCCCACTGGCGCGTGTCGTCCCCTTTAGTGGCAGGGTTTTCGATCTTGATAACGCTGGCACCCAAATCGCCCAGCAACTGTGTGCAGGTCGGTCCGGCCAGAATGCGGGACAGGTCCAAAACCTTGACGCCCTTCAGCGGTCCTTCAGATCCGGCCATCATATCCTCCGCGATCAATCTCAGCAGCGATTACGGTGAACCTATCAGACTTGGTTGCCGCTTCCAGAGCATCCCTCAGTTCGGCGCGGGTGCGCACCGTGTGACCATTCCCGCCGAAGGCCCGGCCCATAGCTGCAAAGTCGTGGCGGTCGAAATCGACGCCTACGTTCCCCATTTGCCGCTGACGCTGTTTCAATTCGATCAGGGCAAGGCTGGCGTCGACGAACACCAGGAAAATCGGGTTACCACCCATCTCGGCAACGGTCGACAGTTCTCCGGCGACCATCAGGAACCCGGCATCACCGGAAAAGCTGATGACCGGACGCGTGGGTTCGGCCAGCTTCAGCCCGATGGCCATTGGCAGAGCGCAGCCCATGGTGCAGAGCGCCGAAGATTGGATCAGCCCGCGTTCTTCGGAACATCCCCACATCTGGCTGAGAAGGATGCGATGTGCGCCGCTGTCAGCGGTGGCCAATGTCTCGGCAGGAAGAACCGCGCGGGTTTCCGCAATTACCGCGGCGGGGCCCCATACGTCATCAGTAGGGAAGGCTCGCGCCAGGGCGGCCCGAACCTGTTCGGGTTCGCCGCCGGGCCAGGTGGCGCGGGCAGGGTTGCCCTTTGCAATGGCCTCGAGGGTCGCGCCGGTATCAGCCACCAGGTTCAACCCGGCCTGATGCATGTAGTGATCGTTCGGAACCGCCGAAATGTCGATGACGCGCTTTTCTTCGGGGTCCCATATCTCGCGCCAGCCTGGGCGCATTTCGATCGGGTCATAGCCCAGACACAACACCAGATCGGCCTGTTCAACCAGCGGCACCAGATGGGTGTCAGCCAGCGGCGACAGGCCCGCGCCGCCAAGGCACAGTGGATGATCCTCGGGAACCACGCCCTTGGCCTTGTAGGTTGTCACAAAAGGAATGCCAAAATGTTCAAGGAACGCCTGCACCAACTTGCGCGAGTCGTCATACAGAACATCCAGGCCGATAATCGCGATGGGCCGTTCGGCCTGTGCCACCCAGCGGCGGGCTTTTTCAACGCAATCCCCCTCGGGCGCGACGGCGGCAGGTTTGACAAGACGGCGGCGTTTGACATCGGTCACAGGCGCATCCGCAACCGAAATCGGCACGTCGATATGCACCGGTCCTGGGCGCGGCTGATTGGCCAGCGACACCGCTTTGTCTGCGATAATATCCGCGCCTTTGGCGGTCAGCATGAACGTCCCTTTGGTGATCGAGCGATAGACCCGTGCGTGATCCATGACCTGATGGGTGTATGTCAGCGCCTCATCTGCGTCGACACAGCCGGTCAGCACGATCATTGGCACCCGGTCCTGCAACGCATTGGCGACCACATTGATCCCGTTCATCGCGCCTGGACCGAGCGTGGCCACCAGAATGGCCGGGGCGCCGTCGCGGTGATGCACCGCCTCGGCCATAAAGCCGGCCGCGTTCTCGTGTTTGGTCAGGTGAAAGGTTATCCCCGCCTTTTCCAACGCATCCACTAGGGTCAGCACCTCGCCACCTGGCATGCCAAAAGCGTGACGGCAGCCAGCCTCATAAAGCCGTTGGGCCAGAATGTCCGCAGCGCGGGGCGACGAGTCCTGCATCAGTAAAGCTCCGAAAACTGTTTCAACGCAGATTGCGGAGGACAGACCCGGACGCAAGGCGCATCACGCCAGTGTGACTATTTGACAGCGGCTTCGGCCACGATCTGAAAGGTGTCATCCAATTCCTGGGCAATGTCCCTCAGGGGGTCTCCGCCCTCATAGATATAGGGCGCGAATACAAAGCTGGGCGTTTTATAGGACAGGGTGGCGGTGCCGTCTTCGTTTTCGGTCACGTAAAACCGGATCGGTGCTTCGATCATTGCGCGCACCGAGGTTTCCAGCACGCGCACCGCATAGTCATTGTTGAAGGCGCCGATCACCAGATTGCCTGGGATTGTAATTCCCCGCGCGGCGGCGGCTTTGGTGGGGCCGGCCTGCGTGACCACGATCAGACCGTTTGCTCTAACCGCCGATTTGGTGTCCGAGACCAATTCATCATAGTTCTTGCCCGTTGGATACACGGCCCATCCCGAGAGCGATTCCTCGGCCCAGGCGGGCAGGGCCAGCAGGGCGAAGACAGTCCAAAGCAGTTTCATCCAGAGGCCTCCTTTTAAAGTGTCTGCAGGAATCCTGCCAGAAATGCGGGGGCGTCGCACTCACAATCTTGTGCGCATTCGGGATTGCGCCGCGCCGCTTAAAGCCGCAGAAACGGGCGCAGGACGAAGGGGAAGGTCTGGATCGGATGCGCCTGATGATCTGCAAAACCTGTGGCACCGCACGCGATCGGGCGGCCGAGGTACAGGCTGTGCAGGACGCACTGAAAAGGGCTGGATTGACGGATCAGGTCGAAGTGAGCGAACACGCCTGTTTCAGCGGCTGCGCGGAACCCACGGCGCTGGCTATACAGGCGCAGGGGCGCGCATCTTATGTGTTTTCGGGTGTCGATGTGGTGGCGGATGCCGCGGATATCGCTGAAACTTGCCGTACTTACCTGAACAGCCCACAGGGCTGGATCGAAGACGCCCGACCCTGCGGGCGGCTTCGGATGTGTTTGCGTGCGCGTATTCCGGCGCTTTAGTCGACCTGAACCGTAACCGCAGCACGAACCGGCACGTTATCGACCGAAAGCGGGCTATGGCTGTTGGAATTCAGCGAAACCGAAACCTCGACCTCGCCTTTGGGCAACTGATCAATATGCATCCAACTGCCGTAAAGCCGGGCGAGCTTTTCTCCGTTGATGTAAACATGCGCGTGCCCTTCGCCTGCCATGTCAGCGGTAGATGCGTTCTGCGGTGCGAAGGTAAAGTTTTTTGGCATGACATGCAGGTTCCAGCCAGACATAGGATCCTGTGTCAGAGCGATGTCCAGTGTAGGTGCATCTGCGCCTGCCGGTAGGTTCAGGGCCGTGGAATGATCGTGGGCCATGGTCTCAGTGTGTGAGGCTCCGTGAAGAGACGGATCAGAATGGTCGTGGCCATCAAATGTGACGCCATTTGCAGCAGCGATTACAAATCCTGCACCGCCGCCAAAGACCAGACCGATCACGAATAGAGCAAGTGAACGGGTCATTGTATTTCCTTGAAAACATAGGGAAACGCGCCAAGTTTACACCCGGCGCGTTCAATCGAAGTGCGATCAGGCCGTTGCTTCGGAAGGTTGCGCTTCTTTCTGCCAGAAATAGCCAGCGAACGAGCCAACCAGAACCCATGCAACCAGACCGATTCCAAAAGCTCGTGCCGCGAACAACGCGCCAATTTCAGTCGGCACAGGGCCGGTGAAAACATCGGGCTCGGGTGCACCAATAAGATGTGGCACCAACAGAAGTACCGCGGCGATCACATAGCTGATCAGGTTACCTCCAAAGGCGATCAACCACATGGCGACAAGGGCTGCTGCAACTGTTGCGAACCACCAGACCTGACGTGCATAGACATCGGCTGCCGCGACACCCGGCACTTCGGGCGCCAGGGTGAAACCTGGTGCAAGGTGGAAGGCGATAAATCCGGCCAACCCCCAAAGGACGCCGGTCCGGCCATCAATCTGATGTCCTTGACCTTCGGCTACCGACATCAGCGCAACCATCACCAACGCATAGCCGGTATAGGTCAGCATGGTAAAGATGACACTCAGCGCATCACGCGTCAGTTCAGAGAACATGCGCGGCAGTTCGGGATGAGCCGATACGGTCTCGGCCCCGAAATGCACCAGCTCTCCGGATTCATAAAGCTCGGCATGCAACAATACTGGTTGCACAAATACCAACTGCAGCAAGGCGGCAATCAGCCCCGCTGCAGCACCAGCGAACAACGCGCTGGTCAATATACGACTGAACACGGTCTTAGTGGCAGGGGAAGCCGGTCGCGTGACGCACGTCATGCGCTGCATCATGCAGGGCCGCTGCCTGAACGTGACCGGTCAGCGTGATGAGGCCCAGACCCAGAACCACTGCAAACATGACCGGAACAAAGCCTGTACGCGCGGCGGATGCTGTTTTCGTTTGTGTTGCCATTTTGTATTCTCCTCTGCCGCCGCACCCGACGGCCGGTGTTTCGTTTTTGCGCCTGGCAGGTCTCCTGGCTTGCGGGTCGATGCCTCTGTTCGCCTTCCCCCCGGAGAACCGGGAGTGGCTGGTTGAACAGGGGCTCTCCGCTTACAGTCGCGGGGGCGGCTTTGGAGTTGACCACCGAGGCAGTCGCACCAAATTCCCTCTTAGCATCCGGATTTCTCCGGCAGGACCAGACACCCCCATTTAGCCGCTATAGCTGTGGCGGTGCAATCATCATTTGCGACGTATTGTGTCAGATTATGCGCTTTTTCAGCAAATAAATATCCATGATCCAACCATGGTCGGCACGGGCATGGGCGCGACGGTCCAGAATCTGCTGCGCAACCTCGGCCAAAGGGCCTTTGATCAGGATTTCCTCTTTCATGCCGACATATGCGCCCCACCAAATGTCCAAGTCTTCCATGTCCAGGTTTTGGAAGGAACATTCGCCATCCAGCATCACCGCCACGTTTTCTGCGGTTTCCGGCCATCCTTCGTCCCGGATGCGACGACCAGTTGTTACGATATAGGGCGCGCCCAGTTCGTTGATCGGAATCGCATGGGCCGCCGTCAGCGCTTGCAGCGCGGTTATGCCGGGAATCACCCGTGTTTCTGGCTGAGGGGTCAAACGTGCCGCGATTCGCAGCGAACTGTCATACAGCGACGGATCCCCCCAGATCAGCAGCGCCACATGGCGGGCCTTCGGGTGGGCTGCGATGGCTTCGTGCCAGCGCAATGCAATCGCGTCGTGCCATTCGTCCACTCCGCGTAAATAGCCATCATCGGCACGGCGTTTGGGAATGTCGAAATACGCGATTTGCGGAGGGGTATCCGCGACCTGAGCGATGATCTGCTCGCGCAGCCCTGCCAGATCGGCCTTGTTTTCGCCCTTGCGGGGGATCAGGATCAGGTTCGCCGAACGGATCGCCTGCGCCCCTTGAAATGTCACATGATCCGGGTTGCCGGTGCCAATACCGATCAGCGTCAGGTCAATCATTTTCGAACTCTGCCAGAGGTCCATACAGGATCAGGGCCGGGGCGGTGCCGATCTCGGTTTCCAACTGCTGCGACAAGGCACCGATGGTCGAGCGTTGCAGCTTTTGTTCGGGGGTCGAGACGGATTCGGCCATTAATGCAGGCGTGTCCAACGGCAGGCCGTGGGAATGCAGGGCGCCAACCAAAAGGGGAAAGGTGCGCTTGCCCATAAACACGACGGTCGTAGCCTGTGGATCAGCCAGTGCTGCCAGGTTCAGATCTTCGGGCAGTTTGCCGCTGACATCGTGGCCGGTGACGAACTGGACACGCCGCGCGGTCAGTCGCCGGGTCAGCGGAATGCCCGCCGCTGCCGCCGCCGCTACCGCCGAGGGGATGCCGGGGATGATTTCATAGTCGATCCCGGCCTCTTGCAGGGCCACCAGTTCTTCTTCAAGCCGGCCGAACATCCCGCCATCACCGGATTTCAACCGCACAACATGCTGACCGGTTTGTGCATATTCGACCAACAAGCGGCTGACGTGATCCTGCTTGGGCGAGGGGCGCCCGGCGCGTTTGCCGACACCAACCAGATCGGCATCCTCACGCGCGTGGCTCAGGATCGGGCCGCTGCTGAGGTCGTCAAACAGCACCGCATCAGCTTTCTGCATCCTGTCTACCGCCTTCAGCGTCAGCAATTCCGGGTCGCCGGGGCCTGAACCGATGAAGGACACAAAACCACTCATGCCGAGGCCTCGGCGATCAGATGAAAGAATGTCCCGGTGACATTGTCTCGCACCGATCCGGTTTGCGGGCCTTCCGCGCCTTCGGCGTCGAACACGCGCGCGAGCGGGGCGTCAGGCTGTTCGATGATCGAGGAATAGTGGAACTCATGCCCGCGTAGCGCTGTGCCTTCGGCAAATCCGGCCATTGGGGCCAGTAATTCCGCCTTGCGATAACCCAAGTTGAACTTGCGCTTTTCATAGGAGGTCACAAGGCCCAGAAGGCCCGCCATTTCGTGCCGGGCACCCTCTTTGTCGATCAACGCCTGGCCCAGCGCCATGTAGCCCCCGCATTCGCCATGCACAGGTCTTGTCTCGGCATGTTTGCGCAGCCCAGTCTGGAAGGTGTTGGCGGCGGCCAATGTGCCTGCGTGCAACTCGGGATACCCACCCGGCAGCCAGACCAGATCGGCATCCGGGGCAGGGGCTTCATTCGCCAGTGGTGAAAACGGTAGGATTTCTGCACCCGCCGTGCGCCAGCCTTCCAGCAAATGCGGATAGGTGAACGAAAACGCAGCATCCCGGGCCAGTGCGATCCGCTGCGCCGGAGGGCGGGGCAGCACGGCTGACGATGGCCTATTTGGGCTTGAGGAAGCCGCCCGCTTGATCGCCTCCAGATCGACATGTTCACGCAGGAACGCAGCATAGCCGACAATGGCGCTTTCCAGATCGGGATGTTCCACTGCCTGGATCAAACCTAAGTGCCGCTCGGGAAGTGTCAGGTCTCCGCGTCGTGGCAGAACGCCCAGAACCGGCAGGCCTGCACGTTCCATACCCAACCGGGTCAGACGCTCGTGGCGCGGGCTGGCGCAGCGGTTCAAAATTACCCCGGCAAAGGGCAGGTCGAGATTGTACATCCGAAACCCCAGCGCCGTGGCTGCAGCTGATTGCGCCTGACCGCCGACATCCAGAACCAACACCACAGGCCAGCCCATACGCTGTGCGGTTTCCGCGCTAGATCCATGGCCAATCTCACCGGGTTTGGCGACACCGTCGAACAAACCCATCGATCCTTCGGCTACGACGATATCCGCGCCGTCAGCCTGTGCCGATATTGCGTTCAGCAGAGGATCGCCCATCGCCCAGCTGTCCAGATTGAACGAGGCGCGCCCAGCCGCCGCCCGATGAAAGGCCGGGTCGATATAGTCAGGGCCGCTTTTGAAAGGTTGAACGGTCAGGCCATCCTCGGCCAGCGCACGCAGCAGGCCCAGCATCACGGTGGTCTTGCCAGTCCCCGAAGACGGTGCCGAAATCAGAATACCCGGAGGGTTAGTCATCACCATGGCTCCAGCTTGACCAAGGGCTGTCCGCGCTTTGCGGGCGATACCGGCGGTCGTAATCCTTTGAATACAGGCAGCTTTCGTCAAACCCTTCACCAGCGAGTGCTGGACCCACCATGATCAGCGCTGTGCGTGAGATGCTCTCGTCCAGCGCGTCTTTCAGCGTCGCCAGCGTCGCACGGATGATCCGCTCGTCGGGCCAGCTGGCACGATAGACCACGGCCACCGGGCATTCGGCGCCATAGGCCGGGGTCAGATCGGCGATCACAGTGTCCAGATTGCCGATCGACAGGTGGATGGCCAGCGTCGCCCCGGTACGGGCAAAATTCGCCAACGTCTCGCCCTCGGGCATCGACGATGCGCGTCCCGGTGTCCGGGTCAGGACCACTGATTGCGCAAGTCCGGGCAGGGTCAGTTCCGTGCCCAGTGATGCGGCCGCAGCGGCAAAAGACGGCACGCCGGGGGTCACGCTGACCGGGATGCCCAGCTCTTTCAGGCGGCGGATCTGCTCGCCCATCGCGGACCAGACCGACAGGTCGCCGGAATGCAGTCGCGCAACATCCAGACCGGCCTGATGTGCGGTCTCGATCTCGGCCATGATTTGATCCAGATCCATCGCCGCCGTGTTCACGATCTTGGCGTCGTCGGGGCAATGGCCCAGAATTTCCTCTGGCACCAGCGAACCCGCATACAGGCAGACCGGGCAAGCGGCGATGATATCGCGCCCCCGCAGGGTCAGCAGGTCGGCGGCGCCCGGTCCGGCGCCAATGAAATGAACGGTCATGTCTGTCCTCCGATGGCGATGGCGCAGGTGGCCAGCCGGTCGTCTGAAATCTGTCGGGGTGAGATCAGCCGCGCACCAGTTCCGGCGGCGGCAAGGGCGGATGCTTCGGCGACGCTGCCGGTGCCATAGGTGGCGCGGCTGCGGGTCGAGCAGGTGAGGGTGCGCTGCCCGGCCAGATCGGCGGGGGGAATGAAATGCAAGGGCAGGGCAATGGCCGAGGCAAAATCTGTTAGTGCGGCGTGGCCTTCCTTGTCGGCTACCGTGGCAAGCGCGTCCACAGCGTGACCGGCACTCGCCTGATCATAGGCGGCGCGCAGGCTGTTCAGCGTAGCGGCCGAGGAAAAACCGATGCCTGCGACGATCATAGCGTGACGCTCCATTGCACCACCGGATAGGCCGATTTCCAACCGCGCCGCGGCCCCAGGGCTGAAGCCTGTGCCAGTTCGACCCGTAGCAGCTCACCGCCCAGCCTATCCTGCCACTGCGCTAGTAGAGCTTCGCTTTCCAAAGTCACCGCGTTGGCCACCAGCCGCGTGCCGGAGGGCAGGGTTGTATGCAGCCATTGCAGCAGCTCACTGCTCAGCCCGCCGCCAATGAAAACCACATCGGGCAGGGGCAGGCCGTCCAGCGCATCCGGGGCGGTGCCATGCACCACCTGCAGCCGGTCCTGACCCAAAGCGTCGGCATTGCGGCGAATACGCTCGGCGCGGTCTTCGCGGGGTTCGACCGTCGTGGCGCTGAGCGTTGGATCACACATTAGCCATTCGATGCTGATTGACCCGGTGCCGCCGCCAATGTCCCACAGATGCTCGTCCCGCTGCGGGGCCAGCGCCGAAAGGGTCAGCGCACGGATAGGGCGTTTGGTGATCTGGCCGTCGGTCTCAAAAATCTCATCCGGTTTGCCAGAGGCGCGCGGAAAGGCCTGCCCGCCGCCAGCAACCTCGAGCCCGACGCAGACCGGGTGATCGAACCCACCCAACAGCGCCTCAGTCAGCGAGACACTGCGCGCCCGTTCGCGCGGGCCACCCAGGGCCTCCATCACATGTAGGTGTGTGTCGGCAAAGCCGGTGTCAGTCAGATAGGTGGCAAGTTCCGTCACGGCCTTACCATCGCGCAGCAGCAGAATCGCGCGCAGGCCGGGGGCCAGATGCGGGCGCAGCCGGGTCAGCGGGGCCGCGTGCAGACCAAATGTCTGCGTGCTTTCCAGCGGCCAGCCCAACCGCGCAGCGGCCAGCGAAAACGTCGATTGGCCGGGCAGGGCGGTCCATTCCCCGGCCTCGAAATTCCGTGCGATCACGGATCCGGCACCGAACCAGAACGGATCGCCCGAGGCCAGAACCACGGTTGATCGCCCGCGAAAACCGGTCAGGATCGGCAGCCCATCGGCAAAGGGCACGGGCCATTCCACCTGCTGGGCCCCGAAATCGGGAACCAAGGACAGGTGTCGCGGTGGCCCCATGATGATTTCGGCGCGTTCCAGCACTTGACGGCTTGCGGGGGGCAAGCCATCCAGTCCATCTTCGCCCAAACCCAAAACGGTCAGCCACGGAGCTTCAGACATGTCCAACCTCCTGATATTGGGCGGCACGACCGAGGCCAACGCGCTGGCAAAAGCCATCGCGGATCTGGGTATTCCCGCGACCTATACCTATGCCGGGCGTGTCGACAATCCGCGCCCGCAACCTCTGCCGGTACGTGTTGGCGGGTTCGGTGGGGCCGAAGGGCTGGTGAAATATATCCATGACCACAGCATAAGCCACGTGATCGACGCGACCCACCCTTTTGCCGCCGGGATGAGCCGTAACGCGATTGAGGCCTGCCATGCGGCGCAGATTCCACTTGTTGCGCTGACACGGCCCGAATGGGCACCGCAGCCCGGTGACACCTGGCTGCGCGTCCCGGATATCGCCGCAGCGGTGGCCGCTTTGTCCGGTAATCCGCAGCGCGTGTTTCTTGCGGTCGGGCGCATGCATCTCGAAGATTTCGTCAGCCAGCCCCAGCACCATTACCTGTTGCGGCTGGTGGATGAACCCGATGTCCTGCCCTTGCCGAATTGCGAGGTTGTCGTGGCGCGCGGACCCTTTGCCGAGGCTGATGACCGGGCGTTGATGCAGCGCCACGGCACGCAGCTGGTGGTATCCAAGAACGCGGGCGGCGCCGGCGCGCGCGCCAAGCTGGACGCCGCGCGGGCTCTGGACATACCGGTGTTGATGATCGACCGTCCAGCCCTGCCGCAGCGGCTGGAACTGTCGAGCGTTCCGCAGGTTCTGGACTGGCTGGCTCATTCCGGGGTGAACCTCGGCGTATAGACGATCGGGTCACCGGCGCGTTCTATCACGCGGGTCAGCGATGAGCCGACGATGACAACGGTCTGCATATCGGCCATATCAGGCGTGGCCTCGACCAAGGTTGAAATCCGGATTACCTCATCCGCCCGGCTGACAGCGCGGGCGAACAGGATCAGCCGCTCGGGTTCACATTCTTCGCGCAGGATTTCCAGCGTTTTGACAAAGCCTTCGGGGCGGGATTTCGAGCGGGGGTTGTAAAACGCCATCGCGAAATCCGCTTGCGCGGCCAGACGCAGGCGCTTCTCAATCAGAGGCCAAGGTTTGAGGTTGTCACTCAGGTTGATGGTGCAGAAATCATGCCCAAGCGGGGCACCAGCGCGGGCGGAGGCCGCAAGCATCGCGGTGATCCCGGGCAGCACCTCAACCGGTAGGTCGCGCCATTCACGGGGGCCGTTTTCCAGCGCTTCGAACACCGCTGCTGCCATGGCAAATACGCCCGGATCGCCCGAGGATACGACCACTACGCGCTTACCTTCGGCCGCCATTTGCAACGCATGCTGCGAACGGTCGATCTCAACCCGGTTGTCGCTGGCATGCAGCGTCAGGCCGGGGCGTTCGGCGATGCGCGCGACGTAAGGAATGTAGCCGACGACATCCGTCGCCTCAGCCAGCGCAGCGGTCACTTCGGGCGTCACCAGAGCCTCGTTTCCTGGCCCGAGTCCTGCAATCTTGACCCAGCCGCTCATGGCCGCCGCCCTTGTCCGTGAACGATGATGATCGAGAAATACGGGGTGATCCCCTCGTAATTTTCCGACAATTTGCACACGCGTTGATTAGGCATCTGAGCGTATTCCACGATCCAAGCACGGTCATACAAACCGGCCGTCTTCAAGGCCCGCTTCACTTTGTCGATATTGCGCCCGATCTTCATCACCACCAGCGCGTCGGTTTGCGCCATCCGATGTGCAAGATCATCCTCGGGCAATGTGCCGACCAGAACGGTCAATACGTCGTCTCCCCAGGTGATGGGGTCGCCGGTTGCGGTCCACGCGCCGGACATACCGGTGATCGCAGGCACGACTTCAACTTCAGATTCGCCGCGTAATCGATTGTAAAGATGCATGAATGATCCGTAGAAGAACGGATCACCCTCGCACAGGACCACCACGTCTTCGCCCTGATCCGACAGTGTCTTCAGATGCGCGGCACAATCTTCATAAAACGCCGAGAGCAGCTCATTGTACCGCGGATCACTCAATGGAATTTCTGTGGTCACGGGGTATTCCATCGGGAATTCCACCGCGCCTTCTGGGATCATGCCATTGACGATCTTGCGGGCCTGACCACTGCGACCCGGTTTGCGGAAAAAGGCCACGTGGCGGGCAGTGCGTAGTAGGCGGTCGGCCCTGACGCTCATCAGGTCCGGATCGCCGGGGCCGAGGCCGACACCGTATATCTTGCCCGCGTTCATTCGGCGCGGCTCGCGATGGCGTTGACCGCGGCGACCGTGATGGCGCTGCCACCAAGGCGACCCTTGACGATGCAGGAAGGCACAGGCTGCGCCTCCCACAGAGCGTCTTTAGATTCGACCGCACCGACAAAGCCCACCGGGCAGCCGATGATGGCCGCAGGGCGCGGGCAGTCGGGGTCTTCCAGCATGTTCAGCAGGTGGAACAGGGCGGTGGGCGCATTACCGATGGCCACCACGGCACCTTGCAGATGCGGGCGCCACAACTCCAGCGCAGCGGCGGACCGGGTGTTGCTCATCTCGGCAGCCAGCGGACGCACACGTTCGTCGTGCAGGGTGCAGATCACCTCGTTATCGGCGGGCAGGCGGAACCGGGTCACACCCTCGCTGACCATGCGGGCGTCGCACAGGATCGGTGCGCCGTCTTCCAACGCGGCACGGGCCGAGGTCACAAAACCGGGTGAGAAATGCACGAACTCTTCCAGCCCCACCATACCTGCCGCGTGGATCATCCGGACGGCGACCTGTTCCTCATCGGCGTCGAACCGTGCCAGATCGGCCTCGGACCGGATGGTGGCAAAGCTTTGTTTGTAGATCGCGGCGCCGTCGGTTTCGTATTCATAGGGCATCAGGTGAAGTCCATGGTCATAAGTGTTTCGGGGCTTAACCCGCGCAGGTTTGGCTCATCTCCCGCGCGGCCTTGTTTGACAAGATCAAATCGACCATCGTGGCCGACCAGGGTGACATCAGCTGGTCCCATGCGCGCGCATCCTTTGGCACAGCCCGAGACATGCAAGTGGCCGGGAATACGCGAGGCAAGCGCGCGGGCGATATCGCGGGTCTCCACCTGCGCCTGCGGGCAGAGCGGGGCGCCGGGGCAGGCGTCAGTGGTCATCAGCGGGTCGGTGCCATCGGTGACGAACGCTCGGGCGGGTATCGCCGCCCCGCCTTCCATCAGGAACAGCCGCCAAGGGGTGACCCGCAGCGCAGAGGCACCGCAGGTCTCAATCAGCCCCGCAAGCCCGCGCGCTGGCAACTGACCGAACGCGGCTCCGTAAAGCGCACCCAGTTCCACGATGCCCGGCTCAGGCAGAACGCCAACATCACCCGGTGCGCTGCCTTGGCATTCTGACGGCAAATCCTGTGACGCAACCACGCGGGCCATGCGCCGGGCCTCGGGAGTGTGGTGACCCGCGAACCATTCGGCCAGCGCGATCAGGTGGTCGATGGCGATTTGTTCGGTCACGCGACGCCCTGTTTCGGCCCCATCAGCGCGTAGGATCAGCCCCTCGGGGCCTGTCTCCAGCCGGATATCCGCGGAATCCCCGACCAACAGGCGATTTGGTCCGGTGTCGATGGCAAACCCAAACTTGGCTGGTAGCGACGGCAATTCACCCAACCGGTCGGTCAGTTCCTGCGTCAGTCGTGCGGTAAGATCGCCGGATTGGTAGAGCGGCGTCACCAGAATATTGCGCCGCACCTCGATACCCGGTTCCGCATCCAAAAGGTTCAGCGCAGCGAGTTCTTCTAGCAAAGGTTGGTGATCGGCCTCGGCCACACCGCGCAGTTGCAGATTGGCGCGGTTGGTCAGATCGATGGTGCCATTGCCGAACCGGTCGGCCAGGTCGCACAGGCCCAAAACCTGCGCTGCCTCAAGGCGCGCCAGCCGCGGCCGAACCCGCACGACCAGCCCGTCCCCCGACATCATCGGGCGATGGGCGCCGGGGCACCAGCCCTGAACGATCGGTGCACTCATCCCAACCCCTCCAGATCGGCTCGGATCGAGTTTCGGCGCGTGTTCCACAGGCCAGCCTCGAGCAGCGCACGGAACCGATCCTGCATGGCCTGATGCGCCTGTGGGTTCTTCTCTTGCAGAAAGGCATCAACCTCGGCGTTACCCAGTGTGGCATCGTGGTAGATGTCAAACAGATGCGGTGCAACGGTTCCCGACAGATGGGCAAAGCTTGCCATATGATCCAGCGTTGCCGCGATCTCGGCGGCGCCGCGGAATCCGTGCCGTTGCATTCCTGCGATCCAGTCAGGATTAGCCGCGCGCGCGTGGACAACGCGGCTGATTTCCTCAGACAGGGTTCGGGCGCGGGGGGTGTCTGGGTTGGTATTGTCCAGATGGTACAGCTGCGCAGTACCGCCAGTGACTTTCTTGGCGGCGGCAAAACCGGCCTCATGGGTGGCATAGTCATTGGCCAACAGCAGATCGGTTTCGGTCAGGTCCTGAAGGTGAACAAAGCTGTCGGCAAGGGCAACGCGTTGGGTAATACCATCGACATCCCGTGCAATTTGCTCGCCCTCAAGCGCAAAGGAACTGGCATCCAGCCAAGCCTGACCGGCCTGTGCCCGCGCTTCGTCCGTATAGATTTCGGATAGCTGCGTCATGTTCAGGCCATAGCTGCCGGGGGCGGGGCCATAGACACGGGCGGCGGGTGCCTGCCCGGCATATGGGTTCCAGTCTGCTGCCTCGTCCCGTTCACACAATGCTCGCACTGCCTGGCCATACAGCGCAGAAAGCGTCGGGAATACATCGCGGAACAGGCCCGAGACACGCAAGGTCACGTCTAGCCGTGGACGGCTGAGATCAGTGATTGGCAGCACCTCGATACCGGAAACCCGCTCCGACCCCTTGTCCCAAACCGGTTTCACACCCAGCAGGTGAAGCGCCATGGCGAATTCTTCACCCGCAGTGCGCATCGTGGCCGAGCCCCAGAGGTCGACAATCAGCCCCTTGGGGTAATCGCCTTCTTCCTGCAGATGCCGCCGCACTAGTTCCTCGGCCAGTTTGACACCTTGGGTATAGGCCGCGCGTGTTGGAACCGAACGCGGATCGGTGGTGTAAAGATTTCGCCCTGTCGGCAGCACGTCCGAGCGCCCGCGATAGGGTGAGCCAGACGGGCCAGCCTCGATCCGTTTCCCGGCCAGTGCGTCCAAAAGTGATTGACGTTCCGCATGCGCCGAAGGCGTGGCATCAAAATTGCCGGTCACTTCGGGGACGCGGCCAAAGACGTGCAAGCCGTCGCCGAACTGGCTTTCTTTGATGTCGCAGACAAATCGGTCGATACGGGTGATCGCTTCGGCGGTACAGGTTGCCTGATTCAGACCCAGATCGCTTTCCAGACCAATGGCCTGCGCCTCATCCCGTATGTCTTCTTGTAGTCGGTCGCGGCGTTTGGGGTCCAGCCCGTCGGCGTTCGAGAATTCGTCCAGCAGGGATTCCAGCCGCACCATACGGTCCGGTGTGTCGCTTGTGCGCATCGGGGGCGGGATATGGCCCAGTGTAACCGCGCCGATCCGGCGCTTGGCCTGTGCGGCCTCGCCGGGGTCATTCACGATAAAGGGGTAGATCACCGGCAGATCGCGGACCAACGCCTCGGGCCAGCAATTTGCCGACAGAGCAACGGATTTACCAGGCAACCACTCCAGCGTGCCATGCGCGCCGATATGGATCAGCGCATCCGCGCCATGCCCCTTACGCAGCCAGAGATAGAAGGCAACATAGCTGTGGCGCGGGGTGCGCGAAAGATCGTGATAGTCGTCATCGCGCAGCTCGGGCGTGCCGCGTTCCGGTTGCAGCGCGATCAGTGTCTTGCCCCGGTTCAAGGCGGTAAAGTGGAACGCACCATCGGCAAAAACCGGGTCGTCCTCAGGCTTGCCCCAGATGGATTGCAGATCCGTTTGCAACTGTTCCGGCAAGTCTGCCAGCGCGGTCTGATAGGCCGCGAGCGGCCAAGACAGTCGCGCATCCAGAAGCGTCTCGGCAATCGGCGCGCCAGGTGCGGTGTCATAGCCTTCGGCCTGCAGATCAGACAGCATCGCCTCGGCCGAGGCCAGCGCATCAAGGCCAACCGCATGGGCCATCTGCCAGTCCTTGCCGGGATAAGTCGACAGCACCAACGCTGGGACCTGATCTGGCTTGGGTTTGTCGCTTAGGCGCAGCCAGCCGTCCACCCGATCAATGATCGCCTCAACCCGTTCCGGCTCGGGGCGGTGGGCAAAACGGGAATATTCCAGATACGGGTCGCGCTTGCCCGGTTCCTTGAACGAAGCGATGCCCGCCGAAATGCGGCCATCCACCTCGGGCAGGACCACATGCATTGCGAGGTCGGCGGGGGACAGCCCGCGTTCCGCATCGACCCAGGCCTTGCGGCGTGCGGTGGACAGGGCGACCTGAAATACCGGCACATTGGCGGCGTCCAGCGGGGACGTTCCCGAAGCGCCTTTGCCCGAAAAGGAGGTGGCGTTGATGATTGCCGAGGGGGCCAGCGCTACGACCTGTTCGCGCAGCCAGTCAGCGGCGGTAGGGGCTTTGAGCGACGGCGCAAATAGGCCAACAGCCTGAAACCCACGCGCACGCAGACGGTGGATCAGGGCTGCGACCGGGGCAGTGTCTGCCGAGGTCAGATAGGCGCGATAGAAGGTCACGAGGATGCGCTTGGCATCACCGGTGAATGCGGTATCCGCCGGGATCACACCGCGATCCGGGCACCATACGCCACATTCCGGGATCGTCTTGGCCCCCATCACCGGGCCAGAATAAAGCCCCGCGGCCAGTGCCATTTGCGCCAGCGCAGCCTGCGCCGCGACCTCACCGCCTGTGTCGCAAAGATGCGCCAGCCGCCGCAGGGTTGAAACGGGCAGGGTAGAATAGTCATCCAGTCGCGTATCTTCACGTCCATCCGCAGGCAGCACAGCAACGGCCATGCCCTTGGCGTGGGCCAGTGCCAGAACCTGCTGCAACCCGTAGGACCAGTAGGGCACGCCACCGATCAGGCGGATCAGAATGCCTTTGGCGCCCTCAAGCGTTTGTTCGACATAAGTATCGACCGACAGGGGATGTTTCAGCGCTGTCAGATTGGCCAGCCGCAGGGTCGGCATCCGACCTTCGGGTCCGCCACCACGATGCCAGCCTGCCGCGAAAGCGCCAAGGTCACTGTCGGAAAAGGACAGCACCACCAGATCCGCCGGGTTCTGGCCCAGATCGGTTGGGGTCTCCGTTTCCTCTAACCCATGGCTTTCGCGGAAGACGACGTGCATGGCTTACTCGGCGGCCTCGGTCACACCCACGAGGATTTCGCGGATTTCAGCCTCTTTGATATCGTCATGTTCGGCGATGACCACCAGACGCGAGCGACGCTCTTCACCTGGCTCCCACGGGCGGTCGTACTGATGACGCACACGGGCCCCGACTGCCTGCACCAAAAGGCGCATGGGTTTGCCGGTAACAGCGGCATAGCCTTTGACCCGCAGGATGTTCAGTTCATTCGCCAGACGTTCGATATTGGCGACCAGCTGGGCCGGATCGGTCTGTTCCGGCAGCTCGACAATGATGCTTTCGAAATCATCATGCTCGTGATCGTGATGGCCATCGTGATGGCTGGGACGCGCCTCCATGTCATCTTCTGCAGCGGCCTCAAGCCCCAGCACAATACGTACATCCACAGCGCCTTCGGCCACTTCGACCACGGGCAGAGGGCGCGGGGCTTCAGCTGCGATGATTTCCTTGGCCTTGGCAACACCCTCGGGACCCGCCAAATCAGGCTTGGTCAGCAGAATGATGTCGGCGCAGGAGATCTGGTCCTCGAACACCTCGGATAGCGGCGTTTCGTGATCAATCGAGTCATCGGCCAGGCGCTGGGCATCCACCGCAGCGACATTCGGGGCAAAGCGACCGGCGGCCACAGCTTCGGCATCGGCCAGAGCAATTACGCCATCCACGGTGATTTTCGAGCGGATATCCGGCCAGTCGAACGCTTTCAGCAGCGGCTTGGGCAGGGCCAAGCCAGAGGTTTCGATCAGAATGTGATCGGGGCGCGGCTCTAGCGCCATCAGCGCCTCGATGGTCGGGATGAAATCATCTGCCACGGTGCAGCAGATGCATCCATTGGCCAATTCCATGATGTTTTCCGCCGGGCAATCGGGGATCGCGCAGGATTTGAGGATATCGCCATCGACGCCAACATCTCCAAACTCGTTGACCACAATGGCCAGGCGCTTGCCCTGCGGGTTCTGCATCAGATGACGCACCAGCGTGGTCTTGCCCGAGCCCAGAAAGCCGGTGATCACAGTGACGGGCAGTTTTTCGAGATTGCTCATATCTAAGCTCCAATCGGGGGAATGCGGGCCGCACAGTTTTTGCGGAAATGTTCAGGACGTTCGCGCCATTTAACGAGGCCATCTTGGGTCGCGAGATATTTGGTCGCGCCTTCAACAATGGTCTCGACATGATCGGTTTCATCGAGATGCTCATAGACAAAGGTCCAACGTTTGGGTCCGCCACGCAGCACAATCGAGCAGCCCTGATCGCAATTTGAAAGGCATTCTACTGCCTTCAAAGTGACGCCATCAGGAAGTTCTGCCTGCTCCAACGCCTTGTGCAGCAACGCCCCAGGACGATCTGCATCATTCTCGACGGGCAGGCCGCGGCGGCAGGTCGTGCACACCAGCAGTTCAACAGGTGTGGTCTCGGTCATGTCTCTCATCCCCCCAAATCCTCTTCGCGGGGGACGGGGTTTCATGCGGGCCACGTATTGCGACATGGGCCCGACACCGGATCACCCCGTCCGGTTTCAACTTCGGATGTTGGCAGGTCTCCCGGCTTGCGGATGTCAGAGGCTGGCCTCTGGCAGATGTCCCGCCTTCCCGGCCTGTCTGGCCAGTGGCTTTGGGCACCCTCTCCGGTCACGGTCGCGGGGGCGGCTGCGTTTGACGGATGACCGCTGACGCATTCCCTTTTCATCTGCATGTGCAGACACCAACGGATGGGACATGCGGCACGGGCAGGGGGCTTGTCAAGCGCGGCAGACGCACGGAAATCATCGAGAATGGAAAAGCGACCTGCCAATGCCTGTCAGCGGCATGTTTGGTCAGCCATATGCAAAATGACCGCAGGCGAATTTGGGCTTTGCGCCTCGAAGATATCCAGACGAAAGGATTCGCGGGCCCGTCACTTCAAAGGGCATATCGCGTGGAATCGATAGAGCGGTCAAATTTACCGGCCGAGCCAGTGAGTTCACCGCCTTCTGATCAATCCGGTGCCAAGCTTCACTCAGCAAAGCACTGCTGTAGCGAGACGGCGTGTCGCAGGCTCGAAAAGCCGAATGCGAAGCAACTGTTTGAAAGTATTGGAGGCGAGTACCGGAATCGAACCGGTGTACACGGATTTGCAATCCAGAAAGAGAGACAGCAAAAACAATGGCTTAGGGGTGCAAAATACCCCCTGACAAAAAGTGAACAAAAAGCGAAAGTTTCAAAGCCAAATTCGCCGGTTCAAAACGAAAAAGGCCCCGTCACAGCGGCAACTGTGAACCGGGGCCAAATAGAAAAAGCCTGTCAGCTTTCGGAAGACTTTAGCACGGGCCAATGCCTTACCGCAAACGCTCAGTCAGCTTTTTCGCGGCCTCTGACCGGTGAGGTGGTCCATTGAGCTGGCGCATTGCAAACGAATGCGCCGAGCGCCGCTTTGGTAGCGCCGCGCGTAAGCAAATCATCATGTTCCTGGCCGACAAGGCGAGCGATGACGGCTCGGGTATCTGGTGTTCCAAGGGGACGATCCAGCGCCACACAGAGCTGAGCGAGAGCACAGTGAAGCGCACCATCATCGACTTCCTGCGCGAAGGCATTCTGATCGAGACGGGGCGGCGGCAATGCAAGAACGGCTACACCGTCATTTACCGCATCGTTCTGGAGCGCGTGGCCGCGCTCGAACCCACGGCTGAGCCCGACATTGAGGCGGGGTCCACCGTGAACCCCGTCCAGCCTGAACCCGGTACGGGGTCCACGGTGAACGGGGTACGGGGTTCACGGTGGACCCCAAACCATCCCAAAACCATCCATAAACCACCTACGCGCAAGCGCGAGGCGGCGGAGGAGGAGGTTGAAGATCTTGAATCTGAGAAGGTCCTAGCGGCCTATCCTCAGGACAGGATCCGAGACCGGAGAGCTACTCTGCGCTTGATCTCAGCGACGGTGAAATCCGGGGTAAAGCCCGATGACCTGCTGCAGGCGGTCAAAGCCTATGCCAACGAAACCGAGGGCTACACGCGCAGCAAGGTGTGTTTCTCCGACAATTGGTTCAAGATGCGACGTTGGGAAAAAGGGCTCGCCCAGATACAGGCGGACCGCGAGAAAGCGCGAGAGTTGGAAGCCAAAGGTCGTGCCAGCCTCACCGAGTGGATTCACGAGCGCCATCCTCTGTGCCGCCATATCACCAACCGGCAGGTCGAGGACTTAATTGCGTCAAAGCTGGTGACGCCTGAGCAAGTTCGAGCTGCGGGGCTGCAGGCATGAGTGCGGCTCGATTGTTACGCTATGGCGTAAAAAGTGAATATTTACGTTGCGGCGTAATTTGTTTCAATTTACGCTGTGCCGTAAAAGGAGCCACATCATGGACCTCACAGCACGAACGGCCGAGCAGATCGGCGAGGCACTTCGCCGGACGCGCAAAGCGCGCGGCTGGACCCAAAGCGACATCAGCGCGCGTACGAATTTGCGCGTCGCGACGATTTCGTCGCTAGAGAATGGCGACGCGGGAGCCAAGCTCGCCACAGTGCTCGCTGTTATGGCGGCACTTGGGCTTGAGTTCCGATTGGTGGAACGCGGTGGCTCGCTTGAGATTGAGGATATCTTCTGATGGCCAAACACGGGCGTAGCGGCACGATGCAAGTGCTTCTGAACGGACGGTTGGTGGGGGCTTTGCGTCTCGCTGGTTCAGGCGCGATCAGCTTTATCTATGATCCGGAATGGTTGGCATGGGAACATGCCATGCCCATCTCGCTTTCGCTGCCTTTGCGTGAAGAGGCACACCAGGGCGGCCCTGTTATCGCCTACCTGGAAAACCTGCTGCCGGACAATCAGGCGATACGAGAACGCGTTGCTGCACGGGTGCGTGCGGGCGGCACGGACGCGTGGCACATGCTGGAGAAGATCGGCCGCGATTGTGTGGGGGCCTTGCAGTTCGTTTCGGGTGAGATCCCCGAGGTTGGCGCACTCGAGGGAGAGCCCGTTTCCGAGGCACAGATTGCGGATATGTTACGCAACCTCGCAAGTGCCCCCCTTGGCTTAGACGAGGAAGACGACTTCCGCATTTCTATCGCAGGGGCGCAGGAGAAAACGGCGCTGCTACGCCACGAGGGCGCGTGGATCCGTCCATCGGGGCTCACCCCAACAACCCATATCCTCAAGACGCAGCTTGGCGTTCTGCCCGCAGAGATCGATTTGTCTGACAGTGTTGAGAACGAATTTTTCTGCATGAACCTCTGTCGGGCCATGGGCATGGATGTGGCTGAAGTCGAGATTGCCGACTTCGAGGACGTGCGGAGCCTTGTTGTGACCCGGTTCGATCGGCGCTGGACCAAAGATGGCCGGTTGATCCGCCTCCCGCAGGAAGACTTTTGCCAGGCGCTCACAGTTCCACCCAGCCAGAAATACCAAATGGATGGCGGGCCGGGGATCACTGAAGGGATCGGGTTGCTGACTGGCAGTGATGACCCAGAAACAGATCAGCGCGCGTTCTTCCGTGCGCAGGTGCTGTTTTGGCTCTTGGGAGCGACAGACGGGCACGCCAAGAACTTCAGCATTGCATTGCGCCCCGGCGGTTTCCGCATAACCCCGCTTTATGACGTGCTAAGCGCTCAGAAAGCCGTGGATGACGGTCAAATTCGCCAGAACCGGATGCGTCTCGCGATGGCTGTGGATGGGCACTATAGGATCAATGAGGTCGTGCCGCGCCATTTCCTGCAGGCTGCGAAGGCGGCAGGTTTTGGTGTGGCGCTGGCGGAAGAGGTCTTGTCGGGCGTCGCGTCTGAGCTTGAACCCGCCTTGGACAAGACGCTTGCAGACCTGCCGGATGAATTTCCACAGCCATTGGCAGATGCCATTGCTGCTGGCATACGACGTCGGGCGATTGCCTTTCATGCCGTATGATCCGCAGATCATATTTCCGTTTTATGGTCGGTAGATCATATTTACCGTGAGCAATCTGCAGGCCCAGTACAGTAGTTGCAGCGTTCCAGGCAAGCTTTGACGGGCCAGCCCAGAGATTGATGACCAAACTCAGATCCTCAACGCCGTGTTTCTGATTGCTGAACATAAGCGGGCGGCCGTGCCAGACGCGGTGCAAGCCCCGCTTCAACAAGAAAATTCCCCTGCGCCAGCGCATTCCTCGCGAGCCAATTTTCCCGCTGACTTCCCCTTAGTGCCTGCTTTGGCCCTGTTCATCGAAACACTCAAAGTGAGGATCAAAACATGGCTACTCAAACTCTGAAACTGAACGTCAAATCCGGCGAAAAAGACGGCAAGAACTTCTGGGACCGCTGCGGCGTCCTCTTCGTCAACACCGACGACAGCGGCAACATCACGTCGATCAACGTCAAACACAGCATGTTCCCCGACGTCGATATGGTCGCCTTCCCGCGTCGAGATGAAGAACAGGTCACTGAGTGACCTCAATGCCAGGGCGGATTTTCTCGCCCTGGCACGCCGCCACGGGTAGGCAGCAGATGAACGCAATCGATCACTGGAAAGCTAAGCTTGTCGCTTCGTCTCCTTTCAACTAGTTTCAATCCATATCCCTCAGAGAGGACATTTTTGAAATGCCCAATGAAGACATTCTGACCGTGAAAGAGCTCGCTGAGTATCTCAAAATCGCTGAGAAAACGGCCTATCGGTTCGCATCTGAGGGGAAGGTTCCCGGGTTCAAGGTGGGAAGCGCATGGCGGTTTCGCAAAAGCGAGATCGATCGCTGGATTGCTGAGCAGGAACAAAAACAAGAAGGGGAGCAGAAATGACGGGTCAGCAACAAGCTGAGGCTTTGCGCCGGGAAATCTGGCAAATCGCAAATAGAGTGCGCGGCGCGGTCGATGGCTGGGACTTCAAGCAGTTCGTCCTAGGGGCATTGTTCTATCGCTTCATCAGTGAGAACTTCACCAACTACATCGAAGGTGGCGACGACAGTATCGATTATGCTGGAATGTCTGACGCTGACATCCCCGATGACGTCAAAGTCGATGCGATCAAGACCAAGGGATACTTTATCTATCCCAGTCAGCTCTTTCAAAATGTGGCCAAGACCGCGAGCAAGAACGACAGCCTGAATACCGACTTGGCAGGAGTCTTCTCGGCGATCGAGGCTTCAGCGAGTGGCTACCCGTCCGAAGACGACATCATTGGCCTCTTTGCTGACTTCGACACCACCAGCAACCGCCTTGGCAACACGGTTAAGCAAAAGAACGAACGTCTGGCGGAAGTCCTAAAGGGCGTAGAAAGCGTGACGTTGAACTTCGACGAGAACGAAGGCGACCTCTTTGGCGACGCCTATGAGTTCCTGATCTCAAACTATGCCGCCAATGCGGGCAAATCAGGTGGCGAGTTCTTCACGCCAACCCATGTGTCCAAACTGATCGCGAAACTGGCCTTGCACAAGCAAACCAGCGTCAACAAGATCTATGATCCGGCGGCGGGGTCTGGGTCGCTGCTTTTGCAAGCCAAGGATGAGTTCGACAAACACATCATCGAAGACGGCTTCTTCGGGCAGGAAATCAACTACACCACCTACAACCTCGCCCGCATGAACATGTTCCTGCACAACATCAACTACGACAAGTTCAACATCCAGTACGGCAACACGCTGGAAGACCCGCATTTCGGCGATGACAAACCCTTTGATGCCATCGTGTCGAACCCGCCGTATTCGGTGAAATGGAAGGGCGCGGATGACCCTACACTGATCAACGATGAACGCTTCGCACCGGCAGGTGTGTTGGCTCCGAAGTCAAAGGCCGATTTTGCCTTTGTCCTTCATGCTCTGCACTACCTGTCGGCCAAAGGGCGCGCTGCGATCGTTTGCTTTCCAGGTATCTTTTATAGGGGAGGGGCAGAGCAGAAGATCCGCAAATATTTGGTCGACAATAACTTCGTTGAGACGGTTATCGCGCTGGCTCCGAACCTGTTTTTCGGAACCACCATCTCAGTGAACATTCTGGTGCTGGCCAAGAACAAGTCCGACACAACCGTTCAGTTCATTGATGCCAGTGGCGACGATTTCTACAAGAAAGGGGTCAACATCAACGTCATGCAAGACGCGCATATTGCTAAAATCGTTGATATATTTGACGGCAAACACGATGTTCGACACGTTGCCGAAACTGTCGCTTACGACAAGATTTTTGAGAGTGACTACAATCTGTCCGTTAGCACTTACGTGGAAGCAAAAGACACCCGCGAGCAGATTGATATCACCAAGCTGAATGCCAAGCTGAAGACCACCGTTTCCAGAATTGAAGAGCTACGTAAGGACATCGATGTTCTCGTTGCGGAGATCGAAAGATGAGCAACCTCAGCTTTCTGCAAAGGCTGCTGGATGGTGCTCCCGTTGTATGGAAACCATTGGGTGAGGTCACTCAATATGAGCAGCCCACTAAGTACCTAGTAAAGTCAAAAAACTATGGCGAAGGTCTCAAGACCCCAGTTTTGACGGCGGGTAAAACCTTTGTGCTTGGGTATACTGCTGAAGCCAGTGGTATTTACGAAGCATCGAAGACCCCGACCATAATCTTCGATGATTTCACGACAGCAAACAAATGGGTTGATTTCGATTTCAAAGCCAAATCATCAGCGATGAAGATGATCACTTCGAGCGACAACAGCAAGTTTTCGATCAAGTACATCTACTACTGGCTAAATACTCTTCCCAGCGGGTTGGTTGATGGCGACCACAAACGACAATGGATTAGTAGCTACTGTAATAAACTGGTGCCAATTCCTTGCCCAGAGCGGCCAAAGAGATCGCTTGAAATTCAATTGGATATCGTGCGAACTCTGGACGCTTTCACCGAGCTGACAGCCGAGCTGACAGCCGAGCTGACAGCCGAGCTTAAGGCTCGAAAGCAACAATACAAATACTATCGCGATCTTTTGCTAGGTTTTGAGGGTGGCGATGCCGAGTGGAAGACCCTTGACGAAATTGGTGAGTTCATTCGCGGGAAGCGGTTCACTAAAGCCGACTATGTTGATGACGGTGTTTCCGCCATCCACTACGGCGAGATCTACACCCACTACGGAGTATTTGCGCACGAAACGCTTTCCAAGGTCAGAAGCGACATGGCCGATGCGCTTCGGTACGCTGAACAGAACGACGTGGTGATTGCAGGTGTAAGCGAAACCGTCGAAGACGTTGGCAAAGCAGTTGCGTGGCTTGGTGAAGAGAAGGTCGCCATTCATGACGATAGCTATGCCTTTCGCCATGCCATGAACCCCAAGTTCATCGCCTACGCAATGCAAACAGACACCTTCCATGACCAGAAGGCCAAGCACGTTTCGAGCGGCAAGATCAAAAGGCTACTGATTGACGGGATCAAGAAGGTAAAATTACCGGTCCCTTATCCGAACGACCCCGAAAGGTCCCTTGAAGAGCAGGCCCGCATCGTCGCCATTCTCGACAAGTTCAACACGCTGACCACGTCGCTCAGCGAAGGCCTGCCGCGCGAAATTGAGCTGCGTCAGCAGCAATATGAATACTACCGCGATCTGCTGCTTAACTTCCCCAAACCTGAGGAGGCCGCGTAAATGAGCCAGACCCTCGAACAGATCGCACAGCAGCTTAGTACGCCGCAGGTCATCCGAACGACTGTAACCAAGGAAACGAAGCAGATTCCGCCAAAGGAAGTTGAGCAGACAAAACCTGTCCCCAAAGTACAACTGATCTACGCCTTCAACGGGACCGGTAAGACCCGCCTGTCTCGCGCCCTCAAAGACCTTATCGCTCCAAAGCCAGAGGAGGGAGAAGATGGTGAACTCCCGCGCGAAAAAGTCCTGTATTACAACGCCTTCACCGAAGACTTGTTCTACTGGGACAATGACCTTCTAGGAGATGGTGACCCCAAGTTGATGATCCAGCCAAACACCTTCACCGACTGGATTTTGGTTGATCAGGGGCAAGAGATAAACATCACCAAGAACTTTCAGCGCTATGCGAATGATAAGCTAACGCCGACGTTCAACGAGGAATACACGCGCCAAGACGCAAACGGAAACGAAACGACGGTCAAGGCTTTCTCTGAGGTGACTTTTTCAGTTGATACAGGCGGCGACGAGGGAACCGGCAACTTCAAGATCTCAAAGGGCGAGGAAAGCCTTTTTGTTTGGAGCATTTTCTACACACTGCTCGAAGAGGTGGTCTCTGTCCTGAACGTCCCAGAGCCAGAGGAGCGGGGCACCCGGCAGTTCGATCAGCTGGAATATATCTTCATCGATGACCCGGTCAGCTCGCTCGACGAAAACCATCTGATCGAATTGGCCGTGAACTTGGCCAGCTTGATCAAGATCGCTCCGCAAGGATTGAAGTTCGTCATAACCACGCACAGCCCCCTGTTTTATAACGTCCTGCACAATGAGCTCGGCCTAAAGAAGCAGGGCAAGAAAGAAGGGTGCTATCTGCTGGAGCGGTTGGAGGATGGAACCTACAATCTGAACGTCAAGTATGGCGACGCGAATAAGAGTTTTTCCTACCATTTGCACCTAAAGAGGGTGTTGGAGGAAGCGATCGCTGAAAACAGAGTTGAGCGTTATCATTTCACTCTCTTGCGCAATCTGTATGAAAAGACTGCGGGCTTCTTGGGGCACCGTGAATGGGGTGATCTCCTAGATACCGTGCCAGGCGAAAAACAAGCCTACCTGAGCCGCATAATCCAGTTCTCCAGTCACTCAAGTCTTTCCAACGAAGAGGTTCGTGACCCGACAGGACCTGAAAAGCAGACAGTCAAGTTTTTGCTGGACCATTTGATAAACAACTACGGCTATTGGAAGCAGGACGAACAAAATGGTTGAGCAGACGAAAACCATCGCGGAAACGAAGAATTTCATCGTCCTCGACAAGTACACCAAAGAGTGGGACGCCGCCGATCGGTACCAGAGCGAAGATGATCTGGAACGTGAGTTGGTTCAGGACCTGGTCAATCAGGGCTATGAGTTTATGCCTGCACTCACGACCCAAGAGGCCATGCTCGCCAACGTTCGGGTGCAATTAGAAGAACTGAACAACGTCAAGTTTTCGAATGAAGAATGGAAACGTTTTGCCGAGACTTACCTAGACAAACCCAGCGACAACCTCGTCGACAAAACCCGCAAGATCCACGACGACTACATCCATGATTTCGTCTTTGACGACGGGCGCATCCAGAACATCTACCTGGTCGACAAAAAGAACAAGGCACGCAACAAACTGCAAGTGATCAAGCAGTTCGAGCAAGTTGGCACCCATTCTAATCGCTATGACGTGACGATCTTGGTCAATGGTTTGCCCTTGGTGCAAATCGAGTTGAAAAGGCGCGGCGTGGCGATCCGGGAGGCGTTCAATCAGATCCACCGGTATAGCAAAGAGAGCTTCAACAGCGAAAATTCCCTGTTCAAGTTCCTGCAGCTCTTCGTGATTTCGAACGGCACCGACACCCGGTATTTCGCCAACACGACCAAGCGTAACAAGAACAGCTTCGATTTCACCATGAACTGGGCGAAGTCTGACAATGAACTGATCAAAGATCTTAAGGACTTCACAGCTACTTTCCTTCAGAAGCGCACACTGCTGAACGTTTTGCTGCAGTATTCGGTCTTCGATGTCAGCGACACATTGCTGGTCATGCGCCCCTACCAGATTGCTGCGACAGAACGCATTCTATGGAAGATCAAGAGTTCATTTGAGGCCAAAAACTGGAGAAAGCCAGAGGGTGGTGGCTTCATCTGGCACACCACTGGTTCTGGCAAGACCCTAACGAGTTTCAAGGCTGCGCGGTTAGCGACTGAGCTGGGATTTATCGACAAGGTTTTCTTCGTCGTGGACCGTAAGGATCTCGATTACCAGACCATGAAGGAATACCAGCGATTTTCCCCTGACAGTGTCAACGGCTCTGACAGTACCGCCGGGTTGAAGCGCAACTTGGGTAAAGACGATAACAAAATCATCGTCACGACGATCCAGAAGCTGAATAATCTAATGAAATCAGAAGGCGATCTGCCGGTGTACGATCAGCAGGTGGTCTTCATTTTCGACGAGTGCCACCGCAGTCAGTTTGGCGAGGCGCAGAAGAACCTGAAAAAGAAGTTCAAGCGGTTTTATCAGTTTGGCTTCACCGGAACGCCGATCTTTCCTGAGAATGCACTGGGGGCTGAAACGACCGCCAGCGTGTTTGGACGTGAGTTGCATTCCTATGTGATCACTGACGCCATTCGCGACGAAAAGGTTCTGAAATTCAAGGTCGACTACAACGATGTACGTCCCCGGTTTAAAGCCATTGAAACAGAGCAAGACGAAAAAAAGCTCAGCGCAGCTGAGAACAAGCAAGCGCTGCTTCATCAAGAACGTATTCGAGAAGTTTCGCAGTACATACTAAACAATTTCCGTCAGAAAACCCACCGAATGCATGCGGGAAGCAGTGGCTTCAACGCTATGTTCGCCGTCAGCAGTGTAGATGCGGCCAAGCTCTACTACGAAACCCTAAACGCTCTGCAGGCAGACAGTGAAAAGCCGCTGAAGATCGCGACGATCTTCTCGTTTGCAGCCAACGAAGAGCAAGACGCGATCGGGGACATTCAGGACGAGAGCTTTGATGTGTCAGCGATGAATAGCAGTGCCAAGGAATTTTTGAGCGCCGCAGTCGAAGACTATAATGCACTTTTCAAAACGAATTTCAGTGTCGATAGCAGTGGTTTTCAGAACTACTACCGCGACCTCGCCAGCCGGGTTCGCTCGAAGGATATCGACCTGCTAATTGTCGTCGGCATGTTCCTTACCGGCTTTGATGCTCCGACGCTCAATACCTTGTTTGTTGACAAAAACCTCCGCTACCATGGCTTGATGCAGGCGTTCTCCAGGACCAACCGGATCTACGATGCGACAAAGACATTCGGCAATATCGTAGCGTTTAGGGACCTTGAACAAGCGACAGTTGATGCGATCACGTTGTTCGGTGACAAGAACACAAAGAACGTTGTGCTGGAAAAGAGCTACGACGAGTACATGAATGGTTTCGTTGATCAGGAAACCGGTGCGGCGCGACGCGGGTTCATTGATGTTGTGAAGGAGCTAACCGAACGCTTTCCCAATCCGGACGAGATCGTCAAAGAAGAAGACAAGAAGGAGTTTGCAAAGCTCTTTGGTGAGTATCTGAGAGTCGAAAATGTGCTTCGGAACTACGATGAATTCTCAGCATTGAAGGCCTACCAGGGCCTAGACCCAAAAGACGCTGATGCCGTCGAGGAGTTCAAGCAAAAGCACTACTTGAACGATGATGACCTTCGTGACTTGGAGGCAATAGACCTACCCTCAGAGAGAGCGATTCAAGATTATAGATCGTCGTACAATGATATTCGCGATTGGCTACGTCGAGAAAAGTCGTCGGCTGAGCAAGAACAGAACACTATCGAGTGGGATGACGTCGTTTTTGAGGTCGACCTTCTTAAATCGCAAGAGATCAACCTCGACTACATCCTCGAGCTGATCTTCGACAAGAACAAGAAAGTGAAGAGCAAGGGAGATCTGATTGAAGATGCTCGCCGTGTCATTCGCGGCAGTCTTGGCAATCGGGCAAAAGAGAGTCTGATAGTGGACTTCATCAACCGGACTGATCTCGATCAGATTGATGACAAGGCTGGTGTGATCGACGCATTTTTTTCATTTGCCCAAGCCGAGCAACGCAAGGAAGTCGAGGAGCTTATCAAGTCAGAAGATCTAAATTCTGACGCCGCGAAGCGTTATATTTCGGCTTCCATAAAACGCGAATTTGCAAGTGAAAACGGTGCCGACCTAAATGCCATACTTCCCAAAATGAGCCCACTAAATCCGCAGTTTCGGACTATGAAGACAACTGTCTTCGAGAAGATTTCGGCCTTTGTCGAAAAGTTCAAAGGGGTCGGCGGGCAAGTCTAGCGAAAGCGTTGGCGCTGCCTAGGAGGGTCGGTTCGCTTCAGCTTGTTGCCAGTCATGGTAGGTCTGCTTCGATCCTTTGACCTTCCACTCCAGGCGACCGTTGCTGTTTCGGTCTAAGATGATAGCTGCGGCGGCTGAAGGACTATTGAAGGACCAAGGTTTAGTGAACCTGAGTTTTTGGTTGGCGTCAGTGACCAGGACACCATCTGAGATGAGCTTTTCCTTCAAGCTGCCGTAGCTTTGTTGGACATAGCCGGTCTCGGTGAGCGCCTCGGACCCTTCCAGTACAACAAATTCACCGTCTTCTTCGACAGCGGTCGCCTTGACACCGCTCTTGTGGCGAATCTCGAACTGCACTTCTCCTTCGGTCCGCTCTTCGACTGGCTTCGCTGTTTGCGTCACCGCGCGCGGTTGTGGCTTGAGCATATCCAAACCGATCACGGGCAGGATAATGCGAAGGTTTGATAGAAACTGCTCCATGTTGGCTACGTCAGCCTCTGGCAATCGTCGCCTGCTGGTGTCCGGTTGTGTGCCGTTATCCAACGTGACGCGACCTGCTTGGGCGGCTTGCTCTATGAGCCGCGCCTCCAGGTATTCCGCGTGTCCTTTGGAGAGGTCATCGTCACTTGTGGTGATGGTGATGGCCGTTTCCCAGAAGTCTCTTTTGATCGCGCTTTGCTTGATCCTCTCAGACACGGAGTTTCCAGAGCCAATATAGGTGCGGGTTGCACCGGCTTTTTCTGGATCAGGACCCGACAGTATGTAGATGCCGGTCCGATCGACCTCTTCACGAGCGGTAAGGTCACCGAATGCAGAAGCCCCGCTTACAAAAAGCAAACCTGTCCAACCATGGATCGTCGCTTTTCGCAGCCCGGTTGGCTTCCCGTCTACGAGGAAAAGCTGGATTGTTCGACCGAATGAGCCCTCTGATTGCACGACTTGCTCCTTTAAAACATGGTTCTAACAATTGCCTGCACAGCACACTTTAAACACGAAGTCAGATGATTGTCGTCCCGTGAGGACGGCTTATTTGCAATAGACTGCACCGGGGCTCAACGGACCGTTGGCCCGCTCACCCCGATCCAGGCATCATTCCTTTTTTGGTCCGCCCAACATCCCTGACCGTAGCGGTCAACCTTAGACCATCCCCAAAATCAGCCACCAATTTCCCCTGTCTCGCGTGCGAGCCATTCCTCGCGGGGCGAATTTGCGTCTGATTTCGGCGCAGACATTTTCTTCGCAAATGTGGCCGATTGACAGCCCCGTTCAGGTCCATGGGTCGGGCTTTGCCCTCTCCCACTCTGTTCCGCCGAATACATGCGTATTCGGTCAGATCAGGTGGCCGAGGCGCAGCCCATCGGCGGAAGGGGGCGCGAAGCCTCACCCGCCTCACTTTGATCGAGGAGGCCACAAATGGCACCGAAGTTTGATGTTTATGCCCACGTCACCGACACCATTATTGCAGAGATCGAGGCAGGCACACCGCCATGGCGCAAGCCGTGGACAGGGAGCGCGTCCGGCATTGCCCTGCCGACCCGACACAACGGCGAGGAGTATCGCGGGATTAACATCCTGATGCTCTGGGTCATGGCGGCCAAGCATGGCTACGTGTCCAGCCGCTGGATGACTTACAAGCAGGCACAGGAATTGGGCGGTCAGGTCCGCAAAGGTGAGACGTCGTCCACAGTGGTCAAATACGGGATGTTCACCAGAGAGAACGAATTGGGCATCGAGGAGGAGCTGCCCTATGCGCGCGCCTACCGCGTCTTCAATGCGGATCAGATCGAAGGCTTGCCGGAGGATTACTACATCCGGCCCGAGGCCCCGCGCGACCTTGGTACGGCGGAAGAACCAAAGCTTGAGGCGTTTTTCAGCCAGACAGGGGCGGAGATCCTCACCAGTGATGAGCCGCGCGCCTATTACAGCCCCGCCAAAGACCACATTCACATGCCGCCGATTGGCACCTTTAATAATGCGGCAGGCTACTATGGGACGTTGGCCCATGAGGTGATCCATTGGACCGGCAGTGAAAAGCGGCTTGAGCGGATCAAGAAGTTTGCGAACCGTGAAGCCTATGCCTTTGAAGAGCTGGTGGCGGAAATCGGCGCTTGTTTTCTTGGGGCTCAGATTGGCGTCGCGCCGGAATTCGACCAAAGCGCCGCTTATGTTGAAGGCTGGTTGAAAGCGCTCAAAGAGGAGAAGCGGGCGATTTTTCGCGCGGCGTCTGAGGCGCAAAAGGCTGCCGATTTTGTCCTAGCAGCTGCAGGTCAGAGCAAGGAGGCGGCAGCATGATCCCTGACTATCACAGCGATGATTTTTCGACCGCACGCCTAGAAGACACTGTCAGCTTGCGAAGTGCGGCCCGTGAAGTGCGCGCCACGCTCTACGCGGTTTTGAACCGGCTGGAGCTGAACGATCTGGACGGCGAGGAACAGCCCTATATCGACGATTGTCTTGGGGCTCTCGCAATCCTTGAAGAGGCGTTGCGATGACTTTGGAAAAGATCAAAGCAGCAGTGGACGCGGGCAACCGCGTTCACTGGGCCAATAGAGGGTATGTCGTTACGCGTGATGGCCACGGGCAATGCCTCATCACCTTCACGCATAACGGGTCAGCTATCGGTTTGACCAGTCGGGATGGCACATGCCTGAACGGCAAACCTGACGAATTCTTCATCGAGGAAATTGCAGAGGTTCGCCATGAAGTATTCTGACATTAAGCAGGCGGCCCGAGAGAGCCGCGCCAGTGTGCATCTGTATGGCTTCTGCAATCTGCCCGATGGTGGGCAGGAGTATTGTGACGATCCAGCACTGATCGATGGCTGGGCAATCTATGTCCGAGTTGAGACACCGGACGACCCGCAACAGCCCTTTGATCTGCACGAGCTGCCCGATCATCAAACCTATGCCAGCGCCGAAGGCGCGGCCCGCGCAATAGCGCTGCAATTGCTTGGCGATGCTGAGGCATGGAACCACGATTAGTGGTGCCATGCCTTGCGCTGTGGCCGGGCTTTGCCCGGCGGTTGCAGCCCATGGCTGCTCCAAACGGAATACAGGCAGTTGATTCAATATTATAATATTGAATCAATTATGGCGAAATGCCATAATAGGGCTGCCTGTATGATGCTGGCAAGAAATAGGGGTGATTACTTCACATGCACCGACCGCACACACCACGGCACAAGCGACTGACGCAGAACCAGCGTTTTGCCATCGTGCGCAAGCGTGCCGAGGGGATGCCTATTGAGGAGCTGGCCCGCGAATTCGGGGTCACGCCCCGCAGCATCTTCTACACGTTGAAGGCCGATCAAAGCCGCAAGCTTGATGCGCGCGTACGCTCCGAGTTGGTGAATGTCCGGCTCACGCCCAAGGAGTTGGCGAGCTTTGATGCGGTCTTGACGCGGCATGATATCGCCAGCCGCGCGGAGGGGTTGCGGCGGTTGATCCATGCGTCGAGTGATCTCTTCGTTCCCGACGATGAACTGTCCAACCAGATGCAGGGGTTGTCGGCCTCTCTCAATCGCACCGGCAACAATATCAACCAGATCGCGCAGCGCCTCAACGAGGCGAAGCGGCAGGGTAAGGCGCCGCCCTATGGCAATTCTGCCCATAGCCAGGTCCGCGTCTTGGCCGGACTGATCTTCGATATCACGGACCAGGTTCAGGATATGGCGCAGCGCCGCCGCAGCGCGCTGTCCGGCGAGATTGCGCGCGTACTGGGAGGCTTTGCCGATGGCCCGGAATAGCACCGTTGCCTCCGCGCAGGAGGCATTCTTCGATCGGGACTGGAGCCGCATTCGTGGAAGCGTTCCCCGCTCTCGGGCAAAGCAGATGGCGCGCGCCGCCATGGGGCATTCGCCCGCGATCTTCAAAGCCATTCGCGATGGAGGCACGCACAATAAAGCGCAGCTTCGCAACCAGCTGGAATACCTGACCACCAAATCGAGCTTTATCATCGACAGCCGTGGCACTTATGACGACCAAAGGGCTCTCTCTGCCAAAGAGATCGAGCAGGTCACACGCCGGTTTTCCGCGCAGTGGAATGAAAGCTTTCATCCCAAGCTGGGGCACACCTCCCATCTTTTGATGGCCTTCCCGATTGGCACGCGCGGCGAGGATGTCGCCGAGATCACGCGCGAGATTTGTGAGCGGTTTTTTCAGGGCGAAGGAAGCCACTTTGACTACATCGCGGCCGTGCACGAGGACCGGGACCACCCGCATGCCCACATCGTTCTGAACCGGCGCAGCAAGGATAGGGAGTTCTTCTTTCTGAAGGAGGGGCATCACTTCAACTACGACAGTTTTCGCGAGGCGATGGTCGAGGTGTCGGACCGCTATGGGCTGCGCCTTGAGGCGACCCGAAAGCTTGAGCGTGGCATCACGACGAAGAAGTCAAGCGATGCGGACCACCGACGTGCGGAAGCTACGGGTCAGCAGCCTACTGAGCGTGAGCGCGTGGGGCGAGAGCTTGACCGTGCGTTGGCTGAAGTGGCGCAGAACGCGCGACTCTATTGCGGCCTAGCGGCAGAAGCCTCGCGCGAGAACCAGCAAGACATCGCTGCTGCTTTAGACAGGGCCGCGACGCTCTTGGCGAAGGGAAAATCGATTGAAGCAGATGGAAAGGTATATGGCATGGCCGCAGAACAGCATTCGTTTGATGAGGTCGTGGACGGCTTTCACGACAAGATCGACCAGGCCGAACGCATTGTCGCCGACGCCCCGGTCGATCGGCGCGCGGCGCTAGAGCATGAGCTGAACGACATCTATCGGTCACTGTCGCATCTGAGCCCAATGGGAACGCAGTCCCACACCTTGCTCGAAGACGCGTCCAAAAGCGGGATTTATTCGGCTGCGAACATCCAGGCAGAGGCCCAAGGTGCCTTGCAGGATCCAGCGCTCGCCGAACGTCTTCATCAGGCTTTGAAAGGCACCGGCATTGACGCGCAAGAGGTGACGCGCCGCGTTGAAATCGGCGCGGGTAATGCCGCGCTAGAGCGGCAATGGCTTGGACAGGATTTGAAGGCGATTGCCGACAAGGAAGGCTTTGACCTGTCGCGCGCCGATGAACTTGAAAATGCGATCGACCGTCTCGACCAGGTACACAGTGATCTGGGTCGTTCGTTGGCCGATGCTGAAGTTCTCAAAGACAGCGGTGCGGTAGAGGCCGACCGGCCGGAAACCATAGTCGACAGGTTGCCGCCGACCACCGCTGATATCCTGAGCCGTATGAGGGACGACCCAACCGCAGATCCATTCCGCAGCGATCTGGAGCGCGAGACCTTGCGTGCCGAGCTGGGGGAACTGGTCGGTGAAGAAAGCACCCCGGACTTGGCGATCGGTGACGAGACCACGCTGGAGGAACACATGAGCGATCGCCTGGACCGGCTCTACGCGGCCAAGGCGTATCTGCAGAGCGACGCTGCGCTGGCGAACAGTGTGGCGATGGAGCATGTCCTCGATGAGATCGCCAATGAAGAAATCGACCTCCAACGCGAGCGGCACGTCGATGCCGATGGCGAAAAGGGCGTGACGCATGGGTAAGGCGCGGATCGCACTCGGCGTCATGAGCTTTGCCTTGCTCGGCGCGGTTCTTGGGTACGTCCTGGCTTCGGCTTTTCTGACGTTCCG
This sequence comes from Ruegeria sp. CDSB114, assembly GCF_059611025.1. Classification (NCBI taxonomy): domain Bacteria; kingdom Pseudomonadati; phylum Pseudomonadota; class Alphaproteobacteria; order Rhodobacterales; family Roseobacteraceae; genus Ruegeria; species Ruegeria sp. CDSB114. The sequence continues at coordinate 87,248 of NZ_JBXWOT010000001.1, forward strand.
CTGGTTCGGGGTTGGAGCTGACATCGATTTCCTGATGCTGGCACGCGGCTATGCGGATTTTCGGGCGATCCAGCCTAGCGATATGCAAATCGTGCACTTGATCATCGGGATCAGCACCTGTGCCGGTGTTTTGCTCAGCGCCGTCTTGATGAACGACGCGTTGACCAAGTTTGGTGAAACCCACTGGCAGCACATGTCCGAGATGAAGCGGAACGGCTTTTTCGGGAAGCCCGGTCACGGCTTCGTTCTTGGCAAGATGGGTAAACCCAAGAGCCGCAAACCCTTTGTCATGTCCAAGGTCTTTCCACATGCTCTGATCGTGGCCCCGACCGGGCGCGGTAAGACTACGGGTTTCGTTATTCCAAACCTTCTAACCTATCAGGGCAGTGCAGTGGTTCTGGACGTGAAGGGCGAAAACTTCGAGGCGACGGCGCGCCACAGAGCCGCTCAGGGTGACAAGGTTTTTCGGTTCGCGCCCACTGATTGGAAGGATGGCCGCTCGCACCGCTACAATCCTTTGTTGCGGATATCGGCGCTCGAAAATGTTGATCGTCAGCAGATGGAACTGCAACTCTTGGCCTCACTGTTCCTTCAGACCGAAAGCGATCGCGTTCAGGGGCTTCTAGACGGCGGTATCGATCTGTTTGTGGCGGCAGGGCTTTTGGCGTTCGAGCGCAGGCGGCCGACCCTGGGCGAAATCTACCGCATCACGGCCTCAGGCGGTGATAAACAGAAGGAATATCGCCGCCGTGCCGACGAAGTAGTCAACCCAGCCGCCAAGCTGATCTTCATGCGGATGTCCTCGACCAACAACGACACGCTGACCTCTTACCTGTCGCTCTTGATGACCTCCGGTCTCAAGCAGTGGTCCAACCCCGCCATCGACCGAGCAACCGCAACTTCAGACTTCGACTTCCGCGAGATCCGAAAGACGCCGTTTTCCGTTTATCTCGTAGTCGAACCGCTGATGGTGAAACCGCTCGCGCCGCTGATCCGCCTGTTTTTCTCGGACTTGCTGGCATCGTTGCAAGACCATGAACCAGACGAGGACGAGCCCTGGCCGGTGATGGTCATGCTCGATGAATTCAATCGCCTGGGCAAAATGCCGATCGTGCTCGACAGCATTGAAACCCTGCGATCGTACCGAGCCAATCTTGCGATCGTCACACAGACGATCCCGGCGCTCGACGAGATTTACGGCGAAAATGCCCGACGCGCCTTGCAGGGGAACGCGGGTATCAAGCTCTATCTGACCCCATCGGATGAAAAAACCATCGAAGAGCTGAGTAAGGCTGTCGGCAAAACCACCAAACGCGTTGTGACCCGCTCGCGGTCGGTCGGTCGCAACCCTTTCGCCGGGCGCAGTATGTCTGAACGGACCGAAGAGACCGCGTTGCTACCTGAGGATGAGGCGCGGCGCATGGATCTTGATGACATCGTTCTGGTGGTCGACGCGCAAATGCCCGTGCGCGCCAAGCGGATCAAATACTATGAGGACCGGTTCTTTGAGCAGATCTTCGACAAGCAGACCGGCGATCTGCCGTATCCCTCCGCGGGAGACCAGATGCGCGGCCTGCAAGGGCAGATTAAGGCGCTGGAGGCGAAGATCGGAGAGCTTGAGATGCCGAAGGTGGTGCCAGTTGGTGGTTCTGAAGGTGGTGGGAATCTGCGAGAAGAGATCGAAGATCTGGCCAGCGAACAGCGGGAAGTAACGTCCGACGACAAGCCTAGCCTGGGCGAGTATCAGGCTGGAACAGATCGGGTGGAGAGATTTTTGGAGGAGGCAGCTCGGGGATGAGGGGCACCTCAGTCGGGTTGGTTAAAGACAGGACTGCCAAAAGCTGAGTTTGGGATCGTTGTTCGGTTTCTATGGTTGCAACCCAGTTTCTGGACGTTCGCCGCAAACCCGAAACCTTTACTTGATCGACCTAACAGGTCTAGGACGCAGCAGCCGTATGCGATTTATAAGAAATGGCTGCTCACATCTGTTTTCCCAGCGGACCCGAATGCCTACATGCAGTCAAACAGCGCACTCCAAGCGAGCCACTTGCACCATTTTTGAAACGGTAAAAATTGATGATAAACTATGTTGCTCCACTGGGCGGTCAGACAATCGGCAAAGCCGCAAGTCGCGAAGGTGCCTGGTGGCTTTGTAGCCGCTATGGCCTGAAACCATTTCCTTTGAACGATGCTTCATCGGTGAGTTTAGAAGACGCTGAGAATGGGGCAAAGGTGTGGACTGTTCCCTGCGAGCACACCCAATTCCCATATGATCGTGCTGCCTTTGAAAATCGACGTCGTGATGGTTTGGCTACATTAGAGAACGGCCTTCCAGCATGGCCTGTTGCTGAAGAAAATGGGATTGCATTCCAAACCTTCAAACAACGGCTCAAAAGAGGCTGGTCGGGTGAAAGAGCAGCAACTGAAGGGGTACGGGAAATAGCGCATAACCCGGATGATGAATGGGAAGTAATTGCGCTGGAAAACGGGCTATCTGTCCGCGCATATCGCAGCCGTGTTCAGGCTGGTTGCCCTGAAGCCATCGCCGCAACATTGGGGCTAAGTTGGCGGAAGTGGTAAGATAGGTCTCTTTGCGGGCACATGGTCGTCTCACTTCTCTTCAAGGAGATCTTGGTCTGTTACTGGGAAACAATTTTTTACTTTCGGGCTTACTCCAGGACGAAGACGGATTCTGTCTCGAAGAATCCTTTGGCAATCAGAGCCGTGCGCATTTGCTTGGCATCGTCGGCAAGAATGATTACCGCCAAATCTGACAGGGCTCGAGAGCAACACACATAGAACAGCCGCCTCGTTCTATCGACAACAGAATCCTTTTCCTCGGCAATGTTCGCTCGGTCTCTATCTGAGAGCTCTGTAACACCCAAATACTTGCCGTAGGAAAAGGTAGTAGTTCGTCCTTCCTCGTCGTCAACGACCACGATCACCTTGTCGAACTCCGCGCCCTTGATGCCTTGCTGAGTGGCAAATGGAGACATTTTCTCGATGTATTTTCGATATCCCCACAGCTCCGATGCGTCACATTGCATGAAACGAACAGCGGCATTGTCGGTCGCAGGTTCGGCAACAGGAGCAGCCGTAGCCTCGTAGAGATCAATGAGCTCGATGTAGCGATCATCGAACGCCATCAAGTTTTTGGCTCTCGTAAAACGGACGATATCACCGATGCGCGCATCGCTGTCGGCTTCCAACATCGCCACGAGTTCACCGATCTGTCCTTGCAGACCATTCAAGAGGCCCGCGGTGTCTACACCAGCCAATGCATCCGCCTGCAACCACGGGCAGTGTTTGCGAAGCAAGCGCATAATTTCGAAATCCCGCCCTTCGTGACGCGCGAGAGCCGTTGGGAGGATGTAGGATAGAAAGGGGCGTATTACCCAAGCCGTACCATCAATTAGGCCGGATTTCAATTCTTCGGGTGCCTTGTCATTGAGCGCGCTATAGAGGTTCGGAAATCCCAGACGGGTTGCCGCCATTCGGTGAACCAATACCAAAAGCCGCAGTGCTTCCTCGTCTTCTTCCTCCAACCAGCCTTCATCACCGTCCTGGTCGGCCAGCCAGCGTCGAGCCTCTTCCAGACGTTCCTGTCGCCGATCATCGGCGGGCAGGATCAATACTCTGGCCGACCCTTCGACGAGAACGCCTTCCCCGTTCACCGCAATATGGCGTCCGCGTGTTTGCTCAAGCTGGTCGTCTTCTGCTCTAATCCGGTTGATGACGCGAAGCACGGCCTGCGGGCACCGGAAATTTTCCGGCTTTTCAAACGTCTCCCATCCCTCTTCTGGCGGAATGGGTCCGGCACCTTGCATGTAAATCTTCTGCACCGGATCGCCGAAAAAGCCTAGACAGAAGTCTAGTGGAACCGCTCGCGCCACTTCGCGGAGCGCATCCACAAAGGCCGGGTCTGTGTCCTGACTCTCATCGACAAAGATGACCGGAAAGCGACGTGCCAGAAGGGTCTGCATCAATGCATGTCCGGCGATAAAGTCCGGGCCGATTTTTAGGATATCGCTATGGCCGAGAACGCCATTCGAGTAGTCGCTACCGGTCCCATACCGGAAGCTTTTCACCGCATTGATTTCCGTTAGCTGACGATTGTATCGTTCGATGTTTTCCGCAGCGCGGGCCTTCGTGGCTTCTCTGGTTCGCGGTTTGTCGATTTTCTCTTGCTCTTCGGCAATCTTCTCGTTCAATCGGTTTCTCACCCATTCCCGAAGATTGTTTTGAAATGGCTTTATGACCGTCCAGAGAAAGCTGTGGATTGTGGAGACATGGAATAGTTCGTCATTTCCGACGTCTCCGCGAATTTCTTCCACGGCCACTTCGGTGTAAGTGATGCAGGCTACTTGTTGCCCGTTGCGGCGCAGGGCAGACCCCTGCGTTCGTTCGATTTGCGCTAGGGCTTTCACGAGCGATGTTGTCTTTCCCGAACCCGCTCCCGCAACCATCACAAAATGCCGGTTGCCGTCACCTGCGAGCCGCTCGTGAAGAGCTATGTCGGTATCTGTATTGGGCTTGCCAATGCGGCTTGTCATGCGGCGTCGCCTTCTTGTTGCTCATCCTCCTCCACTGCTACGCCTAAAGTGGCTTCGAGCCATTCGAGGCCTTCGGCAATGTAGTGCGGGACGTTCCAGTCGTCAGGGTCCTTGGCGAGCAATGCGAGCGCGAAATCCGTTTTCTTGTAGTTTGAGCTGTGCACCTTGTTGTGCAACTTCGCGGCGAGGTCCTCGAGATTTTGGGGCGCGCGCACCCTAAGTTTCAACTCCCGATTGGCGACTTCCTGTGTCCACTCCAGATTATCGAATGCGAAGGCAACTTCGAGCGTGCGACCGGCAAGCTCTATCTGTTCGCCGTTGCGCTCGAGAGTAACTGTGCCAGGGAAACAGACGCGAATAGCTCCATTTCTAGACAGATCGGTGGGGAGCTCCTTGCAGCAGTCTTCAACAGAAAGCAGCTCATCAATACTTTGCCTGCCGGGCAGCCACTGGGCAAGCATTTGGTTCGACGTCACTGCATTCGGAGTTTCGGGCGTGCAAGTGCTGCGTGCCGCAACTTCGTCCTCTTCATCGTCGCCCTCCATCGGTTCAGTGTCATTCTCGCCTTCCTCGTCGGCGGGTCCGGTTACGCTATCCAGATCGGTAACCACGAGCGTGGTGATCCCGATAAACTCTATAAGAGTCCGGAACAGGTGAGCGTATGCTCCACCGATTTCAAGAACGCTAAGGTAGCAGGACCGCAGACCCGGCGCTGCTTTAGCGATCATCTGCGGCATAACCAGCCGTTCGACATTGCCTTCGACGAGCACCGCCGCATCGGCAAAGAAAAGGTCACAGTGCGTTAGCTTCAAATAGCGTTCCAGAAAGTCACGGCTCGGGTTAGCTGTGGTACGGTAGAATTCCGACAGATTCAGGACCTTCGAGGCTTGTGCAATGCCTGTACCTTCGCGCCTGAAATAGCGAATGGGCTGAAAGCCGCGCTCGTAAAGGATATGAGGTGAGTGCGTCGTCAGCGCTAGCTGCGTGTGGAAGCCTTCCGGCGCGTCTCCCTCCGCCGCCAAGATTTCCAACACCTTGTTGACGAATACTTGCTGCAACTGGGCATGCATATGGGCTTCCGGCTCTTCGACGAACACCAGATGAAGGGGGGGACGCTTCTCTTCCGTAGCAAGCCACTGAGCGTGAAGATCGAGAAGTTCGACCACCATGTAGATCAGATTCTTGAAGCCGAGCCCGTTATATTTGTCGGGGAGCGTTAGACCCTCATCGTTTAGGGCGTAATGAACATGGGCACCGTCCTGGCTGTTCATCACTGTCGCAGGATTAAGTGCGGATTTGATCATCAGGCGCGGATTGGTCAGTCCCGGATATCCCAACTGTGCCAGCCGCTGGAGGGTATCGGCGAAGACCTGTTCTAGATGCTGGTTCAGCAGTAGTTCCGAATCCGCGAGCGCCCTGATCGCGTTGTAGTCGTCACTGTGGCGCTCAAGATTTCTTTGGTAATAGCGGCTAAGGTGCCGCGAGAGTTCTTCTGAACGGCTGCCTCCCTCACTGTCAGAAAGATGGCGTTGGGCGTGCAGGAAATCGACCTTGACCAGCGAGTTGACGATATCCTTTCCGGTGCGTCCCTGATCTCGCAGAAGCTCTTGCGGTTCGTATTCTTCGTTTGGCTCAAGCTCTTCGTTGAATTGGGCTTGATCAAGGACGAAATACTTGAACTCATACTCTCTCTGGAGTTCGTCTTCGAGATAATCGCGCAGCGTTCGCGGCGGAGCAACATATGGTTCCTCTCCTTCCGGTGTCTCCAAGTCGGCGACCGCATCTTGTGCCTGTGCATGCCGTTCCTGGAAGCGCGCCAGAGTCTCATCTTCGTTACGTGGTGCGAAGGCGATACGAACGCCGACCATCGCTCCTTGCCATTCAAGGTTGGGAAGAAGGTCTATGACTCGATGCAGGTCCGCTTGCTCGACCCCGAACCACAAATCGAGCGACAAAACAGGAAGTTCAGCGTCTGCTTGACCGGCTTCAATTGCGTCGATGTCGCTCCAGCGGCATGCGCTTATGTCATGAAAGTTAACACGGTCACGGGCACCGCCGATGAAGAAATGCATTGCATGGGCGACGGAGGTCTTGCCGCTGTTATTCGCACCAACGAAGATCGAGATTTCGCTGTCCAGATCGATCTTGACGTCTGCGAGGCGACGGTAATTCCTAAGTCTTATCTTGCTCAAAAGCATTGTGTGTTCAATCTCAATAAACTCGATCCATTTACAATACCCTAGGTTGACAGGTGGGGGTAGGGAGAACTTATTGCGTGCTAGTGTATGTTGAGCATGAATACCCAAGTGTCGGTTTTCAACAAACCGCGACTTGCATCGCGCACTTGCGGAGAATGACGGCCTGCCGCCCCCTCTATAGGATGGTGCTGATGCTGCGGCGGTGCAGACCAGGTCCGTTTTGGCTAATTTTACTTCAACCGCTTCGCTCGTTCAGCAACCTCCTGAACCACTGAAACAGTTGCACCGCCCGCCTGCCGTATTCCAGCCCCCGCAATCTCAGCATTTGACCTGCTTCCAAAACGCGCCCTCGCTCGTGAACCCTTGGTGCCAACCAAACCTTTGGCAAATCCGCTGGGGCCAGGAATGCTTGGTGGCCCGGCCATCATGAAGTTGCCTGAGATAGAACGTACTATCAGCGGGGTGGCGATGATCATGCCGCCTGCGAGGAACATCATCATGAAAAAGGGCACCAGCGCGCCGATGTTGCTTGCGCCGGAGGGATCGCCGAGTTCCGTCATCAGCGAGCGCGACATGCCGACGACGGTGGAAAACACCCCTGCGATCACGAGAGGGTAGAGCGCGTATGACACTGTGCTGGACAGCCAGCGGTGGAAGTAGTCCTTACTAACATCAAACAGCGAAAGCGCGATCATGATTGGGGCGATGCCGATCATGAAGGCCAACATGATCTTCGCAAAGATCAGGACAAGGCCGCAGAGCGCGCCGATCACGCCAAGGAGGAAAGCGCCGATCGCGCCGATGAGAGCTCCGGCCATCCAATGCATGTTGTCACCGGCGGCGTTTAGGTAATTACCAAACCCTTCGATCAGATCGTCAAAAGCACTGGCAAAATATCCAGCCCCGGCACCGCCGCCTCCAAGTCCCGCAACCATGCCGCCCGCGAGCTGGTCGAGCCCATCGATTAGGGCGCTAGCGACAGCATTAAACTGGACCCAGTTCATTGCAAACAGGGATATGAGCATTAGTTTGAGGGCGAACCAAAACGCGGTTCGCCCGTCCATGGATTTGTACTGAAACACCATGTTGATGAAGACGCCAATCACGGCAAGCGTCGAGGCGACCGCGATGACGCCGCCTAGCTGACCGGCGACGTTGCCAAAAGTGGTTTGGGCCGCGTCGTCCAGAAAGTTGTCGGTTGTCTCAACCATCCATGTGACGACGCCCATTGGGTGCTCCTATGCTTTCTCGGTCGGTTTGACACGCCAGATGTCGCGCTTCAGGAAGGCCTTCAGGATGTGCTCGCCGTTGAAATCCGGCACGACAGAGACCAGCTCCCAGCCATCCTGACCAAGGGCGGTCAACTGCGCTTCGATCTTCGGTGGCTTCGTCTTGGCTGTGTTGATCTGTTCAATCTTGTATTCAAACATGGGCTTTTTCCTTTGAATGGGCCGGATCAATCGGCAGATAGAATTCGGTGATGCCGCGCGCGCCTTCATGGCGACCGGCCTGGATAATCACATCGATGGAGCGGGTGATGTAGTCGTTCATGTTCTGGTAGGTCATTGGCACATCGGTTTTGAGGGCGGCGATAGCCAGGCGCTGGACGGCTAGCTGAGGGGTTTCAGCGTGCAGTGTGGTGAGGGAACCACCATGGCCGGTGTTTATTGCCTCAAGGAAGGTCATGGCCTCTTTGCCGCGCACTTCGCCTAGAACAATCCGGTCCGGCCGCATGCGCAGGGTAGAGGTCAGCAGTACATCCGCGCTGCGCGTGGCTTCGTCGCGGTCAGACATTAGCGTGACGACATTGGGCTGAGTGGGACGCAACTCGGCCGCTTCTTCGATCGTGATGATACGCTCGTCGGCGGGCACGAAGGAAAGGATCTTGCGTGCCGTGACGGTCTTGCCGGTCGAGGTGCCGCCGGAGACGATCATGTTGAGCTTGTGCGTGACGCAGAACTTGATCGCGGCGTCGATGTCGCCGGTGGCCACGATATCGCGCAACTCGGCATTGCGCTTGCGTCTTGCTCCTTCGTTGCTGCGTTCTTTGCCGAACAGGTAAGACAGCTTGATCTGGTCCAATGGAAGGTCGGCAAAGAACCGCAGAGAAATCGCATAGCCGCCATCGACAGCGGGGGGCTGGATGACTTGCGCGCGGATTGGTCGGTCACGGTAAGTGATGCTGACCGACACGATGGGTTTGGTCCGGCTGAGGGTGGTGTTCGCGGCGGAAGCAATCTGATTGCCAAGGTCTTTGATTTCATTGGGCGAGAGCCGCCGGTTGACGGGCCGCATGAAGTTATCCCCCTGAAACTCCGCCCAAAGAGTGCCGTCGGGGTTGATGCAAAGCTCGATCAGCTTTGGATCACGCGCTTCGGGGACCTTGTCCATCGAACTTTGCAGATAGCTGGCCGCCATGATCAGAAAATCTCCAGATCGCGGTCAACCATCACGGTGACGCGAGCACCTTGATCGACATAGATCACAGGTGAGACGGAGAGGTATTCACCAATAACGCTTTGTGCGCTGTCTTGCAGGTCTTCGCCAATGCCTTCCAAGACATCAGAGGTGATCTCGTCGTCGGTGTTTTGGGCTGCCACTGTAGGCAATACCCCGATCAGAGATATCAGGGCGGCGGACCCGAACCGCGTGCCGAAACGGCTGTCGACGAATCCAGTTGTGCCGGACCGCCCCAGTTCATCACCACCGAAAGCGCTGATTTCTACGGTCTGGTTGCTGGGCAGAATGATCCGGTCCCAGGCGATCGTCACGCGTTGCTGCGCAATGTCGAGACCGGATTGATACCGCCCGATCAGACGCGCGCCGCGTGGGATCAGGATCCGCGAGCCGTCATAGGCGTGGACATCTTCCGATACCATCGCGCGGACCTGACCGGCGAGCGAGCTGTCGATTGCCGTCTCAAGCACGGCCTGGATCATCGTACCCTGAACAACCGTGTTTGACGGGTTCACGATCAACTGGGCCTGTGTCACCTCAGCGGGTTCAGCGCCGTTGCGGACAAAGTCTGTGACGCCATCAAGCCGCCGCTGCTGCGCGGCGGTTTCATTGTTGCTGTTGCCCGAACCCCCAAAGGCGATGATGGGACTGGCAATACGGGCTTGCAGCTCCTCAAGTTCGGCTTGCCGTCGCCGCTCGAGCTCTTGAAGGCGTAGCTCCTCGGCCGTGGGGCCGGTTGGCGCGGGCGTGCGCGGGGTTTCAAGGCGCGCCAGCTCAAGATCGTTCTGCAGTCGCTGGATTTGCCGGGCACGTTCTTCCAGCTCCTCGCGCAGGGCGGCCTGTGTTGCAGCGGCCTCACCGCGCAGGGCATCGATCTCTGCGCCCAGGGAATCCAATGCCTCGAGATTGACGGTTGGGGCTTCAGCAACAGGTGCGTTGCGCAGGGCTTCAAGTTCTTCCCGCATGGCGTCCATTTGCGCGCGCAGCTCGTCTGTTTCGCTGTCTGGTTCTGACTCTGCTGGAGGTGGCGATGCGTCAATCGGTGCAGGGGTTGGTTCAAGGTCTCCAAACCCCGGACCGGCCGCTTGGAATTCGTCCGGTGAGGCTGTTTCCAGGCTATCGGGTTCAGAGCCGCCAGAGAACAACAGTAAGAGACCGCCAAGAGCCAAGATTGCCCCGATGCCTAGGGCAATCGTAACAACAGACGGCTGCAACTTTGGTTTTTGTGGTTTACCTTCAAGCGCTTCGAGGCGCTTCTTAAGCTCGGCTGTTTCACTCATCCTGATTTGCCTCGCTCATCTCTTGGACGCAAATCTCGTCCTCGCCGAGCCTGAGAACCCATCGATCGCTGACACCTGACACGCGGATCACGCCATCTGGCCGCGCAAGCGCATTCACACTGCGCTCATTGCCAGCAGACCATCGAAAGATCGCGGGCAAAGGCGCATTCGCGGCAAAGCGAAAATAGGTGAAGGTGCCGTCGTCCCAGATTTCACGCGGGGTGATCTCGGACCGCGCGCTGACGCCATAGGCGTGGTTTGCAGGTTGGCTTGCGGCTACTCGGGATTGCCGAGGGGTTGCATCCGGATAGGTGAAGCGGATGACATAGAAGGTCGGCGAGCTCGCCTCGGTCACGTTGAAGTAATAGCTGCGCCGGTTGGTGTAGACGGTGATGTTGGTATGTGCGCCGTGTGTGACGGGCTTGATGGCAAATGCCTGACCACCGGGCACGCCATCCAACAGGAAGCCCTCGGTATCGCCCGCAATGATCGAGCGGATGGTCTCGCCTTGGCCGAATTCAATGCTGGTCACATGGGTCAGACTGGTGCGGATACGGTAGACCTGCCCATCCTGATAGGTGGCCAGCCGGACGCGGGCGTCATAGGGACCTTGGCGCGGCTGGGTCTCTGCATAGGCGGTGCCAGCAAGCGGAACAAAGAGGGCGAGGATTAGGAGCAGGCGGCGCATTAGTTACTCCAGACGATCCGAGCGGATCGCGTACTCGGTGACGGTGAAGCCGAAAGGGTTCTGCCAGACATCATCGATCAACCGGCTATTCTCGGGCCGGAATTCAAACATCAGGGTTGCGGTAAAGAGACCGTTTTGACTGCCTCGCGGTGAGTTGAGACGCTTGCGCAGACGAATTTGGGCGCGACTGGCGCTGATATGGGTGATCGACAGAACCTCGACATCAAGCCGGGCATCTGTGCCGTAACTGTCGGGCGGATAGGCCTCATGACCACTGGTCCAAAGCGCCCGTAGCCCTGTGGCGGCCGCGCCGTCCGACTGATCCAGGACCCGCCGCACGCGCACATCATTGTCGAGTTGATTATAGGTTTCTCGATCAATGACATAGCGGTAGACCTGTGCCTCGATGATAGCGGGGCGTTCCGTGAGTGAGACCGCTTCAACCATGGCATTGGGGAGGGCCATGCCGGTTTCGCTATCAAAGGGCACGATCATGGGCGGCGGGTCCACGTCGAACAGGGCGACAAGGGCAGCGGCGAGGCAACCTGCCATGCCAAACGCCATGCCTGTCAGCCCCAGTTTCTGCCACATGAGCTCGCGTCGTCGTGCGCCGTAGACGAGCTCTTCTTCAATGATGTCTGTCTCGCTACTCATTGGATCAGTCCGCGCGCAGGTCTGGCAGGGTGAAGTCCATATAGCGGCGCTCTTCGGCCAGCGTGGCGGCATCCACCACACCTGATTGGCCCGCGCCGACGGTCTGGATGGCTTCGAGCTCCCACATGCGCGTCATGGCAATGGCCAGCTCGGCCGTGACGCGGGTGTTGTGATCGACGGCTTCCTTGAGCGTTTCCATGTCCGGGATTAGCGAGACCAACTGTTCGACCCGTTCAAGGGACTGCGCGGCTTCTTCATAGCTGTTCTCGGCCGCTGCTGACATCATCGCCCCGGTGCCCGCCTGGCTGGCAATACGCTCAGCCCCTGGATTGCCGCTGCTGGCCATGTCGGACAGGCTGTCCTGGTCAAAACCTGCATCTTCCAGGGCTTGCGTCATGCGACCTTCCATCTGAGGGGCGGCATCGCCGATCAAGCCGCTAAAATCGCCGCTTTGGATTTGCCGTATGGTGCCAAGGAGGTCGCCGAATTCCTGATCGAGGAGTCCATCAAGATCACCGCCCATGGCCATTTCAATGATATCTGTTGCGCCGGTTAGGGCGGCGTAGGTCTCGTTGAGCGTGTCGAGTTGCTGCTGCACCAGATCGAGCTGTTCGAGAAGAGTGTCGAGCTGGTCGGTCTGAATCCCAAAATCCTCCAGCATCTGCTGTAGCTGACGAATTTCCTGGGCGATGTTGCGTGTGTCGACGGTGGGAACGCCTTGGGCGGAAAGGGGTGAGGCAACCAGCAACGCGCAAGTGGCAACGGTAGAAAGAAAGCGGATCATCGGAGTGCCTCCAGATCGAATTGCATGAAGTCTTGTTCGCGCGCCTGCGCGGCGGCCATGGCCAGCTCGGTCGCGCTGAGCGGGCGGGTATGGGCGGCTTTGAGGCGCGTGCGGATCGCGATCAGGCGAGCGAGTTCGGCCCGCGCGTAGGTGTTGAGCGACATGGCCGCGTGAATGTCATCTGTCTCGCCAATGCGGGTGATGATGTCCTGTACGCGCAGTGCGGCCGCTTGCACCGAGACCATGGAATAGTCGCCGTAGATCCCCGCACCGAAAGAGGTCAGGCTCATCGTGGAGTTGGCAAGCAAGACGGGATCAATGGTGCCGAGCGCATCGACGCCACCGACACGGGCAAGGTAGAGATTGTAGCGCTCGGGGATGACTTGAACGTAGTGTTGGGTTTCGGCAAAGGGTGGCACGCCGCCGTAGCGCTGCACATTGCCGGGACCGGCATTGTAGGCCGCGAGCCCGTGAATGATGTTGCCGTCAAACATGGCTAGCATCCGCGCCAGATAGCGCGCGCCGCCGGTGACCTGGATGTAGGGGTTTTCATAGTAGGCCGGGTAAATGCCGAGGTCCTGTGCCGTGCCGGGCATAATCTGGGTCAGGCCAAATGCGCCGACAGGGGAGCGCGCGCCGATGGTGAAGCGGCTTTCTTGCCAGATCAGCGCCTGCAACAGGCAGCGCCACTGCTTGGGTGACAGGCCCGCCGCGCGCACGCCGGACATAAGGTGCGTTTCCTGAGCCGCACGAATGATCAGCTCTTCGATCGAGCCCGAGGCATCGCCGAACATCTGTGCCGCGCCAGGGTTTGGGTCGACCGGACCGTAAAGCGTCTCTGCAGCGCTTTCAGGTGATGAACCAGCTTCCAAACTAGCGACAAGTGCGCCGGAATTTCCGCTGGCCAACGTCGTGGCATCGAGGATGTCTTCCAGCGCCTGGAGTTGTTCTTGTTCGAGCTCTTCAAGCTCTTCCTCTTTGGTTAACCGATCCCGCTGCAGCGCCAGATCTTGTTCGCCCTGCTGCAACACGCGCTCACGCTGCAAGAACATGCCCGCATCGAATGTGGGCACGCCTTGGGCAAAGGCCATTGGCGTGGCGAACCACATCAAGCCCGCAAGGATATGCAGGCGGTGCTTATTCACTGAGACCACCAATCGGCCCGAGCAGCTCGAAATTGCAGTTGCTGCGGCTGACCTCGGCAAAGGAGCTAAAGCATTCGGCTTCTGACGGCCGGTATTCCGCGCATGCCGTCAGGGTCAAAAGGGTGAGGGTCAGTACGCAAAGTCTACACATCAATCTGTCTCCAAAAATTTGGGTTTTGGCGATAATCTTCGCCAACAAGCGCTTCGCCTTTTTCCATGCCGCCAAGGATCGTGAGGTAAGGCCCAAGGGCGCTTAGGTCGGCATCGATCACCACCGAGCCTTGATCATCGCGCACCAGCGCCAGACGGGAGTTGCTACCTGTTCCAAGCAATACGCTGAGCTCTTTCTCAGAAAGGCCCAGCATCGCGTAATCGGAGGCCGAAGCACGAATATTGGGAAGCAAGAGTTGCGTAGGAACGGCCTCGACAATCGTCTTGCCGGTGCGGGTTTTCTCAAGCTGGCTTGCGTATTGGGTCATCATTACGACAACCGCGTTTTGTTTGCGCGCGGTCACAAGCCAATTGCTAAGACGGTCGGCAAAATATGGGTTGTCGAGTGCCTTCCAGGCTTCATCGATGATGATCAACGTCGGCTTGCGATCCTCGATGACGCGCTCCACGCGGCGGAACAGGTAGGACAGGACCGCCATACGTTCCTTCTCGCTTTCGCTGTCGAGAATGCCGGTCAGGTCGAACCCCACGACATCACCATCGAGCGAAAAGGTATCCTCGGCACTCTGTCCAAAGATCCAGCCGTAGCGGCCATCCGCCGTCCATTCCTGAATCCGTTCGAACAGGTCCCCTTCATCCGCACCGGCGACAAAGAGGGAGGCTAAATCTTGCCAGTTACGAAGGGCGGCATCACTGGCTCCGGCGTTCTGACGCACGACTTCCTGAATTCGGTTGATTTGAACCGGGCTCAAGGGTTTGTCGGCGCGATGAAGCAGCGTGGCCAGCCAATCCGATAGCCAGGCTTGACCGCGCCCGTCGATCTCGGTGCGGAGCGGATTGAGACCGGTTGCTTCACCCGCCTTGATGGCGCTGTAGCGCCCGCCATTGGCCCGCACCGCCATTTCCATGCCAGCGCGATAGTCGAAGACAAAGACGCGCGCGTCGCAGCGCCGGGCTTGGGTCATGAGGAAGGCTGACAAGACCGATTTTCCCGAGCCAGGGCGGCCTAGGATCAAGGTGTGCCCGCCTGTCGGCTCTTTGTCTGGCCGACCCGTCTCATGGTAGTTGAACAGAAAGCCCGAGCGTTCAGGCGTCGGGAAGAGAGTGATCGGCTTGCCCCAAGGCACTTTGTGCCCGGGTTTCCCCAGTTGACCACGATGCAGCGCCGCGAGATCGGCAAAGTTGGTGTTGGTGATGGCGGCCTTGCGGCTGCGCATCTGCCCATTGCCCGGATGCTGCGCGAAATAGTGGGTGCGCGCCGCAAAGCTCTCGTTCACTAGGTTTACGCCTTCACTGGCTGCGATGTTGCGTACCTCGGCGGCGATTGCTTCCAGCTTTTCCTCGGTCTCGGCGAAAACCGTCACCGTCATGTGATGATCGCCAAAGCTGAGCCGCTTAGACTCCAGATCGTCCAGCGCGTCGACCAGTTCTTCTGCGAGAGAAATCGCGCCATCATCGCTGGCCTTCATAAGGCGCTGTTGCCGCTTGATCCGGCTGGCCGTGATGTTGCTGTTGATCGGCGTGAAAGAATGCGTGACCACCATGTCGACGGGCAGATTCAGCTCATCGAACATGGTGCAGTTAGTCTTGGCCGGGTAGGTCTTGATCGCAAAGCTCGTACCAAACCGCTTTCCTGCCGTCCCATCGTCCAGCGTAAAGCCTTGCCCCTGAAACGTGACGCGCGTGTTGGCCACATCCTCAGCAATGATGCCAAAGCGGGATTTTGCGAAGAGCGGTCGTTCCTGGCCAATATTGAGCGCCCCAAGGAACCCGAGTAGCTCGCCGCTTTCGGCTCCAAGAAGGCGCGGTTTCATCTCTGCAAAAGACGACAGAAGAAACCCGACGACCTCCTCAAGCTTGCGCAGTTGCTTGGCCGTCTGGTCTTTCATCCGTGCGATTGAGTCTGAACGTTTCAGGCGCAGCCGCGCGCCGAGGGGAGGACGCTTCAGCACTGTCAGCGTGAGCGTTTTGTCTCGAAGGCCCGCCCGCGACATGGCCGTTTGCCAACGGTTGTCCAGGACTTGGGCAAACCCCTCATTGGGTACCGGCGGCAAGGCGGTCTCAATCGCCTTGGAGACCTTGTGAACGTAGAAACTGTACTCCGGCCCGATCTGCGCGATGATCGCGGCGAAGAGCGCGCGGATTTTCTCCAAATGCGCGTCATCGCTGGTCATGCTGTTCACACCATCAATCCGAATGCACTGGAAAAGGGCATTGCCGCGCGTGCGGATCGTCACGTCATTCACGAGGCTGACATAGGGCAGCATGCTGGCCATCGGACGCTCTTTGCACGCCCAGTTTGGCAGCATCTCAAGATCATCCGAAGGATCACGGAGCATAGCTGTCCCCCGAATGGATCTTGCGGTTCGGGGTAGGCGGCGTCTCCTGCAAGGCGGTGACCATCACTTCAAGAAAGGCCGGATCCCAATCCGCCGCTTTCCACAGCGCGGGATAGGCGAGAGCGGCGATGATGATCACCGGCCAGCTCTGGACCCACAGAAACAGCAATACAAACCCGAAGAGCCAGACCATGGCATACATGATCGGCAAGCCGATGAGCTTTGGCGGTCGGATCAGGCCGAGGAAGAGGCGGGTTTGCGTTGCCATGCCGAATTTACGCGCCCCAGATGGCGGTCACGATGGTCGGCGCAGCTGCGATGCCTGCGATAGCGACCAGCACCCAAAGGGCCTGGCGGAAGTCGAGAATGCCAAAGAGCCATGAGAGGAACACGCCGATCAGGGCTAAGGTGCCGATGACTATGCCCAGGGGGCCGGTGATCGTGTCGACGATGCCTTGCAGAAGGTTCTGCACCGGCGAGAGGTCGATGCTCTGCGCAAAGGCCGGGTTGGCAATCATCAAGCTGGCCAGAGCCAGCGACAGGATGGTACGGAATTGTGTGTGCATTAGGAGGCTCCAGTCAGTCGATCACGTACGGCCATGACGCGGCGCACGTGATTTTGGGTTTCTTGGTAAGGGGGAATGCCGCCGTAGCGCGCGACCGCGTTCGGCCCCGCGTTGTAGGCAGCGAGCGCCAGTTCGGGCGTGCCAAACTGCGCCAGCATCATCAGAAGGTAGCGGGCGGACCCATCGAGGTTTGCCTGCCAGTCATGCGGATCCACGCCGAGCTGCGCGGCTGTTGCGGGCATCAACTGTCCAAGGCCAATCGCGCCTGCGGAGCTGCGCGTATTCGGGCGATAGGCGCTTTCGATCTCGATATTGGCTTGGAACAGCGCCTGCCATTCCGTCACCGACAGCCCGGAGCGGCGCAGCGCAGGGTGCCCGCCATAGCGATGCGCGGTGCTTTCAAGGGCTGCGAGGATCTCGGGGCGGGGAACCACGCGGGTAGGTGCAGGAGGCGGTGCTTCACGCTCAGGCGCTGCGAAAACGATCAGCTCTGGTGAGTTTGCACCAATACCATCGACGTAGCTTTGCGCGAAACCTGATTGCGGTTCTTTGGTCTCCAGCTGGCCATCGGCCCGCATAGAAAGAACGAAACCTTCAGAATAGGCGGGTGCAGCAAGGAATGCTGCGAGGACGGCAAGTGGCTTAGCTCGCGTCGTCCAGTGTGTGCGAGGCGACCTTGCCTTCGAACATCGGGATAGAAATGATCGAAACGCCAAGCCCGGCAAGGAAACTGGATAAGCCGTTGATTGTCTTGAATTCTCGGGCGGCCATGTTGTTGCGCGCGGTGACGAGCAGGCGGCGTGTCTCGCCGTCTGGCGAGACGCAATGCACGGTCCAAACTCCGGACCACTGAGCACCTGTGCGTGTGGGCGTAACTCGGCACACGACATCCGCCGAATGTCTTTCGGCAAGCAGTGTGCGCAGCCCGTCTTCGCTGACAACATTGGGGGCGTCTTGCATCAAATTCATAGGATCGAGCCTTACAGAATTGTGCATTGGCCCGGCAGTCCCTCATGGACTACCCAACCGATACAATATTATAATCTTGCAATCAATAGGTGCAATTTGAGTTATTGCGCCTTTCATGCGTTGAAACGAATTTACTGCAACAGAGTGGCTGAGCCAAGATAATATGGCGCTTTTGAAACAAACATGGGCGGCTCTGGCTGTTTTGGGTTGGGGATCAGCCTCGATCGCAGGCAGTTGCCTGCCACCAGTGTCGCCATGGATGCCCACCGATCCCGATGATGTCAGGGCATATGCTGACCTGTTGAGGCGTGATGCTGAGGCGTATTTTGCCGAAGTCGAGCAGTACTTCCGTTGTCAGGATCAGGAGCGGCGAGAGGTCTTCGAACAAGCGCGCGAGGTCAGCGAAGGTTACGCGCGCGTTTTGGAGCTTCAGGGCCGCGTGAGGAAATGACGCCCGTCCTCACTGTAGAGAAAGCTGCCGTTCAAAAACGCGGCGACGAAGGTCGCCAAGGCGGGACAAATCGAGCTTTCGCTGCAATTACGCCAATGTCCGGTACGGCACCGAGCTTCGCATATTGGGTGAGTCATTTGGTCTAACCTTGCTTGGATTGGCGCTGATAATTCAGTATTGGACTTACATGGATCGCATTCTTATTTCAGCTTGTCTTGTAGGCCGCCCTGTCCGCTACAATGGAACAGATAAGGCTT
Organism: Ruegeria sp. CDSB114; assembly: GCF_059611025.1. Classification (NCBI taxonomy): domain Bacteria; kingdom Pseudomonadati; phylum Pseudomonadota; class Alphaproteobacteria; order Rhodobacterales; family Roseobacteraceae; genus Ruegeria; species Ruegeria sp. CDSB114. Next base: position 105,760 of record NZ_JBXWOT010000001.1, read on the forward strand.
CCGATTCTGCGGACGTTATCGAGCGTTGGCACAGCGAGGGCCGACTTGTTCATATTTGCCCAGAAGTCGCCGTAGGATTTCCAACTCCTCGCCCACCCGCTGAGATACAAAGAGTATCAGACACGGCTAGTAGTGCATATAACGGCGCTGATGTGCTCGCTGGCATGGCGCGCGTGGTTGAAGATGTTGGCAGGGACGTGTCAGAGCTTTACATCAAGGCCGCTCACGACACCGTTGTATTCGCTCAACGCCACGGATGCCGCCACGCAGTCCTCACGGATGGCTCGCCATCCTGTGGTTCGACGTTCATCTATGATGGTACGTTTTCCGGCGCTCAGAGACCAGGCATAGGGACGACTACAGCAGCATTGCGTGAGGCAAAGATTCTTGTTTGGCCCGAAACAGCAATCACTGAATTGGATGCTCTGTTGAAAGGTTGAACATTTCTAGTGCTCTGCACCCTCTTTACGTTGTAGAGATTTTCACTGTTGATCCGTCCAAGAGAACAGGACAGTTTTAGCATCCATAGCAATATCGAATACATAGATTTTCTCCTATGAAGTTGCGGGCTTTCGGGTCGGGAACTTCAAGTGGCCTGTCACGACTGCGACGCCTGCGAAGATCATTGCGAGGCCGAGGATCAGTGTCGGCGAAAGAGCTTCCCCAAGTAAGAGAACGCCGAGGACAACGCTGAAACCAGCACGCATGTAACTGCCGGTTGTGACGCCTAATGGTCCAAGCGTGCGGACCAGTCGGAAGTAAATAGCCATAGCAATGGCTGTCGAAAACACACCCATCGCAACAACCGCAGCTATCGCTGGGGGTGTTGGCGTGAGGTTGAATGGATCGTCAACCCAGAAAGAGACAGGCCCCATCAAAAGCGCTGCGAAGGCCATTGAGCAGGCGGCGGTGAGGACTGGCGGCTGGTCAGAAAACCGTTTCGCGTAGATGGCGGCAAAAGCATAACTCAGACTGGCTCCCGTGATGGCCAACTGTCCCAAAACCGAATTGCCTTCCCCTGCCAAAGCAGCCGGTCCCATAATTACAAGAACACCCGCAAAACCCAAGAGAATGCCAGTGATATGCCGCGCTCCAGCGCTGCGATCCCTCAATAGAAAGAACCCGATCAAAAACACGAAAAGTGGTGGCGTTGTGTTCAGCAGGCCTGCAAGGCCGCTGTCGATATGCTTTTGCCCCCAGCTTATGAGTGTGAAGGGAAGCGCGCTCTGCAGAACTCCTTGAAGGAGGAGTGCGCCCCAACGTGACAACGATCTTGGAAACGCAGCACCGCTCCAGCGAGCAAACAGCAAGAGCAAGGCCGCGCCAATGACAAGCCTGCCGAAGACAATCGTTGCAGGCGGGATGGTGTCGATAGCGACTTCAATCAGTGTGAAAGACGCGCCCCAAAGAAAAGACAGGAGGACAAGTAGGGCAATTTCGAGAACAGTATTTTGGGGTGTTTGAGACATGTGAAACCTTTGAATTTTCCAAACTATCGCTTTTTCCAAGAATATTGACTGGCTGGAATCGGACGTGATCCCCCGATAGAGTCCGATTCCAGCTAGACCGAGACCGCCTATCTGGGTGAAGAAAGATTATGGATAATATTTCACCCGCATTTCCCGACGCTGAAACCTGCGACAGGGCACGACTGGCCCGCGATCCATCATTTGATGGGCTGTTCTTTTCAGGCGTCCGGTCCACGAAAATTTATTGCCGTCCTGTCTGCCCGGTACGACCTGCAAAATCAGCTAACGTCACGTTCTATCCAACTGCGGCAGCGGCGGAGCAAGCGGGGTTCCGTCCTTGCCTGCGCTGCCGTCCTGAAACTGCACCAGGCAGCCCTGCATGGCGCGGCACTGCGACGACAGTGGGCCGTGCTATGCGTTTGATCGAAGATGGCTTTCTGGATGTGCGAAGTGTGGATGAGTTGGCGACCTCATTAGGGATAGGTTCACGGCATTTGTTACGTCTATTCAACAAACACACGGGTGCCAGCCCGACGCAGGTTGCAGCAACCGTCAGAGTGCAACGAGCGAAACGTATGATCGACGCCGGTGATATGGCGCTGTCGGAGATCGCGTTTGCGGCGGGCTTTCAGAGCGTCCGTCGCTTCAATGACGTATTCAAAGCACTCTATGGGAGACCGCCATCCTCCATCCGAAAGCCGAAACGATGAGCAGTTTATATTTTACCCACGTTGCCAGCCCCATCGGCGATCTTCTCGTTGCTGGCACCGAAACAACATTACATTTTCTGAGTTTTCCAACAGGCCACAAGGCGTTTGGTCCTGCGCTGGACTGGCAACAAGCTGATGCGCCGTTCCAAAACGTGAGACAGCAGCTCAACGCCTACTTTGCAGGAGAGTTGCGCTGCTTTGATCTTTCCCTTCGGTTGTCCGGTACAGCTTTTCAAAACAGCGTTTGGAACCGTCTGTCCGGCATCCCGTTTGGCGAGACGCGGACCTATGGTCAAATCGCCACCCAACTCGGCCGATCAAGGGCCAGTCGTGCAGTTGGTACTGCAAACGGAAGTAACCCCCTGCCGATCATCTTGCCTTGCCATCGGGTGATCGGTGCGAGCGGATCATTGACCGGATTCGGCGGAGGCCTTCCAACGAAAGAATTTCTGCTACGCCATGAAGGTGCTCTCGAATAATCGGAATCCCGAAGCGGTTATTCATGCGTTGCGCAGCATCGGTGAGTTTGGGCTCATTCCGGCTCTTAGCCGCGATTTGCACCAAGGTCCGGTCCTGCCTGTTGCTCTGGGCAGATTGTCGATCGAAGCAGGCCGTCTTCGTGCAGCGCGGCCTGCGTGTCGCCGTTATCCCACAGATAAAGTAGGCCGATTTCGACGCCTGTTTTGATGCACGTAATGCGGCCGATGGCTTCGGCTGTTGTGCGACCACTCTCAAATTCGGGCAACACTAGCCCCTCTCGTTAAACAATTCCTTGGGAGCGACCTCGAGAGCATGCGCGATCCGCTCTAGAACATCGATCGATGCTGAGAATTTCGCGAGCTCGATCTCGCTGATATAGCTACGATCCAGGTCAGCAGCTAAAGCTAATTGTTCTTGGCTCAATCCTCTGGAATTTCTTAGATTCCGAATATTTAACCCTACTGTTTCCCTCAATTTCATGGCCTGTATTCGGCCAGATCACAAGAATTGCTCTACGGAATATATTCCACAAAATGCGCGCGAGTGAATCTAATCCCTTGCTCGCATATGGTGTGCGGGGCGAAGTTGAGCAACAACCATCAATATTATAGCAATGAAGTCGAAAGGCGCTTATTGATATGTGGCTCAAATCCATCCGAAATTTGCTTGGCGGGGTCGCCATAAGTGTCGTCTCCAGCTTGGCTCCGCAGGCAGCAAAAGCCTACCAAGTTGATTGCGCCATTCTGCTTTGCCTGGCTGGCGGGTGGCCAGCTTCAGCAGAATGTGCCCATGCTCGTGCGGTTTTCATTAGGCGGATTACGCCTTGGCCGATCGAGCCGCCGTTGCAAATCTGGCGCTGCCCGATGGGTGTTTCTGAGCGGGTGCCTTTGCAAAGCACGGCCCCAAAGATCTGGGAGGCCAGCAACCAAACAGGTCAGACGCTCGGCCAAGTCATTCTTACACAGATGGCTGAAGGCGGTGCCGATATCGACATCAGTGGTCTGGAATTCGATTTCGTGCGCTCGATCCGCGTCTGGGATGTTCGATACTACAGCCATAGCGAACGCGGTCGCGACGATAACTGCTCTGAGAGCTACAATATTCGCCTCGGGACCTATGGCACGCAGGGCGAATTCGGATGGCAACGCACGACACCGGCGGCCGCCCCGCAGTGGGTGCTGCCGTCGCGGCGCTGTTCGTCATCGAATTGGCGACGCGGGGTTGGCGTTGAATGGGAAGATCACGAAGGCAACCATGGATACGAGTGGGTGGCCTACTAAGGCTATTCCCCGATATCCTTCATGCGTTCCGATATATCGCCCGCAATACGCTCGTATAGGGCGGCTTGCTTGTCTCTGGGTGAGCCCGGTTGCGGGCTTCTCCGTCGGATTCGTTTGGCGAGCCAGAATAGCATTCGGGCTGCGGGGTCGCTGATATTTTCCGGGACTGGCGCGGGGTAGTTTTCTTCAAGGACGGCAACGACCTCAGCGTTCATGCTACGGTGGTTGCTTTCGGCCGCAAGCCGTATCCGGTCACGAAGGCCATCCGGCAATCGCACGATGAACTTGTCCTGATTTTGAGCACTTTGTTCTGACATGGTGGCACTGTGCCATAAAATTCGATTGACGCAATAGTGGCTAAGTGCCACTAAAGGGGTATGTTTTCAACCTGGAGGCGTTTCATGAATAGTCGTAAACCAATGCAGCTTCGGCTTCCGCAAGAGCTCAAGGAGTGGATTAAGGCGGAGTCCGATCGCAATGGCAACTCCCAAAACTCTGAAGTTATCCGAGCCATTCGCGCGGCGAAGGACAGGCGTTCCGCACTCGGTTCAATTGGAAATATCAATATGAATCAGTGTGATAATGCGCGTTGTTAACGAGGTGAGAGAGGTGTCGAGACGATGACCAAAGCAAGTGCACAGACAAAAGCGAAACAAGCGGCCTCAGCCTTTATCCGCGAGGCGCGGGAGGCAGGTTGGCAGCGCGCAAAGTTCGAGATCAAGCCTGATGGCAGTGTCATCGTCGATGCGAATATGGTCGCGCCAGAGGCCGCCGACGACTTTCTCAACAGCGACTTGAGAATGGGCGAATGACCCGCAAGAGCCTGCCAAAATACGTCTATAGTGACAGGGGTTACCTACGGTTCATCCGGCGATCGCGCGGCATCTCTGTTATGATGCACGAGGAAGCGGGCACACCGGAATTTTGGGATCACTACAATCGCTTGCTGAAGGGAAAACCAGCGCCTGCGCCGGTGAAGCGCAATTTTGAGGCGTTGATTCTCAGCTACTACGAGAGCGACGCCTACAAGAAGCTGAAGCCCCGGACGAGATCCGACTATCGGCGTTACATCAGCCACATTCGTGAGATATGGGCGGAGAAAGACCCGGCCAGGATCGAAACCCATCACATTTACGAATTGCACCGCGCCAATGCGGATCACTGGCGGCAAGCCAACTATCTCGTCCAGGTCATGGTCGTCTTGATGAACCACGCCCGTCTGATTGGTTTTATCAAGAAAGAGCATGGCAATCCGGCGAAGGGCATTCCGCTCTTCAAGCAGCAAAGCGACGGGTGGGAGCCTTGGCCAGACGATGTTCGAGCAGAGTTCGAGGCCCTGGCTTCAAAACGCGCGCGGCTGGTCTACGAGCTTTGCGTTGGCACGGGCCAGCGCATTGGCGATGTCGTGAAGATGAAGTGGGCGCACTTTTCGGATGAGGGATTCGATTTCACTCAAGGCAAAACCGACAAGCCGCTGTGGATCCCGCTCACCGATCGCCTCAAGGCCCATCTCGACGGACTCGCGCGAACGGATGGTACTGTCGTGACCGACCCCAAAGGTCGACCGGTGAGCTACCGCATCGTTGCGGAGGAAATGCGCACCATCAAAAAGAAGATGAAGCATGAGAAGGCGAGCTACTACAAAACGCACGGGCTCAGGAAAAACGCGACGATCGAGCTTTATTTGGCTGGATGTGATGACGAGATGGTCAAGGCTGTCACCGGGCACTCAGGCGTTGAGATGCTGAAAAAATACGGCGGGCCGATCCGGCAAAGGGAGCTCGCGAAGCGCGCTCAAGAGGCGAGAAATCAAATGGAACGAAGCAAGAGCGAAACGTGAAAGTTTCAACGGTTGTTTCAAAAATGGCAGTGAAGGAGAGGCAGGATGACGCAAGTCATTGATTTTATTGGAGGCGAGTACCGGAATCGAACCGGTGTACACGGATTTGCAATCCGCTGCGTCACCACTCCGCCAACTCGCCTTTTCAAGTAATATCAAATACTTGCCGTGGTGTGACAGGCGTTTTAGCAGCTTTAATCCGGGGCGTCCAGTGGGTTCGGTCTAAATTTGAGGAACTGAAAATTGGATCACCCAATCGGATCACTCTAAAATCTTCACGACAGACGAAAGTTTCCGCTTGCGGGCCGTTGCTGGTTTGCCCGGGATGTGGCACAAGCCCAGCAACCTTGGGAAATGAATGAGCGATCCAATGACAGATTTCGCAGCCCGCCGCCGCACCATGGTCGATACGCAGGTCCGGCCTTCGGACGTTACCAAGTTCCCGATCATTGATGCCATGCTGTCCGTCAAGCGCGAGAATTTTGTGCCAGACGCGCAACGCGAAGCCGCCTATGTCGAGGGTTTGATAGAACTTGAGGCTGGACGCTGCATTCTGGAACCGAGAACACTGGCCAAGATGCTGGATGTGCTGAACATTACCAATGATGAGGTTGTTCTGGATATTGCTCCGGCGCTGGGATATTCGACGGCTGTTGCAGCCCATATGGCGCAGTTGGTCGTAGCGGTGGAAGCGGATGAAGCGCTAGCTGCCGAAGCGCAAACGCTGCTGATGGAGGCTGACGCGGATAATGTGGTCGTTCACGTGGGGCCGCTGGATGAGGGCGCTGCCGAGCATGGGCCTTATGACGTGGTCATGATCCAGGGCGGCGTAGAAGAGGTTCCGTCTGCATTGATTGACCAGCTTAAAGATCATGGGCGTATCGCCTGCCTGTTCATGGAAGGTGATCTTGGGACAGTCCGTATAGGCCACAAATCAGGCGATCGCGTTACATGGCGCCAGGCATTCAACGCCAGTGCACCTGTTCTGAAGGCCTTCTCGGCCGAGAGTGCATTTTCGCTATAGTCGGCGGGCAGATTTATCTGCTGCCTTGATTAGTTCAACACAAAGACGCAAACTGCCCTGAGGGCTGCGTTATTTTGATTTGAGAGGATTTCGCCATGCGTTTTGCAGCGGGAGGAAAGCTGGTCAGGACTCTGGCAGTGACTGCAGGTATTGCTTTGGGCACGTTGCCTGGACGGGCGGTTTGGGCCGACAACCTGACCGACGCGTTCATCGGAGCATATAATACTAGTGGTTTGCTGGAACAGAACCGGGCGCTGCTTCGGGCTGCAGACGAGGATGTGGCGATCGCGCTGTCGGCTTTGCGCCCTATTATCAACTGGACCGTCGCGGTTAGCCAAGACTATACGCGCAGCAGAAACAGTGGTGTTACGAACAGTGTTGATCCTTCGAACTTCTTCTCGGGCCTGACGCTAAGCCAACTTTTATACGATGGCGGAGCCTCGATTCTGGGCAAGCAATCAGCGCAGGAAACGGTGCTGTCGACCCGGCAGGCGCTGATCGATATCGAACAGCAGGTCCTGTTCCGCGCGGCGACCGCTTACCTGAGTGTTCTGCTGCAGGAAGAGACCGTATCGATTCGTCAAAACAACGTTGAACTGTCCGCAGAAGAGCTTCGCGCCTCGCAGGATCGTTTCGAAGTTGGGGAAGTTACCCGCACAGACGTCGCATTGTCTCAGGCTCAGCTTGCAAGCTCGCAGGCCGATCTGGCGAATGCGCGCGGCGATCTGAGCACTGCTCAGGCGGAATATGTAAACGCAGTTGGCAAACTGCCGGGCCGTACTGCTGGTCAGCCCAGCCTGCCAAACTTGCCCCGGTCCCAGAGCGAGGCCGTCAGCCTGGCCCAACGCAATCACCCATCCATTCTGTCCGCCCAGCATCAGGTGCGCGCCCTTGATCTGGTCGTGCAGCAGCAGCGCGCGGGCCTGGGTCCGAATGTCAGCCTGAACGCTGATGCGGGCGTCACCGAGAGCTATGATGACGACGATTATGTGAATGATGCGAGTATCTCGCTGAACTTCAGCCAGCCGATCTATGCGGGTGGTCGACTCGCGGCAAGCGTGCGCCGCGCAATGGCCTCGCGGGATGGGTCACGTGCCAATCTGCTGAATGTGCAAAAGAACATTACGCAGGGCGTGTCTGATGCCTATGTCCGGTTTCAAACTGCAAGCGCAAGCCTGAGGGCCTCTTCGGAACGTGTACGCGCCTCGGAAGTTGCGTTTGATGGTATCCGCGAAGAGGCAACTTTGGGTGCGCGGACCACTCTGGACGTGCTGGCTGCTCAGCAGGATTTGCTGGACGCGCAGCTTGCCGAAATTGCTTCCAGAACCGAGCGATCTCTGGCGGCTTATCAGTTGCTGCAGGCCCAAGGTTTGCTCACGGCCGAGCGTTTGGGTCTGGCGGTTCAGATTTACGATCCGACCCTTTACTATAATCTGGTGAAGAAAGCCCCCGCGCAGGTCAGCAAGCAGAGCAAAGATCTGGATCGGGTCCTGAAAGCACTGCGTCGGGACTAAACACCCAATACTGCCTGTTGTGAGGTCTGCATTGTTTGGCTACACTCGGACCTGAGGTTAGAGCGGTAGAAAACAATGACAGACAATGTCGTGAACTCCGGGATCGAAGACCTACTGTCATCGGTCAAGCGGCTGGTCAGCGAAGAAGGTCGAAAAGTTCCCGATCTGGTGCGTTCCAAGTCAGAGCGAAAGCCAGGGCGGCTTGTTCTGACTGATGCGCTCAGGGTTGGCGAGCAAACAGGTGTCGAGACGCAGCCTTTCAAGCTGGATGCTGAGTACAGCGCTGAAAAATCGGTGAAACCGATGCTTTTGCGCGCCTGCGATGTTGTTGCGGGTGATGAAGCGGAGTCGGCTACAGAGCATTCACCTGATCCAGTTGCGGAAGAGGGCATAGCCAAAAGTCTAAGTGCCAAAATTGAGGCGCTGGAAGCCGCGATCGCCAGGACCGAAGATCAGTGGGAGCCCGACGGTGACAGCGTAGATGCCTATTCAGGAACGCCAAATCAACCGTTGGAATGGCAACCCCAAGACGAAGCCCCGGATGCAGAGACTGAGACTGTTGCAAAGGCAGTTTTTGTACGGGACCCAGAGGTATCGGCTGCCGCGGATACAACAGGTTCAGAAGCAGATGCTGCCATGTCCCGGCTTGATGACGATGGCTTGCGCTCTTTGATTGCGCAGGTTGTTCGTGAAGAACTGCAGGGCGTACTGGGTGAACGCATTACGCGGAACGTTCGAAAAATGGTTCGCCGCGAGATCTACCGTGCGTTGGCCGAGCAAAAAGCCGAGTGAAAGTCAGCCTTTAATCGGCGCTTCAGCCAGTTCCAGCAAGCGATCCAGATCCATATGCCGTTCCAGATGGTCGGCCAGACGATCAAGCGTATCTTCGACACCGTCCTCATAGTGCAGGGTGGAAGAGACTCCCAAAAGCTGTAGGTAGTCGGTCCGAAATTGATCGGATGAGAATATACCGTGTAGGTAGCTTCCGCGTATCCGGCCAGTCCGATCAGCTGCGCCCTCCGGGCGGCCCTCGACCTCCAGCCAGGCGCGGGTGCAATCATTGCCTTCGGTGCGGCCCATATGGATCTCATATCCGGTTAGCGGTTGGTGCCCCGGCAGGCCGCGTGCAGTCCGCAGGGTCACCTTTTTCTCGCCGACCATAACGGTATCCACATCCAACAGCCCCAATCCATCGACTGTACCTGGCCGCCCGTCCACACCATCGGGATCAGCAATGGTGTTACCTAGCATTTGGTAGCCACCGCATAATCCCAACACGTGACCGCCACGTCGCACATGGGCATAAAGGTCGATATCCCAGCCCTGCGCACGAAAGTAAGCCAAATCGCCAATGGTTGATTTGCTTCCGGGAAGCAGGACCAAATCCGCATCGCCGGGCAGCGCGCGGCCAGCGGGCACGATCTCGACCGTGATGCCAGGCTCTGCCGATAGCGGATCAAGATCATCAAAATTGGCCATCCGTTCCAACTGAGGGACTGCAACCTTGCAGGAACCGCCACTGTGCGACCGGATATCCATCATATCTTCGGCTGGCAGCTTCCAGGCATCGTCGAACCAGGGCACAACACCGATACAGGCCCAGCCTGTTCGAGCGGCGATGTCATCCCGACCTTCGTCGAATAGGGATACATCGCCCTTAAAGCGATTGATGGCAAAGCCTCGGATCATTGCCAGATCGCCAGCATCCAGCACGGCCTGAGTCCCGACGATCTGAGCAATTACCCCACCTCGGTGAATATCGCCGACAAGTACGACCGGAACACCCGCGGCGCAGGCGAAGCCCATATTGGCAATATCACCCTGACGCAGGTTAGTCTCGGCGGGGCTTCCGGCCCCTTCAACCAACACCAGATCAGCGTCGGTGCAGAGCCGGTCAAAACTCTGGCGCGCGGCTGTCATCAGCTTGGATTTATCCTTGCGGTAATCGCCAGCCTGCATCGTTCCGGCGCGTTTGCCCTGAATGATGATCTGCGCGCCTGTATCTGTTTCAGGCTTCAAAAGGATCGGGTTCATATCCGTATGTGTGGCGCGTCGTGCCGCCAACGCTTGTAGGGCTTGTGCGCGCCCGATCTCGCCACCATTTTCGGTTACTGCGGCGTTATTCGACATGTTCTGCGGTTTGAACGGCGCAACCCGCAGGCCTCGGCGCGTATAGGCGCGTGCCAATCCGGCCACCAGAACCGATTTTCCAACATTGCTGCCTGTGCCCTGAATCATGATGGCGCGAACCATGCCGTGTCTCCTGTTAGCTAACGCGCAGATGACCTGATTTGACGGTGAAGGGAAAGCCCCGGATGACGTGGCATCATCATCATTTTTCAGTCTTCGGGTGAGGGCGCAGTTTCGCACCGGAATTCATATTCGGGGTCTATGCAACAAAAAAACACGCCTCCATCAATAGGAGGCGCGTTTTTTCAAACAGACTCGTGTCTGTGATCAGGCGGCTTCGGCCTGTTGGGCGGCGTTGCGGCGCTCGCTTTCTTCGCGCGAAAGAGCGACCGAAGTCCGCACACCGCGACCAACGAAATCCATCAATCCGCTGACAACCCGTTCATTTGGGTCGATACCCGCGCAAGACAGCACTTCGCGCCCATCGCGCGAGCGTGCCCAGCGGGCGATCTGTTCTGGGCCATTGCCATACTTTTTGTCGTCGGCAATAGCATCATCCAGCGCAGCCAAAACGACAGCTGCGAAAAGTTTACGAGCACGGTTGCCTTGCTCATTGTTAAAGGCGGTGCCGTCAACGAAATCTCTCATCTCGTCTTCCTTGTTGTTCTTGCTCTTGCATTTTCGGCGTGACGGTTCTTATGACCTATTAAGTGCGATTCGGATACACCTAATGTGCATAGTTGCGTTGCGTCACGCGCATAGCTTGCTGCGGCTGCAGCACAAGGTGTCGTTGTCTTGTCAGGTGCGGCCACGCCAGATATAGGGTGCGCGACTGACGCATCAACCGTTTGTGAAGGATTTAAGTCATGCCCAAGATAAATGGGAACGAAATTCGCCCCGGCAATGTGCTTGAGCATAACGATGGGCTATGGGCCGCTGTCAAAGTTGATCATGTAAAGCCCGGTAAAGGCGGGGCTTTTGCACAGGTCGAACTGCGCAATCTGCGCAATGGTTCCAAACTGAATGAACGTTTCCGGTCAGCTGACAAGGTCGAGCGTGTTCGCCTGGAACAGAAAGACCAGCAGTTTCTATACGAATCCGACGGCATGTTGGTGTTCATGGATTCCGAGACCTATGAGCAGATCGAACTGTCCGCTGATCTGTTGGGTGATCGCCGCCCGTTTCTGCAGGACGGCATGACTATCGTCGTAGAATTTTACGAAAGTGAGGCACTGAACGCCAAACTGCCACAGAAAGTGACGTGCAAGATCGTCGAGACCGAGCCTGTGGTCAAAGGTCAGACCGCTGCGAACTCGTTCAAACCGGCCGTTCTGGACAATGGTGTAAAAGTCATGGTGCCACCGTTTGTGGGCCAAGATGAAATGATCGTGGTGAATACTGAAACCATGGACTATTCAGAACGCGCGTAACTGCACTTCTGCTTCAAGACACCGAGAACCGCGACAGCCCGCGCTGCGCGGTTCTTTCTATTTTTAGTCTTTGACGCGTCGGTATTTTTCGGGGTTCGGGCCAAATAGTTCGAGCATCAGTTCGAATTTGATCCGGTTTGCGCTGACTTGGCGATAATAGGCGATCAGAAAAGCCGTGGGGCCTTGAATACGGCTGAGCCCACTGGTGGCGGCAACAACTGTGCCGACATCGGTTCTGCCCTGAAGGACAAGCCAGCCACCCAGCATCAGAACCCCAACCGTCCCGGCGCCATTGATCACGCTTAGAAGGAATTTGGCCGAGAGCTTCCAGATGAACATCTTTCGGCGAGTTTCGTAGATTTTGTCGAATTCCGCTTCGATCTCGTGCGCGGCCGCGTCAATCTTTTCTGCTGTCAGACTGTCGGTGGCGCGGCGCAGGATACGAACGCGTTCGGCGACAAAGACGTTCACTTTGCGTTGTGAAACCAGAACGATGATGATCTGCGGCGCGACCATCGAAAAAGCGATCAAACCCAGCCCCGGCTGTGTAGACGAGATATAGCCAATCACGCTGATCAGAGTGCCAATTTGGACCACCGGGTCGGAAAAGGCACCGCCTGCGAATTTACCCAGCTCTTCGGCTTCGGCAGAAATGGCGGTAGTCATGGTCCCCTTGCGCATGGTCTCGCCGGTTTCATCCAGATCGGCGGACCGGACCAGCAGCCTTTGCCGGATCAGGCGGATCATATCCTCGCCCAGTGTTCCCGCCCGATAGCCGAGCAGCCATTTCAGCCCCAGGCTCAGCAAGATAACCACCATCATGCCCGCACCAAGCAGGATCATTCGGTCCAAAGATACATCGTCCGAGGTCAGGTGGTTGATGATATCGCGCTGAAACTCCAGCGGGACGGCTGCCAGAGCGGCAACCGCAATAGACAGGATGATAAGGATGATCTGCCGGGCGGAACTGGCACGCCAAATTGCTTTATACAGACGAAACATCAACTCACCCGGATCGCTGAACCAAACCTAGTTTGGCAGCCTGTGCTGGGCGGATCAAATGGTTCCGGGGCTGGCGGGGCCATGGCCAGGCTGTATTCGAGAAATTTCATTCCTTCAGGCGCACGGTCGCGTCGCCCGCCTGCATATCGCCCTTGGCCCTGTCGAGCCTGAGATATGCGATCCCCTGGCCATCCGCTTGGGTAAACAGGCGCCCCACGGATTTCCCGTCAGCAGTTATTTCGGTTCCGACAGGCGTGGTGCCTGCGACAAGTACCGTGCGCAGCCCTTTACGCAGCTCGGTCTTGTGTTTCATGCGCGCGGTCACTTCCTGACCGACATAACACCCTTTTTTGAAATCAACGCCGTTCAGCAACTCGAACCCTGATTCCAGAATATAACTGTCTTCGGTCAATTCGATTCCGGTTTCGGGAATGCAATGGAGCACGCGGATCGCGTTCCAATCGGTTCCGTCCTCGCTTTCCGCATCTTCGGTATATGCGCGCCAGCCCATATCTGAATGGCGCGGATCGGGCAGGGCCCCATCGGGTGCCAGGCCAGTGCCGCGTTGCAGATTCAGGTCGCTGGCTTCGATCGTTAGGTCGGCGCGCAGCTTGTACATGCTCAGACGTTTGATCAACCCGTCGGCAATAACCTCGGCGACGTCCAGCAAGATATCGTCACCCTCGCGTTTTAGAAAGAAATCGGCCAGATACTTGCCCTGCGGGGTCAGCAGCGCCGTATAGACCAGACCCCGATCAAGCCCGGCAATGTCATTGGTCACCAGCCCCTGCAAGAAGCTGTAAACGTCGGCACCGGTTAGGCGCAGGATGCGGCGATTGGGCATGGCAGAGTCCTCGTCTTTTCCATGGTGCTCGTGATATATGAGAAGTCGCTCATAAGACCAGAGGATATCCGACGTGCCGGCACCGATCAGTATTGTAATTCCAACTCTGAACGCGGCCGAAACCTTGCCTGCTACACTTGGGGCGCTGATGGAGGGGCTGCGCGCAGGGTTGATCCACGAATTGATTGTGTCGGACGCAGGCTCTACCGACAAAACCCATGAAATCGCCGAGAATGCCGGGGCCAGGATCGTGACAGGAGAAGCCTCGCGCGGGGGGCAGCTGCGCCGTGGCTGTGCAGCCGCCAAAGCCGATTGGCTGTTGGTACTTCATGCGGATACGGTTTTGCAGGACGGGTGGAGCAATGTTGTGCGGGATCATCTGCCCTCGGGGCGACCTGCGGCGTTCAGACTGGCCTTTGTGGCCGCGGGCTTTGCGCCATCCTGGGTTGCCGGATGGGCCAATCTTCGTAGCCGGATCTTTGGGTTGCCCTATGGTGACCAGGGCTTGCTAGTCCGGCGTTCTGAATATCAAGATGCAGGCGGCTTCCCGGACCAGCCCTTGATGGAAGACGTGGCGCTTGCCAAAAAGTTGCGCCGCATCACGCTGTTGTCCGCCCGCGCTTTTACGAGCGCGGACCGGTATGAACGGGCAGGGTGGTTGCGTCGTGGTGGTCGGAATCTGTGGACTCTGACCCGCTATCTTCTGGGCGCTGATCCCGAGCGGTTGGCGCGGGCGTACCGGCAGTAAGCGTCGTTCTGAGTTCGACAATGGATTTGCCCAGCCGGAACGGGGCGGCAAAGCTGACAAGGCACAGCGCAATGATCTGAAGCACCAGAATATGCCCGTTTTCCCGCAAATACTCCCATTCATCCTTAAGCTTGCCGACCTGAGTAACAAGATCATCGTAACTTTGAGCCAAGATCAAATAGTCGCCTGCGATTGCGGGAACTTTCCTGCGCAGATTGTCGATAGCTTCCTGTGTCGAGTCATCCAGCGTTGTGAACACCAGAAACTGGTCGACGTCGAATGAGTGCACCTTCGATGTCATCGCGCGCATGTCATCGCGCTCTTCCTGGGCCTGCCGTCCAAACAGGAATTGTAACCCCCTCAGAGGGGCGACTTCGTTTGTTACGGCAATAAACAAGGGCAGGTCAGCGTTGCTTGCGGTGGAGGCTGAAAGGAACTCAACTTTTTCGCACAGCGCTCCGATATCCTTGTCATAGGCCGGGTCGCAGAACCGCAAACGAAACCGCGCGGCGTCGCGGTCAAAGGCAAGCGTAGCGGCATAGGCAACGTCAATCTGCCGGTCCAGACGGGAACTGTCCGCTGTATAAAGCCCGGCCATCACCGCAACCAATGCGCCGACCCCGCCCAGAACCACCCAGACCAGATCAGCCAGTTTCCATGCGCGATGCCCGGCTGGTTTGCGAAACAGGAATGCTGTGCCGACTGTGCCGATCAGAAAAAACAGAATCAGCAGCGGCAACTGGTTTTCGGTAATAAATGTCATGGAAACAAAGTGACCAACCGCCGGTCAAGTGGCAACACTCCTCACGGGCAGTTGTAGTTTTGGAACAATCCGAAGCTAGGAGCCCGAACTTTGGCCGAATTTCCTAAACAGCTTGGTGCGATCAAAGGCCTGTTCCAGTTCGACCGTGCGATCTTTGACCGAATCCCAAAGCCGTTCCTGAACTTCGGCTATGGCGCATTCCATCAGGGTCAGTATCGCAGCCATCGAATCCCAGGCAGAAGGCACCGAGATGCGCGCCGCGAATGTGTGTTTGGCCAGCCGGTGGATTGGCGAGCGCCACTGATCGGTCAACAGCACGATTTCGGCCCCGCGCTCGTGGCAGAGCTGACCAATCAGCAGGCTCGCGTTCTCATAGCGCCGGACATCCAGCGCGATCAGCACATCCCCTTGACGCACGTCCAACAGATCATGGGTCCAGGATGCGGCGACCGGCAACAGGCGGACATCCGGTCGGATCATTTGCAGGTGCAGATACAGGTATTGCGCCAGTGTTCCGGTAATGCGGCCACCGGTGATGAAAATACGCCGGTTCTGATCGCTCAGCAGGCTGCAGAAGCTATCGAATTCGTCGGGGTCGATCTCGTCGATTGTGCGCTTCTGGTTGGCCAGAGAACGCTGGGAATAGCGGTTGAGGATATGTTCTTCGGGCAGGTCATTCTGCCAGACATCACGTTTGGCTACTGGCCCCGAGATCATTTCTTTGACCTCACCACGCAGCGCGGCCTGAAATTGAGGATATCCGTCAAAACCGGTCTTTTGCAGCATCCGTGCAACCGTAGTGGTCGAGACTGAGGCGGTACTGGCCAATTCGGTAATACTACCCAGCCCGGCCATCGGGTAATCATCCAGCAGAACGCTGACCAGTTGCCGTTCAGACGGGGTCATCTTGTCCCGATGGGCCAGAAGCCTGTCTGTCACCCGCACTGGCGTGTCCTCCTATTATGCGACCAGACCATAATGTGAATAATTTTTCAGCAAGATCAAGCTTGGAAAAATTTATACAGAAAAAATATTGACAGGATGATGCGGTCTGTGGAAATTTTTCCACAATGTCTCATTTTGGAATCGCAGGACGGTAGATTGGACTTCGGCAAAGTTGTTCATACGGATTTGGCGGGCAATGCGCCTGTGGTCGTGCTGGTGTGCGAACATGCGTCTAATCGTATCCCGGCTTTTCTGGGTGATATGGGGCTAAGCGCTGAAGCACGCGAAAGTCATATTGCCTGGGATCCAGGCGCACTGGCCGTGGCGCAGGCTATGGCCAAACGCATGTCAGCACCTTTGGTCCATGGCGGGGTGTCTCGGCTGGTCTATGACTGCAATCGCCCGCCCGAGGCGGCGGGTGCAATGCCGATCCGCAGCGAGGATTACGAAATCCCGGCGAACATCAACATGTCGCCCGAGCACCGAGTGGCCAGAATCGAAAACGTGTATCAGCCGTTTTGCGCCGCTCTGTCGGATTTGATCGATCAGCACAGCGCTTCACTTAGGTTGATGGTGACAATCCACAGTTTCACGCCGGTCTATCTGGGGCAGAAACGGCAGGTCGAACTGGGTATTCTGCACGGAGTGGACAACCAGTTTGCCACAGCGATGATGGCTGACGAAGCTATCGGCAACCCCTTTATCATCAGGCTGAATGAGCCTTATTCTGCGGCGGATGGAGTAGCTCATACACTGGATACCCAGGCGCTGCCCCACCGCTTGCTGAACGTGATGATCGAAATCCGCAATGACTTGATCCGCACGCCTAAGCAGCAGGCAGAGATGGCCGATTGCCTGGTGCCCTGGATTGCGCGTGTTCTGTCCGGTTTTCAGGAAGGGGCGTCAGCGTGATCAAAGCGATGAGCGTATATGTCCGTATCGTGGATGCGATCAACTATCGGATCGGGCGGGTCATGATGTGGGGCCTGTTTGTCATGATGGGCATCCTGCTGTGGTCTTCGATATCAAAGACCTTCTTCCTACCGTCGCTCTGGACACTTGAAATGGCACAGTTTGCGATGGTGACCTATTACATCATGGGTGGGCCATATTCGATCCAGCTAGGGTCGAATGTGCGCATGGACCTGTTTTACCACAACTGGAGCCCTCAACGAAAAGCGTGGTTCGATGCGTTCACCGTGCTTTTGCTGATCCTCTATTTGGGTGTGCTGTTCTACGGTGGGCTTGGCTCGACGGCGTATAGCCTTGGTTATTGGGGCGACGAACCCGTTTCCTACTTCACCGGACTGCTGACCGGCAGTGAAGAGATCGGTCGGCTTGAACGTTCGTCGACTGCGTGGCGGCCGTATATCTGGCCGGTCAAATCCATCATGGTTTTCGGCTTCTTCCTGATGTTGCTGCAGGCAGTCTCGGAATTTTTCAAAGACATTGCGCGGATCAACGGGCAGGAAATCGGGGTACAGCGGGCATGAGCCAGGAATATATCGCCATCTTCATGTTCGCGTTGATGATGCTGATGCTGTTCACCGGTCAGCGCGTTTTTGGTGCGATCGGTGCGGTTGCGACGATCGCGGCGCTTTCATTGTGGGGAACCGGAGGGCAGGACATCACATTTTCAGCCGCGATGAAGCTGATGAAGTGGTATCCGCTGCTGACCCTGCCAATGTTCATTTTCATGGGCTATGTGCTCAGCGAAAGCAGGCTGGCGGATGACCTGTATCGCATGTTCCATGTCTGGATGGGGCCGGTGAATGGCGGGCTTGCCATCGGGACGATTGGTTTGATGGTCTTGGTTTCTGCCATGAATGGCCTCAGCGTGGCCGGGATGGCGATTGGGGCCACCATTGCGCTGCCCGAACTGTTGAGACGCGGGTACGACAAAACCATGGTGACCGGTGTCATTCAGGCCGGGTCCAGTCTGGGTATCCTTGTACCGCCTTCGGTGGTTCTGGTGCTGTATGCGATGATCGCCCGTCAACCTGTGGGACAGTTATGGCTGGCGGGGATCGTGCCCGGCCTGATGATGGCTGGTATGTTCATCCTTTACATCTGGATCCGCTGCCGCATTCAGCCCGAGCTCGGCCCAGCGATGAAAGACGCGCATGAGGTTCCGCGGGCCGAGAAAATCCGGTTGCTGGGCGCGGGTGCGTTGCCGCTGATTATCTTCGCTGCGATGATGGTGCCCTTTGTGAACGGGTGGACGTCACTGGTTGAAAGTTCGGCCATCGGAGCGCTGGCGGCATTGGTGGTTTCGGTGGCCAAACGTCGAATGACCTGGGCGATTTTTGAAACCTGTACCAAGCATACGCTGGCGATATCGTGCATGTTCATGTGGATCATCCTTGCAGCACTTGGTTTTGGCGCGGTTTTCGACGGGCTTGGTGCGGTGAAGGCAATCGACAACTTGTTCACCGACCAGTTGGGTCTGTCACCCTGGATGATCCTGATCCTGATGCAGCTCAGCTTTATTGTCATGGGCACGTTTCTGGACGACACTGCGATGCTGGTCATTGTCGCCCCGCTTTATGTACCGCTAGTTGGTGCGCTGGGCTTTGACTTGATTTGGTACGGGGTTCTGTACACGATCACCACACAGATCGCCTATATGACACCGCCTTTCGGCTATAACCTATTTCTGATGCGCGCGATGGCCCCACCAGAAATCACGCTGAGGGATATCTATGGCTCGATCTTTCCGTTCGTCGCCGTGATGGTTCTGGCGCTTACGATTATCATGATCTTCCCGGAACTGGCTCTTTGGCTGCCCGGATATGTCTATGGAAATTAACAAGAATGCCTTTCGAAGAGGCACGAAGCACTTCAACAGAGAGGAAATTGACATGACGACAAGACGTAAGTTTCTGAAAACCGCCGGGGTAGGGGTCGCAGCCGCACCTCTGGCCGCACCGGCGCTGGCTCAAAGCACGATCACGTGGCGCATGCAGACCTATGCCGGTCCTGCGCTGGCTGCGCATGTGATCGACCCGGCAATCGAGATGTTCAACAAGATCGCCGGTGACCGGATGCAGATCGAGCTGTTCTATGCTGACCAGCTTGTTCCGACAGGCGAACTGTTCCGTGCCATGCAGAAAGGCACCATTGATGCGGTACAGTCCGATGATGACTCGATGGCGTCGCCCACCGATGTCACAGTGTTCGGCGGCTATTTCCCGTTTGCCTCGCGCTATTCCCTGGATGTACCGGTTCTGTTCAATCAGTACGGTCTGAACGAAATCTGGGACGAAGAATACTCGAAAGTCGGGGTCAAGCACATCTCGGCTGGCGCATGGGACCCGTGCCATTTCGCCACCAAGGATCCAATCAACAGCCTGGCGGACCTGCAAGGCAAGCGTGTCTTCACTTTCCCTACAGCGGGTCGCTTCCTCAGCCAGTTCGGTGTGGTACCAGTTACACTGCCATGGGAAGATATCGAGGTCGCCGTACAGACCGGCGAGTTGGACGGCATCGCATGGTCGGGCATCACCGAGGATTACACTGTCGGCTGGGCGGATGTGACCAACTACTTCCTGACCAACAACATCTCAGGCGCCTGGGCCGGGTCTTTCTTTGCCAACATGGATCGCTGGAACGAGTTGCCGGAAGATCTGCAAACGCTGTTCCGTGTTTGCTGTGACCAGTCGCATTACTACCGCCAGTGGTGGTACTGGGGCGGCGAGGCCAGCTTGCGGGTCAATGGAGACAAGATGCAGCTTACCACGATCCCGGATGAGGAATGGGCACAGGTCGAAGGCGCGGCAATCGCATTCTGGGATGAGATTGCGGCAGAATCTGAGATCAAGGCGAGGGTTGTTGAGATATTCAAGCAATACAACGCCGACATGCTCAAGGCCGGACGGCCTTATCGTTACGGATAATAAGCAACTTCCCGACGCGGGTAACTCCTCTCGCGTCGGGTTTGGACATCACCTGGCGACACCTCTTATGTTCATATCAATCCCAATAACAGAGATGCGAAACCGGATGCACAGTGCTGCTCACCGGTCGGACGGGGTATGAACACATGGCCATCGCTGGTTTTCTGATCGAGATTTTTGCCGCAACCATGTTGCTGCTTTTCGCCGTTCGCCTGGTTCGTACGGGGATTGAGCGGCGATTTGGCGCGCTATTTCAATCGCTTTTGACCCGACATTCAAACAGTTTTGTCGCCGGTGGCGCGGGTATGGTTCTGGCTACGATCCTGCAAAGTTCAGCCGCCGTGGCGGTTTTGCTGACAGGGTTTGCGGCGGCCGGAATGGTCAGTTTTGGCATCGCCCTGGCGGGGGTTTTGGGGGCCGATCTGGGATCGGCTCTGGTCATTCAGATACTGTCTTATGATTTGGGATGGTTGCAGCCGGTGTTGCTGGCGCTGGGCGGGTGGCTCTACCTCAAATCTGATCGGGCAAATGTTCGCCTGATGGGGCGGATTGTTCTGGGTGTAGCCTTCATTTTGGTATCACTGCAATTTTTGCGCGATGCTGTCGATCCGATCCGCGAAAGCGCCTTTTTGCCGGCCATCGCGGGCTATCTTGAAAGCGACTATTTCAGTGCCTTCATCGTTGGAGCTGTGCTTGCCTTTGTCATGCACAGCTCGGTTGCGACAATCCTGATGTGCGTGACGCTTGTACAGATCGGGGCAATCCCATTCGCGGCGGGTTTGTCGTTGGTATTGGGGGCAAATTTGGGCTCGGCCTTTATTCCGATCTGGTTGACGCGCGACCAGATCGTTTCGGCCCGCCGGATACCGATAGCCAACCTGTTGCTGCGCGGCAGTGCGGCGCTTGTGATGCTGTTTGCTGTCAACGTCACCGGGACCCATGCCGCATTGATGATCAGCGGGCCGGGGCAATCGTTGATCTTTGCCCATATCGGTTTCAACCTCGTGGTGTTTCTGCTGGCAACCGGATTCGTCACCCGGATGGAAGCGCCGATGGCATTGCTCATGCCCGAGACCGACCCTGAATCTGGTGTGGCAGATCAATTCTCGGGTGCTCTTAATCCGCTAGGCGACCCCAGTGCCAAAGGCCCTGATGTTGCGATGTCCTCGGTGCGCCACGAATTGTTGCAGATGGTCACGCAGGTCGAACGCATGTTCCGCCCGGTGCTGGATATCTATGAGCGTGACGACATTGATACCATTGCCGCCCTGTCGCAGCAGGATGAAATGGTAAACGCCCAGTTGACGGAAATCCGACGCTTTGTCGCGCGGTTGCCGCGGCAGAATATGAGCAAGTCTCAGATCAAAGCCGCCCGTGGTCTGGTGGAATACGCTATTCGGCTCGAGGCCGCTGGAGATGTCGTGTCGAACAGAATGACGCGTTCAGCAAAGAATAAACACATGGAAAGGTCCGAGTTTTCCGCCCAGGGGTGGAAAGAACTCAAGGATTTACACGCCACCATTCTGGAAAGTTTTTCGCTGGCGCGACACGTTTTGTTGGTGGATGACGTCGACTGTGCCCGCCGTCTTGTTCTGGATAAGGCCGAGATCAAAAAGATGTCCCGCGACAGCCGCAAGGCGCATCTAAAGCGGCTGGAGCGTGGTCAAACGGAAAGTTTCCAGTCCAGCGATCTGCATCTGGAGGCACTGCGCGCTATGCGCGATCTGCACGGCCATATCGCGGCCATCGCCTATCCGATCCTCTACAAAAGCGGACAGGTTCTGGAAACGCGGCTGGTTATGGAAATGGAGAAAGAAGCGGCCGAAGACTAACGGCCGTCGATGGGAACAGGGGCGCGGTGGGCCCGATTGTGATGAAGGATGAACATGATGGGCCATGATGCTGTGTTGGCGGACCTCAAAGCCAAGGTTGAAGCAGGTGAAGTAGACACCGTTCTTGTTTGCATGGTGGACATGCAGGGGCGGCTGATGGGCAAACGGTTTCACGCCGGTCACTTTGTGGCAGGCGCTTGGCAAGAGACCCATTGCTGCAATTATCTGTTGGCGACAGATCTGGAAATGGGCACGCCTGACGGATATGCCTCGACCAGCTGGGAGCGGGGCTATGGCGATTACGTCATGAAACCTGATCTCAGCACTTTGCGCCCGGTGCCGTGGCTTGAGGGCACGGTGATGGTGATGTGCGATGTTCTGGATCACCACACGCATGAAGAGGTCCCGCACGCGCCCCGGTCGATCCTGAAGAAACAGGTCAAACGCCTGAAAGCCATGGGTTACGACGCGATGTGCGCCACCGAGTTGGAGTTCTTTTTGTTTGAGAAAAGCTTTGATCAGATCCGCAAGGAAGGCTTTCGCGATCTGGCGCCGATCTCGGGCTATAATGAGGATTATCATATCCTGCAAACCACCAAGGAAGAGCATGTGATGCGTCCTATCCGCAATCATTTGTGGAACGCGGGCATCCCGGTCGAGAATACGAAGGGCGAGGCCGAGACCGGTCAGGAAGAGTTGAACATCAAATACGCCGCCGCCATGGAAACGGCCGAGTATCACTCGATCGCCAAGAATGCGGTGAAGGAAATCGCCTGGCAGCACGGGCATGCGGCCACGTTCCTGCCGAAATGGCATCATGACAAGGTTGGTAGTTCATCCCATGTGCATCAGTCGCTGTGGTCTGAGGGAAGGCCAATCTTTTTCGACGAAAAAGATCCGCTCGGCATGTCGGCAGTAATGAAAAGCTATATGGCCGGGTTGTTGAAATACGCTGCCGATTATACGTGTTTCATGGCCCCCTACATCAACAGCTACAAGCGTTTCCAAAAAGGAAGTTTTGCGCCGACGCGGATCATCTGGTCGGTCGACAACCGCACCGCCGGTTTCCGACTGTGTGGTGATGGAACCAAATCGGTTCGCGTGGAATGCCGTATTCCGGGCTCGGATATGAACCCGTATCTGGCGATTGCTGGTATGTTGGCGGCGGGTATCGCGGGCATCGAGGAGGGGTTGGAGCTTGAACCACCAACCAAAGGCGATGCGTATCAGAGCGAGTCCGGCATGATCCCCGGGAACCTGCCCGCTGCGCGGGATGCCCTGCTTGGCTCAACCATGTTGCGGGCCGCTATGGGGGACGAAGTTGTTGATCACTATGCGCGCGCCGCCGAGGTGGAAATCGAGGAATTCGAAAGCGTGGTTACTGATTGGGAAATTGCCCGCGGGTTCGAACGGGCCTGAGGGTGGACGAAGCTGGGGGCCCTGCTTGCCGCTATTGGTGCTTGAACCAATGGCGCATCAATGACGGCCCCCGAGGTTTGTGTTGGCCAGATAAAGCAGGAGATTCTGCTTTTTAGAGGATGGAATGGAGATGGGGCAGATGTTGAAATGCATCTCGCCGATCGATGGATCGGTTTATGCTGAGCGCGAAACCTTATCGCGCGAAGCAGCGTTTGAGGTGGCTGCGCGGGCCAGGGAAGCGCAAACAGCCTGGGCAGCACGCCCATTACAAGAGCGAATTGATCTTGTGATGGCGGGTGTCGCCGCTGTTGGTGCGATGAATGACGAAATCGTGCCCGAGTTGGCCCATATGATGGGGCGCCCAGTGCGCTACGGCGGAGAGTTCGGCGGGTTCAACGAGCGCGCCGGCCATATGGCCGAGATCGCGCAGGATGCACTGGCCGATATTGCGGTGGGCGAGGATGAGGTCTTCAGGCGCTATATCAAACGCATTCCGCATGGGGTTGTCTTTGTCGTGGCGCCCTGGAACTACCCGTACATGACTGCGATCAATACGGTGGCCCCGGCGTTGATTGCGGGCAATACCGTGGTGCTGAAACACGCGACCCAGACCTTGTTGGTGGGTGAGCGGATGGCGCAGACTTTCCATTCGGCAGGTGTTCCTGAGGATGTGTTCCAGAATGTGTTCCTGAGTCATGATGTGACTAACGATTTGATCGCTGGAAATGCGTTTGATTTCGTGAACTTCACCGGCTCGGTCGGTGGTGGTCAGGCGATGGAACGTGCGGCGGCGGGCACATTCACCGGGGTCGGTACCGAGTTGGGCGGCAAGGATCCAGGCTATGTCATGGACGACGCCGATCTGGACGCAGCTGTTGATACGCTGATCGACGGTGCGATGTTCAACGCGGGCCAGTGCTGCTGCGGGATTGAGCGAATTTACGTGCACGAAAGCCTGTATGATGCGTTCGTTGCCAAAGCGGTTGAGATTGTTCAGGGCTATAAGCTGGGCAATCCGCTGGATGCAGAGACGACGATTGGACCGATGGCCAGTGTACGCTTTGCCAATGAGGTCCGCGCGCAGATTGCCGAGGCAGTCGCGGATGGCGCAGTTACCCATATCGACACTTTCCCCGAGGATGATGGGGGGGCATATCTGACCCCGCAAATCCTGACCAATGTCACACACGACATGCGGGTGATGCGGGATGAGAGTTTCGGCCCCGTAGTTGGTATCATGAAAGTGTCGTCGGATGACGAAGCCATCGCGCTGATGAATGACAGCGAGTTTGGCCTGACCGCCAGCCTCTGGACCCGCGACGTGGACCGGGCTGCGCAGGTCGGGGACCAGATTGAAACTGGCACCGTCTTCATGAACCGCGCCGATTATCTGGATCCGGGCCTGTGCTGGACCGGTTGCAAGAATACCGGGCGTGGCGGTGGTCTTTCTGTCATCGGCTATCACAACCTTACCCGCCCCAAATCCTACCATCTGAAGAAGGTGACATCATGAGCCTGTCTGGAAACTGGTCCTATCCGACCGCGATCAAATTCGGCGCTGGCCGCATCAAGGAACTGCCCGAAGCCTGCGCTGCGGCCGGAATGAAACGCCCTCTGCTGGTCACGGACAAGGGGTTGGCTGATCTGCCGATCACTTCGGCGACGCTGGATATTCTTGAGGCTGCGGGTCTGGGGCGTGGCCTGTTTAGCGAAGTGGACCCGAACCCCAATGAGAAGAACCTTGAGGCCGGCGTTGCGGCGTATCGGGCAGGCGACCATGACGGGGTGATCGCATTTGGCGGTGGCTCGGGGCTGGATCTGGGCAAGATGGTCGCTTTCATGGCCGGGCAGACGCGCCCGGTCTGGGATTTCGAAGATATCGGCGATTGGTGGACCCGAGCCGATGCCGATGTCATTGCTCCGATCATTGCGGTGCCGACCACCGCCGGGACGGGGTCAGAGGTGGGGCGCGCCAGCGTCATCACCAATTCGGAAACCCACGCGAAAAAGATCATCTTTCACCCTAAGGTACTGCCAACCGTGGTGATCTGTGACCCGGAACTGACCGTGGGGATGCCGAAATTCATCACCGCGGGCACCGGTTTGGACGCCTTTGCCCATTGTGTCGAGGCGTTCTCCAGCCCGCATTACCACCCGATGTCACACGGCATCGCGCTGGAGGGGATGCGGCTGGTCAAGGACTACCTGCCGCGCGCCTATACCGATGGCACCGATATCGAAGCGCGGGCGCAAATGATGAGCGCGGCAGCGATGGGTGCTACGGCGTTTCAGAAAGGCCTCGGCGCGATCCACGCGATGAGCCACCCGATTGGCGCGGTGTTCAACACCCATCACGGGACGACCAACGCGGTCTGTATGCCCGCGGTGCTAGAGTTCAACGCCCCCGCCATCGCCGACCGGTTCCAGCAGGCCGCGGCCTATCTGGGCATCGATGGAGGCTTTGACGGGTTCCGCGCCTTTGTGCAGGAGTTTAATGACTCGCTGGGTATTCCCCGCAAACTCTCGGATATGAAAGTGACCGATGCGGCAATCCCCGAACTGGTCAAGGGGGCGATCATCGACCCCTCTTGCGGCGGCAATCCGATTGAACTGACCGAGGACAACCTGACGGCGCTGTTCAAAGCCGCACTGTAAGCCTCTTGCCGATCCGCTCCCTCATCTCTCATAGTGATGGCAGGTGAGGGGGCGTTTCCATGACCAAAGAGATTGTTCTGATCCACGGAGCCTTTGCCGGACCGTGGTGTATGGCCGATTACGCGGGGTTCTTCCGCGACCGGGGCTGGACCGTGCACACGCCTGCTCTGCGGTACCATGGCGGCGACCCCAAGGCCGAACCCGATCCGGGCCTGACCGACGTCAGCGTCATCGATTATGCCAACGACATTGCAGAGTTCGTGCAGGGGCTGGACAGCAAACCGGTGTTGCTGGGTCACGCCATCGCAGGCGTTGTGGCGCAGCAGGTGGCAGCGCGCGGCTTGGCCTGCGCCATCGTTCTGATCAATCCGAACGCGCCATGGGGCACGCTGCCCGAAACCGACGACGAACGCGCCGTGCCGCGCGCGTTGATGGAGGGCGGGGCGTTCTGGAAACAGCCCATGCGCGTTGAGTTCGATCTGATGGCGCCCTTTGCGCTGAACAAGATGCCCGAGGCGCAGCAGCACGCGGTGTTCGACCAGCTGGGTGCCGAAAGCGGGCGGGTGATGTTCGAGATGTTCTTTTGGATGTTCGACGACCACCACGCGATGAAGCTGGATATCGACAAGGTCGACTGCCCGGTTCTGATCGTATCCGGCACCGAGGATCGGGCCGTGAACCCCAACACCTGCCGCGCGTTGGCGAAGCTTTATGGGGATCGCGCGACGTTTCTGCCGGTCGAAAACCACGCGCATTTTCTGTTCATGGAGCCCGGGTGGGAGGGGCCAGTCGGGCAGATTGCGGAGTGGTTGGAAGGGGTGTCGGTGATGCCGGGCTGAAGCCCGGCCTACGGATAGTGGAGACGTACTAATCTATTCACACAATGCTTGATGCAAAGCATCAAGCACGCGCTCGACCCGCCCCTTAAGGCGGGCGCGAAGCGTTTTGGGCAGCGCTGAGAACATACAGCTACTTCAGTGATTTCCAGTCCAACTCGCCTCAATGGCCACGATACGATCGTCTTCTGCCAAACCGACATTGAAGGCGTACCCGCCAATTCCGTAAGTGTTTGCAAAAATATGAAACAGTAAGCTTTTGCGCGCCATGTATTGGGATTTGAACTCTACACCGCTCCATTTGGCGGAAAGGCCTTGCACCGATTGAGTTTCATATCGTGGTTTGTAGCTTTCAGAAAATGATCTGTTTGGCCCTTTTGTTCTGAAGCCATGGTAACCAAACCAGTCTTTTAGAACTTCCACGTCCCCTAAGCTGCGCGCGATGCGGAAAACGCAGACTTCGGCAGCATGATCGAACCCCACTCGATCCCAATCGATCAATAGCAAGTTTGGTTTTTCTTTGAGCTTCTCGCTCCTTACAAGGCAATCGCGTACATCGGAATATCTGTGTATGGAACGTCGATGACTTGCCCACTTGTTGCTGTTTTCATCAACGACATACCCGGAAAACATGTAAGGATCGGTGGTCTGATTGGCTAAATGACCGAATTCGACTACGCAGCTATCGTCTGGGCGGCAATGCTCCCAAACATCCTCTCGGTTGCTTTCTGACAGTGCAGCAAACCCACTGCCGAGCCAAAAAATTATTGGTGTGCAAGCATTTAAAGACACTAGGAGCTTCGCCAACTACTTCACCGACACAACTAAAAAGGTTAATGAATTTGGTGTGCTCAGTCTAAAGCGGTTCCAATTTGATGCTAGTCAGATATACCCGACTGGATAGGCGAGCAAATTCAGAACTCAGAGTTACCCAGCACCCATTGAGAAAGAACTAGATTTCTTCCTCAAACATCCAACTCCTCCACAAACCGCGCGTTCTCTTGAATGTATTGGAACCGCAGTTCGGTTTTTTTGCCCATCAGGCGCACAGCAAGGTCGCAGGTTTCGCCACGTTAGTCCTTTCTGATGTGCGAAAGCGTTTGCCTCATTGGCGTTTGTACACACTCTTTTTTATTAGATACAGCAACAACGCCGCTGGCCACCAAGCAAAGATAAAGATGTACGCTTTGGATAGCGAGATGCCGGTAGTTGGAAATAGGTGAGGAAAGAACAAGACCCAGATTACAGTCAATGCCCAACACGTACTAAAAACTGCTATCGTGCGATTGATTGCTCGGATTTCTTCCTTGGCGTTCATCTTTTTTTGTGGGGGAAATCTATTATCGGCTGAAGCTCGTTTCAAACATCCAACTCCTCCACAAACCGTGCGTTCTCCTGAATGTATTGGAACCGCAGTTCGGGTTTCTTGCCCATCAGGCGCTCGACCAGATCGCTGGTTTCGCCGGGTTCGTCCTCATCAATAGTGACGCGGATCAGTTTGCGCGAGGCCGGGTCCATCGTGGTCTCTTTCAGGTCCTTGGCGTCCATTTCACCCAGACCCTTAAAGCGTGAGACGTCGATCTTGCCTTTGCCGCCCAGACCTTTCTCCATCCACTCGTCGCGCTCGGCCTCGTCCAGGCAATAGACGCGTTTGGCCCCTTGGGTCAGGCGGTACAGCGGCGGGCAGGCCAGATACAGGTGCCCCGCGTCGATCATCGGCCGCATCTGGGTAAAGAAGAACGTCATCAGCAGCGCCGCGATATGCGCGCCGTCGACATCCGCGTCGGTCATGATGATGATCTTATCATAGCGCAGGTCATCGACGTTGAAACGGGTGCCGAGGCCCACACCCAGCGCCTGGGTCAGATCGTTGATCTCCGCATTGGTGCCCAGCTTGGAACTGGCCGCGCCCAACACGTTCAGGATTTTACCGCGCAGGGGCAGCAGCGCCTGCGTTTTGCGGTTACGGCCCATCTTGGCCGAGCCGCCCGCCGAGTCGCCCTCGACGATGAATAATTCGGTTCCGTCGCGCGTTGAACTGGAACAGTCCACCAGCTTGCCGGGGAGACGAAGTTTCTTAGTGGCGGACTTGCGCTGTGTTTCCTTTTCAGCCCGTCGGCGCAGGCGCTCCTCAGACCTTAGAATGAGGAAGTCGAGGATCGCTCCGGCGGATTTGTTATCCGCGGCCAGCCAGTTGTCGAAATGGTCACGGACCGAGTTTTCGACCAGCCGCTGAGCTTCGACCGTGGCGAGGCGGTCTTTGGTCTGGCCGACAAACTCGGGCTCGCTGATGAAACAGGACACCAGGGCACAGCCGCCGGTGACCAGGTCGTCGCGGGTGATCTGCGCGGCCTTTTTGTTGTTGATCAGCTCGCCGTAAGCTTTGATGCCCTTGAGGACAGCGGCCCAGAACCCCGCCACATGGGTGCCGCCTTCGGGGGTGGGGACGGTGTTACAGTAGGATTGGATGAACCCGTCGCGCGAGGGCGTCCAGTTGATCGCCCATTCGACCTTGCCAGCGGCATTGAATTTTTCCCGAAAGTCCACGGTGCCGGCAAAGGGCTGATCGGCATAGGTGGACGAGCCGTTCATCGTCTCTTTGAGGTAATCCGACAACCCGCCGGGGAAGTGGAACGTCGCCTCGGTGGGGGTTTCGCCGTCGTCGATGGCGGTTTTCCAGCGGATTTCGACGCCCGAGAACAGATAGGCCTTGGAGCGGATGGATTTGAACAGCCGCGCGGGTTTGAATTTGTGGTGGCCAAAGATGTCGGGGTCGGCATGGAAGGTCACAGTGGTGCCGCGCCGATTGGGGGCAGCACCGACCTTTTCCACCGGTCCCTGAGGTACTCCGCGCGAGAAGCGTTGTTCGAACAGCTGTTTGTCGCGGGCCACCTGAACAACCATGGAATCCGACAAAGCATTGACCACAGATGCGCCAACCCCATGCAGACCGCCCGAGGTCTGATAAGCCTTACCCGAGAACTTGCCACCCGCGTGCAGGGTGCACAGGATGACCTCAAGCGCGGATTTGTCGGGGAATTTCGGGTGCGGATCGATCGGAATGCCGCGCCCGTTGTCACGGACGGTCAGGGCGTAATCGGCGTGCAGTTCGACTTCGATCCGGTTGGCATGGCCTGCCACCGCTTCGTCCATCGAGTTGTCGAGGATTTCAGCGACCATATGGTGCAGCGCACGCTCATCCGTGCCGCCGATATACATGCCGGGGCGTTTGCGAACAGGTTCAAGACCTTCGAGCACCTCAATGGATGAGGCGTCATAGGTATTGGTCGCTTCGGGCGTCAACAGGTCGTCGGGCATATGGGCTGCTCTTGTTTTTGAGTTTCCCCCTATTATGGCAGGTGATGTGGTCCGGGGGAAGAGGGACGCGAGGTGTTGTGGATGGTTTGGGTCTTGGAAGCGCGAGGAGTAGGAGCGATGCTTTGGAATTGGACGTTCTGTGGTGTCTGTCTTTGGCTAAGCACAGACATACAAGCGAATACGTCAGGCAAAGCTACCCGTAAATGAGTGAGGTATCAAAGAGACAACCAAAGCATTCCGTCCTTGTAACCGCCGCGTATTGGTTTTCTGTCGTTTAGAACATCTTGGTGGTCATCAGCCCAATCGCGGAATCGGTCATTCGTAACGATGGTGGCTTGATAATCCCTGGCGGCTTGCAAGACTAATGGGTCTGCTGGTGTTCCTTTTGGAGCGACCATAACGCGATCTCTCGGTAGCCTAAGCTTGGACGCCAGATATTTGTCACTCATGTATCGATCAGAAATTTTGTATCCCACATTCGCATCAAAGACCACTCCGGGCGTTAGCCCTGCTTTGGTCAGTGCGATCGTGACCTCGCGAACGGTCTCGATACTTGGAACATCGTCCTTCCAGTGCATGACGTTTGATCCGTCAACGACGGCCCACTTTCTTGCTTTTTGAAAGCGCTTCAGCCAGTTTTTGAGCAGCAATATCACACTTGCCAATGCGCAGGGCCCAGCCAGCAATACCCAATCGGTGAGCCCGGGTTGCGTCAATGCGACGACGGTGCCTATCCCGGAGAGCACGAAGACAGTACAGAGTATGCGCAATTCCAGAATCTCTTTCGCAAAATTGATAGTCTATGTAACTGAAGCGAATAAAACACCGAAATGAAAATTAAAATATAGTGGGGCCCGGGGCGACGTGGTGTTGGGATTGGCGCTATGTGCAGCCCAAAACGTTGTATAAAAATCCCGAACCTTGTGTATCTATCTGGTTCGATGCCCCGAGGTGCTAAAAGTTCTGCTTTTTACCTCGCAACGCTCAGTTTTCGCTTCTAGTCTTTTCGCGAAGCTGAACAACAGTAACAGGGCATGCCAAATGAGCTGGATCAAAACCATTCCTTTCGAACAAGCTACGGGCAAGCTGCGCAAGCTGTATGAGCGGGTGACCGGCCCCGACAACAATGTCGACAATATCATGATGGCGCATTCCTTGCGGCCGCATTCGATGGAAGGGCATATGGCGCTGTACAAGAATGTGCTGCATCATTCGGCCAATCAGATTCCGAAATGGTTTCTCGAAACTCTGGGTGTCTGGGTCAGTTCCCTGAACCACTGCGGGTACTGTGTCGAGCATCATTTCAACGGGTTGCAAAGGCTGTTAGGCGACGAAGTGCGCGGTAATGCAATCCGTGCCGCGATCGAAGCTGGGACACCCGAAAGCGCACCATTGGAGGCTGCTCAGGTTGCGGCCATGTTGTATGCGCGCAAGCTGACGCAGGCCCCGGCGGATCTGGTGGAAGACGACATAGCCGTCCTGCGCAACACAGGGTGGGACGATGGTGAAATCCTCGAGATCAATCAGGTCTGCGCCTATTTTGCCTATGCCAACCGCACCGTTCTGGGGCTGGGATGTTCCACCGAGGGTGACATTCTGGGGCTGTCCCCCAATAACTCGGCTGATCCTGCTGATTGGGGGCATAAATAGGCCTCAGCCGTCTGTCCACTCGATGATTGCCTGTGCCATTGCTTCGGGCTTCTGGTGGTGTAACCAGTGATCTGTGCCCGGAATATCGACTCGTGTGAGGTCGGGCGCGAAATCTTCCAGACCGTCTGTCGTCTCGGGCAGCAGCGCTTTGTCATCGGAGCCCCATAGCAAAAGATGTGGGCAACGAACCATCAGCCGCTCGACCGGAAGCCGGGGCAGGTCTGTGCAGGGCTCGCCCGGTTTCGCCACAACCAGCGGAGAGGCCCGATACCAGCTCAGCATGGCATTCAGACGACCGGGACGGGCCCATTCAGTTCGATAGTCCTCCATTCGGGCATCGGACAGCCAGTCCAAGCCCATCCCGTGGCGAAAGAAACTTTCCAAGCGGGTAAAATTGTTCGCGGCAAAGTGTGTTGCGGCATCAGGGGCCCGTAGCGCGTTAATATATTGAGAGGCCGCGGATTGTGCGCCGCCCGATGCCATAGCCCGTTGGAAGGGCACCGGGTGAACGCCGTTTGCGATGATCAGGCGACCGACGAGATCTGGGCGGAACATGGCCAGGCCATAGGCGACCGCGGCGCCCCAGTCATGGCCCAGAACACTGATTGGCGTATCCAGACCTTCGACAAGTGCGATCATATCCGAGACCAGCTCGGACGTGGCATATTGGCCGACACCCTCTGGTGCCCAGCTTTGGCCGTAACCGCGTTGATCAGGGGCAATGCAATGGAAATGAGATGCCAGATGTGGCGCCAGATCGGCCCATGCCCCACCATATTCCGGAAAGCCGTGCAGCATCAGCAAGGGTGGCAGGTCGGATGACCCCCAACGGCGAATATGAAACCTCTGGCCATTCAGGATCTGAAATCGGGTTTCCATGTTTCTTGGCCTTTTCGCCGTATAAGTGAATTTGGTTTGACCCCAATCAAAGCGCGAAAGCTTCGGTTCTGCTAGCCGTTTTTTCGAACAGTGAAAAAAAGGAGAATATGTATGGATGCAGCTGCGCAACCCGAGCAAAATCTACCACGCGTGAATGACGAAACACCTGTTGCAGGTGCTGTTTCCGAGCCAAGCCCGGAAAAGATCCGCAAGGCATTCGAAAGCGGAAGATATCCCTATCATCGCAAGATGCCCCGGCGGGTCTATGAGGCCGAGAAGGCCAAACTGCAGGCTGAATTGCTTAAGGTTCAGCTGTGGGCGCAGGAAACCGGTCAACGGTTCGTATTGCTGTTCGAAGGGCGCGATGCGGCTGGTAAAGGCGGTACAATCAAACGGTTTATGGAACACCTGAACCCCCGTCAGGCGCGCGTGGTCGCCCTTAACAAACCCACCTGGGAAGAAAAGGGCCAATGGTACTATCAGCGCTATGTGCACGAGCTTCCCACCGTTGGTGAAATGGTGTTCTACGACCGCTCTTGGTACAACCGCGCCGGGGTCGAGAGGGTGATGGGGTTCTGTTCTCCGAACGAGTACCTAGAGTTTATGCGCCAGACGCCAGAGCTTGAACGGATGTTGGTGAGGTCGGGAATTCAGCTTTACAAATACTGGTTTTCGGTCACGCAACCCGAACAACAGCGGCGGTTTCAAAGCCGTGAGACCGATCCGTTGAAGCAATGGAAACTATCTCCGATCGACAAGGCAAGCCTTGGCAAATGGGATGACTATACCGAGGCGAAAGAGGCGATGTTCTTTTATACAGACACCGCTGATGCGCCCTGGACCATCGTGAAATCGAATGACAAAAAACGCGCTCGTCTGAACTGTATGCGCCACTTTCTGTCGACACTTGATTACCCGGACAAGGATCACGGCATTGTTGGCGAGCCCGATCCTTTGATCGTGGGTCAGGCGCATCATGTGATCCACCGATCCGAGCATATTCTGGGCAACGCGCTGCATCCTGACGCCCGCTGCTAGGCCTAAGGTTCGGGGCAGGGCACCTGTCTCGGATCCATGTCTCACTCTGAAATTTCTCTGTTCCGGTCTTGTCCCGGCCTTTCCCCGGGCCTATGGCTGGTGGAATGAATAAGGTGATGACATATCAAGGCCATTTCCGTGCCATTGCCGTCCTGGGCCTGCCATTGGTTGGCGGGCATCTGGCGCAGTTCGCAATCGGTCTGACGGACACGATCATGCTTGGCTGGTACGGGGTCGAAGCTCTGGCGGCGGTCACGTTGGCCAGCAGCTTTTACTTTGTCCTGTTCCTGTTCGGGGGCGGGTTCGGTCTGGCCGTTATGCCAATGGTGGCAACAGCCGCTGCCGAAGACGATGAAACCAGCATTCGCCGTTCGACCCGCATGGGGCTCTGGTTGTCGTTGCTATATGCAGCAGTGGTAATGCCATTGCTGTGGTGGTCATACCCGATCTTGATCGCCACAGATCAGGATCCACAGGTGGCAGAAACTGCATCGGAATACCTGCGGGTTGCAGGCTGGGGTCTGTTCCCCGCTCTGGTGGTAATGGTCTTGAAGTCCTACCTTGCGGCGTTGGAGCGAACCCAGGTTGTTTTGTGGATCACTGTTGCAGCTGCGGTGGTGAACGGTCTGACCAACTATGCTTTGATCTTTGGCAACTGGGGTGCGCCTGAACTGGGCGTGATGGGCGCCGCTATCGCTTCGGTCGTGACGCAGACCGTGTCGTTAATTGCGGTTATCATCTATGCTGTAAAAGTTCTGCCCGAGCATAGCCTGTTCCAAAGGTTTTGGCGGCCCGACTGGGAGATGCTGCTGAGCGTTCTGAAGCTAGGCATACCCATCGGGCTGACCCTGCTGGCCGAAGTGTCTCTGTTCGCGATGTCGGCCTTTATGATGGGCTGGATCGGTCAGGTGCCGCTGGCGGCGCATGGGATCGCTCTGAACCTCGCCTCGGCGACATTCATGGTGCATCTGGGCCTGTCCAA
The DNA here is from genome assembly GCF_059611025.1 of Ruegeria sp. CDSB114. Lineage (NCBI taxonomy): Bacteria > Pseudomonadati > Pseudomonadota > Alphaproteobacteria > Rhodobacterales > Roseobacteraceae > Ruegeria > Ruegeria sp. CDSB114. Next base: position 140,444 of record NZ_JBXWOT010000001.1, read on the forward strand.
CGCCGCCACGATCCGGGCGGGCAATGCGCTTGGCCGCAAGGACCGCGCGCATCTGGAAAAAGGAGCCGTCGCCGTGACAGGGATGTCTCTTGTGGTGTCTATCCTGACAATCATCCTGTTCCTGACCTGCGCCGAGCCTCTGATTTCCGTATTTGTGGAACCGCAGGATCCGAAACGCCCCGAGATTCTGGCCATAGGTACCGGGTTGCTGGCCATGGCTGCGTTGTTCCAGCTGGTGGACGGTGCACAGGTGATCGCGTTGGGCCTTTTGCGCGGATTGCAGGATGCCAAGGTGCCAATGGTCATGGCGGGGCTAAGCTATTGGGTCGTCGGAATTCCGGCGTCCTACTATTTTGGGTTCATCCGCGGCATGGAGGGCGTCGGTGTCTGGTTGGGCCTTGTGCTGGGTCTTGCCTGTGCCGCCGTACTGTTGATGGCGCGCTTCTGGTTACGATCAGTGCGTGTAATCGCTGAACCGGCAGCGTGAAGGCAAATTAGCCTTTGTTCAGCCGGTCGGCTTTCTTCCGAACCAATACGCTGCGCAGATCATGCATCGCCAGTAGTAGCCGGTCCGTAACGTCCTCGAGCTGTTGGTCAGTCGCTTTGGACTGGGCCCACTGTGTGGTTAGGTTCAGATAGTCCACCGCGCGGTGAATATCGTCGATATCGCGCTGCGCCAGAAGATCTTTACGTTCTGCCATCCAGCGCTCGATTTCGGCCTGATCCGCCTCAGTCAGAGCGCGCTGACCCTGCGGCTTCACCTCTCCGTTGCGGATGTTGATGACCGCGATCTGGTTCATTTCAATCCGACGTTGGCGGTTTTCCGTGTCGATCCGGAAAACCGCGGCACCGTTTTCGCGTATGCGGAAATAGTACTCAGGCAATTCGGCAGTCATAAGGTCTCCGATCAGGTCAGCGAAGCACAAAACCTCTGAATGCGCGTGCAGGCTTCGGTCAGCGCTTCATCTGACGTAGCATAGCTGACGCGGAAGTTGGGGGACAACCCAAACGCAGCGCCGAAGACGACTGCAACGTCAGCCTCTTCCAAAAGCGCGGTTGCGAAGGCTTCGTCTGTGTCGATCAAAGTGCCAGCAGGCGTGGTCTTTCCGATCAACCCGGAAATGGAAGGGTAGACGTAAAACGCACCTTCCGGAGTTGGGCAGGTCACTCCTTCGATCTGGTTCAGCATGCTGATGACCAGATCACGGCGGCGTTTGAACGTTTCATTGTTCGGGGCCAGAAAGGACTGTGTACCGTTCAGCGCCTCTACCGCCGCCCATTGGCTGATCGAGCAGGGGTTCGAGGTCGATTGAGACTGAACCTTGCGCATTGCCGCAATCAATTCGGCAGGCCCTGCTGCATAGCCAATCCGCCAGCCAGTCATCGCATAAGCTTTGGATACACCATTGCAGGTCAGGGTGCGGTCATAAAGCCTGGGCTCGACTTCGGCCGGTGTGCAGAATTCAAACCCGTCATAGGCCAGATGCTCGTACATATCATCTGTCATTACCCAAACATGCGGGTGCCTGATCAGGACATCGGTCAAAGCTCTCAATTCCGCCCGGCTATACCCTGCACCGGTTGGGTTGGACGGAGAGTTGAAGATGAACCATTTGGTCTTTGGGGTAATAGCTGCCTCAAGCTGTTCAGCGGTTAGTTTGAAACTGTTCTCCAGGGTCGTTTCAACTGTCACAGGCGTTCCCCCGGCCAGAAGAACCATATCGGGATAGCTGACCCAATAAGGTGCAGGTATGACCACCTCATCGCACGCGTTCATGGTGGCCATCAGCGCGTTATACAACGTCTGCTTGCCACCGGTTCCGACCGAGATCTGAGCAGGCGAATAGTCCAGTCCATGATCACGTTTCATCTTGGCGCAAACCGCCTGCTTCAGCTCTGGTATGCCATCGGGCGCGGTGTATTTGGTCTTTCCAGCGGCGATGGCCGCCACCGCAGCATCCTTGATGTTCTGGGGCGTGTCGAAATCTGGCTCTCCGGCGCTTAGGCCAATTACGTCTCGTCCGGCTGCCTTTAATTCGGCCGCCTTGGCTGTCATCGCGATTGTTGGAGATGGTTTTACGCGTGACAGTGTCGCAGACAGGAAACTCATGGTCGGCCTCAGTTTGTATGTTTAGCCTGACTGTCATAGGGTGCGCCCGAACGACGATCAAGCGATATAAAACAAGAGATTTGGAGACCCCGATGAACGACGAAAATGACTGGTACGGACCCGACGCGGCGACATTCGGAGACCGGCTGGCAGGGGCGCGTGAAGCAGCGGGGATGACGCAGGCACATCTGGCCCGCAGGCTGGGTGTCAAGAAGTCTACGATTGCCGCCTGGGAAAATGATCTGTCAGAGCCCCGGGCCAACCGACTGTCGATGATGGCAGGCATGATCAACGTTTCGATCATGTGGCTTCTCACCGGCGAGGGCGACGGGATGGACGCCCCTGTCGAGGCTGGAGAAAACGCACCTGACCTGGCCGGAATCGTATCCGAGCTTCGCTCAATCCGAGGCGAGATGCGCGCCAGCGCCGAGCGGGCTGCAAGGCTGGAGAAACGTGTGCGCATGATGCTGGAGGCGGAATAGTGGCCGAACCGCGCAATGTCAGGATCAAACGGATGAAAATGCGTTCCATGCGACGCGGCATCAAAGAGATGGATCTGATTCTGGCTGCCTATGCAGACCGCAATCTCGAAACCATGGATGCGGCGGGGTTGGATGTTTACGACGCTCTGCTGCACGAGAATGATCAGGATCTGTATCAATGGGTCACTGGCCAGGTCTCGCCACCGGCCCAATTCTCGGGGCTTGTTTCTGATATTGCGCAAACCTTTCAAAAATAAAGATTATCCGGCTTAACTGATTTTTCGGCTTTTCGCTTCATCCTGCCTGAAACTGCGCGAATGAATCGGAGGATCGTATGAGTTTGGAAATGCAGGTCTCCGCGCCGGGGGTCAAAGGCTTCATGACAAGCTATCTTGAGGCACTTGCTCTGGTTGAGCGGCTTCATCGTTTGTTGTTGGACGTTATCAAAGATGAGTTTGAACGGGTCGGTGTTCTTGAGATCAACGCGGTTCAAGGGTTGCTTTTGTTCAATATCGGAGATCATGAGGTTACCGCTGGTGAATTGAAAAGCCGCGGCTACTATCAAGGCAGCAATGTCAGCTACAACCTCAAAAAATTGGTCGAGATGGGGTATATGCACCACCAGCGTTGCGAAATAGACCGCCGATCGGTGCGTGTCCGGTTGACGCCACAGGGCCGCGAAATCCGCGATATCGTCTCCGAGCTGTTTTCGAGACATGCCGAAGGCCTACAATCGCGCGGCGTGCTTGGACAGGAAGGGATCGAAGACATTACCGGAGCATTGCGGCGGGTAGAACGGTATTGGACGGATCAGATCCGCTATATCTACTGATGCTCGGTCGGCCTCCGTCCCGCATCCGATAGGGTCAGGCCTTCAAGTTCGCGGATCAGTTTACGGGTCATTGCTTCTTCGTAATCGTCAAAGCCCAGGGCAACCTCGACAAAGGCGCCGGGGCCAAGGATGACCCATGCTTTGAAATAGGCCAGCAGCTCTCCGACCTGAACATAGCGGGTGCTACCGATGTCACGGTCGTCGGCACCGATGACCAGTCCATTGACCGTGATACCGTCGCCAGAGAGCGTCTGTTTCGCATTTCTTGGATGCAGGCCGATATTGTGCTTTCCGTCCCCCGACAGATCCAATGTCCGCTTCCAGCAATCGGGTTGCTGGCCCAAAAGCTCGGCACCGAACAGCATGGCGGACCCGACGGCGGTTCCTTGCGGAGCGCCGCTGCGTTTCACATGGTCGAGCAGGGTGGCTATGCGCTCCAGATCGAGGTCCGATTGTACTGCGGTCCAGCTCAATAACAGGCGTTGGTGGCCGGGTTCGCTCCACTCATAAATCGCGATGTGTACCGGGTTTGCTGTGTTTGAAAGAAAGAGTTGCTTAATCTCGGGCCTGCGCAAAGCACCTGCCAAGCCGCCAAGCTGCAACCGGTATTCCGAGCTGTCGACTGATCCCGACACATCCAGGCCCAAAGCCAAAGCATGGCGGCATTCTGATGCCGCAGAGGTGGCCAATATGCTGACTATCGTTGCAAGCGCACGTATCATCGCTGGCCGGGGCCCGACAATGCACCGATCTGCATACCTTTTAGTTCGCGTTCAAGTTTGCGCCGCATGGCGCGTTCGAAATCCTGGAACCCGTCGGCGATTTCCAGAAACGCCCCGGGGCCGTACAGGACATTGTTTTCAAAGAAGGGAATCAGGTACAGCTCGCCTTCGAAGTCGGCGGCATTAATGACTAGGCCATTCACAATCGTATTCTCAAAGGGAAAATGCCGATAGGCGGAATCCGGGCCATATCCATCGTTGTTCGAACCGTCACCTGACAGATCAATGGTTTGAAAAAGACATGTCGGGGCCTGCTGCATCAGCGTCGCCCCAAAGGCTAGCGCATACCCCATCGCCGTGGCCGAGTCGCTGTCTGATCGGACCGATTGCTGTATCGTGGTCGCTGCCACCAGCAAATCGGTCTGCGTGTTGATCATCGTCCAGCCCAGTATGATGTGCTGAACGTCCCGGCCGCTCCATTCATAAACAGCCAGCGCGACCGGCATCGACGAGGAAAAGAAGGCCTCGGTCACCTCGGGGGCAACCAACGCTGCGGCAAGGCCCTGCCTTTGCAGCGCGTCCTCTTCTGCGCTTACCGATGTTGAAATGTCCATTGCCAGCGCAAGCGCAAGGCGACAGGGCTCGGCCCGCAGGGGGCTGGCTAAAAAGGCTAGGCCCAGTGTGATCAACCAGCGGATCACCAGTGCCCGGTGCTTTCCATGCTGGCCCAGGGTTCGGCCGGTTCCAGTGCATCACCGTTTTGTAGCAACTCGACCGAGATATTGTCGGGTGACCGCACAAACGCCATTCGGCCGTCGCGCGGTGGCCGGTTGATCACGACTCCATTGTCCTGCAGGTGCTGGCAGGTTTCATAAATATTGTCGACTCCATAGGCGAGATGGCCGAAATGGCGGCTGTCGTTGGGCAGATCGTCATCCCCATCCCAGTTATAGGTCAACTCGATTGGTCGATCCTCTTGCCCAGCGGGAGCCATGAAGATCAGGGAAAACCGCCCCTGTTCGCTGTCATAGCGGCGCGTTTCCTTAAGGCCCAGCAACTTGTAAAACGCCATGGATTTGTCCAGGTCCTTCACGCGAACCATGGTGTGGAGGTAAGTTAGCCCCATTGCGGGTTCCTTTCTGTTCCGGTGATGCCCTGCACCTTAGCGCGCGTACATCACGTGTCGAGAGGCCGCGCGGACACAATTCTGAAAATGCAAATGTGGGCGCACATATCGCGGTTCCTGTCTTTTGATTGGCGATATATAGTGGCAGGCGACTCATTGCTGGAAAGGAAATTTCATGCCGCTGTCCTCTGACCAACTGGCCGAGATCGAAGCGCAACGGGCGCAATCGCATCCAACACGCCGTGTTGTAGCTGCGGGGATGGAGGAACACCTGTACACGGCGCATCAGGTTCTGGACCACGGTTTTGTGCGCGTGATCGACTATATGGGTGATGACGCTGCGATTTGTCAGGCCGCACGCGTGTCCTATGGCAAGGGCACCAAATCAGTGCAAAATGACGAAGGGTTGATCCGCTATCTGATGCGGCACTGGCACTCGACCCCGTTTGAGATGTGCGAGATCAAGTTGCACGTCAAATTACCGGTTTTTGTCGCGCGACAGTGGATTCGGCACCGGACGGCGAATGTGAATGAATATTCGGCGCGCTATTCGATTTTGGACCGTGAATTCTATATCCCGGCACCCGAGCATGTGTCCGCGCAGTCCGAGATCAACAATCAGGGTCGCGGCGATACGTTGCAGGGCGAAGAAGCCGCGCGCGTCCTTGAGATACTGAAAGCTGATAGCGCGCGTTGTTATGACAATTACGAGGCGATGATGGGTCAGGACGGGCAGCAAGGGCTTGCGCGTGAACTGGCGCGGATGAACCTTCCGGCGAATATCTACACGCAATGGTACTGGAAGGTTGACCTGCACAACCTGTTCCACTTCCTGCGTCTGCGCGCGGATCCTCATGCCCAATACGAAATTCGTGTTTACGCCGATGCCATGTGCAAGATCGTCGCTGATTGGGTGCCGGCCGCCTATAAGGCGTTTGAAGATTACCGCCTGGGTGCGGTCAATCTTTCCGCGCAGATGGTCGACAGCTTGCGTCGGATGTTGGCCGGAGAGACGGTCACGCAGGAAATCTCGGGCATGACCGGGCGGGAATGGCGTGAGTTCGAGGCGATCATCAAGGAAAGCTGAGTGCGCTTGCCGTCTGTCTATACGGGGCGTCATGAAATGGTTGCGATCGTTTCATGACACTTTCAGTTTTGATCAAAACCGGTTGTCTGACCCTGTTCATGCCTTGCGTGGCACAGGCCGAGTCCCCCCATCGTCGATGGTGATTTGCGAACCCACGGCTACATGCACCAAAAACTTGCGCTCCAGTTCACCTCTGAGCGGGCAAGAGCCGGGATGTGCGATCCTGAACAACTGATGGAAGTGTGGACTAGATAATCCGGCAACTGGAAGATGGTGGTCACCTATGCGACCAGTACGTCCTGAATCGTGCCATGTGGCAAAATTGAACCACGCGCCCCGAAAGCAGCAGGGCGCGAGAATAGGCACATCACTTTCGATGGCCAACGGCCTGAAATTGGCCGTTGTCCTGATTTTCGTACCCGCAGTAACGGGATTTTACAGTGGCTTCAAATCTGAAGCCATTTGTCGGCCGTCACGTCCGTCTTCCAGTTCGTAAGCGACCTTTTGATTGTCAGCGAGTCCGGTAAGACCGGATCTTTCAACGGCCGAGATGTGAACAAATACGTCCTTGCCGCCCTCGTCAGGGGCAATAAACCCATAGCCTTTGGTGGTGTTGAACCATTTCACGGTGCCAGTTGGCATTTCCCGTGTCTCCTTCTACTTGCACGTTGTCCCACAAAATTGGTGGGGGTAGGAATTGACGTCACCACAACACATCACCGTCTCGCGCTCACGACACGGCCCGAATTACGTGTTTCGTCTTTTTCAACATTGCACGGTGAAGTAAAAAATCAAGAAATACCGGAATACACTGGCGAATTTGCCGACGACCAAAATCAATACAGGAGCAGCCCGAAAATGCGCGTTTATGGACTGAAAACATGTGATACTTGTCGTAAGGCATTGAAATCGCTTCCAGATGCAGAATTCATCGACGTCCGGGCGCAGGGCGTGCCAGCGGCGGTGCTGGCTCAGGCCCTGAATCACTTCGGCGAGGCTTTGCTCAATATTCGATCAACAACATGGCGGGGGTTAGATGCAGAGCAGCGCAAAAAAGAGCCGCTGGAGCTGTTGCAGGAACACCCCACCCTGATGAAGCGACCGCTTGTTGAGAAAGACGGTGCACTTTATCTGGGCTGGACGGCTGAAACGCAGGCAGCCCTTGGCGTTGGCTGAGTGGGTACTTATGTGGTTGGTCGCAAGCTAGAGGGTTCTAAATGCGTAACGCAGCGATGATTTTAGGGGTAGTTGCCGGTCTGATCGGCATGTTGGTCGGGTTTGTTGGCTATGGATATGTCGAGTTGATCGACAGGTTTGGCGAAATCGACGGGATTGCCGAGCAGGTGGACAATGCGCAGTTGATCCGAACCGTGGCGATCCTTGCGCCTTTATTGGCTATTGCGGGCGGGGCGATGGCACATGCCCGCGCTCTGATTGGTGGCGTGTTGCTGCTGATTTCTGCGGCTGGGATGTATTATGCGTTCGGGTTCAATGTGTTCACCATGTTCCCGGTCGCCTTTGCCGCCGTGGCGGGTCTCCTTGGGCTGGCCGCGGGTAAACCGGACGAGCCCAAGGCACATTTCTGAGTTACTTCAGGCGCAGGATGCGATCGATCGAGATCGGGCCTGCGCCGTTTATCGCGATGACCAGAAACAGGAAAGTCCACATCACGCGCTGATCCATCAAAGTAAGTGCGTTGTCGAACAGGCCTCCCAATTTGACGCCATGACCGGTCACGTCGACAATGGTCTGGACCCAAACAAACCCAATCATCCCAAGGGCTGCCACCCGGGTCAGCAGGCCGACCAGCAACAAGGCTGGCAGGACAAATTCGGCGACTGTTCCCAGAAAGATTACGACGCGTTGGAAAAAAGTCATCTGGGTTACGTCATAAAGTACGGCCTCTGCCGCTTTGGGGAAAATCTGCCCAAACGCCCCCGCTGACGGAGAGAAAATCGACCCGTCGATTTTCAGGGTGGCTGAGTTCCAGTAGTAGACAAGCAACACGGCAACAAAGACAAGACGCGCCAGGGTTGGTGTCAGCCAGTTGGCCGAGCTGTCGATCCGTCCCAGGACGTTGTTATGAAGAGAGATCAGGGCAGTCATGTTGCCAGCCTTTCAATAGTCACAGAAGTGATAGCGCCGCCCTGTAACAGCAGCGCCAGAGTGGCCCCAAGATCAAAATCCGGGGTGGTTTCGGTAGTGTTTTCAAATGCCTGTCCGATTGTGTTTCCGGCCTTCATCGCGGCGATCCAACCCGCCCCGCCTTGCGGCAGGGCCTGAGGAACAGGATCATATTCGCGGCGCGTGATCACGGTATCTTCAGCACCAGCTTGGGGTTTCGGTGCGCCGTCTTCGGTATTGAACCGCCATATCGAAAAGATGGGCCAGTCCGAGCGCAAGATTTGCATCGAAGGTGCGAATTCCAATCGGGCCCGGAACAGATCTTCGGGTGGCACGGCTAACGCGTCGTCCGACGCTGGCACGCTGTCCGCCGCGTGGTAAGATCGGCGAAGGGCCAGTTCCAGTCGCGCCACATCGGGCAGGTACCCGATATGCGACAGCTGATCCATCCCGACCAGGAAATCCGGAAACGCTTCGCCATAGAACATCATCAACGGCGAGGTTGGTGGGTGGCTGCGCAGAAAAAGCCCGGCCAACCCGTCCATGTTTTGCGAACCCAGCAACTTGGCGATAACCGGGAAAGCCTGATGCATGGCTTCGGTCAGCGAAACGGCAACATTGTTGCGATAGACACTGAAACGCCGTCCCGCCGGCTGATCCGACGCGTCTACAAGGCCCTCAGGCACCGACATGGCTGGATCCAGCAAAGCAAGGTGAAACTCTTCTTGCGACACGCTCATGCTGGAATGCGGTCCAGTGCCGCCTGGGCGCGATCGGCTTCTGCGCGCAAGACAGGCCAATCAGGGACGTCGGTATCCCATTCCACAAGAACAGGTTTTGGTCCCGATTGTTCAAGCACATAGTTCAGAAGCGCCCAAACCGGATCAACCACTTCTCGTCCGTGGCTATCGATCAGCAAGGGAAGCCCGTGGTCGTCTTCATCCTCATCATGCCCGCCAAGGTGGATCTCACCAACCTTGTCCAGCGGATAGGCGTCGATATAGCTCTGCGGTGAGAAGTCGAGATTTGTCGCCGATACGAAAACGTTGTTCACATCCAGCAAGAGCCCGCATCCGGTGCGGCCCGAAATTTCGCGCAGGAAGTCTGGTTCGGACCACGTACTTTCATCAAATGCTAGATAGCTTGACGGGTTTTCAAGCAGCATCTGTCGCCCAACGACATTCTGAACTTGGTCGATGTGATCGCAAATCCGTGCAAGGGTTGCGTCGGTATAGGGCAGGGGCAACAGATCATTCAGGAAGTGGCTGTCATGTGTCGACCAGGCCAGATGTTCGGAAAAGCTGGCGGGGTTGAGCCAGCCGACGAGGTGTTTCAAGCGGGCCAAGTGGTCTGTATCCAGCGGGCCTTCTCCGCCGATGGACAGGCCAACGCCGTGGACGGAAATCGGGAAGTGTTCCGACAAGTGCCGCAGCTGTGCCAGCGGTCGGCCACCATCGCCCATGTAGTTCTCGGCGTGGATTTCCAGCCATGCGACCGGTTGCGGGTGATCCAGAATCTGCTGGAAATGCTGAGGCTTATAGCCGACGCCTGGTGCCGCAGGCAGCCTGTTCGATCGGATTGTGCTGTCCAGCATCTGGTAACCTCGCGGTCTTGAAAAAAGAGGCGGGCGATTCTTGCCCGCCCCTCAGATTTGGCAAAAACTCAGGCTTATGCCGGCAGGTCGCGCTCCAGCGGCTCGAGCGATCCCTTGCGGGCAGCGCCGTCAGCTGACTGAGGCAGGTCGATATCGGCGCAGGTGCCGGCATCTACCAGCGTCCAGGCATTGCCCTGATAATCAACAGTCGAGGTGCCCGCGCACGTGGTGCCAGGACCGGCGGCACAATCATTCTGACCGGCCAGAGAAACGCCATAGCACTTTTCTTTGGCTTGTGCGGATGCGGTTGTGGCCATGCCTGAAACGGCTGCGGCTACGGCGCTTGCGATGACAAGGGATTTAGCGGTGTTCGACATCTCGGTTATCCTTTTGATGACTGCGTATGTCTGTGTTCGACAATGACAAAGGTAATGGGTTGCAGGTCACAGTTGAATTCACGAGCCTGTGTCTCACGAGCCCGTCAATGACTGTCATGACATCTTGCAAACTAATAGTTTGTTTTAGAAGAGATAAAACGCAAATGTTTCAATCCGGCCCCTCAGAGAGGGCCGGATTTTGTGCAATTTGCCGCTGATTGTTACAGCAGGTCGGGCGGCGTAGCGGCCCGCGACAGTTCATTTGTTACAGCCTCAAGCGGCTGCACTTGTGTCTGTTTCTCACCAAGACGACGGACACTGACCGTGCGGTCCTCAACTTCACGGTGACCGACGGCCAGAATGACCGGAACTTTGCCGACCGAGTGTTCACGAACCTTATAGTTGATCTTTTCGTTGCGGATGTCCGCCTCGGCTCGGATACCTGCGGCCTTGAGTGTCTCAACCACTTCCTGCACGTAACCGTCAGCCTCGGAGGTGATCGAAGCGACCACGACCTGACGCGGGGCCAGCCAGAAGGGCAATTTGCCCGCGTGTTCTTCGATCAGGATGCCGATGAACCGTTCGAACGAACCCAGCGTTGCACGATGCAGCATGAAGGGGCGGTGCTTCGATCCGTCCGCGCCAATGAAATTGGCGTCCAGCCGCTCAGGCAGGTTGGGGTCCACCTGAAGGGTGCCGCATTGCCAAGTACGGCCGATCGCGTCGGTCAGGGTGAATTCAAGCTTGGGTCCGTAGAAGGCGCCTTCACCTTCGAGAAGCTCATAGTCGTATCCTGCGGCCTTGCAGGCGTCACCCAGGGCTTTTTCGACCAGATCCCAGCTTTCATCCGACCCGATGCGTTTTTCCGGGCGCGTCGAGAGCTTGATGGTCCAATCATGGAAACCGAGATCGGCATAGACCTTCGACAGAAACGCGATGAATTTTGCAGTTTCAGATTCGATCTGATCTTCGGCGCAGAAAATATGCCCATCGTCCTGGGTAAAGCCGCGCACCCGCATGATACCATGCAGCGCGCCAGAGGGTTCGTACCGCGCGCAAGACCCAAACTCGGCCATGCGCAGAGGCAGATCGCGATAGGATTTCAGACCCTGATTGAACACCTGCACGTGGCAGGGACAATTCATCGGCTTAAGGGCGTTCACGGCCTTTTCACGGGCATGTTCCTCGTCGACTTCGACGATGAACATGTTTTCCTGATACTTGTCCCAGTGGCCCGAGGCTTCCCACAATTTGCGGTCAACAACCTGCGGTGTGTTGACTTCGACATAGCCGTCACGTTCCTGCATGCGGCGCATATAGTCCTGCAGGGTGGTATAGATCTTCCAGCCATTCGGATGCCAGAAGATCTGGCCCGGAGCCTCTTCCTGCATGTGGAACAGGTTCATTTCGCGGCCCAGCTTGCGGTGGTCACGCTTGGCAGCCTCTTCCAGCATGTGCAGGTGCGCTTTTAGCTTTTCCTTGCCGGTAAAAGCCACGCCATAGATGCGTTGCAGCATCGCACGGTCGCTGTCACCGCGCCAATAGGCGCCAGCAATGCTCATTAGCTTGAACGCATCGCCCGGAACCTGGCCGGTATGCTGCAGATGCGGACCGCGACACAGGTCTTGCCAGTCGCCATGCCAGTACATGCGCAAAGGTTCATCCCCGGGGATGGCGTCGATCAGCTCGACCTTATAAGGCTCGTTATTTTTGTTATAGAAATCGATCGCGCGTTGCCGATCCCACACCTCAGTGGTCACGGCGTCGCGTTTATTGATGATTTCCTTCATCTTTTTTTCGATCTTGCCCAGATCTTCGGGTGTGAAAGGCTCGACCCGGTCAAAGTCGTAGTACCAGCCATTTTCGATGACGGGGCCGATGGTGACTTTGGTATCGGGCCAGATCTCCTGCACGGCGCGGGCCATGATATGAGCCAGGTCGTGGCGGATCAGTTCGTTTGCCTGATCTTCATCTTTCATGGTGTGCAGGGCGATTTCGGCATCAGATTCAATGGGCCATTGCAGATCCCAATGCTGGCCATTCACCGTGGCTGAGATGGCCTTTTTGGCCAGTGAGGTCGAGATGTCGGCGGCCACCTGCGCAGGGGTTACACCCACGTCATAGGATCGTGCATTGCCGTCAGGAAAAGTGAGAGAGATTGACTGTGCGTCCAAGGCCATGGCTGGCTCTCCTCGTCGGTTTGGCGCCCACTGAACGCCCGGTTGCGGGTTATGTTGTGTTCGCTTCATTTGTCAGGTGGTGGTGGACCTGTCAAGGGCCGGCGCGAGGGGCCAGCCCCTCGCGCTCCCTGAGGTTTTTTTTGCCAGATGAAGGGGGATCTTGGAATTGCACTTGGGGGTGGGGCGTGCATGATGTCGGAAAAAGAAAAGAGGGTGTCATGGCAGCGACGAATTTTCTGGAAACGGCGCAGGGACGGCGGCTGGCCTATCACAAAAGCGAGGGCACCGGGCCAACCATTGTGTTTCTGGGCGGGCTCAAATCCGATATGGAGGGCACCAAGGCGGTGCATTTGGAGGCCTGGGCGAAGGGGCGTGGCCATTCATTTCTGCGGTTCGACTATTCAGGTCACGGTGAAAGCGGGGGCACGTTCGAAGAAGGATGCATTGGTGACTGGCATGAGGATACGCTGGCCGCGATCACGGAATTGACGGATGGACCGCTGATTGTAGTCGGCTCGTCCATGGGGGGGTGGCAGGCGCTGCTGTTGGCCAAAGCGCTGCCAGATCGGATTCAGGGAATGGTGACCATCGCTGCTGCACCGGATTTTACTGAGGACGGGTATTGGGCTTCATTCTCGGAAAACCAGAAACAGGCACTGGAAACTGTTGGCCATGTCGAGCTGCCTTCGGACTATATGGAGCCATACATCGTGACCAAACGGATGATCGAAGATGGTCGCCAACATTTGGTTCTGCGCAAGCCTCTGCATATGCCTTTTCCCGTGCGGTTTTTGCAAGGTACCGAAGACACAGCGGTTTCAACCGGAACAGCAGTGCGCCTGATTGAACATGCGTTCGGGCCCGATATGCGCCTGTCATTGATCAAGCACGCCGATCATCGCTTTTCGGATGGCCCATGCCTTGGGTTGATCGAACAAGCCGTTCTCGATGTGATGGCAGCCCAATAATGCGGATATTGGGTCGCGTTTTTCTGACATTGATCGTTGCGTTTGGCCTGATCTATTGGCTTGGCCCGCGTGAGAAGGTTGATCTGGCCCCAACATTTGACGCGCGCAAATTCGGTGAAGGGGTGCAGGTCTATTTCGAAAGTGTGGAATCTGCATTCGCCGACATCATTCCGGGGGTCGAAAAGCGAGTTATTTGGCAAGAGGGCTATAAAGAGCAGCGAACACCTGTTTCGATTCTATATCTGCACGGGTTTTCGGCATCATCCGAAGAGATCCGACCGGTTCCCGATCTGCTCGCCGAAACGTTGGGCGCCAATCTGGTCTACACGCGGCTGCAGGGTCATGGTCGCGGCGGGGATGCAATGGGTGAGGCGACGGCCTCGGGTTGGATGCAGGATCTTGCTGAAGGGCTGGCTGCTGCACGGGCGGTTGGGGATAAGGTCGTGGTGATTTCGACATCAACCGGCGGCACGTTGGCAGCGGCGGCCGCACTGAATGAAGAGCTGAGCCAAAACGTTGCAGGGATCGTATTTGTTTCTCCGAATTTCGGCGTTAAAGCGGCCGGAGCATGGATACCCGGATTGCCTTGGGCGCGCATTTGGTTGCCCCTGATGATGGGTGAAACCCGGGGCGTCGCAGGGGTGAACCCGGAAATGAACAAATTCTGGTCGGCGGTCTACCCTTGGCAGGCTGTGGTGCCGATGACAGTGCTGGTGGATGTGGTCTATGCGCTGGATTTTTCAGACGCAAAGGTTCCCGCGTTGTTCTGGTTCTCGAATGAAGATCAGGTCGTGCGTGCCGACCTGACCCACGAGATTGCCAAGGCATGGGGCGCCCCTGCGTCGGTTGAGCTGGTAACAATGGGGCCCGGGGACGATCCTAATTCCCATGTGATCGCCGGGCGGTTGATGTCTCCGGGGCAGACCGACGAAGTGGTGGCTGGTATCCTGAGATGGCTGAAAACCTTGGGGATCGAGTGAGGAAGAAATAATGCGCAGACCAGGCAGTATGTGGAGCCTTGAAACCCTCGGTCGTGTGCGTCTGTCCCGTCATTTTTTCATGCGCGATTTTCTGTATTCGGAAATAGGCAATTTTCACGAAAAGCAGAATTTTCCTGACGATCCCGACCTTGCCATCGAAACCGGAAAGGCGCTTTGCGAAACCCTGCTGGACCCGCTTGAGGAGACCTTTGGCCGGATTGCCGTACGATCCGGCTATCGCTCGGCATCATTGAACCATTTCGGTAATGAAAACCGGCTGAATTGCGCGCGAAATGATAACCCGCTTGAATGTCACATCTGGGATCGCGCTGTGGGTGATGATCGGATTGCCGGGGCATCGATCGTGATCCCATGGTTTGCGGATCAATATGAGGCGGGGCGGGATTGGCGGGATTTGGCGTGGTGGATGCACGACCATCTTGAATATTCCGAAATCTGGTTCTTTCCAAAACTCTGTGCTTTCAATCTGGTCTGGAGGCCTGTGCCTTATAAGCGCATCGACAGTTATATTGCACCGCGGGGCTGCCTTCTGCGCCCAGGAGGCGCGCCTGGCGATGGTGACCTTGAGCGGCAAAAACGATATGCGGACTTCCCCGCTTTTCGCAGTATCCGCTACCCCTGAACTTTAACTTGCCGAACCATACAAAACCTCTCATCCTGAAACTAATGACGACGATTTGAGTGACTTTTCCAAAGGAGGCGTTGTTTGATCGAGCCGTTGGTTCTTTTGCCCGGTTTGATGTGTGATGCGCGGGTATTTGAGCATCAGATGCGCGCCCTGTCACGTGATCGCGCCGTGACGGTCGCTTCGGTTTCGACTGCTGAACGGATTGAAGAGATCGCGCGGGGCCTATTGGTTCAGTTGCCACAACGCTTTGCATTGGCGGGCCTAAGCCTGGGCGCAGTAGTCGCTTTGGAAATTGTCCGATATGCACCCGAGAGGGTGTCGCGCTTGTGTCTGATGGCTTCGGATGCGCATTCGGAATCGCCCCAGACCGCAGCCGCGCGGGAGGAGCTGTTGGTCGCCGCCAAGATGGGTCGGTTAGAGGAAGTGATGCGTCGGCTGATTGGATCGGATTCGCTGGCCCCGGGGCCTCGACGTATTCCCATTCTTGCTGATGTCATCTCGATGGCGTTGGATTTGGGCCCGCAGGTGTTCGAGCGTCAGATTCGCGCGCTGCAGCGTCGCCCGGACCAGCAGGGCAACCTGCGCCGGATCACGGCCCCGACTTTGGTGCTATGCGGGGCGCATGACACAGTTGTTCCGGTGCGAAGGCATGCGTTCATGGCGGACCTGATCCCAAATGCAGAATTGCACGTCATCAAGGATGCAGGACATTTGCCTACGTTGGAATCGCCTGAAAATGTCACCGAGGCGCTGAAGACCTGGCTCAGCGTGAAGCCTGCGCTGGATTACGTGTAGAGCGCTTTACGCTGTTCTTTGCTTAGAATGACCGGGGTTGAGATCGTCTGGCCCGTATTCTGATCAAAGAACGGGGTGTCCCTCCAGCTGCCAGAAAGCCGGGATTTTAGTACCCGCGTAACAATCCCGGCGACAGCGTAACCCAGTCGCTTGTGTTTGTGTTTTCCATCGGCCTGCGGAATGAACCCTTGGGTCGTAACCGGCCCTAAACAGTCCGGATCGGAAACTCGTTTCACATCAAAGCCCGCAAACGGAAATTTTGGAGTATTTGATGTCGTCGCCAGCGGTGCATTGCAGCAGCTGGCATACCAGCGCAGCATCCCCTTGGGGCCAAGGCGCATCGCGGCCAGGTGTTCGATGCCGCCGTCGATCCTGATTTCTTCAGGGGCCATTTGGAAAATGCCCACCGGTTCCGGCGCAGGATCCGGTTGCCCGAAATATATCTGCGCGGCCCGGCAATCACGGCAAAAGCAGACTACATGCGTTCCGTACTGAACGCCTCTGGCTGTAATGCTGCCAAAGAGTTTTCCACAGTTGCAGGCGAAAGCCGTCTGTTTGGCGACTTTCTTTCCCATCGGCGTTAGGCCACTTTGTTGCGGTTGGCCGCTTTGCGCGAGGGTTTGCGGGCGTTGGCGTTCATAAATTCGATCACCAATGGGCGGATATTGTCGCGCCAGCTGCGGCCGGCGAAGATGCCATAGTGACCTGCGCCAGGTTCGACATGGCTGGCTTTTTTCGAATCCGGCAGCCCTGTACACAGCTCGAGCGCAGCAATGCACTGGCCAGGGGCCGAGATGTCGTCATTCGCACCTTCGACTGTTTTGACAGCAACGTTTGTAATTTTGCCGATATCCACCTTGTGCCCTGCAACAACAAACTCGTTGCGCGCGATTTCGCGGTTTTTGAAGACACGTTCGACGGTCGAAAGGTAGAACTCGGCGGTCATGTCCATGACGGCGAGGTATTCATCGTAGAATCTGTTATGGGCATCGTGATCCGAAGCCTCGTCCCGCATAACCCTCTGGATCTGCTCGGAAAACGCCTGAGAATGCCGGTCCGAATTCATCGACATGAACGAGGCCAGCTGCAGCAGGCCGGGATACACCATGCGCCCGACGCCCTTATACTTGAAGCCGACGCGCTGAATCATGGTTTCTTCCAGCTGCCCCATTGTCACGCGGCGGCCAAAATCAGTCACGTCGGTAGGTGTGGCATCCGGGTCAACAGGTCCGCCGATCAATGTCAGCGTGCTGGGTTGGGCTTTGGGTTCGACCTCGGCCAGATAGGCTGTGGCGGCCAGAGTCAGCGGCGCCGGTTGGCAGACGGCTACAACGTGGGTGTCCGGTCCCAATTCTTTCATGAAATCGACAAGGTAAAGTGTATAATCCTCTACATCAAACTTACCTTCGGACACGGGGATATCGCGCGCATTATGCCAGTCTGTGATATAAACTTCGCAATTCACCAAGAGGCTTTTTACGGTGGACCGAAGCAAAGTGGCGTAATGTCCAGACATCGGGGCTACCAACAGCACCTTGCGGGGCTGTTCGGCGCGGCCATTGACACGAATATGTATCAAGTCACCAAAAGGGCGTTCGATCACCGGGACAATATCGACCAGATGATCCTTGCCGTCTTCGCAAGTGAATGTACGGATTCCCCAGTCGGGTTTTACAACCATGCGCTGGAACGTCCGCTCAGTCACCTCGCCCCAGGCGGCCATCATGCTGAACGCAGGGTTGGGCACCATCGAAAACAGCGGATAAGAAGCCATGGCACTTGCCGTAGCACCCATCCACTGATTGGTGTTGCGCATCGTTTCCATCAGATCGTAGGTCATCATGTAGCGCATGAAATGGGCCTCCTGAGTGTCAGCCTGATAATTCGGACCATTCGTCGCTTTGCCCCCCGACGCCCACGACGTTATTCTGCATAGCAGCGAGGTTAGGGTGGAATTGTTAAAATGACAACAAGTGAAGATAACGCGCCAGAGCTGTCCGAGGAACACCTTGAACGGATTAGAGAAAATATGACGAAAGTCGAAGAACTGTCGAAAAGGCTGATCGATGTGATGGCTGGCAAAGAGGCGCACACTCCCGCGTTGGACGGTCCGAATCAAGATCTTTTCGCAAGAGCAGCAACTTCGTATTTCGCCGAAGCGTGGCAGAATCCCGCCAAGCTTCTGGAACATCAGGTCGCTTTCTGGGGACAATCCGTTATGAACTTTGCTGAGGCTCAGCAGGCGCTGGCCGCCGGCGGGGTCGAGGACAGCGAACCCGGACCCAAGGATAAACGGTTCTCAAACCCTCTTTGGGACACCAACCCCTATTTCCGGTTTATTCGCCAGCAGTATCAGACAAACGCCGATGCAATCGCGCAGGCGGTTGCTTCGGTCGACGATCTGGACGGCAAGGACAAGCAGAGGCTGCATTTCTTTTCGCAACAGATCATTGACTTGATGTCTCCGACGAATTTCCTGGCCTCCAATCCCGACGCGCTGGAAAAGGCGGTCGAGACGGAAGGGCAATCGCTGATCAAAGGGCTAGAGAATCTAGTTGCGGACCTAGAAGCCAATAATGGTGAAATGGTTGTCAGACTGGCGGATGAATCCGCGTTCAAGCTTGGCGAGAATATCGCGACAACTCCGGGCGACGTGGTCTATCGCAACAGGCTTATGGAGTTGATCCAGTACAAACCCACGACCGAGACCGTACACGAAACCCCGATCGTTCTGTTTCCGCCCTGGATCAACAAATACTATATTCTGGACCTTAAGGCGCAGAACAGCCTCATCAAATGGGTGACCGAGCAGGGCTATACCCTGTTTGTTGTGAGTTGGGTAAATGCGGATGCTTCTCATGCCGAGGTCGGTATGGGCGACTATGTCGAAGAGGGATTTCTGACCGCCATCGAGACCGTCAAGTCGATCTGTAAGGTCAAGCAGGTCAATGCGGTAGGATATTGCATTGCCGGCACCACGTTGAGCCTGACCCTGTCCCTGATGAAACAGCGTGGCGACAAATCCATCAAATCGGCGACCTTCTTTACAACCTTGACCGATTTCGGTGAACAGGGGGAATTCACGCCGTTCCTACAGAATGACTTTGTCGATGGCATTCAAGAACAAGTGACTAAAGACGGTATCCTAAGAGCATGGGTCATAGGTCGTACCATGTCGTTCCTGCGATCGAATGACCTGATCTACGGCCCCGCCATTCGAAGCTATATGATGGGCGAGACCCCTCCGGCGTTTGATTTGCTCTACTGGAACGGGGATGGCGCAAATCTTCCGGGCAAAATGGCAATCGAGTATTTGCGGGGGCTTTGTCAGAAAAATCAATTTGTGACCGACGGTTTCGATTTGCTTGGGCACAAACTACATATCCGCGACGTTGATGTTCCTTTGATGGCCATCAGCTGTGAAACCGACCATATCGCCGCCTGGAAAGATTGTTATCGGGGTGTGCAGCAGATGGGGTCACGTTCGAAGACGTTTGTCGTTTCGGAATCCGGTCACATAGCAGGCATCGTGAACCCGCCGAGCAAGAAGAAATACGGCCACTACACCAACCCTGATCTGAATGCGGATGCCGATGCATGGATGAAAGAGGCCGATTTTCATAAAGGGTCCTGGTGGCCGCAGTGGGAAGCTTGGCTGAAGAAGAGATCCGGCAAGCAAATCCCCGCGCGCCAAGTGGGCGATTCGGGATACGCTTCCCTGGCCGAGGCACCAGGAACCTATGTTTTGGTGAAGGCAACAGATTGATTTTTAACATTTTACAAAAATATTGCTGCAGTGCAGCAAGAAAAAACTTGCAATGCTGCGATGCAGCAACGATATTATCCTCAAGCTGATGAAGCCCGGGGTTGGCCCGGATCGGCAAGCAAAGGATTTGGACAATGGCAAAGACTCAAGACTTTACCGCGACCCTGAAAGACATGATGGGTGCATTCCCTGTTGACACCACTGCTCTGGAAGGTGCGTTCAACACCACCGCGACCCTGAACGAAAAGCTGTCGGGCGTTGCTCTGGAAGCGGCTGAGAAATCGGCTGAGATTTCGAACAAATGGACCAAGGAAACCCTGGCCAAACTGTCCGATATGTCGAAAGCGAAATCTGACCCTGCAGATTACGCAAAAGCTGCAACCGACTACGCAAGCGCGTCGGCTGAAGTTGCTGCTGAAAACCTGGCTGCTTTCGCTGAAATTGCGAAAAAAGTTCAGTCGGAAACCGTTGAGCTGCTGATGGCTGCTGGCAAAAACGCTGCAGAAGACGCAACTGCCGTTGTCAAAAAAGCAACCAACGACGTGTCCACTGCTGCGAAAAAAGCAGCTGGCGCCAAGTAAGGTAAGATAGCGAGGCGCACCCACTCCTCCCATTTGGTGCAATCGCGTTGGGCGGGTCGAAAGACCTGCCCTTTCTTTTTGTTCTGCACTCGCATAATCTCTGCTGCAATGCATCATTCCTTGGGGAGGGTAGACGGTGTCAGAACAAGAAAAACCGTTGCTAATCAAACGATATGCCAGCCGTCGGCTGTATAACACTGAAACCAGTGACTATGTCACGCTCGAAGATATTGCGGCATTCATACGTGACGGTCGCGAAGTTCAGATCATAGACCTGAAGACTGGGGATGATCTGACACGGCAATATCTGCTGCAAATCATTGCCGAGCATGAAAGCCGCGGTGAGAATGTCCTGCCGGTGAACGTGCTGAACGATCTTGTGCGCAGCTATATGTTGCCGGGCGGAGGAGTGATGCCGCAATTCCTGCAAAGCTCGTTCGAAATGCTGCGCGAAAGCCAAAGCAAAATGATGGAAAACATGTCTGCGATGAATCCGATGACCCAGATTCCGGGTTTCGAAGCACTGCAAGCGCAGCAAAAGGCATTTCTGAAGGCGATGACCAGCGGCATTTCCGGCAGTTGGTCCGGTTCGGAAACGGATAGCGAGGCCAAACCCCAGTCGAGTGAGGATCTGGACGACATCAAGAAGCAGTTGGCGGAGTTGCAGCAAAAGCTGTCTAAACTGAACTGAATTTGTCCACACAATGAAATAGGCCCGCCGCTGGCGGGCCTTTTCGTTTGAATTCAGCTTGTTCAGGTTCCAAATGCGATTTTCGGGGCGGTAATTTCCCCTACTGAAGCCAACAGAATATCAGCGATCACATCCAGTTCCGCGCCTGTCAGGCGTACAGGCAGGCGCACGTCGCAAGCTTTCATCAGCATGTTTCGCGTTTGTGGCAGCTCGGTCTGTTCCGGCAGGAATTGCCAGTTCCAAAAGGCACGGGCGTTGTCCTCACTCAGGCCGAATACCTGAACTTTCACCCCGCGTGCTTCGGATGCTGCGGCAAAGGCGCGGATATCATCATCGCTTAGGTCAACCAGATTGAACTGGATCGAGTCCGGCGCCCGGCGCTCTGGCACCAGCGGGGCAGGCACGTTGATATAGGGCGATGAGTTCAGGCGCTCTGCCACATAGTCGTGGTTTTGCAACCCATCGCGGACACGGCGTGCCAATTCAGGCATCTGGGGACGGATTACTGCAGCGCTCAGGTTGCTCATCCGCAGGTTATACAGCGGCAACTGGTTCTGCCAGCGGCCAAAGGCCTCTTCGAGTTCCGATGAGTTGTCGCCACGCGGACCTTTGTGTTTCTTCCAGTTATGTTCGTAGGCGCCGGACATGATCACGGCACGCGCCACCAGATCAGCGTCGTCGGTTATCAGAATGCCACCTTCGCCCGCATTGATCATCTTGTAGGACTGAAACGAGAAACAGCCGATCTTGCCAATCGTCCCAATATTGCGGCCATGCCAAGTTGTCCCCAGCGAATGGGCTGCGTCCTCGATCACCGGAATGTCGCGCGCGCTGCACAGAGTCATGATCGCGTCCATATCCGAAGTATGTCCGCGCATATGGCTAATGATCACGGCCTGCACGTTATCCAGTTTGGCGGCAAAGTCATCCATGTCGATGCGATAATTGTCACCCACCTCACACAATACGGGGATGCAATCCGCATGTATGACCGATGAGGGCACCGCCGCAAAGGTAAAGCCCGGTATCAGCACCCGCGCGTCCCGCGGCAAACCCAGCGCCTTGAGCGACAGGAACAGTGCCGCCGAGCAGGACGATACAGCCAGCGCGTATTTCGTGCCCAGCAGTTCCGCGAATTCCGACTCGAGCAGCGCAACCGGAGCGTCCTGCGGCGCAGTGTAGCGGAACAGGTCGCCTGACTGCATCAGGGCATCAATGGCGTCGCGGGCGACCGCTGGGATGGGTTCGGCGTCATGGACGTTCGGAGGCAGCGTCATATTTGGCATTCCTGAATTCTATCTTTGGGAAAGATAAAGCTAATGAAGTGTCAATCCAAGCCCTTAATCTTCAGGGTGGCGAAATTTCACTATTCTGTCGTAGTCAGAGAGACACAGGTTGGCTTACCCTGCGTAGCGGGAAATTCTTTTGAACTTGCAGCTTTGGGGGAAGTAAGGTGGCAATGGATCTTCTTTGACGTTGCTCTCGTATGATGGGTTGGATCACTGCATTGACTATCATTCGTTTGGCCCTCTGGGGCGCGCTTTCAACTTTCGCTTCGGCGGTTCACGCAGACTATCTTCTGTCGGATGGCACTGAAGTTGCGCCGCTTGAGATGTTTCAGGAATGCGATGTTTGCCCTGAGATGATTGTCTTGCCTTTGGGTGAGTTCATGATGGGTGGACCGCCGGGAGAATCGAAACGAAACTTTCATTGGGATGAAAAAGGGCGCCGACCCGCGACACCGGAAGAGCCGTATATCGCGCATCGTGAAGGTCCGGTTCATAGCGTCAGGATAGATCTGTCCTTTGCCATGGGGCGTAACGAGGTTACCCGTGATGAGTGGATGGCCTGCGTTGAAGATGGGGGATGTAGCAAATATGTGCCGGAAGATTTTGTAATCGGCGATAGTTTTGAGCGCATAGAACTTACGGGCAATCATCCAGTGAATGATGTGTCTTATTTGGATGCTTTGGCTTACACGGATTGGCTGAACAAAAAACTCGGGATAGATGCTTACCGCTTACCAACGGAAGCCGAATGGGAATATGCCGCCCGTGCCGGAACGCAGACTCCTTTTGCGCAAGGAGAGGAAGTTACGACGGATCAGGCCAATTTCCATGCCAAACCGACAGAAGAGATGATTGGTGAAAAGCGGCAGGATTTAGTGTGGCGCGGTTACCCAGTTCGCGTTGATGAACTTGATGCCTCCAATGCTTGGGGTCTTCGGCATATGTCGGGGAATGTCGGGGAAAAAACGATGTCCTGCTGGACAGCGACGCACCCGGGTTGGTCGACTTCCAGCCAGCACTTAGAGATGGCAAGATCAGTCGATTGTCACAGGCGGGTTGTAAAAGGCGGTTCTTATCCATTTGCTATGGATTTTTCGCGCGCTGCAAGTCGCGGTGGGGCGGGCATTGATTGGCGGTCAAAATTGACGGGCTTTCGTATCCTGAGAGAGTTTAAGTGAGTTTCTCTGACAATCTCGAAATCAGAATCCCAGCCGGTCCCGCAGGGAAAACCATGTCATCGCCAGCACTAGCAACGGGCTGCGTAGGGCTGCGCCGCCTGGAAAGGGCAAGGCGGGTACGCGGGACATGGTGTCGAACCCTTCGGCTTGGCCCTGAATGGCCATCGCCATCAGTTGCCCGGCATGTGTAGCTGTGCCAACACCGTGACCCGAATAGCCAGAGGCTGACAGGATATTCGGGGCAACCCGTGTCAGGTAGGGCATTCGCCGCATGGTGATGCCCAGAGTACCGCCCCACGCATAGTCGATCTTCACATCGCGCAGATGCGGGAAAATCTCGATCATCGGTTTGCGCACCATGGAGGCGATATCTGTCGGGAAACGGTAGCCATAGCTTTCCCCGCCGCCGAATAGCAGGCGGTTGTCGGCGCTGAGGCGAAAATAGTTCACCACAAACTTGGTGTCGGCGACGGCGACATCCCGGGTCAGGACGCGGGCGGCATCGGTGCCCAAAGGCTCGGTCGCGGCGATGAAATTGTTGATCGGCATGACGCGCGACGCCACCTTGCCGTTCAGATCGCCGAGATACCCGTTGCAGGCCAATATGACGTGGTTGGCCGTCACCTTTCCCTGTGGGGTTTGCACGATGGCCGGATCGGTCTCGTCGATCCCGGTGACTTCGGTACCCTCAAAGATGCGCACGCCGGCCTTGGCTGCGGCATCAGCCAGCCCCAAGGCAAAGTTCAGCGGGTGCAGATGGGCCGCCCCCATGTCCAGATAACCTCCGCGATAGGTTGGGGATGGGCACAAGCCATGCGCCGCGCCTTCGTCCAGCAGCTCCATATGGTCATAGCCATATCGCGCCGACAGATGCGCGGCGTGATCGTGGAGGTCTTTCTGATCCCCGGCGCTGAGGCCCAGAACCGCCACGCCCGGTTTCAGATCACAGTCGATTTTGTGCTTTTCGATCAGCGATTTGACCAGATCCTTGGCATCTTCGGCCAGATCCCACAGCTTGGCGGCATCGTCATCGCCGACCAGGCGTTCAAGGTCTTCCTGATCCATCCGCTGGGCGCTGCCCAGCTGCCCGCCATTGCGGCCTGACGCTCCGAAACCAACGCGATGCGCCTCAAGCAGCACGACGTCGAACCCGGCCTCGGCCAGATGCAGCGCGGCGGACAGGCCAGTATAGCCGCCACCGACCACACAGACATCAGCTTTGGTATCCCCAGCAAGCGCTGGAAAACGGTCGAGCGTGTTGGCCGTCGCGGCATACCAGCTGGCCGGATACTCGGCCTTGCGGTCGTTGGAATAGAGGAGATTCATCGCGGCTTAAACGTTCATGAGCAGGTGCTCACGCTCCCACGGAGAGATGACCTGTAGAAATTCTTCATACTCGGCACGTTTGACAATGCCATAGACGCGGGCAAATTCCGGACCCAGCACTTCGTGCAGGGCGGTGGCCTCGTCGAACAGGTCCAGCGCATTGCCCATGACCTGCGGGATATCACCGTCACCTTCGTAGGCGTCGCCATAAAACTGACGGCGCGGGCGTTCCTGCTGGGTCAGGCCGAGATAGCCGCAGGCAAGCGACAAGGCGATGCCCAGATAAGGGTTGCAATCCATGCCTGCGATACGATTTTCAACGCGCCGCGCCTCGGGGCCGGACAGGGGAACACGGATGCCGGTCGTGCGGTTGTCACGAGCCCATTCCAGATTGATCGGCGCGGCATGGTCTTTCACATAGCGGCGGTACGAGTTCACATAAGGTGCCATGACTGCCAGGCCTGCAGGCAAGTGGTTTTGCAGCCCTGCAATGAAGTTATAGAATGCATCCGTTTCGCCGCCCTGAGGTCCGGAAAAGATATTCTGTCCGGTTTCGATCTCGGTGATCGAGTGGTGGATGTGCATGGCCGATCCGGGCTCATCCGCAATCGGTTTCGCCATGAAGGTCGCAAAGCAGTTGTGTCGCAACGCGGCTTCGCGGATCAGGCGTTTGAAATAAAACACTTCATCTGCCAACTTGACCGGATCACCATGGCGCAGGTTGATTTCAAGCTGTCCGGCGCCGCCTTCCTGGGTGATGCCGTCAATCTCGAATCCCTGATGCTCGGCAAAGTCATAGATGTCGTCGATCACCGGGCCGAATTCATCCACCGCGGTCATCGAATAGGCCTGCCGCGCGGCCGCAGGACGACCCGAACGGCCCATCATCGGTTTGATCCCCTGCGCGGGGTCGACATTGGGGGCGACCAGAAAGAACTCCATCTCTGGCGCGACAATCGGTTTCCAGCCTTTGTCGTGATACATTTTTACGACGCGCTTCAACACGTTGCGTGGGCTGAACGGGATCGGCTCTCCGTCCCGGTCATAGGCGTCGTGGATCACCTGCAGCGTCCAGTCACCCGTCCAAGGAGCAGCGGAAGCAGTCGAAAAGTCAGGTTTAAGGATCATGTCCCGTTCAATGAAGCCGTCCTCTCCGGCGGCTTCGCCCCAGTCCCCGGTGATAGTCTGGTAAAAGATACTATCGGGTAGATGGAAGTAGGACTGGCGTGCAAATTTGGTGGCCGGAACCGCTTTCCCGCGCGCGATGCCGGGCAGGTCAGAGATGATGCACTCGACCTCATCCAATCGGTGACCTTCAAAATAGGTACGGGCTGCCTGTGGCAGTTGTTCTGTCCAATCGGCCATCAGGCCCTCTCTTTCTTCAAAAACTCTGCCATGAACTGTCCGATCTTCGGACTGTCGTCGCGGGTGGGCAGACGGTCGGCGGCGGCCTGCATCAGATTGTCTGGAACGACACCTTTGCCGCGTGTGTCCATCAGCCCTTCGATGAAGCTGTCGCCATACTCCGGGTGGGCCTGAACGGTCCAGATCGTGTCGCCATAGGCCAGCATGGCATTCTGGCAAAAGGCGTTCGAACCGGTTACTTGTGCACCGGCGGGCAGCTCTACCACCTGGTCCTGATGCCAGGCATTCAAAGTGACGGTCTGTCCGTCCAAATCGTAGTCCGTCCGCCCCACGGCCCAGCCCTGTTTGAACTTTTCAACTTTCCCGCCAAGGGCTTGCGCAATGACTTGATGACCAAAGCATATGCCGATCAGTGGTTTGCCGCTTTGATGGATGTCGCGGATCAGCGCTTCGAGCTTGCGAATCCAGGCATGGTCCTCATAGGCGCCATAGCGCGAGCCGGTGATGATCCATCCATCAGCATCGTCAAAACTTTGCGGAAAGTGATCGTCGACAACCGCATAGGTCACAAACTCAAAGCCGTTGCCATCCAGCAGCGCGCGAAACATGCCGTCATACTCACCGAACTGATCGTGCAATTCGTCAGGGGGGTGGCCGGTTACAAGGATACCGATTTTCATGGGTCACCAAATTTGATCAAATTTATTCTAGCTGAGCAGAACGAAGCGGGCAAGGGGGCTCAAACCGCCTCGAGATAACTTAGCCAATGCTCCTCGGGTGGGCGTTCGTCAAAGCGCAGGATCTCTTGTCGCTTTGTCATGGCAAGATTGCTGATCAGCGGGGCGGGAAAGATGCGCGCAACTTGCGGATCGGTTTCAAGGGCGGTGATGGCTGAAGCCCAGTCGCCAGCGAGTTGCGGCAGGCCGTCGATCTCATATGCGTTGCCCGTGATCGGAGCTGGCGGTTCAGTTCCGTCCTCGATGCCGTTCAGCGCCGCACCGAGCACGGCGCTCAGCATGAGGTAGGGATTGATGTCACCACCAGCAACGCGATGTTCGATCCTGCGGGCAGAGGGCGCGCCGCCGGGAACGCGCAGCGCGGCAGTGCGATTTTCATAAGCCCAGCATGCCTCAGTTGGGGCATGGGCGCCGGGGACAAGCCGGGTGTAGGAGTTCCCGTGCGGTGCAAAAATCAGAGTTGAACCAGGCATTGCAGACAGACATCCGGCTATGGCCGAGCGCAAATGATCAGTGCCTTCAGGCCCGCCATTGTCAAAGATATTTTGCCCATCCTGGTCGACGACCGAAAAATGGACATGCATCCCATTGCCCGCATCCTGGGCATAGGGTTTGGCCATGAAAGTTGCGGTAAACCCATGTTTGCGTGCAAGGCCACGAGTCAACACCTTGAAAAGCAACGTATCATCTGCGCAGCGCATGGCGTCCTGATGGTTCAGGTTGATTTCAAACTGGCCGATCCCGCTTTCGGAAATGGCGGTTTGAGCCGGGATGCTCATTGCCTCGCATCCGTCATAGAGGTCTGTGAAAAAGGCGTCGAACGCATCCATTTCCGCCATGGACAGGACTGCCTCGTCGACCAGCCGTCGCCCCGTCAAAGGATTGATCGGAGGCACCGGTCGTGCACCTGATGAGTCCAATAGCGTGAATTCCAGCTCGGTCGCCGCAACAACAGACCAGCCACGCTCGGCATAGCGTTGCAGCACCGAGGTCAGAGCATGGCGAGGGTCGCCGGCAAAGGGCGCGCCCTGATCGTCATACAGGGACATCAATACCAGCGCTGTTTCGGTTTCAAGCCAAGGAACAGGGACGGGGCCACGCTCGGTTGGCAGTAATATGCCGTCCGCGTCGCCTGATTCAAACACAAGCGGACTATCCTCGATATCCGCGCCCCACAGATCAACATTCAATGCCGAAAAGGGCATCCGCACCACACCTTTACTCAGCTTGTCAGCATAAGAAGGAGGCACGCGTTTGCCGCGCAGCTGACCGTTAAGGTCGCAGGCCGCTACGCGAAAACTGTGTAGGGCGTTCAGGTCCATCGGCGTCTCCATCACTCTGGTACCCCGAGGTTTAATCGACACAAAGCGCCTTGTCACGAAATTTGATCAAATTATCCCCGCGCCGTTTTTTTCGGCGCGGGGTCGGGACCTTATGCAAAGCTTATGCCGTTCTCGGCCATCGGCAGATCGGCAATCAAGGTCCCGGACATTGCCTTGATTGCGTTCGCGAGCGCGGGGGCCGAGGGAGGCGTGCCGGGTTCGCCCACGCCCGTAGGGGCCTCGGCCGAGGGCAGGATGTGGACGTCGATTGTTGCTATATCGCCGATCCGAAGGGGCTCGTAGTCCGGGAAGTTGTATTGATCCACGGAACCGCCGGTCAGTGTGATCTGATCGCGCATCACATGCCCGATGCCATAGCCAATCCCACCTTCCATCTGGGCACGCACCACGTCGGGGTTCACCGCGATACCGCAATCGACAGCACAGGTAACCTTTTCGATCTTGATGCCGTCATCCGGATCGCCCGAGATTTCGACCACCTCAGCCACATAAGAACCAAAGGATTTGTGCACCGCAATACCTTGCGCGCGACCGGCAGGGACGTTGCCCCAATCTGCTTTCTCGGCCGCAAGTTTCAGAACTGAGGCCTTGCGCTGTTGGTCTGCATTACCCGCATCCGCCAGATGTGCGAGACGGAACTCAACCGGGTCACGGCCCGCGGCGGTGGCGGCCAAATCCATCATTGTTTCCATCGTATAGGCAGTGTGGGTATGTCCTACCGACCGCCACCATAGGACTGACGTGGCCTTGGGTGTGTCGGTCAGTCCAAGCGCCATCCCCGGAATATCATAGGGGCTGTCTGCGATGCCCTCGATCGAGCTGTGGTCGACGCCGTCATGCACTGCAACCGCTTCGAACGGGGTGCCCTTCATGATCGACTGCCCAGCGACCTGATGCTGCCATCCGACGATATTCCCCTCCGCATTCAACCCGACACGGACTTTGTGGCCGAAGGCCGGGCGGTAGTACCCGCTGCGAATGTCGTCTTCCCGCGTCCAGACCAGTTTGACCGGGCGCGAGCGGTCGGTGACAACAAAGGCCAACGCGGCCTCAACCTGATAATCCGCATCCGGTGTTGCGCGACGCCCGAAAGACCCGCCGGCCAGCATCGTTCTGATGTGGATTTTCTCGGGTGGCAGCTGAAAGATTTGCTGATACGCCATGTGCGGACCGGTTGGCATCTGAGCGCCATCATGCAGAACGATGTCACCCTCTGCTGTCTGTTCGATTGTGCAGTTCAGTGGCTCCATCGGAGCATGGGCGAGGAGCGGGTAGTAATAAGTTTTTTCTACGACCGTATCCGCCGCGTCGATCGCCGCCGAAACCGTGGCAACATCTGCCTTGTTCACGTTATAGGTCGGCTGGGCATTCAGCGCGTCCATGATCTCGGCCTTGATCTGATCCGAGTCGCGCGTTTCAGCGCCTGACATGTCCCATTCGACCTCAAGCGCGTCACGCGCCTGAATCGCCGCCCAGGTATCTTCGGCATAGACCGCAACGCCCGCCTGATTGGGCAGTGCAGCGGCGCTGATATAGCCTTTGATCTCTTTCGAGGCGCTGTCGTCAAAGCTGATGACAACACCACCGCGCGACTCCGGACGTTTGATCATCGCCACCATCTGGTTGGGCAGGTGGACATCCATGGCGTACATCGCCTGTCCGTTGCCTTTGATTGCCGAGTCCTTGCGACGCACGGCCTCGTTTCCGATCAGGCGGAATTCCGAGGGGTCTTTCAGGCGTGGCTCGGTCGGCGCTTCCATCTGCGAAGCGGCTGCCACGAAATCGGCAATCGGTGCAGATTTCTCGTCTGCTTTGACGATGCCTTCCTCAATGGTGATGCCTGATGCATCTACACCCCATCTTTGGGCGGCGGCGTTGATCAGCATCTCACGGGCAGCAGCGCCCGCCTGGCGATATTGCTGCCAGGAGTTCGCCATTGCGGTTGACCCGCCGGTGCCTTGGAAGGGGCCAAACAGCAGATTGTTATAGACTTGGGGGTTAGAGGGCGCGAATTCGTATTCGATCTGGTCCATGGACACGCCGATCTCCTCGGCGATAAGCGTCGGCAGGCCGGTCGCCGGCCCCTGACCCTTTTCGAAGTGTTTGACGATGGCAGTCACAGTGCCGTCCGCGTCAATCTTCACAAATGGGTTGAGCTGCGTCGTCTCGGACGAGGCCGCAGCCAGAACGCCATCGGGGCGGGCTCCAATCAGCAAGACGGCACCGGTAGCAGCAGCGCCTTTCAGAAAACTACGGCGAGAGGTGTTGATGGTCATGGATCAGGCCTCCAGAATTTCGGCTGCGCGCTGGATACCGGCGCGGATGCGTTGATAGGTGGCACAGCGACAGGCGTTGCCGGACATGTAATCGTCGATTTCTTCAACGCTGGGCTTTGGATTCTCGGACAGCAACCCGACCGCCGACATCACCTGACCCGACTGGCAATAGCCGCATTGAACCACGTCCAGCTCGACCCAAGCCTGCTGGACAGCAGCGCCGATATCATTTTCGCCCACCGCTTCGATCGTGGTGATTTCGGCACCTTCGACATCTTCGATATATGTCTGGCACGAGCGCACCGGCTCTCCGTCCAGATGCACGGTACAGGCCCCGCACGAGGCGACACCGCAGCCGAATTTGGTTCCTGTCATCTTCAGTTCGTCCCGGATCACCCACAGCAGGGGTGTGCCGGGCTCGGCCTCAACCGTGTGGGTCTGGCCGTTCAGTTTCAATGTCAAAGCCATTGGGGGGATCTCCTGTTGGGCTGGCTACCTGAATCGGTAAACTGGCGGGTTTACCTTAGGCAGGAGGCAGGGCGTTGTAAACCCGGGAGTTTACCTAGCGTTTGACCGGCTCGTGTCAAAGGGTCTATAGCTTTGGAGCATGAATGACCTCAGCGCACCGAAAGCATTAAAGCATGCCCAGATCATCGAGGCTGCCGTAGCTGAATTCCAGGCAAAGGGGTTCTCGGCAGCCAGCATGGATCGGATCTCGGCAAGGGCCGAGGTCTCCAAGCGCACACTGTACAAGTATTTCGAAAGTAAGGAAAACCTGTTCCGCTCGATCGTGGTTGAGCTGTCGAACCGCTTCTCTGAGGTTCAGGATATCAGATATGAAAAGGGCAGAGATATCCGCGCGCAACTGACAGATTTGGCTTGGGCCGAGGGTCGCATTCTGATGTCACCCGAGGTGATGGCGATGTCGCGTATGGTGATCAGCGAAACCTTGCGCAATCCCGACCTTGCGGTCGCCGCGCAGGGCAAATTGGACAAAACTGCCATCTTCTCGGCCATGCTTAAAGATGCGGCAGAGGATGGTCAGCTACGCATCGATAACCCCGACATCGCGGGTCGTGAATTCATCGGATTGATCAAGAGCAGGGCATTCTGGCCCATGGTTTTTTGCGGGACCGTACTTAGTCAGGACGAAATGTCTGATACCATTCAGCGCAGCGTCGAAATGATGATTTGCCGGTACGGTGTCGACAATCGGTAACGCGGTTGGCAGACACAAGGACGGCCTCTTTCGAATATGCTAAACCCCGGGCTGCCCGATTCGATGGGCAGGAATTTGCGGTTTCGATCCGTCTGATTGGAAACCGGGTGCGACGAGGGCTCAGCATTGAATGACAAGGTAAGACACGCCGCACGCCTGAGCGTCGCTCCGATGATGGATTGGACCGACAGGCATTGTCGCTATCTGCATCGGCTGCTGAGTGCCGAGACGCTGCTGTACACCGAAATGGTCACTGCACCTGCGTTGGTTCGGGGTGGGGCGCTGCATTTGCTGGCCTACAGCCCACAGGAACATCCCGTGGCCCTGCAGCTGGGCGGGTCGGACCCTGACGAGCTGGCGCAAGCGGCTCGGTTGGGGGCGGATGCCGGTTATGATGAGATCAATCTGAACTGTGGCTGCCCGTCTGACCGGGTGCAATCGGGCACTTTTGGTGCGGTGCTGATGAAATCCCCGGACCGCGTTGCAGATTGTGTTGCCGCAATGCGCGAAGCCGTGGACGTAGATGTCACGGTCAAATGCCGCATTGGAGTCGACGACCAACAGCCCGAAGACATATTGCCTGAGTTTCTGAGCCAGATCAGGCAAGCGGGATGCACACGGGTCACGATCCACGCGCGCAAAGCCTGGCTGCAAGGGCTCAGCCCCAAAGAAAACCGGGATATTCCACCCCTGGATTATGATCTCGTGCATCGGATGAAGGCGGAATTCCCGGATATGCACATCTCGATAAATGGTGGCATTGCTGATCTGGAACAGGCGCGCGGGCATCTGGACGCAGGGTTGGATGGTGTCATGATCGGGCGGGCTGCGTATCATCAGCCGTCAGATGTTCTGTCCACAGCGGATCCTGTGATTTTTGGGGTCGGTCAGGCCGCCGACCCGTTTGCTGTTGTCCGGAAAATGGTGCCTTATATCGAATGCCATCTTGCTGGCGGAGGGCGCTTGCACCAGATTACGCGACATATGCTGGGCCTGTTCGCAGGACGGCCGGGTGCGCGGGCTTGGCGGCGGGCTCTGTCTGAAGGTGCGGTGCATGACGGGGCGGGCCCCGAGGTTATGTTGCAGGCACTGGATCATGTCGCGCCTCTGACCGAGGCCTGAATGATGGCAATACTGCAAAAGGTCGGTTGGGGGGAATGATGCCCGAAGTAATGTTGCTTGCTCAGATGCTGGTTCTTCTGCTGGTGATCGGAGCGCTGGCAGGCGTTTTGGCGGGTCTGTTGGGTGTCGGCGGAGGCATCGTGCTGGTCCCTGCTTTTTTCTATGCGTTTCAGACCCTTGGATATGGCGGCCCGCAGTTGATGCAGCTGTGCCTCGCCACCTCACTGGCAACGATTATCGTAACCTCACTACGGTCGGTTCTGGCCCATAACAAAAAGGGTGCCGTTGATTGGGATATCCTGCGCAGTTGGGGTCCGGGCATCGCCATCGGTGCGGTGTTGGGCGTGATGGTGGCATCCGCTCTTCGGACCGAGGCATTGCAAGCCCTGTTCGGTGTATTGGGTATGGTGATTGGCGCCTATCTTGGTCTGGGTAAATCCGAATGGCGGCTTGGAGACGCCATGCCCAAGGGCCTGAAACGCGCTCTCCTGTCGCCCTCGGTCGGCTTCCTATCCGTTCTGATGGGTATCGGCGGCGGCAGCTTTGGCGTGCCGTTAATGAGCTTGTTCAACACGCCAATTCACCGGGCTGTGGCCACGGCGGCCGGGTTTGGCGTGATCATCGCTGTGCCCTCGGTCATGGGGTTCCTGTTTCTCGAAATTGCCCCTGAACACCGCCCGCCCTTTACCATCGGCGCCGTCAATCTGATTGCCTTTGGGATTGTGGTCGCCATGACCATGATCACTGCGCCTTGGGGCGTTAAGTTGGCCCATGCGATGGATCCAAAGCCGCTCAAGCGGATATTCGCGGTCTTCCTGACTCTGGTCGCACTGAATATGTTGCGCAAGGCGTTGGGTTTTTGAGTTCTTTCGAGGAAAAGGGGTGGGTTAAATTTCCCCACGACCGGGCTATTCTGGACTGGGTATCTTATGCGCTGCCTGCAGCACGCGCTTCTGCGACGGATCCGGAATTCGCGCATTGGCTGGACTGTGAAGGGACTTGGTTCATTGGGGTCGACGCGCTGAACAACGACACCGAGGGCAGGGTCCAGGGTTCCCCGGTTCTGACCGGGGCCGTAATGGATTTCATAGTGTCGCGTTATGGGTCGTTGCCATTGCACAAAGCCCAGGTCTCGGTCATTTACCCCGGCTACCCGTTGCCCCGGCGCGGAGAGGGCGAGGCTGCTGCTCAGTATCGAGCAAAGCGGGATGCAGCCCATGTGGATGGCTTACGTCCGTCCGGCCCGGAGCGGCGCCGCAGGGTCGAGGAACCGCATGCGTGGATACTGGGCATTCCATTGACCGATGCCAGCGCGAATGCGTCCCCGATGGTTCTTTGGGAAGGTAGCCACAAGATCATGCAGGTAGCATTTGCTGATGCACTTGAAGACAAGCGCCCGGAAACTCTGGATCAGGTGGACATAACAGATGTTTATCAGGCTGCCCGTCGTGAGGTCTTTGATACTTGCCGTCGCATCGTACTGCCCGCACGTCCGGGCGAGGCCTATCTGCTGCACCGCCACTGCCTGCACGGGGTAGCGCCATGGGGCAGCGGGGCTGAGGCTGGGTCGGATGGCCGGATGATCGCCTATTTTCGGCCTGAATGCGCTGGCGGTGTGGCCGAATGGATCAAATCCTCCTAACGTTCTGTCATTATACAGATTTGGAGGATTTTTTAATGATTGCTGTCCACAAAAACTCTGACGGAGCATTGATTGAAATCGAGCTTTCCGGCGAAGTGACAGGTACGGACTATTCCACAACATTGATCCCGGCGATTGAGGCCGCACTGGCCGAACACGACACGGTGCGGTTGTTGGCGATCGTGCAGCCAGAGTTCAAAGGGTACGATCTGAATGCGGTTTGGTCGGATACAAAATTGGGCCTCAGCCACTGGCGCGGCTTTGATCGAATTGGAGTGGTGGCGGATCAGGGTTGGGTTCAGACCAGTATCCGGCTTGCGGCTCCGCTTTTCCCTTGCCCTGTGCAGGTATTCGATCACGCGAATATTGAAGAAGCGCGCCGATGGTTGCGCGAATCTCTGGGCTCTATTCACGTTATGGATCTGGGCGGCCCCTGCGTGCAGGTCAGCCTGATGGGAAAACTCGACCCTGAAGAATTCAAAAAGGCCGAAACCGATCTGGACTACATTTTGCGGGAGAAACAGGGGTTTCGCCTGCTGATTGATCTGTCCAAGTTTGACGGATGGCAAGGCCTTACGGCGCTTGCCTCGCATTTTCGGCTGGCCCGGGGGCATATTGGTAATCTGGATCGGGCAGCGGTTGTTGGCGACAAAGCCTGGCAACATCTGGCCCAACGGGTCGCCAGCCACATCCTTGGCACACGCACTCAGTTCTTTCCCGCCGAGGAAATTCAGAACGCCAAAACATGGCTTGCGTCTGGGTAGAAACGCAGCGGCTTGAGCCTGCTGTGACATTTACGTCAGGGCACAGAAATATCAGCGAGGATTTTTCTTGATCGATTGGTCAAAAAAGACGTACACAGATCGAACTCCTCTGCCGAGCCACTGCAGAGGATCGATTGTTGAAACGCGCCGCTGTGGGTTGCCACTCACTCACCAGCTGTCAACGAACTTGACCCCCTCGTAGTTCAGACCAGCCCGCAGCGGTGCAGATTCAGCAATCACATCCTTTTGTGGAAATCTCAGGCCTTGTTGAGCCGCCCCGCCCGGCCGCCGCGCCGTTTGGCAAGCAGCGGTTTGCGAGACGGTAGGTCTGCCATGATATCGGCGCGCTCAGAGTTGTCCATTTTCGACCAGCGAGAGATTTCGTCGATCGTGCGGTAGCAACCGGTACAAATACGCTCGGTCGGGTGCACAACGCAGATCTGGATGCACGGGCTTTCGACCTCGTTCCTTTTCCAAACCATGTTCGACATCAGCGTTTTCCGATCCTTAAAGAAAGCGCATTCTGTCCAGCGCGCCTTGCAGAATATAGCCTGCCGCGACGTGGTCGATAACCTGTCCGCGACGCTTTCGTGTCGTATCCGCCTCAAGCAGTGCCTTTTCTGCCGCAACCGTGCTGAGCCGTTCGTCCCAGAACCCGATCGGAACTTCGGTCAAACGGGACAGGTTTCGGGCAAAGGCACGGGTGGACTGGCAGCGCGGCCCTTCGCTGCCATCCATGTTTTTCGGCAGACCCAGTAGGATGCCCCCGATCTCACGGTCGGCTATGATTTCCAGCAGACGGGCAGAATCCAGAGTGAATTTCTTGCGCCTTACGGTCTCCAGCGGGCTAGCAACACCGCGCATCCGGTCCGAGACTGCAACCCCGATAGTCTTTTCTCCCAGATCGAGACCGATCAACGCGCTCATAGGCGCAAGCGCGCCTGCAAATTCCTCAAAAATGTCATGGATCATTGGGTCACCCCAGCCTGAGCTGCTGCCGCACCAAGGATATCCAGTGCGTTGTCATTGTCCGAGAATACGGATTGGGCTTCGGCGTAGATCGCGGTGGCCCGGTCGATGTCGCCAACCACCCCAAGGGCACCGATCAGTCGGGCCCATTCTTCGGGGGAACCGCCTTCGGTTGCAAGCCTGTCTGACAGTTGCTCGACCATGCCAAGGATCATCTCTTGGCGCTCTTGTGCGGTCAGAGATGCAGCGGCCTCGATGTCATCCTCACCGGGGCCTGGGTTCCCTGCTGGTATAGGGGCGGCATTGAACACACCCGCACGAAAGGCCAGATCGTCCATCTGTGCGCGAATGGCCGTGGCCCAGGGGGCATTTGTCGGCGCGCTTCCAAGTGCATCCACCCAGATCCTGTAACCGATATCAGGTCGTCCGACCTGTACCATCATCTGTCCCAGGTAATACAAGGCCGGACCATGGCGTGGATCACGCTGCAATGACTGTTTCAATGCGTCTTCAGCTTCGGGCGAGATATATCCGTTGGTAGCAAGGATCATCATCTCGGCAAGATGCGAATAGGCATCTGCGGGTGCAGTATTCCCGGACAGTTCGATTACACGTTGCTGCGCTTTGTAGGCGGCATGGAAGTTACCTGCGTTCGCCTCGTGCTGGGCAAGAAGGATATGTCCTTGTAGGTCATCAGGACGACCGGAAACGGTTTCGCGAAGTTGCCCGAGAAGAGTGGCATAGCTTTCGTCAAGCTGTGGCAGTGGTGCGGGTGGCGTGGCGGCTTCTGCCTCGGCCTGACTGGGGCGCTCTGTGCGCAGAGCATCGGCCATTTCTAGCCGCAATGACAGGGGCTGATCGGGGAGCCCGGCTGCACCAAGCTTCAGATACATCCAGGATCCTCCGCCAACCAGGATGGCCGCGACAAATATGGATGCCGCAACCGAGATCCATTTGGACGGCCCTTGCGGTTCAGACAAAGATTGCATCTGCGCATCAGCCGCAAGAATGCGGCGTGAAATTTCCGTGCGAACTCGCTCGGCATCTGCGTCAGCGATGACACCACGGGCCAAGTCTCGATCTACGCTGGCCAACTGTTCACGATAGACCTGCAAGTCATACGCTGTGGATGGTTCGCGCGTATCTCGCCTACGCAGTATCGAAATCCCAAGAAAAACCGCTATCAGAACAGCGGTGGCTATGATGAGGGCCCAGAAGGTCATGATAACTCCAAGATGGCTGTCCTGACTTAGACCTGTGGCGGGGCGGAAAAAAGGGACAAATGGCCGCGAGGGGGCTTCATGTCGCAATAATAAGGGCGATGTCGCAATAGTGCGATATTATGGCGTTGCACGGCAGGGGCCAAAGGCGGTTACACGGCATACCTGCGCCAATCACCGAACCGGATGGATTCGCTTATGAAACACTATTCAGCCTTTGCTGTGGCGCGCGAAGCGCTGCGCTATCATACCGGATGGGAACGCGCCTGGCGTTCGCCCGAGCCCAAGAAACGCTATGACGCCATCATTGTGGGGGCGGGTGGCCATGGTCTGGCAACCGCCTATTACCTGGGTAAGAACTATGGCATCCAGAATGTCGCTGTGATCGAAAAAGGCTGGCTGGGCGGTGGTAATACCGGTCGGAACACAACCATCATCCGCTCGAACTATCTGCAGGATCCGTCTGCCGCGATCTATGAAAAGGCGCGCAGCCTTTATGAGGATCTGAGCCAGGACCTGAATTATAACGTCATGTTCAGCCCGCGCGGTGTGATGATGCTGGCGCAGACCCAGCATGAAATCCGCGGCTATCAGCGCACGGCTCATGCGAATGCACTGCAGGGTGTAAAGACTGAATGGATCACACCTGAACGGGTCAAGGAACTGGTGCCAATCATCAATCTCGAAGGCCCGCGCTATCCGGTTCTGGGTGCGCTGTGGCAGGAACGCGGTGGCACCGCCCGTCACGATGCGGTGGCTTGGGGCTATGCGCGCGCTTGTTCCGCCATGGGCATGGATATCATCCAGCAATGCGAAGTGACCGGGATTCGGTCACAGGATGGTCGTGTTGTCGGTGTCGACACCACCAAAGGTGCGATCGACTGTGACAAGCTGGGCATCGTGGTTGCGGGCCATTCCGGTCAACTGGCCGAAATGGCGGGCTTCCGTCTGCCGCTTGAGGCGATTGCT
The DNA here is from genome assembly GCF_059611025.1 of Ruegeria sp. CDSB114. Classification (NCBI taxonomy): domain Bacteria; kingdom Pseudomonadati; phylum Pseudomonadota; class Alphaproteobacteria; order Rhodobacterales; family Roseobacteraceae; genus Ruegeria; species Ruegeria sp. CDSB114. Next base: position 178,927 of record NZ_JBXWOT010000001.1, read on the forward strand.
CTGCAGGCGCTGGTGTCTGAGCCGATAAAACCCTGCATGGACGTGGTCGTGATGGCCAACACGGTGCATGGCTACATGTCGCAATCCGACAAGGGAGAGATGGTGATCGGTGGCGGCACCGACGGGTTCAACAACTACACCCAACGCGGCAGCTTCCACCATATCGAAGAAACTGTGCGCGCGCTGGTTGAGACCTTCCCGATGATCTCTCGCCTGAAAATGCTGCGGCAATGGGGCGGGATCGTGGATATGACCGGCGATCGCTCGCCCATCCTGTCAAAAACACCCCTGGGGAACTGTTTCATCAACGGTGGCTGGGGCACCGGTGGCTTCAAGGCCATTCCGGGGTCCGGCTGGGGCATGGCACAGCTGATGGCCACGGGTCATTCACCGCTGACCGAGGCGTTCTCGTTGGATCGTTTCAAAGAAGGCCGCTTCATCGACGAAAGCGTCGCGGCCGGGGTGGCGCACTGATGCAGATTTTTCGGCGAAAAATCTCGCGCGCCCGTTACTCAGATTTCGTATGCAGCATGGTCTCGCCTGCTGCCGAAAGGATGAACATATGCTGATCCTGAATTGCCCCTACTGCGGCGTCGATGCCGAAGAAACCGAACTGGCCGCCGGTGGCGAGGCGCATCTGAAGCGTTTCGGTCCGGGCTCGTCGGATGGTGACTTCCACGATTACCTGTTCATGCGTGAAAACCCTAAAGGCGTTCATTTCGAACGCTGGCGTCATGCGAACGGATGCGGCAAGTGGTTCCACGCGGCGCGCTGCACGCAAACGCTCGAAGTTTTCGGCACCTACTCTGCCCAGGTGTTTGAGCCGCCCAAAGAAATTCGCGAGGCGATCACCGCCAAGCGCCCTGGCTGGACGTGGAGAGAATACAAATGATCCGCGCCACCACCCGTAATTCCGCCTGCGAAAGGTCCGCATCATGAGCACCCGTCTCGCAAATCAAGGCCGGCTGATTGACCGGTCGAAACAGGTCACATTCTCCTTCAACGGCACTTCGATGCAGGGCTACGAAGGCGACACGCTTGCCTCGGCCTTGCTGGCTAATGATCAGATGATGATGGGCCGTTCGTTCAAGTATCACCGCCCGCGTGGTGTTGTCGCCAGTGGTGCGGAAGAACCCAACGCTCTGGTCGGTCTGGGGCAGGGCAATCGGTTCGAGCCGAACCAGCGCGCCACCACGACCGAGCTGTTCAACGGTCTGACCTCGATCTCGCAGAACCACTGGCCGAACCTGGAATTTGATATCGGTGCGATCAATACGCACCTGTCGCGGTTCCTGCCGGCTGGCTTCTATTACAAGATGTTCATTCATCCCAAGCCGTTCTGGAAACATGTCTACGAGCCGTTCATCCGCCAATCTGCCGGTCTGGGCAAAGCCCCCGACAAGGACAGCCGTGATGCGGATACCTATGAGCATTTCTACAACTTCGTCGATGTATTGGTGATCGGTGGCGGTGTGGCCGGTTTGCAGGCTGCCAAAGTGGCCGCTCAGTCCGGTGCAAAGGTCATGTTGATTGAGCAGACCGCGCATTGGGGTGGCCGTGCCCCAGTTGATGGCGGCACAATCAATGATGAGCCTGTGGATAAGTTCGTGGAACAAACTGTTTCCGAACTAGAAACAATGAACAACGTCATCTTGCGCAATCGCTGCATGGGTGCAGGGGTCTATGACCATGGCTATGTGCTGGGCTATGAACGCCTGACGGACCATAAGCCTGGCGCACAAGGCCCGCGCCATCGCCTGTGGCGTATTAGGGCGAAACAGGTCGTGACTGCTACCGGAGCGATTGAGCGTCCGTTGTCTTTTGCGGGTAATGATGTGCCGGGTGTCATGCTGGCCTCGGCCATGCGGGACTATGTCGTGAACTGGGGTGTGACACCCGGTGAAAAGGTGATTGTGGCCACCAATAATGACGACGCCTACCGGACTGCGATAACCTTGAAACAGGCCGGTGTGGATATCTTGCGTGTGGTTGACGCAAGGGCTACCTCGGGCCCTCTGGCTGAAGAGGCGCGCCAACTGGGTATCCGCGTCGATGTGGGCAAGGCTATTGCCAAAGTCAAAGGCGGCAAACGCGTCAAGAAAGTTGCCATTTGCAATCAGGACGGCATCGGTGGCGCCCGTGAAGAGGTCGAATGCGACGCTGTTGCGATGTCAGGCGGCTGGTCTCCGGTCGTGCATATGTGGTCGCATTGCGGCGGCAAGCTGATCTGGGACGATGCCAATGCGCATTTCCGGCCGGATCCTGCACGACCCCCGCTTGGGGCCGATGGCGAAGGGTTCGTCGTAGCCGCCGGGGCATCGAATGGCCCGATGGCGCTGGTCGATGTGCTGGCCGATGCCGATGCAGCTGGTAAGGCCGCAGCAAAAGCGGCTGGATTCAAAACCAAACGCACCAAAGCGCCTGTCGGGGAAACTACGTCCGAGGCACCTATGGCTGCGGTCTGGTTGATGCCTGCGAACGCGGATATTCAACTGCGGATGAAGTCCTGGCTGGACTTCCAAAACGACGTCAAAGTTTCGGACGTGCAACTTGCCGCGCGTGAAGGGTATGAGAGCGTTGAACATACCAAGCGTTACACCACTCTGGGCATGGCAACGGATCAGGGTAAACTGAGTAACATCAACGGATTGGCGATCCTAGCTGATGCGTTGGACTCCGAAATCCCGAAGGTTGGAACAACAACGTTCCGCCCGCCTTACACCCCAATTTCAATGGCATCTATCGGCGGTGAGGCACGTGGTGAGGTGTTCCAGCCAATCCGCCAGACTCCGATGCATAACTGGCACGACAAGAACGGCGCCGATTGGGAGCCGGTCGGCCACTGGCGCCGGACTTATGCCTATGTTCGTCCGGGTGAATCCGTGCATGACGCCGTGAACCGTGAGGTGAAAAACACCCGCGAGAACCTCGGTCTGCTGGATGCCTCGACCCTGGGCAAGCTGATCGTAAAAGGGCCGGACGCAGGCAAGTTCCTGGACATGATGTACACCAACATGATGTCTACGCTGAAGATCGGCAAATGCCGCTATGGCCTGATGTGTTCCGAAAATGGCTTTCTGATCGATGACGGTGTTGTTGCCAGGATCGACGAAGACACATGGTTGTGCCACACCACCACCGGCGGGGCCGAACGAATCCACGGTCACATGGAAGAATGGCTGCAAACCGAATGGTGGGACTGGAAAGTCTATGTTGCCAACGTGACCGAGCAATATGCGCAGGTCGCCGTTGTTGGCCCCAACGCCCGCAAGGTGCTTGAAAAGCTCGGCGGCATGGATGTGTCGAAGGAGGCGCTGCCCTTCATGGAGTGGCGCGATGGCAAGATCGGCGACTTTGATTGCCGGGCCTATCGCATCTCGTTCTCGGGTGAGCTGTCGTACGAGATCGCCGTCCCTGCATCCCAAGGGCAGGCTTTCTGGGATGCGCTGACAGAGGCAGGCAAGGAATTCGGCGTGATGCCCTATGGCACTGAATGTCTGCACATTCTGCGTGCCGAGAAAGGCTTTATCATGATCGGCGATGAGACCGACGGCACCGTGATCCCGCAGGATCTGGGGTTGCATTGGGCGCTGTCGAAAAAGAAAGAGGATTACCTCGGCAAGCGCGCTCATTCCCGCAGCCATATGGCCGATCCCGAGCGTTGGAAACTGGTGGGTCTTGAGACTGTGGATGGTTCTGTCATCCCGGATGGGGCTTACGCAGTAGGCGAGGGCGTCAACGCCAACGGTCAGCGCAACATGATCGGTCGTGTGACCTCAACCTATTATTCGGCCAATCTGGGCAAAGGCATCGCCATGGGCTTGATCAAGCATGGTCCTGACCGCATGGGCGAGATTGTCGAGTTCCCGGGCACCGATGGCAAATCCTACAAAGCAAAGATCGTGGATCCGATCTTCTTCGACAAGGACGGGGAGAAGCAGAATGTCTGAACCCATCAGCGCACTGAACCACGCCAGCTATGAGGGCATCGCCAAGGTCGAAGAATGCGGCCTGCAGGGCATGATCACCCTGCGCGGCGACCTGTCCGACAAGGTTCTGGCCAAGGCCGTCAAAGACGCCACCGGCCAGAAAGTACCCGGCCAGCGCGAGGCATTTGTCGACGGAGACAGCGGTGTTTGCTGGATGTCCACCGACGAATTGCTTGTGCTTGTCCCATATGCCGAGGTCGAGGCCAAACTGGCCGCGATGACCAACGCGTTGAGCGGTGTGCATGCCCTGGCGGTCAACGTCTCGGATGCCCGCGCGGTGTTCAGCATCTCGGGCGCGAACGCTCGCGAAGTTCTGGGCAAACTGGCCCCGGTAGATCTGTCGGCTGACGCCTTCCAACCCGGCCAAATCCGCCGCTCGCGCTTGGCGCAGGTTGCCGGTGCGTTCTGGATGGATGACGCCGAAACTCTCCGCGTCGTCTGCTTCCGGTCAACCGCAGACTACGTGTTCAAACTGCTTAAAGTTGCGGCGCAGCCCGGCAGCGGCGTCGGGATTTACTGAACCGAAGTGAACTAAAAAGCCCCCGTCACACCGGGGCTTTCTTTACCCGGTGAATACGCTGCAGACTCCGGATCCATATGACTTGTTGGCAGCGCTTATATGAGCAAAACTGGCGCGAACTTTGACAGTGTTTTTTGCTGAATTAAGATTTGCCTGATATTTCATGCGCAGATTTTGTCCGTCGCTTGACCGGAGGGTGACGTTCCAAAGCAAGCGATATTCGCCACTTTTTTTCACTTTGAGTTGGGCGCTGGTCCAATCGTGATGGCCGCTGACAACTTTGGCCTCGCGCGTGTCAGTATCTACTTGAAAAAAATATTCGGGCGCGATCCAGCCGTGGCCGTCCGGCTTCGTGATTTCACATTTGTATTCAACAGTACCAGCTAAAACTGAATGCGCGGAAACGATCATCGCTGCAATCGCCATAAGCGAAGCTTTCATTTTTGTTATCCTTCAAACTAATCCGTGGGCGCACTTCAACCAGCTCACGCTTGGGTTGCAAGTGGGGAAACACCTACTTCGACAGGGCTAATGGCCGCATTACTACCCAGTAAATAAAACCGTATGGTATCGTGTCATTTCCGTTGGGCTGAGCGCTTTCTGAACATCCAGCGGGCGTCCGGTTTCGTCAGTAATTTTAGAATAAAAGGAGAGGCTGTTCAGCAGGTCGGATGTCCGCTGGTGTCTGTCCTTTTCGGCCAAAAGCGGTGAGTGGAGTGAGAGGTACAGAGTGGGTCGCGTCCGTTTCAACCAGGGCAGGATCGTCGGCAGTACAAAAAACTCAGCCCCCTCAATGTCCATTTTGACCAGAGATACACCCGATAGGTCATTTACGGCCTCGAACTGATCCCACTCGATGGTCAATGCATCTGTCCCATGCACCCCGTCATGCAACAGTGAACTGGTGGAATCCCCGGGTTCACCGCGAACGGATGCCATACGGGCCACGCCGAATTGATCCGACAATGCGACGCCAAATGCCGAAACATTGCGAATGTCGTTCAGGTCCAGATTCCACGCCAGATGCCGAAACGCGGTAGGGTCTGGTTCGAAACACCAGACGTGGCGGGCTTTGCGGGCACCGTACAGCACCGTTGGGCCGATCCATGCCCCGATGTCCAGATAGTCGCTGTCCGGCGTTAGATATCTATCCAGCACGGCAAAAGTCTCGGGCTCCCACGCGCCGGCCGAGGCCTTGCGCCAGAACTTCGAGTGGTAGGGATCCAGCCGGAAAGGCTCGCCATTCAGGCTGCCCGCATAGTATCCGCGGGCGCGGTAAAACATCTTGCGCGCCTGAGTTAGCATCGCGGACCTCCGGGTTTTATGATCTCTGCCCTTGACCTGCGGCACTTGCCAAAGCATTTAACCTTTGGAAACCGCAACATTCATTTTCAACAGGGGGCCGAGATGGCTTTTGAACTTCCTGATCTTCCTTATGCACACGACGCGCTGGCAGCCAAGGGCATGTCCGCCGAAACATTGGAATTTCACCACGACCTGCACCACAAGGCCTATGTCGACAACGGCAACAAGCTGATCGCCGGTACCGAGTGGGACGGCAAGTCGCTGGAAGAGATCATCACCGGCACCTACGACGCAAATGCCGTCGCGCAAAACGGCATCTTCAACAACATCAGTCAGCTTTGGAACCACAACCAGTTCTGGGAGATGATGGGCCCCGGTGACAACGCCATGCCTGGCGAGCTGGAAAAAGCCCTGACCGAGAGCTTTGGCTCGGTTGACGAGTTCAAGTCGCAGTTCAGCGCGGCTGGTGCCGGTCAGTTCGGTTCGGGCTGGGCGTGGCTGGTCAAGAATGCGGACGGTTCGCTGGCCGTGACCAAGACCGAAAACGGCGTGAACCCGCTGTGCTTTGGCCAGACTGCTCTGTTGGGCTGCGACGTGTGGGAGCATTCCTATTACATCGACTTCCGCAACAAGCGTCCGGTGTACCTGTCGAACTTCCTCGACAATCTGGTGAACTGGGAAAACGTCGCTTCGCGGATGTGATCCAGTGACCCGTAGAGGGTTCATAAAGGGCCTGCTGGCAGTGATGCTGGCAGGCCTTTTTGCTGCCACGTATGGTTTCTTCATCGAACCCGCGCTGCGCCTGCGTGTTCGTAAGTGGCGGATCCGGCGCGCGGACTGGACCGCACCGCCGCTGCGGATCGCGGTGCTGGCTGATCTGCATGTGGGTGAGCCCTATGTGGGGTTGAAAAGAGTCCAGCAGATCGTTCGGCGCACAAACGCTCTGTCACCTGACCTTATCCTGCTGTTGGGCGACTATGCCGCCGGGCACAGGATAAATTTACAACCGGTTAAAATTGCCGATCTGGCGCCGGTGTTGTCCGGGTTGCAGGCAAAGCATGGTGTCTATGCGGTTCTGGGAAATCACGATTGGTGGGATGACCGGTCAGCCCAAAAGCGCAGGGGCGGGCCGAATCTGTACGGCGATGCGCTGAGGCGGAATGGTATCCGGGTGCTTTCAAACGAGGCCTTCAAACTGGATGGTGCCGGGATTTGGCTTGCAGGCCTTGAAGATCAGTTGGCGATTTATACGGGCAATGGTCGATACCAAGGGCTGGATGACCTGCCTGCGACGCTTGGGCAGATCACGGATGATGCCCCGGTGGTGATGATGGCGCATGAACCGGATATCTTCCCCAAAGTTCCTGATCGCGTGGCCCTGACCCTGTCGGGTCATACTCATGGAGGGCAGGTAAGGCTGTTTGGCTGGTCGCCGGTGGTGCCCTCGAAATTCGGCAATCGCTATGCCTATGGTCACGTGCGCGAAGGCAATCGTGATCTGGTCGTGTCCGGGGGCATCGGATGTTCGATCCTGCCCGTCCGTTTTGGCGTAACGCCCGAGATTACGGTCATCGAACTGTCCTCCTGACCGGTGATAACCCGCCTATAGCGGCAGTTTCGGTGCCCGGCCGGATTGTAAGATGGCGCGCAGTGCCTACCTTAAAGGGAGCGGAGGAGAGAGCCGCAAATCACTTGCAAAAACACAGGCGGCGCGGCGAAAAACAAAGCTGCGCAAACGGTTAGCCGTGCCTGAAACCCGAGGGATGGTCTCAGAAAAACCAAATCAGGAGATCACAATGGTCGCATTAACGCAGGGAACATGGATTGTCATCGCCGACGGGGAAAAGGCGCTGTTCATGGAGAATATCACGGATGCCGAAGACCCCAATCTGGTGGTTGTCTCGGTCGAAGAAAGCGATGTCCCAAACGCTAGGCCCTCTGATCGGGCGGGGCGGCGCTCGGACAATGGCCCAAATCAGAAATCAGCGGTCGAAGAACCCAAGTGGAAATCTCAGGCCAAGTCTTTGTTCGTGCAGGATGTGGCTAATCTGTTGAATCGCAAAGGTTTGAAGGGGGCATATAAACGCCTGGTTTTGGTCGCCAGCCCCCATGTTTTGGGCCTTCTGCGACGCCGCCTGCACAGCGAAGTCTTAAGGAAAGTAGTTGCCGAGGTTGATAAGACCCTGACCAACCACCCGCTGAACAAAGTGGAACAGGTTCTGATCAGCCGTCTAAAACCGGCCAGTTGAGTATCCGGCGATCTGCGGACGGACCATACTGCCCGACTAGCCCTTATGCGGGACCAGCATCGCCCTCAGGGTCGACATCGCCGTTTCCGGGCTGTCGACCCACGTTATGAAATCGGCCAGAGATGTGTCCGCAAATCCCTGGCCGATGACCTGCTGCACAAGATCATGCAGGGCATCCCAATATCCATCAACATTCATGACCAGAATGGGTTTGTCGTGCAGGCCCAACTGTCGCCATGTCAGGGCTTCGAACAATTCGTCCAGTGAACCCGGACCACCCGGCAGTACGACCACGGCATCGGCGTTCATGATCATGACCTTTTTCCGCTCGTGCATCGTTTCGGTAATCACGAAACGGGTCAGGTCGGTCTTGCCGACCTCGCGCTTTAACAGGTGAACGGGAATTACGCCGAATGTGTCGCCTCCGGCGGATTGTGCCGCGCGCGCAACTTCGCCCATCAGGCCCACATCGCCAGCACCATAGACCAGTCGCCAGTCCTCCTGCGCCAGAAGCTGGCCAAAGGACCGGGCGGCGTCGGAATAGCTGGTTTGGGCGCCATTGCGTGACCCGCAATACACACAGACGGATTTCTGAGACATCGGGAGGGTTCTCCGGGGTTGTATCTGGGGTTTTGACCCGTGATAGCGGTATTGATAGATTGGCTCAACCGTCAGGCAGAATGCGTTGTAGATAAGGCATTTGCGCTGCGGAGTGAAAGGAAGAGTATGGATTCCAATTCGGGAAGCGAGAGCCCCAGATCTTTCACCTGGGGGGTGATCGCCGGTTTGCTGGTTCTGTTGGGCGTCGGCGGCGCATATTTTTCCGGCGCGTTTAACGGCACGCCTCTCGACCCAACAGCGCAGGAAGATGTGGCTGAGGATGCCTCCGAGAGCACCTCTGTTGCCTCTGACACCGAGGAAACCGCGCAGGCCGATGCTGCGACTGATACGGATACGGCAGCAGCCGAGGCTCCGACCGAAGAGGCTGACGAGACCGCTGAACCGGCTGAAAATGTTGCCGAAGTTACGCCTCCGGCCCTGGATCAGATCTTCGTGGAGCCTGACGGGAATGCTGTTCTGTCCGGAAATGCAGAACCCGGCGCCAAGGTGCGGGTATTGCTGGACGGTGAGGCAGTTCACAGCTTTACCGTTGATGACAGCGGGCAGTTTGCCGAATTCGTGTCGATCCCGTTTTCCACGGCCGCACGCGGTCTGACACTGGAAACCGATGGGGTCGATCAACCTGTACGCTCTGATGACTATCTGATTGCTGCATTGCCCGAACCTGAACCAGAGGTCGCATCGGTCGATACTGCAGAAACCACCGCAGCCGACGAATCCGCAGGCGGCGATGAAACCGAGGCGGGGCAGGTCGCTCAAACCGACGACACATCTTCTGAAGAAACGACAGATTCCACGCAAGGACAACAGGTTGCGATCCTGCGATCGGGGGAAGACGGGGTCGAGCTTGTCCAACCTGCAACGCCTCAGAGCACCGAACCTGATCAGGTTGCGTTGGATACGATCGGGTATTCAGACACGGGTGAGGTCGAGCTGACCGGCCGCGTGGCTGATGGTTCCGCGGTACGCGTGTACCTGGACAACCAACTGGTCGCCGATATGCAGCCCACGGATGATGGAAAATGGCGCAGCGAGATCGAAGGCATTGATCCCGGTGTGTATACGTTGCGTGTGGATGAGGTTGCCTCGGACGGCACGGTTAAAAGCCGTCTGGAAACCCCGTTCAAGCGTGAGCCTCTAGAAGTTCTGAGCGTGGCCGAAGTGGACGATGGGCCTGCACCCTCTCAGGAAACACCGGCCATCCGTTCGGTTACAGTACAAAAGGGTGATACGCTTTGGGCTATCTCTCGGGAACGATTTGGCGATGGTGTCTTGTATGTCAAACTGTTCGAGGCCAACCGAGGCGCGATCCGCGACCCGGATCTGATCTATCCGGGGCAGGTATTCACCATTCCGGAATAATCCTGTACCTCTGACCTTCCGGGGTCAGGGGCACTCTCTGACCGCAGTTCCGGTACGTGAAGAGACGAGTAGCCCCGATGAATTCCGACAATATCCCAAAATTGGACGCGCGCAGCTCTGGCTGGCGTACAATCCGGAAAGTTGCGCCTTATCTCTGGCCCGAGGATGAACCCTGGGTTAAGCGCCGCGTTCTGATTGCAATGGGCATGTTGGTTCTGGCCAAGTTGATCGCGGTCTACACCCCGATTTTGTACAAAGGCGCGGTTGATAGCCTGGCGGGCGAGGGCGTTCCCCCCGTTGCGCTGGGTGCTGTTGGGTTGACGGTGGCATATGGTGTCGCGCGCATGATGACTGTTGGTTTGCAGCAGTTGCGGGATGCGGCCTTTGCTCCTGTCGGGCAGCGAGCATTGCGCGCACTGGCATTGGAGACTTTCCAGCATATCCACCAGTTGTCGATGCGCTATCACGTGACGCGGCGCACGGGCGGTCTGAGCCGTATTATCGAGCGCGGCGTAAAGGGGGTCGAATTCCTCTTGCGTTTCCTGCTGTTTTCCATCGGGCCTTTGATCCTTGAACTGCTGCTTGTTGCGATCATTCTGATGTGGCTGTTTGATGTCTGGTATCTGGTGGTCGTCGCGGCAACGATCGCGCTGTATATCTGGTTCACATTTGCGGTGACCGAGTGGCGCGTGAAACTGCGCCGCGAGATGAATGATCAGGATACCGAGGCGAACCAGCGCGCCATCGACAGCCTGCTGAATTTTGAAACCGTCAAGTATTTCAATGCCGAAACGCGTGAAGCTGAACGGTATGATGTGTCAATGAAAGCCTATGCGGGGGCGGCTCTCAAGACGGCGTATTCTCTGGCGTTTCTAAATTTCGGGCAGTCCTTTCTGATCACCTGCGGATTGATCGGTGTAATGGTCTTGGCAGCCATCGGGGTGCAGGCCGGGACGCTGACCGTGGGCGATTTCGTCATGGTCAACGCCTATATGATCCAGATTACCGTACCGCTGAACTTTTTGGGTACGGTGTATCGGGAAATCCGCCAATCTCTGGTCGATATGGGCCAGATGTTTGACCTGTTGGAACAACCCGCCGAAGTGGTCGACAAGACCGATGCACCGGATCTGGATGTAACAGGGGGTGAGGTTACCTTGCATGATGTACAATTCGGATATGATGCTGAGCGGGAAATTCTCAAAGGTGTTTCCCTAACCATTCCTGCGGGCCAAACCGTAGCGATTGTGGGTGCGACGGGGTCGGGTAAATCCACCATAGGTCGGTTGCTGTTCCGGTTCTACGATGTCACCGGGGGCGCGCTGAAAATTGATGGGCAGGATGTGCGCGATGTCACGCAGACCAGCCTGCACGCGGCAATCGGAGTGGTGCCACAGGATACCGTGCTGTTTAACGATACCATTCGCTACAACATTGCCTATGGACGCGACGGGGCCACGCAGGAAGATGTCGAAGCCGCCGCCCGGGCTGCCCAGATCCACGATTTCATAGTCACGTTGCCCGAAGGCTATGACACGACAGTCGGTGAGCGCGGGCTAAAGCTGTCGGGTGGGGAAAAGCAGCGGGTCGGTATTGCCAGAACGCTGCTGAAAAACCCGCCGATCCTTTTGCTGGACGAGGCGACATCGGCGCTGGACACAGATACCGAACAAGACATCAAGGATGCTTTGGCCCATGCGGGCGAGGGGCGTACGGTTCTGACGATTGCCCATCGCCTGAGCACAATCGCCGAGGCAGACAGTATTGTAGTGCTAGAGCGTGGCAAAATCCTGGAGCAAGGCACGCATGATGAGTTGCTGAAACGTGAGGGGCGTTATGCCCAGCTTTGGAATCGCCAGCAATCGGATATGCAGGCGGCCTGATAGGCGGCCCAAACTATGTTACACTACAGATCACTCATCTGAGGTTTTGTTATGCATAAATATTTCCGCAAGTTCATTGTGCCAGCCATAGCGGCAGTTACCACACTTACACCGGTCTATGCGCTTGGAGACCCCATCATTGGAATTTGGAAGACCGAGCCGGACCGGAAGAACCTCGTCTCTGACATCAAAATTACAGCCTGCGGTGACAAGTTCTGTGGTCAGATTTTATCTGCATATGACGCCAGCGGAAAAGCAGTACAGACGCCGAATATCGGAAAGAAACTGTTTTGGGATGTCGGCAGCCAAGGCGGTGGTAAATATGGCGGGGGTGAATTCTGGGTGCCGTTAGTGAATGTTGATGCAGTTCCGCAAATGACGCTGAAGGGTGACACTCTGATGGTCAAAGGGTGTGAACACCACATTTGTGCGCATCAAACCTGGACGCGCGAGTAAAACAGGGCTGGATTGCCCAGCCCTGTTGCTTTTTATTCGGCTGCTTTCAGCGGTGAACCGGTCGGTTCTTTCCCAGAACTGTCAGCGCTCGGATCGTCGGCACGCAGCTCATCATCCCAGACCATTTCGGTTGCCTGAGCATTCATCGCGGCTTTACCGATAGCCATATCCAGCGCCACCTGGCTGGATTTTCCCGCTGTAGCACGGGCCAAAATCTTACCCAACCAGATGGCATAGGTTGTCACCCAGACCCGCATAGCCAAAAGCGAAGGCGTCACGATCAGCGTCAGTACCGTCGCGATACCAAGGCCAAAGACAACTGCGGTTGCCAGCTGTTTCCACCACAGTGCTGTGGGGCTGTTGATCGAATACCCGCCGTTGATAAAGTCCAGCGACAGCCCGAACATCATCGGGGTAAGGCCAGCCATCGTGGTGAGTGTGGTCAACAGAACCGGACGAATGCGTGCCTCGGCAGTGCGTATGATCGCCTCGATCCTTGGCATGTACTGGCTATATTCCTGATAGGTGTCGATCAGAACAATGTTGTTGTTCACCACGATCCCCGCCAGAGCCACAATACCCGTTCCTGTCATGATGATCGAGAAGGGCTGTTGCATCACCATCATACCGATCAGAACACCTGTTGTGGACAGTACCACTGCCAGCAGAACCAGGATCGAATTGTAGAACGAGTTGAACTGCGCGAGCAGAATAACGAACATCAGCCCCAACGCGCCCATAAAGGCATTCACAAGAAACGCCCCGGATTCGGCCTGATCCTCCTGATCACCTGTCCATGTCCAGCTGACGGAACTGCCAAAAGGATCGGTTTCCAGCCATTCAGTCAACACAACAATCCGTTCGTTCGGGTTAATCAGACTGGTGCGCGCGTCACCGGATTCGATCAGCGTGCGCAAAGCATCGGTGCTTTCTGCCTCGGTCAACATGATCAGTTCGAACTGAGAGCCATCGGGAAATGCCAATGCGGTAGCTGTGGGGCTTTCATCCTCTGCGAGTTCACGCACCACTGCCAATCTTTGATCGGCGCCATCCGGTCCTGTGACCACAACATTGCTCAGGCCGGGCTCAACATCCGCCTTCACGTCAAAATAACGTTCTTGATCGACACGGTTGATTTCGGCCAGTTTGGCGACTGGTTTGCGCGAGACAAAGTTGGACAGTGGCACCAATCCATCGACCGTGCGGACCTTGAGCGTGTCAAGCGTTGACAAGACACGATCCTGATCAGGCAGGCGAACACGGATTTCGATTTCATCATCCACGTTGTCCGGGCGCATTTCGCCCAGCAAAAGGCCACGCGTAACAAGCTGTACCATCGCACCGACGGTTGCTACGTCTGCGCCAAACCGGCCTGCTTTGGCGACATCAACGTCAATCTGCCAATCGATACCGGGCAGGGGCAGCGTGTCCTCGATCTTAATAAGGCCCGGGGTGGCGTCGAATGCCTCACGTGCGGCCAAAGTGGCTGATGTCAGCTCTTGCCAGCCATCGGCCTTGATCCGCAGATGGACGGGTTTGGAAGAGCCCGGCCCTTGCTCAAGCGGCAAGGTCTCAACGATGATCCCCGGTAGCTGCGCAAGCTCCCTGTTCAACTCTTCCAGAACATAATCGCCGTCATAGTCTGGCGCCACTGTGTGCCGGTCCAACAATCCTCCGAAAATCGGTTCCGAGACGTTCGGTCTGTCTTCCCAAGGGATGATTTCGAACTGAACCTGACCAACTGTATCCGCCGGGGATTGGCCACCGGGTCCACCGGTGTCCAAACCACCTTCACCAGCGAATGCAAAGACGTTGATAACAGCCGGGTGCGCACTGATAATCTCTTCTGCGGCGAGTACCATCTGGTCCTTTTCGGCCAAAGAGATATTGCCGCGTGCACGGACATAGGCCGTGGCCTGCTCTGGTTCGCTTTCAACGAAGAATTCAACTCCGCGGTTGTTTTCCCCGAATGCCGTCATGACCAGATACACGGCGAAGCCAATCACAAGGATTGACACAAGCGGCATGACCGGGTTGCCCACAAGGAACTTTACCACATGCCCAAAGCGTGTGTGTTCGCGGCTGGTCTGCACATGCTCAACCGGGGCGCGTTCGATTTTTGCCGCGCTCAGGGTGACCGACCCGGCAAACGCACCTAGCATGAACAGGATCATGCCAAGAACTGAACTACCTGAATCGACCAGGTAATTCGGGTTCAGTGTCTGCATCGCCCCCAGGAAGATCAGGTATAACGACGGGGGAACCATCGCTGCCCGAACCCACCAGGCTGTTCGCGCCCTCAGCCAGTTCGACGACCGGTCAAACACGCGGCTGAGGCGGCCGGAAACGCCGCCCATCACGGGCAGGTAGATCAGTGCAACGATTAACGACGCCGACAGAACAAATATCAGCGTAACTGGCAGCATCCCCATGAATTCGCCCGGAACGCCGGGCCAAAAGAGCATAGGCAAGAAGGCGCATAATGTCGTAGCTGTCGAGGATACGATCGGCCAGAACATCCGTTGTGCGGCTTCGACATAGGCATGCATGGGACCCACGCCCTCGTTGATCCGCTTGTCGGCATATTCAACCACCACGATGGCCCCGTCGACCAGCATTCCGACCGCAAGAATCAAACCGAACATGACGATGTTCGAAATGCTGACCCCCATCACCGCAAGGAATGCAAAGCACAGCAGGAATGAGGTTGGAATCGCAAAACCCACCAGCAGGGCGGCACGGGTCCCAAGCGAGGCCAGAATGACAATCATAACCAGCGCAATAGCGGTCAGAACCGAACCCTCAAGCTGGCTGACCATCGACCCTACGATCCGGCTCTGGTCGTTCGAGGTGCCCAGTTTGATCGCCGCCTGCATCTCGGCTGGCCATTTGGATTGGGCCGCTGCGATAGAGGCTTTGACCTCGTCGACCGTGTCGATCAGGTTATAGCCTTTGCGTTTGACGACCTGCAGTGCCACGGTGGCCTCGCCGTTGAAGCGGGCGGTGCCTTCGCGATCTTCGAAAGTATAGTTGATTTGCGCCAGCTCGCCCATGGTCACGACGCGGTCGCCATTGACCTTGACGGGTAGGTCATACACGTCCTGGGCGGTCTTGAAAGACGAAGGGATCTTGACCGAGAAGGTGCCTTGATCGGTTTCCACCTCACCAGCGGCGATCAGCTGGTTGTTGTTCTGAACAACATTGATCAGCTCGGCGGCGGTAACGTTATACGCTTCCAGCCGCAGCGGGTCGATGATCACTTCTAGCAATTCGTCTCGATTGCCGGCTATCCCAGCCTCAAGCACGGAATCCAATGCTTCCAGATCATCCTGCAAATCTTTGGCGACACGGGCCATTGTTCTTTCAGGAACAGCTCCGGTCAGATTGACAATCACAATCGGGAATTCAGAAAAGTTGATCTCGGTCAGGGTATATTGCTCAGCCCCTTCAGGAAAATCGGCCTGGGCGCTGTTCATGGCGTCGCGGACATCGGCCATGATCGCCGTCTTGTCCCATCCAAAATCGAATTCCAGCGCGACACCGGCATAGCCTTCGGCAGCCGTCGACGTCATTTCTTTGAGACCGTCCAGATCAGCCAGCTCGGTTTCCATCGGCTTGACCAGCAGGTTTTCCGAGTCTTCAGCGGAAATGCCGGGGAACTGAACCGAGACGAAAAGCGCAGGGATTTCGATATCCGGCTCACCTTCTTTCGGCAGGCCAACATAGGCGTATCCACCTACGATCAAGGAAATCGCGATAAATGCCAGAACCATTCGGGCTCGGCCAGCGGCCCAGCTTACTATTCCGGTCATTGCACTGCATCCCGATAAGTTGGCTCAACCATCACGCCGCGAGTCACGAATTCTTGCCCGACAATGATGATGTCCGCCGTTTCCGGCAACCCGTCAACCCAGACACCTTCGGAGGTGTCGCGCAACAAAGTGACCGGAAGGAAATCCACAATGTTCCCATTTCCAACGGTCCGTACACCAACTTTGCCATCGTTATTCAGCGTCAGTGCGGACTGAGGCAGCAGATGTGCCTTGGTCCCTTCAGCCGAGATTCGGATGTCCGCAGTCTGACCGTCCCGAATTGTCAGGTCGGGGTTAGGAACGGTAATCTCGACCTCAAAGGTCCGGGTGGTCTCATCGGCCGACCGGCTAAGGAAGGTGACCCGCCCAGAGACCTGAAGCCCCGAGATCAGCTGGGCCGAAGCCTCGGACCCTACGATGATCCGGTTCACATCTGCCTCGGGAACAAACCCGACCAACTTGATTGGGTCCAACTGGATCACAGTCGCACACAGCGACCCTGGTTGCATAAGGCTTCCAAGCTCAGCTGTGTCACTTTCTAACAGACCCTTGAATGGAGCTTCGATCGTCTGGCGTTCGATTTCACGTTCGGCGGCCTCGACTTCGGCTGATGCCGCTTCGATACCGGCGCGTGTTGCTTCCAGCCCGGCTTCGGCGCTTTTGATACCAGCCTGGGCTGTGCTCATTTCTGCCTCGCTGGAAATCCTGCGGGTTTCCGACCCAAAACCGGTCTCTGATAGCTTTCGTGCGGCTTTCAAGTTGATTTCGGCTTCGGCTACGCGCGCATGTGCCTCCAGCAGACGCGCTTCGGCTTCGGGCACCCGGCTTTTGGCTTCAAGCTTGGCGGCTGCTGCTTCGGCCAGGCTTGCCGGACGGGTGCCTGGATCCAGCTCACATAACAAATCACCGGCTTCGACAAAACTGCCCTTGCGCTTGGGTTCTGATACGACAGTTGACGTCGTTTCGGCCAGAACTTCGACCTCGCGGTTTGCTCTGGTTTGTCCACGCAGAGTCACTGCACTGTCTACTTCGCGGGCGACAGAGCGCTGTGCAACCACGCGGATTACGTGCCGATCCTCCGCGGGAATTTCAGAAGATTCTGCCTCGGACGTAGTGCCCGGGTTTGAATCATCGCGGCCGGCGAATGCTAATAATGCATCCCTTTCGAATACCAAATAGAACAAGGCAACAATCACCAAAAAGGCGTTTACGAATGAAATCAAACGCATACAGGGTCTCTCCCAGAATTCTTTGCCGACTGTCCCTCGGCGCGCATGCTTAGAAATGGGGGCTTGGCCTCATCTTTTCCACACTAAACTGAATAGTTCGGTTCACTTTTTTCTGCAAGGGTATCCGCAGGTGGGGGAATTGTATGAAATCGTACCCTTGGCTTGGCAATGGCAGCGGGGTATGACATTGCCCAATATCACAGAACACAAGCCCGGGGAGCAGGGATGAGCGACGTCGACAGTTTCATTGATGAGGTGACCGAAGAGGTGCGCCGCGACCGTCTGTTCTTGCTTTTGCGCCGTTGGGGTTGGGTTGGCGTAGTGGCGGTTGTTCTGATCGTTGGTGGTGCCGCGTTCAACGAACTGCGCAAAGCGCGCGCAACCAGTCAGGCACAGGATCTGGGAGATGCGATTCTGGCCGCTATGGCACAGAATGAGTCCGCCGATCGTGCCGATGATCTTGCCTTGGTACCTGCACCAACACCCGGTGGAGATGCGATTGTAAAGATGCTGCTTTCTGCCTCGCAGACCGAAATCGAGTCCGGGCAGGGCGCTGTTGAGAGTCTGAACGCCATTGCGGTTCAGGGTGATCTGCCTGAAATTTACCGGGCCATCGCGACCTTCAAGGCTTTGCTGCTGCAAAGCGAGACAATGCCGGTAGCAGACCGGCGTCAGCAATTCGAAGCGCTGGCCGTGCCGGGAGCCCCATTGCGGTTGCTGGCAGAGGAGCAACTGGCACTGATCGAAGTGTCCGAAGGTCAAGTCGATGCCGCCATTTCCCGTTTGCAGGCAATGCGGCAGGACGCTGAAATCGGCGTAGATCTGCAGCAACGTGCAACACAGTTGATTGTTGCGCTGGGTGGTGAACCGGAACCGCTGGTCGCACGGCAAAGCTGAACCGGTAGAAAATAAATGACAGGCAAGTTCGGAGTATCATGGTGATTAGTCTCTTCCCCCGTATTGGGTTGCCGGTCGCGGTTGTTTCCCTGACATTGCTGGCGGCTTGTCAGGAGCCCGAGGTCATCCTGCCCGGAGCTCGTGAGGACATCCGACCCACATCCGACAATGAAACGGTTGAGACCCAGGGGGCAAAGCCAATCAGCCTTCCTGCCCAGACGGCCAATGCCAACTGGTCACAAAGCCCGGGAACCGCTGCGTATCGGACGACAAATGCCTCTTTGCGCAATACGCCGCAGAAACTGTGGTCAACGTCGATCGGTGATGGAGATTCGCGCAAGCAGCGCATCACGGCCGAACCGGTCGTTGCAGGTGGCTTGATCTACACGCTGGATTCCGGAGCGACCGTTTCAGCGGTCTCACCGCAGGGGCAGGTTGCCTGGAGTACAGATCTAATCCCTGGCACCGACGGGGATTCAGATGCAACTGGCGGTGGATTGGCCTATGCTAATGGCGTTCTTTATGTGTCTTCTGGTTTTGGTCGCCTGACCGCTCTGGATGGCAAAACCGGTGCCATTCGTTGGCAAAAGCGCCTGAATGCTACGGGCAGCGGCTCACCTCTGATCAATGATGGCCTGCTGTATCTTGTCGCCGGAGATGAAATCGGATGGACGATTGATACAAAAGATGGGCGCATCCTCTGGCAGGTTCAGGGCACCCCCAGCGTTGGCAATGTGTTGGGCGCGCCTGCGCCGGTGATTGCCTCGGATTTCTCGGTGTTTGCATTTGGCTCGGGCGATATAGCTGCGACCTTCCGCAGAGGTGGTATTCGCCGCTGGAACGCGTCGGTTGCTGGTGGGCGTCGCGGGCGCGCCGCAGCGCAGATCGTTGACGTAACAGGCGGTCCGATGGTGGTCGGCGATACCATCTATATCGGCAACCATTCAGGCCGCACCGTGGCTTTCGATTCCACTTCGGGTGAGCGGAGATGGACCGCGGATGAAGGCGCCGTTGATACGGTTTGGCCGGCTGGAAACAGCATCTTCCTGATTAGTGATCGCAGTCAGTTGGTGCGTCTGGATGCCTCGGATGGCTCGATTGTGTGGGCGCAGGACTTGCCTGGATTCGTCAAGGACAAGCCTGGTCGGCGTGGCGCAATCTATGCGCATTACGGGCCGATCATGGCTGGTGGGCGTATCGTTGTTGCATCGAACGATGGTTATCTAAGGTTCTATAACCCGCTCGACGGCACGCTGGTTCACCGCGTCGAGGTTCCCGGCGGTGCCACTACGGCGCCAGTTGTTGCCGGGCAAACCTTGTACGTCGTTTCGACCAAAGGTGAACTGCACGCTTTCCGTTGACGACAAGATGCGCTAAAGGGCGCGTCTGAGTCTTGAAAGTTGAGTAACATGTCCCTGACCCTCGCTATCGTGGGGCGCCCCAATGTGGGCAAATCCACTTTGTTCAACCGCCTTGTCGGCAAACGACTGGCATTGGTCGACGACCAGCCAGGTGTTACGCGCGATTTGCGCGAAGGCGAAGCGCGTCTGGGCGATCTGCGCTTTACCGTTATTGATACGGCGGGTCTTGAGGATGCGACAGACGACAGCCTTGAAGGCCGGATGCGACGCCTGACCGAGCGCGCCGTGGACATGGCTGATGTGTGCCTGTTCATGATCGACGCGCGTGTGGGGTTGACGCCCACAGATGAGATGTTTGCCGAGATTCTGCGCAAACGATCGAAACACGTGATCCTTGCGGCCAACAAAGCCGAAGGTTCGGCGGCTGATGCCGGTGTGCTCGAAGCTTATAATCTGGGTCTGGGCGAGCCGGTCCGCCTGTCGGGTGAACATGGCGAGGGGATGACCGATCTTTACGCACATCTGATGCCTCTGGCGGATGCTGCTGCGGAAAAAGCGATCGAAGAAGCGCCCGTAACTGATATCGAGCTTGATGAAGACGGCGAAGCCGTAACCCCGTTGATCACCGACGCCAAGCCGTTGCAAGTTGCCGTTGTTGGTCGCCCGAATGCCGGAAAATCCACCCTGATCAACAAGATCGTTGGCGAAGATCGCTTGTTGACCGGACCCGAGGCCGGGATCACACGCGATGCAATAAGCCTGCGGATCGACTGGGCCGACCCCGAGGGTGAAAGCACGCCGATGCGGATCTTCGATACGGCGGGGATGCGCAAAAAAGCCAAGGTACAGGAAAAACTTGAGAAGCTTTCTGTTTCGGATGGTTTGCGTGCAGTAAAATTTGCCGAGGTTGTGGTGGTGTTGCTGGATGCGGCGATTCCGTTTGAACAGCAGGATCTGCGCATCGCGGATCTGGCCGAACGCGAGGGCCGAGCCGTCGTTGTCGCCATTAACAAATGGGATATCGAAGAGGACAAGCAGGAAAAACTGCGCGATCTGAAAGAATCGTTCGAACGTCTTCTGCCTCAGTTGCGCGGCGCGCCACTGGTCACGGTTTCGGCCAAAACAGGGCGGGGGCTTGAGCGCCTGCGTGCTGCTATCCTACGCGCCCATGATATCTGGAACCGGCGTGTACCGACTGCAGCTTTGAACCGTTGGTTGATCGCTATGCTGGAACAGCACCCGCCGCCAGCGCCGCAGGGTCGCCGGATCAAGCTGCGGTATATGACACAGGCCAAAACCCGCCCCCCTGGATTCGTGGTTATGTGTTCGCACCCCGACAAGATGCCTGAAAGCTATAACCGTTATCTGGTCAACGGCCTGCGTGAGAGTTTCGATATGCCCGGGACCCCCATCCGACTGACCTTGCGCGGGCAGGGAGACAAGAACCCTTATAAGGGACGGCGTAAGAAAAACGCAGGTGCCTTGGCCAAACATTTGAAGGGACGCGCGTAACTGCGCCAATCTGTTGCATTTTTCATCTCGGGGCGTGACAGCCCTTTGATGGCGCGCTAGCATTCGCTGGCGCGCTTTTGTTTCCAAGCGTGTCGCTTGTTTGCGGGAAGACCGCACCCATTTTTAGAATCACATTGCAACGGGCCATTGTGGGGAGCCGACGGAATGGATTTGAGAGAATACACACGTCAATACGCGGTTCAGGACAATGGATTGGCCGCGATCAGCTACTTTGGGACTTTCGCGGTCTATTTCTCATCGTTGGCATTAGCCATCATCTATGTGGACCGCTGGTACGTCATGATGCCTGCCGGGGTGGTTTTCGCGTTTTCCGCTGTTCGCCTTTACGTGCTGCAGCACGATTGCGGGCATCATTCGCTATTTGAAACGCGTGCACAGAATGAATGGGCAGGGCATGGGCTTTCCCCGTTCACTTTCGCTCCATTCGAAGTGATGAAGCAAAACCACAACCTGCATCATTCCGGCATCGGCAATCTGGAACATCGTGAGACCGGCGAAATTCATACCATGACCGTGAGGGAATGGAATGCGGCGAACTGGTGGTCGCGGCTGTATTATCGCCTATACCGCAACCCGTTTGTGCTGGTACCGGTCGGAGCACTGTTTACTTATTTCATTCGCTACCGCTGGCCCAAGAATACGGTGCGGTTCGGCGTCAAAGGCGTGCTGCTGCACAACCTGTCGATCCTGATTTTCCTGGGCCTGCTGTATCTGATCGCCGGTGCGACCGGTATTTTGGTTTGGGTGGCCTTTTCCTTCCTTGGCGGGATGCTGGGAGTTTTCTTAGTCTATCTTCAGCATAATTTCGAAGACACATACTGGGACCGTCGCCCAGATCTGGATCCGAAATTGGCCGCGCTGCAGGGGTCGTCGGCGCTGGATTTCGGCTGGTGGTTTGATAATGCGGTGGCCTGCATCACATTGCACGACATACACCACTTCAACGCGCGCATCCCGTCTTACCGGCTGCGGGAATGCCACTATAACCTGCCGTCCGAATATACGCCGCGCCGGATCAAATTCCCCGAGGCGGTAGCGGCTTTGAATCTGAAACTTTGGGATGAGGACACCAAACGGCTTGTGCCTTTCCCTCCTAAGGATCAATCCCGGGGGCTGGCCCATAGCAGCTAGCCGGTATTCCGGCCCGATGTGAGAAGGAAAGGAACTCTGATGACCGCAGTGACCGATGTAAAGGGTGTAGGCGAGGTGCTTGGGCAAGCGTTGATTGCCAATGGCTTCAAGACCGCAGAAGACCTTGCGAGCGCGAAACCCGCAGAGCTCGTCAAAGTTCCCCGCATTGGTGTGGCACGGGCACCGGTTCTTATAGCGGCGGCGAAAGCAGCTGTTTCAGCCAAAACCACGACTGCGCGCGCGGCATCCAAGCGCCCAGCTGCTCGGAAGGGCGTTACTGCCGCCGCCCGGAAGCGGGCTGAGGAAACCGCCCAGAAGGCTGCTGAAGAGAAAGCCGCTGCTGAAGCCAAAGCGCGAAAAAAGGCCAAGGCAAAAGCCAAGGCTGAGAAAGCTGCCAAAAAGCTGCTGGAAATGGAGGCCGCATTCTCAAAGGCAAAGGACAAGGTGAAAGCCAAAGCCAAAAAGGATAAAAAGTCCAAAAAGGACGACAAGAAAAAAGATCAAAAGAAACAGGACGCCAAAGAGAAAGTCGGCAAGAAGAAGAGTAAGAAAAAAGATAAGAAAAAGGCGAAGAAGTAGACCTCCTCCACCTTTTGATTTTCTCAGGACCGGCGCAGTTGGTTAGCGCCGGTTTTCTTATACCAGCGTGCCGTCCCGCTGTAAGGTCAGTTTACCGCCAAGATAGGGGGCCAGAACCTTGGGCAAGGTCACGGTACCATCTGCGTTCTGACCATTTTCCAGCACGGCGATCAGGCAACGACCGACAGCCAGACCAGAGCCGTTCAGTGTATGGACGTATTCCGGTTTGCCACCCGCTTCGGGGCGGAACCGCGCGTTCATGCGGCGGGCCTGAAAATCACCACAAGTCGAGACCGAGCTGATCTCGCGATAGGTATCCTGTCCGGGCAACCACGCCTCGATGTCATAGGTACGGCGCGCGCCAAAGCCCATGTCGCCCGTACACAGGATCACGGTGCGATAGGGTATGCCCAATTTTTCCAGAATACCTTCGGCGCAGCGTAACATGCGCTTTTGTTCCTTATCCGATTTGTCCGGATGGGTGACCGAGACCATCTCGACCTTTTCGAACTGGTGCTGGCGCAGCATCCCACGGGTGTCTCTGCCAGCGCTGCCAGCCTCGGACCGGAAGCACAGGGAATGCGCGGTATAGCGGCGAGGCAGATAGCTTTCTTCGATCAGCGTTTCATTGACGATATTGGTCAGCGACACTTCGGAGGTCGGGATCAGCCACCAGCCTTCACGGGTCTGATAGCTGTCTTCGCCAAACTTCGGCAGTTGCCCGGTGCCCTGCATCATTTCGGAGAGAACCAGAACCGGGCCGTTGACCTCGGTTAGTTCGTTTTCGTTGATATGTGTGTCCAGCATGAACTGCGCCAATGCGCGGTGAATGCGGGCTACGCCACCGGACAGCAGCACAAAACGCGAGCCGGACAGTTTCGCGGCGGTCTCAAAATCCATACCGGTCTGGACGGCTTCGATCTCAAAATGCTCTTTGGGCGCAAAATCCAGCGTGGGCGGAGTGCCCCAGCGGTTGACTTCGACATTGTCGTTTTCATCCGCGCCTTCGGGCACATCTTCGGCGGGCAGGTTGGCGATGCGGATCAGTTGATCGGTCAGAAGGGCGTCCAGATCCTTGGCCTCGGTCTGCATCTGGGCAATCTCTGCCTTTTTCTCAGCGACCAGCGCGCGCAGGCGCTCGAACTCGACCTCATCGCCACGCCCCTTGGCCGCGCCCACCTCTTTAGAGGCCTTGTTCTGTTCAGCCTGAGCGGTTTCGGCGGCTAAAATCTTGGCACGGCGGCTTTCGTCCAGGCGCAACAGGTCCGACGACACCGGCGCGTCCCCACGGCGCGCAAGGGCGGCGTCGAAAGCGGCTGGGTTTTCGCGTATGGCGCGGATGTCGTGCATGGTTCAGGTCCTTAAATGCGTGAATCACTGAACCTGCTTATGCACCATATGAAAGGCAGGGTGTAGCACCGGTTACGACTTATCCGTTCCCTCGTGTGCTTCATGTGCCAGATGGCCATCCCAGCCTTCAGAGGGGATTTTCGGCTCGGGTGGATCGGCGATGTAAGACGGGGTCATAATCTGCACATTGTTCTCATTGAACACAGCCACAATATTGCGATGCAGGTCTGACCGAATTTTCGGGATGATGCTGCCCCGCGTAGTATAGCCGTTGATCTGATAATTGATCGCATAGTCGGCCAGAGCGGTCCACAAAACGAATGGTTCTGGCTTTGCCTTGATTGCCTTTGTTCGGCGCGCGGCTTCGATCAGCATCGCTTCGACCTTCTCCGTAGGCTCCTCATAGCCGATACTAACAGTCGTATGCAGCAACAGCCCGCTACCATCTGTTTTCTTTGAAAAATTGATCACATCCGAATTCATCAACTGCGCATTTGGGATCGAGATCAACTCGTTCTTGATCGACTTCAGGTGGGTCTCCATCAGCTTGATCCGAACAACGTCGCCGATGTGGTCACCGATCTGGATGCGGTCACCGATCGAGGTTGAGCGGCGGTAGATCACGAACAGCCCGGCCAACATGTTCGAAACAACCGAATTCGCGCCCAGTGACAGCATCGCGCCCACCAGAATGGTCAACCCCTGAAACGCTGCAGAATCCGAGCCGGGGATATACGGAACGGCAAACACCAAGGCGATAAGGATGACCAGCACACGGGCAATGTTGAATGTCGGGTTGACCCAATGGCTTTCAAAATCGCCCAGTTCGAACGTGCCGGCTTCGACCGCGTCAAAGAAGACGCGCATCCCCTTGATAATATACATCGCCAGCCAGGCGATCAGCGCCAGCATGATCAGGTTGGGGATATAGCTGACCACCCCTTTGAAGATCAGCAGAACCGGTTCGGTCAGATAGGTCAGCAACAGCTGCGCAAAGTACCGGGTCTCGGCAAAGGCCAGCAGGACAAAGGACAGGTAGTAGTAAAAGCCCAGAAAGAAGACGACCAGCAATATGAAGTTCAGACCGTAACTGACGAGGGCTGCAATGGCTTCGGCTTGAACGCTTTTGGCTGTTGCCGTTTCCACGTCCTTCAGATGGCGCGATACGAATTTCAGCGTACGCCGTCTGATGCGCCGGTGCAGCCACAGAATAAAGGCGATGAATACGGCAAACCCCAGCGTCCAGCCCAAAGCCTCAAGCGCGCCGGATACGCGCGCCTGTTCGGTTCGGTTTGCGCGGTAGGCGACAATCGCATCATGGATGGCCGAGCCATGGAGATAGGTGATGACGTCCAGCTCCATCTGGTCCATTTCGGCATCGGCGACGGTGACCGTCGATACCGGCACGCCATCAACCAGAATACGCGTGCCCAGTTCCGTATCCTCATAAGTGACAGTAACTTCGGGATTTTCCGAGGACAGGGCCACTTGGATAATGTTGTTCTGAACGGTCTCGGCCCGTTCGGGCGCGGGCAGGGCGCTGGATCCGCGCAGGAAAAACAGGCTTTCGCCGTCGATGATGACCGGCGCTTTGAAATTCTCTGATTGTTCAGAGGTTTCAGGCGTTTCGATTGGCGCATCCTGTGCTAGCGCCATCGCTGTGCTGAACATAATCCAGACAAGCGCGAACCAGATGCGCGCAAGCGTGCCAAGCGTTTGGATTAATTGAATCATCGGTCCTCCTGCCGGCCAACTATATCCCAGCCGAGCCCGGATCAAAGGACCGATCTGCGACCCCGGCGTATTTCTTTGATCATTATGAGCCAATCATTGTAAAAACCTGTGCTGCCATTCCTTGCAAACAGGTGGTTCAGAGAATAGGTTCTCGCAAAATTTGCGGAGCATTTTCGCAGTACCAAACCAAAAGGAATATCCCATGGAAGGTGGCGCAATCGCCCAGTTTCTCCCGCTGATCCTGATTTTTGCGATCATGTATTTCCTGCTGATCCGTCCACAGCAGAAGAAAATGAAGGAACATCAAGCCATGGTCGAGGCCGTGCGCCGGGGCGATCAGGTCGTTACCCAGGGTGGGCTGATTGGTAAAGTGGCCAAGGTCAAAGAAGGCGATAACGAGATCGAAGTCGAAATCGCCGAGGGAGTCAAAGTCCGCGTGGTTAAATCGACCATTTCGCAGGTTCTGAACAAGACTGAGCCGGCGAAGTAACTTCGCGATATAATCCCTTGAAAAGGCAGGGTAATGCTGCAAATTTATACCTGGAAGCGGGTTCTGATCTGGCTGGTCTGCGTGACTGGCTTGCTGATGGCCCTGCCGAATGCGTTTTATACGCGCGTTGAACAATCCAATGACGCTAAGGCGGCGATCGAGCTTGGCGTCGACACCCCTGAAATGCAGGCCGAGGCGGCGCAATGGCCGAACTGGCTGCCGTCGTCGCTTGTCAATCTAGGGCTGGATCTGCGTGGTGGCGCGCATCTTTTGGCCGAAGTTCGGGTGGGTGACGTCTACGAATCCCGCATGGACGCCATGTGGCCCGAAATTCGGGATGCGCTGCGGGACGAACGTGCCACCGTGGGCACCATCCGTCGCCAGGACTCGGCGCCTGATGAGATTCGCCTTCGCATCAGTCAGCCCGAGGGCATGTCCCGCGCGCTGGAGGTTGTCCGCGGTCTGGCCCGTCAGGTGCAGACCCTCAGCGGTGTAGGGGCCACGGATATCGAGGCTCGCGCCGAAGGTGATACGATCATTGTGCAACTTTCTGAGGCCGAGAAGCTGGCCTCAGACGACCGCACCGTGCGTCAATCGCTGGAAATCATTCGCCGCCGGATTGACGAGGTGGGCACCCGCGAGCCGACCATCCAAAGGCAAGGCACCGACCGTATCCTGATCCAGGTGCCAGGTATCGGCAGCGCAGGAGAGTTGAAAGAGATCATCGGCACGACCGCGCAACTGACCTTTAACCCCGTCGTTGGGCGCGGAACCGACCCCGATGCGATAGCGGGCGTTGGCGAAGAGGTGGTGCCGTCGATTGACGAAAATGGCGTCTATTACACGTTGGATGCCGCGCCTGTTGTAACGGGCGAGGAACTGGTCGATGCGCAGCCCGCGTTTGACCAGAATGGCCGCCCGGCGGTGAGTTTCCGCTTTAACACCTCAGGCGCGCGCAAATTTGGTGATTACACGCTGGAAAACATCGGGGCACCCTTTGCCATCGTTCTGGATGACGAAGTGATCTCAGCCCCGGTGATCCAAAGTCATATCCCCGGTGGGTCTGGTATCATCACCGGTAATTTCACCGTTGAGGAAAGTACAAATCTGGCTGTCCTGTTGCGCGCAGGGGCACTGCCCGCCGGGCTGGAGTTTCTGGAAGAAAGAACCATCGGTCCCGAGCTGGGCCAGGACAGTATCGACGCGGGTAAAGTGGCAACCATCGTGGCCTTTGTCGCGGTGCTGACATTCATGGCGCTCAGCTATGGCCTGTTTGGTATCTTCGCCAATATTGCGCTGATCATCAACGTTGGCCTGTTGTTCGGTCTGCTTTCCCTGATTGGGGCGACGTTGACCCTGCCTGGGATCGCGGGGATCGTTCTGACGGTAGGTATGGCGGTGGATGCCAACGTACTGATCTTCGAGCGTATCCGAGAGGAACTGAAATCTGCCAAAGGTCCTGCCCGCGCGATTGAGCTGGGTTATGAAAAAGCGCTGTCGGCCATTCTGGACGCCAACGTGACCACCTTCATTACCGCTGTAATCCTGTTTGCTATGGGCAGCGGGCCAGTGCGCGGGTTCGCAATCACTTTGGGTCTGGGTATTCTGACCTCGGTCTTCACCGCGATCTTCGTGACGCGCCTGATGATCGTGA
Organism: Ruegeria sp. CDSB114; assembly: GCF_059611025.1. NCBI lineage: Bacteria > Pseudomonadati > Pseudomonadota > Alphaproteobacteria > Rhodobacterales > Roseobacteraceae > Ruegeria > Ruegeria sp. CDSB114. The sequence continues at coordinate 207,082 of NZ_JBXWOT010000001.1, forward strand.
TTTGGTTCGAACGCCGCCGTCCGAAAACGATCGAGGTTTGACATGAGACTGAAACTCGTACCCCAGAATACCTCGTTCGATTTCTTCAGTCGCTGGAAGATCTGGCTGGGTATCTCGGCCTTGATGATGATTGTCGCGTTTACGTCCTTCATGCTGCAGGGCCTGAACTTCGGCATTGATTTCCGTGGAGGGACCACCATTCGGACCCAAAGCGCGCAGGAAATCGATGTCGGCACATATCGTGACGCTATTGCGCCGCTTGGACTTGGCGACGTGACGATCACCGAGATTTTCGATCCGAGCTTCGGGCCAGATCAACATGTCGCGATGATCCGCATTCAGGCGCAGGATGATGCTGAGGCTGTCAATGCGGCCACGATTAAACAAATTGGTGAAGCTCTTGCCGCAGCGGACCCTGGGTTGAAACTGCCCTTCGAAAGCGTCGAATCTGTTGGACCCAAAGTCTCGGGAGAGCTTATCCAGACCGCCGTGATCGCGGTGGTGCTCGCCATTGGGGCGGTGCTTGTCTACATCTGGCTGCGGTTTGAATGGCAGTTTGCGCTGGGGGCTGTCGCTGCGCTGGTGCATGACGTCATCCTGACTATCGGCATCTTTTCCGAACTGCAGATCCGCTTTGATTTGGCGATCATCGCTGCGCTGCTGACCATCGTGGGCTATTCGTTGAATGATACGGTGGTCGTGTTCGACCGGGTGCGCGAGAACTTGCGGAAATACAAGAAAAAGGACCTAAAGGAGGTTCTGAACCTTTCGATCAACGAAACGCTCAGCCGGACAGTCATGACCTCTGTCACCACCTTGCTGGCGTTGATTTCGCTCTATGTTCTGGGCGGGGATGTGATCCGCGGGTTTGTCTTTGCTATGATCTGGGGTGTGATCGTAGGTACCTATTCGTCCGTCTTTGTGGCATCAACCATCCTTTTGTGGCTGGGCGTCAAGCGCGACTGGTCCAAGCCATCAAACACCTCTGGCAACCAGTTTGCCAACATCGATGCCTGAGTATTTTGGCCAGTCCCCCACAGGGCTGGCCATCATAGTATTTGCTGCCTTTCTTGGCGGTGTTGTGCGCGGCTTTTCCGGATTTGGGACCGCCCTGATTTTCCTGCCTATCGCAACCCCATTCCTTGATCCTTTCAAGGCGCTGACCTGCCTGACAATCATGGATATTCTGGGCCCGCTGCCCAACCTTCGCCGGGCCTGGCGCGAGGTCGACAGGGGTGATCTGGTCCGTCTGGTGGGAGGGTGCGCACTCGCTCTGCCATTGGGGCTGTGGTTGCTGACCACGGTCGATCCACATGTATTTCGCTATACCGTTAGCCTGTTGGCGTTTCTTATGCTGGCTATTCTGGTGTTCGGTCTGCGCTATCACGGTCATGTCAGCCGCAGAATGGTTTTGGGAATAGGAGGCGCTGGTGGGTTTTTGGGCGGTGTCGCGGGCCTGCCGGGACCGGCCGTTATCTTGTTCTATATGTCTCGACCTCTGCCCGTGGCCGTGATCCGTGCGACGATCCTGTTATACCTGTTCGCCTTTGATTTTCTGCTGCTCGGGTACCTGACTGGCATGGACCGTATCACGCTGCCTGCTGTGATATTGGGTCTGGCTCTGGCGGTCCCCAATCTAGCTGGTAATTGGCTGGGCGGTTGGATGTTCCGGCCCGAGCGGGAAAAGCTGTATCGTGCCGCTGCGTATCTGGCGATAGCGCTTGCAGCCTTGTCGGGCCTACCGCTTTGGGGCTAGATGCCTCCTATGCGTATGAATGAAATCTCTTATGACAATGCGGCCCCTGTTGACGGATATGGTCCTGGGTTTTTCCGCATCGGTGGTCAGGTCTATGACGGGTCGGTGCTGACCGGCCCGGCAGGATCAGCGAAATGGGGCGGGTACGACGACAGGGATGGTCTGTTGAAATTGGCGGGTCAGGTCGATGTGCTGTTTATCGGAACCGGCGCTGAGCTGGCCCATATTCCTTCTGATCTGCGCGCCGCCTTGGAAGATTCGGGGATCGGGGTTGAGATCATGAACTCTCCGTCCGCGTGCCGCACATACAATATCCTGTTATCCGAAGGGCGCCGTATTGCACTGGCGCTGCTACCGGTCTGATCGGATTCTTTTCCTCTGGCCTTGCGCTTAGATGCCACCCAAATACGTTGCTGTCGGTATGCTGCGGCAAATCCCGCCTTTTGCCTCTGACGGCAATAGGATAAGCGGGATCCATGACATTGACCGTGACCGACCTGTCGATCGCCCGAGGGGGCGTTCCTGTGCTGGAAAATCTCAGCTTTTCGCTGGAGCCCGGAAAGGCGCTTATCCTGCGCGGGCCGAACGGGATCGGTAAAACAACGCTGCTGCGAACGCTGGCAGGCCTGCAGCCTCCGCTTGAGGGGCAGATCGACGGGGCTGAGGACCGGATCGCCTACGCCTCACATTCCGACGGACTCAAGCCGACTCTGACCGTGGTGGAAAACCTGTCATTCTGGGCGCAGGTTTTCGGCAGTCACAGCATTCAACCGGCCCTGGACGCGTTTGCTTTGACTGAGCTGTCGGATCGCCATGCAGGCAATCTGTCGGCAGGCCAGAAACGTCGATTGGGGTTGGCGCGGATGTTGGTCACCGAACGACCCATCTGGATGTTGGATGAGCCCACAGTGTCGCTGGATAAGAATGCAGTGCAGATGTTTGCTGACGCGGTGCGCGCGCATCTGGGGCAGGGTGGGTCTGCCCTGATTGCCACCCATATCGACCTTGGTCTGGACGGAGAGGTCCTGGATGTGGGGCCCTACAAGGCTAAACCGAAACCTGTCGATGATCTCGACGGAGGTTTCCTGTGATCGCCCTGCTATTACGTGATTTGAAACTGGCCTTCCGTGCGGGCGGAGGGTTTGGCCTTGGCCTGGCGTTTTTTCTTATCGTCACCGTGCTGGTGCCTTTTTCAGTTGGCCCGCAATCCGCGTTGTTGTCCACGATTGCACCTGGCGTGCTATGGCTGGGGGCACTTTTGGCCTGTCTTCTGTCACTTGACCGGCTGCTTGCGCTGGATTGGGAGGACGGCTCGCTCGACCTATTGGCGACGGCGCCCCTGCCGTTAGAAGCGGTCGTAACGATCAAGTCTTTGGCGCATTGGCTGACTACGGGCTTGCCACTGGTTCTGGCCGCGCCCTTCCTGGGCGTTCTGCTTAATTTGCCTTTGCCCGGCTTTTTCTGGCTTGTCGTCTCACTATTGATTGGCACGCCCGCGATGAGCGTCATCGGAACCTTTGGTGCCGCTCTTACGGTCGGCTTGAAACGCGGCGGATTGCTGCTGTCGCTTCTTGTGCTGCCTCTTTATGTACCGACATTGATCTTCGGGGCCGAGGTCGCGCGCCGCGGGGCAACCGGAATGGAAACGCAGACACCCTTGTTGATGCTTGCTGGGATCACTGCGGCGACGATTGCCCTGTTACCTTTTGCCAGCGCCGCCGTGTTGCGCATTAACCTACGGTGACACAGTGTAACTTTGACGGATGTCAATTGAGAATGAACCCGACTCGGACTAGATAAGGCCCATGTCTATCGCAGCCAAAGCCAATACCCTCTGGGAATATGCCAATCCGCGCAAGTTTCTTGCCACCAGTGAACGGGTGATGCCGTTCTTCTGGGGCGCGGCTTTGGTTTGCATCGTCATTGGTCTGGTGTGGGGATTTTTCTTCACACCCGATGATTACAAGCAGGGATCGACCGTCAAGATCATTTACCTGCATGTGCCCGCCGCGCTGATGGCGATTAACTGCTGGCTTATGATGCTGGCGACCTCTCTGGTTTGGCTGGTTCGCCGTCATCATGTCAGTGCGCTGGCTGCGCGCGCGGCCGCACCTGTGGGCATCGTGATGACATTGATTGCGTTGGCAACCGGGGCGATTTGGGGGCAGCCCATGTGGGGCACCTGGTGGGCCTGGGATCCACGTCTGACCTCATTCCTGATCCTGTTCCTCTTCTATTTGGGCTATGTCGCCTTGTGGGAGGCGATCGAAGACCCTGATACGGCTGCCGATCTGACCTCGATCCTGTGTCTGGTGGGGTCGGTCTTTGCTATCCTCAGCCGTTATGCGGTGAATTTCTGGAATCAGGGGCTGCATCAGGGCGCTTCTGTCCTGCGGGCTGGTGCTGTGACTGGAGCGGATACTGAAGAGAAGGTCAGCAATATCTATTTCTATCCTCTGCTGCTCTGCATTGTCGGGTTCGTGTTGTTGTTCATCGCCTTGGTACTTTACCGCACGGGTACTGAAATTCGCACGCGTCGGACCAAGACTCTGCTGGCGCGGGAAAGGGCAAACGGATGATCCCTGATCTTGGAAAATATGCCGATACGGTGCTCTGGTCCTATGTAGTTTCCATCGGGCTTTTGCTGGCACTGGTTCTGGTCAGCGTGATGCGGGGCCGCAAGAGCCAGGCTGAACTGGAAAAAGTTGAACAGAGGATAAAGCGCAATGGCTAAGATCTCGCCCCTGATGATTGCGCCTCCGTTGATATTTGGTGCCTTTGCTGTACTTGCCGGTATTGGCATGTTCCGTGATGACCCAAACGCTTTGCCCTCGGCCCGCGAGGGCCAAACCGCGCCACCGGTTGTATTAACAGGTTTTGCAGGCAAGCCACAATTTGACGACGCAACGTTGCGCGATGGACAGATCAAGCTTGTGAATTATTGGGCCAGTTGGTGCGCGCCCTGCCGGGTAGAGCACCCGAACCTGCAGGCCCTGTCGGATGAAGGCATTCCTGTCTACGGTATCAATTATAAGGACAAGCTGGAAAATGCCCAGGCATTCCTGAACGAACTTGGTGATCCCTATACGGGTATCGGCCGGGATGAACAGGGACGCATGGCGCTGGACTGGGGCGTTTACGGCGTACCGGAAACCTATGTAGTCGACGGCGACGGAACCATTATCCTGCGCTTTGCTGGGCCGATTACCCAGCGCGTCATCGAAGGAACTATTCGGCCCGCTTTGGAAAAGGCTAAGGCCGATTAACGCGGCCGGGTGAGGGAAGAAACACCAGTCTTCTGAATGATCTGGTCACAATCATCCATCTTGGTGCTGTCACCGTAGCCCCTCTGGTTGGGCAGAAACAAGTGGGAGGTCGGTGAAAAAGCCAGGCACAGCATCCTGGCGCAAATGGAACGTAAAAAGGGCGCCCGACCGGGCGCCCTTTTTAGTTTGCTCAGAGATCTTAGTCGGCCTTGGCCAGGTTCCGCAGCACGTAATGCAGCACGCCACCGTTTTCGATATATTCGATTTCGGGCGCGGTATCGATGCGGCACTTAAGGGTTATGGTTTTCTCAGAACCGTCACCGTAGGTGATGGTGCAGGGCACCTCTTGCAGCGGCTGGATCGTATCCAGACCGTGGATCGAGACGGTTTCATCACCCTTCAAGCCCAGCGTCTTGCGCGAGTCGCCACCGGTGAATTCGAACGGTACAACGCCCATGCCAACCAGGTTCGAGCGGTGGATACGCTCAAAGCTTTCGGCGATCACCGCTTTGACACCCAGCAGAGCCGTGCCTTTGGCCGCCCAGTCGCGCGACGATCCCGCACCGTACTGCTCACCACCGAAGACAACCAGCGGCGTGCCCTGTTCCTGATAGGCCATCGACGCGTCATAGATTGAAGTCTGCTCGCCATCGGGGCCTTTGGTGTAACCACCTTCGACGCTGTCCAGCATCTCGTTCTTGATGCGGATATTGGCAAAGGTGCCGCGCATCATGACCTCGTGGTTGCCACGGCGCGACCCGTAAGAGTTGAACTCGCGCGGTTGCACCTGACGGTCGGTTAGATACTTGCCAGCCGGTGTTGTCGTGGCAAACGAGCCTGCAGGCGAGATATGGTCAGTGGTGACCATATCGCCCAGAATGGCCAGAACCTTAGCGTCTTCGATGTTCGAAATTGTGCCCGGCTCGGTCCCCATGCCCTGGAAGTAGGGCGGGTTCTGGATATAGGTCGAGGTCGGTGGCCAGTCATAGGTTTCGGCATCGGTGGTATCGACCGCTTGCCATTTCTCGTCGCCTTTGAAGACGTCTGCATATTTCGACAGGAACGCCTCACGGGTGACCGTCTGTTCGACCAATTCCGCAACTTCTTGCTGGGTTGGCCAGATGTCTTTCATGAAGACATCGTTGCCGTCCTTGTCCTGACCAATCGGCTCGGACGTCAGGTCGATATCCATCGTACCGGCCAGCGCATAGACCACGACCAGCGGCGGTGAGGCCAGATAGTTGGCGCGGACGTCCGGGCTGATACGGCCTTCGAAGTTGCGGTTGCCCGACAGGACAGACGTGGCGACCAGATCGCCTTCGGCAATCGCCTCAGACAGCTCTTTCTGGATCGGACCCGAGTTGCCGATACAGGTCGTGCAGCCATACCCAACAAGGTTAAACCCGATCTTATCCAGATCTTCCTGCAGGCCAGCGGCCTCAAGATAGGCAGATACAACCTGCGATCCCGGTGCCAGCGAGGTCTTGACCCAGGGCTGACGGTTCAGGCCCAAGGCCGCGGCTTTGCGGGCCACCAGACCAGCGCCGATCATCACATATGGGTTCGAGGTGTTGGTGCAGGAGGTGATCGATGCGATCACAACTTTACCGGATTCTAGGGTATAGTCTTCGCCTTTGACGGCGACTTCCTTGCCCATGGGTCGCTTGAACGTCTCGGCCATTTCCCTGGTGAACGCCGCCTTGGCACCGGTCAGAGCAACATAATCCTGGGGGCGCTTCGGGCCCGAGATCGCGGGAACGATGGTGCGCATGTCCAGCGACAGGGTGTCGGTGTAGATCGGCGCGTAATCTGCGTCGCGCCAGAAGCCGTTTTCCTTGGCATAGGCTTCGACCAGCGCGATGCGATCTTCGTCACGGCCGGTGTTACGCAGATAGCGCAGCGTTTCACCGTCAATCGGGAAGAAACCACACGTCGCGCCATATTCCGGGGCCATGTTGGCGATGGTTGCCCGGTCGGCCAGCGGCAGACGGTCCAGACCTTCGCCGAAAAATTCGACGAATTTGCCCACAACACCCTTTGCGCGCAGCATTTCGACGACCTTCAGAACCAGATCGGTGCCGGTGGTGCCTTCAACCAGATCTCCGGTCAGCTCAAAGCCGACAACCTCGGGGATCAGCATCGAGATCGGCTGACCCAGCATAGCGGCTTCGGCCTCGATCCCGCCGACGCCCCAGCCCAGAACGGCCATACCGTTGACCATGGTGGTGTGACTGTCGGTGCCGACCAGCGTGTCGGGATAGGCAACCTCGTTGCCATCCTGATCCGTGTCGGTCCAAACGGTCTGCGCCAGATATTCCAGGTTCACCTGGTGACAGATCCCGGTTCCGGGGGGCACAACGCGGAAGTTGTTGAAGGCACCCTGACCCCATTTCAGGAACTGATACCGTTCCATGTTGCGTTCGTATTCGCGGTCAACGTTCATCTGGAACGCGCGCGGGTTGCCGAATTCGTCAATCATGACCGAGTGGTCGATGACCAGATCAACGGGGTTCAACGGGTTGATCTTCTGCGCGTCGCCGCCCAGAGCCTTGATACCATCGCGCATGGCGGCCAGATCGACCACCGCCGGAACGCCGGTGAAATCCTGCATCAACACGCGGGCAGGGCGATAGGCGATCTCGCGGGGGTTCTTGCCACCTTTGGCGCCCCATTCGGCAAACGCCTTGATGTCGTCGACCGAGACGGAAAATCCGTCATCTTCGAACCGCAACATGTTTTCCAACACCACCTTCAGGGCGGCGGGCAGTTTCGAGAAATCACCCAGGCCGGCCTCTTGCGCGGCGGGGATCGAGTAATACGAGATGGACTTGCCATTCACGCTCAGGCTGCGGCGTGTCTTGGCGGTATCCTGTCCGACTTTGATGGGCATCTGTGGCCTCCCTCTCAAATGACGTGGAATATGGGATTCGCTGAGGGCTATCTGCATCACCCAAGCGCGCGGTTCAAGGTCCAACAGACCAGGTGCGGCAATTTTTGTATACCATTGCACACATTTTTGCGAAAACCTTGTGTCACCAGTCTCAAGAAACCTTGATTGGTGCTTGATCAGCGTTCCGTCTAAACCAGTAATGCACCCCATGAAACCCGAGAGCAAACATGTTCAAATCTGCAACCGCAACCGCGTTGGCATCCCTGTTCCTGGCTACTTCGGCCATTGCAGAAAGCGGACCCGTAGTGGTGGAGCTGTTCACCTCGCAGGGATGTTCGTCCTGCCCCCCGGCTGACCGGATCATGCACGATCTGGCCAATCGGGATGACGTCATCGGGTTGGCGCTGCATGTGGATTATTGGGACTATATCGGATGGGAGGATGAATATGCCGACCCCACCCATACTGAGCGTCAGCGCAGCTATGCCGGAAATTCCGGGCGTACGGTGATCTATACGCCTCAGATGGTAGTGAATGGTCAGCAGGATATTGTAGGGGCAGATACGGCAAAGCTGGATTACCTGATCGGCGGCCATTCCAAGGCCGCTCCGCTGGCGTCGGTTTCGGCCTCGCGTACAGGAGATAACGTAACTGTCGACGTTTCCTCGATCAGTTTGCCACCGGATCAGGTCTATGACATCCGAGTGGTGCAATACACGCCAATGCGCCATGCCTCGATCCGGCGCGGAGAGTTGGCCGGACAAGAACTGGATTATGCCAATGTGGTCGAGGCCTGGACAGTCGCCGGGCAATGGGACGGGACAGCGCCTAAGACCTATAAGGTATCTTTGACGTCAGGTTTACCGGCCGTTGTGTTGGTGCAAGGGGTTGGCCATGGGCCGATTATTGCGGCAGCACGCGTTCGCTGATCAGGGCATGTCTTTGGCTTGGACGCCTAGCCCGTTCCAGGTTTTCCAGCGACGATGAATCCAGAACCACTGACCCATATGCTGTCGGACAACCGCCTCGAGGTCATCATTGGTGAACTGGGTCATCGTCTTTGGATCCGTATGTGGGACCGGTTCGTGCAGGATGATTTCGAAATCAACCCCATTGGGCTGACGCACTGCATAGCACGGAATCAGGACGGCTTTGTATTTCATGGCCAGTTCAGCATTCAAAACCGACGTCACGGCCGGTTTGCCGAAAAAAGTCAGCTCTTCCCCGCCATGTGCGTGCAGGTCTGACACAATAGCGATGATCCCGCCTTTTTTGAGTGTCCGCACCATTTCGACCATCCCGCGACGGCCTTGTTCGAACATCGGGGCGCCGGTTTTGTAGAACGCATCGACATACATGTCGTTGAAGTAGGGGTTCGCCATTCGACGGTAGAGGCAGCCAATAGGCTGACCGCTGCGTTCTTGAAGGGCGATACGCGCGGCCAGGTAATGGCCGAAATGCGCAGTGATCATCATCACTGGTCGCCCTTCTGCCAAGGCGGAATCAAAGGCAGCAAGGCCCGTACCCGTGACTTTGGCAAAGCGTTGGCGTTCTGTGAAATCCTCGGGCGAGAAGTGCTCCATGATCGCGCGCCCGGCGTTGTCAGGAACGGCCTTGCAGATGCGTTTCACTTCGGATTCAGTCAGGTCCGGGCAGGTGAGTTTCAGATTGCTGCGTACTCTTTTCGAGAACCCGACCAACGGCGCAAGGTTTCTCGCTATGGCGCCCATTGTGGCAATGCGTGTCTCATAGGGCAGCAACCGTAACGCTTTGATAACGCCTTTCAGGAACATGCCGGATACATAGTATTTGCCAAGCTCGGACCTGCTTAGTTCAGACTTTTCAACGGGCATCAGAAGGTCTCGGCGTCTGTTGTGAATTGCCGGGTCAGACATACAAGCCGATCGCGGTAACCACAAGCTTTCTGCTCGGCCAGAAATTTAGGCGCGCTTTCTCTCTTTATTCGTCGCCGTCATCATCCCGGAGCGTGATGGTTCCCTCATCGACAAGTGTCCGGATGGCGCCAATGATCTGGGTCATCGCCTCCTCTGCATCGGGTTGTTTGATTTTTCCGATCTCATCCATTTCTTCGCGCAGGTTTTCGGCCATACGCGACGACATGTTGGACAACAGGTAGTCAACCGATGCCCTGTCTCCTTCCGTTTCTGCACCGGCGAGCGCTTTAACCAGGACAGGTTGTTCCACACCGCGTAGAATGGCCGGTACATCACGGGGCAGAATGCGGGACGGGATATGGGCGAAGGTGAAAATGGATTGGCGAACTATGGTGGCAAAATCGGCGTCTTCTTCTTCTAATGCGCTCAGCAGGCCGTCCCGGGTCGAGGCAGCGGACTGATTCAGTATCGCGCCAACGCGGGCACCCGGTCCGTCGGCAAACGCTGTGGCAGGGCGCTGATCCATCTGAGCCGCCAGCGACCACCCGATCCGCTCGACGGCCTCTGGGCTGACATTTGCAGTTTTCGAAACCGCATAGGTAATACGCCGAGCAACTGGGCCGGGAAGGTGCCCTAGCAGTTGCGCAGCTTTGGAGATTTCAAGTTTCGATAGCATCACGGCCGCAATCTCGGTGCTTTCGGCCTGCGCCATTTCGGCCAGATCTTCTATAGGGATCTCTCGCAATCGCTGCCAAGGATCTCCGATCTGGCGTATCCCGGCCACTTTACGCAAACGCGCCGCAGTGGCCGGGGCGATTTTGTCGTTCACCACATCCAAAGCGCCCGCCAGACCATGTGGAAAGGACAGGCCAACACTGTCCAGCGCATCTGCAAATTCACCGGCAACAGCGTCCAAGGTAACCCGGTCGACAAGGCCCATTTTGCCCAGTTGGTGGGTTAGCTTTTCCTGTAAATCGTCGGGGAGCTCTTCCAGCGGAATGTCCGCCCCATCATTCAGCAAGAGACGCACAACCACCGCCGCCTTTTGTCGGCTGCTGAGGCTGCGGGCCACCAAGCGAAGGTCGTCATCGTTTTCTTTAGCCAGCTGGGCAGAAGCCCCCGGGGCCACCTGTACCAATGTGTTTGTGTTCTGCATCTGCCTGCGGTGCCAAAGTTCCTGTTCCACAGGCAGATTACAGAGAGTCGGGTAAAGAAAGGCTGAAGCTTAGTAGTTGTAGGTCAGTCCGGTGCGGATTGCCTCGCGCAGGGAAACCTCTGCCCAGGTTCCTTCGCCACCACGCGCCTTGATTTCACGCCACTGGGCAATCGCCAGATCGGTTTTGCCCTCGGCAACAAAGCCTTGCGCCATATAGGAACGTGCCAGGATATTGTCGGGATTTGCGTTAATTGCACCTTCATAGAACAGGTTCGCCAGTTCCAGCTTGCCCATCTTCCGATAGGTAAATCCCCAATAGGTCAAGACGCGATCGTCATTCTGGTCCATCACGCGCAGCACGCCTTGGGCGTTTTTGAACTGCCCGTCATAGGCCAGTTCACGCACGGCGTGGTACAGCTGATCCTGAGTGAAATTGGTGTTGCTGGGCTTTACGCATTTGCCCGCGGCCTCATCATAGACCCGTCCGAACAGACATTTCTTGGTGGTGTTTGTTGTTTTTGGCGGCGTCGATCCCCCGCCGCCACCTGCGGCATGAACCATGGGGGCAAATGTAAGGGCCTGAATTGCAATAACCGAAGCTAGGATGAGGCGCATAATTGGTCTCCGTTCGTAGGGCTGCTCAGAATAAGCATAGCGCGTTCTATACAAAAGCTAACAACTGATCGCGCGAATTTATTCACAAGTTAGAAAGCGGGAATGATCCTGCCGTGATCAAGCAAAGAAAAACCCGCACAAAAATTTTGTGCGGGTCAGTATTGCAGAGTCTTTACGAAATTTTACTCGCCAAACACCCGGGCAAAGATCGTATCGACATGTTTGGTGTGATAGCCGAGATCGAATTTCTCTTCGATCTCCTCCTTGCTCAACGCGGCGGTCACGTCAGTATCCGCCAGAAGTTCTTCTTTGAAGTCTGTGCGGTGTTCCCAGACCTTCAACGCATTGCGTTGAACCATAGCATAAGCCTCTTCCCGGCTGACCCCTGCCTGCGTCAGCGCCAGCAGAACCCGCTGGCTCATCACTAGACCGGGGAACTTGTTCATGTTCTCCATCATGTTCTCGGGGAAGATCAGCATTTTGTCGATCACGCCCGTCAGTCGAGCCAGAGCAAAATCCAGTGTGATCGTGGCGTCCGGCCCAATCATGCGTTCCACCGAGGAGTGTGAGATGTCGCGTTCGTGCCAGAGCGCCACATTCTCCATCGCCGGGATCACCGCCGCGCGCACCATGCGCGCCAGCCCGGTCAGGTTCTCGGTCAGTACAGGGTTCTTCTTGTGCGGCATCGCCGACGACCCTTTCTGCCCCATCGAGAAGAACTCGGCCCCCTCAAGAACCTCGGTCCGCTGCATGTGACGGATTTCAATGGCAACGTTTTCTATGCTGCTGGCGATCACGCCCAACGTGGCAAAGAACGCGGCATGGCGGTCGCGAGGGATGACCTGCGTACTGATCGGTTCGGGCACCAGTCCCAGCTTGTCGCAGACATGCTCTTCGACCTGAGGGTCGATATTGGCAAAGGTGCCGACCGCGCCGCTGATCGCACCTGTTGCAATCTCGGCCCGTGCGTCGCGCATGCGGGACAGGTTGCGATCCATCTCGGCATAGAAGCGCGCGAATGTCAGGCCCATTGTGGTGGGCTCGGCGTGGATGCCGTGGCTGCGGCCGATGCGGACAGTGTCCTTATGTTCGATCGCGCGGCGTTTCAGAGCGGCCAGCAAACCTTCGAGGTCGGCGATCAAGATGTCGGCAGCGCGGGTCAGCTGAACGTTGAAACAGGTATCCAGCACGTCCGAGCTGGTCATGCCCTGATGCACGAAACGCGCCTCATCACTGCCGACATGCTCGGCCAAATGGGTCAGAAAAGCTATGACATCGTGTTTGGTGACGGCCTCAATCTCATCAATGCGGGCCACATCGAATTCCACATCCTTGGCCTTCCACACGGCCTCGGCGTTTTCACGCGGGATTACGCCCAGATCTGCCATGGCGTCACAGGCATGGGCCTCGATCTCGTACCAGATGCGGAACTTCGTCTCGGGCGACCAGATGGCGACCATGTCGGGGCGGGAATAACGTGGAATCATTGGCAGCGGCACCTTTTTATGATTTGGCAGAGGTCGTTGCGGCGCGGTTTAAACCCAGCCGCCCTACGGAACAAGGCGCGAGTGCGGTGATGAGACGGTTTGCCCTGATTTTATCCCTTTGGCCTGGTGTTGCGGCAGCGACAGAGTTCTGGCCGCTGACGGGTGATGAAATTGCCGAGGCCTTGTCGGGCAAAAAACTAACTTATGGCGACGGCATCTGGCAAACATTCGACCAAAGCGGGGTGACCCATTATTTTTCGGGCCGTCCCAGCACCGGAAAGTGGGCCGTGCAGGGCGATCAGTATTGCTCGGTTTGGCCGCCTTCGGATATCTGGGCGTGTTATGATGTTCTGCAAAGCGGTGTCATCATTCGATTTATTGACGGCGCAGGCGAGATCACAGACGGGTATTATCCCGAATGACCTTTCCAAACGAACTGACCGACTTCGAAGGAGGCTGGAGCCTGTCACGCACCATTCGGGATGCGCGGGCCGGGCAGGTGGTTTTGGCCGATGGCTCTGCGCGATTCATCAGGTCCAAAGACGGTCTGATCTATGACGAGACGGTAACTCTGCGCATTCCGGGCCAGCCCGAAATGATGGGAACGCGCCGCTACCTGTGGCACGACAAGGGCGAAAGCGTTGCGGTGCATTTTGATGACGGGCGCTATTTTCACACGCTCAGGCTGGGTGTGACGCAGGCTGCGGACCATCATAATTGCTCGCCAGACAGCTATGACGCAGTCTATGATTTCTCGGGCTGGCCCTGCTGGAGGGTCCGTTGGACCGTGTCCGGCCCCCGGAAATCATACGAAATGAATACGGAATACATGCTGCGGTAGCGTAATCATCTTGCAGATGCGGCGCTGACAGGGCATTCCTGTTGCAGAATCTCGGTCCGTTTAGGGAGAAACAACATGAATGCGAACGTATTGGCCAATGCATTTGGCCCACGTGAAGGGACGGCGCTGCGCGTCAAACAGGTGGTTTTGGTTGCTTTGGGCATCGTTGCCTTGGCCGTCGCCGCCAAGATCAAAGTGCCGATGTGGCCGGTTCCAATCACCATGGGTACATTTGCGGTTCTGACCATCGGCACCGCCTATGGCGCACGGCTGGGTCTGGTAACCATGATGGGCTATCTGCTGATCGGCGCGCTGGGCTTTGACGTGTTCGCGGGCTCTTCGGCTGAAAAATTCGGCCTTACTTACATGATGGGTGGCACAGGCGGCTACCTAGTCGGATATGTGCTGGCAACCCTGATGCTGGGTACGCTGGCCGCGCGCGGCTGGGACCGTTCGGTCGTGAAAATGGCGCTGGCGCTGGTACTGGCCAACGTTCTGATCTATGTCCCCGGCCTGCTGTGGCTGGGCCAGCTCTATGGCTGGGACCAGCCGATCCTGGCATGGGGCCTGACACCATTCCTGGTGGGTGATGCGATCAAGCTCGCGCTGGCCGCGCTGCTGATCCCCGGCCTGTGGAAGCTGGTGGGCGACGCCCGCACCTAAACCACAGTCAACCTAGTTGACATGAACCGCGCCCGGAGCGATCCCGGCGCGGTTTTTTGTTGCGCTAACAAGAGGCTGGACAAAACCGGTCGACACAGTTCAAGCTGTAGCAATAGAAACAACAGGTTATTCAGATATGCCTAATCTATTGAGGGCTGTAACCCTTTCCTGCGCGGTTGTTTGCGCCGGGGCAGGGAGTGCAAAAGCCGAAACACCGATCACCTATACTGATGAAGGGCGCGCCTTGTTCAGCTTTGCGGTACCAGATTTTTGGTCGGTTCGTACTGGCGGCCCGCGTGAGGTCGATGACACCGAGCTGAACGATCCCCGCGCGGTTGCCCGGGTCATGGGGATCAAACCGGTAACGGATGACAGCGTATGGATTGGATTTGTCTCGCCATCTGGTGTGTCATCCATCGACGGTGGCCTGCGATACCTTCAGGATATCGACAAGTTTCTAGTCAAAGATCCGATCGTTTCGGAAACAGTCGCAACCCAGATCGGAGGTCTGCCAGCGCGGGTTATCCGCGGTACCGGTACCCGTGATCGGCGGGGGATAAATTTCACGGCCACAGTGATTGACTTGCCGCGTGATCGCGTGGCTGTCGCAGTGGCCGTATTAAGAGACGGCGCCGATCCTGGCTATGTGGACGACCTGAATGCCGTATTCGCGTCATTCCGGTCGCTTCAGTGAGGAGGTTTGGATGACTCGTAAGCTGATGAAACGGTCGATCGCCGCGCTGGTATTCGGTTTGACCAGTATCACCTTGTCTGCCTGCGACGGCGTGACGGTTGGTGTGGGATACGGATATGATCCGTTCTATGACTCGATGCTTTGGAACGACTATTATCACGACGTTGATGTGGACATTGATGTAAATCGTCCACCGCAGGGTAAGCCTCCGGTCAAACCCAAACCTCCGGTCACCAAGCCCCCGGCGCGCCCACGCCCCCCTGTCGCCAAGCCGCCGGCACGTCCACCGGTTGCCCGGCCACCAGTTGCCCGGCCGCCTATTCACCGCCCGTCACCGCGGCGGCGCTGATGCGGATCACGACAGCAATTCCGTCGTGATTTTCGCTGTTCCTTCAAGTGTCCTGTGAACAGGGCACTTGTCGGCGATTTCAAGCAGACGTGCCCGCTGATCCTGATCCAAGGCGCCCTCGAGCCGGATTTTGCGGCGGAACAGATCGACCTTGTTGTCAGTGATCAGACCCGCATCCTGTGCGTGGACTTTGTTATGGCAAACATCGACAGTGATGCCTGTTAGTGGCCAGCCCTTGCGCCGCGCATACATCCGGATTGTCATCGAAGTACAGGCTCCAAGACCCGATGACACAAAGCCATAGGGCGACATACCGCGGTCGGTGCCTCCATATGAGGCCGGTTCGTCTGCTACAACATGATGCTTGGGGCCGGACTGAATGTCTTGCTGGAATCCGTTGGGATCGGCCTCAGTCACCCGCACTACGCCTTCGGGCGCACCCGGTGGTGGGGCAGGCGGGCGCAGCACCACATAGCGCGTAACCCAAGCCGCTATTACATCTGCAGCATATTCCGCATCCGCCGCGCGTGTAATCAGGTGATCAGCGTCGTCCAGCGTCACGAAGCTTTTGGGATGTTTGGCTGCCAGAAAGATCGCGCTTGCATTGTCGATACTAACCGTTTCGTCGCGTGGCGCATGAAGTATCAGCAGCGCGGCCTTCAAATCCGCAATCGCAGGGGTTAGCGCGGATTGGGCGATATCTTCGACGAACGCTTTGCCAATACGGAACGGGCGACCACCCAAAGTGACCTCGGCCGATCCCTCTTGTTGGATTTCCGACAGTGCGGCGTCGAAATGGTGCGAGACATGCCCTGGATCGGCAGGCGCGCCCAGCGTAACAACGGCCTTAACACTCGAAATACCAGCTCGGGCGCGCAGAACCGCTGCCCCTCCGAGAGAATGCCCGATCAGCAGAGACGGGGACATGTTCCGTCCAGCCAGATACCGTGAGGCGGCGATCAGATCCTCAACATTCGAGGTGAAGGTGGTGTTTGCAAATTCGCCGTCTGAATGACCCAAGCCTGTGAAATCAAACCGTAACACCGCGATACCCATCGCTGCCAGACGGGCTGCGATCCTGCGCGCGGCCGGGATATCTTTTGAACAGGTAAAGCAATGGGCAAACAATGCCGTAGCAAGGACAGGCCCGTCCGGCAGGTCGAGGCGTGCAGCCAGTTGGTGGCCGTCGTGACCGGCAAAGGTGATGCGTTCGGTGGGCATGGCAGTTCCTTACGTCATGAGGTGCCTCAATATTGTGGCCGCCAGCGAGGGGTCTCAACCCCTATGTAAGAAGCGTCACGGGAAGGTGAGACTGGGTCAGGGGCCGGCGGAGTTCTGGTGCGATAGATTGCATCAATTTTTGTGATGCATTACCAATCAAACATTCACTTTAATAAAGCGAACGCCACCCTCATCTTGAGCCTGTCGAACACAACCAGCCACGGAGGCAACAATGGTACATCTCACTTCTCAGCCACATGGCACAAATCTTCGCGTAGATTTACTGATCGCTATCGCCGTAACTGCGGTCATCAGTTTTGCCGCGGGTCAGAACTGGACACAGCCGACATCTTTTGCCAGCACCGAAATCGAGGACTGGCATGGGAACGTCAAACGATCAAACTGGCCGAACTGACGGATCAGGCGAAACCCATAAGCCGTGGATCAAAGGGATAGGTGGACAGGTTTTCATACCCATCCTCAGTGATCAGAACCTGATCTTCGAGTTTGATTGAGAAATCTCCACCTACCTCGCCAACCGCAGCTTCGACGCATAGAACCATGCCCGGTTCCAGCGGATAATCATAAGCGCCGGCGACGGCCTTGTCCGGATAGGCGACCAGAGGCCACTCGTCACACAGGCCAACGCCGTGCATCAGGCAGCCGTATTTCTGGTCCTGAAACTTGCTATCCAACCTATGGCTGTTGGCGGTCAGTTCGGGGATCATAACGCCGGGTTTCAGCATCTCCATATTTGTCATGATATGCTCATGCGCGTGCTGCATGGCATAGACCATATCCGGGCGGGGTTTCTCGTCCCCGATCCACCAAGTGCGCGAGATATCGATGCAGATGCCGTAAGACCCGATCAAATCGGTATCGAAGGCGATGATTTCATTCTTTTGCGTGATCCGGGGACCACATTCCTGAAACCACGGGTTGGTGCGTTGGCCCGAGGCCAGCAGGCGGGTTTCGATCCATTCCCCGCCGCGCCGGATGTTTTCGGCATGCAGAATGGCCCAGATGTCGTCTTCCGAGGTTCTTCCGTCTCCGACATTAGCGCGGGCAAATGCCTCCATCTCGGCCACCGCGGTCTCGCAGGCGTGGTTGGCACATCGCATCGCCAGAATTTCGTCCGGGCCTTTCACGGCGCGGGACTTTTCAGTGACTTCCTCGCCTTCCATGATCTCGAACCCCTGGGCCTCAAGGGCGCGCAAACCGTGCAGCATGATCTTGTCCACAGCCAGCCGCTTGTTGCCGCCGCCATGCGCATCAATCAGCGCCCGCACTTCGTTCGAGAGCACATCCGCCGCAACATCGACCTTGTCGCCGCGATCGAAATAGAACAGGTCGGCGCCCGACCGCTGTTCCTTCACTAACGGGTTGAACTTGCTTAGAAAAGGTGAGTTTTTATAGTCCCAGATCACCATATACCCGTCGGCACATAACAGCACTGCGCGGAAGGGGTTATGCGTGTTCCAGAGCTGCATGTTGGTGCTGTCTGTGGCGTATCGAATGTTCAGAGGATCAAACATCAACAAGCCACCATAGCCACGATCAACGATGGCCTTGGTCAGACGTTTCCACCTATACTCACGCATCCTCTCAAGGTTCGGCAAGGACAGGCCGGCGGCTTCCCATTCGGCGAAGGCCAGCTGTGTGGGACCGATCTCGATCCGGTCCAAATCATTGGGAGTGCCGTCCCCAAGCGCTGTGCCTTTGGTGGGGTCGATCTTGCGGATATCTCTATGGTGACGGTTCATAGTAGCCCTCCCTGCCTGTCTATCGAGCGTGAAGAAGCATTCTTTCAGCGTCTTGATAATTTGCGACCGCCATCCGTCGCTTTTTGACCGACAAGTCGAAGTGCCGATGTTAGGTCGGGCTCATGACGACCATTTTGCAGACCTCTACTCCCTATGATCCTTTGAAACCCCGCTCGCTGCCGGGTATTCAGCCCGCCAGTATGGAAACTTGGTTGCATCAGGACGAAGCGTTCGCGGCCCAGATGGAATATCGGGAAGCGTTGCTGAAAGAGCGTCACGCTGATGTTCTTGCGCTGGCGCCCGAAGCCGAACCCGCCGCACAAGAAGTCTTGGACCTGGTGTTGCAATATGCGTATCCCGGATGCTCAGACCTCGTCACGAGAGCCGATGGGCAGAAGGTCCAGATTGATCGGCAGGCCCCAATGGAAACCCTTTGCAGACTGGTGCAGGAGGATATCTGTATCTTGCAAAAGCAAGGGGACGAACATGTTTTGACTGGCGCGGTTTTGTGTTTTCCAGCCAGTTGGCGACTGTCAGAAAAATTCATGCGTCCCCTGATCGACATCCATGTACCGGTCAACAGCTACGACGAAAGCATCGCGCGCCGTGTCCAGCGGTTGTTTGATGGAATTCAGCCCGATAAGCCGCTCTGGCGGTTTAATGCGCTGTGGTATGAGGATGCCGATCTGCATCAGCCTCGAAGCGCAACAGAACCGCGCCAGGTCAGTTCACCCGGAGCCGCACGCTATTTACGCAGCGAGAGGCAAACATTGTTGCGGCTGCCGAAAACGCGGGCTGTGGTTTTTTCGATCCACACCTATGTTCTTGAGGCTGGAAGCCTTCGCCAAAAAGAAAACCCCACCTGACGGCGGGGCTTCTTAGGAGGGTCTTATTGGAATTAGTCTACATGCCTAAAGCAGTTGCCACACCGGCAAAGGCACCGCTGGTGCTGAGCGCTGATATTGCAACCGAATAGGCAAGTACCTGAGTATTCAGGCGGAAATCTTCACCTCGGATCAGGTTGACGGCAGCCATCGAGGCCGCGATCGGGACCGACACGCTGGCCACGGCACCCGTAAGTCCCCAACTGGTAAGTCGCAGGATATCATTGGGTTTCTCGTGGTCGAGGGGGGGAGTGTCGGTCCGATCATCCGGTTTCTGCTCGATCGGTTCTGTCCGAAAAGCAATGCTAAGCAACTGCTCGTCTGACAGCTGGATTGGCCGCGCATGTGAGGTCTGCGTTTTGTTTCTTGGCTCATCCAGATCTTCTGTCTCCGTTAATTCAAGACCTGCAAACGGCCCGGAAACGGATTCGAAAATTTGTTTTCTGTCCCGCTGTTTAACGGGCGCCAGAGTGTCAAAAGCACTCATGAATTGTTCCATGGTCAGGACTGTATTCGGAGACAGCCATTCCACGCGCTGAGTCGCACAGATATCGACCATGCGATACAGGATCACAACAAGCATAAGCTCCGAGATCTCGCTGTCGTCCAGCAAGGCGGAAACAGGGGTAATTGTGACCGTCAACCGGTTTTCGGGCAGGGTCACCCGGGGTTTCGAGACGGTTCTCAGGCCGGCCGCACGGTCCCGCCGTTCAAACCGATCTTCTGTTTCAGCCAGTTGGGTATCCAGCGTAAGGCGCACGAGGTACTGACTTGAGACGATGCTCGCCTCGGTCGTGTTCAAGATCGTTTTGCGCTCAACAAGATGGCCGTAATCTTCCAGGGTCGCCGCCACGATGGCACCAAACCGCTCGATCGCGCCATTGGTCTTGCCTGTGAACTGCAGGCCGCCGTGATAGCTGTGCTTCGGAGTCACTGCGCATTCCTTTGTGCATTCCGTCAGATGACTCAAATTATCAACAGATAAGGGAAAGAATTGGGCGGAAATGGAAAAAAATGAGAAATCGGCAAGATTGATTACGCATTGGAAACCTAGGCATTTTAAGGGCTATTTAGCGTCTGTGGCGACAATGTGTCTGAATTGCGGTCGCCCTACATGACAGACCGACACAATCATCCGTCGATTCGAGCAGCCATGATTGCGATGGATTCTTGGTACACCGTCGCGGCATTCCACTGTTGAATGACCGCAAAATTCGTTTGGCCCGGTTGATATCCGCGTCCGGGCTTCCAGCCCTTTTTACGCAGGAAATTAGCGGTCGAGGCCAGCGCATCGGTCATATTGTAGAAATCGACCTGACCGTCACCCGTGGCATCCACACCGTATTCCAGGGCATTGCCCGGCAGAAACTGTGTATGTCCCAGCTCACCATGCTTGGCACCAACAGTGTTGGTCGTAATGCTGCCTTGATCGACCAGCTTCAGTGCTCCGATAGCGTGAGGGACAAAGAACTCGGATCGGCGACAATCATAGGCCAAAGTGGTTATTGCTGACACAACCTGGCTGTCACCCATGAAATTTCCAAATCCTGTTTCCATTCCGTGAATAGCGATCAGAACGCCCGCTGGCACCCCATACTGGCGCTCGAGCGTCGCATAGAACTGAGGGTTCCTGGCTTTGCGCTTACGGCCCTGCGCTACGATGGTATCCGCGCCGCGGATCTGCATGAATTTGTCCAGCGAGTATTTAAAACTCTTCTGGTTTCGGTCCGCGGCAATGGTTCGGGTGGCGTATTGGCTTTGGCTCAGCGCCTGCAATCCCTTCTTTTTTACTCCCGCGCGCTGGGCCTGCTTCGCGAAATCCCGCTTCCAGGTCTCAAATCCATTTCCGGTGTTGCCACAGGGAGCCGCTGCCGCAAAGCCAGGTAGAGAAATTGCCAAAATAAGAGCAAGCCGAAGCATCTTGTAATCCGATCCAATGAAATGACAGGGGCAGCCTAGGCAGGGAAGCCGCACACGAAAAGGGGTTAATAAAGGTCGAGTTCCCCGGTGCCCTTCAGGCTATCAAACCATTCATCCGGCGTTTTGTCGATTTTGGCGTGCTTGACCATCATGGCGTTCATATTGGGAAGCCCTGATGAATCTGGCCAGTTTTCAGGTTGCCACATATCCGACCGTATGACGCATTTAGGGCAATGTGCAAAAGCGGTCTCGATATGAATCATAAGGGCTAGCTTAGGCGCGCGATTATTCACTGCCATACTGTTCAGCAAGTCCGGGTCAATACATATGCGCGCGGTTCCTCGGATGCGCAAAGTCTCCAACTTGCCAGGCACTAGGAAGATCACACTAACACGCGGGTCCTGTATTATATTGTGAAACGTGTCAGTCCGCTTGTTGCCTGGGCGGTCGGGAATGGCGATCAGAGTGTCTGAGATCACCCGAACAAACCCTTCGGGATCCCCACGAGGAGAGATATCCAGATAACCACCCGGATTGGCCGAAGCTATCAGGCAGAAGGTCGACGTGGCGATAAAGTCGCGACACATGCCGTCCAGCGCGGCTTGTTCCTTGGCGATGATCTGGGGAAGGGGCGCGCCGGTGATGCGTTCCAGTTCCTCTTTCGAAGTGACGAAATCCGAGAACGGGGCGAATGCGGTTTCGGCTGACATGCGATCTCTCCTAACCGGGGTAATGGCAAGTGTGAAAGATCGGGCCAAACGAAACAAGGGGCGCCTGATGGACGCCCCTATAGAATTTTCGTCGAAAATGCTGGATTAGCAGCTGTAATACATGCCGTATTCAACCGGATGCGGCGTGTGTTCGTAGGTTTCGACTTCGTCCATCTTCAGTGCGATGTAGCCGTCGATCTGGTCTTTAGTGAACACGTCGCCCTGCAGCAGGAAGTCGTGATCCGATGCCAGGGCTTCCAGAGCTTCACGCAGTGAACCGCAAACCGTCGGGATATCGGCCAGCTCTTCGGCCGGCAGATCGTACAGGTTCTTGTCCATGGCTTCGCCCGGATCGATCTTGTTCTTGATGCCGTCCAGACCAGCCATCAGCAGCGCGGCAAACGCCAGGTAGGGGTTTGCGGCCGGATCAGGGAAGCGGGCTTCGACGCGCTTGGCTTTCGGGCTTTCGGTCCATGGAATACGGACACAACCCGAACGGTTACGAGCCGAGTAAGCACGCAGGACGGGGGCTTCAAATCCGGGGATCAGTCGCTTGTAGCTGTTGGTCGCCGGGTTGGTGAAGGCATTCAATGTCTTGGCGTGCTTCAGGATACCACCGATGAAGAACAGTGCCTCGTCCGACAGATCAGCATACTTGTCGCCAGCAAACAGAGGCTTGCCGTCCTTCCAGATCGACATGTTCACATGCATGCCGGTACCGTTGTCGCCTGCGATTGGCTTCGGCATGAAGGTCGCCGATTTGCCGTATGCATGCGCCACGTTGTGGATGATGTATTTGAACTTCTGCAGCTCATCTGCCTGTTTGGTCAGGCTGTCAAAGATCAGGCCAAGCTCGTGCTGGCACGACGCAACCTCGTGGTGATGCTTGTCGACCTTCATGCCCAGACGCTTCATGGTCGACAGCATTTCCGAACGCAGATCCTGGGCTTCGTCGATCGGGTTGACCGGGAAGTAACCGCCCTTAACGCCCGGGCGGTGGCCCATGTTGCCCATCTCGTATTCGGTGTCGGTGTTCCAGGACGCATCAGTTGCATCAACTTCGTAGGATACTTTGTTGATGCTGTTGGAAAAACGCACATCGTCGAACAGGAAGAATTCTGCCTCTGGGCCCATATAGGCCACGTCGCCGATACCGGTTGCTTTCAAGTAGGCTTCGGCTTTCTGGGCGGTGCCGCGCGGGTCACGCTCATAAGCTTCACCGGTGTCGGGCTCGACAACTGAGCAATGCACGCAGATGGTTTTCTCTGCGTAGAACGGATCGACATAGGCGCTGTTGGTATCGACCATCAGTTTCATGTCCGAGGCTTCGATGGACTTCCAGCCAGCGATGGAAGAGCCATCGAACATGAAGCCTTCTTCGAGGAAGTCTTCATCTACCTGATCGGCCACCAGGGTGACGTGCTGCAGTTTGCCGCGCGGGTCAGTGAAGCGGACGTCGACATATTCGGCGCCTTCGTCCTTGATTAGCTGAAGAACTGCGTCCTTGCTCATTCTCTTGATTCCTCTGAATTGAAGATTTGGTCTTGTTACAGTGCGTCCGAACCGGTTTCGCCGGTACGGATGCGAATTGCTTGTTCGACGGGTGAGACAAAGATCTTGCCGTCGCCGATCTTGTCGGTTTTGGCGGCGGAAACGATGGCTTCGATGGCGGCATCGACCAGATCGTCGTCCAGCACAACCTCGA
Source organism: Ruegeria sp. CDSB114 (assembly GCF_059611025.1). Classification (NCBI taxonomy): domain Bacteria; kingdom Pseudomonadati; phylum Pseudomonadota; class Alphaproteobacteria; order Rhodobacterales; family Roseobacteraceae; genus Ruegeria; species Ruegeria sp. CDSB114. Next base: position 230,897 of record NZ_JBXWOT010000001.1, read on the forward strand.
CCTTCACCTTGGGCAGAAAGTCGACCACATATTCCGCGCCGCGATAAAGTTCAGTGTGACCTTTCTGACGGCCAAACCCCTTGACCTCGATCACGCTGAGGCCCTGGACTCCGACGTCCTGCAGCGCCTCTTTCACTTCGTCCAGTTTGAACGGCTTGATGATCGCTTCGATCTTCTTCATACCGGGCTCCCTTTAACTCTTGTCAGGATGGCACTGACCACGTCTAAGATCGGGCGGCAATGTGAATGAGAAAATGGCGATGCCGGGTTGCATGGAAATTGGATGGCCGGTGAAATTTTGAACAGTTTGCACAAAAAATAGTCGAAATTGAATCGCACGAGGGTTCAGCATGACAGATTTACTGACTGCAGCACAGATGCGGGCGATCGAACTAGCGGCCATTGAGTCCGGTGAGGTGACCGGTCTTGAGCTGATGGAACGGGCTGGGCAGGGTGTTGTCGAGGCGATTTTCGAGGAGTGGCCAGAGTTGGACAAGCGAGGGGCCAGCCCCTCGCGTTCCCTGACGTATCCGCGGCCAGATGAAGAGGATCCGTTGCGGGCAGTTGTCTTGTGTGGGCCAGGAAACAACGGTGGGGACGGGTTCGTCGTGGCCAGGCTTTTGCGGGAGCAAGGGTGGGAAGTCGCGGTGTTTCTGTATGGCGACCTAGAGAAGCTGCCGCCGGATGCGCGGGTGAATTATGAGCGGTGGCTGGAGCTGGGTGAAGTTTCTAAGCTTACCCTGCCGACACCGACCAAACGTGAAGTTTCCAAGTTGGAGAAACACGCAGCCCGACCGTCAGGTTCGCAAGGCCCTGATTTGATATTGGATGCTTTGTTTGGAACAGGGCTAATACGTTCGATTGGTGGATTGAAACCTGGTCTTGCCAAGCTTCAGATAGGTTCAGAGGCGGATGCCGATCCGTGGTGGCCGCGCGTCGTTTCGGTCGACATTCCGTCTGGTCTTTGCGCTGATAGCGGTAGGATTCTGGGGGACGAAGGTGTAATTGTTGGCGCCCACCTAACAGTTACGTTTCATAGCAAAAAGCGTGGACATCTTCTGGACGTAGGGGCCCAGTTCTGTGGAAAGACCGTCATAGTTGACATTGGGTTGTCTTCGCCAAGCGATCTCGGTTCGATCTCGCGCAAGTCTTTGGCTGATCTGCATAGCGAGCGACGTTTGAGGAGAGTGCTGTCTCGATTGGTAGATGAAAGTGGATTGCCACAGAATCTCAGCAAGGCTTCGTTTGAGCACAAATACTCGCACGGCCACGCCTTGATCATGACCGGAGGCCCCGGCAAAACCGGTGCTGCGCGGCTGGCAGCACGGGGGGCGCTGCGGATTGGGGCGGGGCTGGTGACTCTGGGCGTGCCTCCTGCGGCTCAGATGGAGGTTTCGGCGCAAGTGACGGCGGTCATGTTGCAGCGGGTCGAGAGCGCAGATGGTCTGTCGAAAATCCTAGAGGATGAGCGGCTGAACGCTCTGTGTCTCGGCCCCGGATTGGGGCTGGACTGCGCGCGCGATCTGGTGCCGGTTGCGTTGGCTGCGGAGCGGGCGACGGTATTGGATGCGGATGCGCTGACGGCTTTTGCGGATGATCCTGCAGCCTTGTTCGAGATGCTGCATGAAAACTGTGTTCTCACTCCGCATGGCGGCGAGTTTGCACGGTTGTTCCCGGAGATTGCGGAAAAATTGAAGGCGGTTCCCATCAAGGGTCCGGCCAATTCCAAAGTGGACGCCACCCGAGAGGCTGCCAGGCGGGCAGGGTGCGTGGTTCTGTTCAAGGGACCCGATACCGTGATTGCGGATCCGAGCGGGCGATGCTCAGTGAATTCGGCCGTCTATGAACGTGAGGCGCCCTGGTTGGCGACAGCCGGGGCCGGCGACGTGTTGGCGGGGTTTATCACCGGGTTGCTGGCGCGGCGGTTCTCGCCTTTGCAGGCCGCGGAAACTGCGGCATGGCTGCATGTGGAATGTGCGCGATCCTTCGGGCCGGGGTTGATCGCCGAAGATTTGCCCGAACAGTTGCCACGGGTTTTGCGGGAAGCGGGTTCATAATCGCCTCGGCGAAAATCCGCTGCTGCAGTATTCGATGTCCCAAAATGAGCGTATGGTGAAATTCAGGTCAGGCGTCAGTATTGCGGCAAGCGGTCTGGGTGACTTGGATGACATATATTCTATCGTTTTGAAGTAGATCAAATTAACACCCTTCAGCTGCGGTTATATTCGCACAAGATGCGCGAGCTGAATGGGCCCGAGACAGGGGATCATAGAGAAATCGCGCACAAGCGAGCAGTGCCCGTAAATGGATCCATTATGGTGAATGACTATGACCCAGAAAGTATCGATAAGCACGATTGCGACTTGTCTGACCGCTGCATCGGCCATCCCAGCAGCGGCGGAGCTTAGATATAACAACAACAGCGGCGGTTATGTTGAGCTGTATGGCCAGTTTAACCCCGTAATTGTCTCAGTTGACGACGGGGATGAGACGGAAACCCGTTTGCTGGACAATGATCTGTCCAACAGCCGTGTAGGGCTGTTTTTGATGCAACCCTACGGTAGCAATGAGTTTACCTTCCGTTTCGAATCCGGTCTGGGCCTGCCGAGCACGGGGAGCGCCAACCAGGATGGGACAAATGCCGATGGTTGGAACCGTGAAGATATTCGGCACGTCGATTTTGCGTTGAAGGGCGGCTATGGTAAATTTTCTGCCGGGCAGGGCAGCATGGCCTCGGATGGAGCGGCCGAATCCGATCTATCCTATGTTGGCACGGCGCTCTATTCGTTCACCAATGATGAGAATGGCGCCTTCTTTTATCGTGAGTCTGATGGAATGCTAAGCGGCATTACCGTTGGTGACACATCTGATAACTTCGATGGTTCAAGGCGCGGGCGCATTCGCTATGACACGCCAGATTTCAATGGGTTTTCGGCAGCGATAGCCTATGGTCAGAACATCCTGTCCAGCAGCGATGACGATGATTACTACGATGTGTCGGTGTCCTATGGAAATACCTTATCCAACGGGGTGGAGATTGCTGCATCCCTCGCCTACGCCGTGCGCGATTACGATAGCGGATCCGGGGAGAGAAAAGACACAATCGGGTCCGCCTCGGTTCTGCTGCCCAGTGGTTTCAGCGTAACCGCAGCTTTGGGTACAAGAGATGACACTTCCAGCGGTGCCAGTGACCCGAATTATTGGTATGCGAAGCTTGCGTATGAAGACGATTGGGTGTCATGGGGTAAGACTGGTATCGGCATCGACTATTTCGACGGATCTGATTTCTCGATCGACGGCTCGAGTACTAAGGCCTGGGGTATCGCTGTGGTACAGCGCATCGACAGTATCAATACTGATGCCTATTTGAAATACCGTAACCATGATTTCGATGACACCACGAGTTTCGATGATAACGAGGCCTGGGTGCTGGGTGCGCGTTGGAAGTTCTGATCCCGCGAACAATTCCTCAAGAACGCTCCGGCCAGGTCCGGGGCGTTTTTTTGGTCAAATCGGCGGCAAAACAAGGCTGATCCGGGCTTTGCCCCTTGCACGCGGGCGGCTGGGCAAATAGAAGGCCTCAAATTTGCCCGGCGCGCCGTTTTGCGCGCCCCGAATCCTATGGGGACTACCATAATGCAGGTTACCGAGACGCTGAACGAAGGTCTGAAACGCGGCTATAACATCGTCGTATCCGCGGCTGAGCTGGACGACAAAGTGAACGAGAAACTGGTCGAAGCGCAGCCTGAAGTCGAGATGAAGGGCTTCCGCAAAGGCAAGGTACCGATGGCACTGCTGAAAAAGCAGTTCGGTCAGCGTCTGCTTGGCGAGGCGATGCAAGAAAGCATCGACGGTGCAATGAACCAGCATTTCGAAGACAGCGGTGAGCGTCCGGCACTTCAGCCTCAGGTGAAGATGACCAATGAGGATTGGAAAGAAGGCGACGACGTACATGTCGAGATGTCTTATGAGGCCCTGCCTGCCATCCCTGAGGTCGACCTGAAATCGGTTGAATTGGAAAAGCTGGTTGTCAAAGCCGATGACGCGGCTGTTGAAGAAGCGCTGGGCAACCTGGCTGAAACCGCGCAGGATTTCAAATCCCGCCGCAAAGGCTCGAAAGCCAAGGACGGCGACCAGATTGTGTTCGATTTTGTCGGCAAGGTTGATGGCGAAGAGTTCGAGGGCGGATCCGCTGAAGACTATCCGCTGGTTCTGGGTTCCAACAGCTTCATCCCCGGTTTCGAAGAGCAGCTGGTTGGCGTAAAGGCCGAGGAAGAAAAAGACGTAAACGTCACCTTCCCCGAAGAGTACGGTGCCGAGCATCTGGCCGGCAAAGACGCTGTGTTTACCTGCACCGTCAAGGATGTGAAAGAACCCGTCGCCGCCGAGATCAACGATGAGCTGGCCACCAAATTTGGTGCAGAAGACTTGGAAGCGCTGAAAGGCCAGATTTCAGAACGTCTGGAAGCGGAATATAGCGGTGCTTCGCGGGCGGTGATGAAGCGTGCTCTGCTGGACGCATTGGACATGAAGGTTTCGTTTGATCTGCCACCGTCGCTGGTAGATGCCGAGGCCAAGCAGATCGCACACCAGCTATGGCACGAAGAAAACCCGGAAGTGGAAGGCCACGACCACGATGAGATCGAGCCGACCGACGAGCACAACAAGCTGGCCGAACGCCGCGTGCGTTTGGGCCTGTTGCTTGCCGAACTGGGCCAGAAGGCCGAAGTTGAAGTCACCGATGCAGAGATGACCCAAGCGATCATGAACCAGGCGCGCCAATACCCTGGTCAGGAACGCCAGTTCTTTGAGTTCGTGCAGCAGAACGCTCAGATGCAGCAGCAACTGCGCGCGCCGATCTTCGAAGACAAAGTCATCGACTATATCGTCGAGCTGGCCCAGGTAGCGGATAAAGAAGTCAGCAAAGACGACCTGCAGAAAGCCGTAGAGGCATTGGAAGAGGAGTAATCCTCTTCTGCCCATAGAATTCTTATGGGCAAAAAAAACGGAGCCGTCTGAAAAAGACGGCTCCGTGTGGGTGGCTTTATGCTTATGAGGTGAGGGGGTCAGGCCTCATGAGCAAAAGCACGGGGGGTCCTTAGCAGAGCAGTTTTCTGCTCTGGGGTGAACCGATCCGAAACTGCTTCGATCAGGTTCAATACAGCTTCGACTTCGGCTTTTGTGGTTGCCGAATTCATCTGTTCGACAAAGTATTTTTCCATCTGGCTTAGTGGTTGGTGGTCGTAATTCGCCACACCTGTATCTGCCGGTGTTTTGTTTCTGGTATACAGATCTATTGCCTGCTCGTCCGTCAGGAATACATCGTGAGCGATGTTCGCATATTCCCGAATTCCGGAAATTCTCTCATCTGAGCAGTCCATCAAAGCGGCCATGGCGACGACTTTACCCATGGGCTTAGCGCTACCGAGGTAGTCATAAGGCGCGTTACCGGACCTTTGCAGAACGCGGTTCATAACTGGATCAATCACCGCGATCGAGTCAAGAACGCCAGCCGCTTTGGCATATTCGAAAGAGCCAATCATAACTTCGCTGGTCACATAGGATACAGAGTTTTCACCGCGCCCTCGGCCCAGTTTTTTAGTATCGACACAGAACCGGGTGGCTTCCCAGACTTGCGCGCTCCGAATTGGAGGTTCTCCATCCAAGATCGAATGGAAAACATCGGACAGCATATGCGGTCCTTTGGTTTGCAGTAGTCTCATGCACCCGACAACGTCCCCCTCGTCGTCGATGCTGACTACATGTGCTGGATGCAGATCATCGAAGTGGTCGCGCTCGCGCCCATCCTTAATGTTGACCTCCCAACCAAGGCGATCGCCGAAAACACGAGCGCGCAGTTTGAACATGTCATCTAAGACATCTTTGAACTTATGTTGATTAATACCATCAATAACGATGATCATTTCCATCCCCCTACAGTCTGGTTACCGTAGGGTTTAGGTTAACCAAGAAATAAGCGCAGACTATTAGGGATTTCCCGTAGAAGTGCTTTTTTTTGATTAACCAGGGGCAATTAGGCCCAGGCCGATCGCACGACCAATAGCCTGTGAGGTGGTCAGCGCGCCCAACTTTTCACGCCCGGACCGCATATGAACTTCGACGGTACGGTGTGAAATAGACAAAATATCACCGATATCTTGTTGCGACTTTCCGTCAGCTACCCATTGGAGGATTTCCTGTTCGCGTGTGGACAGCGTGGGCAGGTAAAGAGCTTTGGCCAGCAAGCCGGATTGCATAACAGTATCGTGGGCTTGAACGGCAGCAAGTTGCAGATCACCCATGACATGTTTCTTTAGCTTATCCCATTCGGAATCCGAACAGTCCCGGGTAACGTTTAATAGTCCGCATTCACCATAAGGTCCACGAACAGGAACTGTTAACCCCCTGGAACTAATGCCAAAATCATGGGCGTCACGGAACACCGCGTTGAACTTCTCGTCCTGATCAAAGCGTCCCCAATCAACGGGTGCAATGCTTAGGACAGATTGATAAAGCGTCGGATCGAAGTGATGAAAGCCCTGGCTGCCATAGTGGATTTTCCACTCATCAGGATAGTTTGCATAGCCCTGCACATCACCTTTCACAGGGTTAAAGGTGGCATAAGACGCATAGTCGAAGCCAAGCTCTTCGCAGACGGCGTTTATAACGTCAGCGGCCGACTTCTCTGTGTGGTCGACCGCGGCCAAATCTATAAGTTTCACCTGTCCAACCCTTGTGGCGGCATATCTCTCCCCCAAGACATGCCAGACTTGTCCTTAGGGGTATACGTTGCGTCAACCACAGGGCATTGTGCAAGCAAATTGTTCGCCTTGTGTAGTCATATTGCGATGTAATGGCAACAGAATGGTCCGAAACAGCATGTCTCAGATGATTCGTTTCGGGGTAAATCCGGTTATTCTGGACGTAGCCCTGTTTCGACCAGCATCCCACGTGCCTTTGCTTCGGGATAGAACCCTTTTGCGTAAAGGAATATGGCGCGTTGCTGGTCCCCGTCGGACAATAGCCAAGCGCCCCGCAGATATTTCCCGGCAAATTCGAGATTTGTGTCTGCATCCAAAAGGCCTTTGGCGTTTCCAGTATATCCCATTGAACGAGCTGTGGCCGGCAGGATTTGCAGCAAGCCATAATAGGGCCGATTCACAGCCCAAGGTCGGTGGGTGCTTTCGCGAATTGCTAGCTTGTGCACCAGTTCGCGCGGCACTTCGTAGTGGTCGGCCCATTTGTTTATGGAGGCCCGCAGTTCCGGTGTTTCGTTGGGATAGAGCGGAGGATCAAACGTGTTCTGGGTTGGGGTATCGGGCCCTCCGCACGCCGCAAAGGGTGCAATTATCAATAATGCCAATACACTGCGGCGCAATAGAAATGTCATTGATCGTCTCCGAATAGTTATTATGCGATGATAGGAAACCTATTGATGACCGCAAGCAAAGGCCGGGGCCCAAGCTGGATTTCGCCGGGCGGAGGCATAAAAAAGGCCGCACAGATCGTGCGGCCTTTCTTGTTCAATTCGAAACCCAAGGGTCAGGCTTTGGCTTCGTCTTCTTCGGCCGAAGCATCCTGAGCAACCAGGTCGTCGTCGTCGGAAGCGGCGGAACCGATATCGTCGAACAGCTCGGCGATTTCGAATTCTGCGGCGGCTTCTTCTTCGGCGGCCAGTTCCTGAATCGATTTGCCCGATGCCTGTAGTTCGGCTTCTTCTTGCGAACGGGCAACGTTCATTTCGATTTTCACTTCAACCTCGGGGTGCAGTTTAACTGCGACTGTGTGCAGACCCAGGTCCTTGATCGGTGCGATCAAGGCAATCTGCTTCTTGTCGACGGTGAAACCTGCTTCGGTAGCGGCGTCTGCGGCGTCACGCGGGGTGACCGATCCGTACAGTGCGCCGGCATCCGAGGCCGAGCGAATCACGATGAATTGCTGTCCGTCCAGCTTCTCAGCCAGCGCTTCAGATTCTTTCTTGGATTCCAGGTTGCGGGCTTCAAGCTGCGCTTTCTGGGCTTCGAACGACGCGATGTTGGCGTCCGATGCGCTCAGCGCTTTGCCCTGAGGCAACAGGAAGTTGCGGGCATAACCGGACTTGACGTCAACGACGTCGCCCATCTGACCCAGTTTCGCAACGCGTTCCAGCAGGATAACTTGCATGTCAGTATCTCCTTACTTAACGGCGTAGGGCAGCAGGGCGAGGAAGCGGGCGCGCTTGATAGCACGGGCCAGTTCACGCTGCTTTTTCGCCGAAACGGCGGTGATGCGCGAAGGTACAATCTTGCCACGCTCAGAGATGTAACGCTGCAGCAGACGAGTGTCTTTATAGTCGATCTTCGGCGCGTTCTCACCCGAGAACGGGCAGACCTTGCGGCGGCGGAAAAATGGTTTTGCGGCCATAGTTTAGTGTCCTTTCTTCAGGCGTTAATCAACGGCGCTCGCGGCGGCCTTCGCGCTCGTCGCGCTTCTGCATCTGGACCGAAGGGCCCTCGTTGTGCTCGTCGACCTTGATGGTCAGAACGCGCATAACGTCGTCGTGCAGGCGCATCAGGCGTTCCATTTCCTGAACGGCGCCAGCGGGAGCGTCGGTCTTGAGGAAGGAATAGTGACCCTTGCGGTTCTTGTTGATCTTGTAGGCCATCGTCTTGACACCCCAGTACTCGCTGTCGATGACGTTGCCGCCATTGTCAGCCAGAACGGTGCCGAAATGTTCGACGAGGCTTTCTGCCTGCGCGTTGGACAAATCCTGACGCGCGATCATTACATGCTCATATAGTGGCATGTGCACTCCTGTTTCTATCAAGGCGCATTTCATAGGCGGGGCCGTTTCGTCCTTCGCGACCCTGCCACGAGAGGCTGCGCGATTCATGTCGTTTGCGAAGGATGGCCCGATATACACGTTTGTACGCTGGGGGCAAGGCCTGCCACAGATGCCTTTGTGAAGTCGCGCTATTTCCTCTGCGCTGCCCAATTCCTGACGCTTTTCGGCTCAAAGTTGTTTTGTATACCGGAAATTAACCGGACTGACAAAAGTTGGAACGGCAACCTGAGAAACAGGGTACTGAAAATGACCGCGATTAACACAAATACCTTCGAGAAATCCGCCACAGGCGTAAGTTTTGAAAAGTCAGTGCCGGTGCTCATTAGCTTTGCACCAAATTGGAAAGCTCGGATGGTTCTGGCCCGTCTGGCCGGTGCGCTACTGATAGTTTCTGCCTTTTCCATGTGGTTGATGCCCAGCACGGCAATGGCCGCCGAAGTCTGGCCGATCAAATTGGCGGCCTCTCTGATGTTCCTTCTGGTAGGTGTCAGCCTTCTGACCATCGAAGTTCTGGACGCGCGTCCTGATGCGTATTTTGACCCGATCCGCCGCGAGGTCCGGGTATTGCAAAAGAATGAAAATGGCCGCCCGCAGACAGTTTTGCGCCGGAGCTATGACAGCCTGGGTGGTGCCCGTTTCATTGAAGACCAGATCGAGTTGTTCGATGTGGACGGCAGCTTGTTGATGAAATTGCCGCTTGAATCGGCGGATGTCAGCCGAGCGCTCAAAGGTCAACTTAGCGGAAGTGTAACAATTTTCGCCTGAGTTTTATTCTGTTCAATTAAGAACAGATATTGTGAAATAATATTACTTGTGTGCTGCCCTAGGGCAGCACATTTTCGTTGTCGAGCAACCCAAGAGGTTTGCATCTACAAAATTGCGGAGATTATCATGAAATCCACCCTTCTTGCAGCAGCGCTCGCGGTTTCGGCCACAACGGCATTTGCCGGCGCCGAAAAATACGTTCTGGACTCCAGCCACAGCCAAGTTCTTTTCAGCTATAACCACCTTGGCTTCTCGACCACCCATGGCATGTTCTCGGGGTTTGAAGGCGAGATCATGTTCGATCAGGAAAACCCGGCTGCATCCAGTGTTACAGTATCCATGCCAGTGGTCGAGATGATTACCGGTTGGAAGCCACGTGAAGACCACTTTATGTCCGAGGATTTCTTTGGTGTGACCGAAGGAGAAATGGTGACCTTTACCTCTACTGGTATCGAAGTCACGGGCGAAAACACTGCCAACATCACTGGCGATCTGACTATGAACGGCGTGACCAAATCGGTTGTTCTGGATGCCAAGCTGAACCAGGTGGGTGAACATCCTATGGCAGGAAAGCCCTGGGCTGGTTTCGACGCAACCACCACCTTGGTGCGTAGTGAGTTCGACCTTGGTCAGTTTGCGCCATTCGTAAGCGACGAAGTTGAACTTCAGATTTCAGTCGAAGCCCAGAAGGCCGACTAATACGATTACAACGAGTTGAAACGAGGCCGCCGGAGTAACCCTTCGGCGGCCCATTTTCTTAGTTGCCACGTTTTGCTGTAAGATCAACTGATACTGTAACAGCAAAACCCAGCGAATCCTCGGTCGACTGCGAAGTGCCGATGTCGAAATCCAGCCGGTTCAGTTCAAGCTGTCCTGAAATAGCTGCGCTGTCACCCTGAAGGTCGAGGGTAAATGGCAACACTACGTCCACACTCTTGTCGCGAATGGTCAACGCGCCGCGCGCTTCGTACCCGTCCTCAGTTTTGAAGAGATCAGCTTTGAATTGAGCGGTTGGAAATTGCGCACTGTCGAAGAAATCAGCACCCATTGCCTGATCTGTGACGGTCCCGAGTTTGAGCGACGTTATCGCGATTGTGACATCTGCTGATCCGGCTAAGCCCGGCGTGGGCGGATCTTCGAAAACGATTGCAGCGGTCCAATCGGAAAAGCTGCCGGTTACCGGGCTGCCCAACTGGGTGATGGTAATGCTTAGATTGCCTTCCTGGACGTTCCAGTCGGACTGTACCTGGGTCAGTTCTGCGACCTCTGTGCCAGCTGTAGATTGGTGGTCAAACGCGCCGATTGACCATCCTCCGACCAGAACGGCACCCCAAATGGCCAAAGAGGCCAATGCGGGGGTCATTGAATGGCTTTGCTCTGGCGGTTCCGGTGCATCCGAGGCGCCCGGCATCATTCGGCGCAGCGTGCTGTCTTTATCGATAATGTGGTGTTTTAGCGCCCCGGCGACGTGCAGCGCGACTGAACCGGCCAGTGTCCAGACGAACAGCCAATGCAGGCTTCCGGTCAGCTCTGCCAGATACTCGGATTTTGGTACAAGGGGTAGGCCCTGTCCGAAGGGCCACAAAATCGGAGCGAAACCTTCGGCGGCAGCGTGATGGGTCCACCCGGTTAGTGGGGCCAGAACCAAAGATGCGTAAAGCAGCCAATGCACGGTTTCAGCTGCAAAGGCCTCGGGCTTGTTCTCGGCGTTCAATAGACCGGGTTTGGTCTGCGCTATCGCCCACATGATACGCGCGAGCGCGACAAAGAAAACAGTGACCCCGACGGTTTTATGGAGAGAAAAAAGGCTGGCGGCGCGTGCAATGTCATCTTCGGTTGTGGCTATGGCCGGATCATAAATCGCATGGGCCAATCCGTTGGCGACCCACCCCAGAGGGAATGCGGTGAAGATAAGTAACGCTGTCAGCCAGTGAAAAGTCTTGGTTACGCTTCCATAGCTTGAGAAGGTGTTTGACGAAGGCATCTGAGGCTCCGGAAGGTGGATCGTATGCAACAACCTACCGCTACAAGCCTAGGACACAATAGCAAGGGATGCACAGAGCCGGTGCCAAAGTGCAGAGATCAGGCAAAGCTTGTGCCGCGCGGTCTGTCGGTTTACACCCCGCGGCAACCTAACGTCATCCAAGAGGTTGCAATGACACGCGCATTTGTTTTCCCGGGGCAAGGTGCCCAGACTATCGGTATGGGCAAGGCTCTGGCCGAGGCCTATCCGGCTGCACAGGCTGTATTCGACGAGGTGGACGAGGCGCTCGGGGAAAAGCTGAGCGATCTGATCTGGGAAGGTGATATTGCGGACCTGACCCTGACCCAGAACGCGCAGCCAGCACTAATGGCGACCTCGATGGCTGCGATGCGGGCCCTGGAGGCCAATGGGATTTCGATTGCGGATGCTGGTTTTGTCGCTGGGCATTCGTTGGGGGAATACTCCGCGCTCGCTGCGGCAGGGGCATTGTCGGTCGCTGATACGGCGCGCCTTTTGCGCACCCGCGGGCAAGCGATGCAGAGTGCGGTTCCCGTTGGAGAGGGCGCAATGGCCGCTATTCTTGGATTGGATCTTGATGCTGTGCGCGCTGTTGCAGACCAAGCTGCGCAGGGTCAAGTTTGTCAGGCTGCCAATGACAATGATCCCACACAAGTCGTGGTATCAGGCGCAAAGGCTGCCGTGGAACGCGCCGCCGAAATCGCCAAAGAAAAAGGCGCCAAGCGCGCGGTCATGTTGCCCGTCAGCGCACCTTTCCACTGTGCATTGATGCAACCTGCCGCTGATGTCATGGCCGAAGCCCTGGCAAATGTCGAAATCAAAGCTCCTGCCGTGCCATTGATTGCCAATGTGCGGGCCGAGGCTGTCACAGATCCCGATCTGATCCGTGGGTTGCTGATCGAGCAGGTCACAGGTTCGGTTCGCTGGCGCGAAAGCGTATTGTACATGGTTGCGCAAGGCGTGAGTGAAACTTGGGAAATCGGGGCGGGCAAAGCTCTGTCCGGTATGATTCGCAAAATTGACCGTGCGATTGTTGGTAAAGCTGTCGGTACGCCTGATGACGTGCAGAATGTGACACAGGCCGAATCGTAAGACACCGAGCATCAAGAGGAAAACCGAATGTTTGATTTGACAGGTAAGAATGCACTGATCACCGGTGCATCGGGCGGGATCGGTGGAGAAATTGCGCGAAGTTTGCATGAAGCCGGTGCAATTGTGGCTTTGTCTGGTACGCGAGTTGAGCCGCTACAGGCTCTGGCCGACGAATTGGGTGAACGCGCCCATGTTCTGCCCTGTAACCTGAGTGATGCCGAGGCGGTGACAGCCCTTCCGAAGCAGGCTGCTGAGGCAATGGGATCGGTTGATATTCTGGTGAATAATGCAGGGATCACGCGAGACAATCTGTTCATGCGCATGTCCGATGAAGAATGGCAGAGCGTGATCGACGTCAACCTGACATCTACTGCCCGTCTGTGCAAAGGCGTTTTGAGGGGCATGATGAAAGCGCGCTGGGGCCGGATCATTAATATCTCATCGGTGGTGGGTGCGACAGGGAACCCGGGACAGGCCAACTATGCTGCATCCAAAGCAGGCATGGTGGGCATGACCAAATCGTTGGCCTATGAGGTTGCCAGCCGTGGAATCACCGCCAATGCGGTGGCACCCGGTTTCATTACGACTGCGATGACCGACAAACTGACCGAGGATCAGAAATCTGGGATTTTGACGCAGGTTCCTGCCGGTCGTATGGGTGACCCCTCGGAAATTGCTGCGGCTGTGCTGTATCTTGCAAGTGCCGAAGCCGGATATGTTACCGGAACCACCTTGCATGTGAACGGCGGTATGGCCATGTTGTGAGCGCGGATCGAGGTGGGCGCGAAAGCGTTTGCCTCGGGCGTTGTCTGTGTTATAGGCGGCGCACATATGCAGGGGCTGGCCGGATGGTCAACCTTCTACTTACCCGGTAATCGGGGACCTAAACCGCCCAGAACGGGCACATCAAGGCCAGCCTGAGCGGGCAAGGGCAGAACCGGGCACTATGCCCTGAAATGAAATGAGGAATAGACATGAGCGACGTCGCAGATCGCGTTAAAAAGATCGTTGTTGAGCACTTGGGTGTTGAAGAAGATAAAGTGACCGAAAACGCGTCCTTCATCGACGATCTGGGTGCAGACAGCCTGGACACTGTTGAGCTGGTTATGGCCTTCGAAGAAGAGTTCGGCATCGAGATTCCTGATGACGCAGCCGAAACCATCCAAACTTTTGGCGACGCCGTCAAATTCATCTCTGAAGCGTCTTAAGACCTTCTTTATCCGCTAAAACGGCGCTTCCGGGCAACGGAGGCGCCGTTTTTTTTGCCCAGCCGGAATTCGCGCTTGCCAGATAGCTATTGACCCGCAACCATTTACGCGAGGCAGGAAATTCTGAGCGGGCAGGGCATGCTACGATCCACCCCGATGATAAATACGGCACGTCTGATGCTTTGCGCTATGCGTCCCGACGACTTTAGTCGTTACGCTGAGATTTGGCGGAACCCTTGTGTTGTGCGCCATCTTGGCCGGGAACCGCTATCGCGGGGCGAAGCGTGGGAATCCTTTCTGAGGAATGCCGGCCACTGGCAGATGGCCGGTTTTGGCCAATGGGCCGTCTTTCGACAGTCGAATCGTCAGATGATAGGTCAAGCTGGCTTTTTCTATCGTAATCGAGGGTTAGGCGACGACTTCGACAGCTTTCCCGAGGCCGGATGGCTATTGGCACCAGAGGCCCAGGGGCAGGGATTTGGTTTTGAAGCGGCACAGGCCGCACATGACTGGTTTGACAGAATAATGCCTGGACCACTGGTTTCCCTGATTGATGCTGAAAACCACGCGTCGCAGAATCTGGCGGCAAAGCTGGGTTATGAGCTCATGGCCGAGCGCGACTATATGGGAAGTCAGGTGAACCTGCTGAAAAGAAACGGGCCGCCCAAACTGGCTTAACCTTTCTCCTTGATCGTGCCGCAAATTGCCTTTGGTTTGCCGAAACTGGAAATTCTCGCCGATAGAGTTGAGGGTATGGTATCCTCTATTGACGTTGCGATTGAGCGGAGGAGCAAGCTCATGAGGATTTACCCTACGATGGAACTGCAGAACGGCCGCTGTGTCACACTGGACAAGGGTCGTCTGGATGAGGCCATGATTTGGCACGTGAATCCCGCAGAAACGGCACGCAGTTGGGCCGATGCTGGAGCCGAGTGGATGCACTTGACCGATTTTGACGCGATTGAAGGGCGCGATACCAATTCGGAGATGGTTGAAGAGATCATCCGTTCTGCCGAAATCCCTGTGCAGTTGGCAGGTGGTATGAGAACGCGCGAGCAAGTCGAGCACTGGATCGACAAGGGCGCAGGCCGGATTGTTATCGGCACTATGGCTGCGTGGGATCCAAATCTGGTGAAAGAATTGGCCAAACTCTATCCGGACCAAATCGTTCTGGCCGTGGACGTTTGGCAAGGCTTAGTGATGACCGACGGTTGGCGTAGTCAAAGTGCGTTTACACCAGAGGCCTTTATCGAAGCGTTTTCAGAGACGCCGTTTGCAGCAATTCTGGTCACTGATATCGATAGCGACATGGAAGACGTTGAGGCACAGCTGGGCCTGATCTCGGGGCTGGCAGAGACATCTCGCACACCGATCATCGCAAGCGGTGTGGTCCGCACGACAGATGATATCTCGCGGTTGGCTTATATCCCGAATATTTCGGGCGCCTTGGTTGGTCGCGCGCTGTTCAGAAAGACACTCGAGCTTTCAGATGCGCTGAATGTTGCCAGCACCGCGCACGAACCGGTTGCGGCGTTTCAGTAAGATTTCTTCCAAAACAACAGGTTCCGCCCTTTCATGTCCAGTGAAAGGGCGGGCTTTCATCTGGCCAGGAGCCGCATTGCAAGAGTGTATACTGTAGATGTTCCGCTCAATCTGCTTGTGTGATGATTGCGCCTTGCTCTTGCCCCCGCACCCCGGCCCGGGGTATGAGCGTTTCTCAAACAGGAAGCAGGCAAGAGGCATTTTATGCGCAGAGTCGTTGTAACCGGTCTTGGGTTGGTCACTCCATTGGCCAGCGGGGTCGAGGAAACATGGTCGCGGTTGCTGGATGGGGAATCCGGTGCAGGCCCGATCACGCAATTTGATGCTGAGGCAAGTGGGGTCACCACAACGTATGCCTGCGAAGTTCCGCGAGGCGACGGCACCGACGGGACATTCAATCCTGACGACTGGATGCCGCCGAAAGAGCAGCGCAAGATCGAAGACTTCATTCTGTACTCGATTGCAGCTGCTGAAATGGCCTGCAAGGATTCCGACTGGCTACCCGAGGATGAAGAGGCGCGCTTGCGCACTGGCGTTCTTATCGGTTCAGGTATCGGTGGGCTGGGCTCCATTGCAGCAACGGCTAACCTGATCCGCGACAAGGGCCCTCGACGGGTGTCGCCTTTCTTTATTCCAGGCGCGCTGATTAACCTGGCCTCGGGTCAGGTGTCGATCCGCCATGGATTCAAAGGCCCGAACCATTCGGTTGTGACTGCATGTTCGACCGGTGCTCACGCTATTGGTGACGCAAGCCGCATTATCCGTGCCGGTGACGCTGACGTAATGGTTGCCGGTGGTGGCGAAGGGTGCATTTGCGAAATCGGTATCGCTGGATTCAACGCTTGCAAGGCGCTGTCGACCAAATACGCCGATAACCCCAAAGCAGCCAGTCGCCCCTATGACGTCGACCGGGACGGTTTCGTCATGGGTGAAGGTTCGGGCATCGTTGTACTGGAAGAGTACGAGCACGCAAAAGCGCGTGGCGCGAAAATCTATGCCGAAGTTCTGGGCTATGGCATGTCCGGTGATGCCTATCATATCACCGCACCCAGTGAGGACGGCGATGGCGCAGAGCGTTCTATGAACGCAGCGCTACGCAGCGCGGGGCTGGAGCCGAAGGACCTAGACTATATTAACGCGCATGGCACATCGACCATGGCCGATACCATTGAATTGGGTGCGGTCGAGCGTCTCCTGGGCGAGCATTCGGCGAATGTAACGATGAGTTCGACCAAATCGGCCACGGGCCATCTGTTGGGCGCTGCAGGCGCGATCGAAGCCATTTTCTCGATCCTCGCAATCCGCGATCAGGTTGCGCCACCGACGATCAATTTGGACAACCCAGCGGTCGAGACCCAGATTGATCTGGCTCCGAATGCTAAGCGTGAGCGCAAGATTGATGTGGCGTTGTCAAACTCGTTTGGATTTGGCGGCACCAATGCAAGTGTGATCTTCGGAAAGGCCAGCTAAATGTGGCGCGCTTTGGCCTCCAACATGCTGACCATCCTGGTGGTCGGCCTGTTTCTTGCCGGTGGACTGATTTTGTGGGGGCAGGCGCGATACAAGAATGCGGGCCCTCTGGAAGCTGCGATGTGTTTGCAGGTCGAACGTGGCTCGAACATGACGCAGGTCAGCCGACAGCTGGAGGATCAGGGCGCGATCAGCAGCGCTACGATATTCCGTATGGCGGCGGATTATACCGACAAGGCACCTCAGCTGAAGGCAGGCAGCTTTCTGGTCCGCGAGGGTGCTTCGATGGAGCAGATCATTGATGAGATTACGCGGAGCGGGGCCAGTACCTGCGGATCCGAGATTGAGTACCGGATCGGTGTAACCCGCATACAAACCCGTGTACGCGAATTGAACCCCGCAACATTGGACTTCGATGAAATCGCATCGTTCGATGTAGCGGAAGAAGAAATACCCGCGGCTTATACCCAAAAGCGCGAAGACTCAGACACACGGTACCGGGTCTCGATTGCTGAAGGTGTTACATCCTGGCAGGTGGTCGAGGGTCTTAAGCAGATCGACGCGTTGACGGGAGATATCCCTGAAATACCGGCCGAAGGGGCGCTGGCACCGGACAGCTATGACATTGTGCGAGGTGCCGATCGGGCGGCAATCCTGCAGTCGATGCAGGATAAGCAGCAACTGCGCATTAACGCCGCCTGGGAAGGGCGGCAGGATGATTTGCCAATCAATACCCCCGAAGAGATGCTGATTTTGGCGTCAATCATCGAAAAGGAAACTGGTGTTCCGCATGAGCGTGGACAGGTTGCCAGCGTATTTGTAAACCGGCTTGAGCGAGGCATGAAGCTGCAGACGGACCCGACAGTAATCTACGGTGTCACCAAGGGGCAGGGCGCGTTGGGACGAGGCCTGCGCCGCAGCGAACTGCGCCGTGCAACGCCTTGGAACACTTATGTGATTGATGGGCTCCCGCCAACACCTATCGCAAATCCTGGTCTTGCAAGTCTTGAAGCCGCAGTTTCGCCCGAAGCGACTGATTTTGTCTTCTTTGTTGCAGATGGCACCGGCGGACATGCTTTTGCCGAGACACTGGATGAGCACAATCGAAACGTCGCCAAATGGCGTGAGATTGAGGCCGAGCGCCAAAGCACCGGAAACTAAAAAAGGCGCCGCGAATAGCGGCGCCTTTTAGATTTAGGCGGCGGAGGATCGACGCGGTCGCCGACGCTTTGGGCCTCCGGGATTGCCCGACTTGTTAGCTGCTTGCGGCTTTGGACCACGGCGACGGAACCCTCCGCCTTTCCGCGATTTTGCGGGTTCGGCGAACTCGGGCATTGTGCCGCTGGCGACCGGAACCTCAATTTTCATCAGTTTCTGAATCTGCTTCAGTTGATCCAGTTCATCCGGTGCACAGAAAGCGATCGCTTCGCCTTCGCGACCGGCACGGGCGGTTCGGCCAATGCGGTGGACGTAGTTATCCGGCACTTCGGGTAGGTCGTAGTTGATGACATAGGCAACGCCCGGGATGTCGATGCCGCGAGCGGCCACGTCTGTCGCCACCAAGACATTTATCTCGCCTGCGCGGAAAGCTTTGATCGCCCGGTCACGCTGTCCCTGACTTTTGTTGCCATGGATCGAGGCGGCGTTGAAGCCGTCGGCCACTAGGCCCTTCATCAGCTTCTCGGCGCCATGTTTTGTACGCGAAAACACCAGCGTCAGAGCTTCTTTATCCGCAGATAAAATCTCCCGCAGTTTGCTCGGTTTTTCCGCGCGGCTCAGGAAATGAACCGATTGGGTGATCTTGTCGGCGGCTTTACCCGGAGGGGACACTTGAATGCGTTGCGGGTTTGTCAGGTAGGCCTGGCTGAGTTCTTCCATCTGCTTGGGCATAGTGGCAGAGAACAGCATCGTTTGGCGGGGCGTGCCCAACTGCGGTGCAATCCGGCGCAGAGCATGAATAAAGCCCATGTCCAGCATCTGATCGGCTTCGTCCAGTACCAGATGACGTACCGAGCCGAGGTCGACCGCTCTGCGTTCCATCAGGTCGATCAAACGACCAGGGGTGGCAACCAGAATGTCTGTGCCGCGTGCCAGAAACGAAATCTGCCTACTGATGGACTGACCGCCAACAACTGTCGCCACACGCAGCTTCGTATTCGTGGTCAAATTGCGCAGGCTATCTGCGATTTGGTTGACCAGTTCACGGGTCGGGGCAAGGATCAGAGCCTTGGCGGTTTTCGGCGCAGGCTTGCCGGTCTGAGCCAGCAGGTGGTCGATCAGAGGTAGGCCAAAAGCCAGCGTCTTGCCGGTGCCGGTCTGGGCAAGGCCCAGAATATCGTGCCCCTGCAATGCCATGGGGATTGCCTGGTTCTGAATCGGAGTGGGTTGTGAAAAATTGGCGCGTTTCAATGCGTCATTCAGGGCCGGGGCAAGACCCAGCATATCAAAGTCGAACAAATATCATTCCTTTTTTGCCCCTGGCGACTGGATCACCACGGGCGACATAAATCAGCAGCGCAATATGCGATGCCAACAGGGTTACGCTAAGACTCTGGATGCACAGGCGTTTCCTGCGGCATCCGGCCGTTGCATTCAGAACCCTGCGTGAAGGGGAACTATGGGGTGAATCGAGCGCTGTGGAGCAGGTCGGACCTGCCAATGCTCACGCGTCAGCGCTTTGTTAAGGCGCTCATGCAGGTTGCGGGGCGGAATGTCAAGCTGTGCGTTATAGATCACATCCGGCGAAAAGGATCGTTGTGGGCTGTCTGCAACCTTTAAGCAGTGAGATTGACCGCCTGGTTGATCGCAAAACCTGTTCTTACAGCTCGATATGTAGGGAAGGGCATCCGCGCGGCAGTTTCAATGTCCCGGCGGATCCAGTCGAGCGCCTCTAGCTGTTGAAGGGACGACGACAGCGCCCGATCCGTGATCGATACTAAATCCGATTTGATGGCGGAAAAGCGGTGCGGAGTGCCGGTGAGTGCCAGGATCGGGACGGTCCAGGATTTACGGACGAGCTTGAACTTGGTGCCATCCGGAACGGCGTTTACGATTGCGCTGGCCATACTGGCGGCTTCGATCCCCGGCAGGGTTAATCGGAATTCAGGGCGCAATGGGTGCCCGTGGCCCGGATTCCTTTCGATCAGGTCAAGGCGTATGAGATGGTCCAGGCTTGCCGCGAAGGCAGTTCTTCCTGCGCTGGTGGCAGCAAGCAGAGCGGCCTGCCTGCCAGGAGTGCCGGAATGCATGAGGGCCAGAATATTCAGCGACCAAGCTCGGGAGGTCAGCTTGACAAGCAAATTAATGTCCATAAAGTATAGTTAATATAATTTAGCTCAAAAGGAAAGATTGATGCCCCTTGTTTCTTTGAAAAACACGATCACACTCGCGATCTCGGTTCGGGATCGCCATGCCAGCGCTAAATGGTTCAATGACAAACTGGGGTTTGAACTTGCCCACCACATAGATGAAGCAGGTTGGAGTGAGATGCACACCAATGTGGACGGTGTCACATTGGGTTTAGGAGAGCAGGCCGAGCCGTCGCCGGGGAATTGCGTTCCCGTGTTTGAGGTCGCCGACATCACCACCGCCCGCGCCGCGCTAGAGGGAGCAGGGGTGGCCTTCGATGGGGCGACAGAAACGATCGAAGGGATGGTCAGCACGACCACCTTTTATGATCCGGATATGAATGCGCTGATGCTGGCGCAGGATTTGACTGGCAGCGGTTAAAGGCACCTGCAGGGAAGGAATTGTTAACCTGCACCGCACGTTCCCTGTTGCGTGGGTGTTGCGCAAATCATTGACTTTTCGAACTTAATTTGGTACGAACTGTGTCATGCTAGAAGAGGTGGGCAACGGCCCCGGGGTAAATCCCGGTGGCCGTTTTTCGTTTCTCTCGTGCGGAGAAAACTCACGCATGAGGTCAATACGCAAACATGACTTTAATTACCCCGGAAGAGCGGATTTCCCAGACGGCTGACTTGTTGTGGTCGCTCGAGACGTCCATTCGCGATCTGCGCAAAGCAGCGGAAGAACTGCGCAGGCAGATCGGCGCCGGGGAGGATGCAGATCTTGCTGGTACAGGCAAGCAACTGGGACAGCTTGAGGGGCTGATCCGAAGTTGCCAAAAAGTGGAGACAAGCTTTGTCGAACAACATCACAGACAAGCCGGAATTGCCCAAGGGGGCTATGCGCTCGACCTTGATCGGGCACGATCTGAGATCGGGTGCAGGCTGGCTCGCCTCCGCGCCTGCTGCGGTGCAGGACAGATTTCTGAGTGAGATCGGGGAGGGGGGGCTATGCGCCCTCCCTTTCCTGTTTGAGTTTTGGGCTCTGCCGCATCAATTGCCGCCCGAGGGCGATTGGCGGTCATGGGTGATCATTGGGGGGCGTGGCGCTGGTAAGACGCGGGCCGGGGCCGAGTGGGTTCGGTCGATGGTTGAGGGGTCTTTGCCGTTGGACACCGGTAAGGCGCGCCGGGTGGCTCTGCTTGGCGAGACGTTTGATCAGGTGCGCGACGTGATGATCTTTGGCGATAGTGGGATATTGCAATGCTCACCACCGGATCGTCGACCTATTTGGAAGGCGTCAGAGCGAAAACTAGTCTGGCCAAATGGGGCCGAGGCGCAGGCGTTTTCGGCGCATGACCCTGAGGGGTTGCGCGGCCCTCAGTTCGATGCGGCCTGGGTGGATGAGCTGGCTAAGTGGAAAAAGGCGGGCGAGACCTGGGACATGTTGCAATTTGCGCTGCGGTTGGGGGATCAGCCCCGGGTCTGTGTGACGACCACGCCGCGCAATGTGAAGGTTTTGAAGGATCTGCTGGCGTCGCCGTCCACGGTGCAGACCCATGCGCCGACCGAGGCGAACCGGGCCAATTTAGCGGGGTCGTTTCTAGCCGAGGTGCGCGCGCGCTATGCCGGTACACGGCTAGGGCGGCAGGAGTTGGACGGGGTGCTGCTGTCGGATGCCGAGGGGGCACTGTGGACGGGTTCTATGCTAGAGGCAGCGCGCTGTGCGCATGTGCCGGAGTTGGATCGCATCGTGGTGGCGCTGGACCCGGCGGTGACGGCGGGGGCAGATGCGGATGCTTGCGGTATCGTCGTCGTTGGGGCGTGCTTGCAAGGGCAGCCCGAGGAGTGGCGCGCCTATGTGCTGGCTGACCGGACGGTGCAGGGCGTGGGCCCGGCGGGCTGGGCGCAGGCGGCGATTGATGCGATGGATGAATTTGGGGCCGAACGGCTGGTGGCTGAGGTCAATCAGGGTGGCCAGCTGGTGGAAGAGGTCGTGCGGCAGGTGGACCCTTTGGTCCCGTACCGCGCGGTGCGAGCGTCACGCGGCAAGGTTGCGCGGGCCGAGCCTGTGGCGGCTTTGTACGAACAGGGGCGGATAAGCCATGTGGCTGGGCTGGGCGCGCTGGAGGAGCAGATGTGCCAGATGACCGCGCGGGGGTTCGAGGGTCAGGGCTCACCCGACCGGGTCGACGCACTGGTCTGGGCGTTGCATGAGTTGGTTGTGGGGCCTGCGGGGGCGTTTCGGCGGCCGAGGGTGCGGGCGTTGTGAGAGTAAGGGCATGAAATCCACACTTTTGAGGTGGCTTGAGGACTGTTAGGCTACCTTCATCTACAAGGTGTTTGTTTCGACACGTAAACAGCTTTTGATTTAACTGGGTTTGGCAATCTTGAGTTTTGATCTTAAAAATCAAATTGAAACAAGATCTTATAGTTCCTTCTCGTAAGTCCACTGAGGCGTCCATGAAGAAAAAATTGTATTTGTTGGCAATTAGTGCGGGCATACTTTTCTTTTTTCTCGCCCTCTATTTCCTCGGCCACGCGATGTGGGACTACCACGATGACGTCAATAATTCTGGCCTAGCCTACAAGTTCTTCGCGGCAAAAGTTTGCGCATTTATTGCCTTGTTGCTCATGACATCAGCCTTGTTCAGCTTTACTGAAAAGATTATTTTTGCACCGCTTATAATCTTAATAGTCGGGGCAATGGTGCTGCTAGTCGGCTATCATGTGGTCAAAGACGAACCTTGGCGGTTCCAGCATATTGGCAGCGAAGGATACAGAGTCCCTCGGGCATATGCCGCCGGCTTGGACTATGGGCCGCCGGGGGGTGGGTTGCAGGCAGTATATTGCGCCAATACCTTTAGCGGGGCCCGGAGACCGGGTGGCAAAAGATGCGAGCGTCAGTTTTTTCATGTCGCGCATGCGAGTTCTCCCTTTTATCGAGAGCTCAGCCAGCAACGTGAAGTTTCGTGTACAACATACAGCGATGGGGAAAGGTGTCGCGTCAGAACCGACACCGAGCTTGGCCAGCTCAACTACGCAATCAAATCCCAATTTATCACCCTCGAGGACGCCGAAGAACTTGAACGCCGTTTGCTAAATCTATTGCGCGACTGGCGGATCGAAGGTGAAGTTAGCAATACACAAAATTGATGCTCGCGATCCGTTGCCCACCCTCCGTACGCCCCATTCCCAAGGCTTAAACTTCTTTCCGTCATAACTCCTTTCAACAAGCCGGGCAGAGCGGCGGCAGAAAGGAGCACAGATGGTATTCGATTTCTTGCGTCGTGGATCGGCTGATGAGGCGCCCGAGGCGAAGGCGAGCGCGGCGGGGCCTGTGGTGGCGTGGCAGACCGGGGGGCGCGTGGCGTGGAGTCCGCGGGATGCGGTGTCGCTGACGCGGACGGGGTTTGCGGGGAACCCGGTGGGGTTTCGCTCGGTCAAGCTGATTGCCGAGGCGGCGGCGGCGTTACCTTTGGTGCTGCAGGATCAGGCGCAGCGCTATGATGTACATCCGATCCTGTCCCTGATGCGCCGTCCGAATGCCGCACAGGGGCGGGCAGAGTTGATGGAGGCCTTGTTTGCGCAGTTGCTGCTGTCGGGCAATGCCTATGTTGAGGCGGTTCAGGCCGAAGAAGGGCTGCCGGTTGAGCTGCATGTCTTGCGATCCGACCGGATGAGCGTGGTGCCGGGAGCGGATGGGTGGCCCAAGGCGTATGATTATGCGGTCGGTGGCAAGAAGCACCGGTTTGCGGCGGAAAATATATGTCATATCAAATCGTTCCACCCGCAGGATGATCATTATGGGTTCTCGCCGATGCAGGCGGCGGCGATGGCGATTGATGTGCATAACAGCGCGTCTCGGTGGTCGAAATCGCTGCTCGACAATGCGGCGCGGCCTTCGGGGGCGCTGGTTTGGAAGGGCGGTGATGGCCAAGGGGTGATGGCCGAGGATCAGTTCCGGCGTCTGTCCGATGAGATTGAGCAGAACTATCGCGGGGCGCGCAATGCGGGTCGTCCGATGGTTCTGGAGGGGGGCCTGGATTGGAAGCCGATGGGCTTTTCGCCCTCGGACATGGAGTTTCAGAAAACTAAAGAAGCCGCCGCCCGCGAGATCGCGCTGGCCTTTGGGGTCCCGCCGATGTTGCTGGGGATCCAGGGCGATGCGACCTATTCGAACTATCAGGAGGCCAACCGGGCGTTTTACCGCCTGACCGTGCTGCCCCTGGTGACGCGGGTGGCGGCGGCGGTGTCGGCGTGGTTGGCGGGCTTTACCGGCGAAGAGCTTATGCTGAAGCCCGATCTGGATCAGGTTCCAGCGTTGTCCGCCGAGCGGGATGCGCTTTGGTCGCGGGTCAATGGGGCTGAGTTCCTGACTGACGCAGAAAAGCGTGCTTTGCTGGGGCTGCCGGAGCGTGCGGATGGCTGAAGGATATCCGCCATTCGATTGCGCGCCAGGCTTGCGGCTGGCCGCGCATGAGCGGGTGGCCGAGATCCAGCATGCGCATTTGTGCCAGCGGCTGGATCAGATCGAAGAGATGATGGAGCGGCTGGAGAGGCGGTTGTGGCTGACGGTGTATGGCGTGGCAGCGGTGATCCTAGCGCAGGCGTTTCAGTCATTCCTTTCAGTAACACCATGAATTCAGAAGGTTACATGGAGAAGTTTATGGATTTGGAACATAAGTTCGCACGGTTCGGAGAGGGCCTTTCGGTGACCGAGGACGCGGTGATCGAAGGTTATGCCAGCCTGTTTGGACAGGTGGATCAGGGCAGTGACGTGGTGCAGAAAGGTGCGTATCGCGGTTCGCTTGAGAGGCTGGGCACAGCGGGTCAACGGGTCAAGATGCTCTGGCAGCATGACCCGGCGCAGCCCATTGGTGTCTGGAATGAGGTGCACGAGGATGACCGGGGCTTATGGGTCAAGGGACGTCTGCTGGAAAGCACTCAGAAAGGTCGCGAGGCGGCCGAGTTGATCCGGGCGGGCGCAATGGATGGCCTGTCGATTGGCTATCGTACCAAGCGCGCCGTGAAGAATGACAAGGGCCAGCGGGTCCTGACCGAACTGGAGCTGTGGGAAGTGTCTTTGGTGACCTTCCCGATGTTGCCCAGTGCGCGGGTGGCGGCAAAGGGGGTGGACCCCGAGGCCGAGAACACCTGGCGCAGTATTGCCGAGGTGTTTGATCACGCCCGGCAGGAGCTGGCGCAAACCTAGCGCGCCGAAACCTCACCCCCAAAAAGGAAGTGCTGATGAGCAAGACCGAAACCCCGGCCTTGACCGGAGAGGGTGTGCCCCTGGTTCAGGAGGTGAAGCAGGCGATGACTGGCTTCGTGAACGAATTCAAGGGCCTGAAGGCTGAAGTTAAAACCAAATTGCAACAGACAGAAGAGCGACTGACCATGCTGGATCGTAAATCAACCATCGCGGCACGCCCGCATCTTGCGGCCTCAATCGAGGACGGTGCACCGCATCAGAAGGCCTTTGATGCCTATGTGCGCTCGGGTGAGGATGACGGCCTGCGTGGGCTTGAGATGGAGGTGAAATCGCTCTCGAGCGCTGTGAACAGTGACGGTGGGTACCTGATTGACCCGCAAACCGCCGAGATCATCAAATCGGTGCTGAAATCTACGGCCTCTATCCGCTCGATTGCTTCGATCGTAAATGTCGAGGCGAACTCGTTCGATGTTTTGATCGACCACACGGATGTCGGTGCGGGCTGGGCAGATGAAAATGCTGCGGCGAGCGAAACCAGCACCCCGTCGATTGACCGGATCTCGATCCCGCTGCACGAGCTGAGCGCACTGCCCAAAGCCTCGCAGCGACTGCTGGATGACAGCGCGTTCGATGTCGAGGGTTGGCTGGCCGGTCGTATCGCGGACAAGTTTGCACGCGCCGAGGCCTCGGCCTTTATCAACGGCGACGGTGCGGACAAACCCAAGGGTATTCTGAACCACGCCAAGGTCGACAACGATGTTTGGGATTGGGGTAACATTGGTTATGTCCCCACCGGCATCGATGGCGGTGTCGAGGCGGATGCCATTGTGGACGTGGTTTATGCTCTGGGTGCGCAGTACCGGGTCAACGGGACCTTCGTGATGAACTCGAAAACTGCTGGTCTGATCCGCAAGCTGAAAGACAGCGATGGCCGCTTCTTGTGGTCGGACGGTCTGGCGGCCGGTGAGCCGGCACGTCTGATGGGCTATCCGGTGCTGATCGCCGAAGACATGCCGGATGCGGGAACCGACAGTTTCTCGATTGCCTTCGGTGACTTCCAGGCGGGCTATACCATCGCCGAGCGCCCGGACCTGCGTGTATTGCGCGATCCCTTCAGCGCCAAACCGCATGTCCTGTTCTATGCGACCAAGCGCGTCGGCGGCGATGTCAGCGACTTTGCTGCGATCAAGCTGGTGAAATTCGGCACCGCCTAAAGCGGGCTGAATTCCTGGGGGGCCTTTGCCCCTCGGGGCGGCGGGCGCGGGTCGGGGTGAGATCCCCTGCGTTGTCTAGCTGCTCCCCTCCGTCCGAGCAACGTGGGGCGGCGCGTGCCCGTCAATTCCTGAAGTTACGGCCCCGGAGGGGTCCGAGATTGCGGAGTGAATGGATGATGTTGATCGAAGAAACCGCCATCGCGGATGCGGCGCTGCCGGTGGATCAGTTCAAGGCGCATTTGAGGCTGGGAACAGGCTTTACTGGTGCCAGCGTGCAGGATGAGGTGCTCAAGGGATTCTTAAGGGCGGCGATTGCTGCGATTGAGGCGCGTACCGGCAAAGTACTGATCACGCGTGAGTTTTCCTGGAGCCTTAACAGTTGGCGTGACCCTGCGGGCGAAGTGCTGCCTGTGGCGCCGGTCTCGGCCATCAATGCGGTAAGCTTGACGGATGCAGCGGGAACCGAAACCGCCGTTTCATCTGACAGTTACAGGTTAGATCGAGACAGCCAGCGTCCGCGGATGCGGCCGGCAGGGGCTGTCTTGCCTTCTATTTCAACCGGCGGGTCCGTGAAGATAGTGTTTGTCGCCGGTATCGCCGAAGAATGGGCAAGCTTGCCAGCGGATCTTGGGCAGGCAGTTCTGCTGTTGGCCGCGCATTACTATGAGTACCGGGATGAGACCACGCTAGGCGCCGGGTGTATGCCCTTTGGCGTGACCAGCCTAATCCAACGCTATCGCGTGGTGCGTTTTGGTGCAGGGGTGGCCCAATGAAGGCGCCCCGGTTGAACAGAAAACTGGTGCTTGAAGCCTCTGTGCGCACCGCTGATGGCGCGGGTGGGTACCTGGAGACATGGGTCGCTTTGGGCTCGGTTTGGGCCGAAGTCACCGCACGCAGCGGGTCAGAGCGCAGTGTTGCAGGTTTGCCGGTTTCACGTGTTGGCTACCGGATTGTGGTTCGTGGCGCGCCCGAAGGGTCGACCATGCGCCCCTCGCCGGATCAGCGGTTTGCGGAAGGCACACGCCGTTTCGTTATCCGCGCCGTCGCCGAACGGGACCCGCGCGGCCAGTACCTGATCTGCTTTGCGGATGAGGAGGTGGCGGTATGAGCTATGGCGTTTCAGCGGCGTTGCAGGCGGCGGTTTATCAGAAACTGTCGGGTGACACGCAGATCAGCACACTTGCAGGCGGGGCGATTTATGACGCCGTTCCTGCCGGTTCAGTTCCGCAAACCTATGTGACGCTGGGCCCGGAAGAGGTTCGCGATGCCTCGGACAGATCAGGGACCGGCGCGGTGCATCGGTTCACAGTGTCCGTCGTGTCCGAGGCCGCCGGGTTCGGTGCTGCAAAAACGCTGGCAGGGGCAGTTTGTGACGCCCTGGACAGTGCGGGGCTGACCCTGGATCGAGGCCGATTGGTCGGGCTGTGGTTCGAACGTGCCTCGGCCCGTCGGACCGGAACGGGCGGCGCGATCCGCCAGATCGACCTTAGATTCCGCGCCCGCGTGGAAGACGATTAAGCAATCAACGGAGAGAGCAAATGGCTGCCCAGAACGGAAAAGACCTGTTGGTCAAAGTGGATATGAACGGCTCGGGCCTGTTCGAGACCATTGCGGGGCTACGTGCCACGCGGGTCAGTTTCAACGCGGAAAGTGTCGATGTTACCAGCCTGGAAAGCCAGGGTGGTTGGCGCGAGCTTTTGTCGGGCGCGGGGGTCAAGTCAGCCTCGATCTCGGGCTCGGGCGTATTCAAGGACGCAGGAACGGATGAGCGCGCGCGCCAGCTGTTCTTTGACGGTGAGACACCTGGTTTTCAGATCATCATCCCGGATTTCGGGATTGTTGAGGGTGCGTTCCAGGTGACCGGCATCGAATATGCGGGCTCTCACAATGGCGAAGCGACCTATGAAATGAGCATGGCAAGCGCCGGTGCTCTGACCTTTACGGCGCTTTAACGATGGCCAATCCGTGGACGGGAGAGGTGGCACTGACCATCGATGGAGAGCAACGGGTTCTGAAGCTGACCTTGGGCGCTTTGGCGGAACTGGAACGGGAATTGGGCACAGGGACACTGGTTGAACTGGTGCAAAGGTTCGAAGGCGGCGCCTATTCCAGCGGTGATGTTCTAGCGCTTATCGTCGCCGGGTTGCGGGGGGGCGGGGCCAATGTCACCCGCACCGATCTGCTGAGTGCCGAGATTGAGGGCGGGCCAATGCACGGCGCACGTGCAGCGGCCGAGCTGTTGGCAAGGGCCTTCATGGTGCCGGGGCAGGCATGAGCGGGTTCGACTGGCCCGCATTGATGAGGGCCGGGTTCCTCAGCCTGCGCCTGACACCGGATCAATTCTGGAGCCTTACCCCGGCCGAGCTGCGGCTGATGCTGGGGCAGGGCGCGGGCATGCCTTCGATGAACAGGATGGGTCTGGATGCGTTGCTGGCGGCCTATCCGGACAAGACAAAAGGAGAGCGAGATGACGGATCGTAACGGGTTGGACGACCTGCAGGAGCGGGGCGAGGCGCTTGGCGACTCGTTGGGTGATGCGGCATCGATGGCTGCGGCATTTGATGGGCAGATGAAGCGCATCAAGGCGGCCTTTGAGGAAACGGGCAAGGATGTTGCAACGCTGGAGCGTGGCATGTCCGGTGGCCTGCGACGGGCGTTCGATGGCGTCGTGATGGACGGAATGAACCTGTCCGATGCGCTGGACGTGTTGAAGAACTCGATGATCCGCACCGCTTATTCTGCTGCGATCAAACCGGTCACGGATCATTTCGGCGGCCTTCTAGCCAATGGGATCGGAGGTTTTGTGAAGGGCATCCTGCCTTTCGCGGACGGTGGTAGCTTTAGTCAGGGACGGGTGATGCCCTTTGCAAACGGCGGGGTCATCAGCGGCCCGACCACGTTTCCGATGCGTGGCGGCACTGGGTTGATGGGTGAGGCCGGTCCTGAAGCCATCATGCCTCTGGCCCGCGGTTCAGACGGGAAACTGGGCGTGCGCATGTCGGGCGGTGGCTCTGCAGTGAACGTGGTGATGAACATCACCACCCCGGACGTACAGGGATTCCGTCGAAGTCAAAGCCAGATCGCAGCCCAGATGAGCCGCGCGCTGGGTCGTGGCAATCGCAACAGGTAGATCAGGGAGCAGACCATGAATTTCCACGAGGTGAGATTTCCGGCCAGCCTAAGCTTTGGCTCGGTCGGTGGGCCAGAGCGGCGCACGGATATTGTGACGCTGGCGAACGGGTTCGAAGAGCGCAATACCCCCTGGGCGCATTCGCGGCGTCGCTATGATGCCGGTCTGGGTATGCGATCCTTGGATGACATCGAAACGTTGATCTCGTTCTTCGAGGCGAGGCAGGGGCAGATGTTTGGATTTCGCTGGAAAGACTGGTCCGATTTCAAATCTGGTGCGGCTACGGGCGAAGTTGCCCAAGGCGACCAGATCATTGCGCAAGGTGATGGCGTAGCGACAGAATTCCAGCTGGTAAAGACCTATTCCTCGGGTGGATTCTGTTATGTAAGGCCGGTCGTCAAACCCGTATTGGGAACCGTCCGCGTGGGCGTCGAGCAGGACGAGATGCGTGAAGGTGTCGACTTCGAGGTGGATCTGAACTCGGGGTTGGTCACGTTCTATTCGCCTCCGCCTGAACGGGTTGATATCACCGCCGGCTTTGAATTCGATGTGCCAGTGAGGTTTGACACCGACAAGATCCAGACAAGTGTTGCGAGTTTTCAGGCAGGGGACGTTCCGAACGTGCCAGTGGTCGAGGTGCGTGTCTGATGGCGGGTGACAAACAGGCACTGCAGGCCCATCTGCAGAGTGGTCTGACAACGACCTGTCGGTGTTGGGCGATTGCGCGCACAGACGGTGTTCAGTTTGGCTTTACCGACCATGACCTGAAGCTGAGCTTTGAAGGCCTGGACTTCAATGCAAGTTCGGGTCTGACGGCGGCCGCGATCGAGCAGGCAACGGGGCTGTCCATTGATAACTCGGAAGCAATGGGGGCGTTATCGGATGTCGCGGTAACCGAAGAGGATATCGAATCCGGTCGTTTCGACGGGGCCGAGGTGCGGGCATGGCTTGTGAACTGGGCCGATCCATCGCAGCGAATGTTGCAGTTCCGCGGATCAATTGGTGAATTGCGACGGGCAGGTGGGGCTTTTCATGCAGAACTGCGGGGCCTGACAGATAAGTTGAACCGGCCTTTAGGCCGGATTTACCAAAAGCCCTGCACAGCCGTGCTGGGCGACAAGGCGTGCGGGTTCAACACCGATACCCCGGGATATTCTGACGAAGCCGAAATCGTCGGTTTGGCGGGGGGCAGTATTTTGCAGCTGCGAGGGGCGGAAACTCACCTTGAGACATGGTTCGAACGTGGTCGGCTTGATGTGCTGACAGGCCGTGCGGCTGGGCTGTGGGGGGCGGTCAAGAAGGACCAAAAGACCGACACAGGTCGATCGGTCGTTCTGTGGTCTGCAATCAGCGGAGGATTGGCCGAGGGCGACAGGGTGAGGCTGACCGCAGGTTGCGACAAGCGCATGACGACCTGCCGCTTGAAGTTCAATAATATCACGAATTTTCAGGGCTTTCCTGACCTGCCTTCCGAAGATTGGGTGATGGCGGTTCCCAAGAAAAACGGGGCAAACAGGGGGGGCAGCAGACGATGATCCCGACAAAGCAAAGCATTGTTGATGAGGCCAGAAGCTGGCTGGGCACCCCGTATGTCCATCAGGCGTCGGTCAAAGGCGCCGGTACGGACTGTCTGGGGTTGCTACGTGGCGTATGGCGCTCGGTGCTTGGGCACGAACCCGAGGCCGTCCCGATCTATAGCATGGATTGGTCTGAACCGCAGGGCGAAGAGCGTATGTGGGCCGCAGCACGCCGCCATCTTGTCGAGAAAGATCCGGCATGGTTTTCGGTCGGAGACGTGTTGCTGTTTCGAATGCGGGAAAGTGGCGTTGCCAAGCATTTGGGGATTGTCAGCACCTGTCGAGACATCCCTCGGTTCATTCACGCTTATTCCGGACATGGCGTTGTTGAAAGCGCCCTGAGCGACCCGTGGCGACGGCGGGTTGTTTCTTGTTTTGAGTTCCCCACGGAGGATATCTAGATGGCGACGATATTACTGTCTGCGGCGGGTGCCGCAGTTGGCGGAGCCATTGGCGGCACGGTTGCAGGGCTGTCTACGGCAGTTATCGGCCGAGCCATTGGTGCCACTCTTGGGCGTGTCATCGACCAGCGTTTGATGAGCCAGTCGGTCATGGGCAGCGGCAGCGAAGTTGTAGAAACGGGCCGATTGGACCGTTTTCGCCTTACTCAGACGGGCGAGGGCGCCGCTGTCGCCAACATATTTGGTCGGATGCGTGTCGGGGGGCAGGTTATCTGGGCTTCGGATTTTCTGGAAACCCGCAGCACCAGCTCTACCACGCAATCGGTTGGGGGTGGCAAGGGATCCCCCAAGCAGCCCGAGGTTACAACGACCAC
This sequence comes from Ruegeria sp. CDSB114, assembly GCF_059611025.1. NCBI lineage: Bacteria > Pseudomonadati > Pseudomonadota > Alphaproteobacteria > Rhodobacterales > Roseobacteraceae > Ruegeria > Ruegeria sp. CDSB114. The sequence goes on from NZ_JBXWOT010000001.1 coordinate 262,998, forward strand.
CAACAGCTACAGCTATTCAGTTTCATTAGCGGTCGCGTTGGGCGCGGGGCAAATATCTGACGTGCCGCGTGTCTGGACGGATGGCGAAGAGATTGAGCGCAGCAGTTTGAATATGCGCGTCTATCCTGGCACCGACGATCAACTGCCCGATCCGTTGATCGAAGCAATCGAAGGTACTGGAAATGTCCCGGCCTATCGTGGCACCGCCTATATTGTGATCGAGAATTTGAAGCTGGGCGCTTTTGGAAACCGCGTCCCGCAGTTCTCGTTCGAGGTCGTGCGGCAAGAGCAGCCTAGTTTGCCTGATACCGAAAATTCCCTGTCACGTATGGTACGAGGCGTGGCGCTAATGCCTGGGACCGGTGAATATGCATTGGCGTCCCAGCAGGTGAATTACACAAAAGGCCGCGGCCGCAGTTGGGCGGCCAATGTGAATTCAACCTCTGGTTTGCCTGATCTCGTGACGTCCACACAAGCCTTGAAAAGTGAACTTCCGGGCTGTGAAGCCGCCTCTTTGGTTGTGTCCTGGTTCGGAAGTGATCTGCGATGCGGTCAATGCAAGATACAACCAAAGGTTCTGCAAAATGGTATCGAAGGCAAAAATATGCCCTGGGGTGTCGCGGGGCTGACAAGGGCAACCGCCCAGATCGTTCGTCAGGAAAATAACGAGCCCGTCTATGGCGCGACACCAGCGGACGCGTCGGTCATTCAAGCGATCCAACACCTTAAGCAAGAGGCGAAGCGGGTCATGTTCTACCCGTTTATCCTGATGGATCAGATCGGTGGAAACGGATTGCCCGACCCGTGGTCAGACGCCAGCGATCAGCCGCACCTTCCCTGGCGCGGTCGCATCACCCTGAGCGTTGCGCCTGGGCGGGACGGGTCTCCGGACCAGATGGCTGAGGCCAATGTTCAGGTGTCCGATTTCTTTGGTCAGGCGCGAGCGGATGATTTTGTTATCGGAAACGGCACGGTTTCCTACTCTGGCCCGCAGGAATGGGGGTTGTGCCGATTTATTCTTCACTACGCTGCCTTGTGTAAGGCGGCAGGTGGGGTGGACTCCTTCTGTATCAGTTCGGAAATGCGTGGTCTTACCCAGATTCGTGGCCTAAACGGATTTCCGGCCGTTGAGCAGCTGCGCGTTTTGGCAGGGCAAGTGCGTAGTATTCTGGGGCCAGACACAAAGATCGGTTATGCGGCCGACTGGAGCGAGTATTTCGGCTACCAGCCAATTGATGGCAGTGGGGATCGCTACTTCCACCTCGATCCGCTTTGGGCGGATAACAACATAGATTTCGTCGGTATCGACAACTACATGCCTCTGTCCGACTGGCGGGACGGCGAAGATCACGTGGATGCGGATGCCGGGGCAAAATCCATCTACGATCTTTCCTATCTGCGTGGGAACATCGAAGGTGGCGAAGGCTATGACTGGTATTATGCCTCGCCCGAAGAAGAGGCGGCACAAATCCGTACGCCGATCGAAGATGGTTCACATAACGAGCCGTGGATCTGGCGATATAAGGACGTTCGCAACTGGTGGTCACAACCGCATCACGAGCGAATCAATGGTGTGCGTAGCGACAACCCGACTGACTGGTTGCCAGAGTCCAAGCCCATCTGGTTCACTGAGCTCGGTTGTGCGGCAGTAGACAAAGGCACCAACCAGCCCAACAAGTTTCTAGACCCAAAATCTTCAGAATCCGGGTTGCCGAAATATTCAAACGGGCTTCGGGACGACTTTCTGCAGACGCAATACCTCAGGGCGGTCCTTGGCTATTGGTCGGACGCAGATATCAATCCAGTTTCATCCAGCTATGGCGGCCCGATGGTGGACGTGTCCAATGCCTATGTCTGGGCGTGGGATGCGCGGCCCTATCCGACCTTTCCAAACCTGCGCAGCCAGTGGAGCGACGGGGCCAACTATGCCCGCGGCCATTGGCTTAATGGGCGTTCCGGCTCACGAACGCTGGCCTCTGTTGTAACCGAGCTTTGCCATGCTGCCGGTGTTACCGAGATTGACGTCTCGGGCCTTTACGGTTCCGTTCAGGGCTATGCGGTTGAACAGGTTTCGGATGCCCGTTCGGCATTGCAACCGCTCATGCTGCGGTATGGTTTCGATGCGCTTGAACGCGAAGGAAAGCTGATCTTTCAGATGCGGGATGGCGCACGTGCCCTGACCCTGAATGAAGAGCAGTTGGCCATCACTTCGGACATTGACGGACACGTGGAATATCGCCGCGAGGCTGAGGCGGAAATGTCTGGCCGTGTCAGGCTGCGCTTTGTTCAGTCTGATGCTGACCATGAAATAGCCTCGGAAGAGGCTGTGTTGCCTGATGATGAAACCCATTCGGTATCGGTAAATGAGATGCCGTTGTCCATGACGCGGGCCGAGGGGCGTCAAACGGTGGAACGCTGGCTGAGTGAGGCGCGTGTCTCGCGTGAAACGGCTAGGTTTGCATTACCGCCTTCGCTTTTGAATGTCGGGGCAGGGGATGTTGTGCGACTGGTCAGTGGTGGGCAGGACGCGCGCTATCGCATTGACAGGCTTGAACAGGCTGAAATGCAACTGGCCGAGGCTGTCAGGATCGAGCCCGGCGTTTACACACCGCCAGATGCCCCCGCTGATGAAGTTACAGCGAAGCCATTTGTCGCTCCGGTGCCGGTGCTGCCGGTATTCTTGGACCTGCCTCTGATCACCGGTTCCGAAGTGCCGCATGCGCCATATCTTGCGGTTGCAGCAGACCCTTGGCCAGGAAGCGTTGCGGTGTATGCCGCATCAAGCGATGAGGATTACGCGTTGCAACAGGTGATAACAGGGCAGGCCATAATAGGCTTCACCGAAAGCCCGATGCGAAGGGCCAGTACCGGACTTTGGGATGAAGGCGATGCCTTACGTGTCAATCTTGTAGATGGCGTCCTGGAGTCCCGTCCACGGTCTGCCTTGTTAAGCGGGGCAAATCTTGCGGCGATTGGCGACGGAACGCCGGACAACTGGGAGGTGTTCCAATTCGCGGATGCGGCTTTGCAATCGACAGGTGCCTACTCCGTGTCCGGGCGGTTGCGCGGTCAGCTGGGGACAGATGCGATTATGCCCGATCTCTGGCCCGAAGGATCAATGTTCGTGTTGTTGGACGAACGTGTCTTCCAGACAGGGTTGTTGCGGTCGGAACGTGGCCTGACCAAACATTACCGCATCGGCCCTGCAACCAGAGGGTACGAAGATCCCTCTTACGAGCATCTGGTCGAGGCCCTTGAAGGCAATGGTTTGCGGCCCTATGCCCCCTCTCATCTTCGCGTGCAGCAATCCAGCTCGAGGGACGTGTTCTCATGGGTGCGGCGGACACGTCTGGATGGCGATGACTGGTCCGGGCTGGATGTGCCGTTGAATGAAGAAACCGAAGCCTACCTTGTTCAGGTCCGGCAGAATGGTAGCCTGATCCGCGAAGAGGTCGTTGCCCAGCCGGATTGGCACTATACGTCATCCATGAAGGCCACGGATACTGTTACAGGGTCTTTTGAGGTTTCGGTTTCGCAGATATCTGCGGCTTACGGACCTGGATTGCCTGTCAGGCTGCAGGTCGGATAGGCGCGGTGCGGCCCGTATTGCACGGAGATGTCAGCACGGCGGCGCGTGTTTTGTTGAACGCGCCGCCCGATCAGCGTGACCGTTTATGCCGACGTATGATTGCCGAAGCTGAAACGGCTGATGGCCATGTAAGTAAAACAGGGCGGCTACACCCGTTGTTCGGCAACGGTTCGTTAATGGCTGCGGCGCGAAACCGGCGCCTTGCCGCCGAACCCTCATTCGATGATCTGCAGTATTGCCGGTGTTTTGAGACGGTGCTGCGTCATTTGATCCGGTTCCGCATTAACCAGAAGCACAGCTGACACATCTGGTTGCGGCGAGGTCCAATTCCAGTCGGCCATTTGGAATCGGCTCGCCGCAATCTTCGCAGAATCCGTATTCTTGACTTTCAATCCGCTTCAGCGCGGCCAAAAGGCGTCGATACTCCAGGTCCCGACTGACTTGGTGCGCCTTGGCCATAGCCTGGTTCTGTAGCGCATCCATCCGGCTCAGACGACCGATAGATTGTTGATCCAGTTCAACAACAGATTGCGCATCTTTCCCGGCCTGCGACTGGCGCGCCAATTCGTCCAGCCTGACAAGGATTTTCTCGTTGATTTGCTTCAGGTCAGCCTCATTCATTTTCGTTGCTTTGCCGATCACGGGTTTGCGTTTGGCGTTTTAGCCACTAAATGGCATTCTAGGCGCAGCAAAGGATCAAAAGCCATGTTGGAAAAGCGCAGTCATGTCACACCCGTAGATCCCGTTTGGGATCGCATCACGACCGAGGCTCAGGCCGCGGTCGAGAATGAACCACTGATGGGTGGATTGGTGCACGCCTGTATTCTGCATCATCGCAGCCTGACCAGAGCATTGTCCTATCGCGTTTCCGCAAAACTATGCTCGAACGAAATGTCGATGATGGTTCTGCGCGAGATCGTGGACGAAGCTTATGCTGACGATCCCCATTTGATTGAGGCCGCCCGCGCAGACCTGATGGCGGTCTACGAGCGGGACCCGGCCTGCCACCGACTTCTGCAACCGATTCTGTATTTCAAGGGTTATCAAGCGATGCAGGCCTACCGCGTCGCCCATTGGCTATGGCTCAAGGGGCGATATGATCTGGCCTATTTCTTCCAGATGCGGTCCTCCGAAATCTTCGGCATCGACATTCACCCGGCTGCCAAAATCGGCAAGGGGATCATGATCGACCATGCTCATTCCATCGTGATCGGTGAAACGGCCATCGTTGGCGACAACGTTTCGATGTTGCATTCGGTCACGCTGGGCGGGACCGGAAAAGAAGAGGAGCAACGTCACCCCAAGATTGGTGATGGAGTTTTGATCGGCGCCGGCGCCAAAGTCTTGGGCAACATCGAAGTGGGCCATTGTAGCCGGATTGCCGCCGGTTCGGTGGTGCTGCAAGAGGTGCCACCTTGCAAAACTGTTGCCGGTATTCCGGCCAAGATCGTCGGTGAAGCAGGATGTGACCAGCCCTCGATCTCGATGGATCATATGCTGGGCAAAGATCACTAGATCTGAAGATTCTTAAAGAAAAAGGCCGCCCAGAAGAGGGCGGCCTTTTTTAACCAGATATCAGGCCAGCATGACCATCGGGTTTTCCAGATTGTCGACGATCGCCTGCAGCAGCTGCGCACCGAGGGCACCGTCGATGACCCGGTGATCGACCGACATCGTAACCGACATGACCGTTGCAACCGTCAGTTCGCCATCGTCACCAACAACAGGTTTCTTTGCGCCAGTGCCGACGGCCAGAATGCCCGCATGCGGTGGGTTCACGATAGCGTCGAAATTGTCGATGCCGAACATGCCCAGGTTCGAGACCGCAAATGTGCCGCCCTGATACTCATGCGGGGCCAGCTTGCGTTCGCGGGCACGGGCAGCCAGGTCCTTCATCTCGGTTGAAAGCGCTGACAGCGACTTGGTGTCGGCGTCTTGCAGGACCGGCGTGAACAGGCCACCTTCGATCGCGACGGCAACGGCGACGTCCGAGGGTTTCAGCTGCAGAACCCGATCTCCCGCCCAGACGGCGTTGCATTCGGGCACCTGTTGCAGCGCATTGGCCAGGGCCTTGATGATGAAGTCATTGACGCTGAGTTTGACGCCACGGGCCTCAAGTTGCTTATTCAACTGACCGCGGAATTTCAGCAGTGCGTCCAGCTTGATATCCCGGCGTAGATAGAAATGCGGGATGGTTTGTTTGGCCTCGGTCAAGCGCGCGGCGATGGTTTTGCGCATCCCGTCCAGCTTGACCTCTTCGTAATCGCGGGATTCGTACATCCGCATGACCATATCCGTCGAGGGGCCGGTTGGCGCGGCTGTGGAGGCTGGTGCTGATGCGGCCTGTACAGGGGCAGCCGCCACAGCAGGGGCTGCGGTTGCGCTTTCGACATCCGCCTTGACGATACGCCCATGTGGGCCGGATCCACTGATTTGCGCTAGGTCGAGACCTTTTTGCGCGGCGATGCGACGAGCCAAGGGGGACGCGAAGATGCGACCGCCATCTGCCTTGGAAGGAGCAGCCGGAGCGGGGGCGGGCGCTTCGGACGCCGCTGGAGCGGAAGCCTCGTTGTCCGTGGCGGCTGGCGCCGCCGCCGGAGCCGCTGCAGGCGTTGCACTGATATCATCAGCGCTTTCGCCTTCTTCCAGCAAAACCGCGATGGCGGTGTTGACCTTGACCCCTTCGGTTCCCTCAGCGATCAGGATCTTGCCAATGGTGCCTTCGTCCACGGCCTCGAACTCCATCGTGGCCTTGTCGGTTTCGATCTCGGCCAGCAGATCTCCGGAGGAGACGGTGTCGCCCTCTTTAACCAGCCATTTGGAAAGCGTGCCTTCCTCCATCGTCGGTGAAAGGGCGGGCATCAGAATTTCGGTGGGCATCTGTCTGTTGCTCCCTTACCGGTAGGTCACTTGTTTGACGGCTGCGATCACCTCGTCGGTGGTCACCAGCGCCAGTTTTTCGAGGTTCGCTGCGTAGGGCATCGGAACATCCTTGCCGGTGCAGTTGATGACAGGCGCGTCGAGGTAATCAAACGCTTCCTGCATCACCACCGATGAGATGTAGCTGCCGACCGAGCCTTGCGGCCAGCCTTCTTCGACGGTCACAAGCCGGTTGGTTTTCATCACCGAATTGATGATTGCGCCTGTGTCCATCGGGCGGATGGTGCGCAGGTCGATCACTTCGGCGCTGATGCCGTCCTCGGCCAGTTTATCGGCGGCTTCTAGTGCGAACTGCATGCCGATGCCAAAGCTGACGATGGTCACGTCTGTGCCCTCGCGCCAGATGCGGGCCTTGCCCAACGGAATGCTCAGGTCATCCACCTGCGGTACTTCGAATGAACGACCATAGAGGATTTCGTTTTCCAGGAAGATCACCGGGTTCGGATCGCGGATCGCGGACTTCAGCAACCCTTTGGCGTCGGCCGCTGAATAGGGCATGACGACCTTGAGGCCGGGGATCTGCATATACCAGGCCGCATAGTCCTGACTGTGCTGCGCGGCCACGCGGGCGGCGGCACCGTTCGGACCCCGGAACACGATGGGACAGCCCATCTGACCGCCGGACATATAGAGCGTCTTCGCGGCCGAGTTGATGATCTGGTCAATCGCCTGCATTGCGAAGTTGAAGGTCATGAACTCGACAATCGGTTTCAACCCGCCAAAGGCCGAACCAACTGCGATCCCGGCGAAACCATGCTCGGTGATCGGAGTATCGATTACGCGCTTGGCGCCAAACTCATCCAGCAAACCTTGCGAGATTTTATAAGCGCCCTGATATTCGGCGACTTCTTCACCCATCAGGTAGACGTCACCGTCATTGCGCATTTCTTCGGCCATGGCGTCGCGCAGGGCTTCACGCACGGTTTCGGATTTCATCTCGGCATCAGCTGGCCAATCTGGGGACAGATCTACCTTAGGTGCGGCTGGGGCAGAGACAGGAGCAGGGGCCTCAACCGCAGCAGGGGCGGCTTCGGTCGTCGCTGCGGCTGTGGGTGCAGCCGCGGGCAGGGCGGAGGCGTCTTCGCCTTCTTCGACGAGGATGGCGATAGGGGTATTTACTTTGACCCCTTCTGTGCCTTCAGCGATCAGGATCTTGCCCATGATCCCTTCATCAACGGCTTCAAACTCCATCGTGGCCTTATCGGTTTCGATTTCGGCCATGATATCGCCGCTTGATACGGTGTCGCCTTCCTTGACCAGCCATTTGGCCAGGGTGCCCTCTTCCATCGTGGGGGAAAGGGCGGGCATGAGAATTTCGGTTGCCATGTCTTAATCGTCCTCTCAGGCGTAGATATCTGTCCAAAGCTCGTCCAGCGACGGCTCGGGGCTTTCTTTCGAGAATTCAGCGGCTTGATTGACGATCTCTTTGATCTCTTTGTCGATCGCCTTCAGGTCATCCTCGGTCGCGTGTTTGCCGGAAAGCAGCAGCTCGCGGACATGTTCGATCGGGTCGCTTTGTTCGCGCACCTTCTGAACCTCTTCGCGGGTGCGGTACTTGGCCGGGTCGGACATCGAGTGTCCGCGATAGCGATAGGTTTTGATTTCCAGAATGTACGGACCTTTGCCCGCGCGGCAATGGGCGACGGCCTTCTCGCTGGCCTCTTTGACCGCCAGCACATCCATTCCGTTGACGATCTCGCCAGGGATGCCGAACGCCTCGCCTCGGTGATAGATGTCCTTGGTTGAGGTCGAGCGCGCCTGGGACGTCCCCATGGCGTATTGGTTGTTCTCGATCACAAAGATCACCGGCAGTTCCCAGATCGCGGCCATGTTGAAGGTCTCATAGACCTGCCCCTGGTTTGCGGCGCCGTCCCCGAAATAGGTGAAGGTGACGCGGCCGTTTTCCTGATACTTGTCGGCAAAGGCCAGACCGGCACCCAGAGGAACCTGCGCCCCGACGATGCCGTGACCGCCATAGAAATGCTTCTCTTTCGAGAACATATGCATCGAACCGCCTTTGCCCTTGGACAATCCGCCCTCGCGCCCGGTCAGTTCTGCCATTACGCCGCCCGGATCCATGCCGCAGGCCAGCATATGCCCATGATCGCGATAAGAGGTGATCCGCTTGTCACCTTCTTCGGCGGCTGCTTCCAGTCCCACAACAACTGCCTCTTGACCGATATACAGGTGGCAGAAACCACCGATCAGACCCATGCCGTATAGCTGGCCAGCCTTTTCTTCGAATCGGCGGATCAGCAACATTTCACGGTAATAGGTCTTGAGTTCTTCCGCAGAAACGTTTGGTTTCTTTGTGGTTTTTCGCGCAGCCATTGTGGCGATCTCCCCCTCTCGGCAAGATAGTTTAGCGTTAAACTATCTAATAGAACATTTGAGGCTTTCTGGCGAGTGGAAATATTGCGCTGTGGTTTGACACGCGGAAAACCGTTCAGGTAGGGACGTATGCGTTACCACAGCAGGGATTTCCGACGAAGAATTTTGGTCCCGCTCAGCGGATGACAATCTCATCCGAGCGGATCATACCAAGGATCGAGCGCGCCTGCTGATCCAGTAAATCGAGGTCAAGATAGGTGTCTGAAAGCCTGCGGGTCAGATTTTCCATTTCGGCGATTTCGGTGCTCAACGCTGCAAGGTCGCGCGACAGAGCATCCCGTTCCGCTGCAATCTCGACCCGTCGAAACAGGCCATAGTCTCCCTGGACGGCAGCAAAGGTGAAATACACACCCAGCATGAAAGCCACCGAGAAAAAAGCAACTGAGCCCAATCCGGGCCGATGGGAACGGGACACTCTGTTTACCGCCGTATGAAGTCTGCCTCAATGTCGTGCCATTATGCTTGGCATCTGACTGCACTATGTCACAGGTGATTCGGCTTGTGAATCCCCCGATTCGCAAAATTACCCGTGCAGCTGAATTTATTGTTCCAGCGCGGCGACGCCGGGCAGGGTTTTACCTTCCATCCATTCCAGGAATGCGCCGCCTGCTGTCGAGATATAGGTGAAATCCCGCGCCGCGCCGGACGCGTTCAGGGCGGCTACGGTATCACCACCGCCCGCGACCGAGACCAACTGGCCCGAACGGCTGAGCGCGGCAGCTTTCAGTGCGGCCGCATTCGTTGCAGCATCGAACGGTTCCAGTTCAAAGGCACCCAAAGGGCCGTTCCAGATCAGGGTTCGGCATTGGCTGATGACTTCAGTGATAGCGGCGACACTCTCGGGGCCTGCATCCAGGATCATGCCGTCTTCGGGGCATTGGTCTGCGGGCAAAACCTGATGCGGCGCATTGGCCTGGAAGGTTTTTGCAACAACCACGTCACACGGCAGAACGATCTGGCAACCAGAGTTTTCCGCCTTGGCAAGAATCTCTGCGGCAGTGTCTTTCATCGCGGTTTCCGCCAGCGATTTGCCGACACTGATACCTTGTGCCACTAGGAAGGTGTTGGCCATGCCACCGCCGATGATCAGGTGATCCACCTTGTCGATCAGGTTGCCCAGCAGCTCCAGCTTGGTCGATACCTTGGCCCCGCCGACCACCGCTGTCACCGGACGCTCGGGCGCGCCAAGGGCGCTTTCAAGTGCCTGCAGCTCGGCCTGCATCAGCCGACCAGCGCAGGCAGGTAACAGGCGAGCGATGGCTTCGGTTGAGCTGTGGGCGCGGTGCGCAGCGGAAAAGGCGTCGTTGCAGTAGACCTCGCCCAGTTTGGCCATGCCTGCGGCCAGATCAGGATCATTCTTGGTTTCAGCAGCATGAAAACGGGTGTTTTCCAACAGCAATACTTGCCCGGCTTGCAGGGTGTCTGCGACAAGCTCGGCCTCGGTTCCGACGCAATCGGCTGCGAACAGAACCTGCGCACCAAAGGCGCTTTCCAATGTGGGGATAAGTTGTTTCAGCGACAGGCTTTCGCGCCGCTCTCCGCCCGGGCGTCCGAAATGGGCCAAAAGGATAGGCTTGCCACCTGCAGCGAGAATATCGCGTACTGTGGGTACGATGCGCTGAATCCGGGTAGCGTCGGTCACGACCCCATCCACCACGGGCACATTGATATCCACGCGCACCAGCACGCGCTTACCGTTCAGGTCCATATCGTCCAGTGTTTTCCAGCCCATCGCGCGATCCTCGTGTTTGGCAACCGATCTAGGCGGTTCTTTTCCTGCATTTTGCCCTCAGGTCAATGCGTCACTTGGCTTTCGCGTGCGTGGCGCATAGGTATTTGCGCAAGATAAACGACAGGAGGGCCACATGGCCGAGATCAAGGATCCCGAAAACACAATCATCATCGAGCTGAAGGGCGGCAATGTCGTCATCGAGCTGCTGCCAGATGTGGCCCCGCAGCATAGCGCTCGGATGAAGGAACTGGCGCGCAGCGGTGAATATGACAACGTGGCATTTCACCGTGTGATCGACGGTTTCATGGCGCAAACCGGTGACGTGCAGCACGGCGATATGGAAGACGGATTCAACCTGCGCAGTGCAGGCACAGGCGGGTCATCGCTGCCGAATGTTCCGGCAGAGTTTTCGAAACTGCCGCATGATCGCGGCACGTTAGGCGCGGCTCGGTCGCAGAATCCGGACTCGGCCAATTCGCAGTTTTTCATCAACTTTAGCGACAACCATTTCCTGAACGGCCAATACACGGTCTATGGCCGTGTCATCGACGGGATGGAGCATGTGGACGCCATCGTTCGGGGCGAGCCTCCCGCAAGCCCGGATCGTATGATCAGCGTTAAGGTGGCTGCCGATGTATAAGCTGGCCGCCGCATTTGTCCTGCTGGCTGGCCCTGCACTGGCCACGGGCCTTGAGATCGAGATTGAGGGCGAGGGGGCCAATGGCACCGTAACCGTTGATCTGTTTGACGATATTGCCCCCAAGCATGTTGAACAAATTAGCGCCCTTGCCGCTGCTGGTCAGTATGATGGCGTGGTGTTTCACCGCGTGATCGACGGCTTCATGGCTCAGACCGGTGACGTTGAACACGGTCGGGTCGGTGGCGATATGCGTCGTGCCGGTACTGGTGGTTCGGATCGGCCGGATCTGCCAGCTGAGTTCTCGGACTATAACTTTGATCGTGGTGTTATTGGCATGGCCCGGGCGCAGGATCCCGACAGTGCCAACTCGCAATTCTTCATAATGTTTGAACCTGGGCCGTTCCTGAACGGTCAGTATACGGTTGTCGGTCAGGTCACTGACGGTATGGACGTTGTTGATGCGATCAAGCGGGGCGAAGGCCCGAACGGAGCCGTAATCGGCCAGCCGGATGCGATGAAAAAGGTCACCGTGACCGAATAGATAAAAGGACCCCGGTGCCTGGTCAGGTGCCGGGGTCTTTTTGTAAGCGTGCGCTTGGATCAGTCGTCAGACATGGCCTTCCAGATCAGCGCACCAATCGCGCCACCAATCAGCGGGGCAACCCAGAACAACCATAGCTGAGCCAGCGCCGGCCCATCGGCAAACAGGGCAACACCGGTTGACCGTGCCGGGTTGACAGATGTGTTGGTCACCGGGATCGAGATCAGGTGGATCAGCGTCAGCGCCAGACCGATAGCGATCGGCGCGAACCCTGCCGGAGCACCGCTTGAGGTCGCGCCCAGAATGATCAGGATGAAAAACGCCGTCAGCACGATCTCGATCACCAAGGCGGACATCATCGAATAGCCCATGGGTGAAGCCTCGCCATAGCCATTGGACGCAAAGCCTCCGACCCCGGCGAAATCTGGTGCGCCGCTGACGATCAGATACAGAACAGCCGCTGCTGCAATGGCTCCGATGACCTGAGCAATCCAATAGGGCAGCAGATCCTTAGCCGGGAACCGTCCGCCGATCATTAAACCCAGACTGACTGCCGGATTGAAATGCCCGCCTGAAATGTGGCCAACGGCAAATGCCATAGTCAGCACTGTTAGGCCAAAGGCGAAAGATACGCCCAACCAGCCGATACCGACATCCGCGACGCCAGCCGCTAAAACAGCGCTACCGCAACCGCCAAGCACCAACCAGAATGTACCGAAAAATTCAGCCATGAGTTTTGTTGACATGAAAAGTCCTCCGAAAACCAATGGGCTGTAGTGTAATCCAAAACGCAGAAATATCGAAGCTACTCATCACACATAGAAATTCGGCGGAGAATGAAGGGGTATTTGGGCGCGCTTGCCACGTCAAAAGGGGGCAGATAGACCTGTGGGTGTGGCATGGAAATATGGGTTCAGCCTACGATGACGTCAAAGACGAATAAGCCGGTTAAGGCCAAGTTATTGCCGGATGATCCGTTCTTCCCGCTTATTCAGGATGCTTATCGCGTTTTTAAACGTCCAAAGCCAAGCGGTATCGAGGTCTGCGAAGGGTGCTGCATGGAACCGGATATCGAGGCTGATTTCTTTCACCCGCCCATTCAGGAACTGCCGTTGCACTATCTTCAGGACTGGTATTTTGCAGCGAGTGATCCGGAAGGGATTGCCAAGAATACCTGGGCCTATCTTTTGCCGCGTGTGCTAGAGGTCTTGGCCTGTGGCGAAGAGGTAAGCTCTGTCGGGATCGAGGTCAGCCTGAGCCGGTATCCGACGGGACAGGCCCGGAACTGGTCGTCGGAGGAATGGCGTGTCCTGGACAATTTTCAGAAACGCTTTCTTCTGAAGGCGATCGAAGGGGGCTCAGAAGAATGTCTGGACGATACGCTTTGCATGTTTCGCCTCGGGGGTTGGCCAATGGATAGCCTTTTGGCGCAAGTAGCCGCAGTTAAAACGGCGACTTTGGCAGAACGGTTCTGGCAGGACTGGTGTTACGGGTATGCGCCCTCGGTTTGGATCACGGCCTTCTGGGAAAGCCCCGACGGCACGGCTGCATTTGATTTTTACACGTCTGAAGTCATGTATCGAAGAATGCAGCAGCTTGCCTTTGATGATGGCACGCCACCAGATTTGTCCGAAAAGGCGCTGATGGTCGCAGAAGTGATCGAGGCCAATGCGACCTGGAACCAACCTGATCAGTGAAAGCATTTCGGTCAGAATTGCAAAAGAAAACGCCGCAGGCTGTCCCGCGGCGTTTGTTTCCTGTCAGTCTGTCAGGATTACTGTTTGACGTCAGCAGCCGGGTTAGCGCCCGGTTTTCCGCTGCGGCCAGGGTTCAGAGGATCGTCCTGACGCTGAACGGAGCCTTCGAAATGCGCGCCGCTTTCGATGGCGATTGTCTTGTGAATGATGTCGCCTTCGACCCGTGCGGTCGAGGTCAGGCGCACTTTCAGGCCACGCACGCGGCCAACGATACGGCCGTTGATGACAACGTCATCTGCAGTGACTTCGCCCTTGATGGTCGCCGTTTCACCGATGGTCAGCAGATGCGCACGAATGTCACCTTCCACCGTACCTTCGACCTGAATGTCACCCGAGGTTTTCAGGTTGCCGGTGATGTGCAGATCCGAAGACAGGACCGATGCAGGTGGCTTGGGTTTGGGCGCGGTGCTGGCCTTGGTTTCCGTCGGTGCAGGGGTTGCCGGAGTGGCCGGAGCGGCAGGCTTGGCGGCCTCTGGGGCATTGGTTCCGGGCTCGTTGATTTTGCTCTTAGAAAACATTTCTTGCAGCCTTGATGTAAGTCATTGGGTTAACAGGTTTTCCGTTTACGCGGACCTCATAGTGCAGGTGCGTTCCGGTCGACCGTCCGGTGTTACCCATATCAGCAATATGATCCCCGCGCGAGACCCTTTGGCCAACCTTAACCTGTAACTTGGTGTTATGAGCGTAAAGTGTCTCAATTCCGAAGGCGTGCCGGATTTTGACCAGACGCCCGAAACCCGATTGCCAGCCCGCATGGGTGACTACGCCGTCGGCGGTCGCAAAGATATCAGTTCCATGTGCACCGGCGAAATCGGAACCGTTATGCATACGGCGACCGCCCGTTTTAGGGTCACGGCGCGTGCCGAAGCCACTGGTAAAGCGGACAGCCGCTTTCACCGGGCTGGCAAACGGGGCCTTTTCTGCTGCGATACGATAGAGGTTCAGCTGGTCCATCTGTTGCAACAGAGTGTTCGCGCGGATCTCGTCGGGGGTCAGGTCCTCACCGCGCGTGCTGAAGGAAATTGGGGTGAGGGGGCCACCCATGCCGCTATAGCCACGCCGTACTTCTTCAATGATACGGTCAGTTGGCATACCTGCCTGTCGGAACATCTTGTCGAGCGGTTCGACCGAGATGATCATTGCTTCTTCTAGCTGACGGAAAATTTCGTCGCTGCGTTCCTGCATCAGCCGGATCTCAAGCTCGAGATCGTCCCGCTGATCCAGTGCGTTCCGGGCGTCGGCTGCGATCTGATCACGCTCTTGCGCGGTGCGGGTCAGAGCAACGGTCATAAATTCCATCTGTTCGGGGCTGGCAGTGTTTGCCAACATGAGCCCATCATCAGAATCTGATTGTTGCAGCGCCGCAAGCTCCTGACGGGCAAATTCCCGTTGTTTCATGGTGGTGCGCAGGGTGGACTGGATTACCTCGATCCCCGTTTCCAACTCACGGCGGCTGTTTTCGGACGCCAGCAGCTCGGACTGCATCGCAGAAATCTGTTCAAGCGCGGCGTTGAACCGATCCTGAGCCATCAGAGCCTCATGAGCGCGCACGTCACGCTCTGCTGACAGGATATTCAGCCGCTCCTGATATGTCGCCTGATCGCGCTTGGCCTGTTCCCGGAAGTTGCCTGATCCGATGCTGTCCATCAACAGGATTGCCGTAGTGACCGCAGTCCAGCCAACAAACAGGGCAACACCAGCAACTGCAAAGATTTGTGTCTCTGAGCTGAGCCGGATGAACCGTGTGTCATTGTCAGATTTCAGAAAGACCCGGCGCTCCGGGAAGTGCTGCTCAAGCAGCGAATGTAGTTTGATTGCCAGACGTGTTCGCACGCGCCTTACCTCTCGATCCCCAAATTCGGGATCGGTTGTGAGTGGTCTCCGTCCCTTGGGGCAACTGAATAGAGGGGACGTCCGATTTGGGCAAGTTTGTTAACTAGTTCACACAACAAACAGGGTTAATCCCGCCAATTCTCGGCGAGAAATTGCCGATTACATCAACTGGAGGATGTTTCAAAGACCGCTATGACCGTGCATGCCGACCTAGCAGGCAGAGCCGGGCGGCGGCAGGCCTTCGGTCAGCGGCCAATAGAAATCCGGCGGTAATCCGGCTTCGGCCCGCTTTTCTTCGTTGAAGGGCGGTTTAAGAACGCCATGAAAATAGCGCCGGACCAGATCGTGAAAGATACCCTTTGGGTCAGCGTTCTCGCGTCCGCAAAGGAAATGGAACCACTTGGACCCGTAAGCAACATGCCCGACTTCTTCGGCGTAGATCACCTCGAGCGCTGCAATGGCCTGTTCAGCCTTGGCCTTGCGGAAAATGTCAATCATGCCGGGGGTTACATCCAGACCCCGCGCCTCAAGCACCATCGGCACTACGGCCAAACGGCCCATCAAATCTTCGGCTGTATCTTCGGCAGCGCGCCACATACCCGCATGGGCGGGCAGGGCGCCGTAATGACTGCCCATCTGTTCCAGGCAATCGCAGACCATTTCGAAGTGGCGCGATTCCTCTTCGGCGCATTTGACCCAGTCGTCGTAGAAACCGATAGGCATAGGGACATGGCCAAATCGGGCGATTATATCCCAATGCAGATCAACCGCGTTCAGTTCGATATGGGCGACCGCGTGTAGCAGGGCAATGCGCCCAGCCTCGGAGCCGGGGCGGCGCCTTGGGACATCCCGGGGGGACAGCAAATCTGGTTTGTCCGGTCGGGCGGGATTCAACGGCGGTGTTGCGGTGCCCACTTCAATCGCAGGAGCGTCCCCTGATCGCGCCGCAAACCAAGCTGCGGCATGGCGCTTGGACAGGGCGGTCTTTTCGCGCCCGTCTGCTGTGGTCAGAACTTCGGTCGCCATTTGGGTCAGTGTTTTCGACACCGGGATAACTCCGCTTTCAAGATTTGTGCGGGTCATAATCCGGATGACGACCGCGGTGAAGGGGTTACAGCGCGCGCACGGTTTCCAGTACCTCTTCCACATGGCCGGGCACTTTGACCTTTCGCCAGATGCGAGCGATCTTACCGTCGGCGTCAATCAGAAAGGTCGAACGCTCGATCCCCATCGACTTGCGCCCGTACATGTTCTTCTCGACCCACACACCGTAATCCTCGCAAACGGTCGAGCCTTCGTCGGACAAAAGTGGCGTCGTAAGACCGTGTTTGGCGACGAATTTGTCATGCTTAGCCACCGTGTCGCGCGAGATGCCGAAAACCTGGGCGCCGGCATCAGCAAAGGCTTGAAGTTGTTCCGAGAAACCGATGGATTCCTTGGTGCAGCCCGGCGTATCATCACGGGGATAGAAAAACAAAACGACGGCGCTGCCTTGCAGGTCTGACAGCGTAACCTCACCACCGCCGTCGCGGGGCAAAGTGAAACCGGGGGCGATGTCTGTAACGTCGGGCATTGGAAACTCCGCTAAAGGTTTTTAAGTGCTGCCTGACATCATGGTGCGGTGCAAGCAGGTAATAGGGCGTGGGTCGGAAATTGGCGCGGCAAGAAGATACACAAGAAGGCCCGGACGGGAAACCCCGCCGCCGTCGGTCACGCCGCCGCATCGCTGCGTGGGGGATCGTCGGAACCTTCCTGTTGCTTTGCCTGCTGGCCTTTGGCGGCTGGTTCTTTCTGATTGGCAAACAGCTGCACGCACCCGACTGGATGCGGGCCCAGGCCGAAAAACGGCTGGATCAAAGCCTTGGGGGGATCAAGATCCGCTTTGGCGATGCTAGCTTTATCGTCAACGAAAACTGGTTGCCACGTTTGCGACTGACGGATGTGACCATAAGCGACGCGGCGGGACAACAGATCGCGCAAGTGGCGGATATGCGCACACGGTTGTCGATGCGGTGGCTGCTACGGGGGAAAATCCGGCCGCGCACGATTACCCTGCGCGATGCCCAAATCGCATTGACCCGCGGATTGGACGGGGCGCTTTCGTTGACAGTCGGTTCTGGCAGTGCACCGGTTCAGCGGGCGCGGACATTGATCGAGTTGATCGAGGAATCTGACGATGTCTTTTTGTCACCGCTGCTGTCGGGCCTGCGGTCGGTCGAGCTTGAGTCGTTGACGCTGGACTATCAGGATTTGCGCCTGTCGCGCGCCTGGGTTTTCGACGGCGGACATATTTCGATCATCCGTACCGGTGACGAAATGCGCATGTCCACTGGGTTCTCTGTTCTGACAGGGCGCGATTATGCCAGTTCGATTGAGGTAAATTATACCAGCGTACTTGGAACGCCCCAGGCAAGCTTTGGCTTTGCCATAACCGACCTGCCTGCCGAGGATATTGCAAGTCAAAGCCTTGCCTTGTCATGGTTACAGGTCCTTGACGCTCCGATCTCGGGCGCGGTGCGCGGCAGTGTTGATGGCAACGCGGCGCTGGGGCCGTTATTTGCGACCCTGAACCTTGCGGCAGGCGCGGTGCAAGCCAACCAAGAGACAAAACCGATCCCGTTTGAATCCGCCAGGGCTTATTTCAGCTATGACCCAAGTCGGCAGGAGCTGGATTTCGACGAGGTTTCTGTAGTCTCCGCCTGGGGGTCCGTTCAGGCCGAGGGAAGGGCCTTTTTGAGAGGTATCGAGAATGGACTGCTGGAAAGCCTGACCTCTCAACTCCGTCTCAGCAGCATCGACATCAACCCGGCTGGTCTGTTTCCGGAACCCCTCAAGTTGGCGCGTGCCGACCTTGATCTGAAGATGAAGCTGGCCCCGTTCGAGTTGCGCCTCGGACAGATGACGGTTGAAGACGAAAACCTAACGCTGCGTGCTAGGGGTAATCTGATTGGTGAAGCCGAAGGTTGGTCGGGGTACCTCGAGGCCCATCTGGACGAGTTGGAGTCAGGCCAGTTGCTGAGATACTGGCCCCAATTACTTGCCGAAAAGCCGCGTAAATGGGTGTCCGACAATTTATATGAAGGCCGGCTCTCGGATGTCGATTTTGCATTACGGTTGAAGCCGGACACCAAGCCGGACATTTACTTGGACTTCGGGTTCGACGACGCCAAAGTCCGCTTTGCCAAAACTTTACCTCCGGTCCAGGACGCTCAGGGGCAGGCCAGCCTGATCAACCAACGGTTTACCGTGACAGCCGAGAAAGCGGTTGTCATTGCCGATCAGGGCGGCCCGATAGACGGGTCAGGAACATCCTTCATTATTCCGGATACGTCGATCAAAAAGCTTTCGCCGGCGATTGTGCGCGTCAAGGCCAAGGGCTCGGCAACGGCCGCCTTGTCTTTGATGGATCGTCCCCCTCTGCAGCTGATGACAAAGGCAAATTTGCCCGTGGATGTGGCCTCTGGCGATGTGGAACTGTCAGGCACCTTATCTCTGCCGATGAAGAAGGGGCTGAAGTTCGATGAAACCCAGTTTCACTTTACTGGTAAGATTGGTGATGTGCACAGTGATCGCTTGGTCAAAGGTTTTGTCGTCAGCGCGCCTCAGTTGACTATTTCAGGTGACCAATCCGCTGTCGAAGTCGGCGGCGACGGATATTTCGGCGACGTGCCTCTGCAGGCAACCTGGCGCCAGCCTATTGGGGGTCGAGAACCGAAACCCAGTGAACTGAAAGGGCAGATCGAGATTTCGCCCCGGTTGGTGACCGAGCTGCGTGCCGGGTTACCAAAGGGTATGCTGACTGGAAAAGGCGTTGCCGAAATAACCTTGGGCATCGGTGCTGGCCGCCCCCCGAAACTGACGGCGACATCGGATCTGGAAGGCGTAGTGCTGTCTATCCCCGAGCTCGGGTGGCGCAAAGGCGCTGGTACCAAGGGGTCGATGGATGTCGAGGCAACGCTGGGCGATCAGATGCGCGTGGATACACTTCGGCTGGATGCGGCGGGGTTGAGAAGCCTGGCCTCCATTAATTTCAAAAATGGTGCTTTCGATCGTGTTGAGTTCAGCTCATTCGAACTGGGGAACTGGCTTGCGGTTCCGGCGGAGCTGATTTCACGGGGGTCAGCCTTGCCCGACATCAGGGTTTTAGGGGGCGTGATGAATCTGGGGGGCGCGACCTTTGGATCCTCCGAAGGTGGTGGCGGTGGTTCCGGGCAGGGGCCCGAGCTGGATGTAGTGTTGGATCGCCTCCAGATTACAGAGACGATCGCCCTGACCGGGTTCAAGGGAAAATTTGCGACAACTGGCGGTGTCAGCGGCGCGTTCACGGCGAATGTAAACGGCGGTGCTGCTGTGCGCGGACAGGTGACCCCGCGCGGAGGGCGCAGTGCAGTCAATCTGACCTCTGGTGATGCAGGTGACGTTCTGAGATCGGCCAAAATGATAACCCAGGCGCGCGGAGGCAAACTGGACCTGCAACTGGAACCGGTCGGCGGGGCCGGGAACTTCGATGTCATCATGAAGATCGTGAACACCCGAATTCATGACGCCCCGGCCATGGCTGCCTTGCTGAACGCAATCAGCCTTGTTGGGCTTGTGGATGAAATGGCTGGGCAAGGCATCTTTTTCTCGAGCATCGAAAGCCGAATGCGGATTACGCCGACCGAAATCAAGGTTCTCAGCGGCAGCGCCGTCGGTCCTTCGATGGGATTGTCCTTCGACGGGACAATCGACACGGTTAGCGAAATGCTGAACTTGCGTGGCGCGATTTCCCCAATCTATCTGGTGAATGCGATTGGAAGTGTCTTCACCAAAAAAGGTGAAGGTGTGATCGCGTTCAATTATACTCTGACCGGCCCTTTGAAATCACCCTCTGTCTCGGTCAACCCTCTGTCAGGGCTTGCGCCATTGTTCTTGCGCAACCTTCTAAGGGAGCCCGCGCCGAAGGTTCAGGATGGGCCAAATGCACAGAAAGCCAAGCCGGATGAGCCTAAGCGCACCTTTGGATCGCCGCCAAAAGACAACTGAACAGGGATATAGCCGAATCTGATACGACCCTGTAAGGCGCGCCCATGAAACTCAGCGATTTCGATTTCCACCTGCCCGAGAATTTGATTGCCACCCGGCCTGCCAACCCGCGGTCTTCGGCGCGTTTGCTTGTGGCCGAGGGCGATGCAATCTCGGATGCGCATGTCTTTGACCTGCCAGATTGGCTGCGACCCGGTGACCGGCTGGTGTTGAATGATACGCGGGTCATCCCGGCACGCCTCAGCGGGCGGCGTCATCGCGACAGTGCGCAAGGGCCGGTGTCTGCGTCGATCGAAGCGACGTTGCTTGATCCGCAGGCAGACGGCACCTGGGCGGCGTTGATCAAGCCTCTCAAGAAGGTCAAGACAGGTGAGGTGATCCGGTTTTCGGATCAACTGAGCGCTGAGTTGGATAGGGTGGCGGACGGGCAGGCCTTTCTGCGGTTTAACCTTACGGGGCAGGATTTCGATGCTGCGCTGGAACAGGCCGGCGCCATGCCGCTGCCGCCCTATATTGCCGCCAAGCGCCCTGCCGATGCGCAGGACAAGACGGATTACCAGACGATCTGGGCGCGCAACTCCGGGGCAGTGGCCGCGCCCACCGCGTCGCTGCATTTTGACGAAGCGCTGATGCAAGCGCTTACCGCGCGCGGCGTTTCTGTTTCCTACGTTACGCTTCATGTCGGTGCCGGAACGTTTCTGCCAGTCAAGGTCGAGGATGTGACGACCCATAAGATGCATGCAGAATGGGGCAGGGTCAGTGCAGAAGCCGTCAGTGAAATTCGTGAAACCAAAGCCATAGGTGGCCGTGTCATTCCGGTGGGCACAACCGCGCTGCGATTGATCGAAAGCGCCGCCCGCAGTGGGCAGATCGTACCCTGGGAGGGCGATACCGACATCTTCATCTATCCGGGCTTTCAGTTTTACGTCACGGATGCGCTGATCACCAATTTCCATCTGCCGAAATCCACGCTGCTGATGTTGGTTTCAGCTTTGATGGGGCAGGATCGGATGCAAGAGGTTTATGAGCACGCGATTGCGCAGAACTATCGGTTCTTTTCATATGGGGATGGGTCGCTTTTGATCCCTTGAGCGGCGTGTTGTCGGGATCGTTGCGTTTCGATGTCGTAGACAAGCTGGTTCAAAGCCGTTTTTGATATAAAAACGAATCTCTAGTTCAGGTTAGCAATCTCGGAGGCCTCTATGCTTCAGGTCATTACCAGCGCGTGGTCACTTCTTCTTGGCATGGGCCTGCTTATGATTGGCAATGGCCTACAGGGCACAATCCTGGGCGTTCGAGGCGAGATCGAAGGGTTTTCGACCCTTCAGATGTCTGTTGTGATGTCAGCTTATTTCGTAGGTTTCCTCGGAGGTTCTCGCCTTGCACCGGAGATGATCCGGCGGGTTGGACATGTGCGGGTCTTTGCTGCGCTCGCTTCTTTTATTTCGGCCGTGATGATCATGTATCCGATGTTGACCGAACCAGTCGCGTGGGCTTTGGGGCGTGTTGTGATCGGGTTTTGTTTCTCGGGCGTGTATGTCACCGCCGAAAGCTGGCTGAACAACGCGGCCAATAACGAGAACCGGGGCCAGGCGCTTTCGCTTTATATGATCGTACAGATGACTGGGATCATCACCGCTCAGGGGCTTATGCTGGTTGGCGATCCTGCTGGTTACGAAACCTTTGTGATCGCATCCATTCTGGTTTCGGTTTCCTTTGCTCCGATTCTGCTGTCGATTTCACCGACACCGGCATTTGACACGACCAAGCCCATGACATTGCGTGAACTGATGGGGAAGTCGCCGTTGGGCTGCGTGGGCATGTTCCTGCTGGGCGGAGTGTTCTCGGCCCAGTTTGGTATGGCGGCGGTCTATGGCGCGCGCGCTGGGCTGACACTGGTTGAGATTTCGACCTTCGTGGCCGCCTTCTATATCGGAGCAATTCTGCTGCAATATCCGCTGGGTTGGTTCTCGGACCGGATGGATCGCCGGTTCCTGATCATGCTGGCGGGTATCATTGGTGCTTGCGGGGCGGCCACTGCGATGATGTTCGGGTCGACCTCATTTCCGTTCCTTCTGGCCTCGGCCTTTGTGATCGGAGGCATGTCTAACCCACTGTATTCGCTGCTGATTGCGCATACGAATGACTTTCTGGAGCATGAGGATATGGCCGCGGCCTCTGGCGGACTGGTCTTCATCAATGGAATGGGCGCCATTGCCGGCCCGCTGATTACCGGGTGGTTGATGGGCGATGACGTGTTCGGACCGTCGGGCTTTTTCCTGATCATCTTTGCACTGCTTGCTGCCACTGCGGTCTATGCGATGTATCGCATGACACAGCGTGCGGCGATTCCTGTGGATGAGACGGGCACCATGTCTCCGCTTTACCCAACGGCCTCGCCGGTGGCGTTCGAATTGGCGCAAGAGGTGGCTATCGAAGCCGCCGAAGCCGATCAGGAAACGCAAGATGTAGCCTAGGACACGAAATTATGTCGCAAGTGTTGCAAATTTTTACTGTCACAAATCTGTAAATCAGCCTTAAATGACGTTACGTCCCTGGGGAGGGCAAAACGACGGAGCAAGGCAATGGTAGGGCCTGAAGAAGTATTGAGTTTTTGGCTGGATCAAGTGGGTCCAGATGGTTGGTATATTGAGGATGAAGCGCTAGACGCAGAGATCCGCGAAAAATTTCTTTCCACATGGGAAATTGCTAATGAGGGAAAGTTCTCTCTCTGGCTGACATACCCCAGCGGGGCACTGGCCTATATCATTCTGATGGACCAGTTTCCTAGAAATATGTTCCGCGGCAGTGGTAAGGCGTTCGCCACTGACAAGGCGGCCTTGTCGGCAGCGAAATGCGCCATCGACAAGGGCTGGGATCTGAAGATTGACGAACCCGCGCGGCAGTTCTTTTATCTTCCACTGATGCACTCGGAAAATCTGTGTGACCAAGAGCGTTGTGTACGCCTGATGTGCCAAAATATCGACGAATCCAAGTCAACCAACCTGCTGCATGCAAGGGCGCATAGGGAGGTGATCCGAAAGTTCGGCCGTTTCCCCTATCGTAACGAAGCATTGTCGCGCCCCATGACCGAACATGAGGCCGCCTATGTAAACATGGGCGGGTACGGATCCACCGTCCGAGAGCTTCAGGCCGCAGGTTAGCCTTCGACCGAACAACCTTTGATTGTGATAATACGGTCGGCCACAGTGTCGGCCGTTTTTTCTATTGCGGTGCCGATGAAGGCGTCAGGCGTTTCGGCAACCGCAACGATACGAGACTGCGCCGCCTGCAGCGTATCTTCGATTTGGCTCAGGCGGTCGAGCGTTTGCGAGACCCGTTGGGCGGTGGCGGTGTCGGCAAGCGCGCCATTGACTTGTATTGTCGCGAGTTCGGTGCGAAGTGCTGCCAATTCACTGCGCACCCCTTGAACCTCTTCGCGCAAAGGGGCGACGATCTGAACCTTCTGTGAAAAATCAGACATCAGGGACTGCGCTGTTGTGGTCAGCTTCCAGCCCAAAAACAAACACAAGGCCACCAGGATAAGCGTGGCGTTGATTAGGGCGAGGACCAGATCTTTCAGCGTATTAGCCATGTTATGCCTTTCGCGTAAATGGATTTAGAATGGAGCAACTGGGATACTTAGCTATCTTCTAGCGTTTCGAACGGGTGCGGTATAGGCTCGAACCTCTGCAATCCGTATGGGTTTACCTTGCGTAGCTTTTGTCGCGGGGACTAAGTGTTGAAGGGTGACTGGTATTAGTTTAATGGTAAACTAATTTGGAAATGACCTGCTCCGAGAGGGAAACATGGCAGCACAATCTTTTGATCTGATCGTAATCGGCGCTGGTCCTGGCGGGTATGTCGCAGCCATTCGCGCAGCACAGCTTGGTTTGAAAACCGCCGTGGTCGAGCGCGAACATCTCGGGGGGATATGTCTTAACTGGGGCTGCATCCCAACCAAAGCGCTGCTGCGGTCTTCAGAAGTGTTCCACCTGATGGAGCGCGCAAAGGATTTTGGGCTGAAGGCCGAGAAGATCGGATATGATCTGGATGCTGTGGTCAAGCGATCGCGCGGTGTCGCCGGGCAACTTTCGGGCGGTATCGGTCACCTGCTGAAAAAGAACAAAGTGACGGTTGTCATGGGCGAGGCGACGATCCCGGCCAAGGGCAAGGTCTCCGTCAAGACCGACAAGGGCAGCGAAGAGTTGACAGCCAAGAACATCGTTCTGGCAACCGGCGCGCGCGCCCGCGAGCTTCCCGGGCTGGAAGCGGATGGTGATCTGGTTTGGACTTACAAACACGCCCTGCAGCCGCCACGGATGCCAAAGAAATTGCTGGTCATCGGGTCGGGTGCAATCGGGATCGAGTTCGCTAGCTTCTACAATACGCTCGGTGCAGATACGACGGTGGTTGAAGTCATGGACCGCGTTCTGCCCGTCGAGGATGCCGAGATCAGCGCCTTCGCCAAGAAAGCCTTTATCAAACAGGGCATGAAGATCATGGAAAAGGCGATGGTCAAGCAGTTGGACCGCGCTAAGGGTAAAGTCACTGCGCATATCGAGGTGAAGGGAAAGGTCGAAAAGCACGACTTTGACACCGTGATTTCTGCCGTGGGCATCGTCGGCAATATCGAAAATCTGGGGCTTGAGGCTTTGGGTGTCAAAATCGACCGGACCCATGTTGTGACTGACGAATTCTGTCGCACCGGTGTCGATGGCCTGTATGCCATCGGTGACATTGCCGGAGCGCCATGGCTGGCGCATAAAGCAAGCCATGAGGGTGTCATGGTGGCCGATCTGATCGCCGGGAAACATGCCCATCCGGTCAAACCCGAAAGCATCGCGGGCTGCACCTATTGCCATCCGCAGGTTGCGTCGGTCGGCTATTCCGAGGCGAAGGCGAAAGAGCTTGGCTATGACATCAAGGTCGGCCGTTTTCCCTTCATCGGCAACGGCAAGGCAATCGCGCTTGGAGAGCCCGAAGGGCTGGTCAAAACAGTCTTCGACGCCAAAACCGGAGAGCTGTTGGGCGCCCACATGATTGGCGCGGAAGTCACTGAGTTAATTCAGGGGTATGTGGTCGGGCGGCAGCTTGAAACCACCGAAGAGGATCTGATGAACACAGTGTTCCCGCATCCGACTTTGTCCGAGATGATGCATGAAAGCGTTTTGGACGCTTACGGGCGTGTGATCCATATGTAACTCAGGGCAGGGGGTACCTCTGCCGATCTGCGGCACATTACCAAAAGTATCTTTGGCCAGATGAAGCAGCGAACCAAGCTTCATCTGGCCTTTTGATTCCCGGATTTGGTTATCGGGTCAAAGCGTCGAGAATACGCGCCCAGGACCGGATGCCTTTGTGAAAGCTTTTGACGTCATATTTCTCATTCGGTGAGTGAATTGCGTCATCATCATTGGCAAAGCCCACAAGCATGGAATCCATGCCAAGTTCCGTGTCGAAGTAGCCAACGACAGGGATTGACCCGCCCATTCCGGTAAAGACGGCTTCGCGCCCCCATTCATCGGACAATGCGCCTCGGGCGGCTTCGAATTCGGGGCGGTTGATATTCATGACGGATGCGGGCGCGCCTTCAAGATCGTTGTCCCACTGTACTTTCGCGTCGGGTGACAGGCGGTCTTCTACATGCTTGCGAATCTGGTCACGCAAGGCGTCAGGGTTCATGTCACCCACCAGACGGCAGGTGATCTTGCAATGCGCCTGTGAGGGAATGACCGTCTTCGAACCGGCGCCGTTATAACCGCCCCAAAGCCCGTTTACCTCAAGCGTCGGGCGCGCCCATTGTTGCTGCAATGTAGAATATCCTTTTTCGCCATGTGGCTGAGAATACCCCACCGAGTTCAGATAATCCGCCTCATCGAACCCGCAGTTTTCCCATTGGCGCAACTGTTCGGCCGGGACCTCATGAACCCCGTCATAAAAGCCTTCGACAGCGACGCGACCGGTTTCGTCGTCATAGAACGAGGCGACGATCTTGGAGAGCTCTCGCAGCGGGTTTAGCCCCGGTCCGCCGTAATGGCCCGAGTGCAGGTCGATCCGCGGACCGATGATGGTGAATTCGTCCTTGAGCATCCCGCGCAGCTGTGACGCGATTGATGGCACCCCACGCGACACCATCGAAGTGTCGCATACCAATGCCAGATCCGCTTTCAACTCGGCCACGTTTTCACGCAGGAACGGGACCAGCGACGGCGAACCGGATTCTTCTTCGCCTTCGAAGAAGAAGGTGATGCGGCAGGGCAGGGTGCCATGGACGGCCTTCCATGCGCGGCACGCTTCGACGAAGGTCATCAACTGTCCCTTATCGTCCGAAGAGCCCCGACCCCGGATAACTGGCCCATTTTCGGTTTCTTCAATGGCCGGATCGAACGGATCCCGGTTCCACTGGTTCAGCGGGTCAACGGGTTGCACGTCATAATGGCCATAGAACAGAACATGGGGCGCGCTGTTGTCCTCACCTATATGCCCGACCACCATGGGATGTCCGGTGGTTTCACGTTTTTCAGCCTGAATTCCTATGTTTTTCAGGTCAGATACCAGCCAGTCAGCTGCCTGGTTGACCTGTTGGTCAAAGGCCGGATCGGTGGAAATTGACGGAATGCGGAGCAATTCCATCAGGCGGTCGATTGAGGTTGGCAAATCGGCGTCGATGCGGTTCAGAACAGCGTCCAGCGACATAAGAGGGCTCCTGCTTGATTTGGATTTTCCGGAACCCTATCAGCGCCACTTTTGCCGTCTAGCCCGCAAGGACTGGAATCTGGTATAATATCGGAAACCCGGATGAGATAATGTGCTGTGCCTGCGTCGTTTCCTCGCGTCCAGGGGGCGTAACTTTACTTGTCGGTCAGGGTCAGAGCGGATATTTGATGCAAATCAAATAAGCTTTCACTGTGCTTGCGGTATCAAGCAGGCAGTGGGAAATGCTCTGGTGCAGATTCGTATCCTGCGCAGAAGAAGACGTTCGGTCGCCGTAATATCGGTCGGGCAACTAAGGAGAAACCGGTGGATTATACTGCTCAGCTTGATTCAGCGATCGCAAGGCTGCATGACGAAGGACGGTACCGGACCTTCATTGATATCGAACGTCGCAATGGTCATTTCCCGCATGCGGTGCGCACGCGCCTCGATGGATCGCAGCAAGATATCACCGTCTGGTGCGGCAACGACTATCTTGGCATGGGGCAACACCCTGTGGTGTTGGAGGCGATGCACGAGGCCGTGGATGCCGCAGGCGCCGGATCAGGTGGAACCCGCAACATTTCGGGCACCACGGTTTACCACAAACGGCTTGAGGCCGAGCTGGCCGATCTGCACGGCAAAGAAGCTGCGTTGCTGTTCACCAGCGCCTATATCGCAAATGACGCGACACTCAGCACTTTGCCGAAACTGTTTCCTGGTCTGATCATTTATTCTGACGCATTGAACCATGCTTCGATGATCGAAGGGGTGCGCCGCAACGGCGGGTCCAAGCGCATCTTCCGCCACAATGACGTCGCCCATCTGCGCGAACTGCTTGAAGCGGATGATCCCGCAACGCCCAAACTGATCGCTTTTGAGTCGGTGTATTCGATGGACGGCGATTTTGGCCCGATTGAAGAGATATGTGATCTGGCCGATGAATTTGGTGCGCTGACCTATATTGATGAGGTCCACGCCGTTGGCATGTACGGACCGCGCGGCGGTGGCGTGACCGAGCGTGATCGTCTTGCCCATCGGATCGACATCATCAACGGCACATTGGCCAAAGCCTATGGCGTCATGGGGGGCTATATCGCGGCCAGCACTAAAATGTGTGACGCTGTGCGGTCTTATGCTCCGGGCTTCATCTTTACGACGTCCCTGCCACCTGCCGTTGCTGCGGGTGCCGCAGCTTCGGTTGCCTACCTCAAAACTGCGTCCGAATTGCGAGAGCAGCATCAGACGCAAGCAAAGATCCTCAAGCTTCGGCTCAAGGGGATGGGCCTGCCACTGATTGATCACGGCAGCCACATTGTGCCCGTGATTGTCGGCAACCCCGTGCACACGAAGAAACTCAGCGATATGCTGCTGGATGACTATGGAATCTACGTCCAGCCCATCAATTTCCCCACTGTTCCGCGTGGAACAGAACGCCTGCGTTTCACACCGTCCCCGGTTCATGGACCTGACGAAATGAACCGTTTGATCCAGGCGATGGACGAACTTTGGTCACATTGTGCGCTAAATCGCGCCGAACTTGCCGGTTAACCTAACGCTAAAGTGTGCAATTCGTATGCCGCGTGCTAAAATTACGCTAACAAAACTACGGCGCGAATCATTCTTTTAATGATTCGACCACGGCGTGAAACACGCACAGGCAGAATGGGGCAGCAGGGATGATTGGGCGCAGATCACAGCGCGGATCCGAAGGCGACACTGACGTCAGGCCCAAGGGCTTTGACGACTATGAGGTGCGGCTGGGCGACATGATGCGTGGTGAACGCGCAACAATGGGCAAATCCTTACTGGATGTGCAGCGCGAACTGCGGATCAAAGCCAACTACATTGCAGCCATAGAAGATGCCGACCCGGACGCCTTCGATACGCCCGGATTTATCGCTGGGTATGTGCGCTCTTATGCCCGCTATCTGGGGATGAACCCCGACGAAACTTTCTTTGCGTTTTGTAAGGAAAGCGGGTTTGAGGTCGCACATGGCATGTCGGCCGAGGCGTCGGTGGTTCGAAAGACCTCGGGCAGCTTGCCGGCTCGCGGTCCGATGGGGCGCGATCCGTTTATCTCGCCAAACACTCCTTATATTCCCGGACGGGAATCGTTGGTCAGCCAGATCGAGCCGCGTGCCATCGGGTCGTCTCTGGTTCTGTTGGCTGTGATCGGCGGTATTGGGTATGGCGGATGGTCCGTCCTGAACCGGATTCAGCAAGTGCAGGTAAGCCCGGTTGAACAGGCTCCGGTTGTCTTGTCTGATTTGGACCCGCTTGAGGCGGCGCGTGGCACCACCGAAGATCAAGTCGCGCAGACCGACACCCCCTCGGCTGAGGCTCTGGATAGGCTGTATCGCCCACAGGCCCTGGATTTGCCGGTGCTCGTTGCCCGTGATGCACCGATTTCTACACTGGACCCGCGTACCGTTGGCACCTTCCAGCCGCCTGAGCCGCCCAAGGTTGAGGTTGCTGAAGTCCATACGGTTCTTCGCCCGGCATTGCCGCAGGTGGTTGAACAGATTGATACGACCCTGAAAATCGTCGCCGTTGATCCGGCGTGGATGCGGGTCACCGCTGCGGATGGAAGTATCATCTTCGAGGGTACGCTTGGGACCGTCGAACAGGGCAGTACATTCGAGGTACCGCTGACAGAAGAACCGCCTAACCTACGTGCAGGTGCCGCTGGATCTGTCTATTTCTCGATGAATGGTGACCATTTCGGCCCGGTCGGGGCACCAGGAACTGTCGCCAAAGGTGTCGTTCTGTCCAAGGATGCGGTTTCCGAACGCTATACGGTAGCTGATCTTGAGGCCGAGCAAAACGTTGCCCTCAAGCAATTGGTGGCGGAACTTCAGGCGCAAAGCTCTGCCGCACCGACAGAATGATCTGACCATTGCAGTGGCCAGTTAGGCTGACTATTTAAAGATCAACTCAGACAGTCTTGGACCCGTCCACATGTCCCTTAATCACGTGCGCCCATGGCGCAATATCTACCGCCGCAAATCTCGTCAGATCATGGTTGGAAACGTCCCCGTCGGAGGTGACGCTCCGATTGCGGTGCAGACGATGACCAACACGCTGACAACGGATGTGGCGGCGACTGTGGCTCAGGTGCAGGCCGCCGCAGAGGCGGGTGCGGATATCGTGCGCGTTTCGGTCCCGGATGAGGCCTCGTCCAAGGCGCTGAAAGAGATCGTGCACGAAAGTCCGGTACCTATCGTGGCGGATATCCACTTTCACTATCGCCGTGGGATCGAAGCGGCCGAGGCAGGCGCAGCATGCTTGCGGATCAACCCTGGCAACATTGGCAATGAAAGTCGGGTGAAAGAGGTCATTCAGGCCGCGCGTGACCATAATTGCTCGATCCGGATCGGGGTGAATGCGGGAAGCCTGGAAAAGCATCTGCTCGAGAAATACGGCGAGCCTTGCCCCGAAGCGATGGTTGAAAGCGGGCTAGAGCATATCCGTATTCTTCAGGACAACGATTTCCACGAATTCAAGATCAGCGTGAAAGCCAGCGATGTCTTCCTGTCGGCAGCTGCCTATCAGGGCATCGCCGAGGCCACGGACGCCCCCATCCATCTGGGTATTACCGAGGCCGGAGGACTGGTTTCGGGTACCATCAAATCGGCGATTGGTCTGGGCAATCTGCTGTGGATGGGCATTGGCGACACGATCCGCGTCAGCCTATCTGCGGATCCTGTCGAAGAGGTCAAGGTAGGGTTCGAGATTCTGAAATCTCTGGGCTTGCGCCATCGCGGGGTTAATATCATCTCATGCCCCTCTTGTGCGCGGCAGGGGTTCGATGTGATCAAAACAGTCGAGGCGTTGGAACAGCGTCTTGAACATATCAAAACACCAATGAGCCTATCGATCATCGGCTGTGTCGTGAACGGCCCGGGCGAAGCGCTGATGACCGATGTCGGCTTTACCGGCGGCGGTGCCGGATCAGGTATGGTGTATCTGGCGGGCAAGGCCAGCCACAAGATGTCCAACGATCAGATGGTCGACCACATTGTTGAAGAGGTCGAGAAGAAGGCCGCTGAATTGGACGCTGCGCAGGAAGCCGCTGAGTAATTTTCCAGCTTAATTGGCCGTTGAATGACCAGTTCGGCAGGCATGCAGGGTCAATTCATCGGGCCTGCACGTTATTGGCCGCGTGTATCTGGTGGACCCCAATCCCAGACACCTCATTGAAAACGCGACGCTGTTGGTCCACATTATTGTGAGGAATGAGATTTTCATTCCCATTTGGATTAGTTGATTTTGTTTCAAGGGTTTCACAGCGCCATGCCAGTAAGCGATCGTTTGAAGATCAGATTGTCTCCTGCCTCGACGGACCTTAGTCCCTGCGGGCCGCATTCTTACAGGAGGCCACTGCAATGCGCCGCAATTTGAAAACGCTCAGCCTTGGTGCGGTGATCGCCGGGCTCGCGATGGCGGATAGCGCCGTGGCCAATCAGCCCGCATTTCCCGGTGCCGTGGGCTATGGGCAGAACGCTACGGGTTGGCGTGGCGGCGAAGTGTTTCATATCACAACCCTGGACGATACCGGCCCGGGCAGCCTGCGTGAGTGTGTCGAAAATGACGGCTCTGGCCGGGTTTGCGTCTTTGACATTTCCGGCACGATCACCGTCGACACCCAGATGAAAGTGGCTTCGAACACCTATATCGCCGGGCAGACCGCTCCGGGGCAGGGTGTGCAGATCAAACTTGGCAAGGTTCTGGATTCACCCCTGATGATCTTTGAGGCGCGTGACGTATTGTTACGGAACCTCAAATTCCGGCCCGGCCCCAGTTACAAGCCCTCGTCAAATGTGGATGGGCTTTCCATTGAAAGCAGTTCGAATATCTATGTCGACCGGGTCTCGATCCAATTTGCCACGGATGAGAATCTGGGCGTGGGAACCGAAAACCTGCCAAGCGAAGATATCACGATTGCCCGCAGCATCTCAGCCCTGGCATTGGATAAATCCACCCATACAAAGGGCAAGCATTCAAAAGGCGCGCTGCTGTGTTCTGATGATGGAACGGCCAGGCAATGTGGGCGGCTCACCCTGTATCAGAACCTGTTTGCCCATAACCGCGACAGAAATCCGGATATCCAGTCGTCTCCCTCCGGGCAAGTCGACATTATTAACAACGTGTTCTACGACGCGACCTCGCAATTTGGCGAGTTCTGGAACCACTACGGCGACACCTGGATCGCCTATGTGGGAAACGTGGTCCTGCCGGGCCCCAGTACACGGAACAGGCCGCCCCCCGCCGCATTCGAGGTGTTCCCTTATGGCGCGGACAAAGGGTTCAGCATCTCGGTTTTCGAACAAGATAACCTGCATCTGGACAGCCGTATTGAGCTGCTATGCGACAGATCAGTGAAGGGCAAGATTGCGGATGATGCGGCGGTGGAATTCCTTGTGGCTGAACCTCACCAGCCGCTGTCGGTTGAACCTGCCGAGGTGAGCACGACATACGAAACCGTTCTTGGAACCGTGGGGGCCCGGCACGGGGATGACCAAGCTTTGGACAGTCTGGATGCGATGGTGATCGAAAACGTCCGCGGCTGTGATGGACATCGGATAAACGATCCGGGCGAGGCGGGCGGTTGGCCGGATTTGCCCATTGTTCACGCGGCAGTTGATACTGACCGGGACGGAATGTCTGATACTTGGGAAACAGGGCGGACTGGCCTGGACCCGAATGATCCCTCTGATGTCTGGGCGGACCGGGACGGCGATGGCTGGTCTAATCTAGAGGAATATCTAAGCCACCTTGCTGGCGACCCGATGCCCTGACGGAATGGCCGGCTCCTGTTGCGGAACCGGCCTGCCAAATCAGCCTTGCTCGGCGCGAACGGCGTTCGCAATTTGCTGCATCTGATCCGCTTTCAGGTACCCGCGCAGCATTTCGCTGCCCAGTACAAACGAAGGCGTGCCCGAAATCTGCATCCGCTGCGCCAATTCACGGGTCTTTTGGATTTCCTCGGTGACCTGTTCGCTGTCCATTGCCGCCAGAATCGCGTCACTGTCCAAACCCAGCCCGTCCGAGATACGTCGCAAAGTAACCGGCGATGGTTCCCCGGTGAATTCGAGCAGGGCATCGTGAACCTGTTTATAGGCATCGTCCCCGGCAACATGTTTGGCGGCAACGGCAAAGCGGGATGAGATCATCGACGCGTCTCCGAGGATCGGAAACTCTTTGATCACAAGCCGAATATTGCCATCTTCGGCCAGCAGGCTGGCCACTTCGGGCACCGCACGGCGGCAATATCCGCAGCGATAGTCCATGAACTCGACCAACGTGATATCCCCGTCCGGATTGCCGCCCACCCAGCTGTACCCGTCGTTGAAAAGCTCATCAGCATTGCTGGCGACAAGCTCTTTATCCGCCTGCGCTTCTTCCACGGCGTTGCGTTGTTCCAGAATGTTGATCGCTTCGATGATGACTTCGGGGTTTTCCAGAAGGTATTCGCGTACCTGCTCTCCGAATTGTTGTTTTTCGGCGTCGGTCAGCTGGCTCAGGTCCAGGGCCTGCGCCGATCCTGCGATCAGGGAAAGCCCCAGAAGGGCTGGTGCAGCGTGTCTGAGGATCATTTCCGTTTCCTTTTCGAATTACTCTTGTTTGCTTGTTCAAACGCAATCAACACATCTTGGGCCCGTTGCCAACCCGGTGATCCGACCGGCAACTGCGCAACCGCGCGTTTCGCGTGAATTCCGGCGTCATCCAAACGGCCCTGCAGGGCATATCTTTCGGCTGTAACCGCCGATGCCATGCCAGTATTGCCTGTTTTGGCATAAGCTGCACCCAGGTCTTGCATCAATCTTGCGTTACGAAAATCTCTGGCCCGCGCTTTTTCAAGAATGGCCAAGGCTTCCACTGTCTTACCTTGAACCAACAGGGACCGCCCGTATCCGGCCAGGATAAGTGGGTTATTCGGCGCCAATTCAACGGCTTTGCCATATGCTGCTACCGCATCAGCCACTTGACGGTTTTCAAGCATGATCTGGCCTTTGAGGTCATAGTAATAGGGGTCATTGGGCCGGATTGCCAAAGCACCATCAATCGCAGCGCGCGCTTTGGTCAGATCACGGTTTTGATGGTGGGCTGCTGCCTCGCGCATCAGTCGTATGTCCTGGGCGGTTTCTTCTTTGGCGCGCCGCATCGTCCATGTGGGCGAGCGGATGAAGGCCGATAGTTTACCTTTCGCCCTTGCGAACCAGTAATCGGCATTCTGGCTGGGTTTGGCTTTATCGCCGAACTCTTCCAGAAACGCCTCGGCGGCGCGCAACCTCTCGCGGCTGGTGGGGTGTGATCGCATGTATGGGTCCTGGTTGACCGTGTTTAACAGCTCTTGCCCCGCGAATTTACGGTGCAGAGACACCATGCCACTGGGCGAGATACCGGCCCAACGTAGATAGCTTGCTGCGCTGCGATCCGCCGAGGACTCTTCAGCGCGGGTGTGGCCAAGAAAGCTGCGCAGGGCTGCCGAATTAGTACCGGCTGCAATTCCGAATGCGGCCTCGCCGCCGCCAGCAGCTGCAGCAATCAGAGCCAAAGCCGTCCCAAGCCCGGCTTTTTGCCGTGCTGCATTCAGGTTTTCGTAACGGCGCGATAAATGCCCGTTGGCGATATGGGCCGCCTCATGTGCGATAACCGCCTGCAACATCTCGGGGCTTTCGACTGAAAGGATTAGCCCATAGTTCAGATAGATCGCATTGTAATCCAAAACGAAGGCATTGAACGTGCTGTCATTGACCACCAGTATCTGGACCCGGTTGGTATTTAGACCGGCGGCGCGCAGAACGGGAAAGGCCAGCTCTCGCAGACCGTGTTCAATATCTGGATCACGGATCAGGCTTTGGGCCTGAACAGCTCCTACGAGCCAGGTCACTGCAAACAGCAACAGGGCCGGGATTGACGCCAGCCTGGATACGCGTTCAAAAGCCATGATTGCAACATGGGAGATGGCCATGCGAAACTCAACCCGGTCCGGGGTCGATCCGTTCATCGTGATGGACGTGATGGAGGCTGCCCGCAAAGCTGAAGAAGCCGGCCGTCACATCATCCACATGGAGGTCGGCCAGCCTGGAACCGGCGCACCCAAAGGGGCGACCGAGGCATTGGCTAAGGCAATGGAACAAGGCCCGCTGGGATATACCGTTGCATTGGGTCTGCCAGCACTGCGCCGCCGGATCGCGCAGATGTATGGCGAGTGGTATAATGTCGATCTCAATCCCGAACGGGTGGTGATAACCCCCGGTTCGTCAGGCGGATTCCTGCTGGCGTTTACCGCGCTGTTCGACGGCGGGGATCGCGTGGGTATCGGGGCCCCCGGCTATCCGTCATATCGGCAGATATTGCGGGCCCTGGGGCTGGTCGCGGTTGATCTGCCCACCGCTCCGGAACACCGCCTGCAGCCGGTGCCAGCCGATTTCGCCGGGCTAAATTTGCAGGGGCTGATGGTGGCCTCGCCCGCCAACCCGACAGGAACCATGCTGAACCATGCCGCGATGGGTGCGCTGATCGACGCCGCACACAGCCAGGGCGCGTCTTTCATCAGTGACGAGATCTATCATGGTCTGGAATACGAAGCCAAAGCCGTCACCGCGCTGGAGCTGACAGATGAGTGCTATGTGATCAACTCATTCTCTAAGTATTTCTCTATGACAGGTTGGCGTGTGGGCTGGATGGTTGTGCCCGAGGATCAGGTGCGCGTTGTCGAACGGATCGCGCAGAACATGTTTATCTGCGCGCCCCATGCCAGCCAGGTGGCGGCGCTGGCGGCGATGGAGTGTGATGAGGAATTGCAGGCAAATCTGGATGTCTATCGGCGGAACCGCGCGCTGATGCTGGATGGTCTGCCCAAAGCCGGTTTCACCAATATCGCGCCACCTGATGGAGCATTCTATGTTTACGCCGATGTGTCTGACCTGACCGACGACAGCCGTGCCTTTGCGGCTGAGATTTTGGATAAGGTCGGCGTGGCGGTCACTCCGGGGCTGGATTTCGATCCTCTGCGTGGGCACGGCACCATCCGTTTTTCCTATGCCCGCTCGACTGGGGATATCGAAGAGGGGCTGCGGCGACTTCAGCGTTTCATGACTGATCGGGGCTTGATTTCTACCCAAGCCTAAAGCGTTCACATCCAAGTGCGGGTCGGGTAGGCTGCGCTTCAAACGATCTCGGGAAAACTTGAGGCCATGAGCAGAATTATCTACGCCATCGCGCTGATCTGGGCGCTAGGCAATGCCGCAGTTGCGCAGGATTTCAGCGCACTCGCCCGTGTTTTGCCAGACCAAAGTTCGATTGTTGATGACGGGCGGTCCGGTGTAAGCATCCAGCTTGGGCTTAGCCAGGGGGTGCCTTATCGCGTTTTTACCCTGCGCGACCCGTATCGGATGATCCTGGATTTCCAGGAGGTAGACTGGACCGGTCTTGACCGTGACCGCTTTCTACAGACTGGCCGTATCAGCGGTGTGCAGTTCGGCTCTTATGTACCGGGCTGGTCCCGCATGGTGCTAGAGTTGGGCGCGCCTCTGATGGTCGAGACGGCGGATATGCGGGTCGACCCTGTGACTGGGGCTGCACATTTGACGCTTGGGCTGCAAGGGACAGATTTCGACAGTTTCGCAGCCAGCGCCGGAACGCCGCGTCAATCCGGATGGGATTTGCCCGAACCAGCAGAGACATCGGTCGCTCCGGTGGGGCAGGGCAACGGAACTTTGCGTGTCATGCTGGACCCCGGGCATGGAGGAATTGATCCCGGCGCCGAAGTTGACGGTGATGATGAGAAAACCCTGATGCTGACCTTTGCCCGAGAGCTGCGCGAGATGCTATTGCGCACGGGCGGATACGAAGTTGAGATGACGCGGACCGATGATCAGTTCGTTTCTCTTGAACGTCGTATTGCATTGGCACACCGCGCAGGTGCAGATGTGTTCATCTCTTTACATGCCGACATTCTGACAGAAGGGCGGGCTCATGGCGCAGCCGTTTATACGCTGTCGCAAGATGCCTCGGATGTGGCAAGCCACAAACTGGCCGAGCGGCACGACCGCAGTGATTTGATTTCGGGCGTCGATCTGAGCGGTGCAGATGATCAGGTTGCAGATGTTCTGCTGGACCTTGCGCGTCAGGAAACCAGGCCGCGTACGGATGCGTTGGCACAAATGCTGGCAAATGGAATGACGCAACAGGGTGGTCCGATGAACAACAAGCCAATTCGCACTGCCTCATTTTCGGTTCTGAAGGCAGCGGATATTCCTTCCGTTCTGATTGAGCTTGGCTTCCTTTCCAGCCCTAGAGATTTGAAAAATATACGAAATCAGGAATGGCGCATGGGAATGGCGCGCGGTATTCGGGATGGGCTAGAGAAATGGCGCCAGGACGATATGGTAAAACGATCCCTGATTGGACAGTGACCCCGTGGCGCAAACCGGCTATTATTGGCCATGGTGTTTTGACCCTGCACAGGTGCGACACTATATAGGCGGCACCGCGAGCAAAAGGCAGTAACGTGATCCGTTTCATTCTTTCGATTTTCGGGGCGATATTCAGCCTCGTGACCCTGGGTATTTTTATGGCTGCGCTGGTTATCGGCGCGGTGTTCTGGATGTATGGGCGCGACCTGCCCAGTCACGAATCCCTGGCGCAGTACAAACCGCCCACGATCAGCCGGATTTATTCTGGCGAGGGTCAGCTGATCGACGAATTTGCGCAGGAACGCCGTCTGTTCACCCCGTCAGAAGAAATCCCCGAACTGGTTAAGCAGGCCTTTATTTCGGCCGAAGACAAGAATTTCTATAACCATAAGGGCTATGATCCGCGCGGGATTATTGCCGCTGGTGTCGAGGCAGTGAAATCCAAGGGCGAGAATGTACGGGGTGCATCGACGATCACACAGCAGGTAATGAAGAACTTCCTGTTGTCGGGGGACCGTCGGGCCGAGCGCAAGATCAAAGAGATCATCCTGGCCACACGGCTTGAGAATACGCTGGATAAGGAACAGATCCTAGAACTCTACATGAACGAGATTTTTCTGGGCCAGAACTCGTATGGTGTAACCGCAGCAGCGCAAACCTATTTCAACAAGACCCTACAGGAATTGGCTCCGCATGAGGCCGCCACTTTGGCGGCTATGCCCAAGGCGCCGTCGGATTATCACCCGGTTCGGCAGAAAGAACGCCTTGTGAACCGGCGCAATTACGTGCTGCGCGAGATGAACCAAAACGGTTATATCGACACGGCGACCTATGAGGCCGAGGTCGAGATGCCTTTGCGGTCTGTCCAGAATGGTGATTTCGAAAGTTTCCGCACCGCCTTACCGCCGCGGGATTACTTCACCGACGAAATCCGCCGCCAGCTGAGCGAAGATTTCGGCGAGGGCGAGTTCTTCACTGGTGGTTTTACTGTCCGCGCCTCTGTGGACGAGGAAATGCAAGTCAAAGCCGCGCACGCCCTGCGCGAGGCGCTGCAGAAATACGACCGGTCTCGTGGAAAATGGCACGGGACTGACGAAGTGATCGCCGAAGAAATTCTGGCGGATGAGGTGCAGTGGCGTGAGGCCTTGGCGATTTTGGAAATCCCCCGTGATGTGGTTCTGCCAACGCAGTGGTATCCCGCCGTAGTACTGGATGTCGGTGAGCAGGCCCTGACCGTCGGCATTGAAAATGGTCCGGCTGACGGCATCATCCCGCGCTCGGACATCAAGTGGATGCAGGGCAGCTTCTTCGACAACTTCAAACGCGGTGACGTCATTCTGGTAATGGCCGGGGAAGAAGGCCAATGGTCGGCCCGTCAGGTCCCCGAGGTTCAGGGCGGCTTTGTGGCGATGGATGTGAACTCGGGCCGGGTTTTGGCGATGCAGGGCGGATTCTCGTATCAGGATTCTGTGTTCAACCGTGCCACGCAGGCGCAGCGTCAACCCGGGTCAAGCTTTAAGCCTTTCGTCTATGCCGCTGCGTTGGACAGCGGGTATAGCCCTGCGACCATTGTGGTCGACGCTCCGATCGAAGTGAACACACCGCAGGGCCTGTGGCGACCCAAGAATTCGACCAACAAATTCTACGGGCCGACGCCATTGCGTACTGGGATTGAACAGTCGCGGAACCTGATGACCATCCGTCTGGCGCAAGAAGTCACGATGCCGGTGGTTGCCGGATACGCGGAACGCTTTGGCGTTTATGACCGGATGGGTGCTTTCCTGGCCAACTCGCTGGGGTCCGAAGAGACGACGCTGTACAAGATGGTTGCGGCCTATGCGATGTTCGCAAATGGCGGCGAGCGGGTTGAACCCACTCTAGTTGACCGTATTCAGGATCGGTTCGGCAAGACAATCTATCGGCACGATGACCGCCAGTGCCTGGATTGTAATTCGGCCTGGCTGGAACCTGATGAATCCCCCACGATCGAGACAAACCGCAGTCAGGTCATGGATGCGATCACCGCTTATCAGCTGACGTCGATGATGAAAGGTGTCGTGGATCGTGGCACGGCATCCCGTGTTGTCAATCTGCCGGTGCCGACCGCAGGTAAGACCGGGACAACCAATGAATCCAAAGACGCCTGGTTCATCGGCTTTACTTCGAACATCGTTGCTGGCTGCTATATCGGCTACGACCGTCCGCGCCCGATGGGCCGGGGCGCTTATGGCGGCACTTTGTGCGGTCCCGTGTTCCAAAGCTTCATGGAGACAGCTGTCGAGAAATACGGCGGAGGTCCGTTCGAGGTGCCACCAGGTGGTCACTTTATCAAAATCGACCGGTTCAGCGGTGCACGTTTGCCATCTGATGCGTCCGGAGATTTTGTCGTGGCCGAGTATTTCCGCGATGGCGCCGACGGCTTTATCGACCGCATCTATGACGGTGGTTTTGCGATGGGTTCCGACCTGCCGCTGTTTGAAGAGGTCAACAGTTCGGGTCGTCAGGTGACCACGTCGACCGGCGACACCATCACCGTTGGCCCAAATGCCAGCCAGGGCGATTTGCAGGGCGGCGGGCTTTACTGATCCGCCGCGCGCAACAATAGGTTCAAGAGCGTTGCCTCGGGCGCAGCTGAAACTGTCCCGTGGCCGCGCCACATGATGGATAGCGCACCTTTTGCAGCGGCCCATTGGGCAAGACGTTTCCGCGACACACCTAACGCTCCGGAGTAAAGCTGGAGGCAACGTTCGATCTGGTCGCGGCTGCGAACCAGATCGGGCATGCCTTTGGGGTGCCGCAATGCGTTTGCAAGTTCAAAAGCAGGATCGCCCAGATACCCCTTTGCATCAATTACCCGTGCCCCTGAAGGCGTTTGAATTACGTTATCGGTGTGAAGGTCACCATGCAGCGGCACCACCTGCGGTTGGCTCGTCAGAAGGTTTGATGCCAGTTCCGTTGCGCGGATCACATCGCGTTGTAGCGCGTCGGGGCAATCGCGGGCAAACGTGCAGTCAAACAGTGGATTGAATACCTTGTGCAATGGTCGCAGCTCGTCGAACGCAACCGTGGGCTTTTGGTGAAGGCGGTGGGCCATCTCCGAGAAAACCTGCAGCGCGCTTTCAGCGTTTCCGTCACGCGCGATGTCACCCAGTGTCGGACCCTCCAACCACTCCATCAATACGGCTTTGCCCGCTTCGGCATAAATGGCAACCGCGCCACGATCCCGCCAGAGCGACAAAAGCCCGGTCGAAGCAGCTTCGTTCCCGCGATCTGCGCGGTGGTATAGCTTTAGCGCGGCCGGCCCATAATCCCGCGCGTGAACTTTCCAGACTAACGCATGCTGGGCTTCGGCGATCAGTGTGGCACGGCATAATCCCCAGCAATCCATGATATCAGCCGGAACAATATGCATTCAGGTCTCCGCTGTCTTGTGGTGGCCCCACGCTCTTGCTATCACGCAGGCCTGATTGAGCAAGTTGGGACGTAACCATGCGCGCCGAAACCCAGAATACCGTGGCGGAAATTGAAAAGTCGCTAGAGCTGCTGGCGCAGCGCATGGACTATGAAACCGCACCCCATCGCCTTGAGGAATTCAATGCCCGGGTTGAGGATCCCAATCTGTGGGACAACCCCGAGAATGCGCAAAAACTGATGCGCGAGCGGCAGATGCTGGTCGATGCTATTGAAATCTATGAATCCATCAAAACCGACCTCAGCGACAATATGGAATTGATCGAACTGGGCGAGATGGAAGAGGACGAAGAGGTCGTCACCGACGCTGAAGAGGCGATCAGAAAGCTAAAAGCCAAAGCCGCCAAGAAAGAGCTTGAGGCGCTGCTGGACGGAGAGGCCGACGGCAACGACACTTTCCTTGAGATCAATTCGGGCGCAGGCGGCACCGAAAGCTGCGACTGGGCTTCGATGCTGGCGCGGATGTATGTCCGCTGGGCCGAGAAAAAGGGCTATACGGTCGAGCTGCAATCCGAGACCTCGGGCGAAGAGGCGGGTATTAAATCTGCGGCGTACAAAATTTCTGGCCACAACGCTTATGGCTGGCTGAAATCGGAAAGTGGCGTGCATCGGCTGGTGCGAATTTCACCTTATGACTCGGCGGCCAAACGGCATACCTCGTTCAGTTCGGTCT
The DNA here is from genome assembly GCF_059611025.1 of Ruegeria sp. CDSB114. Lineage (NCBI taxonomy): Bacteria > Pseudomonadati > Pseudomonadota > Alphaproteobacteria > Rhodobacterales > Roseobacteraceae > Ruegeria > Ruegeria sp. CDSB114. The sequence continues at coordinate 304,713 of NZ_JBXWOT010000001.1, forward strand.
GGGTTTACCCGGTGGTGGACGACAATATCGAGATCGAGGTCAACCCGTCCGAGATTCGCATCGACACCTACCGGTCCTCGGGGGCAGGAGGCCAGCACGTGAACACCACGGACTCGGCCGTGCGGATCACGCATATCCCGACCGGGATCGTTGTTACATCATCCGTGAAATCCCAGCACCAGAACCGTGATATTGCGATGAAAGCGCTGAAATCCCGCCTGTACCAGCAAGAGCTGGACCGCCGCAATGCTGACATCAACGCAGCCCACGAGGCCAAGGGCGATGCGGGTTGGGGCAACCAGATCCGGTCGTATGTTCTGCAGCCCTACCAGATGGTCAAGGACCTGAGGACCAACCATGAAACCTCGGATACCAAGGGGGTTTTGGATGGGGATCTTGACGGGTTCATGGCCGCCACACTGGCCTTGAACGTGGCCGGAAAAAGCCGCTCCGAAGCACAGGGCGAGGGCTGATAGCAGCGCGTTCGATGCCCATGATGAAGCTGATCAAAGGACATTGGCAACTGATTGCGCTTGTCGCTTTGGTGTTTGTGTTCTGGTCTACGCCGGTTGTGGTGCCTCTGAAGATACTCATCGTATTCCTGCACGAGCTGTCGCACGCGATAACCGTCGTCCTAACCGGTGGTTCGGTCGAGAGCTTCTCGATCTCACCGCAGCAGGGTGGTCTTGTCACAGCGCGTGGTGGGCAAAGGTTCTTCAGCCTGTCCGCCGGTTATCTCGGGTCGCTGGCGCTAGGGATGGGGTTGTTGCTGATTGCATTGCGCACGCATTGGGACCGGGCGGTGCTGGGTGGATTTGGCGGAGTGATGCTGTTGGTAACAGCGCTTTATGTCCGCGATCCCTTTGCCATGGCGTTTTGTGCAGGTGTTGGGGCGGTAATGATCGGCATGGCGTTCTATCTAAGTCGGCCGATCTGTGATCTGGCTTTACGCGTGATCGGGCTGACCAGCGTGATCTATGTGCCTTATGATATCTTTGATGACACGATCCGGCGCTCGGGTGTCCGCTCGGATGCCTACATGCTGGCCCAAGAATTCGGCGGCACAACCATGATGTGGGGCGGGATCTGGCTTGTGTTAAGCGTCCTTTCCATCCTATTGTGCGTAAAACACTTTCTTGGGCACGACAGCAATTTGCATTTTGAGTCTCGATCCAAGTGACCTCGGGTGGTCTTTGCTAAAAAGATGCATTCAAACTGAGGGTTTAAATGAGGATACGCTCCGGCTAGGCTGACCAAAAAGGTGGAGCCCAGGGATGGATCTAGGCCAAATAACAGCAGCCGAATTGTTGAGTGCATTGTCCTCTGGGCGTTTATCGGCGGCTGAGCTGATGCAACTGACGCTAGAGCGGATCGGCGCAGTGAACGAGCGCCTGAATGCAATCGTGGCGATGCGTGATCCTGATGATTTGATGGCCGAGGCCCGTGCTGTTGATTCCGGACCAAACCGTGGTCCGCTGCATGGTCTGCCGATTGCCGTCAAAGACTTGGTGAATGTTGCGGGCGTCGTTTCGTCCCAAGGATCACCAATCCTGAATGGGTTCATTCCGGAAACAGACGATCTGTTAGCCCAGCGGATGAAAGAGGCCGGGGCAATCCTGATCGGTAAAACCAATACTCCGGAATTCGGATTGGGCTCACATACGTTCAATCCAGTATATGGCGTCACATGCAACCCATATGACCCCGAGCGTACCTGCGGCGGTTCATCCGGTGGAGCAGCAGTCGCGCTGGCGTCTGGCATGGTGGCGCTGGCCGATGGGTCTGACATGATGGGCAGCCTGCGCAACCCTGCGGCATGGAACAACGTCTATGGCTTCAGGCCCAGTTGGGGGCGGGTGCCAAACGAACCCGACGGTGACGGGTACTTGCACCAGATTTCTACATTGGGCCCGATGGCGCGGAGCCCCGAAGATATTGGTCTATTGCTTGATGTGATCAGCGGCACTCATCCGTCCCAACCTTTGGGCCATCCGGGGGAAAGCGTGTCTCCGGTCCAACCCGCAGACCTGACCGGAATGCGTATCGGGTGGTTGGATGACTGGGGCGGAGCCTTTCCATTCGAACCTGGTATCCGCGAGATTTGCCGTGACGCGCTCGAGGTGTTCACTCAACTCGGGGCCAAGGTCGAACCCCTCGCACCGCCCTTTGACGCCGACCAGATGTGGAATAGCTGGATTACATTGCGTTCGTGGAGCGTGGCCGCCGGTCTTGCGTCTCTGACAGAACACCGCGCGTCACTGAAGGATACTGCGCAATGGGAACTGGACCGTGGTCTGGCGCTGACAGCGATGCAGGTCCATCGTGCCAGTGTTGTGCGAACCGAGTGGTTCCGACGTGCGACCGAAGTTTTCCAGGACTATGATGCGCTTATCCTGCCGTCGGCCCAGGTCTGGCCATTCGACTTGCAGCTTGCATTTCCCACCGAAATCAACGGCACCCGGATGGATACCTATCACCGTTGGATGCAGGTTGTGGTGCCGGTCAGCCTGATCGGACTGCCTTGCCTCTCGGTTCCTGTTGGATTTGGATCCGAAGGCTTGCCGATGGGGATGCAGATCTTCGGTCCGCGCGGAGCGGATTCTCGTATTTTGTCCATCGGATCCGCATATCATTCTGCCACCAGTTGGCCGCAAAAACGACCCGCGTGAAAATCGACCGGATACGAAGGATAAAAGCCATGGACAAACAGTTTGGTGTTCCGAACATGGGGCGGGTAGATGTCGAAATGCTGCACGAGGCCCTAAGGCGAGGCTGGAGCGATTTTCGCCGCGCTCCGCTCTTTGGGCTGCTCTTTTCCGGGTTCTATGTATTGATGGGCTGGCTGATGGTTTGGGTCACTCTCACGACCGGAACGACCTATTGGCTGATTTTGGCCGCAATCGGTTTCCCGATGCTGGGCCCCTTTGCCATGGTGGGGCTGTATGAGGTATCGCGGCGCATTCAAGAGGGTGAAGGTTTGGATTCTCGGGCCATATTTGGCGTAATCCTGGGTCAAAGCCGCCGTCAGTTACCTTCGATCTGCGCCATCATCGTTGTGATGTTTCTGTTCTGGTTCTTTCTTGGCCACATGATCTTTGCCCTTTTTATGGGGCTATCGACCATGACCAATGTGTCTTCGTCCCTTGAGGTGTTCCTTACATCAAACGGGTTGACGATGTTGACGGTTGGAACAGCTGTTGGCGCGATTTTTGTGACCATCCTCTACATGATCACGGTGCTTTCAATTCCGATGCTTTTGGACCGAGAACTGGATTTTGTGACTGCAATGATTGCCAGCTATAGCTATGTGGCCGCAAACCGCAGATTGATGCTGGGGTGGGGCGCGCTGATTGCGGTTCTGACGTTTGCCGCAATGATTCCCTGGTTTTTCGGCTTGTTGATCGTACTGCCGCTATTGGGGCACGCCAGTTGGCACCTTTACTGGCTGATCTCTCAGGGCGGGGAAAGCGCGGATTAACACGGCAGGATCGTCGTCAAGCACGGGCCATGGCTTCTGGTCGGCGTGCAATGCGCGCGGCGGCCAGGACTGTCGAGGTGTCGTCCCCTAAATGTCTGAGCAATATCCGCCGTGTCGTCGTTGCGGTAGCTGTAGTTTTTGACAGGCAAATTGCGACACCGCGCCAACAGTTTGTTTGATTTTCAATTCCACGTGTCACCAGATAGATCCTGCTTTTCTGAGACGCACGACAGGACATGAGCATATAAATCTGCCGCCCGGCACAGGCCACGATACCCTGTACTTCGCGCTCTGCGACTGATGCTCCGGGTGTCTCGGAAATTGGTTCAAACCCTCTAACCAAAGTACATTGCGGTAACCTTCTGGCGTGAAAAAGCCTGTGTCTCAGGGGTTTTGTGCCATCAAGTTCTGTCTCGGTCGCATAATAGAACCCGCCGGGAAACAGAATTTCAGTCAGGGTGGCTGGGGTGGACCCCAGAAACTCGGTCAGGGCGACCGCAGCCGGGTGCTTGGACGGTTGATCAATCTGATCCAAGGGATGGAGCAAAATCCGAGCATCAACATCAAAAAAGCGGCATATTCGGTCAAGGACATCGGGTCGGGGAAAGCTTTCGCCGCCAAGATAGCGATTGAACTGAGTTCGGTTCACTCCAAGCTGGCGGCACAGCTCGGAAACTGAATTATATTGTCCAGCAAGAGTTCGCAGATTGGCGCCGAACATCCTGCGTAGGTCGTCGGGGCTGCGGCTGTCGTTCGTCATTTTCGTCCCGGTACTTGTGTGTATTCCGAATAACCGCGACACAACTGGCCAACAAACCAGGCGCTGTCTGAAATCGTACAGATGACCCAGCGGACGCATCCCAACGCCGCGCTACCCTTGAAGGCTAACGCGATGATGCACAGACGCAATAGGTTAATTCTGATTTAGCTTAAACTTTTTAGGCAAATGTGACGTTGATGTTCACGTTTGGCGTATTGTGATCTTGCAAATTGGGTATTGCCGATACCCCGCCGCCAACTGGATGCGCCGGCGGGGCAGTTTTGGTCAATCGCCGCGCAACAGGGCGGCAACGCCGGTCCGGGCGATTTCGATCAGACCCAGTGGGCGCATGAGATCGGCAAAGGCGTCGATCTTGTCAGGTGCGCCAGTGATCTCAAAAATGAACGAATTCAAAGTGCTGTCCACGACATTGGCACGGAAAATATCGGCCAGACGCAGCGCCTCGACCCGCTTGTCGCCGTCGCCGACCACCTTGATGATGGCCAATTCCCGCTCGACCGACGCGCCTTCGACCGTCAGATCATGCACGTCGCGCACCGATACGATCCGGCCCAGCTGTGCCTTGATCTGTTCGATCACCTGCGGGGTGCCGGTGGTGACGATGGTGATGCGGCTGAGGTGTCCGGTATGGTCCACCTCGGCGACGGTCAGGCTTTCGATGTTATAACCACGACCCGAGAACAGGCCGATGACGCGGGCTAGAACCCCCGGTTCATTCTCGACCAGAACTGCGATGGTATGGCGTTCCTGTACGTCGGAAAACGTGGGTCGTAGGTTATAGGCCGAATGGCGGGTGGAGCCTTTTTTGATATGTAGGGCAGACATGCTGAGCTAGTCCTCTTCGTAGCGAAGGTTCGATACACCTTCGGCATTCTCCAGAATTTTCCAAATTGCGCCACGCAATGCATCCACCTTGGGGGCTGCGTGGTATTTCTTGAACATCTTTCTCACATGCTCGGTCTTTGGTGAGAACTGAACCAGATGGCCATCACCATAGTTTGAGCAGCCGAAAACCAGGGCAAACGGCTCGTCATGATCAATTTCGTGATACCATCCCCAGTCCTCGGCACAGGCGAAGGAAACCTCAAACCCGGATGCGGCAAGCTCTTTACTCAGAAAGATGCTGAGTTCCTTGCCAAACACATCCGGATTGATGAAATCATCAGCTTCTTCGTTCAACTCGTCCGGGGTAGGCTGGAAGCGCGTTGCGTCAAAACTGATCATCTGCGCTGTCATACCAGAACCGAACCTTTGCTATCGATCACGCCCTGCGTCTCGGCCTCGCCCAGCAGCATCTCGTTATGGGCCTTGCCCGACGGGATCATGGGGAAGCAGTTCTCGTGCTTTTCGACCAGACAGTCGAAGATCACGGGGCCGTCATAGTTGATCATCTCCATGATCGCATCGTCCAGATCGGCGGGGTCAGAACACAAGATACCCTTGGCGCCAAACGCCTCGGCGAGCTTGACGAAATCAGGCAGCGCTTCGGACCAGGAATGCGAATACCGTTCGCCATGCAGCAGTTCCTGCCACTGGCGCACCATGCCCAAGCGTTCGTTGTTCAGGATGAACTGCTTTACCGGCAGACGATACTGCGTAGCGGTGCCCATTTCCTGCATGTTCATCAGCCACGAGGCCTCACCGGCCACGTTGATCACCAGCGCGTCGGGATGTGCCATCTGAACACCGATAGAGGCCGGGAATCCGTAACCCATCGTGCCCAGACCACCTGAGGTCATCCAGCGGTTGGGATCTTCGAAGCCAAGGTATTGTGCGGCCCACATCTGGTGTTGGCCAACCTCGGTCGTGATGTAACGGTCATGTTTTTTGGTCAGTTCTTCAAGGCGTTGCAGCGCGTATTGCGGTTTGATGGTCTTTTCGCTGTTGGTATAGGCAAGGCAATTTACCTTGCGCCAATCTGCGATCTGTTCCTGCCATTTCGCAATAGCCGCGGTGTTGGTCTTGCGACCGCGCGATTTCCAGACCTTGAGGATATCCTCAAGCACGTGGGCCACATCGCCAACAATCGGGATATCAACGCGGATCACCTTGTTGATCGAAGAGGGGTCGATGTCGATATGCGCTTTTTTGGAATCGGGCGAGAACGCGTCGATCCGTCCAGTGATGCGGTCATCAAAACGAGCGCCGATATTGATCATCAGATCGCAATCATGCATCGCCAGATTGGCCTCATACAACCCGTGCATGCCCAGCATGCCCAGCCAATTCCTGCCAGACGCCGGATAGGCGCCCAGGCCCATCAAGGTCGAAGTGATCGGGAAATCTGTTGCGTCTACCAGTTCCCGCAGCAACTGGCTGGCTGCCGGGCCCGAATTGATGACTCCACCGCCAGTGTAAAACACTGGCTTTTTCGCGGTCTCAATCGCAGCAACCAGCTCGGTGATCTCTTCCAGATCGCCTTTCAGAACAGGTTGATAGTGTGAGGTAGATGGTTTCGGTGCGCTGTATTCTCCGGACGCAAACTGAACGTCCTTGGGAATGTCGATCAGGACCGGGCCAGGACGGCCCGAGGTGGCGACATGGAACGCCTCGTGCAAGGTATCGGACAGCGAATTCGTGTCCTTTACCAGCCAGTTATGTTTGGTGCAGGGGCGGGTGATGCCAATGGTATCAGCCTCCTGAAAGGCGTCCGAGCCGATCATGAAGGTTGGAACCTGTCCGGTCAGAACAACAATCGGGATCGAGTCCAGAAGCGCATCGGTCAGCCCGGTCACCGCATTGGTAGCGCCGGGGCCCGAGGTCACAAGCGCAACGCCGGGCTTGCCGGTCGAGCGGGCATAGCCTTCGGCGGCGTGAACCGCACCCTGTTCGTGACGCACCAGAATGTGGCGAATGTCGTTTTGCAGAAAGATCTCGTCATAGATCGGTAGCACGGCGCCGCCGGGGTATCCGAATACCGTGTCCACGCCCTGATCCTTGAGGGCCTGAACTACCATCTTTGCGCCGGTCATCTCACGTGTCATCTGCTTTGCTCCATTGGCGACATGTGTCTTGCGTTTCGCATAAAAAAAGCCCCCGAGATTTTCGGAGGCGCATGGGTTCGATTATGGTTTACCGTTACCGGCCCATGCGCGTGGTTCCTACGATTACGACTAGCGTTCTCATCGCCAGAGGCTCCTTTTTGCGTGGGTTGGACATTATGGGCGGTGGAAAGGGGCGTCAACAGGCAATTGCACCAATTTTCTAACTTCTGGGTGGTATTTTGCGACATTTTATTGCGCATTTTGACGCATGTTCGGAACTTTCGGGATTTTCGCCCCTTTGCAATGCTTGGCGAGTGGCACGGAAGTGTCGAAATGCGTCATGCCGATGTCCGAAACGGGCATGATCGTGATTTTAGGCTGAGTCACGCTGGACTTAATTGCAGTGGCGAGGGAGGCCGAACATGTTGCAGGATCTGGTTGATCTCGGGCGATACCCGATAGACCGCCCCGGTTCATGGGCATATGAGCAACTGATAGGTGATCTGAGGCGCGAGCTGGATCGGGACGGCTGTGCTGTTCTTCCAGGTTTCGTACACGAGGATGGCGTGGCGCGTTTGCTGAAAGAAGCCGAAAAGACTGCCGTTGGTGCACATAGGTCATTTAGCCGAACGAATGCGTATTTCACCAAAGACGACCCGGCATTGGCGCCAAGCCATCCGGTGCGTCGATTTTATGATCGGTCGAATGCCTTTGTGCCAGCGGACAGTTTTTCCAAATCCGGACCGCTGCGACGTATTTATGAGTTCGCTGGTTTTTTACCTTTCATTCGAACGGCATTGAACGAGTCCGAAGACCGGTTCTTTCGCTACGATGATCCTTTGGCTGATGTCATCATCAACGTGGTCGAAGAAGGGCAGGGGTTTCCCTGGCATTTTGACACCAACAACTACACCGTGACGCTGGCCATTCAGAATGGAGAATTCGGCGGTGAATTCGAATATGCCCCCAACCTACGAAGCGCCGAGGATGAGAATTTCGCGGCTGTTTCTGCAGTACTGGACGGTGATCGGAAACGGGTGCACCAGTTGGTGTTGAACCCAGGGGATCTGCAGATTTTCAAAGGGCGCTATTCCTTGCACCGGGTCGCTCCCGTGAAAGGAGAGCGCAGACGATATGTCGGGATCTTTTCTTTTGTCGAAACCGAAGGCATGTGCGGTGGGGTGGAACGGACCCGTCAGTTATATGGGCGTGTTCTTCAGCATCACCATGACAAGGAAGGAGTCCGGCGTGACGCCCTTCTGGATTGACGGTAACTAAGAGTTCTCTCGCCCGTTGCCCGCCTGCCTGCGGAGGCTAGGCCGAGCAGCGCGTGCCGCGCTACGGGATCAGAACCCTGGGCTGGTGCCCTGTAGAACGCCGTGCTCCAGCGCATAGCGGGTCAGGCCGGCAGTTGAGGATATGCCCAATTTTCGTTTGATGTTCTTGCGATGGGTCTCGACCGTTCGCACTGAGATATCAAGCGTTTGGGCGACTTCCTTGTTCGATTTCCCTTGTGCCAGCTCCAGCAAGATCGTCTGCTCGCGCCCGGTCAAAGCCTCGCGCGTTGTGTCGCCTTTGGGTTTGAGGGAACCGCTTGCGCCCGTGCACAAATATTGTTCACCCCGCATGACGGCATCGATGGCCTTTTTGATTTCATCCGTTGGGACGTCCTTGAGCACGTACCCTTTTGCACCATGGCTGAGAGCAGTCGAAATATATTCGGGGCTGTCATGCATGGACAGGATCAGAATGCAGGTGTCCGGTATGCGTTCAAGGATGATCTCGGTTGCGCTCAGGCCACTTAGCCCGGGCATGTTCAGGTCCATCAGGATGACGTCAGGCTTCAGATCGGCAACCTGGTCAACCGCTTTCTTTCCGCTGCTGAGTGTCCCGACCACGGTGATGTCGTCATAGCTTTCGAGGATCGACTGGATCCCCTCGGCCACCATTGGATGATCGTCGACAATCAGGACCCGGATCGTCTGGTCGCTCATGTACCGGCCTTTCGGTTCGGAGTTGCGTCTTCCTGCGGCGGCAACAGGTGGCTGAGTGGCAGGCTGACCTCGATCACTGTGCCGCTGCGGTGGCCGCGTGATGACAGAATACGCAGCGATCCGTCAAGTTGCTCGATCCGTTCCTGCATATTGCGCAACCCAATCCCGGTACTGCCCCGACCCGGAGAGTTGCGCAAACCGCGGCCATTGTCGGTTATTCGCATGGTTGCGCCTTTCTTGTGCCCGCGCAGATCGATGGTGACATGGGTGGCTCCGGAATGGCGTTCGATATTGGTCAGGGCCTCTTGGGCAATGCGATAGAGGGCGATCTTGCTATCCTGATCCAGCCGGTTGCGGAAAACAACGGTCGAGAAATCGGTCTCGATCCCGGTTCTCTCGCGGAAATCATCTGTCAGAGCCTCAAGCGCGGGGCCGAGGCCCAAATCGTCCAGCACGCCGGGGCGCAAGTCGCGACTGATGCGGCGGACCTCGCTGATGGCGGTTCCCAGATGCTCGATCCCCTTGTCCAGTGGATCATGCGCGCCCACATCATCGCCGCGCGACAGGCGACGGCGGGCGTTGTCCAACGCAAAGCGCACGCCCACAAGGATCTGACTGATCCCGTCATGAAGCTCGCGTGCCACACGGCCGCGCTCTTCCTCTTGCGCGTCGAATACCCGCTGGGTCAGCTGTTTCAGCTTGGCATCGGCCAGACGTCTTTCGCGGATGTTGAGCAACATGCCTGAGGCAAAGACAATCAGAACAGCGGCCAGAACAATGGCACCGATATACATGAAGGTACGCTGCACGCGCGCTTCAACCTCGGCCCGTGCGCTGGCAACTGCAGCAACGATGTCATCGATGAATACCCCGGTGCCCACGACCCAGCGCCAATCCTGAAGGCCGACGACATAGGCGATCATCTGCGCCTCTTCCCCGGTCGAGGGCTTTTGCCACATAAAGCTGTGCCAACCCGCACCCTGACGAGCAAGGCGAATGAACTCATTCACCACCGGTGTGCCGTCGCTGTCGGTCAGACCCTCCCAATTTCGGTTGATGAACTCAGTCTGACGGGGGCTGACCAGATTGGTGCCGTCATAGTCATAGACGAAAAAGAACCCGTCCTGCCCATAGATCATGGCCGACAGGATTTGCGCGACCTGAGTTTTGGCGGCGGCGTCATCCGGAGCCGCGCGCCCGTAGATATAGGCAAACCCATTGCGCGCCTGAGTCACATAGTTGCGCAGCTCTTCCTTCTTGGCCTGAATCAAAGAGCGTTCCAGTGCTTCAATTTCGCGCTCGGCAGTGGCGCGCGCCTCATAGGCAACCATCACCGCAATCGCGGCCACCGCCACGACCAGCGGGATCGCCGCCACCAGCGACAGCTTTTGAGCATAGGTCAACGAGACCAGTTGTCGAAGTCTTTGCATGGACGAATCGATACGCAAGCCACAGCTAAATTGCAAAAAGATTGGGCGTCTGGCGGGAAAACGGCACCAAAAATCCCTGTTTTGCTATGATTGGACCGTTATTGCCTGTGCAATTCGCGCAGAAAGCCGCGTTTCTACGCAGTAGTAGGTATTCCCTTTCACTTCCTTGTGACTAGTCTTGCCGCTGTTGAATACGACAGGCCCGGACAATCCGGGTCATGATTATGAAGGGGAGGATCACTCATATGGACCGTCGTTCATTTCTGAAAACATCCGCACTAGGCGGCTCGGCTGCTGCAGCGACCACGCTGGCGGCACCGGCCTATGCACAGGGCAAGCGCACGCTGACCATGGTCACATCCTGGGGCCGTGGCCTTGCAGGTGTGTTCGACAGCGCGCAGCGTTGCGCCGACAGCATCACCACCATGTCGGACGGCAACCTGAACGTTGAGATCAAAGCAGCCGGTGAGCTGGTTGGCGCGTTCGAAGTGTTTGACGCGGTATCATCCGGTCAGGCCGACATGTACCACGCGGCAGACTACTATTTTGTGGGTCAGCATCCGGGCTATGCATTCTTTACCGCTGTTCCGTTTGGTATGACCGCCCAGGAACTGGTGAACTGGTACTACCATGCCGGTGGTATGGAACTGCATGACGAGCTGGGCGAAATCTTTGGCCTTAAATCCTTCCTGGCTGGTAACACCGGTGCGCAGGCGGGTGGCTGGTACTCGAAAGAGATCAACAGCCCCGAAGATTTCAACGGCCTGAAGTTCCGCATGCCGGGGCTGGGCGGTAAAGCACTGGGTAAACTGGGCGCATCCGTGCAGAACATTCCGGGCTCCGAAGTGTATCAGGCGCTGTCATCCGGCGCGATCGACGGAACCGAGTGGATCGGTCCGTGGGCTGACGAAAAAGCCGGTTTCCAGGAAATCACCAAGACATACTACACCGCGGGCTTCCATGAGCCGGGTGCGGGTCTTTCGCTGGCAACCAACCGCGAGGTCTATGACAGCCTGTCTGCCTCGCAGCAGAAGATCATCGAGATCGCCGCAGGTGAATGCCATCAGTGGAACCTGGCGCAATTCCTGGCCAACAACGGCGCGGCGCTGCAGCGTCTGCAGGCTGGTGGCGTCAAGGTCATGGAGTTCCCGGACAGCGTTTGGGACGCGTTTGGTGCCGCAAGCCAGGAAGTCCTGGACGAGAACATGGGCGACGAGCTGTTCAAGCGCATCCACGACAGTGCGATGGAATCCATGGCCGCGTCTTCGGCCTGGAACAATCTGTCGTCGGGTGTTTACACCTCGCAGCGCGACCGCGTTCGCGGCTAAGTCACTTCGATCTTTGAAATCGGTTCCCCCGCATGTCGGGGGAGCCATTCCCGTTGCGCATCTGACGGTCGGACAAACTGTAACTCTCGAATGTGCAACTGACGCGACCTGGGGACAACATGCAGGACGAAAACGGTATCTCGTTCTTCGGCGCCCTGTGGAATGGGCTGATATGGTTCATTCAGAGCATTGCCGAAGCCTTCATTAATTTCGGATACGCCATCACGCATCCGCAACTCTGGCTGGACTGGTCGGACAAAGAAGCAGTCATGCGCTTTGTCTATTACGGTGGGTCGGTCGAGTTCTTCTTTGTGGTTTTCACGCTGTTTCTGGTGTTGACGGCCATTGGTCTTTACAACCGCTACTTCATGTGGGCGATGGTGCGCGGGCTTGAAGGCTTTGCCAACACGACGGGGCGTTTCTTCGCCTGGGCAGGCCTTTTGATGGTGGTTCAGCAGATCATCATCGTGTTCATGCAGCGGGTCTTTACCCGCCCGGATATGTCCTTTGGGCTGGGTATCCCGTTTCAGATGGATATCAGCTGGTTCGCGGAAGAGCTGAAACTGTATAACGCCATGGTCGTGTGCCTGTGCTGCACCTACACCTTTGTACAGGGCGGCCATGTCCGCGTTGACCTGATCTATGCCGGCATCAGCCACCGCGCCAAACGTGTGGTCGACATGTGTGGTGCTGTACTGTTCATGATGCCGATGGCGGTGCTGACCTGGATGTATGGCTGGTACTTCATGTGGCGGCATCTGATCGTGCCGAAGCCCTCGGCCAGTGATACTTTGGACCGGCTGGTGGCCAAGTCCCGCGCGCTGCGCTGGAACGTGGAAACCATCGGGTTCAGCCCCAACGGATTCAACGGCTATTTCCTGTTCAAGATCCTACTAATCGCCTTCGCAGCGATGGTGTTCCTGCACGCGATTGCATTCCTGTACCGCTCGTATCTGGAATATGTGGAAGGCCCGGAAAGTGTTGGAAAATACCTCGACAAGGACAGCCTTGGCGAGGGTGAAGAAGCCTACGAAGGCGCGCATTAGGGACGGAGAACCAGACAATGCTATTCGGACTTGATGGCGTCGAGATAGGCCTCATTATCGTATTTTTCTGCCTCTTCGGAGGTATTCTATCCGGTTTTCCGGTGGCCTTCGCCATCGGCGGGGCAGGAGTGATCTCATTCGGCATCATCGCCGCATTGGACAGCGCAGGTTTGCTGATTCACCAGGCGATCGACACCGGCTCTGCGGCGTATCGGGATCTGGTCAGCACCGGGGTTAAACCCGATACCATATCAGTGTTCCGCTTCCCGGACTTACCAAGGATTGCCGAGCCTGTTTTTGTCTCGGGCTGGGAAACCGCGCTGGACCGCAACGTGTCGTTCATCGTGAACCGCATGAACGAGCGTGTTCTGGCCGGTCAGTCCATTGAAACCCTTCTGGCGGTTTTGATGTTCGTGCTGATGGGCATCACGCTTGAACGGTCGAAGATCGCCAATGATCTGCTGACCACAATGGCGCGCGTCTTTGGACCGTTGCCGGGTGGTCTGGCCGTCTCGATTGTGGTTGTGGGGGCGTTTCTTGCGGCCTCAACCGGGATCGTGGGCGCGACTGTGGTGACCATGGGCTTGCTGGCGCTGCCAACCATGCTGCGCAACAACTATTCGCCTGAATTGGCGACGGGTGTCATCGCGGCTTCGGGAACGCTGGGGCAGATCATTCCGCCCTCGATCGTGATTGTTTTGCTGGGAACGCTGGCCGGTGACTTGTATTCCACCGCGCAAGAGACGCGCGCGGTTGATGCCGGGTGTACAGACGCGCTGACCTATCTAGGTCAGCCTGCGGTCGTATCGGTTGGTACTTTGTTCCAGGCCGCCTTGCTGCCAGGGATCATGCTGGCGCTGCTATATGCGCTTTATGCCTTTGGCTATGCGCTGCTCAACCCGCATAAGGCGCCTGCGGTGCCCATGACCGGCGGCAGCGGAGAGCCCATTACCCGTTCAGAAGGTTTCACCTGGTTGCTGGGTGCACCTGTCGCGTTGATCGTGGGTACGGTTCTGCTGGGCAATCTAGGGGTCATCGGCAGCCAGAACGTCTCGGTCTCGGCCTTCTCCGATATCGGGCAGGGCGCATCGCTGCGGACCAACGTTTCCGAAACCTGCAAAGCCTCGATGATCGAGCTGCATGGTCAATCCGCTTGGGATCAGGCCGTGGCCGAGCAAACGGCCATTGATGACGCAGGTGGTGCCGCAGAATCAACTCGTCTGACCGAGGAAGAGCTTGCCACCGCGCAGCAGGAGAAGATTGCCAACGCTGCTCCGATTGGAACGGGTGTTGCGGTGATGGTTCTGTTGCTGGGTCTGACCATTGTGATGGGTCGGGGCATCGCGCCGTCTCGGTCGCCACAGCCGCTGATCCTTGGGGCCATTGGTCTGATCCTGATGTTGCTTGTCGATATTCTGTTCGTGTCGCCAACAACCTCGTCAGGGTTGACCTTTGTGATGCTGGCGTTGCCCTTTGCCTTGGCCATCTATGGCTGCAAAGAGGCTGCGGCGCGCTGTGCCACCAATGATCTGATCCGGGTGGTCTTTCCACCGCTGGTTCTGATCATCGCAGTGCTGGGGTCGATCCTGGGCGGGGTGACCAACCCGACCCCGGCGGCGGCACTGGGCGCGGGTGGTGCGATCATGCTGGCGGCCTATCGTAAGCTGCAAGACCAGGAGCGGTCCGGCAAGGTCATCATTTGGGCCACCTTCGCCGTGGTCATTGCCCTGTTGATGGGGGTCAATTTTGATCTGCGCATCAATCAGAGCAGCGCCTCGGCCGAAACCTGGATTGCCTTCATCATAGCCTATGCGGCCTATCTGTATGCCCTGTTTGGTTTGCTGTTCGGCTGTTGGGTTCTGTATTCCAGCGGCGTACTGACCCCGGTGGTGCGGGAAACCGCCAAGGTGACCTCAATGGTGTTCACCATTTTGATCGGGTCACAGCTGTTGAATCTGGTGGTGATCTCGTTCGGCGGTGAGCACTATATCCAGCAGTTCCTCAAGAGCTTTGACAATGAATTCACAGTCTTCCTGATCGTGATGCTGGTGCTGTTCTTCCTTGGGTTCGTACTGGATTTCCTGGAAATCATCTACATCGTGATCCCGATTGTGGGCCCGGTAATCTATGGCGGGTCTTTTGATCCGAAATGGGTGACGATCATGGTGGCGGTGAACCTGCAGACCTCGTTCCTGACGCCACCTTTTGGATTTGCGCTGTTCTATCTGCGCGGGGTCGCGCCGAAAGAAGTGACTACCGGCCATATCTATCGTGGGATTGTACCGTTTGTGCTGATCCAGGTGGTCGGTATCGGAATCCTTTGGTTCTTCCCTGCGATTGTGACCATCGTGCCGGATCTGATCCCGAATTGATCAAAGATCAGGTGTTCAAATGAAAAGGGGGCCAGCGGGCCCCCTTTGCTTTGTTTGTAGGTAGAAGGGGCCAGCCCCTTCTTGGCCTGCGGCCAATTCAACCCCGAGGTATTTTTTGGCCAGATGAAGATGCGGATCAGGTGAATTGGATCAGATCCCAGCGGTTGCCGAACGGGTCCTGCCAGACTGCTACGGTCCCATAGGGTTCATGGCGCGGGGCTTCTTCGAAATGGACGCCTTTGGCCAGCATGTCCTTATAGTCGCGGTCGAAATTGTCTGTTTCCAGAAAGAAGCCGACCCGACCACCTGTCTGGTTGCCGATTGCGGTTCTCTGAACTGCATCGACGGCCCTGGCGAGTAGAAGTGAGCCCCCGGTGGATCCGGGTGGGCTTACGCGGACCCATCTTTTTCCAGCGCCCAAGTCGATGTCCTGCGTCAGGGAAAAGCTGAGTGTATGCGTGAAAAAGGCGACGGCATCATCGTAGTCCGGCACGACAAGCGTAACGGCGTGGAGGCTTTGTTGCATCAGGTTTCAGCCTTTGGTCGGGTGACGATCAGGCAGTTGGATGCTGGCAACCTGTTCGGCGAT
This sequence comes from Ruegeria sp. CDSB114, assembly GCF_059611025.1. Lineage (NCBI taxonomy): Bacteria > Pseudomonadati > Pseudomonadota > Alphaproteobacteria > Rhodobacterales > Roseobacteraceae > Ruegeria > Ruegeria sp. CDSB114. The sequence continues at coordinate 320,715 of NZ_JBXWOT010000001.1, forward strand.
GGGGGCGGTGGACAGCGGGTGGTGGCCGTCATGTGCAATGTCATAGGGATCCTTGACCCGTTTCCATTCGCCCTGACTGTACACTTCCAGCCCTGCAAAGCGGGATTTGTATCCCATTTTCGGGCTGCCAGGCACCCAGTAGCCAAGATAAATATAGGGCAGACCCGCCTCGCGCGCGATGTCGATGTGATCCAAAATCATGTACGTGCCCAATGAATTCTGAGGCTGTTCCGGGCTATAGAATGAATAGACCATGCTCAGCCCGTCATCCAAGACATCGGTCAAACTGACAGCGATCAGATTGCCGGATTCCAGGTCTGAATATTCGACCACTCGGCTGCGTATGGGGGTCTCTTCGATCATGGCTGCAAATTCGAAGACGTCCATATCCGCCATGCCGCCATCCGCATGTCGGGTGTCAAGATAGGTGCGGAACAGGTCATACTGTTCGTCGGTAGCCCATGGGGAATTCGCCCGGCGTCGCAGATGTGAGTTCCGCCTGACCGCGCGTTTCTGGCTTTTGCTGGGTTGAAAGGCCGAAACGTCAATCCGCGCGGACAAACACGCGGCGCAATCGGTGCAGGAAGGGCGGTATAGGACGTTCTGAGACCGTCGAAACCCTTGCTGGGAAAGGGAGTCATTCAGTTGATTCGCGCCTTCGCCCTGCAGCGCTGTGAACAGCTTACGCTCCATCTTGCCCTCAAGATAAGGGCAAGGCTGAGGGGCCGTAACGTAGAATTGCGGCGCGATTGGCAGCGTGTGTCGCATGAATGTCCTATGGTTCCTGAAACGGGATGATAACAACCGTTCCCGGAGCCGCCAAGTGATTCACGCGACAGTCTTTTAAGCGCGACGGTTAATCATAACCGTGCCGAGAAGGGTGTCGGTCAGGCCCTGGCCGCGCGCGCCGGTTAGCATCATGATGACTGAAATGATTTGCAGCACCGGAAATGCCATGCTGACAAAATAACCGGCTGTGTGTGCGACCGCTTTACCGGTGTCCATTCGTTCACCAAAAGCGTCGCGCAGTTCGACCCCCATGAAACGCATACCCAGAGTGGCAGAGCCGTTGGCGATTGTGACGACGCGATAGACAAAACTGACCACCGCATAAATCAGGGCGAGTATCAGTACGCCTAGCCCGAGGGTCAGGACGATGGCGACGGTACAAAGCAGCGAAATAAAGGCGATATCGAACAGCCAGGCCAGGAACCGTTTGGTCGTGACGGACTGGTAAAACTCGGGCTGTCGGTTCGGGTCTGGCAAGGAGTGCATACGGGTCATTCCGGTAGATGTTTCACATACCCTGTCCCGATTGTCGGAACAGGGCAAGGTCGATCAGGCGTTATCGCCGGTTTCATCGCTTTCGCGGTTCTCGCGGACGCGTTCATCCATGAACTGGTCGAATTCGGCCTTGTCTTTCGCTTCGCGCAGACGATGCAGGAACGCTTCGAATTCCTGTTGCTCACGCTCCAGCCGAGCCAGAGTATCGGACTTGTAGGCGTCGAATGCGCTGTTGCCCGAGGGCTTCATTGCGCTCATGTGGCTGTGCCAGGATTTGCGACGGCTGCAGGATTTGTTGAACATACGTTTGCTCCAGATCATGTAGGCCAGAAGGGCCAGGCCGACGGGCCAGAAAAAGATAAAGCCAAGGACCATGGCTGCGATCCAGGCCCCTTTGCCTTTATCGTCAAGCCAGGCTTCTGCGCGGCTGAGCCATCCCGGGTTTTCAGGGACGGCGTGTTCGGTCAATGCGGTCATTGGTGCTCTCCGGGTTAGATGTAAATTGTTTTCACATTGAATAGATGGGGGCACCAAACCCAGTTACAAGAGGTCAATGTGAAAATGATTTACATTTCTGAATTTCGGATGGTTGACCTGACATCTGAACAAGCGCAATTTCAGTCTAACGCACCACGGTTTCTTTCAAACATTGGCTGGGTTGTCTGCTGCGGCGCTGTTTTGAGTTAAGCGCCAAATTGTTGCAATGTCGGGTCAGATATTTGGCCAGAGAAATACTGAAACCACGTCATCGGAGATGAAATGACAGGACTTCTTGCCGTCAACCGTGTACCGCGCGCCTTTGATCCTTCACTTGGTTCCGAAGCGCGCGATGCAGTGGGTGGCATTACACCTGAGCAGGGGGAACTGATCGCAGGGGCTGCGGGCTCCAGCCCCTATCTCAAAGGCCTGATTGATCTGGAAGCCGACTGGCTACCGCAAGCTTTGGCGCAACCGGACGCGATGCTTGCATCCGTTATGGAAACCGCAAGGGCCTTGCCTGCGGATCAACTCAGGCCGGGGCTGAGGCAGGCCAAGAGGCGTTTGGCGCTGTTGACCGCCCTGGCGGATCTGGCAGGGGCGTGGCCGTTGGAAAAAGTTACAGGGGCACTAACCGATTTCGGGGCCATGGTAGCGGATGTTGCCGCCAAGGCCGAGATTGCAACCTTGATCCGGCGAGGTAAATTGCCTGGGATGACCGAAGATGATGTCGCCTCTGCCGCGGGGATGATCATATTGGCCATGGGCAAGATGGGTGCGCATGAGTTGAACTACAGCTCTGATATCGACCTGATCGTTTTGTTTGACGAAACGCGCTATGATCCGGACGATTTCTATGAAGCGCGGCAAGGGATGGTCCGGGCGACACGGAATTTCTGCGCCACACTCAGTGACAAGACAGCGGATGGATATGTATTTCGCACGGATCTAAGGCTGCGGCCTGACCCTGCGGTGACGCCAGTTTGTCTGGCTGCGGAAGCTGCCGAACGGTACTATGAAAGTCTGGGCCGCACTTGGGAGCGCGCCGCATATATCAAAGCGCGTCCCTGCGCTGGCGATATCGCTGCGGGGCAGCGTTTCCTGGATACGCTCCGCCCCTTCATCTGGCGAAGGCATCTGGACTTCGCGGCTATTCAGGATGCCCATGACATGCGCTTGCGTATCCGCGAAAACAAAGGGACAGGCGGTGCGCTGACCATTCCGGGTCATGATATGAAACTAGGGCAAGGCGGGATACGTGAGATCGAATTCTTCACTCAGACCCGACAGTTGATTGCCGGAGGTCGCGATACGGACCTGCGCGTGCGTGGTACTGTTCCGGGTTTGGCGGCTTTGGCCGGCAAAGGGTGGGTGCCCGAGGACGTGGCTGAAAAGCTTACCGATCACTACCGCGCGCATCGCGAAGTCGAACACCGCATTCAGATGATCCATGATGCGCAGACCCATAAGATTCCGCAATCCTCGGACGGGATTGAGCGGATTGCATGCCTGATGGGGATTGATAGCGCCGATCTGACTGCGGATCTGAAACGGCGGCTGACCGAGGTTCATGAGTTGACCGAAGGTTTTTTCGCCCCCGGCCCGACAGCCCGTGCACCTTTGCCAGAAGTTGAATTTGACGAAAGCATATTGGCGCGCTGGACGACCTACCCATCACTGCGTTCTCAGCGCGGGGCGCGGATTTTCGAACGGCTGAAACCAGAGCTGCTGACGCGTCTTGCCAAAACCGCCCAACCGGATGAGGCGCTGCTGGCACTGGACGGGTTCCTTCGCGGGTTGCCTGCGGGCGTGCAGCTGTTTTCTCTGTTCGAGGCCAACCCGCAGCTTATCGACCTGCTTGTCGATATAGTAGGCACGTCGCATGCATTGGCCGCGCATTTGTCGCACAACGCCTCGGTCTTTGATGCGGTGATTGGCGGCAGCTTCTTTGACGACTGGCCGGGCCGGACGGTGCTGCAGGGCGAATTGGAGCGAGAACTCTCGCAGGAGCAGGACTACGAAAGCCAGCTTGATCTGGCGCGGCGCTGGTGCAAGGAATGGCATTTCCGGATCGGCGTTCACCATCTGCGCGGGTTGATCGACGGCGTGCAGGCGGGGCAGCAATATGCCGAACTTGCAAGCGCGGTGATCGCTGCGATCCTGCCATGTGTTGTGGACCAGTTCACCAGCAAACACGGGCCCGCACCTGGTCGCGGTGCCGCTGTGTTGGGCATGGGATCCCTGGGGGCAGGGCGGATCAACTCGCAATCTGACCTTGATATGATCGTGATCTACGACCCGCTGAATCAGGACATGTCCGAGGGCCCACGGCCTCTTGCCACGCGGACCTACTATGCCCGGTTCACGCAGGCACTGATCACGGCGCTGTCGGCCCCAATGTCGCAGGGGCGACTTTATGAGGTCGACATGCGGCTGCGCCCCTCGGGCAATCAGGGGCCGGTGGCGACCAGTTGGGCCAGCTTCACGAACTATCAGCAGAATGAGGCATGGGTGTGGGAACACCTAGGCCTGACGCGCGCAAATCCCGTCGCCGGTGAGCCCTCTCTGGCCGACGATATCGAGGGCTTTCGAATAGAGCTTGTTTCGCGCTCCCGCGATCAGGCGCAGGTTTTGCGCGAAGTTGCCGAAATGCGCGCGCGTCTGGCAGCCGCGAAAACCCCCGCCGGTATTTGGGATGCCAAGAATGGGGCCGGGCGCATGATGGACATAGAGCTGATGGCCGAAACAGGCGCTTTACTGTCCGGTGTTGCAAAGCGCGATGTACATGCCGGGTTGGACGGTGCAGTCGCAGCCGCGCTTTTGGATGTCGCTCAGGCGCAAACGTTGAAGGATTGCTACGATCTATGCTGGTCTGTGCAATGCGCAGCTCGGCTGTTGTCAGGTAAGGTTATCGAGGCCGATAAAATCGGAGAGGGCGGTTCCGCCTTCCTGTGTCGGGCCACCGGGTATGAGCAGGTCGAACAGTTGCAGGCCGCGTTGCAGGAAAGCTACGATATCGCCGCCGAAATTATCGGCCGCGTGATTCAGGAGGATAAAGATGCCGCGCAATGACGATCCGAACGATCACAAAGGCCTGATCCGCGAGGCCTATCGCATCGATGGCATCACATTGCCCGAATGTCGCAGTATCTTTCTGGACTGGGCGTTAAGCCTTCCGGAGGGGCGTGATCAGAGGCAAGCCCTGTCTGACCTGCACGCCATCTATGCCAAAGATGAGGTCGATCACCCAATGACACAGGTGCTGACCGAAGGGTTGCAATCTGCTCAGGCGCCGAAACGGCGCGGTGGTTGGCGGTCTCGCAACCGCTAGGGCTTTCCCCTCGGCGCGTTCGCGACTATGAGGTCGCCATGACCCAAACTGCAGTCCGTCCCCGTATCCGCCTGAAACCCAAAGCCAATGCGCGCGGCCTGCGCCATGGCTTCCCGTGGGTCTATGCCAATGACATTGTCACCGACCGTCGCACGCGCAAAATCCCTGCTGGCGCGCTGGCCGTGCTCGAGGATGAAAATCGCGCGCCGATCGCGTTGGTGGCGGTCAATCCTGAATCGAAAATCATGTGCCGTGTGCTGGACCGCGATCCTGTCGCCAAGCTGACGGCTGATTGGTTCGAAACCCGTCTGCGCCGCGCGCTTGATATGCGCGAACGCCTGTTTGACTCGCCCTTTTACCGCCTGATCCATGCCGAGGCGGATGGCTTTCCGGGTGTCATCATCGACCGGTTCGGTGAGGCCTGTGTGATCCAGCCAAACGCCGCCTGGGCCGAGGCGTATCTCGACATGTTGACCGACGCGCTGGTCGCTGTGACCGGCGTGACGACCGTGCTGAAAAACGCCTCGGGCCGGACACGCGGTCTGGAAGGGTTGGATGATGTCAACCTGACCTTGCGCGGCACTGTCCCGGATGCGCCTTTGCCCGTGTTGATGAACGGTGCAACCTATATGGCGGATTTGGCAGGCGGTCAGAAAACCGGCCTGTTCTATGACCAACGCCCCAATCACGCCTTTGCTGCGCAGCTGGTTCAACCCAAGGCTCAGGTTCTGGATGTCTTCAGCCATGTCGGAGGCTTCGGGTTGGCGATGCTGGCGGGTGGTGCCGGACAGGCGCTGTCGGTCGACGGGTCGGCCGCGGCATTGGAGTTGGCCGCAAAAGGGGCCGAGGCTTCTGGCTTTGCCGATCAATTCGACACGCGCCAAGGTGATGCTTTTGATGTGTTGGCTCAGTTGAACGACGAAGGCGCTAAATTCGACGTCGTTATCTGTGATCCTCCCGCCTTTGCACCATCAAGGCAGGCGCTGGATGCAGGGCTGCGGGCTTATGAACGCATTGCGCGATTGGCCGCCACACTGGTCAAGCCGGGCGGATATCTGGGCTTATGCTCTTGCTCGCACGCTGCTGATCTGGGCCGCTTCCGCGACGCCTCATCCCGTGGCATCGGGCGCGCCGGGCGCTCAGCCCAACTGATCCATACTGGCTTTGCCGGGCCCGATCACCCGCAACTGCCGCAGCTGGCTGAAAGCGGTTACCTCAAGGCCGTGTTCTACCGGTTATGAAGGCTGTACTCGATACCTGCGTCATCTATCCAACGGTGATGCGTGAGATGCTGTTGGGCACCGCCCGACTAGGTCATTTCACCCCTATATGGTCGGCGCGCATCCTCGAGGAATGGGCCCGCGCCGCGCGCAAACTGGGCCCCGAAGGCGAGGCGCAGGCCCGTGCCGAGATTGCCCTGACGCAGGTCAAATGGCCCAAGGCAGAACGCCCAGCCAATGCTGGCCTGCAGGCTCGGCTCTGGCTGCCGGACGCCGCTGATATCCACGTTTTGGCCACTGCAGTAGCCGCGTCAGCGGAAATCATCGTCACGGTCAACGCCAAGGATTTCCCCAGAAATATTCTTGCAGAAGAAGGGCTTGAGCGGCGCGACCCTGACAGTCTGCTGCATGGTTTCTGGTATAACGACCCGCAAGGGCTGGACCAGCTTGCACAGCAGGTACTGGCCGAAGCAAACCGCCTGTCAGGCGATACATGGACTTTGCGTGGATTGATGAAAAAAGCCCGCCTGCCGCGTCTGGGCAAAGCGCTCGCCAGCTAAGTGGGATCCCTACTTCATCTGGCTAAAATTACCTCAGAGGGCGCGAGAGGCTGGCCTCTCGCCGCCGAGCCTCAGCCACGCGCCCAACGCTGCTCAAGCACTTCCAGCGCCGCAATCCGCTCATCCGTTTTGGGATGGCTCATCAACCAGGCGGGTACAACGCCCGCGCGTTGCTGCGTCAAATCCTCAAGTTTGTGAAACAGAGACTTTTGCGGGCCGATGCCGATTCCGGCTTTGGTTAGCAGGGCGGCGGCATATTCATCTGCTTCATATTCATCCCCACGTGACAGGCGCGACGCCAAAAGCGCAGTCAGCGCGTTTGCAATCATCGCACCGATGAATGGGATGAACCGGCTCAGAAGCAGCATCAAGGCTGTCCGCAACGCATTCTGTCCAGAAAAATCAATCATCCGTCGCCGTGCATGACCCAAGGCCACATGCCCCAGTTCATGTGCGATGACGCTCGCCATCTCTTCGGCGGAAACCTCGCCATTGAGGAACTTGCGATAAAACCCGCGTGTGATGAATATTCGTCCATCCGGCGCCGCAAGCCCGTTCACCGGGTCGATCTCATATATATAGACCGGAACCCTCTCGATCCCCAGCGCCGCCGCCAGCCGGTCAGTCATACGCTTGAGGGCGGGATCGGCCAGTTCGGTCGATTTCAGGTCAAGCTCGCGATGGGTGCGCCAGACCGAGATCCGGTACATCACCACGGCATACAGAACCGCCAGAAGAATCGGAGTAATTCGGAGCATGGTTCTGATATGGGGATAAGCAGACACAAGGGCAAGGCATCAGCGTTTCCGTGGGCCTGAAAGGTCTCCAAGCTGCCATGACGCAGTGGAAACTGGGTTCTTTAGGATTCTAACTGTTGAAAAACGCCGCCTGCCGCCTTATCCGCACGGGAACTCGTCGGAGAACACACAATGTCCAACAATGACCACGAAGCCCGTCACCTGGAAACGCTTGACCGCGACCTTAGACGCTTTTCTCGGCTAGAAGTGGCAACCTCACAGGTGGGTCGCCCATTTGTCGGGTCTGGCATCGCGCTTTCTTTTATCGTTGTCGCAGGTCTTGTGGCAGCCTTCCTGTTCGGACAAGGCAACAACACGCTGATCGTAGTGCTTGCGGCAATGTTTGGGGCTTATATGGCGCTGAATATCGGGGCCAACGATGTTGCCAACAATATGGGACCGGCGGTCGGGGCCAATGCGCTGACCATGGGAGGCGCCATCGCGATTGCTGCCATATTCGAAAGTGCCGGCGCGCTGATCGCTGGAGGCGACGTTGTTTCCACGATCGCGAAGGGCATTATCGCTCCTGAAAGCATGGGAACGCAGACTGTATTCATCTGGGCGATGATGGCGGCTTTGTTGTCTTCGGCGCTTTGGGTCAACCTGGCGACCTGGGTCGGAGCGCCTGTGTCCACGACCCACTCGGTTGTCGGAGGCGTCATGGGGGCAGGGATCGCCGCAGCCGGTTTTGGCGCAGTGAGCTGGGGGACGATGAGCAAGATCGCGGCCAGCTGGGTTATCTCGCCGATGCTTGGCGGTCTGGTCGCCGCAGGATTTCTCTGGTTCATCAAGTCGCGGATTATCTATCAGGACGACAAGATCGCAGCGGCCCGGAAATGGGTGCCGATGCTGGTTGGTATCATGGCAGCGGCTTTTGCCAGCTATCTGGCGCTGAAGGGGCTCAAGAAGATCGTCAAGATCGACCTCGGCACGGCTTTGTTGATCGGGGCCGCCTGTGGTGGGCTGGTCTGGGCCGTGATGATTCCGGTTATTCGGCGTCAATCCGAAGGTCTGGAGAACCGCAATAGATCCCTCAAAGTATTGTTCGGCATCCCTCTGATCGTATCCGCCGCATTGCTGAGCTTTGCCCATGGGGCCAATGATGTGGCCAATGCCGTTGGGCCTTTGGCGGCCATCGTGCAAGCCTCTGCCTCGGGTGATTTCACCCAGGCGATTAGTATTCCCTATTGGGTCATGATCATCGGCGCCTTTGGCATTTCGTTTGGCCTGTTTCTGTTTGGGCCAAAACTGATCCGAATGGTTGGCAGCCAAATAACCAAACTTAACCCGATGCGTGCCTATTGCGTTGCGCTGTCCGCAGCCATCACCGTTATCGTGGCCAGTTGGCTTGGTCTTCCCGTAAGCTCGACCCATATTGCAGTGGGTGCCGTCTTTGGCGTCGGCTTCTTCCGGGAATGGGATGCTGAAAGACGGCTGCGTAAAGCCCGCATTACAGTGCCTGAGCGGACGGTTCTGGCACCGGAAGAACGCCGCCGGCGCAAACTGGTGCGCCGCTCGCACTTTATGACGATCATTGCAGCCTGGATTATTACCGTGCCCGCGGCGGCTGTGTTGTCGGGTGTTCTGTTTCTGGGCATTCAGGCCATCGCCGGGTAATCCCGGCCTCGGCAGAACCTGATCCGCGGGCTGGCGTTATCGCGTCAGCTCGCGCATTCCTTTTTCCAGCCCGGCCAGAGTCATCGGCACCATCCGATCCTGAAAAATCTCGCGGATCATTCCGATTGAGTGGGTATATTCCCAATACTTCTTAGGCACTGGGTTGATCCACAGGTTCGATGCCCATTGGTCGCGCGCCCGCTGCAGCCAGATCTGGCCAGCCTCCTGGTTCCAATGTTCATTGGCACCGCCAGGATAGGCGACCTCGTAAGGGCTCATCGAGGCGTCGCCGACGAAGATGCATTTGTAATCGGGACCATAGGTGCGCAGCACCTCATGGGTCGGCGTCTGCTGGTCCCAGCGGCGGATGTTGTCACGCCAGACACCTTCGTACAGGCAGTTGTGGAAGTAGTAATATTCCAGATGCTTGAATTCGGTTCTTGCGGCCGAGAACAGCTCTTCCACCACTTTGATATGTGGGTCCATTGAGCCTCCGACGTCCAGAAACAACAGCACCTTGACGGCATTGTGCCGTTCGGGCCGGGTTTTGACGTCTAGATATCCATGCTCGGCTGTGGCGCGGATGGTGCCGTCCAGATCAAGCTCTTCCGCCGCACCCTCGCGGGCCCAGCGGCGCAGGCGCTTCAACGCGACCTTGATGTTGCGCGTGCCCAGCTCGACCGTGTCGTCTAGGTTCTTGAATTCACGCTTGTCCCAAACCTTGACCGCGCGCTGATGACGGCTTTCCTTCTGGCCGATCCGCACACCTTCCGGGTTGTACCCGTAGGCTCCGAAGGGCGACGTTCCGGCCGTACCGATCCACTTGTTGCCACCTTGGTGGCGGCCTTGTTGATCCTTGAGCCGCTCTTTCAGCGTCTCCATCAGCTTGTCGAACCCGCCAAGGGCCTCGATCTCGGCTTTTTCCTCTTCGCTGAGGTGCTTTTCCGCCATCTTCGCCAGCCATTCGGCAGGGATGTCGACGGCTTCGAGGACCTGTTCGAACCCGATCTGTTCCAGCCCTTCAAAGCTGGCGGCAAAAGCGCGGTCGAACTTGTCGATATTGCGTTCGTCCTTCACCATCGACACGCGGGCGAGGTAATAGAACGCCTCGACATCATAGGTTGCCAGCCCCTTTTTCATACCCTCCAGAAAGGTCAGATATTCCCGCAGGGATACGGGGATACCGGCTTTGCGAAGGTTTTCGAAAAAGGGAACAAACATGGGCTACACCACAAAGCGAACCAGAACCAAGGACAGAATGAGCCCGACCAGCGCAAAGGCGATTCCATATCCGGCTGCATATTGCGCGATATCGGCGCCGCTGCCGTTGCGTTTGCGCGCGGTCAGCGCCCCAAGGAGCGCACCCAGCACCGCCAGTCCCAGAACCACTATCATGCGTTAATCGCCCCCGTTAATTGACTGGTCCTTCTGCGACGTCCTGCATAAGCGACCGGGCCACTACATCCGAGCCAAAGCCGTATCGTGCCCATCTCAGACTGTCCAGCCTGACGGAACGTGCCTCTGCGGAACGGCCTATTTCATTCAGGACCTCGGCTTTCAGCAACAACAACGTTGCAAGCTGCGAGGCGTTCTCAGCCCGTGTCATCACGTTAATAGCGTCGTCGATTTCGGGCAGGAACTCTGGCCCATTGCCTTGCGAAAGCGCAAAGGCGCCCAGTTGGGTCGTGATGTAGGATTGATGCAATTCCGTGCCCGGTGTAGCGCGCAGAAACTGCAGGGCAATATCATATTGGCGCAACGCCTCTTGTGGATCATCGAACTGTTCCATGCGGCCCATCAGGTAATGAGGGTAAGCGCGCCGGTGATCGGTCCAACCTTGTTCCTTGCCAATTCGGGCTGCCTTGCGGGCCTGCCTCATGCGCGATTGCTGGCTGCGATTGGATTGCAAGGATTTCTGAATTGCTGAAATCCAGGCTCGTGGAGTTTCCGACATGGGCTGTACCGGCACCGCATCACCGCGCGGATTCAGACGCGAGAGAATTTCGGGTATGGCCGTTTCGACCTGTTCACGTGTCATACCGCTGTGCAGTTGGGATGAATATGCGGCCTTCAGGATCAACATGTCGAACCCGGTCAGGACCGTGTGGATATTGTCATCGTTGAATACCGAGTCCGGAAGGCGATACAGGTCATTCAGCGGGCCAAGCGCCTGTGCGATCTCTTCGTGCAGGCAGTCACGTTTTTCCTGCGGACTTGCATCGGCGGGAATGAAGATGCCCAGTCGCTGACGGCTGCTCAGTTTGGTCCAGCTGCTTTTCTGTTTGAACCGATCCCGGCGGTACTCCGCAAGGCTTGAGGCATTGGGTACCACGAAACATGCAGCCTGAGGCAGGATGGCCTGAATCTCTTTTTGACTGACCGCCGCGATCGTGATGTTGGCCTGACCGTCCTTGATCTGTTTGATGTCTATCCCGGCCTCGGTGCGCAGACGGGTCAGCAGGCGGCCCAGATCCTTTTGAAGCGAGGGCGTCGCAGCCCCGGTCAACCGCACCGTGATCGGGGTTTCGAACCGCGTAAAAACAGGCAGTGCCGTACCCCCTTCCAGTGCGAAATGCAGAGAGATGAAATCCGCTGCCATGTTTTCATTCGACCGCGCCGGAGGCGAGGGATATGCACGCGTAAAGGACTTGGCAGGGGGCAGGGGTGGTTCGATGTCCACAATCTCGGGTGGGCTTTCGGCAGGCTCAATCGTGGCACATGCGGTCAGGACAAAGCTGATCAAGATTGCGAGCCATCGCGTCATGGGCGCTGATACTTGATGAAAGGTGTCTGTTTGCCAATCCTGTCATAGAGCTTTCGCGCGGTATGGTTGAAATCCTGCGTCAGCCAATAGACAGACGGTGCACCTTGCCGGTCCGCTTCTTCGTAAACGGCCTGAATCAAAGCGCGACCGACCCCCATGCCGCGCGCCTCGGGGCGGGCGAATAGGTCCTGCAAGTAGCACACGCTTTCTTCCTTCCAGGCATGGCGGTGGAACAGAAAGTGGGTCAAACCCACAAGCCCCCCGTCGGCCTGCGCGACGAAACAAGAAAAATCGTTCGGATCATCCCTCAGCAGTCGCGAGAATGTGCTGTCATAGACGGAATCCGGAACCGTCGTTTCATAATACGCCAGATAATCCCGCCACATATCCGCCCAGTCCTCGCGATCAGTCGGATGCAAGGCTCGAATTGTTACTGTTTCTGGCATTGCTGAGTCCCGTTGGGTCTGATGGTAAATTGCCCGGACAAGCCGGGCAACCTGAGACCAATGCTTGCATCCGAGACTTGCTAAGGCAAGCGGCGATCACCGAGGGTTTACCGGCTCAGCGTTTGTTGCGGGCGATGAATGCCAGGCGTTCGAACAGGTGCACGTCTTGTTCATTCTTAAGCAGCGCACCGTGCAGTTTGGGCAGGGCATTGGCGCCATCGCGCTTGAGGTCTTCGGCGGTCAGGTCCTCGGCCAGCAGCAGCTTGAGCCAGTCCAGCACCTCTGAGGTCGATGGCTTTTTCTTCAGGCCCTGAGTTTCGCGAATCTCATAGAACTGGGTCAGAGCCGTTGTCAAAAGCGCATCTTTGATGCCGGGATGATGGACCTCGACGATGCGGCGCATCGTGGCCTCATCAGGGAACCGGATATAGTGAAAGAAACACCGGCGCAGGAAGGCGTCGGGCAGTTCCTTTTCATTGTTCGATGTGATGATGACGATCGGACGGTTCTTGGCGCGGATCGTTTCGCTGGTCTCGTAGACGTGAAACTCCATCTTATCGAGCTCTTGCAGCAGATCGTTCGGAAACTCGATATCGGCCTTGTCGATCTCGTCGATCAACAACACGACCTTTTCATCGGTTTCAAAGGCCTGCCATAATTTACCCTTGCGGATATAGTTCGACACGTCGTGCACGCGCTCTTCACCCAACTGGCTGTCGCGCAGACGACTGACGGCATCGTATTCATACAGTCCCTGCTGCGCGCGGGTGGTGGATTTCACGTTCCACTCGATCATCCGCAGCCCCAACGCTCCGGCCACCTGCTTGGCCAACTCGGTCTTGCCAGTTCCCGGCTCACCTTTGACCAGCAAGGGACGTTCCAGCGTCACGGCGGCATTTACCGCAATGGTCAGATCGTCTGTGGCGACGTATTCGGCTGTTCCTTGGAAACGTGCGGTCATTGGCCCCTCATCAAGTGTCGCGCGAAATGCGCCCTTGGGGTTACCGCGCAGCAGAAATTTTGACAAGCCAGGTCGCTGCGTCGCATGAAGGGAAATTGCCGAGTGACTACAATGCTTTTGGTTGATTCGTGCGCTAACATCCGGTGCCGTCTTTTTGGAGTTGCCCTGAAATGGTCAGTTAATTTTCACAGAAAAACAAGGTTTTGTTGTTTGGTTGGACGTATTTAGATCACGCGCAATGGCGCGGCGCCGGGGCGACGTTTGCATAGTGACAATTACTGCGCTGTCAGATAAACGCTCCGCAGAAGGGGATTGCCGCATGTCAGGTAATGAGAGAGTGACCGGCGTTGCAGGCCACACCGAGGGAGCAAAAATGAAGCAGGAAGTTTTTCTGCCTGAAGATTACCGTCCAGCTGAAGACGAACCATTTATGAATGATAGGCAGCTAGAGTATTTTCGTCGCAAGCTGCTGGATTGGAAAAACGAACTAATGGCTGGCAGCCGCGATACGATCGAAGGGCTGCAGGACAATACCCGTAACATTCCGGATGTCGCTGACCGCGCAAGCGAAGAAACCGATCGCGCGCTGGAACTGCGCACCCGCGATCGTCAGCGCAAGCTGGTTGCCAAGATCGATTCTGCCATGCGCCGGATTGATGAAGGCGAGTACGGCTATTGCGAGATGACCGGTGATCCCATTTCGCTGAAACGTTTGGATGCGCGCCCAATCGCGACCATGACGCTTGAGGCGCAGGAACGGCATGAGCGTCGCGAAAAGGTCCACCGCGACGATTGATCGCTGGGAAAATCTGATAACATAGACGCCGGGGCCTTTTGCTCCGGCGTTTTTGCGTTAAGCCGGTGACATGAACATCAGCGGATCGAAATTCGGCATAGTCGGAGGTGGCATTGGCGGCCTCGCGGCTGCTTTGACCCTGCGACAGCGCGGCGCCGTGGTGACCGTGTTTGAGCAGGCACCAGAATTGACCGAGATCGGCGCGGGCCTTCAGATCAGCGCCAACGGGATGGCTGTGCTGCGTGCTCTGAAGGTTGTTGCGGACACGCTCGAGGCTGGGCTTTTGTCCCATGGAACGATCCTTCGTGATTACCGGGCAGGGCGGCTGGTCTGCAAAATCGCGCCACCCTCTGCCGGGCCTACCTATTATTACCATCGCGCTGACCTGCTTGATCTTCTCTACAAAGCGGCGGCTCAAAAAGGGGTAGAGTTTCACCTTGGTGCGCGTGTGGAACGGGTGCGAAAGCACCCGTCCGAGGCCGAAATTATCCTCGATACGGGGGCGAGGTTTCGGGTTGATTGTGCAGTCGCGGCGGACGGCGGCCAGAGTGCAATTCGTGCTGACCTGACTGGCAGGGAAGCACCGAAATTCACACATCAGGTTGCGTGGCGCGCGACGATTCCATGGGACCGATGCAACAACAACCCTTGCGCTGTGCTAACCATGGGGCCGGGACGGCATGTAGTGACGTATCCTTTGCGCGATCAGACCCTGATGAACATCGTGGCAATCGAAGAGAGGTCTGACTGGCAGGAAGAAGGTTGGCGTCTACGCGGTGATCCCGAAGAGCTGAAGGCGCGA
Source organism: Ruegeria sp. CDSB114 (assembly GCF_059611025.1). NCBI lineage: Bacteria > Pseudomonadati > Pseudomonadota > Alphaproteobacteria > Rhodobacterales > Roseobacteraceae > Ruegeria > Ruegeria sp. CDSB114. The sequence continues at coordinate 335,770 of NZ_JBXWOT010000001.1, forward strand.
TTTGCAGGTTTTGGCGGCTTGGTCAAAGAGATTTTGCAAGAGGTTCAGGACCCGAATATCTGGGCATTGTTCCTGCGCCCTGTTGCTGAATGCTGGCAGAATGGGCGTGTGGCGCTTTTGGGCGACGCAGCTCATCCGACGCTGCCTTTCATGGCCCAAGGTGCTTGCCTTGCACTAGAAGATGCCTGGACTCTGGGGCGGTCTTTCGAAGAACAATCCGGCGTTTCGCAAGCACTGGCCGCCTATGAAGCGACCCGTCGCCAGCGGGCAACTCGGGTGGTCGCTGCCGCTGGAGCCAACGCGCGCAACTTCCATCTACGTGGCCCTATGCGTGTCGGGGCGCAACTGGCGTTGATGGCAGTTGGATCGCGGTTGGGCCGAAAATATGATTGGATCTATGAGTTCGATGCCACGGCTTAGCCGATTACAGATCTAGATCTATCCAAACCGGAACATGATCTGACGGTTTTTCGTGCCCCCGAATTTCGGAATCGATTTTGCAATCGCGCAACAGGTCAGCGGCCTGAGGGGTCAGAAGGAAATGATCAATACGAATCCCGTCATTTCGGTTCCACGCGCCCGCTTGATAATCCCAGAATGAATAATGTTCCGGACCTTGCGTGCCAGCGCGAAAGGCCTCGGTGAATCCGAGATTCAGAATTTTCCGAAATGCGGCCCGGCTTTCAGGGCGAAACAATGCATCCTCGCGCCAGGCATCGGGACGCGCGGCGTCTTCGGCCTGGGGAATGATGTTGTAATCACCTGCCATCAGAGCGGGTTCTTCACTGTTCATCAGGTCGCGGGCCCGATGATAGAGTCGCTCCATCCAGGCAAGTTTGTAGTCGTATTTTGGCCCCGGGGTGGGGTTGCCGTTTGGCAGATAGAGCCCACAGATACGCAGCGCCTGTTTGCCGACCACCGTTGCTTCGATCCAGCGGGCCTGTTCATCCTCATCATCACCGGGCAAACCCCGCGAGACGTCCTCGAGCGGTAGCTTCGACAGAATGGCAACGCCGTTAAAGCTTTTCTGACCGTGCGTTTCCACGTTGTACCCGCGCGCCTCAAAGATCTCTCTGGGGAAGTTATCGTCGACTGACTTGATCTCTTGCAGCAGCACAACATCGGGTTGAGCATCATCCAGCCAACGCGGCAAAGCCTCGGCCCGCGCCTTGATGCCGTTGATGTTGAATGTGGCGATTTTCATGCGCGACCCTCCGACAGTCCTTGGCAACCTATCGCTCAGAACGTGCCCAACGGCAAGGCGGAGAACGGGTTTGCGAGGCGCTGCCTCGCGCTCCGAGGTATTTTTAGCCAGATGAAGAAACGGATCATTAACCAGAATCCCCGAAAATCAGCTGGCGGTACAGGCGGAGGCGCCGATGACCGCGCCAGGTGAAGCTCTCCGGTCTAGAAATCGGAGAGCGGATCCCTGCTTCATCTGGCTAGAAATACCTTGGGGGTCTGGGAGTGAAACCCCGACGGGTGATCACATTGAAAACGAAGTGCCGCAGCCGCAGGAGGAGGTGGCGTTTGGGTTTTCGATCACAAAGCGTGCGCCGATCAGTTCTTGCGTGAAATCAATCACCGCATTTTCAAGAAACGGCAGTGAGATTGCGTCGACAATGACCTTCTGCCCCTTACCCTCAAGAACCAGATCGTCGTCTTTGGGTTTGTCCAATGCAATTTCGTACTGAAAGCCCGAACACCCGCCGCCTTCGACAGCGACACGCAGGGCTTGACCCTGATCGGCCGCGCCGATCTCGGCAAGGCGGTCAAAGGCGCGTTCTGTAACTGTCGGGGGCAGATTCATGCCAAACTCCAAAGGTTTATTTCTTAACCACTCTACCATATAGAAAGCCCAAGGACAGGCGACAAGGACAGACCGTTGGACAGAGCAGGTTTTGCCTCGAATCCCGACCGCGCAAGAGGGCGGTTGGTGCCAGAGGAAGAGAGCAGTTTCCGGTCATGCTTTCAGCGCGACCGCGACCGGATCATTCATGCCAGCGCCTTTCGGCGGCTCAAGCACAAGACCCAAGTTTTTGTTGAGCACGAAGGGGATAGCTATCGGACCCGGCTGACCCATTCGATCGAGGTGGCGCAAGTGGCGCGGACGATTGCCGGGGCCTTGGGTTTGAATCCAGAACTGACCGAAGCGGTTGCCCTGGCTCATGATCTTGGCCACACGCCGTTCGGACATACTGGCGAGGATGCTTTGCATGAGATCATGCAGCCGTATGGTGGGTTCGATCATAACGCGCAGGCCATCCGGATCGTGACCCGGCTTGAGCGTCATTATGCCGAGTTCGATGGGTGCAACCTTACGTGGGAAACCCTGGAAGGCATTGCAAAACATAACGGACCGGTGGAAGGGGAACTGCCTTGGGCGCTGGCGGAGTGCAATGCGGCGTTTAATCTTGAACTGCACACGCACGCAAGCGCAGAGGCGCAGGTGGCGGCCTTGTCTGACGACATCGCCTATAACAATCATGACCTGTTGGACGGGCTGAGGGCGGAGTTGTTCAGCGACGAGGACAATCAGCGACTGCCGATCGTGGGCGACTGTTATGCGGAGGTGGATCGCAGATACCCGGGCCTCGACCCCTATCGCCGTCGGCATGAGGCGTTGCGGCGGGTGTTTGGGGTTATGGTGTCGGACGTGATCGACACGTCTCGGGCTCTGATCGCAGGGTCCGGTGCCCAGAGCGTCGAAGAGATCCGGCATCTTGGCTATCCGGTCATTCAGTTCTCAACAGGCCTTTGGGCGCAACTGAAGGAAATTCGCGCTTTCCTGTTTTCGCGGATGTACAGGGCGCCGTCGGTGATGACGGTGCGCGCCGAGGTCAGCAAAGTGGTCGAGGATTTGTTTCCAATCTACCTTGGCGATCCGAAGCAGATGCCCGCGCGCTGGCACGCGGACATTGAAGAGGCTGAGGATGAGACTGCCTTAGCCCGGATCGTATCGGACTATATCGCCGGGATGACCGACAGGTTTGCGCTACAGGATCATGAAAGATTGACAGGGCGCCCGATATCAGCAGATCATTCGACTCCGATATAGGCCAAGGCCCATACCTGTTGACCTGCCTGATCCTGTGCTGCCTCAGCTTCGTCGGTTGGCGGGAAAACGATCATCGTTGGGCCATATCCTCCGATCCCCATGGGGGCGCCGTCGGCGTGGGTCGCAAGGATGGGCTGATAGGTCGAAATGCTTTGCCAGGGAATTTCTGCCTGGTACCCGTCCATTGCCATTGGTTTGGCCGTTTTACCTTCGGCACCGGCCATGACCATCACATCAGACAGAAGCGGGCCGCTAAAGGTAATGTCGCGTTGGTTGGCCTCTGTGCCGTAGGGAATTGTGATCTCGACCTGATCCAAACTATCCAGCAATGCCGCGTCAAAGCCAGCTGCCCCGTCATGGGTGACCTCCAGATATCCCAGCAAGCCGCCGTCATTCTCGCCGCGCGCGGGCAGGTTGGTTTCCCCAACCGCGCCGCCAAGGGTGACCAGCACATGGCCTTGCGGGGCAGGCATTTCAGCAAAAGCCGGAAGGGCGGTCGACAAAATCAGACCAACGGGCAGGGCAAAACGCATGGGATTCTCCGTTTAGGTGTATCTGACAGACCTTAGCGGGGAGAGGTCTTTATCCAAGCGCAAATTGAATGCCTCCATTGACCTTGCGGTGTTGCGTGGTAAACCGCCGGGCAAGCAAAAGGACATTCGAAATGAACCTGTTTTCCGAGATCCGCAGCCTTGTGCTGGACGCGTTGGCACAGATGCAGTCCGAAGGCGTGCTGCCCGAAGGGTTGAGCTTTGACAACGTGGCGGTCGAGCCTCCACGTGATGCGGCGCATGGCGATATGGCAACGAATGCGGCGATGGTGCTGGCAAAGCCCGCCAAGATGAAGCCGCGCGACATTGCCGATGCGCTGGCTGGAAAGCTGGCAGAGGATGATCGGATCACAAGTGTAGAGGTTGCCGGGCCGGGGTTCTTGAACCTGCGGTTGGCGCCATCAGTCTGGCAGGGTGTTCTGGCTGCGGTGCTGCAACAGGGCACGGATTATGGCCGCTCGACCATGGGGCATGGGCAGAAGGTGAACGTGGAATACGTCTCGGCCAACCCGACCGGCCCCTTGCATGTGGGTCATACGCGGGGCGCGGTGTTTGGCGATGCGCTGGCAAGCTTGCTGGCCTATTCCGGCCATATCGTGACCCGTGAATACTATATCAACGATGGCGGTGCGCAGGTCGATGTGTTGGCGCGCTCGGCCTATGAACGGTACCGCGAGGCCAACGGGCTGAGCCCCGAGATCGCCGAGGGCCTGTATCCTGGCGACTATCTGATCCCGATTGGCGAGGCGTTGAAAGAGAAATACGGTGACAGCCTGATCGACAAGCCGGAAAGCGACTGGCTGGAGGATCTGCGCGAGTTTTCGACAGAAGCGATGATGGACCTGATCCGTGCCGACCTGAAGGCGCTGGGCGTTGAGATGGATGTGTTCTTCTCGGAAAAGTCGCTCTATGGCACGGGTCGGATTGAAGCTGCGTTGCAATCCCTGACCGACAAGGGCCTGATCTATGAGGGCGTGCTGGAACCGCCCAAGGGCAAAAAGCCCGAAGATTGGGAACCACGTGAGCAGACCCTGTTCAAATCGACCGAGCATGGCGACGACGTGGATCGCCCGGTCAAGAAATCGGACGGGAGCTGGACCTATTTTGCCCCGGATATCGCCTATCACTATGACAAAGTGACCCGTGGGTTTGACGCGTTGATCGATGTGTTCGGCGCTGACCACGGTGGCTATGTCAAACGGATGAAGGCGGCCGTGTCGGCTCTGTCCGATGGCAAGGTACCGCTGGATATAAAGCTGACCCAGCTGGTGAAACTGTGGAAGAACGGCGAGCCGTTCAAGATGTCCAAGCGGGCAGGGAACTTCGTCACATTGCGTGATGTGGTCGATCAGGTTGGCCCGGATGTGACCCGTTTCGTGATGCTGACCCGCAAGAATGACGCTGCCCTGGATTTTGACTTTGACAAGGTCTTGGAACAAAGCCGCGAGAACCCCGTTTTCTACGTCCAATATGCCCATGCCCGCGTGATGAGTGTTCTGCGCCGTGCAGCTGAGGCCGGGATCGACGCGCAGGACCCAGCGCTTAAAAGCGCCGATCTGGGTAAGATCGACCATGCCTCTGAGCTGACTGTTGCCAAGAAGCTGGCCGAATGGCCGCGTCTGGTTGAGATCGCCGCACGTACCAATGAACCCCACCGCGTTGCCTTCTATCTGTATGAACTTGCAGGGGATTTCCACGCGCTTTGGAACAAGGGCAACGATGAAACCCAGCTGCGGTTTATTCAGGATGGCGATGTTGCCACAAGCCAGTCAAAAATCGCACTGGCCCGGTCCGTTTCTGTTGTGATTTCAGCAGGCTTGGGTATTCTTGGCGTTACCCCGGCGCAGGAGATGCGGTGAACAACACCGTCCGAACCGCCGGTACGAGGTAGGCAAGAAATGACCCGCGCGCCTTATTTTCGGCGCTAAACGGGCGGTGAGGCGGACATGGCAAGTTACGATTACCCGGGGCAAATGCGCCCCGAGCAGATGCATTATACGAATCAAGCTCATCCTCAGGATGGGTATGACCTCCCTAATGACTTGCACGGATATGACGAAACGCCCCATCCTGCGGGTTTTGGTCGTATTGTTAGTGCTCTGGGTGCTGTTGCATCTTTGGCGCTGGTCGCTGGCATCGGTGTTTGGGGTTACAATTTGGTAATGCGCGATGTCAGTGGCGTACCGGTTGTTCGGTCCTTAGATGGACCAATGCGTATTCAGCCGGATAGCCCGGGTGGCACCCCGGCTGATCATCAGGGTTTGGCCGTGAACACGGTTGCGGCAGTGGGCACAGCAGCGCCGCCTGCTGATCGGCTGATCCTTGCACCGCGCCCGGTTTCCCTGACAGATGAAGATACTCCGGTGGCACCGTTGCAACCGATACCTGCCGTACATGTGATCCAGGAAAACGTCTCTGACCGGACGGCCACACAGATGCGCCAGGGCGCGGTTGATACACTGGTTGCTGAACTGGCGGGAGAGGCGGAAAATTCCGATCAGGTTGGCGAGCAAAGTTTTCAGTTGGCCTCTTTGACCATCCCCGAGGAAGAGCCTGCTATTGATCCGGCTGATCTGGCTGCATCGCAACCGGACCCAGAACTGGCAGCTTTGCCAGGTGTGCGCCGGTCGCTGCGCCCGGTCCTGCGCCCCGCTGGTGGTGTGCGCAGCGCGATTACGTCAAACAGCACTACCGAAGACGCGATCAACGCGGCGGTCAAAGCTGCGGTCGGCTTGGATGTGGATCCTGAAACTCTGACCAAGGGCACCCGTATGGCCCAGCTTGGCGCCTATGAAAATTCGGACGTCGCGCGCTCGGAATGGGATCGAATGAATGGACGATTCGGGGATTATATGGATGGAAAACAGCGTGTTATACAGAAAACCTCAAGCGGTGGGCGAACCTTCTATCGTCTTCGGGTTCTGGGGTTTGACGATCTGAGCGACTCGCGCCAATTCTGTGCCGCTTTGCAGGCCGAAGGCGCTGATTGCATTCCGGTTGCCGCGCGGTGAGTTTCGGCGCAGTCATTACCGACGCTGAAGGTCTGCGCCTGACGTCTGACGAGAAAAAACTGTTCCGAGAGATGAACCCATTCGGGTTCATTCTGTTCGCCCGTAATATCGAGTCTGCGGATCAGGTGCGCGCCCTATGCGACGATTTCCGCGAGGCTGTGGGGCGAAACTGCCCGATCACTGTTGATCAAGAGGGTGGACGCGTGCAACGACTGCGCACACCGCTGGCACGGGAATGGATGCCGCCGCTGGATCACGTGGCCCAGAGCGGAGAGCAAGCCGAACGTGCTATGTATCTGCGCTATCGCCTGATCGCGAATGAATTGTTCGAGCTTGGGATCGACAGCAACTGCGCCCCCATGGTGGATCTGGCCCGGAACGAAACGCATCCGTTCCTTAGAAACCGCTGCTATGGGTCTGATCCCAAAATGGTTTCCCGGATCGGTCGTGCGGTTGCCGAGGGGCATTTGGATGGCGGTGTATTGCCGGTGCTCAAACACATGCCGGGTCATGGTTTGTCCACGCTGGACAGCCATCATGACCTGCCCCATGTCGATCTGGCGCAAGAGGACCTGACCGAGGCCGATTTCGGCCCGTTTCGGGAGTTGAACGATCTGCCAATGGGGATGACGGCGCATCTGGTCTATGACCGGATTGACCCTCAACCTGCTACGATTTCTCGGACCATGATCAGCCTGATCCGCAAATCGATCGGGTTTGGCGGGCTGATCATGACGGATGATATCTCGATGAAGGCCCTCAGCGGAAATCCAGAAGAGATTGCCAATCAGGCGCTAGCTGCAGGGTGCGATGTGGTTTTGTACTGCAACGGCTCTTTTGATGCCCGTGCTAAGGTGCTGAGCACCGCCGAAAAGATGTCCGAACAGGCACAGAAACGCGCTGAACGGGCGTTGGCGATGCGCAAAGCCCCGCAGGAACTTGACATCCAAGCCGCCGAAGCCGAACTTTCTCGCCTAATGGGCGGGCAGGTGTATGTCGGATAATCTTTTTAGCGAAGACCCCGTCTCGGTCGCGGATCGCCTTGCGGCAGAGGCATTGATCGTAGACGTCGACGGGTTTGAAGGCCCGCTCGATGTGCTGCTGATGCTGTCCCGCACGCAAAAGGTAGATCTGCGCAAAATATCGGTTCTGGCGCTGGCGCAGCAATACTTGTCCTTTGTTGAAAAGGCACGGGCGCTGCGGATCGAATTGGCCGCCGACTATCTGGTGATGGCGGCATGGCTGGCCTTTCTGAAATCGCGCTTGCTGCTGCCTCCGGATCCGAATGACGAAGGCCCCTCGGGCGAAGAACTGGCCGCGCATCTGGCGTTTCAGCTAGAGCGGCTTCAGGCCATGCGCGATGCTGCCGCCCGATTGATGGGGCGCGATCAGCTGGGGCGCGATTTCTTCAAACGTGGGCAGGGCGAGGATGTCACGCGCATCCGCACCGTGACCTATTCCGCCACGCTGCTGGACCTGATGCAGGGCTATGCCCGCATTCGTACCCGCGACGAATTCCGCCCCTTTGTCATGGACCGTGACGCCGTATTCACGATGGAACAGGCGCTGGAACGTATGCGCCCGCTGATCGGCTTTGCAGGAGCCTGGACGGATATGGAGACCTATCTGCCCGAAGGCTGGGATGCCGATCCGGTGCGCAGGCGGTCCGCGACGGCGGCTACTTTTGCGGCCTCACTTGAGTTGGTGAAAGAAGGGCATATGGAAATACAGCAGAGCGAAACTTTTGCTCCGATACAACTACGCAAGAGGACCCAATCCCGTGACTGACGCGCCTCAGGAAGAAGGTACCGGCACCCTGTTCGAAGCCCCGCCTATGGCCGAGCAGGAACGCATGGTTGAGGCCGTGTTATTCGCCAGTGCCGAGCCGGTGACGATTGCCGATCTTGAAGTGCGGATGCCCCATGGCAGCGACGCGTCACAGGCGGTGGAAATGCTTAAGAAACGCTATGAAGGGCGTGGTGTTCGTGTGGTTCAGGTTGGTGAATCCTGGGCCATTCGCACTGCCCCAGACTTGGGTTTTCTGATGCAAAAAGAAACGGTTGAGACCCGCAAGCTCAGCCGGGCCGCGATCGAAACGCTGGCGATTGTGGCATATCACCAACCCTGTACACGTGCCGAGATCGAAGAAATTCGCGGCGTATCGGTTTCGCGCGGGACCATCGACCAACTGTTGGAGATGGAGTGGATCAGACTGGGTCGTCGTCGCATGACGCCGGGCCGTCCGGTGACTTTCGTGGTGACTCCGCAGTTTCTGGATCACTTTGGGCTGGAGAACGCCCGAGATTTGCCGGGGTTGAAAGAATTGCGCGCTGCCGGTTTGCTGGAGAACAGACCACCTCCGGGAACGATCCCACTGGGAGAGGGGCAGGAAGACGAAGATCAAACCGAACTGTTCGAGGAAGAGTGATCACGCGGCCCTTTTGTTGCCGCACAAATCGACTATTTAGAAGCCTGGAAATCGGAGTTGAGCAATGAATGCCAATCGGATCATTGACATGATTGTGCGACAGATCATGCGGCGGCTTGTCACCAAAGGGGTGGATAAGGGGTTCGACATGGCCAGCCGCGTGGGCCAGAAGCCGGGGCAAGAGCAGCAACCGGATAAGAGCTCTGATGCGTCTGGCCAGTTGCAGGCGGGTGGAAACCGCCAGCGTCAAAATATGCGTCAAGCCCAGCGAGTGGCCAATCAGATGCGTCGGTTTATCCGGTTCTGATCAGGTTACCGTTTTGAAATGCTTGGATAGTTTCAATCCTTGTCCCTGATAGTTCGAGGCGATGCCCGCACCATAAAGCTGCGTGGGCATTTCTGACATCCGCTCGTACACCAGCCGCCCGACGACTTGGCCGTGCTCCAACACAAATGGGGCCTCGTGACAGCGGACTTCCAACACTCCGCGTGATCCTTCGCCACCTGCGGCGGCATGGCCAAAACCGGGATCGAAGAAACCGGCATAATGCACCCGGAATTCCCCGACCATCGCCAGATAGGGGGCCATTTCAGCCGCATACATCGGCGGGATATGCACCGCCTCGCGGCTGACCAGAATGTAAAACGCACCGGGGTCGAGGATGATGCGCCCATCGGTGGTGCGCACCTCTTCCCAATATTCCTGCGGGTCGTATTCGCCGATCCGGTCCAGATCGATCACACCGGTATGAGGTTTGGCGCGGTAGCCCACCAAATTGGTGTCGGGCAGCCGCAGGTCCACCGAGAACCCGAGCCCGTCTTGAATGACAGCGGGGCCATCGACCAGCGGGGATTCGGCGTGCAGGGCGCTTAGATCGGTATCGCTCAGCACGGCCTGACCCTCCCGGAACCTGATCTGGTTCAGCCGCATTCCCGGACGCACCAGAACCGAGAATGAGCGGGGGCAGATCTCGGCATACAAGGGGCCGGTATAGCCTGCAGGCACCCGGTCAAACTCGGTCCCGCCATCGGTGATCGTGCGCGTCAGAAGGTCCAGCCGCCCGGTCGAGCTTTTTGCATTGGCGGCCGCGCTCAGCCCCTGGGGCAGGGCCAGCGATTCCATCAACGGCACTAGATAGACACAGCCCTTTTCCAGCACAGCACCTTCAGAGATATCGATGCGGTGCATCTCAAATTCCGACAAACGTTCGGCTACGGTGCGACCTTCGCCTGCCAGAAACGAGGCACGTACCCGGTAAGCAACTGTACCTAAACGCAAATCAAGGCTGGCGGGTTGAATCTGGGCGGGGATGACCTCTGGGCTTGCGGTAATCTCACTGCGAGCGATCATCGCCTCTATCTGCTGGTTCGGGCATACGCCGGTCATTCCGATCCCCCCTGATGCCAGAGCGGGATCTGGCCTGTGTGCCATAAACGTCGGTGTGATTTGGTCGGGCTAGCAGGACTCGAACCTGCGACCTTCCGTCCCCCAGACGGACGCGCTACCAGGCTGCGCCATAGCCCGACGTTGAGGTGTTCATAAAGACTTTCCCGGCGGGGGCAAGAGGAAATCATCGCCTTTTTTCTTATCCCGCTGATCGGTTTTCTATTCGGTTCAACACGCTGCGCAGCTCTTGCGCGATGGGCGCTATCTGGCTGAGCAACTGGTCATCGAATGCGTCTCGGGTCCAGGCCAGTGTCGCGATCCCACCCAACAAGGGCGAGGCGTCGGGATAGGACGGCTGGGCTTGGGCCGCAGGCTCAGCTTTTGGCGGAGCGGGGGCAGGGGTCGGTTCGGGTTTTTGAGCGTCGCCTAGATCCAGATGTATCTGCTCTTGCGGGGGGGCTGGCTTGGCCGTGAATGGCACAACGACATTTGCATCGGGTGTGGGTTCAAGATTCGCCATTTCATCCAGGCCCTGGGACACCGAAGAAACATGCGCCACGCCCTGTTCACGCAAGATGCGCTGTACGCCTTTGATGGTGATCCCATCCTCATGCAAAAGCTTCTTGATGCCGCCCAGCAGGCGCATGTCGTTGGGGCGGTAATATCTGCGCCCGCCCGCCCGTTTTACCGGTTTCACCTGATTGAAGCGGCTTTCCCAGAATCGCAGAACATGCGGCTGCACACCCAACCAGTCCGCAACTTCACTGATGGTGCGAAAGGCGTCTGGGGACTTGCTCATATTCGTGCCGTCCTGATCTTATTTGCGGTTCCCTGCGGCGACGCGATCTTTCATCAGATGCGACGGGCGGAAGGTGAGAACACGGCGAGGCTGAATTGGAACCTCTTCGCCTGTCTTGGGATTGCGGCCGATACGAGCTGTCTTGTCCCGAACACTGAAAGTTCCAAAAGACGAGATCTTCACCTGTTCACCGCGCACCAATGCGTCGGACATATGGTTCAGAACGCTCTCGACCAGTTGCGCGCTTTCATTGCGTGAAAGGCCAACTTCACGAAATACGGCCTCGCTCAGATCCATTCGGGTCAGTGTTTTGTCGCTCATGCCAATTCCCCTGTTGCTATCAGAGCATAGGGTCAGGGCAAATTCGCTGTCAATATCAATGAATTGCGGGCGAGTGTGTAAGCTGAATTGCGCTTGTTACCACCGCAAGAGGACTGAGCCCCAGGCCAATCCACCTCCGATTGCCTCTGTGACCAGCAGATCACCCTGTTTGAACTGCCCACGCTGTTTCGCAACAGACATTGCCAGGGGAATCGATGCAGCCGAGGTATTTCCGTGGTCTTGCAGGGTAACGACAACGTGTTCCATAGGAACGCCCAATTTCTTGGCTGTGCCCTGGATGATTCTAATGTTTGCCTGATGCGGTACGATCCAATCCACATCTTTGTGACTTAACCCAGCCTTCTCTAGGCAGGTTTCTGCGGTAGAGGTCAGACGTTCAACTGCCTGCCGAAACAGCTGGTTTCCTTTCATCCGCAGATAGCCTGTGGACTGGGTCGAGACGCCTCCATCCACATAGAGCAGGTCCTTATAGCGCCCGTCCGAGTTCAGGTCGGTTGCCAGTATGCCCCGATCGTCCGAGGTTCCCGCGCCCTCATGCTGTTCAAGGATTATCGCTCCGGCGCCGTCGCCGAACAAAACGCAGGTCGACCGGTCGGTCCAGTCCATGATACGAGAGAACGTCTCGGCGCCGATGACCAGTACGCGTTTGGCCTGGCCTGATACGATCAGCGCATTGGCATTGGTCATGGCATAGACAAATCCGGCGCAAACCGCCTGTACGTCAAAGGCGAAGCCTTTGGTCATGCCAAGCTGCGATTGAACCATTGTTGCGGCAGAGGGAAACGTCAGGTCAGCGGTCGATGTTGCAAGAATAATCGCATCAATATCATCTGCCTCCAGACCCGCATCGGCCAGTGCGGCACTGGCAGCCTTTGTGGCCATAATCGAAGTGGTTTCGTCTTCCGCTGCAAAATGCCGGCGTTCGATCCCGGAACGTGTCCGTATCCACTCATCAGACGTATCGAGCGTTTCTTCGAACTCGGAATTCGGGACGATGCGCTCTGGCAAATAGTGCCCGACACCAACTATAATTGAACGGCCTGCCATGCTGGGGTACTGCCTTTTTTGTTATTCACCGGCCTTCGACGGCGTGTCTGCGGCATCTTGTGCAAGCTCGGCTGTCGATGCAACCCGTGCTGCCAATTTTTCGGCGAAGCCGGACTCGGCCAGGGTAAAGGCCAGCTTTACAGCGGCTGACACGCCGGTCGAGTCTGCACCACCATGTGATTTGACGACGGTTCCGTTCAGGCCAAGGAAAACCCCACCATTCACGCGCCGAGGATCAATTCGTTTCTTCAACCGCTGCAAAGATGTGATTGCAAGGATCGAGGCCAGTCGTGAGAGCGGAGAATATTTGAACGCCTCGCGCAGAAGATCTCCGATCAGGCTGGCTGTGCCTTCTCCGGTCTTGATGGCGACGTTGCCTGTAAATCCGTCTGTTATAATGACATCGGCTTTGTCTCCCGGGATGTCGCTGCCTTCGACAAAACCCACAAAGTCAAAGCTGGCCTGATCCGCAAAATCCGAGATCATGCCATGCGCTTCTTTTAGCTCGGCGCGCCCTTTATGTTCCTCGGTGCCCACATTCAAAAGGCCGATCCGGGGACGTTCCAACGCCATGCCGTTTCGGGCATAAGAGGCACCCATCAAAGCATATTGCAGCAGGTCCTTGGCGTCCGCGCGCACATCGGCGCCTACGTCCAGCATCACATTGAAACCCTGCGGATTGCGCGAGGGCCACAAAATAGCGATTGCCGGGCGGTTTACTCCCGGCAGCTTACGTAGACGCATCATCGACAGGGCCATCAATGCGCCGGTATTGCCACAGGAGACCGCGCCATGGGCTTCACCCTGACGTACTGACTCCAGTGTGGACCACATCGAAGTTTGCTTGCCGTGCCGGACGACCTGGCTGGGCTTGTCCTCCATCGTGACCACATCGGGACAATCACGAAAAACGACGCGCCCGTTCAGGACACGCCGTTTTGCGACAAGTTTGCGCAACATGGCCTCAGGCCCGTGCAAGATGAACGCGATATCGGGGTTCTTATCCGCCGATTTGGCGATCCCCGCCACAACAGCAGCGGGCCCCGAATCTCCGCCCATTGCGTCAACCGAGATGGTAATCCGTCCGGCGTGCGTGGGCTGTTCTGTCATGCTTGGCCTGCGCTTTTAGGGCTTAGGCCGCGTCTTCGTCCAGGTCGATTTCGTCGGCCTGAGCGACGACTTCGCGGTCATCATAGTGGCCGCAGGACGCGCAGACGTGGTGCGGGCGCTTCAGCTCACCACAGTTGGCGCATTCGTTCGGGTTTGCAGCAACCAGAGCGTCGTGCGCGCGGCGGTTGTTGCGACGCGACTTGGAAACTTTGTTCTGTTGGACAGCCATGGTCTCAACCTTTGTCTACTAAGGGCCGGCAGATTCGCTGCGGGCCAGGTTTCATTCTTCGTTTTTCTCGTGGTTTGACGCGCGTTTAGGGGACGGGCCCCGCAATGTCCAACCCAAATTCCGATGAGCGCGCGAAAATACTGCGATTCTCAGCATGTTCAAGCGATTTTTCTGAGCGCCTGCTATGACAGGATTTCAGGCCCGTGTCACTCGTCTTTTTTCAGTGCATCGCGCAGCCCGGCCAAGCCCGCAAAGGGTTTGACATCTTCATCCGTTATTGCCTGTTTGCCGGGTTCGGTAAAGCCCGCCTGTTCCAATTCGGCACCTTCTTTCCGGGGATACTGGGGCAGGGCAAGCGCCAGCGCTTCGGACATGACCTCGGTCAGAGCGATTTCGGCCCCTAGCGGTTCAGATTCGTCACCCTCCGGGATTTCGAACTCCTCCTCGTCAGGGTTTGTCCAATCTGACAGAAACATCCGGGTCACCGGAATGTCGATCCGCGTGGTAACCGGTGTCAGCGTCACGACACAGGGTTGAATCACGGTTGCCCCCAGTTTTCCTGAAAGCGCCCAATCACGCTTTCCATGCGCACGCACCTCGCCGACAAAACTCAGCTTACGCAGCCCAAGCAGGCTCAACTCGTTCTTTAAGACATCCAACTCCTGCGCGTCAGGGCGAATTTCAAAGGGCGTCGGTGCGTTCTGAGGCAGGTCGGCGACCCGTAAAGATGTCTGGTTGCTCATACGTGGCCCTTTCGTGTGTTGAACCGGGGTGGCGGTTTGATGTAATCGGATAGGGGCCGCACGGTCCCAAGGCAAGAGGGTGTGAATGTTGAAAGTTATGAGCAGGTTGAAACCAGCGTCCAGAACGCTCGTATTTGCGGCCTGTCTGACCGCTGCTGGTGCGTGTGCTCCGGTCTTCAAGAAACACGGATATGTCCCCACAGCCGAGGACCTGGCCGAGATTCAGGTGGGTGTCGATACACGTGAAAGCGTACTCGAATCCGTTGGCGCGCCCAGTACTTCAGGTGTCGTTCGCGATTCCGGCTTTTATTATGTGACATCACGCGTTCGTCATTATGGTCCGAAACGACCGAAAATCGTCTCGCGCGAGCTTGTGGCGATCAGCTTCGATGACCGGGGTGTTGTGCGCAATATTGAACGCTTTGGCCTTGAGGATGGAAACGTCGTGACGCTGGATCGTCGTATTACCGAATCCTCAGTTCAGAACCGTGGGTTCCTGCGGCAGCTGCTTGGCAATATCGGCAACTTCAACCCGGCAAACATTCCTGGCGCGACCAACTAATTCATAGTCACGTCTTGTCAACTTCACAGGGCGGTCACAAATCCTGTGTTATTGACCCTGCAAGACGAAACAGGTCAGCAACCCAGGAGGATGCGACCATGGCACTATTGCTCGGCAAGGGCCGGTACCGTGCGCGTCAGGCGCAAACACCGCAGGATGTTGCCGCGGCGCAGTGTCTTCGAACACTGGCTTTCGGGACTGATCAGCCTGATCAGGATGAGTTCGACAGCCGTTGTACGCATATTCTGGTCGAGGATATGCGTGCCAACGGTAAACTCATGTGCTGCTTTCGCATGTTGATGATGGAGCGCGGGGCCGAGATTGGCCAAAGCTATTCCGCCCAGTTCTATGACCTCTCGGCACTTGAAGGGTTTAAGGGGCGTATGGTCGAGATGGGGCGCTTTTGCGTGCATCCTGGTCAAAACGACCCAGACATTCTGCGTGTTGCCTGGGGGGCGATGACTGCATTTGTCGATCAGAATAATGTTGAGATGCTGTTTGGCTGCTCATCGTTTGCGGGTACAGAGACGGCGGAATATCTTGATGCTTTTGCGATGTTGAAACATCGCCATTTGGCCCCGAAACGCTGGTTGCCACGGGTCAAGGCCCCAGATGTTTTCCGGTTCGCCGCGAGATTGCGTCGGCGCCCGGATGCCAAAAAAGCCATGATGCGCATGCCCCCTTTGCTGCGTACTTACCTGATGATGGGCGGCTGGGTCAGTGACCACGCAGTCGTTGACCGTCACATGAACACTTTGCATGTCTTTACCGGCCTCGAAATCTGCGCGATTCCGCCCGCACGTAAACGTTTGCTGCGGGCCGTTGCCGGGTAATCGCCGTTGACGGCTCGACGCTGCGGGGGTAGCTGGCGGGCATGGCAAGAATTCCTTTATTGCAGATGTCCGGCATTTCCCTGACTTTCGGGGGCGATCCGGTTTTTTCAGACCTTGATCTGGTGGTTCAACCAGGCGACCGCGTCGCCTTGGTTGGGCGGAACGGATCCGGCAAGTCAACCTTGATGAAGGTGATGGCCGGTTTGGTAGAACCGGACAAGGGCGAGATTGTAATTCCCCCGGGTAAGTCAGTCGGTTACATGGAGCAAGACCCCGGAATGGAAGGGTTTGCTACGCTCGGCGACTATGCCTCCAGCGGGTTAGAGCCGGGTGAGCTTTACAAAGTCGAACGCGCAGGCGAAGGGCTGAAATTCGACCCGGCGCGCGCTGTTGAGACGGCCTCGGGCGGTGAACGCCGCCGTGCCGCGCTGGCCAAGCTGATGGCCGAAGCCCCGGATTTGATGCTGCTGGACGAGCCGACCAACCATCTTGATATCGAAGCCATCGCCTGGCTCGAGCGTGAGCTAGGATCGACACGGACGGCCTATGTGCTGATCTCACACGACCGTGCCTTTCTGCGCGTCTTGACCCGCGCGACGCTATGGATCGATCGTGGGGCGGTCCGACGGCAGGAGCAGGGGTTTACGGCATTCGAGGCTTGGCGCGACAAGATCTGGGAGGAAGAGGACCAGCAACGTCATAAGCTGAACCGTCTGATCAAGTCCGAGGCGCGATGGGCCGTCGAGGGCATCAGCGCCCGTCGCAAGCGCAACCAGGGTCGGGTCCGCGCCTTGCAGGACCTTCGATCTGAAAAAGCCGCACAGATAAAACGTCAGGGTTCGGCCGCGATGACCCTTGAGGCTGGACCAAAATCAGGGCGAAAAGTGTTTGAAGCCAAAGGCCTATCCAAGTCTTTTGGTGATCATCAGATCGTGCGCAACTTTGACCTGTTGGTACAGCGGGGCGACCGCGTGGCCTTTGTTGGCCCAAACGGCGTCGGCAAGACAACATTGCTGAAAATGTTGTTGGGACAAGAGAACCCGGATGAGGGTTCGGTCACGCAGGGCACCAATCTTGAGATTGCGGTTTTCGACCAGACCCGCGCGCAGCTCGACCCCGAAATGAGCCTTTGGGACAGCCTGACTGGCGACCCCGAGATGCGTGTTTCCGGCAAGGCTGATCAGGTGATGGTGGGTGGCCAACCCAAGCATGTGGTCGGCTACCTCAAGGAGTTTCTGTTTGACGAGGGGCAGGCCAGAGCAGCCGTTAAGTCACTGTCTGGTGGGGAAAAAGCCCGTTTGCTGCTGGCAAAGCTGATGGCCAAACAGTCGAACCTGCTGGTATTGGACGAACCAACCAACGATCTGGATGTGGAAACACTGGATCTGTTGCAGGAACTGCTGGACGATTATGACGGTACCGTTTTGCTGGTCAGCCACGACCGCGATTTCTTGGACCGTGTGGCCGCAACGACCATCGCGATGGAGGGTAACGGCCGTGCAACCGTCTATGCCGGGGGGTGGTCGGACTATCTCGTTCAGCGCGGCGAGGTGTCTGATAAGAAAGAAGTAAAAACAAAAGCTTCCAAGTCAAAGGTAAAGCAAGAGGCGCAGCCGAAACTGGGGCTATCATTTTCAGAGAAACACCGTCTTGAGAAATTGCCTGCCGAGATTGAGCGGCTTGAGACGGAAATCGGAAAGCTTGAAGAGCTGATGTCCGATCCTGAGCTTTTCAGCCGTGAACCTGTTAAATTTCAGAAAGCGACCGAGGCTTTGGTCGAGCGGCAGGAAAAGCTGGTCGCAGCCGAGGAAGAGTGGCTGATCCTCGAGGAAAAGGCCGAGGGCGCCTAGATCAGCTTTCGCGCTGTGGCCGGATATCCGACCACAGTTCATTTGAGCGAGCCGTTTTCATCGGTAGGTGATCAGCCACGCTCAGCGCATTCGCAGCGCGCCGTCGATACGGATGACCTCGCCGTTCAGATAACCCATTTCGACGATGAACCCGGCCAGTCGTCCGTATTCGCGGGGGTCGCCAAGGCGCACAGGGTTGGGAACGTCAGAGGCTAGTTGTTGCTGCACCTCTTCGGGCAGACCGGCCAGCATCGGAGTCATAAAGATTCCGGGTGCGATGGTCATCACGCGGATTCCGGACGAGGCCAGATCCCGTGCCATGGGCAGGGTCATACCTACCACACCACCTTTCGAAGCCGCATAGGCAGCCTGACCCTTTTGCCCATCAAAGGCCGCGATTGAGGCTGTATTGATGATGACACCGCGCGCGCCGTCCGGTTCCGGGACGTTTTGTGCCATTTCCGCGGCTGCAAGGCGTGAAACGTTGAATGTACCCACAAGGTTGATGTCGATCGTGCGCTGAAATGCATCAAGCGGGTGTGGGCCATCCCTGCCTACGGTTTTCATACCAACCGCGATCCCGGCGCAATTCACTGCCGCGTTGATCGCTCCCATCTTCTCACGGGCATGGGCGATGGTTGCGGCCACGGATGTTTCATCGGTCACATCCGTCTGGGCGAAATGCCCGCCTATTTCCGCCGCGATCTGGTGACCCCGCTCGGCATCGCGATCCAGAATGGTTACCTGTGCATTGTTTTCTGCAAAAAAGCGGGCCGTTGCCTCACCCAGCCCCGAGGCGCCTCCGGTGACAATGGCTGCGGTGGTCGACAGGTGCATCTGGATCTCCTTCCAAAAGATATGAACATACGTTCATTTAATATCAGCCAAGGGACAGTGTCCATAGGGGGGCGTCGGGCAGGCGGCCCTTCCTCAAGGCTTTCTCAGGTCAGCTTCAGGCGTTCTTAATGTTGGAATCTCAAATCGACACTGAACGCAATCGAGCGTCTGGGTGGCGCATTTGAGGAGGACAAACTATGCGAATTGGAACCAAATCAGGGCTTTCCGCTTTGGTAGCCGCTCCGTTTCTGGGGATTATGGCGGCTGGAAGTGCGGCCGCTGCACCAGAGGTCTGCAACTGGAAAACGGCGCGGGATGCAGCAAACAGCGGCGATTATGCGACCATGTGTGAGTGCACGCAGGTAACCCCCAGCTTTCTAGAGCGCTTGCAGAAACGTGCGGATTTCGAAACCACATTGCAAAACACATCCGCGCAATGCCCGGGGTTGGCCGCCTTGTTGACCGACTTTCCGACAGCATCGATCGTAAGCGCGGCAAATGCGGGCGAAGACCGCAGTTCGGACCCAAGCAGTCCGGTCACGCCGGTTGGCGGCGGTGGAACAGGGTCCGGCGGGTCGGGCGGTAACGGTCCCGGCAACGGCGGCGGCGATGATCCGGGTGGCGATAACCCGGGCGATGATCCGGGTAACGGTGGCGGGGATGATCCCGGTGACGACAACCCAGGTGATGATCCCGGCAATGGTGGTGGCGATGGCCCCGGCAAACCTGGAAATGGCAATGGCCCCGGCAAAGGGGGCAATGGTCCAGGTAAAGGCGGGAACGGCCCCGGTAAGGGCGGTAACGGCCCTGGCAACGGCAATGGAAACGCTGGAAACCCCGGCAATGGCGGGGGCAATAACGGCGGCTCTGGCCCCGGCACCGGAAACGGTGGAGGTAACAACGGCCACGGCGGAGGCCACGGTAACGGCGGCGGCGGCCACGGGAATGGCGGCGGCCACGGTAATGGTGGCGGCGGTCATGGACATGGCGGCGGCAAAGGGGGCAAGGGATAAGCCCACACTTGGCAGATATGTCCGTACCGAAACAGAAACGGCCACCCAATTAGGTGGCCGTTTTTCTTTCAGAGGTCTTAGTTATCCCAACTGAACCAGCGCGTGCCTCTTCTTGCCCGCACTCAGTTTGATGGGCGAGGACAAGGCGCCTGCGTCGATCATCAGTCCCGCGTCTGTTAATGAAGCGTCGTCCAGTTTGGCGCCGTTTTCTGCAATCAGGCGCTTGGCCTCTTTGCCAGATTTCGCCAGGCCAGACTGTACGATCAGTTGCACGATGGATATCGGCAAGTCTGCTTCGCCGACCGTTAGGGTCGGCAGATCGTCCCCGACGCCACCTTTTTCGAACACTTCGCGAGCGGTGGCCTCGGCGTTTGCCGCAGCCTCGGCCCCGTGCAGCAAGGAGGTGACCTCGTTTGCCAGGCGGATCTTGGCCTCGTTGATCTCGGACCCCTGCAATGCGCCAAGGCGGTCACACTCATCCACAGGCAGTTCGGTGTACAGCTTAAGGAACCGCCCAACATCCGCGTCGGTGGTGTTGCGCCAAAACTGCCAGAACTCATAGGGTGAGCGCATCTCGGCATTCAGCCAGACCGCACCGTCTTGCGATTTGCCCATCTTCTTGCCATCGCTGGTGGTCAGCAGTGGTGAGGTCAGGCCATAGATCTCGTTATCCAACACGCGACGGGTCAGGTCGATACCGTTGACGATATTGCCCCACTGATCGCTACCGCCAAGCTGTAGGACACAGCCATAGCGACGGTTCAGTTCAAGGAAGTCATAGGCCTGCAGGATCATGTAATTGAATTCGAGGAAGGATAGCGATTGCTCGCGGTCCAGCCGGGATTTCACCGATTCAAAGGCCAACATCCGGTTGACCGAGAAATGCCGGCCGATGTCGCGCAGGAAGTCGAGGTAATTTAGGTCGTCCAGCCACTCTTCGTTGTTCAGCATCAGTGCTGCGTTTTCTGCGCCGCTATCATAGTCGATATAGGCGGCAAACACCTTTCTGATGCCTGCGATATTGGCGTTGATCTGGTCCGGGCCCAGCAGGGGGCGCTCATCTGACCGGAAGGACGGATCGCCCACCTTCGTGGTGCCGCCGCCCATCAGGGTGATCGGCTTATGACCTGTTTTCTGGAACCAGCGAAGCATCATGATCTGGATCAGGCTGCCCACATGTAGGGACTTTGCCGTTGCATCAAACCCGATATACGCCGACTGACACCCGCTGATCAGCGCCTCGTCAAGGCCCTGATAATCGGTGCAGTCAGCCAGAAAGCCGCGCTCGATCATCGTGGCGATGAAATCCGATTTGGGGTGGTAGGTCATATCGTGCCCTTTGGGTTAATGTTGCGGGGCAGTGTATAGGCGGTGGGGATGACAAGGAAAAGGCACCTTATCCAAGAAAAACACGCCGCTTATGTGATCTGGCTTGCCTTGGGTTTGCGTTAACGTGCAGGTTGTGGGCAACGCGACGACATAACGGGCGCGAACAGGCGAAAGAGGGCTGGCGTGGGTCGAGCAATTAGCAAATCAGGCGTATTGACTGCATTGGGTGCAATGTCGGGGACCTCGCTGGATGGCGTGGACGCGGCGGTGATCAAAACGGACGGTTACAGAATTCTTGGCTTTGGGCCCACCGGATACCGCGCCTATTCAGATGCAGAGCGGAAAACGCTTCGCGCAGCACTGGGGCAGTGGCACGGCCCCGAGGTGGATGCCGCGGCGGAATTGGTCACGCTTGCCCATGCCGAAATACTGGCCGACTTCGATGAGATTGACCTGATCGGATTTCACGGTCAGACCCTAGCGCATGAACCAAGCGGGCGCGGTACGTTGCAGGTGGGTGACGGCGATGGCCTGACGCAGGCCTTGGGTGTCCCCGTCGTTTGGGATTTCCGCAGCGATGATGTGGCGATGGGGGGCGAGGGCGCTCCGCTTGCGCCCTTTTTCCACTTTGCCTGTGCCAAGTGGATTGAGGCCAACCAACCGCTTTGTTTTCTGAACCTGGGTGGGGTCGGGAACCTGACCTATGTAGATCCCAGGTTTGATGGCCCTGAAATACCTGGTGCGCTGTTGGCTTTTGACACCGGTCCGGCCAATGCACCGGTTGATGATCTGATGCAGGAACGTCTGGGTCTGCCCATGGATCGCGACGGCGCGATTGCGCGCGGCGGCAGGGTCGAGGCCGGGGCGCTTGAGTTGTTTCTTGCAGAGCCCTTCTTTAACAGGATGCCGCCAAAATCACTGGACCGGAACGACTTTGCCGAGATGATCCGCCTGGTGCAGGAACTCTCTGACGCTGATGCGGTTGCCACCCTGACCGGCATGTGCGCCGCCGGAGTTGCGCAAGGGATCGAGCATTGCCCGGAACCGCCGTCGCGTGTGTTGGTGACAGGAGGGGGACGGCATAACCCGGTCCTGATGGAGATGCTGCGCGTTTCGCTGGATTGTCCGGTGGAGCCGGTCGAAGCGGTTGGTCTGGATGGGGATATGCTGGAAGCACAGGCCTTTGCCTATCTTGCTGTCCGTGTCGCGCGCGGGCTGCCGACCTCTTGCCCCGGCACCACAGGGGTTAAGGCACTGGTCGGGGGCGGGATGGTCAGCGTTCCATCGAGCGAACGTAGTCTGACGTAAATTCTGAATACCCCTCAGAGGTCGATTTCAAATGTGCTTTGGTCCAGTCATGCAGCGTTGGCAGCTGGTGAAACGGCACGTTTGGAAAGGCGTGGTGTTCGGCGTGATAGGGCATGTTCCAGGCCAGAAATCGGACCAATCGGTTGGTGAACGTAGTGCGCGAGTTTTCAAGCATATTCGCCACCGGCGGGCAGAGGCCGTGTTCCGCAAGCAGGTACAGCCGAAGAACGGGCTGTGCCACCAAGACCGGCAACAGCCATAAGCTGACCATCAAAGGTGACACCAGCAGGCTTGCCCCTGCAAGCGCGTAAATGGCCAGCAGGACACGGGCCTCAATCCGCATGGCCTTATGTTGGCGATGCGGCAAATAGGGCGCCTCGATCCGGCCCATTGCGTTACTGATCAGAACGCTCATCATCCCAGACCAATAAGGCCAACCACTCAGATAGATCAGCAGGCTGGGCCAGCTGTCGGGCCGCGGTTTGCCCCCCAGTTCGGGGTCTTTGTCCGGGTGGTTGGTCCATTTGTGATGCGCGAGGTGAAAGTATCGAAACCAGGTAAAGGGCAGGGCGATCGGGAGTGAGACCAGATGCCCGACCGCATCATTCATCCAGCCAGTCCGAAACGGCGTTTTATGGGTGCATTCATGGCTGAGGGTGAACAGAAACACCAGCAGCACGCCTTGCGGCAGGATCAGCAGCGGCCAGAGCGGGATTTGCAGTGCTATGCCTGTACTCGTTGAGCTCAGCACCAATAGATACAGCACCAAGTGCCTCAGACCCGCCGCGTCAGACCGCATCTGCAGCCGGTCTTTGGCCTCGGCCGGGAGTGATGCGATGAGGGCGCGGTGATCCATCGGTCAGCCTCGGGGGATGTCGAACCCTGGAGCGGCGAGCTCGAACCCGTCAAACTCAAACCCCGGGGACACGGTGCAAGAGACCAGCGTGTAGGCCCCCGTGCTGCGCGCGGCCTGCCAGTGATCCTTGGGCACGATCAGTTGTGGTGCGCCTTGCGACAGGTCCGGGGTCAGCAGGTGGTCAGTTGCCGGGCCAGTTTCGGTGGCACTGAGGGATAGCACCAAGGGTGCTCCTGCGTGGTACAGCCAGATCTCGGTCGCATCGACGCGGTGCCAATGGCTGGCTTCGCCCTCGGGCAGCAGGAAATAGATGCAGGTCCCGGTGGCGCGGCCCTGGTTTTCGGCGCGCCAGGTTTCGCGGAACCAGCCGCCCTCGGGGTGGCGCTGCAGGTTCAGGTGTTGGATGATCTCTTGTGCGGTCATGGGGCCTCGGGTGTTTCAGAGAGATTATGCACGGGTTTGGACGATCCGCTATGGTATTCGCCCCGATCAGGAATATGTTTGGACAATGACCCTGATGATCCCCTTCGACAACAGTTACGCCCGTTTGCCAAACAGCTTTTATGCGCGGCAAGCCCCGGTGCCCGTCCGTGCGCCGCGCCTGATCGCGTTTAATGCCGATCTCGCGCAGATTCTGAGGATCACGCCCGGTGACGTGCATGAAATGGCCGAGGCCTTTTCCGGCAACACCCTGCCAGAAGGGGCGGAACCGATTGCGCAGCTTTATTCCGGGCATCAGTTCGGGAATTATAACCCTCAGCTTGGGGATGGGCGCGCGGTATTGCTGGGTGAGACGGTTGGGACGGATGGCGTCCGCCGGGATATCCAGTTGAAAGGATCAGGCCCCACACCGTTTTCCCGTCAGGGCGACGGACGCGCATGGCTGGGGCCGGTGTTGCGCGAATATGTGGTCTCTGAGGCGATGCACGCGCTGGGCATCCCGACCACAAGGGCGCTGGCCGCCGTTGAAACCGGCGAGGCCATTTTTCGCGAAGGCCCGATGCCCGGTGCAATCCTGACCCGTGTCGCGCAAAGCCACCTGCGTGTCGGCAGCTTTCAGGTCTTTGCCGCGCGTGGGCAGTTGGACAGCCTGCGTCAGCTGACAGATTATGCCATTCAGCGCCATTACCCGCAGGCCGACGGCCCGATGGGTCTTTTGCGCGCTGTTGTCGACGCACAATCGCAGTTGATTCCCGCATGGATGAGTGTGGGATTCATCCATGGGGTGATGAATACTGACAACTGCTCGATCTCAGGCGAAACCATTGATTACGGCCCTTGCGCCTTCATGGATAACTATCATCCCAATACCGTCTACAGCTCGATCGACCGCATGGGTCGCTATGCCTATTCCAACCAGCCCGAAATCGCCGTTTGGAATGCAGCGCAGCTGGCGACCGCGCTGATCCAGCAGTTCGAGGATAAAGAGGCCGCCGTTGCTGAGGCTACCGAGATCGTCCATGCGATGCCCGACCTGATACAGCAGCACTGGCTTACAAAGTTCCGTGCCAAGATCGGTCTTGTGACGCAGGAAGACGGCGATCTTGAGATGATCTCGGACTTGCTGAATTGCATGGCGCAGAACCAGGCGGATTTCACCAATACCTTCCGGGCGCTGGGCGGCGATCAGGCGCGGGATCAATTCACCGATCCGCAGGCCTTTGACCAATGGGCTAGGGGTTGGCGGTCGCGGCTGTCTCGTGAAAAAAAACCTGCTGAGGTGATTAACAAGGCCAATCCGGCCTTTATCCCGCGCAACCACCGGGTCGAACAGATGATCCAGGCGGCGGTGCAGGGGGATTTTGACCCATTCCACCGGCTGAGCAATGTGCTGTCCCGGCCCTATGAGGATCAACCCGGCGCTTTGGATCTGACACGGCCACCGGCACAGGATGAGGTTGTTCAGGCGACCTTCTGCGGTACATGAGTTCCTCACACCTGTTTTCGCAGTCAGCTACGTCGGTGTTTCGCCATGCGCTTGCTTTGGTTAAGCCGGCTTGCAATCAACGATGAGCAGCGCAATCCTGCGATCTCAAACGGACTTTCAGGAACCCATGTCTCAGACCGCAATCCTGCGCATCGCCAGCTATAATATTCAGAAATGTGTCGGACTGGATCTGCGTCGACAGCCCCAGAGGATTCTTCAGGTCATCGAAAGCCTTCAGGCCGATATTGTCGTCTTGCAAGAGGCCGACAAACGATTGCCTCCGCGCCCTGCGGCCCTGCCGCATTTCATGCTGGACGAAGCGGGATGGCAGATCGTTGATTTGGGTGGGGCTGGCAGCTTGGGGTGGCATGGGAATGCAGTGATCTGGCGGGGTGATGCGATCCGTGTCCGGCAGACCGGGCATCACGAATTACCGGGGCTGGAACCGCGTGGAGCTGTCAGGGTCGAGTTTGACACACCAATCGGTCCGCTTCGGGTGATGGGCATGCATCTGGGGCTCTTGCCCGCCTCACGCCGTCAGCAAATCACCCACCTCAGACGGTGCGATGCGAATCTTGAGGATTTGCCAACTGTCTGGGCGGGGGATTTCAATGAATGGTCCCGACAGCCGGTTCTGGATCACCTGGCCCCGGATATGCACTTTCTTCCACCATTCCCCAGCTTTCCAGCGGCACAGCCGCTGGGCGCGCTGGATCGGATCGCGCTCGGCGCGGGGCTTGAGGCTGTTTTGCATGGCGTGCATTCGGTGCGACCCGCGCATATCGCCTCGGATCACTTGCCAATCTGGGCCGATCTACGCCTTGTAGCTTAGCCGGTAAATCCCCTGTAGCGCCGATCACGCATACGGTTTAATACAGAGAACCGAATATATGCCGAGGGTTCCTATGTCCGACACGATCATCGCCCGTTGCGAAGCCAAAGGCCTGCGTATGACAGGACAGCGCCGCACGATTGCACAGGTGCTGCAACAAAGCGATGATCATCCCGATGTCGAAGAGCTCTATTCGCGCGCCTCGCAGGTTGATTCTGGTATTTCCATCGCCACCGTCTATCGGACCGTCAAACTGTTCGAAGAGGCCGGGATTTTGGAGCGTCTGGAATTCGGTGATGGTCGCGCGCGGTACGAGGATGCCGAACGGGACCATCATGATCACTTGATCGACATGCAGTCAGGTGAAGTTATCGAATTTGTAGACCCTGAGATCGAAGCGCTACAAGAAAAGATTGCAGCTAAGCTGGGCTACAAGCTGAAAGGGCACCGGCTGGAACTGTATGGCGTTCCGCTAGACCACGACTGATCCATCACAAAAAACGAACGGCCTGCGCACGGGAATTCATGATTCCCAGGCGGATATTGCTTGCCTGACCGCCCGGCATCGGCTTTTGCTTGGATATGACCGGCTGAACGCGCCGCAATATTCTACGGACAAAACTATGAACAATGTGAACGGCATTTTGCTGGTCGTCGGCGCAATGGCGGCCTTTGCACTTGAAGATATGTTCATCAAACACCTGTCGGTCACAGTGCCAACAGGACAGATCATGGTTCTTTTGGGCCTTTCCTGTGGTCTGGTCTTTGTTGGTATGGCGGTGTTCACCCGCAAACGCATCTTTGATGCTGCTGCCTGGCAGACTTTGCCCCTGATACGTGCGCTCTGCGAGGGGTTCGGGGCCGTGGCATTTGTGACCGCGCTGTCTCTGGTCGATTTGTCAACGGTTGCCGCGGTGTTTCAGGCAATGCCTTTGGTCGTTACAATGGGGGCGGCGTTGTTCCTGGGCGAGCAGGTTGGATGGCGGCGATGGAGCGCAATCGGCGTTGGTTTCATCGGTGTTCTCTTGATCATCCGACCGGGGTTGGACGGGTTCCAGCCAGAAACCCTTTTCGTCGTGGCCAGCGTTGTGGCTATTGCCGCCCGCGATCTGATCACACGCAGGCTGGATGTGCGTGTGGCCTCGGCAGTAGTTGCGATGCAGGCCTATGGAGCGGTTACCATTGCCGGTCTTGTGCTGATCTCAATGGCCGGCCAGCCGGTCGTTGCACTGAACCAGGCGCAATTCGGGCCGTTCCTGGGCGCGATTGGATTTGGTGTTCTGGGGTATTACGGCATCGTAAGCGCGATGCGGATTGGCGATGCCTCGGCCCTGACCCCGTTCCGTTACACCCGACTGGTGTTCTCCATCGCAGCCGGAATGCTGATGTTCGGCGAGCGCCCGGATATGATGACGGTTGCCGGTGCCTCGCTGATCCTGGGGTCGGGGCTTTATACCTTCCTGCGCGAACGGCGCTTGGCGCGGTCACTGGCTGTCGCGGCCTGACGGATCGTCGCAGGTTTGCGCAAACACGCTCTCAGACCTGTGTTAGCGATAACATGAGTGGTTTACTTTTTGCCCTGTACTGATATGAGGCTGGCAACTGATTGCAGCCACAGGGACGGGCCTCATGAGCACCATCATCGACATCCATGCACGCGAAATTCTGGACAGCCGGGGCAACCCAACGGTCGAAGTGGACGTGATCCTGGAAGACGGCACCATGGGCCGGGCAGCTGTCCCATCGGGCGCCTCGACCGGTGCCTATGAGGCGGTCGAAAAGCGTGATGGCGACAAATCGCGCTATATGGGCAAGGGCGTGCTCGAAGCGGTTGCCGCCGTAAATGGTGAGATCGCCGAAGAACTGGTTGGGTTCGACGCGACCGAGCAGGTGGCGATCGACCAGACTATGATCGAACTGGACGGCACCGAAAACAAAGGCCGTCTCGGCGCAAACGCCATCTTGGGCGTTTCGCTGGCAACGGCCAAGGCGGCAGCGGATTTCACCACGCAGCCGCTGTTCCGCTATGTCGGCGGCACCTCGGCCCGTATCCTGCCCGTGCCGATGATGAACATCATCAACGGTGGCGAACATGCCGACAACCCGATCGACATTCAGGAATTTATGATCATGCCGACCTCGGCCGCGAATATCCGCGACGCGGTGCGCATGGGGTCCGAGGTGTTCCACACTCTGAAGAAAGAGCTGTCGTCGGCAGGTCTTGCCACAGGTGTCGGCGACGAGGGCGGCTTTGCCCCCAACATCGCTAGCACGCGCGAGGCACTGGATTTCATTCTGAAATCCATCGAAAAGGCGGGCTACAAGCCGGGTGAGGAAATCCATCTAGCTTTGGATTGCGCCGCGACCGAGTATTACAAAGACGGCAAATACGTCCTGTCCGGTGAGGGCAAGAGCCTGACCTCGGAAGAAAATGCCGACTATCTGGCGGCGCTGGTCAACGACTATCCGATCATCTCAATCGAAGACGGTATGTCCGAGGATGATTGGGACGGCTGGAAGGCCCTGACCGACATGATTGGCGACAAGGTGCAGCTGGTGGGCGACGACCTGTTCGTGACCAACCCCACGCGACTGGCGGAAGGGATTGAACGCGGCTGTGCCAACTCGATGCTGGTCAAGGTGAACCAGATCGGATCGCTGACCGAGACGCTGCGCGCCGTCGATATGGCCCATCGCGCACGCTATACCAATGTGATGTCGCACCGCTCGGGCGAGACCGAAGATGCCACGATTGCCGATCTGGCAGTGGCCACGAATTGCGGTCAGATCAAAACCGGATCACTGGCGCGGTCAGATCGGTTAGCCAAGTATAATCAACTGATCCGTATCGAAGAGTCTCTGGGTGAGATTGCCGAATACGCAGGGGCCTCAATCCTCAAGCGCTGAAACCTGTAAGCCTGAATTTTGATTGCCTGGCCTGTGGAAATGGGCCGGGCTTTTTTGTGTTGGATTGTAGGTTTTGCCCATGTCTGAATCTTATATCGGCACTTTAGTACGTTTGGATCAGAAGAAACTTGGGAGGTTATGAATAGTATTATCTAGATATATTAATGACTTATATAGGGGCCCTGCGCTGGCGATCCTTATGTGTGAACTTTTTCCTTTTTGTTCTGTAGTGCGCATTCGTATCATATTGAAATAACAGATAAGGGGAACACTATGAATGGTTCGAAACTTCTTCTGGTAGCGTCTGCACTCAGCACTGTATTTCTGGTTGCTTGCTCAGAGCCTGGAACATATCCGATCACTGGTACGGCAGTGTCCCCTGACGATCCGGTGGCAAACCTTGAAGCTCCGGTTTACATCCGTCGCGGTGAGGCCCGGTAGGGCCTGTCAATCTTTCGCGGGTGGCCTTGTTGTTCAGCCACACAGAAATGGATCAAAGGGTTTTGCTCATCAGCATATAGCGGTCACGAGGCTTGAAACCTGTGCGTAGATACAGTTTCTGTGCCGTCTCGTTTGTACGATCGACTTCAAGATGCAAGGCTGTGAGCCCCGCGCTCGCCAACGCCTTGGGCAAATCCAGCAAGACTTCAGACGCAATTCCGCGCCCTCGCACGGCAGGACGAATATAGATCTCATCCACGAATCCATCCATGCCGCCGAATTCAACCGACCACCCAAAGGTCAGGATGACATAGCCCAAGGGTGCGCGACCGGGGCCAATCAGGTAGATGCACCCAAAAGGTATTCCCTCTAGAAGAGGGGCAAGCGCATTGCGCGTCTGATCGGCATCCTGGGTAATGCCTTCTTCGGCGTGAAAGGCGGCGACCAGACCAACCAGACGTTCCAGATCCTCGGGGCGGGCAAGGCGAAGTGCGGCGCTCATAGTCGGGCCAGCCGATCCGTGAGCAGATCAAAAAATCCGCCAGCGTCAATTTCTCCGATGAACAGGGCGTTGGGTTTTCTGTCGGTAACACCCCACCAATCGGCAACAGTCATGCCCAGGGTCAGCTCTGATTGGGTCTCGACCTCGACATTCACCAGCCGCCCGGTAAACAGTTCGGGCTTGATAAGATAGGCAGTCACGCAAGGGTCGTGTAGCGGAGCACCTTCCGAGCCGTATTTGTTCTTGTCGAAACGTTCAAAGAAATCGGTCATCTCGGCCACCGCAACACCGGCCTTGTTTCCAATTGCACGGAAGGCATCGTTACGCGACTTGGTCACCAGAGCCTTATGCGTGACATCAAGCGACATCACCACAATGGGACGTCCAGATTTGAACACAATATCAGCGGCTTCTGGATCGACGTAAATGTTAAATTCGGCGGTTGGGGTGATGTTTCCAACTTCGAAATATGCCCCTCCCATCAAAACGATCTCTTGAACCCGGTCCACGATGTCAGGCGCTTTGCGGAACGCTGTGGCGATGTTGGTCAATGGCCCAAGGGGACAGAGCGTAACGGAGCCTGGTTCATGCGCGCGCAACGTGTCGATGATGAAATCGACGGCATGCCCTTCTGACAGCGGCATCTGCGGATCCGGCAGAATCGGCCCATCCAAGCCAGTTTTGCCATGCACATGCTCTGCTGTGATCAGGGGGCGCTCTAACGGGCGGTCGCATCCGGCATAGACGGGGGTCTGGGTATGGCCAGCTAATTCGCAGACAATACGCGCGTTTTTGGCTGTCAGCTCTAAGGGTACGTTGCCAGCGACTGCGGTAATGCCCAAAACCTCAATTTCGTCGGGGCTGGCAAGCGCCAGCAGAATGGCGACGGCATCGTCCTGTCCCGGATCGGTGTCTATAATGATTTTGCGAGCGGGCATGATCGTCTCCGGAGGTCGTGAAGGTGGGACACTCGCAAGTGTCCGAGAGCTTGTCTAGCGGTTTTACGTTCCGGCCTCGGCCTTTGCCGGCGGGAGTTTGCCATTGGCCCGATGTTCCTCGATCTTCACCTCGTCCCAAAGCGCGTCCATCTCTTCCAGCGTGCTTTCTGTTGGGGTTTTTCCCCGTGCAGCCAGGCGCGACTCGACCTGCTCGAACCGGCGGGTGAACTTGGCGTTGGTCCGACGCAGGGCGGTCTCGGGCTCGACCCCAAGATGGCGGCCCAAATTGACCATAACGAATAGCAGATCGCCGAACTCATCCTCTAACGCATCCGCATCCATGCGGTCGCGTGCCTCTTCGAGCTCGGCAGCCTCTTCGGTAATCTTGGCCAGCACATGGCTGGCATCGGGCCAGTCGAATCCAACACGGGCGGCACGTTTCTGCAATTTGAGAGCACGCAGCAGGGCGGGCAGGTTGGCGGCGACACCGTCCAACGCGCCTTGTTGTTCTTTACCAGCACGTTCGGCCGCTTTGATGGCTTCCCAGTCCAGTGTTTGCTGCTCTGCCGATTTGTCGCGGGATTCGTCGCCAAAGACATGAGGGTGCCGGGCAACCATCTTGTCCGACATGGTGCGCACCACGTCCTGAAAGGTGAAATGCCCGGCTTCTTCGGCCATTTGTGCATGAAAGACAGACTGGAACAGCAGATCCCCAAGTTCGCCCTTCAGCTCATCATAAGCCTCACGTTCGATGGCATCAGCGACCTCATAAGCCTCTTCGATTGTGTAAGGAGCGACCGTGCCGAAATCCTGCTCGATATCCCATGGGCAGCCGGTTTGAGGGTCGCGCAGTCGGCGCATGATCTCTAACAAGCGTTCGATGCCAGCATCGCTGTCATGGATCAGAGGATTTTCGGCCATTGCGAACCCTTTCGTTCCGGTGTCAGATGCATCCATTCCGCAGTCACGATCAGGAGTCCACCCCAGATGCCCGTCGTCAACCGAATTGCCGATTTCTCTGCCGATATGGCCGCATGGCGCCAACATCTGCATACGATCCCCGAGCTTGCATTCGAATGCCACGAAACCGCGGCCTTTGTCGCTGATCGACTCCGTGAGTTCGATGTGGATGAGGTGCACCAAGGGATCGCCACCACTGGGATCGTTGCGATCATCAATGGCCAGGGTGAGGGGCCGACGATCGGTCTGCGCGCTGATATGGACGCTCTGCCTATCCCCGAGGAAACAGGGGTCGCGTACCAATCAACCAAGCCCGGAAACATGCATGCCTGCGGTCATGACGGGCACACCACGATGCTGTTGGGCGCAGCGCGCTATCTGGCGGAAACCCGAAATTTCCGTGGACGCGTGGCGCTGATCTTTCAACCGGCCGAAGAAGAGGGTGGTGGCGCGGGCGTCATGGTCGAAGAGGGGATCATGGACAGGTTTGACATTTCCGAAATTTATGCATTGCACAATGCGCCTGGAATTCCCGAAGGATCCTTTCAGACAACCCCCGGGCCGATCATGGCTGCTGTTGATACGTTCGAAGTTCACATTCAGGGCCTTGGTGGCCATGGTGCCATGCCGCATGAAACCCGGGATCCGGTGATGGCGGCCTGCGGTATCGCCCAGGCGATTCAGACCATCGTCAGTCGTAACAACTATGCTTTGGACAGTCTGGTGATCTCGGTCACGCAAATCCATACAGGCACCGTGAACAACGTGATCCCCGATACCGCCTTTATCAACGGCACTGTGCGCACTTTTGATCCGACTGTGCAGAAAATGGTGATGGAGCGGATGGAACAGATCGTACAAGGACAAGCCCAATCCTATGGTGTCGAAGCGCGGCTGGACTATGAGGTCAACTATCCTGCAACAATCAATGACGCCGACAAGACTGGTTTTGCCGCAGAAATCGCGCGTGATGTTGCCGGTGCAGATCGCGTGATGACCAATGTCGACGCGATGATGGGGGCCGAGGATTTTTCATACATGCTGCAGTCGCGCCCCGGCGCTTACCTGTTTCTGGGGCAAGGCGAGGGGGCCGGACTGCATCATCCGAAATACAACTTCAACGACGACATCGCGCCGGTTGGGGCGTCTTTCTTTGCGCGGATCGTCGAAAAGGCCCAGCCTTTGGGCTGACAGGAGAAAGACATGGCACTGGAAGATTCAAAGAATTTCGTCGACGAGGCGTTTACCAATCCTGAACTGAAAGGCGTCTCGTACGAGAATACTTTCGGGGGGGCGATGTCATTTTTGCGCCGCTTGTATACCAAGGATCTGACCGGGATTGATATCGCCGTAACCGGCGTGCCATTTGATCAGGCGGTGACGAACCGCCCCGGTACGCGTCTTGGGCCACGCGCCATCCGCGAGGCCAGCACGTTGCAATCCCCGGATGAGCCTTATGGCTGGCCGTTTGATGCGCTAAGCGAATTGGCAATCGTGGATTATGGGGACATGGCTTATGACTACGCCAATATACCTGCCTTTCCGGACACATTGACGGACCACATTCGCACAATTCTCAACGCTGACGTGGCCTCGGTGACGCTTGGTGGGGACCACTATATCAGCTTTCCGATCCTGAAGGCCTATGCCGAGAAATACGGGCCGATGTCCTTGCTGCAATTTGATGCGCATACGGATACATGGGCTGACGACGACATGTCCCGCGTGGATCATGGGACCATGTTCTACAAGGCGGTCAAATCAGGGATAGTGGACCCTAAGCGTTCCGTTCAAGTGGGTATTCGTACGACGAACGAAGATACTTTGGGGGTCAACATCATTGACGCTCGGGAGGTGTACGAGTCCGGTCCCGCCGCCGTGGCGCAAAAGATCAAAGGCATTCTTGGTGACAACCCTGTTTACCTGAGCTTCGATATCGACGGTCTGGACCCGGCCTTTGCGCCTGGCACGGGAACGCCGGTCTGGGGTGGACTGAGTTCGATTCAGGCCCAGATCATCCTGCGCGACATTGCTGGGATCAACATCAAAGGCGGGGACGTGGTCGAGGTTTCGCCGCCCTATGACACCTCAGGTGCGACAGCGATTGCAGGCGCACATGTGGCGACGCAAATCATTTGCCTGCTGGGATGGAACAAGCTGAAGCCTTAACCTTTGGTTAGCCATCTTTCCGGTATCAGGTTAGCAGCAGGGCAGGACGGAAGACATAACGGCATGACACAATTCAACCAACCAATCAGCGGTAACGATCTGGCGCGTTTTTCCGGCCCAAACACGTTTATGCGCCTGCCGCAGGCGGATACGTTGGCCGGATTGGATGTGGCCGTAATAGGCATACCGATGGACATTGGCACCTCTTGGCGGTCGGGGACACGGTTCGGACCGAAACAGATCCGCAGCGAAAGTGCGATGCTGCGGCCTTACAATATGGCCACCTTTGCGGCCCCCTTCGACAGCCTGCAAATCGCCGACATCGGCGATCTGGCAATCAACACCTTTTCGCTGTCCGACAGTCTGAGGATCATCAAGGAAAGCTATGACGCGATTCTGGCGCAGGGTGTGACACCTGTGGCGATGGGGGGCGATCACTCGATCACCTTGCCGATCCTTCGGGCGATAGCCGCGAAACACGGGCCTGTGGCGCTGGTCCATGTGGATGCCCATGCGGATGTAAATGATGAGATGTTTGGCGAAAAGGAAACCCATGGCACCGTTTTCCGGCGTGCCTATGAAGAAGGGCTGATCGTGCCGGAAAAAACCTTTCAGATCGGCATCCGAGGCTCTGGCTATGCGGCATCGGACTTTACCGAGGCCAAAGGGTGGGGCTTTCGCCAATACCCCGCATGGGAGCTTTGGCAGCAGAACCTGACGGTCATGGGCGCGCAGATACGCAATGAGATCGGGGATCATCGGGTCTATATCACCTATGACATCGACAGTCTGGACCCGTCCTTCGCCCCCGGAACCGGCACGCCCGAGATCGCCGGGTTAACCACACCGCAGGCGCTGCAACTGATCCATGCCCTGGGCGGGACAAATGTGGTTGGGTGTGATCTGGTCGAGGTTTCTCCGCCGTATGATCCCTCTGGCAATACGGCGCTGACCGCTGCCAATCTGCTGTTTGAACTGCTGTGCATATTGCCAGGCGTGACGTCACGGTAGGGATCACGGCAGTCTCTTGTTTGCTATGCGGAACTGCATATGGTTCCGCAATCTAACAGAGTGGAAAAGATGAAAATGACGCTGTGGCTGATTGCTGGACTGATTGTCCTTGTGGGGGCGTATTTACGGCTTGCGCCATCTGATCCCGCCATCTGGCACAATGCCCCCGTCGGCGACGCGAACAGAGACCTCCGTGGTGGCGTCGTGCGAGTACTTGAAACGGGGCCGGACGGGCTGACGCAGTTGAACGAAATCGCAATGGCCTCACCACGTACAAAGGTTCTGGCCGGGTCAGTTGATGACGGGATGGTCACCTATATCACCCGTACCAAAGTGATAGGTTTTCCAGATTACACAACCGCCCAGCAGAATGGCGATACACTGCGCATCTATGGCAGGTTGCGCTTTGGACGCTCAGATTTTGGGGTAAACCGAAACCGCGTTGATGGCTGGCTCGCGCGGATGCAACCCTGAGGACAGGCATCCTTCCTGTACCTCGCGCCACATCGGAACGTTCAGTGACATCTGACATTGTGCAGTGAAAATGCGACCGTCGACCTGCAGGCAGATCATCTCGCCCAATTCAACGCGTGACCCGGATTTGTCAGTGCAATAGCAGTCCTGTACCTTGCCGCCGGGACCGACGACATCGGCCATCGCGGGCGTCGCAAAAAGCGATAGAACCAGAACCAACCGTCTCATGCGGGGCAGCTTAGCATACGGACAGCCCTTGACCATAGCCCCGGATTAAGAGACACCGCCAGGATGATCCCCGAAGAACGCCTCGAACAGATAACTCAGCGATTCCAATACCTCGAAGCAGCCATGGCAGATGGTGCTTTGGGCGGCGATATTGCTGTACTGGCCAAGGAATATTCGGACCTCAAGCCCGTGGTCGATCAGATCATGGCTTGGCGCCAGCTGGTCACTGACCTTGCCGAGGCCGAGGCGATGCTGGCCGATCCTGATATGAGGGAGCTGGCCGAAGAGGAAATCCCCGACCTGCAGGCCCAAATTCCCGGTGCAGAACACGCTCTGCAACTGGCCTTGTTGCCTAGGGATGCAGCCGATGCGCGCCCGGCCATGCTGGAAATCCGTCCTGGAACCGGCGGTGATGAGGCCGCGCTTTTTGCGGGCGACCTGCTGCGCATGTATCAGCGGTATTCCGAAGCGCGCGGTTGGAAATTCGAGATTATCGAGGAGCAGGCGTCGGATCTAGGCGGCATCAAAGAGGTGGTTGCCCATATCAAAGGCGACAACGTCTTTGCCCGTTTGAAATACGAATCTGGCGTTCACCGGGTGCAGCGGGTGCCGGAGACCGAAAGTGGCGGGCGCATTCATACCTCGGCGGCGACCGTGGCGGTTCTGCCCGAGGCCGAGGATGTCGATATTCAGATCGACGCCAATGATATCCGTATCGACACGATGCGCAGCTCGGGTGCGGGTGGGCAGCACGTGAACACCACTGATTCGGCCGTGCGGATCACACACCTGCCCACTGGGCTTGTGGTGACCAGCTCCGAGAAATCTCAACACCGCAATCGCGAGATCGCGATGCAGGTTCTGAAGACTCGACTCTATGATCAGGAGCGTCAGCGGATTGACAGCGAACGCTCGGCAGATCGGGCGAACCAGGTCGGGTCTGGCGACCGGTCGGAACGGATCAGGACCTATAATTTTCCGCAAGGCCGCATGACGGACCACAGGATCAATCTGACGCTGTACAAGTTGGATCAGGTGATGCAGGGCGATCTGGATGAGGTAATCGACGCATTGACCGCGGATGATCAGGCGCGTCTCCTGGCCGAGATGGCGCAATGACCGGCGGCCAGACAGCGGCTCAGGCCATGGTGGCCGCTACGGCAAGATTGCGTGCGGCTGGTGTGGCTGATCCGGCGCGGGATGCGCGGGTTCTACTCGCCCACGCCGCCCGGATCGAAGCAAGTCGCGTGACACTGATTACACCCGAAGAGCTTTTACCGGATATTGCTGAGCGATACGAGCAACTGATCTCGCTTCGGGCCATTCGTGTGCCCGTTTCTCATCTGTTGGGGGAACGTGAGTTTTACGGCCGTCGGTTCAAAGTTAGCCGGGACGTGCTGGATCCACGCCCGGAAACAGAGGTTCTGATCGAGGCCGCGCTGAGCGAACCCTTTGACTATGTCCTCGATCTGGGGGTTGGATCGGGGTGCATCCTGATCACATTGCTGTCCGAACGCACCAGTGCATCGGGTATTGGTGTGGATCTGAGTGAGGCGGCCTGCCTACAGGCCAGTGCAAATGCCGTGCAACACGATGTTCAGAACCGGATCGAAATTAAGCAATCCGATTGGTTTGGAGACATTGAAGCTAAATTTGACCTGATTGTTTCAAACCCGCCCTATATTTCCCTTCCGGAAATGGACACCCTGGCACCTGAAGTGCGGGACCATGAGCCGCGGATGGCATTGACAGACGAAGGTGACGGCTTGGGGGCCTACCGCAGGATTGCTGCCGCCGCCCCGGATTTTCTATTGCCCCATGGTCGGTTACTTGTCGAAATCGGACCCGAGCAAGGGCAGAGCGTCGCATCTTTGTTCGACGCAGCAGGATTGACAGACGTACGGATCATTCCCGATCTGGACGGTCGCGACCGCGTCGTTTTCGCCAGAATGCCTTCATGACGGAACATTCTGAGGCCGAAATGCGCCGATTGATATAAAAAAGGTACAAAAATTGGGACAAACCTCTTGTCTGCACGCTCTGGACGTGTTTACTCAGGTGTAGTCAGAGAGGTTGACGCTGTTACAGCGGGCCCCTGACGCCAAGCCCAAAAAAGCCGACATCGTGTCATAGCTAAGCCCTTGAGCAGTGCAAGACGCGAACTGATCGGCAGCGAACGACAAGGCTGACTAAAGTAGATGAGATCTTCCAAATCCCGCTCTCGGGCAAAGAATAACCGCAATCGTCCTTCTGGCGGCAACGTCGTAAACCGAGTTTTCGACAGTTCGGGCCCAGAGGGCAAAGTGCGTGGCACGCCGCAACAGATTATTGATAAATATAATCAGCTTGCACGCGATGCTCAGTTGTCTAACGACCGTGTAGCTGCCGAAAACTTTCAGCAGCACGCCGAACATTACCTGCGTTTGCTTAGCGAAGCTCAGCGTGAAATGGATGCACGCCGTGAGGAGCAAGAGCGTCAGAATCGCGAACGCCAGGCTGAACGAGATCGTGAGCGTGCCGAGCGTCAGGAACGCGAAACCGTCCGCCAGTCGGATCCCGCTGAGGCACCTCAACCTGATGTGATGGGGTTTGCCGCTGACGCAGCTGCTCCGGAATCCGGGCTAGTAGAAACGCCTGAAAGCAAAAGCCCTGAAGAGGCCGAGAAAAAAGAAAAACCGGCCCGTCGGCCTCGGGCGCGCAAGCCCAAAGCCGCACCTGCTGCGACTGAGGACGCGCCCTCCGGCAACGGTGATACGCCTGAAGCGGCAGAGTAAATCAGCCAGTATAGAAAAGAAAAACCCTGCGGTCTGTTAGCCCGCAGGGTTTTTTGTTTCAGGATCTTTTGACTTCGCGGGCCAATGCGCAGAACGCTTCTAAAGGCACTTGTTCCGCACGTTCGGTGGGTTTGATTCCGGCGGCGATCAGGCGGTCTTCGATATCCGGGGCCACGCCCTTTAGCGAGGCTCGCAGCATTTTGCGGCGCTGATTAAAAGCGGCGGCGACCACGCGGGACAGTGTGGCAGGATCAGCCGGATAGCGCGGTTGCGACAGGGCGGTCAGGTGGACCACAGCGCTTGAAACCTTGGGGGGCGGAGTGAACGCGCCAGGTGGCAGTGACATGGCGATGCGCGCGTGGGCCCGCCATTGGGCAAGGATGGCTAAGCGACCATAGGCTTTGCCGCCGGGTTGGGCGACGATCCGTTCCGCCACTTCGCGCTGAAACATCAGGGTCAGGCTTTGCCAGAACGGAGGCCATTGCGGCGGGGTCAGCCAGCGGACCAGCAATTCGGTGCCGACGTTATAGGGCAGGTTCGCAGCCACACGGATCGGAGGGGTCAGATGCGTAAGCGGATCAATCTCAAGCGCGTCACCGTTGATGACCTCAAGCCTACCGGGATAGGCGGCGGCGATGTCGTTTAGGGCAGCAATACAGCGGGTGTCTTTTTCAACTGCAACAACCTTGCGCGCACCTTCTGAAAGTAGCCCACGGGTCAGCCCGCCGGGGCCGGGGCCG
Organism: Ruegeria sp. CDSB114; assembly: GCF_059611025.1. NCBI lineage: Bacteria > Pseudomonadati > Pseudomonadota > Alphaproteobacteria > Rhodobacterales > Roseobacteraceae > Ruegeria > Ruegeria sp. CDSB114. Next base: position 374,966 of record NZ_JBXWOT010000001.1, read on the forward strand.
ATTTCCAGAACATCGCATTCCGCAAGATCTCCGGCCTGCCGCGCGATCTTGGCGGTCAGGTTCAGGTCCAGCAAAAAGTTCTGGCCCAGCGACTTGCGAGCCGAGAGTTGATGCGAGGCGATAACCTCGCGCAGAGGGGGAAGGTTGTCGATAGTGCTCATGATTCGATCACCGTGGCGCGGTTTGATAGGAGAGCGCCAGAGAATTTTTACCTCTGGCCGGGATATTTACAGCCCGCTGAAGGATCAAGAGCTTTGTGCCATCTGCTGGGCAAGTTTCAGCGCTTCGATCAGGCTGGTGGGGTTTGCAAGGCCTTGCCCCGCAATGTCCAGTGCAGTCCCGTGATCGGGTGAGGTTCGGATAAATGGAAGGCCTAGGGTAACGTTCACACCGCGATCGAAATCCAGCGTCTTGATCGGAATCAGAGCCTGATCGTGATACATGGCGATGGCGGCGTCATAGCGTGCGCGCGCTGCGGCGTGGAACAATGTATCCGCGGGGTGCGGGCCGGTTACGGTATACTCTTTGCGGGGCAGCTCCGCGATCAGCGGTGCAATCCAGTCCAGTTCTTCTTGTCCCATCTTGCCGCCTTCACCGGCATGCGGGTTGAGGCCCGCGACGGCTATCCGCGGGGTGGCAATACCGAACTGTGATTGTAATCCCTGAGCTGTGATTTCGATGGTTTCCCGCAAAAGCTCGGGCGTAAGCTCGCAAGGAACGCGTGAGAGCGGGATGTGGATGGTTGCTGGTACAACGCGCAGTTGGTCGCTGGCCAGCATCATCACAACACGTTGGGACCCAGCCAAGGCGCCCAGAAATTCAGTATGGCCGGGGAATGAGAAACCTGCCCCATCGATAAGTGCTTTCTTGTGGATCGGTGCGGTACATAGCGCCGATGCAGAACCGGACTGAACCAGCGCCACGCCGGTTTCAATGGCAGTGACAACTGATCTGGCGTTGGCTGGATTAGGGTGCCCAGACCGGTTGGGGGCTGGAAAGTCCAGTTGCAGTACGGGCAGGGCAGAGCCACAGATCTCGACCGCCTGAGAGGCGTCGCTGATCTGTACCGAAGGTGTCTCGGGCGGCAAATGCGCGGCATCGCCAATATAGAAGAAAGGGCAAGTGGTTCTAAGGCTGGCCCAGGCTTTTGCGGCGATCTCGGGCCCAATTCCGGCCGGATCGCCGCAGCTGAGCGCGATTGGCTTCATTGTTCAACAATAGTTGCGTCGGCACGCATTTGCCCCAACAGGCTTTCTGCAAGTGTTTGCAGCCTTTGCTGGGTCAGAGCATTGGCGACATCTGCACGCGTTGTCTCTTCGCCAAGGTTGCGGGTACGTGTGCACAACATCACAAAAGCCAGTGTTTGGCCGTTGTTGCGAGTCAACGTGGTTGAAACTTCGTTCAGGTCCAGTTTGGCCAGTTCCAACGCGATATCGCGCGGGATTTCCGACGGTTTGCTGACATTCCGCTCTAAGACTTCTGCTGGCTTGTTTTGCACGATACCGTACAGATCATCGCAAGTGTCTATTTCTTCTTTCAGCTTTTCGGCTGCGGCCAGTGTTTCCGCACTACGACCACCGGGCATGTAATAGACAGCATAGTCGATCTCGGAATAGGTGGGCGTACTCGCAGCGGTCTCACGCAAACCGCGCATCTGAAACAGTGCAACGGCATTGGGCAGCGGAATGGGCTGGGTGACGTCACCATTTTTGAGCCCGATGATGACCGGCTGCAGCGCCGGGGGCAGATCGGTCAAGTTCAACCAGTCAAGGCGCCCCCCATTGGTGCGAGTTCCGGCCGCCGAGTACTGTGTTGCGGCGGTTGAAAAGGAATCATAGCCCTCGATCAAGGCGATCTCTTCGGCCAGCAGTTGAACCTGTGGCAGGTTTTGTTGGTTCACAGGAATAATGATTTCCGAAAGAAGGACTTGCAGGCCGCCACTTCCAGATTGTCCAAGTGCGCGATTGATCTCGTCTTCCGATGGTCTCGCCTGCGACAGAAAACGCGCGCTGACGAATTCACGCCAGGAAATCTGATCCTCGATGAAATCCCGAACTGTCTCACGGTCAACACCGGCATCCGCCAGAAGCTGCAGGAATTCGTCGCTCGAAAGCTGACCGCGGGCTGCAAATTGGTCAATTCCAACCTGAACGTCTTCGGGGGCGACCACGATTCCAGCCTCGCGCATCGCCTGTTTGCGCAGGCGGTCGTCTATCAGAGCTTTGCGCACGTCTTCCTCGGTTGCGCCGGGAACACCCAGAATCGACAGGAATTGCAGGCGCTGTTCCAGCTCATACCAGGTCACGATGTCTTGATTAACCTTTATGGCAGGCGAGAACAGGTTCTGCGCCACTGCCTTTACAGGTGCTATGGCAATCGAAACTGCAACCAGTGCCGGAGCAACCAGCCCGATATGGCTGGAACGAAAGAAACGTGAAAAACCTGTTATCAACTGCATCTTCTCTTGTACTGTTTGCCGCCACCTTCGACAGAATATCCTGTCAGAGCTACGGTAAAGCCGAATTCGGTCGAAGGCTCAATACTTGATGACGAGGTATAGCGCCTGCTGACCGACATGTTAACCTGAACACACTCGTTCCGGTACGTGATACCCAACCCATATCTGATCGGTTCAGATTCGCTCAGGTCATACCGCGCCTGAGCACGGGTTTGCCAGTTCTGATCGATGTCGTACCGCCCGCGCAACCAGATCTCAGAAATCTCATCGTCGACATTTTCTGCGGGATCGGGTTCTTGCCAGACATAGCTTCCGCTGAGGGCCGTTGTTTCCTTTTGCCATGCAGCACGCAGCTCGGCCTTGGCAAAGCTGAAATCTCCGTTCACCAAACCTCGCCCGGCCAGAGACCACCCATTGGGCGTTTCAAGTTGTCCGGCGATCAACACATCGGACGATGTGCCCTGAAGGCCCGATGTAAGGTTAAAGTCGGGATCAGCATCCGCACGAAAGACCTGACCGATCGTGGCACGCGCTTGCCAGCCCCTGGAGCCATAACGCGCCCAATTCACCCCAACAACGCCGCTGACCCCATCTTCGCGCCTGTCCTCGGCAGGGAATCGGGACAGGGATAGCAGGTTACCCTGGTCAAACTCCTGAAACGTACTTTCGTCGATAGGAACATCATTGTCGGAGACATGCGTCCACCCGATCTGCGCGATGGGTTCCAGCAACTGGGTTGCGCCCGACGCCTCGCGGCGGGTCATTGGCAGGCGCAGCGTCAGTGCGGCGCGCGGGGTCGTGCGGGTCACCTGATCGGGATAGGCGCTGTCGTGGCGGATATTGAACGTGTCGATTGACGCGCCTACCTGGGCATCTGCACGCAGCCCCCAGCCCAGTATCCAGCTGCGCAGCCATTCGGTATCGAAGGTCGCTCGGGCAACATCGCGCCCGATAACGTCCTCATTGCTCGTTCTTTCATGGGCATGGCCGATGAAAGCCATCCGCACCTCTCCTCCGACAGCTGCCGGGAAGAAGCGGTTGCGATAGTTCAGGTCGAAGATGCGAGAAGGAATCTGATCCTGATCCTCGCTATCTCGCAAGGTTTTATAATGGTTTAGGCTGGTCCGGAAAGCGGTATCGCGCTTGATCCTTTCCAGGGCAATTTCGCTGCGCAAACGGTCAAAGTCGGGCAGGCCGTAATCAGCCAGATAGGAATCGTCGGACGTGGTTCGAATGTTGAAGGTCAGGCGATAGTCGTCCGGCAGATCAAACCAGCCGTTGGTAAAGAAATATCCGCGCGCCTCGTCCCGTTGAAGGTCATCGCGAGTATGCGCGCCTTCGATTTTGATCCGTCCGTTCTTAAAGGCCTGACGATAGCGATAGCCCAGAGTTCTGGTCTTACCGGAAAGGTAAGGTGTCAGTGTGAGGTCCTTGTGATCTCCAAGCTTGAAGAAATAGGGAACCTTTATGCCTGTGCCCAACTGCGAGGTGGTGCGGACCGATGGGACCAGAAAACCAGTCGCCCGGTCCAGCGTCGGGTCGGGGAGACGCAGGTAAGGGAAATAGAAGACCGGCACATCCAGCACCCGGAATTGCGCACCTTCGAAATAGAGCTGTCGTTCCAACTGATCATGGGTCACCTTGCGGGCACGGATTTGCCAGAGCGGTGGCCGCCCATCCGTGCAGACATGGCAAGACGTCGCCGAGACTTTGCTGAACTGGGTGTATCTGCCGCCAGCACGTGTCGCCTGCACCGAGGCAATTTGCACCTGTTGGTCGAACACCATTCGGGCGCCGATCAAAAGGCCGTTGAGCAAACCCCGGTCGAGTTCTGCGGAATCCGCCAGAACTGTCGTTCGATTACCTTGATCAATCCGGATCGGTCCTTCCAGTGTAAGCTCACCGCTTTCGCGGTCGTACAAAATCCGGTTGGCCGTCATTTTGACGTCACCCTGAAACGCTTCGACATTGCCTTCTGCGATCAGCACACGCTCTGGGGTAATGAAAATCTTGTCGGCGACAAGCAGGGCTGGTGGCTCTTGCTGGGACGCGTTCGTCGTTTGATCCTGTTCCGGCAAAGTCTGGGCCAGGACATCCAAAGGCAAAGACAATGCAACCGCACCCGAGAGCAATAGCAGAGCGAATTTGCGCATCAGCCATCCTCCGCATGCAACAGCAGGCCAAGAGAAAGAAGGATGGCCGCAAATGGCGGGGCCCAGGCTGCAACGAAGATAGGCAACTGACCGTTTTCTCCCAATATTTGCGCGAAATTACGGACGAAATAGATGGCGAAGCCCAGTAACACGGCCGTCAGCACCGCTATTCCGGTGCCGCCGAACCGGACATGCCGCATGGTAAAGGCCGCGCCAATCAAGACCATTGCGACCAGAAACAGAGGTCTTGCCAGTTGGACCTGAAACCAGACCTCGTATTGCTTGGTCGAAAAGCCCGCCTCGCGCAGGTCTCGGATCAACTGGGGCAAATCGTAGACAGACATCGAATCCTGGTTGGCCAGCCTGTCCAGAATGCGCTGACGTGTCAGGGTGGTCGGAATCTCCAGACGATCATGCTCTTTCGAGCCAGCTTCGGGATTGATGCCGTTCATAAGCGGCCAGATCTTGGCATCCTGTAAAACCCAAAAACCGTCTTCCAACTCGGCCTGTTTGGCAGAGATTTGGCGTGTCGGCTGACCAATCGCGTCGAATGTTATTATGGTGACGTCCTTCAACAGCAGGGTGTTACCGTTGGACGTTCGGCGCGCGTGGACAACCGATTGGCCCTCTTCTGTAGCTTGCCGTAACCACAAACCCTCACTGCTGATCGAAAGAGCTGAGCTGGTGCGGTTACGGTAGGAATCGGAAAGCCGTTGGAATTCTTCGGAAGTTGCGGCAGCAAACGGGTTAAGCACCGCAACTGCCAAGGCTCCGATCAACAGGGCCAGAGTTACAGGTGCAAGCAGGACGCGAATTCCAGACCGCCCGATCGAGCGCGTCACCACCAATTCCGAGCTGCGCGCCAATCCGATGAACAACGCAATCGTGGACAGGATGATCAGCAGGGGCAGCATCTCACCGATGGCGGCGGGCGTATTCAATAGGGTCAGATACAAAAGCCGGCCAAATGACAGATCGACCTCATCAAAGCGCCGTACCTGTTCAATCAGATCGATCAGAATCATCAGCGTCAAAAAGATACAGCCAATGACCAGAAAGCTCTGGGTGAACCGGCGGGCAAAATATCGATCCAGGATCACCGATGCGCCCTCGGCATCACTGCGTTGCCTGCAGCGGGGGCCTTGAAGTTAAGAGAATCAGCGGTACATGCGCCAGCGCGCAACGGCCTATGCCTGCCCCGATTTGCCAATTCGCCCTCCCGCTCTCCGACCCTGCCGGAACTTTTTCCGCGACTGTAATGCAAATGCCCGGCGGGGAAAACTGCTATCTGGTCAATGCGGTCGCCGCGGGCTAGGTCTTGGGAAACAGATTTTCAGGAGTTCCCAATGAGCAGTCTTGTTCCAATTCAGTTTAAGGCTTTTGACGTGGACGTGATGGCGCAGACCAAAGGGCGCGTCGTGATTATTGTCTCGGATGAAGGCAAGATGAACCCAGCCGCACGCCGCGCCAACCGTCTGACCCGGGGCGCAGTCGCGCGACTTGTCGAAAGCGACCGGTTCGAAAAGGTGAAATCCGGCGATGTAGTCTCTCTTGCCTGGCCAGGCGGAATGGCCGCTGAAGCGCTTGATATTCTCGTGCTGTCGCGCCGTGCCGATGCTGCAGAGGCACGCAAGGCCGGGGCGAAGCTGGCCAAATTGTCTGATCACCAGCCCTTGTTGGTCATGGCCGGAAATCAGGCCCGGACCGAAGAGCTGGCATTGGGGATCGTTTTGCGCAGCTATGATTTCGATGCCCATAAAACCCGAGATTCGGATGAAGCCGGATCAGTAACAATCAGTCATCAGAAACATGATGAGGTCGAAGCCGCATTCGCACCGCTGTATGCGATTGCCGATGGCGTTCGGATGACACGGGACCTGACCAATGAACCCGCCAATGTGCTGACAACGACCGAATTCGCGGATCGTTTGTCCGAAATGAAGGCGCTTGGCCTGGACGTCGAAGTGCTCGACGAAGACAAACTGGCCGAATTGGGTATGCGCACCTTGTTAAGCGTCGGGCAGGGCTCGGTCAGCCCGTCCAAGGTTGTGGTGATGCAGTGGAATGGAGGCGACAAGGATGATGCGCCGCTGGCGCTGGTGGGTAAGGGCGTCGTGTTCGACACCGGCGGCATTTCCTTGAAACCTGCTGCAGGCATGGAAGACATGACCATGGACATGGGCGGGGCAGGTGTGGTCGCCGGCACCATGCGGGCGCTGGCCAAGCGCAAGGCCAAAGCCAATGTCGTGGGCCTTGTCGGGCTGGTAGAGAATATGCCTTCGGGCAATGCCACGCGTCCCGGCGATGTCGTCAAGTCGATGAAGGGCGACACGGTCGAGGTCATCAATACCGACGCCGAGGGCCGTTTGGTCCTGTGCGATGTGATGTGGTACGCGCAAGAGCGGTTTGCCCCCGTGGGCATGATCGACCTGGCAACATTGACCGGCGCGATCATCATTGGGCTTGGGCATGAGAATGCCGGTGTCTTTTCGAACAATGACACGTTCTGCAACGCCTTCCTAAAGGCTGCCGGGGCCGAGGATGAGGGCGCATGGCGGATGCCGCTTGGCAAAGCCTATGACGAGCAGCTGAAATCGCGCATCGCCGATATGAAGAATGTCGGTGGACGACCTGCCGGGTCAATCACTGCCGCGCAGTTCCTGCAGCGGTTCGTGAAGGACGAAACCCCCTGGATCCATCTGGACATTGCTGGCGTGGCTTCGATTGCAACCGAGACATCCTATGCGCCCAAAGGGGCCACCGGTTGGGGTGTCCGCGCACTGAGCCGGTTCGTGCAGGACAATTTCGAATAATCCAATGGGCGCCGTTTATTTCTATCACCTGACCCGCCAACCGCTGGAAAACACCTTGCCCGTGTTGCTGGACAAGGCGCGGCAGGCCGGGTGGAAGATAGCCGTGCGGGGAACTGATCCCGCACGGATGGAGTGGTTGGACGAAAAGCTGTGGCAGGGCCCCGAGGAAGGGTTCCTGCCACATGGCCGCACCGGGGGGCCGCATGACAGGGACCAGCCCATATTGCTGACGACAGGGGCCGAGGCCGCAAATGATCCGGCTTGCGTGATGGCTGTCGATGGCGCGACGGTTGAACCCGAGGAAGTGAACGCGCTGGAACGCGTGTGCATCCTGTTCGATGGGAATGATGATCACGCTCTCCAACATGCCCGCGCGCAGTGGAAGAACCTGACCGGGGCGGGCTGTTCGGCGCAATATTGGTCCGAGGAATCGGGCCGGTGGGAAAAAAAGGCCGAGGCATAGGGCCTCCGCAGATTTCAGGAGAATGAGCGATGGAAATGAAGCCCCTGGGCCGTACTGGAATCATGGTGAGCGACCTGTGTCTGGGTACGATGACATTTGGTACGCAGACATCCGAGGCCGACGCGCATACTCAGATGGACATGGTACTTGATGGGGGCATTAATTTCGTCGATGCCGCCGAGATGTATCCGGTGAATCCCATCTCGAAAGAGACGGTGGGCCGGACCGAAGAAATTCTGGGCAACTGGAACACCGGCAACCCGTCACGGCGTGGTGACTATGTTCTGGCAACCAAGCATTCTGGGGCAGGGTTCGCACATGCGCGCGATGGCGCACCGATTTCACCGCAGACAATCCCCGAGGCGGTCGAAGGTTCCTTGCGCCGACTGCAAACGGATTGCATCGACCTCTACCAGTTTCACTGGCCCAACCGTGGCAGCTATATGTTCCGGCAGAACTGGACCTATGCGCCTTCGGGCCACAATACCGATGAGGTTCTGGACAATATGCACGCCTGCCTTGAGGCTCTGCAGGTGCAGGTCGACAAGGGCAACATCCGCGCGTTTGGCCTTTCGAACGAAAGCGCCTGGGGCACCGCTCAGTGGTTGCGGATCGCCGAAGCCACCGGCACGCCCCGCGTGGCATCGGTTCAGAATGAGTATTCTTTGATGTGCCGGCATTTCGACACCGATATGGCCGAGCTGAGCGCGCATGAGGATGTGGGGCTGATGGCCTTTTCACCGCTTGCCGCCGGATTTTTGACCGGGAAATACCAAAACGGCATGGTGCCCGAGGGTTCGCGGATGTCATTGGTGCCTGAGGTGGGAGGACGTCATCGCAGACGGGCATTTGAGGCGGTTGCGGCCTATCTAGAGATCGCTGACCGCCACGATCTGGACCCGGTCCATATGGCGCTGGCCTGGTGCCGGACGCGGCCCTTCATGATGTCGGCCATTTTCGGCGCGACAACGGTGGCGCAGCTTGGGCATATTCTCGACGGTAAGGAACTTCGCCTTTCTGGGGAAATTCTGACTGAAATCACCGAAGCGCATCGCGCGCATCCTATGCCGTTTTAGGGGCGCTGCCCTCGTCTCCGCATGCGGAGCCTCCACCGAGGTATTTTCAGCCAGATGAAGCGGATCCGATTAGTGATGTGTGGGTTGTGTCCTGTCTTGCCTCAGGTCCCGGGCCGAAAGGCCGTGCGCTGTGCGAAAGGCGCGGGCAAAGCTGGATTGCGAGGCGAAACCCGTCGCCAGAGCCACATCCATCAGTGACATATCGGTGTCCGTCACCAATCTGCGCGCCTCGGCCAGTCGTAGCTGCAGGTAATGGTCCTGTGGCGTGGTGTTCAGGCGCAGTCGGAACTGCTGTTGCAGGGTGCGTGAACTGGTGCCCAGGGTTTCGGCGATATCTGCCAATGGCATAGGGTCGTCCAGTGCGGATTGCATCAGCGTATTGGCTTTGGCGGTCAAAGCTGTGTGGCGATGCGGCGCCCCGGTGCGGCTTTGTGGTTTTGTGGGATCAGGCGCACCGTCATAGAGGAACAGACCCGAGACGCGGGCGGCAAATCCGGCGCCATGGCGGGCGGCGATGATATGCAGCATCATCTCGACCGCTGGGATTGCCCCGCCCGAGGTCAGGCGGCCTTCAGAAACGGTAAACCGGTCAGGGCGCACGTCCACTTCGGGGAAGCGGGCAGAGAAGTTCTCCAAATCTTCCCAATGGGTGGTGGCGGCGTGGCCGTTCAGCAGGCCTGCCTCGGCCAGCAGCCAGGGACCGCCATCAATTCCTGCCATTGTGGCGCCGGTCTTGGCGATGCGGCGTAGGCCGGCCAGCAGGCTGGGTGTGGCATGGCGGGCCAGTTGGAACCCGGCAACGACAATCATCAGATCGCAGGATTGCAGCCGGGCTAAAGGTACACCCGGAACCGAAAGCGCACTGGTCAGCATGGCCGGTTCAGCAGTGGCTGTCACATAATCCCAGTCAAAGGCCGGACGATCCGCCAACCGATTGGCGGCGCGCATTGGATCAACGGCCGACGCAAAGCTGAGCGTGTTGCATTCGTCCAGCACCAGCACAGCCGTTTTCAGGGCACGATGTTCGGGCTGCAATATGTTTTTTGCGGATTTCATCAAGTTCGATTCGCATTCTGACAAGTGTTTGACCAAAGCTGCGCCAAACTCGGGGGCGAAAGCAAATCGGAATCCGTGGAGAAGCCTGGGGAAAACTCAGGGTTAACCGGGTATAAGCTGGGGAGAACGCCATGCCTTTGGAAATGAACCGCGAAGTCTTCATTACCTGCGCCGTCACAGGATCGGGTGGGACGCAGGATCGCAGCCCGCATGTGCCGCGTTCGCCAAAGCAGATCGCCGACAGCGCGATAGCTGCAGCCAAGGCAGGGGCGGCGGTGGTGCATTGCCATGTGCGCGACCCTGAGACCGGAGCGCCTTCGCGTGATCTGGCACTGTATCGTGAGGTCACAGATCGCATTCGCGATGCCGAGGTCGACGCCGTGCTGAACCTGACTGCTGGCATGGGCGGCGACATGGTGTTTGGCGGTATCGAAAACCCGCTGCCGCTGGCCGAGGCGGGAACTGATTTGGTTGGCGCGACCGAGCGTGTGGCTCATGTGGCCGAATGCCTGCCGGAAATCTGCACCCTCGACTGCGGCACCATGAATTTTGCCGAGGCCGATTATGTGATGACCAACACGCCGGGTGCGTTGCGCGCGATGGGCCAGATGATGACCGATCTGGGTGTAAAGCCCGAGATTGAGGCCTTTGATACCGGTCATCTGTGGTTCGCCAAGCAGTTGGTGAAAGAGGGCGTTCTGGAACCGAACGCTCTGGTTCAGCTGTGTATGGGCGTTCCATGGGGTGCGCCGGATGATCTGAACACCTTCATGGCGATGGTGAACAACGTGCCGGATGACTGGACCTTCAGCGCGTTCTCATTGGGCCGGAATGAGATGGCCTATGTGGCCGCTGCGGTTCTGGCGGGCGGCAACGTGCGCGTCGGGCTGGAGGACAACCTGTGGCTGGACAAAGGCGTGCTGGCCGAGAATTGGCAACTGGTAGAACGCGCGGGCAGCATCATCGAGAATATGGGCGCGCGGGTGATCGGGCCGCAGGAGGTCCGCGAGAAGCTTGGGTTGGTGAAGCGGGCGCCGAAAAGCTAGGCGGGCCATGTTCCGCCGAGTTATTTCATGGGTAGTCGGATGTTTGCTCGTTGGATTGGTTCCAGCGTGTGGCTTGGTCGGAAATGAAGGCTTTCGAGCGCGTCAATTTGCTATTCAACCTGTCGAAGCGGTGAATTGGTCGATCTTTGATGAGCCGTATTTCGAAGTGGCTGCGTTCAGACGCAAAAGCAAGAACACGCAACGGCTTTTTGTGAGGCTTGAGGGACAGCCATACCCTAGCAATCAATTGCGTGACCCGGACCGGACCGAATGTTTTGGGTACATCGCAGGAGCAAGTGATTGCTTTGAAAACCACCGGAGCGTGCCTACCCGGCGATCCGAGTCTGCACTTGAATATGACATCACTGCCGCAAGCCCCACAAAGTTTCACATCATCTACGTGGGTGACGGGGAGCAGATGGTTGTATTGGCCCGCACAGATAGGTCGTTTGCAGTTGTACTGAGCAGAGATTTAACGATCACACAAAATCAACTGACGATTGCGCGTGACGTACTGAGCGAAAATGGGTTTGACCCTCAAGAGTTGAAAGTAGTGAAGTGATGACAAAAACAGCAGCAATCATTGGCGGTGGGGTAATCGGTGGTGGATGGGCCGCGCGATTCCTGCTGAACGGTTGGAACGTTCGGGTATTCGACCCGGACCCGGAAGCCGAGCGTAAAATCGGAGAAGTTCTGGACAATGCGCGCCGCTCGCTGCCGGGGCTGAGCGACGTCCCGTTGCCTCCTGAAGGTGCGTTGTCATTCCATGATGATATGGCCGATGCAGTGCAGGGTGCTGCTTGGATTCAGGAGAGCGTACCGGAACGCCTGGACCTGAAGCTGAAAGTTTACAAGGGCTTGCAAGAGGCTTGTGATCCGGGAGCGATCATCGGGTCCTCGACCAGCGGGTTCAAGCCGTCAGAGTTACAGGAGGGCGCGCTGCGCCCCGAACAGATCGTGGTGACGCATCCGTTCAACCCGGTATACCTGCTGCCGCTGATCGAATTGGTGCCAACTGGCGCGAACCCGCCCGAGATGATCGAACGGGCGCAAGACCTTCTGAAATCGGTCGGATTCTTCCCGCTGCATGTGAAGAAAGAGATCGACGCGCATATCGCCGATCGGTTCCTTGAGGCCGTCTGGCGCGAGGCGCTGTGGCTTGTCAAGGACGGCGTCGCCACGACCGAGGAAATCGACGAGGCGATCCGTATGGGGTTTGGCATCCGTTGGGGGCAGATGGGTCTGTTCGAAACCTATCGTGTCGCCGGCGGCGAGGCTGGGATGCGGCATTTTATGGCGCAGTTCGGCCCGGCACTGAAATGGCCCTGGACCAAGCTGATGGATGTGCCCGAATTCACTGACGAGCTTGTGGATCTGATTGCGGATCAGTCGGATGCGCAATCAGGCATGCATTCGATCCGCGAGCTGGAGCGTATCCGCGACAACAACCTCGTGGGGATGATGCGCGCACTCAAGGCGCAGAACTGGGGCGCGGGGGCGGTGCTGAACCAGCATGACGCGCTACTGAAACCGGGTGCGCTGCCATCATTGGAGCAAGCGGATCTGAGCCAACCGATCCTGACGCTGTCCCGTGCGGTGCCTTTGGATTGGACCGATTACAACGGTCATATGAACGAAGCCAAATACCTTGAGGCCTTCGCCGCCGCCACCGACCGGTTCATGGAGATCATCGGCTGCGATATGGAATATATCTCGTCCGGGGGCAGCTATTTCACCGCGGAAAACCACATTCGTTACATGAATGAGGTCCATGCGGGCGCAAAGATTGAGGTGCGCACCCAGATGCTGTTGGGGCAGGGCAAGAAACTGCACGTGTTCCACAGCATGTATAGCGGTGAGACGCTGCTGGCGACCGGGGAGAGCTTTTTGCTGCATGTCAGCCTGGAAACACGTCGCCCCAGCCCGCCATCGCCCAGCATTGAGGCCGCTATGGCCCGCATCGCCGATGCGCAGGCCGGATTGCCTTATCCCGAAGGGGCCGGGGTTGCGATCCGGAAACCCTCATGACCTGCCGGGTGTTGGTGACGGCTGGCGCTTCGGGTGTTGGTCGGGCTATGGCAGAGGCGTTTGAAGCGGCCGGGTATGATGTCTGGATCACAGATATTGATCGGGCGGCGCTAGATGGCGTGCCGGATCATTGGACAGCCCACCATGCTGACGTGTCGGATGAGGGTGATATGCATGCCGTGTTCGCCGCGATTTCTGATGCGGGTGGTCTGGATTCGCTCTGCGCCAATGCGGGAATTGCCGGGCCGACCAGCGCAATCGAGGATATCGACCTGAAGGATTGGCGCAGCTGCGTAGCGGTCAATCTGGAGGGGGCGTTTCTGGCGGCCAAATACGCCGCGCCGCTGATGAAATCCGCCCGGGCGGGCAGCATCATCCTGACCTCATCCACTGCGGGGCAATATGGCTATCCCTTTCGTGCGCCCTATGCCGCGGCCAAATGGGCGGTGATCGGATTGATGAAAACACTGGCGATGGAGCTTGGCCCTCACGGCGTCCGCGCCAATGCGATTTGTCCCGGCGCGGTGGAGGGCCCAAGGATGGAAGGCGTTCTGGCACGCGAGGCGGCGACCAAAGGCATGAGCCGGGACGAGGTCTATCAGGGCTATGCCTCGGGCACGTCCATGGGTCGTTTCGTCGAAGCGCAGGACATAGCCAATATGGCTGTCTTTCTGTCCTCTGGCGCAGCGCGATTAGTGTCGGGCCAGGTGATCGCGGTGGATGGCCACACGGTCAATCCCGACCCGAAACTGTAACCTAGCCCTGGTTGGGGCCGCGGATCTGGCGGATGGTTTGACGAACGGCTTGCCAATCGCGGGCTTGCTGGGCGTTCCCGGCGGCCTCGCATTCGCGCATTTTCATCGCGGCTTCTGCCTCGGCCTGGTCACCGTGCGCCGTGTACAAAGCCCGTGCATATTGGGCTGTTTTCAGTGCGTCCATTCCTGTGGTCCTCCGTCTGTGGTCGGAATGCCCGAAAGTTCGCGCCCGGCGACGATACCACAGGTCGTACGGGGATGCATCACATGTCGCGGGAAATCGCTGCTCTGAGCTGTTGCAGGTGCTCTGGAAAGTCCCGCGCGGTCACGACCGCCTCGCGAACCAGAGTGTCGAAATGGCGGCTGAAAATTTCAATCCGGTCGCGATCGCGAAAGGCCATGTAATGGCTTCCTGCGTAAAACACGCAAAGAAGGGGACCGAAAATCGTTACGGGAGCCGAATATAGCCGTTTGGCATCAAACAGATAGATACGCAGCCGTGGGTAGAGCTGTTCACACAACTCCAAAAGGTGGTCAATCTGATCCAGCCGCTTGCGAAGGCTAAGACCTTGATAATAGCCGGTTGCATGCGCAAAGCTGTCGATTTCGTACATCGGCATTGCGATCTCGTAATCGGACTGGGCGCTGTGCATCCAGGTCAGTCGATCTTCGGACGCACCTATGGCCTGATCTGCCGTGCGCCCCAGATGCGGTGCGTATTCCCATTCCAGAACGGTGCGGGTCTTGAGCATGTCGGGCAATGTCGCCGGGACATATCTGATTTTGTAACCCGCTGCCTCTTGGTGCCACTCGAATATGCGCTCATCTACCAGGGCGCGGGGGGCCTCAGTCATGCTAAGCGACAAAGCCAGCAACTCGGCTGCGCTTTCCGGCCGGTCAGACAGGCTCAGCAACCAGTCCGCCGAAACACCCAATGCTGTCGCGCAGCTTCCTACAACATGGGCATTCGGCAACCGTGCCCCGTGATCGGTCAACAGTTGCGATACGGTTGAGCGATCAACACCGATCTGGCGCGCGAGGGCGCTTCGGCTGATTTGGCGTTCTTCCATTGCGCGGGCCAGGCGCAAACGGAATTGAGCCGCACGGTCGCGTTTGTCGATTTTATCCTGCATGTGGTGATAAATATCACGTTTGATGAGTTTTGTTAATCATATTCGGAATTTTCAACCTAAGCGGCAAGCCGTAATTCTAAAGCCATAACAATATTATGGGTGACGGAATGGAAACACGACGCAGATCGGTCGTGAAGGCGGTTTTGTGGAACGTGATGGGTCTGATCATCATGTCGGTGGTTGGGCTGGTTGCGACGGGGTCCGCCGCGATCGGCGGAACTCTGGCCGTAGTAAATACGGCGATTGGGCTGACGCTCTATGTGGTTTATGAGAGGGTCTGGGCGGGCATTTCGTGGGGGCGCAATGTCTGAGCGCCCGGGTCCGGAATGGGGCACTTTTACGCTGATGCTCGCCTGTTATGCTGCCTGGTTGGCCGTGATCTTCTTCCTGCCCATCTGGTTGGCGGTTCCAGTGATGGGCGCGGTGGCCGCGTTACATTCATCATTGACGCATGAAGCACTGCACGGGCATCCTTTTCGCGCCAGATGGCTGAACGAGGCGCTGATGGCGCTGCCCTTGACCTTATTCATCCCATATCAGCGGTTTCGGGACCTGCATTTGGCGCATCATCGGGATGCAACGCTGACCGATCCCTATGATGATCCTGAATCAAACTATCTGGACCCAAAAGTTTGGTCGGGGCTAGGTCACTGGCACAGGCGGTTGTTATCGGTGAACAATACTCTGTTGGGGCGGATCGTTTTGGGCCCTGCAATCGGACAGGTTGCCTTTGTCAGGGACGAGTTGCGAGGGGCCGCGCGTGGCGAATGGGACATATTGCGCGCATGGGCTTTGCATATGGCAGGCGTGGTTGCGGTTATCTGGATCGTGACCTTGTCGCCCATGCCGGTCTGGGCCTATGTCCTGTCCGCGTATTTGGGGCTTGGCCTTGTCAAAATACGCACTTTTCTGGAACACCGTGCGCATGAAGATGTGGGGGCAAGAACCGTTATCATCGAAGATCGCGGGATACTGTCTTTTCTGTTTTTGAACAACAATTTACATGTAGTTCATCATCTGAACCCGCGTACCCCCTGGTATCAACTTCCGAAGATCTACCAGCAGGGTAAAGAGGGCTATCTGGCCACGAACAAGGCCTATGTATACCCTTCCTATGCCGATGTTTTCCGGGCCTATTTCTGGAAGGTAAAAGACCCGGTGGCGCATCCGCTCTGGCCAAAGGGTTGATTTGCGGCCACAAAAGGCGGCATGAGCCTCTGGATACCTGTCACTATCGCAGCTGCAACGTTTCAGACGGTGCGGTTCATGCTGCAAAAATCGCTGAGCAGTGTAAAGCTGACGGCCGCCGGGGCGACATTTGCCCGGTTTGCCTATTCAATCCCGCTGGTTCTAATCGCTCTGATCGCGGCGCTGCAGTTGACGGGGTATTCCTTGCCGCCGCTGACCGCCCGGTTCTGGGTGTTTGCCACCATTGGAGGAACGGCTCAGATCCTTGCCACGATCTGTGTCGTCGCCTTGTTCAAACAGCGCAATTTTGCTGTCGGCATAACTTTTAAGAAAACCGAAGTAATCCAGACCGCCATCGTTGGTTTTCTGGTCCTGGGCGATCAGGTCTCGTTCTGGGCGCTTGGTGCGATCTTTCTGGGGCTGACGGCTGTGTTGCTGCTGTCGAAAAGTCCCGGAGGAGACGGGGCGTGGTGGCGACATCTGACGAACCGGGCCTCGCGGCTTGGCCTGGGATCAGGTGTGCTGTTTGCGTTTTCCTCGGTCAGTTATCGGGGTGCCTCGCTTGAACTGGGCGAGATTGATGCGTGGTTTCGGGCACTTGTGACGCTGGCAGTCGTTGTCTCGCTCCAGTTCGTCAGCATGGGCCTGTGGCTGTTGTGGCGAGACAGGGCCGAGCTGCGCGCCGTGTGGCAGACACGCCGAACAGGCGTATTTGTCGGACTGACCAGCCTGTGCGGATCGTTCTGCTGGTTCTTGGCATTCACCTTGCAAAACGCCGCCTACGTCAAGGCTCTGGGGCAGGTCGAGCTGATCCTCAGCCTGTTCGCGTCGATCTTGTTTTTCCGCGAAACCATCACCCGGCGCGAGATCGCCGGGATGACGTTATTGGGCGCATCAATTCTGGCGCTGGTTTTGTCTATTTAACCCGTGCGGCGTTCGTCGAAGCTGAGCGCGATAAAGCTGGGCAGGTGATCGCCCATTCCCACAACCGAAGGACCGTTGTCAGCGCGCCGCCCACGGCCTCTGACTTCTTTATCCTTCTTGCGATCTTCTCTTTTATCGTCGCGTTTGGGGGCCTCTGTTGGTCGGGCTTCTGTTGGCCGGGCCTTTTTCTCGGGCTTTGGCCTCTCGGGTTTCGGCTCTTCCTTTACCGGATTGTCCAAGCGAGGAATTTCTTTTTGAATCAGCTTCTCGATCGCGGCCAGTGCTTTTTCATCGCGACCCGAACAGATAGTGATCGCTTTGCCTTCGCGTCCGGCGCGACCTGTACGACCGATCCGGTGCACATAATCCTCGGGGTGGCCGGGGACGTCGAAATTGATCACATGACTGACAGAGGGCACATCCAATCCGCGCGCGGCAACGTCCGAGGCGACAAGCAGACGTAGTGTTCCGTCACGGAAACCGTCCAGTGTTTTCGTCCGTTGTGACTGATCGAGATCGCCATGGATCGCGGCAGCATCATAGCCGTATTTCTTCAGCGATTTCGCACAGATGTCTACATCGGTCTTACGATTGCAGAAGATGATCGCGTTGGTGCATTTTTCGCCCTCGGAGTCGATCAGCGAACGCAGGACCTGGCGCTTGGCGCTGGCCTCGCGGTCACGGCGACCACCTTTGAACATGACCACACTTTGCTCGATGGTTTCCGAGGCCGTCGCCTGACGGGCAACTTCGATCCGGGTTGGGGCCGACAGGAATGTATCGGTGATCCGCTCAATCTCGGGCGCCATGGTGGCTGAGAAGAACAGCGTTTGGCGTGTGAACGGCGTCAGCGAAAAAATGCGTTCGATATCGGGGATAAAGCCCATATCCAGCATTCGGTCGGCCTCATCCACCACCATGATCTGGACGCCGGTCAACAGCAGTTTGCCGCGTTCGAAATGATCCAGCAGGCGACCTGGTGTGGCGATCAGAACGTCGACGCCACGGTCGATCAGCGCATCTTGTTCCTTAAAGCTGACGCCGCCGATCAACAGCGCTTTGGTCAGCTTTACATTTTTGGCATAGGTGTCGAAATTCTCGGCCACCTGCGCGGCCAGTTCCCGTGTCGGGCACAGCACCAGCGACCGCGGCATGCGCGCACGTGCGCGGCCACGGGCCAGCAACGTGATCATCGGTAGCGTGAAGCTGGCGGTTTTGCCTGTACCGGTCTGGGCGATACCCAGAACGTCCTTGCCCTCAAGCGCGGGTGGGATTGCGCCTTCCTGGATCGGTGTTGGCGTTTCGTATCCGGCTTCCTCAATGGCTTTGAGGACCTTCGGGTTCAGGTTCAGTTCGTTAAACTTTGTCATGTATGTCCGGTTGTTGCGGACACTAAAACCTGGCCCGCGCGTAAAGAATGTGCCGGGCCCGGATGGCCATGCGATGTTTTGTGCATTTCGGCTTGGCGGGACATAACAAAATCACGGGGCAGGGTCAAATGAAGTCACTTTTACACTGCGACACCGGCTGACCACGCGGATTTATCGCAACAATTCAGGTACTTCCGGGGAAATGTTTCGCGACTTTTCCATCCAAATCCAGCGGACGGTGCTTAATCAGCCCAAACTTTTCGAGGCGGGTGCGAACTTCTTGGTCGGCGCCACTGATTTCATTATAGAAAGCACGCAGGCCGTGAGCCCCATCTTCTTTTTCGATCCAGTTCAGTAATTCATTCATGTTCATCCCGCCTTGTTCGCGCGGAACATTGGGTGACATGCCTGGCTGATACGAGCCCTTTTCGAACCGGAACCGATAATGGGCTAGCCAATGATTCCAGTCAGGTGCATGACGGTGGCATAGATCGACCTGGGGCAGCTCGACCTTGGTCGGGAGGATTTCGCCATCCTGAAACAGATTGTGAATCCGGAAATTGATCTTAGGTAAGCCTTTGCGAACAAAGAGTTTACCCTGAACATGGCTGAGGAATCCAGCAAGAACAAATCCGCCAAAATTCGGAAATAATGCCTGAACGATCCCATCACGGCCCTGACCAGCGGGGATATAGGCTTTGTACAGGTCTTCGGTTCCGCCTACGGGCTCGATCGGACGAACGCGCACCGCTGGGATATGTTGCGGAATCTCCGCTAATATCACGCCAAGGTCGGATTGCGGCCAGAGGAACTCGTCCAGATCAATATGGGCAAGCCAGTCGACCTCAGCCTTTCTGTAAGTAAAGCTGGCATTTGCGGTTTGCCGGACCTGATGTTTGTCGGGCCTCTCGCGCTTTCGGTTCGCCCAGTACCCCTCGTCGCAGTTGCGTATTTCGATCCGTGGGTGGCGGTTCAAGGCGTTGAACGCAGCCGGGCAGGGCTCGTCCAGATACAGATACATCCTGTCGGCTCCGAGATCGAGGTGATAGGCCGCAAACCGAAGTATGTCCGGGGCCGAGCCCCGGATCGTTGATACAATGCCCCAGCTTGGGACATTATCCGGCATATGAAGCTCGTGACCCTGTCACGCCATCATCTCTTTGGTGGCGGTCAGGTTCAGGTCGGGATAGTCCCGCACGACCCGGTCGATGTCCCACTGCAGGCGAGTCAAATAGACGATGTCGCCGTCATGATCATGAGCGATGTGCTGCTTGTTGGCATTGACGAATTTCTCGACCTCAACCTTTTCACCACTGACCCAGCGGGCGGAGGTGAACTGAGACGCCTCGAACCGTACCGGCAGGCCGTATTCCATCTCAATCCGGCTGGCCAGAACCTCGAATTGCAGCGCGCCAACGACGCCGACGATAAAGCCCGATCCGATCGACGGTTTGAACACCTTGGCCGCGCCTTCCTCGGCGAATTGCATCAGGGCTTTTTCCAGATGCTTGGCTTTCATTGGATCGCCTGGTCGCACGGTCTGCAGCAGTTCCGGCGCAAAGGAAGGGATGCCGGTTACCCGGATCGCTTCGCCCTCGGTCAGCGTATCGCCGATGCGCAGCTGGCCGTGGTTTGGGATGCCGATGATGTCTCCGGCCCAGGCCTCTTCGGCCAGTTCCCGGTCGGATGCAAGAAACAGCACAGGGTTCGAGATTGCCATCGGCTTTTTCGATCGAACATGGGTCAGCTTCATGCCGCGTTTGAAATGGCCCGAGGCCATGCGCACAAATGCCACCCGGTCGCGGTGCTTGGGGTCCATGTTTGCCTGAACCTTGAAGACAAATCCGGACACTTTCTTTTCTTCCGGTGCGATCTGGCGGGGTTCCGCGGACTGTACCTGTGGCTGTGGACCATAGGCGCCGATGCCTTCCATCAGTTCCTTGACGCCGAACGAGTTGATCGCCGAGCCGAACCAGATCGGGGTCATGTGGCCTTCCAATACCGCTTGGGGGTCAAGCGCGGGCAGCAATTCGCGTGCCATCTCAACCTCTTCCAGCAGCTTCTCAAGCAGGTGCTCGGGCACATGTTCAGCCAGCTTGGGGTCGTCCAACCCGTTGATCTGGATGCTTTCGGCCACTTTGTTACGGTCAGCGCGGTCCATCAGCTCCAGCCGGTCGCGCAGCATGTCGTAACAGCCGATAAAGTCGCGGCCTACTCCAATCGGCCAGGCAGCGGGCGTGACGTCGATGGCCAGCATTTCCTGAATTTCGTCGATGATCTCGAACGTATCGCGGCTTTCGCGGTCCATCTTGTTACAGAAGGTCAGGATCGGCAGGTCGCGCAGGCGGCAGACCTCAAACAGTTTCTGGGTCTGGCTTTCCACACCTTTCGCGCCGTCGATCACCATCACGGCCGCGTCCACAGCGGTCAGAGTGCGATAGGTATCTTCCGAGAAATCGCTGTGGCCGGGCGTGTCCACCAGATTGAACCGGAAGTTTCCATAGTCGAAGGACATG
This sequence comes from Ruegeria sp. CDSB114, assembly GCF_059611025.1. Lineage (NCBI taxonomy): Bacteria > Pseudomonadati > Pseudomonadota > Alphaproteobacteria > Rhodobacterales > Roseobacteraceae > Ruegeria > Ruegeria sp. CDSB114. The sequence goes on from NZ_JBXWOT010000001.1 coordinate 395,945, forward strand.
GCCGAGGCTGAGACCGAGATCCCGCGATCCTTCTCCATCTGCATGAAATCCGAACGTGTCCGCCGTGCCTCACCCTTGGCGCGTACCTGACCGGCCATCTGGATGGCGCCGCCATACAGCAGGAACTTTTCCGTCAGGGTCGTCTTGCCCGCATCCGGGTGCGAGATGATGGCAAATGTCCGGCGCCGGGCGATCTCGGGCGGCAAGGTGGGTTGGTTCGTGGCGGTATCAAGCATAGTCGCGCGTATAGGCGGGGAATTCTGCCGAAGCAAGACAAAGAGGCTGGTTCGAATCGTCTGCCTGTGGCAATAAGAACATATAGTGAACAAATAATGGAGAGGATCAATGAATTTGAAAGAAATCGCCGATGAGCTGGTGGCGGGATGCCGGGAAAACCGGGCCAAGGCCAATCTGGATAAGCTGTATGCGGCAGATGCCGTTTCGGTTGAGGCCGTCGATGCATCCGGTATGGGACGCGAGGCGCATGGGCGCGACGCGATCCGTGGCAAGCACGATTGGTGGGAGAGTTCGACCGAAGTGACGGGCGGAAACGTCAGTGACCCGATGGTGCATGGCGAAGACCGTTTTGCCGTGATCTTTGAGGTGCAGGGCAAGTTCAAGGAAAGCGGTGAGAGCTTCGATATGCGCGAAGTTGCGCTGTATCACGTCGCGGATGGCAAGATCGTCCGGGAAGAGTTCTTCTACTAACCCCTTGTCATCAATCTGTCTTCCCTATCTGCTGGGTGCAAGACATGCGGATAATCACAGATGGGGAGGAACAGATGGATCTGGGAATAGGTGGAAAGCGCGCGCTGGTCTGTGCCAGCAGTAAAGGTTTGGGTCTGGGCTGCGCCGAGGCTCTGGCGGCGGCTGGTGTGAATCTGGTGATGAACGCGCGAGGGGCCGACGCGTTAGAGGCTGAAGCCGCGCGTTTGCGCTCGGAATTTGGTGTCGAAGTGCAGAGTGTTGCGTGTGATGTGACCTCAGAAGAGGGGCAGGCGCAGGTGATTGCCGCAGCACAGGGCGTTGATATCCTTGTGACAAATGCCGGTGGCCCACCTCCGGGCATGTGGTCGGATTGGCAGCGTGACGACTTCATCAAGGCATTGGACGCCAACATGCTGACCCCGATTGCCTTCATGAAAGCCTTGTTGCCCGGCATGATGGATAAGGGCTGGGGCCGGGTGGTCAACATCACCTCACAATCCGTACGCGCGCCGATCGCAGTGCTGGGCCTGTCGAACGCGGCGCGGACCGGGTTGACCGGCTATGTGGCCGGAACCTCGCGGCAGGTCGCGCCGCATGGGGTGACAATCAACAACCTGTTGCCGGGGATACATGCCACGGATCGGGCGGATTCCCTGGACGGAGGCGTGGCCGCGCAGCAGGGCATTTCCATTGATGAGGCGCGCGCGCAGCGTGAGGCAACTATCCCCACGCGCCGCTATGGCTCGCGGGAAGAATTCGGCGCAACCTGCGCGTTCCTGTGCTCGCAACATGCGGGCTTTATCGTCGGCCAGAACATCCTGTTGGATGGTGGCGCGACCAATCTGACGATGTGACCATGGCGCAAGGGTTTTCACTGAAGGATCAGTTGTTTAATGCAGAAAAGACCGGCTATCTGGCGGGGCTTTTTGCCGAGGCTGATCCAGGGTTCGATGCACAGGCGTTTCAAACGCAGGTGATGTCACGCCTTCTCGAGCTTGAGTTGAAAGAGCGGATGGCGTGGATCGCCGATTGCCTGCAGCAACAGGTTCCGGGTGAGCTGCCAACTGTCGCTCCGACCCTTTTACGGGCCTTGCCGCCGCCGCTGAATCCGAACAAGACCGACGACGATTTTGGCGATTTCATCTTTGCGCCGCTGGGGGATTGGGTCGTGAATGTCGGCCTTGATCACCCCGACCTCGCGCTGGACGTGCTGGCTGAACTGACGCAGAGGTTTTCGATGGAATGGGCCATTCGCCCCTTTCTCAATCGTCACCCCGAACATGTCATGGAGCGGCTGGAGGATTGGTGCGGACATGACAGCTATCACGTGCGGCGTCTGGTGTCCGAAGGAACCCGCCCGCGTTTGCCATGGGGCCAGGCGGTGGGGTTGGAATTAACCGACCCGCTGCCTCTGCTGGATCGGCTGCATGAGGATCAAACGCGCTATGTGACGCGGTCGGTGGCCAACCATCTGAACGACATCTCCAAAAAAGACCCGGATATGGTGCTGGACCGCCTGCAGGATTGGTCTGTCTCACAGCGTCAGGACGCGGACGAGTTGCGGTGGATGACCTCTCATACCCTGCGCGGTCTGGTTAAGGCCGGGCACCCGCGCGCGATGAAGATGCTGGGATATGACCCTGATGCCGACATACAGGTCTCGGTCACGGTAAACGGGCCCGCAAAGATTGGCGGCGCGCTTGAGTTTGATGTTTCATTGGCTGGTGAGGCGAACCAACCCGTTTTGATTGATTATATCATCCATTTCCAAAGACCTGGCGGCAAAAAATCGGCCAAAGTTCACAAGCTGAAACAGGCCGCGCTAAAGAATGGAAACCTGACCTTGAGCAAAAAGCACAAGCTCAAAGGCGATGCGACCACGTTCAGGCTTGTTCCCGGCGCACATCTTCTGGAGATTCAGGTGAATGGCCGGGTGCGAGCGGATCTGGATTTTGAGCTGCTGGGCTAGCTCAACCTTTCGTCAGATTGCTCGGCTTTTGATTGCACGGTGCGCGGTGCTGGGTTAGCTCAACATCAGTCAGATCAGGGGATGACAGCGATGAAGCATGAATCGGTGCAGAACTATTATGGCGAGGTCCTGCAAAGCAGCGCGGACCTGCAGACCAACGCGTGTTGTACGCCCGACGATATGCCGGATCATCTGAAGAAGATTCTCGCAAATATTCACGATGAAGTACTGACCCAGTATTATGGATGCGGTCTGATCGCACCGCTGGATCTTGAGGGGATGAGCATCCTTGATCTTGGCTGTGGCGCGGGTCGGGATGTATACGCCCTGTCTGCTATGGTAGGTGAGAAAGGCCGTGTGGTGGGCGTTGATATGACACCCGAGCAGTTGGATATCGCCCGCGCGCATCAGGAATATCACGCCGAAACCTTTGGGTATGCCCAAAGCAACGTGGAATTCCATCACGGCTACATCGAAAAGCTGGATGAACTGGGCTTAAAGGCGGGGTCTTTCGATATCATCGTTTCGAACTGTGTGATCAACCTGGCCACCGATAAAGAGGCCGTTCTGCGCGGCGCGCATCGCCTGCTTAAGGACGGCGGAGAGATGTATTTCTCGGACGTTTATGCGGATCGTCGCGTACCGCAGGCAATGGCCGAGGATGAGGTTCTGTATGGCGAGTGTCTGTCCGGTGCGCTGTACTGGAATGACTTTCTGTCGATGTCTCGCAAAGCCGGTTTCGGCGACCCGCGTCGAGTCACGCACCGCTCCTTGACCATCGAAAACCCGGTTCTTGAGCACCGCGTGGCACCGCTCAAATTCCTGTCAGCCACCTATCGTCTGTTCAAGTTACCTGCGTTGGAACCCGCCTGTGAAGATTATGGTCAGGCCGTGATCTATAAGGGCACTGTCCCCAATGCGGCGCACATGTTTGAGCTGGATGACCACCACGCAATCGCGACGGGTAAGGTGTTTCCGGTGTGCGGCAACACATGGATGATGCTCAAAGACACGCGGTTTGCGCGGCATTTCGAGTTCCTCGGTGATTTCTCAACTCATTACGGCATCTTCGAAGGCTGCGGTGGTGAAAGCCCATTTGAGGCGACCGGGCAGGCCGAAACGGGCGGCTGCTGCTGATCCCTTGCACCCAAAGGGAGGGGTTGCTATCCCCGCCCAAGCCCGATTGATTTGATCGGGTAAGGCTACGGGGTCCATCGGTGACAGTAAACGCAACTCCTCCGCGTCTGGAAATTCGCAATCTGGTCGCCCGGTACGAAGGTCGGGTGGTGGTTGATGACGTCTCGCTGACCGTGCAAGCGGGGCAGGTGACATGCCTGTTGGGGCCGTCAGGATGCGGCAAGTCGACGACGCTGCGGATGATTGCCGGTGTCGAGATGCAAGAGACAGGCCAGATCTATGTCGATGGCAAGCTGATCTGCGATACGGTGTTCCGTGTCCCGCCTGAGCGGCGCGAGATTGGCCTGATGTTTCAGGACTTTGCCCTGTTCCCGCATCTTAGCGTAGCTGACAATGTTGCCTTTGGCCTGAAGGGTAGCAAAGATGAAAAACGCGCACGCGTGGATGAGTTGCTGGCCAAAGTCGACCTGATGCGTTTCGCAGACAGCTTTCCACATCACTTGTCGGGCGGTGAGCAACAGCGGGTGGCCCTGGCGCGCGCATTGGCCCCACGCCCCCGGATCATGTTGATGGATGAGCCGTTTTCGGGTCTCGATAACCGGTTACGCGATGGAATTCGGGACGAAACTCTGGCGATCCTCAAGGAAGAGGACGCCGCTGTGCTGTTGGTTACCCATGAACCCGAAGAGGCAATGCGTATGGCCGATGAGATCGCCCTGATGCGCCGTGGCAGAATCGTTCAACAGGGTGCGCCTTACAACGTCTACACCCGTCCTGCGGACAAAGCTGCAGTTGCATTCTTTAGCGATATAAATGTGTTAGGCGCGCAAGTTAACGGAGCATTGGCCGATACCCCATTTGGTCAGTTTCTTGCTCCGGGTGTGCCGGATGGGACGAATGTTGAGATTGTATTTCGGCCTCAGCACGTCCGTTTGGATTTTGATCGCAATGGCAAAGGTCCACTGCCGACACCGACGGACGGGGTAGCCGCGCGTGGTGTGGTCGAACGGGCGCGTTTTCTGGGCAACGAAAGTTTGATTGAATTCCGTATGGACTATGATGATTCAATCTTGAAAGCGACCGTTCCAAACGTGTTTGTCCCGCAAGCGGGGCGGGTCATGTGGCTGACCATTCGCCGCGATCGGTGCTTTGTATTCCCCAAATAGGGTCTAAAACTGCAGTTTAGGCGCAAGTGGTGCGTGAAAGCCTCAGATTGCACCTGCGGGTTGCTTGCCGCAGTGCGGGGCTGGGTCTATCAAGGAAAAAACGCTGCGGTGGATGGGGCATATGCGTATTCTTCTAACCAATGATGACGGTATCAATGCGCCGGGACTTATCGCACTCGAGGCGATTGCTGCCGATCTGGCCGGACCGGGCGGTGAAGTCTGGGTCGTTGCGCCCGCTTTCGAGCAATCCGGCGTGGGGCATTGCATCAGCTACACGCACCCGATGATGGTTGCCAAGCTGGGAGAACGCCGTTTTGCTGCGGAAGGATCACCAGCTGATTGTGTCTTGGCCGGTTTGCACGATGTGATGAAGGACGCGCCACCCGACCTGGTATTATCTGGTGTGAATCGTGGGAACAACTCGGCCGAGAATACGCTGTATTCTGGCACAGTCGGGGGCGCGATGGAGGCGGCCCTGCAGGGGGTTCCGGCTATTGCCCTGTCTCAATATTTCGGTCCGCGCAATTTGGGGCTGGATGATCCGTTCGAATCCGCGACCCGATTTGGTGCCGAACTGGTTCGTAAGATACTGGGCGCGACGCCGGCAGAACAAGGCGATTACCGTTTGTTTTACAACGTCAATTTCCCCCCAGTGCCTGCGGATGAAGTACTTGGCACCCGGATCGCCCCTCAGGGTTATCGGCGTGACACACATTTCTCGGTCGAGCCGTACAGCTCACCTTCCGGGCGGCGGTTTCTGTGGATCAAGGGCGGGTATCAACACAACCCGACTGCACCTGGGACGGATGCTGCCGTCAATCTGGCAGGCTATATCTCGGTCACACCAATGCGTGCGGATCTGACGGCGCATGACGCGTTGGAAGCGTTAAAGTCGATCGAATGAGCGGACTGGACCCTGAAACAACCATGCAGTTCCTGTTTGCCCTGCGCTCGCGCGGAGTGACGGATGCTCGCGTGCTGGCAGCAATGGAGCAGATAGATCGCGGCAGATTTGTCAAAGGCCTGTTTGCAGAACGCGCCTATGAGGATACGCCGCTGCCGATTGCGTGCGGCCAGACGATCAGCCAACCGTCTGTCGTTGGGCTGATGACGCAGGCGCTGGAAGTACGTCCGCGTGATACCGTGCTCGAGATCGGGACCGGATCGGGCTATCAGGCCGCAATCCTGTCGAAACTGGCACGCCGGGTATACACGGTCGAGCGTCATAAGCGACTTGTGCGCGAAACCGGCCAGTTGTTCCGTGATTTGGGGCTGACGAATGTGACGGCAATGTTGTCGGATGGTTCGTTTGGTTTGCCCGAGCAAGCCCCGTTTGATCGTATCATCGTGACTGCAGCTGCCGAGGACCCGCCCGGGCCGCTCTTGGCGCAGCTCAAAATCGGCGGTATCATGGTCTTGCCGGTGGGGCAGTCGGATACGGTCCAGACGTTGATCAGGGTCCGACGCACCGAATCCGGTTTGGACTATGACGAATTGTTGCCTGTCCGTTTTGTGCCCTTGTTAGAAGGGCTTGGGAAGGATGGAGCTTAAAGGAATATTCTGCAAAATGCGCCGGAACCCCGATGAACAGGGGCAGGTGTCGAGGACAATAAAATGAGAGCAGTTTCCAATTCAGCAATGCGCCGCTGTGCGTTAGGAGTGGCTAGCCTTGCAATCCTGGCTGGGTGCGAAGGGCCGCTGGACTATGATCTTCGCGGACAGGTAGGCGGTTTTTCCACCGCCGAAGCAGCACAGTCGGCGACGACCAACCGGCCCGCTCCGGATGCCAGGGGTGTCATCACATATCCGACCTATCAAGTGGCGATTGCTCGCCGCGGTGACACTGTCAGAGACTTGGCCGCAAGGGTTGGTTTGCCTGAAGGAGAGCTGGCGCGTTTCAATGGTCTAATGCCTACCGATTCCCTGCGCGAGGGCGAAGTTGTGGCACTGCCCCAGACGGTCGGTTCCTCAAGCTCTGTCGATATTGCGACGATAGCTGGTACGGCAATCGACGAGGTCCCCGCAAATGGCTCGGTCCGTACATCAACGCTTGAACCCGCAAAACCTGCGGCGGCACCGGCACCAACCGGTCCCGAACCGATCCGCCACAAGGTGAAACGTGGTGAAACGGCATTTACAATTTCACGCCTCTATGACGTTCCCGTTGAGGCGCTGTCAGACTGGAATGGATTGGATTCCGATTTTACCGTCCGCGAAGGCCAGTTCCTTCTGATCCCGGTGAAAAGCCAATCCGCACCGCGCAAAGCTGCTGTGCCTGCAACGAATGTGACTCAGCCCGGCCAGGGGTCTCCGACACCGACTCCCCCAAGCGCGACACAGCCCTTGCCCGACGAAACCATTTCCCCGGCCACTCCGGCGCCTGATGTGACCGCCGAGGCACCAACAAACCAAAGTAATTCGGCGCTTGGGCTTCCTGTGAACGGTACGATTATCCGCACCTATCAAAAGGGAAAGAACGAGGGGATCGACATCGCAGCGGCCGCAGGATCGCCTGTAATGGCAGCAGAGGCGGGAACTGTTGCGGCGATCACTGCTGATGCAGATCAGGTTCCGATCATCGTTGTTAAACACAACAGTGATCTGCTGACCGTCTATGCCAATGTGGCAGATATCACGGTCAAGAAAGGGGAGCGCGTGCGACGAGGGCAGAAGATTGCCTCGCTGCGGAGCGGGGACAACGCCTATGTCCATTTCGAAGTGCGCAAAGGCTTCGAATCTGTAGATCCAGAGCCCTATCTGAAATGATAAGAATGGCCCCGTCAGGGCCATGCCGCTGGCAGGGATAATCCCAACCCGATGACGGCAGGGTTAAGCGTATGGGTCGTAATCGCTCAGACGCTTTCCCGGCTCGTCTGCAAAAATCTCGGGCAGGGGAAGGACGGTTTCGATCAGGTCAATTCGGAAGACCCGGAAACCATCGCGGAGTTCACACCAGGAAGTCAGCGTCCAGACTCGTCCCCAATACTCCATATGCAATGGCCGAATGGTGCGCTCGGTCAGCACGCCGTCGATCCTGCGGTAACTCAGACGTAATTTTTGTCGTGATTTGATGGCGGCGCGGATCGGGGCCATATGCGCCAGCCCGCGTGCGGCATCGGCAAAGGGGTATACCGCAAATTTCCAGCTGTCAGCCTCGGCAATCACCTGTGTCGGCAGCACGGCGTCGATCTTTTCAGCCAAAGACTCGGCGGCGGTTTTCAAGTCGGGGTCGGCGGCCTCGGCCACGATTGCCATGCCAAGGTTCAGCGCTTCCAGTTCGGCCGGGGTCAGATTCAGCGGGGGCAGGGTGATCTGCTCACGCACCATATAGCCGACGCCGCGCTCACCTTCGACGGGAACACCCGAGGCCACCAATGTATCCATGTCGCGATAGATCGTGCGAACCGAAACTTCGAGCCGGTCCGCGATGTCCTGCGCGCGGTGCAAGCCACCGTCGCGCAGGATCTGGATAATGTCGAACAGACGATCAGTACGGCGCATGACACGCCGCTCTGACCGGGGTTACGCGGTCATGTTCCATAGCACGTTCTCGTGGCGCATCTGCATGCCTTCGGGGTTGATCGCGGCGATCAGTGCGGGCGCAAAACCCTGCTGCGGGAACTGCGCAGCTGCGTCCTGTGCGGCCTTCATATCGGTCCAGATCACGTAGTCAGTCCAGCGCCCGTCTTCGCCTTGACTGAGTTGACGATGGGCAAACCCCGGAGCTGCGCGTACAAAGGCTTCGGACGCTTGGCTGAGTTTTACAAACTCTTCCGGGGTTGTCCCGTTGGCGAGGGTGAAGGTGACGATTTCTGCAACATGGGTCATGTGAATCTCCGTTGACCAGGTTTCGATACCGCCTACCTAGCCCCTATCAACTGACACAAACCTGTCAGTTGATCAATCCGAGGCCGTAAAAAACATCGGATCGGATCAAATTTGAACGCAGATTTGAACCAACTCACTTTTGCAGGCGGGCCAGCGGGCGTAGACACGGACCCAGATCACATTTCCGGCGTACGGTGCCGATGTTATAGGAGAAGAGAGATGCTCAACAATATTGGCCTTCCCGGCATTCTGCTGATCGCAGTTGTGGTTCTGGTGCTATTCGGCCGTGGCAAAATCAGCTCGTTGATGGGCGAAGTGGGCAAAGGCATTACGTCATTCAAGAAGGGCGTCAAAGAAGGCGCAGAGGAACTGGATCAGGACGCATCCGAGCTGGCCAAAGACGTCACGCCCGAGACCGACAAAGACAAGGTCTGATCCGGTATGTTTGATCTGGGCTGGACCGAGCTTCTGGTCATCGGCGTCGTTGCCCTGATCGTTGTGGGGCCAAAGGATCTGCCGGTTTTGTTCCGTAATGTCGGTCGTTTTGTCGGCAAGGCCCGTGGCATGGCGCGCGAATTCAGCAGTGCCATGAACGAGGCGGCGGATCAGGCCGGTGTGAATGACATCAAAAAAGGTCTCAACGCGGCCACCAACCCTGTAGGCAGCGCCATGGATGGTGTGAAAGAAGCCGCGCAGGACCTGGCCAAAAGTATCGACCCCACCAAGTTTGACCCCGATAGCGAGACCGGTAAGCTGGCCGCCGAACGGGCCGAACAGGCAAAGAAGATCCAGGCCTCGACCGCACGCGCTGCGGCCGAGCGGAAGGCGAAAGAAGCCGCCGACGCGCTGGCCAAGGCTGAAGAGGCCGAAGCCGCGCTGAAAAGCGAAGGCAAATCATGACCGACACAGACGAGATCGAAGACAGCTCGGCCCCATTGATCGAGCATCTGGCGGAACTGCGCACCCGGCTGATCCGCGCGGTCATTGCCTTTGTAATAGGCATTGTCCTGGCCTTTACGGTCGCGGAACCGATCCTGCAATTTCTGGTCCAACCAATCGAGGCAACGCTGCGCGATCTGGGCGATCCTTCTCCGACTTTGCAATATACCTCGCCACAGGAATATCTGTTTACGCTGTTCCGGATATCGATGGTGTTTGGTTTTGCGCTGGCCTTCCCGGTGATCTCCTATCAACTCTGGCGCTTTGTGGCGCCCGGTCTGTACAGGTCTGAGAAGGGCGCTTTCCTGCCATTCCTGGTCGCCTCGCCGTTCATGTTCCTGCTGGGGGCATCTTTTGCGCAGTTCGTAGTGACGCCGCTGGCCATGCAGTTCTTCCTGGGTTTTGCGGATGTCAGTTCGATTTTCGCCAATCTGTTGTCGGCGACAACCGGAGATGTTCCAGAAGAGATCGTGGTTGTGCCCGAAACCACCGAGGGCGTGAAGATCACGTTCTTCGGCAAGGTGAATGAATCGCTAGATATCACGCTGAAATTCATCCTGGCCTTTGGCCTGTGTTTCCAGCTGCCGGTTCTGCTGACCCTAATGGGCAAGGCCGGTCTGGTCAGCGCCGAAGGTTTGGGCAGTGTCCGCAAATACGCCATGGTGGGCATTCTGGTGCTGGCCGCCCTTGTGACACCGCCAGACGTGATCACTCAGATCATCCTGTTTGTCGTGGTGTATGGTCTTTATGAGGTGTCGATCTTCCTTGTCGCCCGTGTCGAGAGAAAGCGCGAAGCCGAACTGCGCGCAGAAGGATACTATGACGACGAAGAAGAGGCTGATGCCGATATCATCCACGAAGAAGACGGCAAATAAAGCTGCGATCAAGCAATGAACAGGCGCGCCCAGCCCGGCGCGCCTTTTTCATGCGTCGCACTTGTCGTGCCGTGCGGAACATGGTTTGAGACCCTGCAGACACGACCGGAGGCCCCAATGGATACACAAGCTCTGAACCGTATTGCCGACGCGCTGGATCGCATGGCCCCGGCGCCTCTGGCCGCGCCCGATTTCGCCGCAGCTCCGGCTTTTGTCTGGCATGTCGAACCCGACCGCCTGGAACCGGTTAAGCAGGTCAATCGGGTCGATTTGGATCTCTTGGTGGGTATCAACCGGTCTCGCGATACACTTTTGGACAATACACGCCGCTTTGCCGCGGGATTTAAGGCCAACAATGCACTGCTCTGGGGCGCGCGCGGTATGGGCAAATCCAGCCTTGTCAAAGCGGTCCACGGCACCCTGCAGAACGAACATCCCGATCTGAAACTGGTTGAGCTGCAGCGCGAGGATATGGGCTCGGTCGCGCGGCTGCTGAACCATCTACGTGCAGCGCCGCATCGGTTCATCCTGTATTGTGATGACCTGTCCTTCAGCCACGATGATCAGCACTACAAATCGCTCAAGGCAGTGCTGGACGGTGGCATCGAAGGTCGCCCGGAAAATGTGGTGTTCTACGCCACCTCAAACCGCCGCCACCTGATGCCGCGGGATATGATCGAAAATGAACGTTCCAGCGCCATCAACCCGTCTGAGGCCGTAGAAGAGAAGGTCTCACTGTCGGACCGGTTCGGGCTATGGCTGGGTTTCCATCCTTGCGATCAGGACGAATACCTTGCCATGATCGACCGCTATTGTGCTGCTTACGGCGTCTCGGTCGACGCAGACACCCTGCGCGCCGAAGCGATCGAATGGCAGGCCACACGTGGCGCGCGCTCGGGACGTGTGGCATGGCAATTCTTCGTCGATCTGGCCGGAAGAAACGGTGTTCACATCGCGTAATCCGCCGGCTTCATCTGGCTAAAAATACCTCCGCCGGAGGCATGGCCCAATGGGCCATTCCTAAAACAGAGCCAGAATGCGCGCCGCTTCATCTGCGGTGCTGGTCAATGCCTCCCGATCCTCACCGGGATGAAACCGGGCACGCACGGCAGTAGGCATGGCAGCCGGTTCCACGATGCTCACACGCGGCCCGGTGCGCTCAGTTTCCAGCGCCCAGCTACGGGCCAGAGCCATCTGCGCCGCCTTGGTGGCACCGTAGATGCCATAGAATTTCTCGCCCGCCTTCGGATCATCGAAAAACACCGCATGGCCGGCCTCACCCAGCAAAGGCGCAACATAGGGGATCAGGACCGACGTGGCGGTTGCGTTGGTGTTTATGGCTTTGGTCCATTCCTTGGGGTCAATGAAATGGGTCGGCGTCAGGGCCGAAGTGTGAACCGCAGTATGCAGCCACAGGTCCACCTTGCCCCAGCGATCATGGATGCCACGACACAGAGTGGCCATCGCATTCGGGTCGGCAATGTCCATAGGGGCCAGGGTGGCTGAACCGCCCTTTGCTTTGATGCGGTCGTCCAGTTCTTCCAACCCGCCGGTGGTGCGGGCGACAGCGACGATGTGGTACTTTGGTGCCAGCGCCTCGGCCAGGGCAGCGCCCAGCCCGCGTGAGGCCCCGGTGATGAGGGCGATTTTAGTCTGATCGGTCATGACTGCGGTTTGAACCCAAGCGCGCAGCGCGTCAAGACAGGATTAGCTGCCCGGGATCGCTATGCGCGTCGTCTGACCGCTTTGTCGCAGCATGATGCCCTCGGCATCAATGGCCACAATAGTACCTGAAGACACACGGCTGCCCAGCTTGACCTCTTTGACCCGGCCAGAAGACATCCGCATCAGCGCGCGCATATCGGCCTTTGGCCCAAACACCCCAAGCAGGGTGACAGAGTTTTTGCTAAGCGCGCCCTGTTGCGTGGCCGCGCTTGTGACGGTTTTGTTTGACATAGAGTGCGGCTGCGGCACACGGCCCCAACCCCTTTTGATGAGTGGTTGGAGGCGGACTATCAAACGCAACAAGGGAACAAAAGGTCCGGTGAATTGTCCGTTCCGTCACTTTCAAAAGGCAGTCGGTGAACCCATTGCGATTGCATTTCCTTCGCCAAAAAGTTGTGCGCGGAAACTAAGCGAATTTACACCGATGCAGTCGGAAACCGCCCGGCTTGAACCGGGCAGAGAGCTACCGATTCGCCGGGAACTTATCCCGAAGCCAGCTTGGCCGCGTTCCAGGATCCGCCGGGCACCTGCATGTCTTCACGTTTCTTACTAACGCGTGAACTGCTCTCGAGCGTATCCAGATAGTCTTTGCTGACGCTTCCGGTGATGTATTTTCCGTCAAAACACGAACAGTCGAACGCTTCGATTTCTGGATTTCCTTCCTTGGCGGCCCAGATCAGATCGTCCAGATGCTGATAGATCAGGGCGTCTGCACCCAGCTCTTGCCGGATTTCCTCGACCTCTTTGCCATGGGCAATCAGCTCATGTTTGGTGGGCATGTCGATGCCATAGACATTCGGGTATTTCACCGGCGGTGAGGCGCTGGCAATGTAGACCTTCTTGGCTCCAGCCTCGCGGCACATTTGCACAATCTTCTTGATCGTGTTCCCGCGGACGATGGAATCGTCGATCAACAGAACATTGTGGCCGTCAAACTCCAGCGGAACCGCATTCAGTTTGCGGCGCACGGATTTCTGACGTTCGGCCTGACCGGGCATGATGAACGTTCGTCCGACATAGCGGTTCTTTACCAGTCCTTCGCGATAGGGAATGCCGGTGATCTTGGCCGCCTCAAGCGCGACCGGGCGGGCGCTGTCTGGGACCGGGATGATCCGATCAATCTCAAGCCCTGATTCCTGGATCTGTTTGGCCAGCGTCTGCCCCATACGCATCTGCGTTTTATAGACAGAGACGCCGTCCAACAGAGAATCCGGACGCGCGAGATAGACATATTCAAAGATACAGGGTGTCAGCTTGCCTTCGACCGCCTGGAATTCGTGCATGTCGCCGTCCAGGTCGATCAGGATCGCTTCGCCAGGGCGCAGGTCGCGCATCTTGTTGAAGCCGTTGATGCCAAAGGCCACATCTTCCGAGGCAAACGCAAAGTCGTCGCCACCGCTTTCGGTTTCGCGGATGGCCACCGAGAGCGGGCGAATTCCGTGCGGGTCGCGGAAGGCCAGCATTCCGACACCTGCAATCAGGCAGATCACCGAATAGGCGCCCTGTACCCGTTCCATCGTCATCTTCACACCGGCAAAGATATTGCGAATGGGCTCGGCGTTGCCATTGACCTTGATTGCGTCAGCGACCTTGTCCGCCAGAACGTTCAGCAGAATTTCCGAATCTGACGTTGTGCGCAGGTGGCGGCTGTATTTTCCAGTGACCTTCTCACGCTGTGCGGCAGTGTTGGTGATATTGCCGTTATGAACCAGGTAGATGCCATACGGGGCATTCACGAAGAATGGCTGCGCCTCGGCCGCGCTGAGCGACCCGGCGGTCGGATAGCGCACATGGCCAATGCCGACCTTTCCAAGCAGGGTATCGGCGTCCTGAGCGTTAAACACGTCCTTGACCAGCCCGTTGGCTTTCTTTTCGCGGAAGAACTCTCCGGTATACGTGACGATACCCGATGCATCCTGACCCCGGTGCTGTAGCATCAGAAGCCCGTCATAGATTTCCGCAAACACATCATGTGTTTTGCTTGCGATCCCCAAAATCCCACACATGTACGGGCTCCAAATTACTATGACGATTTAAGTTGTGGCGGTGTTCGGAACATCAGCATGGCGGTGTCTTTGCCTGATACTTCCCATAGATCTTGGGATGCAGACGCGCCCTGGTCGCAAGCGGCAGGCGCGAAAGAAAACAGATACAGCAAGATCGGCAGCTCCGATTCCATGTCAGTTCGGACTTCACATAAAGCCTTACGGAGGCTGTGTCATCAAAGGATCACATTTGCGATTTGACGCAGGTGGAATTTGCCACAATGGCCGAACAAAAGGTGACAGGTTTCGCAGCTTGTGCTGTCATAGAGGAAACAATCCGAAACAATAGTTTCTTCAAGCCAAGCGGATTTCAGACATGTGGCAAAACAATCAAGGTCAGAAAAAGCAAGAACCGGTAAAACGCCGGTGCCACCGATGCCGTGGAATGGGGCGCGCACCCTGTCAGATTTGCGGAGGCGCAGGTGAAGTGATCAAAAGTCGGGACATTTTTGGCAAGCCCGTCATGTCCCGTTGCGAGGGGTGCTTTGGTCTGAAAAACATCAGATGCACTGTTTGCGCCGGAGAAGGGTTTGTCTAAGCCGAATTGAAAAAGCCCGGCTTTGACCGGGCTTTTGCTTTATTCCGTTGCAGGTGCTGCAGGGGCGGCAGGTGCGTCGGATGGATCGGCGCTTTCACCACAGCTGGCTACCAGTTCTTCATATTGGGATGTTACCCACCCCAGCGCGGCTTCGGGGTTTTGCTCTTCGATTTTGTCGCTGAATTGTTCGAACACTTTGGCTGACCGGCTTTCGTCGACGATGGTGTAGGATTGGCCCGTCATGACTGTGTCATAGACGAAGAAGGCAATCGCCACCAAAAGGATGCCGCGCGCGATTCCAAAGAAAAACCCAAGTGCCTGATCCAAGCCGCCCAGTGCAGACCGTTGCACAAGAGATGAGAACAGTGGGGTGAATATACTAACCACGATCAGGGCAATGGCAAACACGCCAGCGAACCCGGTGATAACCGACAATTCACAACTGTCGCGCAGGAAATCTCCGACAACGGGGATTTCTTTGACCAGTGGAACGGCCTGTGGTGCGAAAATGAATGCCAAAACTGCCGCCGCAACCCATCCCGCGATCGCGAGAATTTCCCGCAACAGGCCACGGGAATAGGCCAGCAGACCCGATATAACGATGATCAGGGCAACTACCCCGTCAATTATTGTAAAACCTTCCATGGCCCTCGCCCGTAATTTTTTCTGCCCCTCAAGGCGTTACCTTAACCTGCTCCGAAGGTTTCGCCAACAAACCCTACCAAATCAGAGGGCCGGGTGAGTGTCAGACCTGCCACAGTACCGGTTTTCCCGCCTGCCGGAGCTATGGCGGATGTGAAACCAAGTTTTTGGGCTTCTTTCAACCTGTTTTCTGTCTGAGGGGCCGGTCTAAGTGCCCCGGACAACGAGATTTCTCCGAAAACGACGGTGTCCGTTGGCAGGGCTGTGTCCTCGCGCGCGCTGAGTAGCGCGGCAGCAACGGCAAGGTCCGCGGCTGGCTCGGTGATTTTAAGCCCGCCTGCGACGTTGAGATAGACATCAAGCCCGGCAAAGGGGATGCCGCAGCGGGCTTCGAGCACGGCAAGGATCATTGCCAGCCGTCCGCTGTCCCAGCCGACGACGGTTCGGCGAGGCTGAGAGTGGGGGGATGGGGCAACCAGCGCCTGAAGCTCAACCAGAACCGGCCGTGTCCCTTCGATACCTGCAAAAACGGCCGATCCAGGGCTGGGCTTGCCGCGTTCAGATAGAAACAGGGCCGACGGGTTTGTGACTTGTGCCAGACCCTTGCCTGTCATCTCGAACACGCCAATCTCATCGGCTGGACCAAACCGGTTCTTGACCGCGCGCAGAATGCGGAACTGATGCCCGCGTTCGCCTTCGAAATAAAGAACGGTATCAACCATGTGTTCAACCACGCGGGGGCCAGCGATCTGACCATCTTTGGTGACATGGCCAACCATGATGATTGAAACTCCGTGTCGTTTCGCAAACGTGGTCAATTCATGTGCTGCGGCGCGGACTTGTGACACTGAACCCGGTGCGCTGTCGACGTTGTCGGCCCACATGGTTTGAATTGAGTCGATGATTGCGAGACCGGGTTTCTCGGCTTCCAACGTGGTGAGGATGTTACGCAGGTTGGTTTCGGCGGCCAGTTGCACAGGCGCATCTTCAAGCCCTAACCGGCGCGCGCGCATCCTAACCTGCGCGCTGGCTTCCTCGCCCGAGACGTAAATGGTTTTCACACCTGCACGCGAGAACCGGGCCGCGGCCTGCAGCAAAAGGGTGGATTTGCCGATGCCCGGATCCCCACCTACCAGTAAGGCCGAGGCGGGGACGAGTCCGCCTCCCAGCACGCGATCCAGCTCCTCGACCCCGCAGAGCGTGCGGGGAGGGGGAGTTTCCTCGGTCGACAGGTCCGTGAGTGTGATGGACTGGCCACGCTTGCCGCCGAGGGATTTTTTGGCCGGGCCAGCCGAAAGGGGTACGTCTTGCGTGATGGAATTCCATTCACCGCAACCGTCACAGCGCCCGGACCACCGTGAATGAGTGGCACCGCAGGCCGAGCATGAAAAAGTTGTCTTTGCCATGGCGCCCTTGGTGCCCGAGGAATGGCGGTTCTTCAAGCCCTCGTGGGCCTTCATCTCCGCCGGTAGCGCGCCATATCCTCAGGCCCGTTTGGGCCATCGTCCAAGGCGGGCGCTGTGCGCCTATTCGGCGGCGCGGGGCGGTGACATGGCTATGACGCTGGACGGTCTGGAACCGGCGTCCTTGGGTTGCTGCAGCTGCGCCGACAATTCCGGCAACAGTTCGAAAAGTTCGTCGCGCAGACGGGTTAGCTGAGAACGAGCAATGGATTCCTCGATTTCAACATCATGGGTCCACTGGCGCAGCTCGTGCTGAATGGTTTGTGCCTCTTCCAGCCGTTGCTGAAACAGTTCGATCTCTTCCTGGCGTTGCTGCAGGAATGTGCGGGCACGGGCGATGCGGGTATCCCCGTAAGTTTCGGCCAATTCTTGGCTGATCTGGCTCATTTGCGCGGCCAACTCCAGAATCTCTGGTTCGAGCGATTGTAGGTTGGGATGTTGGCGCAGGAAGGCCATCCGCTCTTTGACCGCATCAAATTCGGACGACAGGATAAATGCCCCGCTGCGGTCCTGCGCATGGGCCAGCTGATAGGCATGGGCGATGTCGTGCATGTTCAGCGCAAATTTACGGTGCGCGTTTTCCAGGGCCATCATCCGGGCATTCGCAGGAAGGTAGAAGGCCAGCATCAGGATCAGAGCGGTCAGGCCAATCTGAACATAGATCCCGGCGTCTATGATGGTACCGCTCGCCAGTCCGGCTTGCATGGAAAGCCATGGCAGCACGCCCAGGGCGGATAGCAAAGTGGTTGCGACGGCCAGAAAAGCCGCGGAACAAATCAGAAAAAATGTCAGTCGTAAAAATGCGTTTTGAAACTGTAATGTTAACGTGTGGAGTGCGGTCATGTTCGACGATCTCCTTCTCAAACCGATACATATCGGGCCGAAGCGGACAAAGGTTGAACATAATTTTTGATCCGCTACGGACCGATCACTACAAGAAACTGGCTGCTCGAAATATTAAGATGATACTCAGATAAGTGTTTTCAATCAATTAGGTCTGATGATTTCGTGATCTGGATGTCATCTCGGTAATAATACCCAAGCCAATTGAGGCCAGAATACAGGCCGTAAACAGGTAAAGCCCCCAGGCGGTTTCGATGGTCGCGTAAGAGATGCCCTTGGCCAGAGTGATATAGAGCGCGATCAGGAAAATGTCGGCCATCGCCAGCTTGCCGAGGATGTTCAGCGCAGGTTGAACGCGCGCATCCAGCAGGTCCCATTGGATCAGGGCGGTGCCGATGGTTTTCAGATAGGGGGCAAAAAGGGCGAAGACGGTGACGATCAGCGCGAGGAAGATATCGGACTTCCAAAGGGACTGGAGCCCGGTGATGACGCTGATTTCGCTGAGGCCGAAGATGGGCAGAAACCCCGCGCGCATCAGCGGAGCGAACCACGCGATGGGGTAGAGGATCAGCAGAGAGAGGGTGACGAGGCGGAGGGTCATTTGCTCCATCGAAGTTCAAGCGGGAACATAATTTTAGGGCTTAAGTGTTTTTTGGTTGAGCTTTCTTCTTCGAATTCCCTCGTTTTAGCTGAAAAAACTCCCAGAACATATAAAAAACAGTAAGTGGAAGGACGACTATTAGGGCAAAATCGGCTTGCCTAGAATAAGCAGAATCATAGTACCAGTCGGGATAAAGAAACTTCCAAACTATAACCGGCGAGATACTGGCGATCAAACGAAGCGGAACCGAATAGTGGGTCACAAACTCTTTTGCCAGTAATAGAAACGTTTTCAAGTTCTTGTTCTTCCGAATATTCTGGTTGTTCAGTTTTTGTATTGCGAGAGGTTCTCCAAAGAATGAAGCATGAGAAACTAAATCGATAAAGCAAATTTCTGTGGAAACTGATTACATTCCTTGATGCGTCCCTTGCGCGATCACCGCACCGCCTCAATCGGCCCTTCCGCACTCCCACTGATGAACTGTTCCACATAGGGATCGCCCGAGGCGTCCATCTGCCCGACGGGGCCGGTCCATTGGATAACGCCTCCGTGCAGCATGGCGACGTTGTCGGCAATCGCGCGGACCGAGCTCATGTCGTGGGTGATGGTCATCGCGGTGGCGCCCATTTCGGTAACGATCTCGCGGATCAGGTCGTTGATGACACCGGACATGATGGGATCAAGGCCGGTGGTGGGCTCATCGAAGAAAATGATCTCGGGCTCGGCGGCGATGGCGCGGGCCAGGCCTACGCGTTTTTGCATACCGCCCGACAGTTCGGCCGGGAAACGATCGGCCACATCCGCTTTCAGACCCACGCGGCGCAGTTTCTCGATGGCGATCTCGCGCGCCTCGTCCACGGGACGTTTGAGCGAGCCGCGCAGCAGGCGGAAGGCGACGTTTTGCCAGACGGGCAGCGAGTCGAACAGCGCTCCGCCCTGAAACAGCATTCCGAACCGGGCCAGAAAGGCATCGCGGTCGCCTTTGGTGGCGTCTTTACCGTCTACATAGACCGTGCCGCTATCAGGTTTGATCAGGCCAAGAACGCATTTCAGCGCCACCGATTTGCCGGTGCCCGACCCGCCGATGATGACCATCGAGGTGCCCTTGGGGATCTCGATATTGACGCCTTTGAGGACCTGATTGGACCCAAAGGCTTTATGTACACTCTCCATCCGGATCATATCGAGAAGAACACCCCTGTCAGAACGAAGTTTGCAGCCAGAATCATGATTGCGGCGGCTTCGACCGAGGATTTGGTCGCAGCGCCAACGCCCTGCGCGCCCCGGCCCGAATTCATGCCGTAGTAACAGCCCATGGTCGCCGTGATCAGGCCAAATGCCGCGCCCTTGGTAAGCGATGAGACGATGTCATGAAATTCGAGGAAATTCATGGTGTTTTGCAGGTAGGCCGCGGCGTTGAAGCCCAGGCTTTGGGTCGCCACGATATATCCGCCCGCAATGCCGATCACATCGCCAACCGCAACCAGAATCGGCACTGTGATGACGGCGGCCAGCACCCGTGGAGCGGTGAGGTACTTCATCGGATGCGTGGACAAAGTTACCAGCGCGTCGATCTGCTCGGTCACTTTCATGGTCGCAATTTCCGCAGCGATGGACGATGTGACCCGCGCTGCAATCATCAGACCACCCAGAACAGGCCCAAGCTCGCGCACCATGCCAATCGCTACGATTTGTGGCACCACAGCTTCGGCATTGAAACGCGCACCACCTGCATAGATCTGAAGCGCCAATGCACCGCCAGTAAATATCGCCGTCAGGCCGACCACCGGCAGGGACATCCAGCCGATATTCATCAGAGCGACCGCAAATTCGCGCGGATAATAGGGGGGGCGGAAAATATGTGAAATCGCGTCTACAAAGAACAGAGCGACCTTGCCGAAATTTGCAAGCAAAGACAGGGCTGTACGTCCCAACCCGCCCAGCATTGAAAGAGGGTTCATTCGATATAGCCCCGAGAGTAGCGCGCGCCTAGAGATGTCAGAATTTCATACCCGATGGTGCCGGCGGCCTCGGCCAGATCATCCACTGTCTGGTGGCCGTTGAGAATACGCAGGCGTTCCGGATCCTCGGGCAGATCCGTTACGTCGATGGTGATCAGATCCATTGAGATCCGGCCAACGACGGGGCAGGGCCTGTCCGCCACAAATGCATCAATGCCGCCTCCGATAGCGCGGTGAAGCCCGTCCGCATACCCGGCCGCAACCGTGGCGATACGGGATTTGCGCCGCGCGACCCAGCTATTGCCGTATCCCACGCTTTCGCCGGGCTCGACCTCGCGCACCTGAATGACCGGAAGGTCGACGGTGACGACGGGTTTCGCATCGGCAAAGGGTTGTCCGCCAAACATCCCGATACCGGGACGGCAAAGGTCGAAGTGATAATCGCTGCCCAGAAGGATACCGCCGGTGGCCGCAAGCGATCTGGGGGCCGCACTTCCATCAGTCAATTCGTGGAACACCCGCAGTTGGTGGCGATTCATCGGGTTGTCAGGTTCATCCGCACAGGCGAGATGCGACATCACCAGCGACGGATTAAGCGGCTCGATCTCTGTGCGCAACGCGGCCCAGTCCGCAGGCTCAATCCCCAAGCGATTCATGCCGGTATCCAACTGGATTCCAAAGGCGTGTTCAGGCAAGGTTTGACGATGGCGGCGGAACTGTTCGGACGAATTCAGCAAAGGCGTCAAATTGTGTTGGCGCAGAAGGTCGCTGTCGCCTTCCATATGTCCAGAAAAAACACTGATCGTTGCGTCGGGCCCGACAGCCTCGCGCACGGCAGCGCCTTCTTCGGCGGCCGCGACAAAGAAATTTCTGACACCTTCTTCAGCAAGTGCGGCAGAGACAGGACCAGCGCCCAGGCCATAGGCGTCGGCCTTGACCACGGCACCCGTTTCACAGGACGTCTTTGCATCAAGCGCCTGCCAGTTGCTGGCCAGCGTATAAAGATTGATCGTTAAGCGTGCAGTACTCATGCGTCTGTTCATGACATTGGATCGCGTCAGGTCAAGGGGGGTCGCAGCGATAATTGACCTGTACGTTGCGCATAACGGCACCTTGAGGCCGGGAAGCGGGTTGAAACAGCGTAAATCTGCGTATTGATCATCTGAGGGCAACAAATCACTATTGAGCGCACATCGTGGTCAACCATGATCGGGTCAAGGTGATCGTTCACTAATGCCCAAGGGGGCCTGTTGGGATGAAAACATGATTGAACTCTCGTTTGGGTACAAAAACCAGAGCAGTAGGTTGCCTGATTTCTTTTATGATGTGTTCTCTGCTTCAGAGGGGGCCGAGGAAGGACGGGCCATACAATCTTTGATCAGGGAATTGCTAAAAACCGAGCCCGATCAGGATCTGCAGGGATGTGTTGCGACTGATGGGGGCGATCTTCTGGGATGTATCATGTTCTCGCGCCTGACCTTTGATCAGGATCCGCGACGGGTGTTTCTGATGTCGCCCGTGGCCGTGCGGACGGATCGGCAACAGGGTGGGGTCGGGCAGAAGCTGATCACCTTTGGTCTGGACCAACTGCGGGCCCAAGGCGTCGATTTTGCAATAACCTACGGAGATCCGTCATATTACGGCAAAACCGGTTTCCTGCCCATTTCTGAGGCATTCGCTCAGCCGCCAATGCCGCTTAGCCAGCCGATCGGATGGCTAGGGCAATCTCTGTCTGGTTCACAGGCTGATCCAATGGTGGGGCCGTCACGCTGTGTTTGTGCATTTGACCGGCCCGACCTTTGGTGACGGTCAGTAGCCTTCGATCTGACCGTCCTGCTGCCAGGGTTTGACGAGGTTCCCAAAGCGGGTGAACTGTGCTTCGAAGGACAGCTCGACCGTACCGATGGGGCCGTGGCGCTGTTTGCCAACGATTACTTCGGCCTTGGCGTGCAGGCGTTCCATGGCCTGCTTCCACTCTTCCATCTTCTCCAACTCATGATCGCCGGGCTTTTCACGTTCTTTGTAGTATTCCTCGCGGAACACGAACATCACCACGTCAGCATCCTGTTCGATCGAGCCTGATTCCCGCAGGTCGGACAGTTGAGGGCGCTTGTCGTCTCGGTTTTCAACCTGCCGGGATAGCTGAGACAATGCGATGACCGGGATGTTCAGTTCCTTGGCAATGGCTTTCATACCCATCGAAATCTCAGCGATTTCGTTGACGCGGTTTTCGGCCATGCCGCGGCACAACTGCAGATAGTCGATCACCAGCAGGTCCAGACCGTGAGTCCGCTTCAACCGCCGTGCACGCGCGGCGAGCTGTGAAATCGGTAGTGCCGGGGTGTCGTCAATGAACAGCGGGCAGGCTTCCAACTCCTTGGCCGCATCAACAAAGCGGCGAAACTCACCCTCGGTCATGTCACCCTGGCGGATCTTGTGGCTCGAGATTTCCGAGGCTTCGGCCAGAACCCGGCCCGCCAACTGCTCGGCGCTCATTTCCAATGAGAAGAACCCGACAACGCCGCCGTCAATCGCGCCTTCGGTGCCGTCGGGTTTCAGCCCGCGCTTGTACGCTTTGGCCACGTTGAACGCCACGTTTGTCGCCAATGAGGTTTTCCCCATCGACGGACGCCCGGCCAGAATGATCAGGTCGGACGGGTGCAAGCCACCCAACTGTTTATCCAAATCGGTCAGACCGGTGGAAATCCCGGCCATTCCACCACCGCGCTGATAGGCCTCGTTGGTGACGTTGACAGCCTCGGTGACCGCCTTGAGGAAGGATTGAAACCCTTGTTCGGTCTGGCCTTGTTCAGACAGCTGATACAACTGCTGTTCAGCCTCGACGATCTGTTCCTTGGGCTCGCTCGCCACATCGACCCGCGCCGCCTTGTCCGAGATATCGCGGCCAAGCCGGATCAACTCGCGCCGGATGGCAAGATCATAGATCATCTGGGCATAGTCATGCACCGCAAAGGCGCTGATCGAGGCCCCGGCCAGCTTGACCAGATAGGCCGGACCGCCCAGTTCTTTCAGGCCTTCATCCTCGGCCATGAAAGATTTCAGCGTGACGGGCGAGGCCAGCGCATTCTTGGCGATACGGGTCGAGGCGACCTCGTAAATACGCGCATGAACCGGATCATAGAAATGCTCGGCCCCGATGATCGAGGCGACCCGATCATACAGATCATTATTGGTCAGGATCGCACCCAGAAGCTGTTGTTCAGCCTCAATAGAATGCGGCATGGTATCGGCGTTTTGGATCTGTGCCGCTGCCTGCTCGATGCTGCTTATCTCGTTCATTTTGTCCCCGCTGCCCGTCCCGAGGTTCTATACGCGAAACGCCATTGCAAGCTATCTGGAAATACCTGTGGCTAACTGGGGGTAAGGCCTAGGGATAACTTTCCAGACAGTTTGGACGATGTGGTGTGCTTGGCCTATTATGTAGGAAAGCGGGGAAAAGTCACCAGATATCGTATATGCTCAGCCGATTCTTTGGCGCTTATCCCCAATCCATCCACAACAGGTTTAGGAAGGTTTGTTGGTCTCTTGCCAGCCGCGCGGGTCGTTCAGGAAGGCTTCGACACCGTCAAGTGTTTCCGTATCAAAGGCTTTCTGCGCTTTGGCCTCGGCCAGAACATCCCACCAGGTGCACAGCGAATGCAGTTTCACCCCATGATCACCCAGAGTTTTCTCGGTTTCTGGGAAGATCCCATAATAGAAAATCACCGCGGTATGCCCGCAGGTCGCGCCGGTTTCGCGGATCGCATCGACGAAGGACAGCTTGGATCCGCCATCGGTGGTCAAATCCTCGACCAGCAACACGCGTTCTCCCTCGCTCATCGCGCCTTCGATCCGCGCATTTCGTCCATAGCCTTTGGGCTTTTTACGCACATATGTCATCGGCAGGGCCATGCGTTCAGCGACCATCGCGGCAAAGGGAATGCCCGCAGTTTCGCCGCCAGCGATATTGTCGAACGCTTCAAAGCCCGCATCCCGCATCACTGTAACGGTCAGGAAATCCATCAGAGTAGACCGGATGCGCGGGTACGAGATCAGCTTTCGGCAGTCGATATAGGTCGGGCTGGGCAGTCCACTGGCCAATGTGAATGGCTCGCGCGAATTGAAGTGAACAGCCTTGATTTCCAGTAGCATCCGCGCGGTCAGACGGGCGATTTCGGTGCTGTCGGGAAAGGAACTGGGGATCATGGCGGGACCTCTGAGCTGAAAAACCTTCGGGGCTGATAGCCTGCTGCTGCTGCCAGAGTCGAGAGGGCAGGCAAAAGAAAAGCGGGCCCGAATAGGGCCCGCTGTCAGCTTGCACAATGTGATGCGCTTAGCTGCTCATGTCATAGGCGCGTTCGCCGTGGACCGACAGGTCAAGGCCGTTGGTCTCGGTCTCGGCATCCACACGCAGCGGCGTGATGGCTGAGACCAGCTTGATCAACACAAAGGTCACCACCGCGGTAAAGATACCCACGATTGCCAGACCGCCCAGCTGTGCGGTCCAGGTACCCATGCCGAACAGGGCGATCATGATTGTGCCAAAGATGCCGCCAACGCCATGCACCGCAAACACGTCCAGCGTGTCGTCGATTTTCAAAATGTTGCGCATGACATAGACCGCTTCCTGACACAGGATACCTGCGACTCCGCCGATGATCAGCGCCTGAACCGGGCCGACAAAGCCCGACGCCGGGGTGATCGAGGCCAGACCAGCGATGGTCCCGGTCACAAGACCCACCATCGAGGCTTTGCCAAAGCGAATTTTCTCCCACAAGGCCCAGGTTAGGGATGCAGTGGCCGCCGAAAGATGCGTCACGGTCATCGCCATCGCGGCACCGCCATCTGCAGCCAGTTGCGAGCCGCCGTTGAAGCCGAACCAGCCGACCCACAGCATCGCAGCGCCGATCATGACATAGCCTGGATTATGCGGGGGCGTTGTGCGGTGAAGGCGCGGGCCGAGTACGACAGCAATGATCAAAGCGGCCAGACCTGCCGTTTCATGCACCACGATGCCACCGGCGAAATCTCGCACACCTGTCTCGCCAAAAATGCCGCCATCGCTCAGCATTCCGCCGCCCCATATCCAATGGACCACGGGCGCATAACACAGCAGCATCCACAGGGCAGAGAAGGTCAGAACAAAGCCAAAGCCAACCCGCTCGACATAGGCGCCGACGATCAGGGCGGGGGTGATAATGGCAAAGGTCATCT
The DNA here is from genome assembly GCF_059611025.1 of Ruegeria sp. CDSB114. Lineage (NCBI taxonomy): Bacteria > Pseudomonadati > Pseudomonadota > Alphaproteobacteria > Rhodobacterales > Roseobacteraceae > Ruegeria > Ruegeria sp. CDSB114. Next base: position 421,599 of record NZ_JBXWOT010000001.1, read on the forward strand.
GGAAGGCAAAGAACAGAATTTCGGGCAGGGTGCCGGCCAGGCTGTCGGCATCAACACCATTCAGAAAGGCCTTGTCCAACCCGCCCCAAATCCCGCTTTCACCGGGGCCGAAGGCGATGGAATATCCTGCGACCAGCCAGAGAATGCTCATCAAGCAGGCGATGCTAAAGCAGTGCATGAACACGCTCAGCACGTTGCGGGCGCGTACAAGGCCGCCATAGAAGAGGGCCAGGCCCGGAAGTGTCATGAACAGGACCAGTGCGGTTGCTACTATGATCCAGGCGGTATCGGCTCCATTCATCAGCCACTCTCCTTTTCAGAATGCGTGGCGGGGCTTGAAGCGGATTGCGACTGGGGAAAAAAGAGGCAGAGCCCAAAAAAGCAGCCTATTTCAGGGGCCTTTTTTGAAGAGTTGATTAATTGGGCGTCAAATTGTCGAGCATGCCCGATTATTGGGCAGTGCTGAAAAGCGCCTTTGACAGCAGTGCCAGCGCGTGATCCCGCGCGGCGCGGCGCACCCGATCGCGGCCCAATGCGCCGAATTCGACGGTTTCTGTCATGGGTGGGATGCCGTCACCGGCCACACCAAAACATACCCGGCCTTCGGGTTTAAACTCGGACCCGCCCGGGCCTGCAATGCCGGTAACCGACACTGCCAGATGCGCCTGTGAATTCCGCAAGGCACCCTCGGCCATTTCGCGCGCGACCTGTTCAGAAACCGCGCCATGGGCATCCAATGATTCCTTGCGGACACCCAACATTTGCTGTTTGGCAGTATTTGTGTAGGTCACAAAACCGCGCTCAACGACCGCAGAGCTGCCGGGGATGTCGGTCAGAGCCGCAGCGACCATCCCGCCAGTGCAGCTTTCGGCGGTGGTGATCATCACCCCTTTCGCTTTGGCGCTTTCTAGCAGGTCGGAAACGGTCATAACCCCAGAACTCCGTGGCTGAACCCGGCGGCCAACATGATGCCTATGGCCGCGAATACCCCGGCAATCACATCGTCCAGCATAACGCCCATCGGATCACCGCGCCGGTCGGCCCAACCCACGGGGCCGGGTTTCAGGATGTCGAACAGGCGGAACAGTACAAACCCAGTTACCCAACCTGGCCACAGCGCCGTAATGTCGATCCCGTGCGCCCAACTGGGATAGGATATCGCCCAAAGCGCGAGGAACTGACCTGCGACCTCGTCAATCACAATCTCGGAAGGGTCGTGGTCTTCTTGCCCGGCGGTCATCACCCGCGTGGCCCACAGACCGCCGAAAAACACCGCGACTGTCGCGACCGCCAGTAAGGGGAAGCCGCCCAGAGTATGCAGAACCCATACCAAGGGCAGGGCAACCAAAGACCCCCAGGTGCCGGGGGCGGGTCGCAGATATCCGACGCCACAAACAGTGCCAATCAGTTGTGCAACGGTCATGATTTCACCAAACAAGCTGTTGCAATAGAAGCAATTCCTTCACCACGCCCGGTAAAACCCAAACGCTCGGAGGTTGTGGCCTTGACCGAAATCTGATCCTGGCGCAATTCCATGATCTTCGCCATCTCTGCCCGCATGGCCGCGGCGTGAGGCCCGACCTTGGGGTATTCGCAGACCAGCGTGCAGTCGACATTCGAGATACGATATCCCATCTGCCCGGCCAACTCGACCGCGTGGCGCAGGAAAATTTCGCTTGCCGCGCCTTTCCATTGGGGATCTGAGGGCGGAAAGTGCTGTCCGATATCCCCTTGTGCCAATGCTCCGTAAATCGCATCGGTGACTGCGTGCATACCGACATCCGCATCAGAATGCCCCTGAAGCGATCGGTTATGCGGAACTTTGATACCGCACAGGATTACGTGATCCCCGTCACCAAAACGATGCACGTCGTAGCCGTTCCCCAGCCTTACATCCATATCCGTTCCCAATATGCGTTCCGCCCTGGCAAAATCCTCGGGTCGGGTGATTTTCAGGTTGTCCGTATCGCCCGGCACGATGCAGACGTCCAGCCCGGCGGCGCGCGCGACTTCCACGTCATCCGCGGAACCTCCGGGATGCGCGGTGTGAGCAGCGACGATTGCGTCATAGTGAAAGCCTTGCGGGGTTTGCGCTGCATGCAACCCGGATCGATCCTGAGTGCCTGTGACCATAGTGTCGCTTGCTGTCCACAAGGCGTCCGTCACCGCAAGGCCAGGTGCTGCACCGGGGAAATTGTCCAGAGCGGCCAGAACGGCATCAATGATCTCGGTGCTGACACAAGGACGTGCGACATCGTGGATCAAGACGCGGGTCACATTCACCCCGTTTAACGCCGACAACCCGCTGCGCACTGATCCTGCTCTGTCTGACCCGCCTTCCGCGAGGATCAGATCGGCGCTTTTAAATTCTTTCCAGGCGGGGGCATCCTCTTTCGACAGCACAAGGACGATGTGATCGACTTGCCCGCGGAAACGGTCGATGGTCCAGTCGGCAACCCGACGACCTGCCAGATGGCGCCACTGTTTTGGTGTGCCGCCTCCGGCGCGTTGACCGCGTCCTGCGGCGACAATGATAGCTGCGGTCGTCATGTGTCGTGCTCTCCGACGAGTTAAGGGCAATGTTTAGGGTGCGGTGAAAGCAGAGGCAATCACTCGGTTTCATCTGCTTAAAAAATAGGCAAACGATGATTTTGCATGCTTGTTCATGGCGGTTTTGTTGTTCATATGCACTCAATTCGATATCAAAGCTGCAACTGCTCAAGGATTAAGCACGTTGACTCTGCGACTTGCCGACAAAGATTTGAACCCGCCCGTACTACTGGCGCCCATGGCCGGAATCACTGATCGTCCGTTTCGCGATCTGGTGACGCGCTTTGGTGCCGGTATGGTGGTCAGCGAAATGGTGGCTAGCCAGGAAATGGTGCAGGCCAAACCCGGTGTGCGCGAACGGGCCGAGCTGTCTGCGGATGTGGAAAACACTGCTGTCCAGCTTGCCGGACGCGAGGCGTATTGGATGGCCGAGGCGGCCCGCCAGGTCGCTGATCGGGGTGCGCGCGTGATTGATATCAATATGGGCTGCCCGGCTAAGAAGGTGACAAATGGATATTCGGGCTCGGCCCTACTGAAGACGCCTGACCACGCGCTGACATTGATCGACGCCGTTGTCAGCGCCGTGGACGTGCCCGTGACGCTGAAAACCCGGCTGGGATGGGATGACAAATTGCTGAACGCGCCCGATGTGGCAAGGCGGGCGCAGGATGCGGGAATACAAATGGTAACGATCCACGGTCGCACACGTTGCCAGTTCTACAAAGGGCATGCCGATTGGAGCGCAATCCGGGCGGTCAAAGAAGCGGTCTCGATTCCGGTGATTGCGAATGGTGACATTGTTGATTCTGGCGCTGCACGCATAGCGCTGGATCAGTCCGCCGCCGATGGGGTCATGGTTGGGCGTGGGGCGCAGGGTAAACCGTGGCTCCTGGCGCAGATGGGGCATGAGTTATACGGGGCAGAGGCGCCAATCATTCCCGCTGGTAGTGATCTGATCGACATGGTTCGTGCCCATTATCAGGCCATGCTGGGGTTTTATGGTTTGGATCTGGGCCTGCGCGTCGCTCGCAAGCATCTCGGCTGGTATATGGATGAGGCTGGAACACCGGCCCCGTTGCGCCGGGCGGTGCTGACATCGCGCAACACGGATGAGGTGATGCACCTGCTGAGTGTTGCGCTTGGCAGTGATGCAGAGGTGGCGGCATGACCTCGGATCACAGCATCTGGACCTCGCTGCCCGTTCCTGCCTTTGTCATAGATGCAGATGACCGGATCGCAGACATAAACTCCGCCGGTGAAGGGTTCCTGAATGCCTCGCGCAAATCCGTGATCGGGCATCCCGTCTGGGATCAGATTGCCGTGGACGCTCCATTAGAAGAAGCGTTTCTGAGAGCGCGTCAGCACGGTACGCCACTATTTGTAAACGATGTGGATGTAGGGTCAGGCAACCGTGCTCCGTTGCAATGTGCGCTTCAGATCGCGCCGCTTGTCGGACACCCGGGGTCAATGATCATGATCATCACGCCGCGTGAACTTGCTGGGCGTATGACCCGTGGAAACACAGTGAAATCTGCTGCGCAATCGGCGATCGGCATGGCCGAGATGCTTGCGCATGAAATTAAGAACCCTCTGGCAGGAATTACCGGCGCGGCGCAGCTTCTCAGCATGAATATCTCGCAGCAAGACCTTGAATTAACAGATCTTATTGTCGAAGAGAGTCGTCGTATCGTAAAACTGTTGGAGCAGGTTGAACAATTCGGAAATCTCTCTAAGCCCGATTTCAAACCGGTCAACATACATGACGTGCTGGATCGGGCACGGCGGTCGGCCCTGTTGGGTTTCGGTGCCCATATGACGATCATCGAGGATTACGACCCGTCGTTGCCACTTGCTTATGGCGACCCGGATCAGTTTCTGCAGGTCATCTTGAATTTGTTAAAGAATGCCTCGGAAGCCGCTGACCCTAAAGGGGGAACCATACGTTTAAGGACGTATTTTGAACATTCTTTCCGCCTGCGACGCAGCGACGGGTCAGGTCATTCTCTGCCACTGCAAATCGAAGTGACCGATGACGGCCCCGGTCTGCCGGAGAAGATTCGGGGCGAGATATTCGATCCGTTTGTGTCGGGCAAGGAAAACGGCACCGGCCTGGGGCTGGCGCTGGTCAGCAAGATCATTTCGGACCACGACGGCTGGATTTCGGCCGAGTCGGTTCCGGGACGAACGGAATTTCGCATCTCTCTGAGGCGCGCGCCGCGTGACGCGAAATAGTGAATGAATCGCCGGAAAGAGCAAGAATAAGGAAAGCACCTGATGGATGGAACAGTACTGGTTGCAGATGACGACCGCACAATTCGGACCGTTCTGACACAGGCCCTGACACGCGCTGGGTGTAAGGTGCATGCAACCTCGTCGTTGACCACTTTGATGCGTTGGGTAGCCGAGGGCAAAGGTGACGTGGTCATATCCGATGTAGTTATGCCGGATGGCAATGGGCTCGAGATGTTGCCAAAAATCGCACAGGACCGACCGGGATTACCGGTAATCGTAATTTCGGCGCAAAACACGATCATGACGGCTATCCAGGCAGCCGAGGCGGAAGCTTATGACTATCTGCCGAAACCCTTCGACCTGCCGGATTTGATGAAGCGTACCGCGCGCGCGCTGGAACAGAAACAGCGCACGCCGTCAGATGCCGGTAACACGTCCCAAGAGCGTCCGGAAGAGCTGCCTCTGGTGGGGCGGACACCAGTGATGCAGGCGCTGTATCGCTTGGTGGCGCGGGTGATGAATACCGATCTGTCGGTCATGATTTCGGGCGAGAGTGGAACGGGCAAGTCGTTGATCGCCAAAGCGATACATGATTTTTCCGATCGCAGGACGCTGCCATTTGTAACGGCCACTGCCGCCGACCTGCGGGATCTTGAAGGCCCGGCGCGCGTCATGGCACGGGTGCGGGGCGGTACGCTGCTTATCGACGAGATCGCGGATATTGATGACGAATTACAGGCGCGTCTCGTTCGGATGATGGACACTCCAGGCGATCATGTTCCTCGGTTCATGGCTACGAGCCAATCGGACCTGACCGAAGCCATGGAGAACGGGCGCGTCCGGCAAGACCTGTATTATCGCCTTTGCGGTGCGACAGTGCATGTTCCGGCCCTTCGCGAAAGGGTCGATGATATCACCTTGCTTGCCGATCATTTTCTGGCGCGTGAAGAACGCGAACATGGCGCGAAACGCTGGTTCAGTCCGGATGCGGTCGAGCTAGTACGGCGCTATTCCTGGCCCGGAAATGTACGGCAGCTTGAAAATGCGGTCCGTCGTTTGAGCCTGACCAGCCGCGCCGATGAAATCTCCAAAACCGAGGTCGAGTCGGTGCTGGGCAGCCAACCCGAAGCCGAGCCGGTGCTGGGCAATGGAGAACGCGAAAAGCTCTCGGCTTCGGTCGAACGCCACCTGCGCCGCTATTTCGATCTACATGGAAATATGTTGCCACCTCCGGGTCTGTATCAGCGTATTTTGCGTGAGGTTGAGGCGCCTTTGATTGAACTGGCCTTGGATGCGACCGGGGGAAATCAGGCAAAATGTGCTGATCTTCTAGGGATTAACCGGAATACGCTGCGCAAAAAGATAACAGAGCTCGATATTCAGGTGACACGGCGGCGCAAACTGATGTAATATCGCCACACAAAGCGTGGCATCCGGGTTTCGACCGGGCAACGACCACGACATATGGCAGTAAGTCGCGCAAGCGGCACATCAGGATGAGGGCAGACGGTGGCAACCCGAGCACAGAGCGGGCTGATTTTATCAGTCAATCGGTGGCGAAAATCCCGAAGGCTGCGCAATTTTGGAACTTTGGGTCTGGTTTTGCTGGGCCCGGTGCTGGCTTTGACCACTTATCTGGTCATTGGTCCATTCGATCTGGGGGCAACCGCGCCCTCATTGCGCCTGATCCTGCTTGCGGATCTGGTCTATGTTCTCGTGGTTGCGGCGCTGGTTCTGGGTCAGGTAGGCAACCTGATCGCAGCACGCCGGGCCAAATCCGCGGGGTCCCGTTTGCACCTGCGACTGATCGGAGCCTTCACACTGTTGGCTCTGGTGCCGACTGTCACGGTTGCAATCTTTGCCGGTCTGACGGTGAATATTGGTCTTGAGGGCTGGTTTTCCGACCGCGTAAGGCAGGTTGTCGGATCCTCGCTTACTGCTGCGGAAGCTTATGAACAGGAACACCGAGAGGGCCTGACGCAGGACGCCGTCGTATTAGCGCTTTTTCTGGACAATGCCCGGACGCGTGATTTCTATATTTCCGATGCTGAACTGCGAGAGGTTCTGGCGCAAGGGCAGGCGCAAATCCAGCGCGGTCTGCGTGAGGCCTATGTCATTGATGGAAATGGTGAAATCCGATCCCGGGGGGATCGCTCTTATCTGTTCAACTTCGAAAAGCCGACCTCTGAACAGATGGCCCAAGCGACTGAGAATGAATTGCTGATCATTGCCGATTGGCAAAACAGTGAATTTCGGGCGCTTGTGCCTTTGAAGGCTTATCTTGATCGGTATCTCTATGTCAGCCGGGAAGTGGACGGGCAGTTGCTGACGTTGCTGGACGATACCAAGGAAACAGTTCAGTTCTATCAACAGCTTGAAAGTGAACGCGGACGGGTATTGTTTGAATTCGGCCTGCTTTATCTGGGCTTTGCCGTGATCCTGATCCTGGCTGCAGTGTCGCTGGGAATGTGGTTCGCCGAGCGTCTCTCGCGCCCGGTTGGACGCCTGACCACCGCTGCGCAGCGTGTCGGGGCAGGCGATCTGGGCGTTCAGGTTATCGAAGAAGCCACCGATGACGAAATTGCGATGCTGGGCCGTTATTTCAATCAGATGACCCGACAGTTGAAAGGGCAGCGCGATACTCTTTTGGAGAACACACGGCAGATCGAACGCCGGCGTCGGCTGTTCGACTCGGTTCTGACCTCGGTCACATCCGGTGTTGTTGGTGTCGACCCCGATGGTTGCGTGACGTTTGTGAATCGATCCGCCGAACGCCTGTTGGATTGGTCCCGTGGAGAGGAACATCTTGCCATTGGCATTGCGGTGCCCGAATTCATGCCTTTGTTCGAAAGCCTCAAGGACAGCGGGCAAGAGGCTGTGCAGGGTGAAATCAAGGTCACGCGAAAAGGCCATTTGGAAAACCTGTTGGTTCGCATGGCGATCCGCCGCGGCGAAGATGGCGGGCTTGAAGGATATGTGGTTGCCTTTGACGACGTGACCGATCTGGTCAGTGCACAGCGAATGGCAGCCTGGGGTGATGTGGCGCGCCGCATCGCACATGAGATCAAGAACCCCTTGACCCCGATCCAGCTGAGCGCCGAGCGGATCAAACGAAAGTTTTCGTCCAAACTGGATGAGGATGATTGCGATATCCTTGTATCCATGACTGATGTGATCGTTCGCCAGACGAATGATCTGCGGCGGATCGTGGATGAATTTTCAAAGTTTGCGCGCATGCCGGAACCGGATCGGCACGAAGAAAATCTGGTGGGGTTGGTGCGCGAGGCTGTTCTGTTGCAGCAAGCCGGTCAGCCGGATGTCGAAATCGAAGCGATGCTTCCAGATCAGCCGATTTCAGGTGATGTAGACGCAACAATGCTGAATCAGGCGCTGACCAACCTGATCAAGAATGCAGGCGAAGCGATTGAAACGCTGAAACAAAAAGGGGCACCTGAGAACCTCAAGCCTCAGATCAAGGTTACTGTGATCGGCGACGATGCGGGCACAGTAATTACCATTGCCGACAACGGTATCGGCTTGCCGGAAGATCGTGCGCGGCTGTTTGAGCCTTACGTGACCACACGCGACGAGGGCACCGGGTTGGGGCTGCCGATCGTCAAAAAGATTATCGAAGAACATGGCGGGGTGCTGACACTTGAGGACGCCCCCGTATTTGACGGACAGGACCATTTTGGCGCAATGGCCGTGATCCGTTTGCCCGGGAGCAATATTTCCTCAAATTCAGCGCCGAAAAAGCAGGCAATTGATACAAACAAACTGAAAGCAGGCCAAAGATGAGCGACATTCTGATTGTAGATGACGAGCGTGATATTCGCGAGCTTGTGTCCGATATTCTCGAGGACGAAGGCTATTCCACCCGGCTGGCTGGCAACTCGGACGAGTGTATGGCAGCCATCAATTCCGAACCTCCGGGGCTTTTGATCCTGGATATCTGGCTGAAAGACAGCCGGATGGACGGGATTGATATTCTGAAGACTGTAAAGCGCGACAACCCAGACATTCCGGTGGTGATCATTTCGGGCCACGGGAATATCGAAATCGCTGTCGCTGCGATCAAGCAGGGGGCGTATGACTTTATCGAAAAGCCCTTTAACATCGACCAGCTGATGGTTGTGATCCGCCGCGCGATGGAAACCTCGCGCCTGCGCCGCGAAAACGCCTCGCTAAAGCGGAAAGAGGTCACAAGCTCGGATATGATCGGCAAATCGGCCTCGTTCCGGGCAATGCAGAGCCAACTGGACAAGGTAACCAAGTCCAACGGGCGTGTGATGCTGACAGGCCCTGCCGGTTCAGGCAAGGAAATCGCCGCGCGCTATATCCATGCAGAATCGAACCGGGCAAATGCGCCCTTCGTGACCGTGAACTGTGCCGGGATCGAGCCGGAGCGCGTTGAAGAGGTTCTGTTCGGCCGTGAAACCACCGAACGCGGGGTTGAGGCAGGCCTGTTGGAAGAGGCCCATGGTGGCGTCGTCTACTTTGATGAAGTGGCAGATATGCCCATGGGAACCCAGTCAAAAATCCTGCGGGTTCTGGTTGATCAACAGTTTCAACGGGTTGGAGGTTCCGACAAGGTTCGGGTCGACCTGCGGGTGATCTCTTCGACCAATCGTGACCTTGATGCAGAAATCGCCGCGGATCGTTTTCGGGAAGAACTTTACCATCGTCTGAATGTTGTGCCTATTTCGGTGCCTTCGCTAGAAGATCGGCGCGAGGATATTCCGGTTCTTGCCGAGTTTTTTATTGAAATGTGCAATGAATCCCAGGGCCTGCCGGTGCGCGAGATTTCAGACGAAGCTGTCGCGTTGCTGCAGACCATGACCTGGCCGGGCAATGTGCGTCAGCTTAAGAACCTGATCGAACGGGTGCTCATTCTGGGTGACGGTACGGGCCCGATCGAAGCGCGTGAGCTGCCAAACGAAGAAGAAAAAGCCGATGAATCGGGACGCGTCGTTCTGTCCGGGGCATTGGCGACCCTGCCGTTGCGCGAAGCTCGCGAGGCGTTCGAGCGTGAATATCTGCTGACCCAGATCAACCGGTTCGGGGGCAATATCAGCCGTACCGCCAGCTTTGTCGGCATGGAACGCAGCGCGCTTCATCGTAAGCTGAAATCTCTGGGCGTAGTGACCTCGAACAAATCGGGGGCGCGGATCGCGCAACTGGACGAGGCTGAACCGGCGGAGTGAGCCGCCGGCCTTTATCCTGCCTGACCTGGGGTAATGATCTGGAACGTTCCGTTGTCGAATTTGACGAAACATGAATCTGTGCTGAGCAGTGGCAGCTGTGTTGTTGGGACCGCAGCAACACGCGACTTTACGCCCTGCTTGCAAGGCGGAAGGCTGACCGGGCGATAGCCTTTCTGCGCCATGCATTGTGCTTCCAGCTTGTTGCGCAGCCCTTTGTTAACATCGACCGTATAGATCTGACCGGGCTGCCACCAGCCTCCGGTGCGATGACACCTTCCCCGACCATCGCAGTAGGTGCGACCTGGCCAATAAGTTGGTGCCCCTTGTCGCACCTGATTGGCAACGGGGGCGTCTTTGAGGGACTGAACCTGACATCCAGTCGTTTCCGACTGCATTTGCGAAACTGTCTCGCCCTCTTGATAATACAGGGAAAGCGGCCCACACGCAGTTAGCAACAGAGTCAAAGAAATCGTGAGAGCTATTGTTTTCATACGCTTACCTTGCCTCAGCTTTGCTTGTGTTACAAACTAATTGACCGTCTGGGGGGCATCTGTCATTCAAAGATTTCAGGCAGAAGGGCCAATAGCATGAAGGTCATCATTTGCGGTGCGGGTCAGGTTGGCTGGCAGATTGCACGGCATCTTTCGGGCGAGTTGAACGACGTTACTGTGGTTGACAACAATCCTGATCTGGTGCGACGGGCGACCGAAACCTTGGATGTTCAGGGGATTGCGGGATTTGCAAGCTATCCGGATGTTCTGAACCGAGCGGGCGCGCGCGATGCGGATATGATTATTGCTGCCACCCATTCGGACGAGGTGAACATGGTCACCTGTCAGATGGCACATTCGGTTTTCTCCATTCAGCGCAAAATCGCCCGGCTTCGGTCGAAATCCTATCTCGAGGCGATTCATTCGGATCTGTATCGCCGCGATCACCTGCCGATTGATGTGGTGATCAGCCCCGAGCGCGAGGTTGCCGCAGCGGCGATGCGCCGGTTGTCTGCCCCATCCGCCTTTGACACCGAGATGTTCATGGACGGCAAAGCGCAGTTGCTTGGCATTCGCATCGCCGAGGATTGCCCGATCGTGAACACGCCATTGCGGCAACTGACCGATCTGTTTTCGACGCTCAGCTCTATTGTGGTGGGTGTCCGGCGCGAGGGTACGCTGTTTGCCCCGGAATCCGAGGACCAGCTGTTTGTCGGTGACGAATGCTATGTCTTTAGCAATGTCAAAGATGTGGACCGGACGATGGAGGTTTTCGGCAAGGCGCAAAAACGGCAGGACCGGGTGGTGATTGTCGGCGGTGGTAATGTCGGTCTTGAAGTTGCTCGGACATTGGAAGAACGTGAAAGCCGCGTGCGTGCCAAGATAATTGAACGAGACCGCCACTGTGCGGAAGTGGCAGCCGAAGCGCTTGAGCGAACGATTGTCCTTCACGGTGATGGTCTGGACGCGGCGCTGCTGCGCGAAGCTGGCATCGAACGCGCGGATGCAATGTTGGCCGTCACGGATGATGACCGTGTAAATATGTTGGTTGCCGTGCGTGCCAAGGCCGAAGGTTGTGCTCTGGCGATTGCACTGATCAATGATCCCAGCATGGTTGCCCTGATGGGGCCGCTGGGTATCGACGCCTATATCAACCCCCGCGCCACCACCGTCAGTTCGATTCTGCGCCATATTCGGCACGGACGCGTGCGGCAGGTCTATTCCATCGGCGATGCCGAGGCCGAAGTGATCGAGGCCGAAGTACTTTCAACCTCTCCTATGGCCGGGCAGAAGCTGCGCGACATTGATTTCCCCGAAGGTGTGCTGGTTGGTGCCGTACGCAAAGGCGATGAGATGTTGCGTCCCACAGGCAGCCTGAGGATTGAAGAAAAGGATGTGGTGGCGATTTTTGCCTTAGCCAAAGACGTGCCCGAGGTGGAACGGCTGATGCAGGTCTCGATTGATTTCTTCTGATGGCGCATGCACGGAAAAAACAGGTTAGCCTTATACGGCGATTGCCGCTGTTTCTTCTGATCTGGGGTATTTTTGCCGCCGCTATGTGGATGCCTGCCATATTTGCGCTGGTGCTGGATGATCACGACACGTCCCGGTCGTTCTTCTATTCCGGATTGCTGGGGTTGTTCGTGGTCGGGATCATTTCGCTGGCAACATCCAACAGAATGCCGCGCCGAGGGACATTGGGCCAGTTGGCGGTCTTGTTAGGCTGTTTCACCGTATTGCCCTTGTTTCTTGCGATCCCTCTGCATGATGCGTTGGGCAATACGAGCTTTCTGAACGCCTATTTCGACATGGTCAGCGCATTGACCACTACCGGGGCTGATTTGTTTCCTGATCCAGACCGTTTGTCGGCGCCGTTACACCTTTGGCGGGCTCAGGTCGGATGGATGGGCGGGCTTTTGATGTGGATTTCAGCGGCTGCGATTCTCGCGCCGTTGTCGCTGGGCGGGTTCGAGGTGACAGCCCGCGGTCAACCCGGTCGCCCGGTTTCAGGCGTGGCGCAAAGCGAGATAGTAGACCCGCGCGGGCGTCTAATCCGTGTCACGCTGACTTTGACGCCGGTTTATGTCGGGCTGACCGCTGTCATTTGGCTGTTGCTCGTGATCGCAGGAGAGCAGGGCCTGACCGCCATCTGTCATGCGATGTCAACCATGGCCACATCGGGTATCTCACCGGTTGGTGGGCTTGAGGGAGCGCAGGCCGGGGTAACCGGTGAGGCCATCCTGTTTCTGTTCCTGTTCTTCGCTTTGTCGCGGCTTACCTTTTCCTCGGACACAGCTACGTCCGGATATTCGCGGCTGGATAAGGACCCCGAGTTCCGGATCGGGCTCATGATCGTTGCAGGCGTAGCGGCGCTGCTTTTCTTCAGGGTTCTTGCCGGCGTCAGCGAAATTGGCGGCCAGATGGAGCCTCTTCAGGCGTTGAGCGTAATTTGGGGCATGATTTTTACGGTCTTGTCATTTCTGACTACCGCGGGGTTCGAAAGTGCAAACTGGGATGATGCCCAGCAAATTTCCGGTCTAGGCACCCCGGGATTGATCCTGATGGGGCTTGCGCTGATCGGCGGTGGAGTTGCAACAACGGCGGGCGGGGTAAAGCTGTTGCGGGTTTTTGCTCTGTACCTTAACGGCGCGCGCGAAATTGACCGTTTGATTTATCCGTCTTCGGTCAGCGGAGTAGGTGGCGGAAACCGTCGCATCCAAAGCGATGGGGCCTTTATCGCTTGGATATTTTTCATGATGTTTGCCCTGACAGCTGCTGTGTTCAATGTGTTGCTTGCTGCCATGGGTACGGGGTTCGAACACGCTATGGTGCTTAGCGTTGCCGCGCTGAGCACGACAGGGCCGTTGATCGAATTGGCAACCGATGTTCCTATCCGATTGATCGACCTTTCGGGCGGTGCCAAGCTGACCATGTGTGCCGCTATGGTGATCGGCAGATTGGAAACGCTGGCGATTATTGCCCTGATCACACCCGCTCTATTGAGGGGTTAAGAAACAATAACCATGCTAGTGACTGATTTTTCATCTGGAATATCGGTTAACGACACTCCATACTCCGCCGGAGGGAGCGCGTTGGTCCGCAGCGCGTAGCAAGAACAATGGCGAGATTATAAGAATATGGCTTCGGACAGACAGAATCTGCAGGACGCGTTCCTGAATAATGTACGGAAAGCAAAAGTCCCGGTCACAATTTTCCTGATCAACGGTGTGAAATTGCAGGGTGTGATCACCTGGTTCGACAACTTCTGCGTATTGTTGCGCCGCGACGGACAGTCGCAGCTGGTCTACAAACACGCGATTTCGACCATCATGCCATCGCAGCCGATCAGCCTGTATGAGGGCGAAGACGCCTCTTGATGGAACATGAAAGGGTGCGCACCCGAGCGTGGGTGCTGCATCCGGAAATCAAATCAGATGAACAGCGCCGCGTTCCAGGACCGGCGCTGGCAGAAGCGGTGGCGCTGGCCGCTGCATTGCCCGACCTTGATGTGATCGGATCCGAAGTTGTGCGATTACCTCGGGCGCAGGCCGGTTTTCTGTTCGGTAGCGGCAAGATCGAGGAACTGGCCGAACGGTTGCACGAGAACGAAGTCGAGCTGGTTTTGATCGACGGATCGGTTACGCCCGTTCAGCAACGTAATCTTGAAAAGGCGTGGAAAGTCAAGATCCTCGACCGGACCGGGCTGATCCTCGAAATCTTCAGCGACCGTGCGCGCACCCGTGAGGGCGTTTTGCAGGTGGAAATGGCCGCGCTGAGCTACCAGCGGACCCGGCTGGTGCGTGCCTGGACCCACCTGGAACGGCAGCGGGGCGGATTGGGCTTTGTGGGTGGACCGGGTGAGACCCAGATCGAAGCGGACCGCCGGGCCATTGATGAACAACTGGTGCGCTTGCGTCGTCAGTTGCAGAAGGTGGTCAAGACCCGCACGCTGCATCGCGCCGCGCGGGCCAAGGTGCCATATCCGATTGTGGCGTTGGTAGGCTATACCAACGCGGGCAAATCAACCCTGTTCAACCGCCTGACCGGGGCCGATGTCATGGCCAAGGACATGTTGTTCGCCACCTTGGACCCCACCATGCGCCGGGTCGAATTGCCTGACGGTCCCGAAGTGATCCTGTCGGACACGGTGGGATTCATTTCGAACCTGCCCACCGAATTGGTCGCCTCATTCCGGGCCACGCTGGAGGAAGTGTTGGGCGCTGATATCGTGGTTCATGTGCGCGATATCAGCCACGATGAATCTGAGGCGCAGGCGAAGGATGTCGAAACTATCCTGACTTCACTGGGTATTGACGATACGCGGCCCCGGATTGAGGTCTGGAACAAGATCGACCTGCTGTCCCCGGATGAGCGCGAAGCCGCGATGGCGCGGGCAGAGCGGGATCAGGGGATTTTTGCGATTTCAGCCGTCACCGGCGAAGGGATCGCCCCGCTTTTGGCGGAAATTGCCGTCACGCTGCAGGGCGTACGTTCTGAGGCAACGCTGGAACTGGGATTTGCCGAAGGCAACAAGCGCGCGTGGTTGTTCCGCCAGGAGGTCGTGCAGTCCGAAAAGCAGACCGAAGATGGCTTTGTGATCGACGTGCTGTGGACAGAAAAACAGGCCTCGCAATACTCCGCGCTTTGAACTCTGACTGGGGGCGAATTCCCCTATACCCATCGAACAAAGTGGTCCGTGATCAGCCGTCAATCTGGCGCTGAAAATCCTCGGCATCGAACCAAACCAGAGAGGTCTGGACCTGATTGGTGTCGGTCATTTCCCATTCTTCCCAACCCCGCGTCACGACGTCGTTGCCGGTCTTGGAATGCTGCCCTTCAAGTGTCCAGACAAATATTGCGTGGCTTCCCGCCCAGCGAAACATGTCGCAGCGGACCTCAAGATCGGGGAAATCAGTGTAAAACCCGCGCGCCATTTCCGCCACCGCGGCGCGGCCTATGATCGGTTCTCCACGGTTGATCGTGATCTGTCCGTCGGGCGCATAGAAACTGGCAACTGCCTCGGGGTCGCCCGAGCTCCAGGCAATCGCATAATCCCGCGCGAGATTGTTCAGCTTATCCCGGATACTGGCCATTTGGTCCCCCGCACACAAATCCTAGGCCTTTGGATCGTATGCCAAACGCCATTCAGCGTCCACGCGATGGAAAATAAACGGGCGAGGTCTTGCCGAAGCACAGACCTTAGCGGGGGATAAGGGTGGTCACTCCGACAGCGGCTGCATGTGCCAGGTCAAGATCCAGCGACATCGGGATGTATTCACCCCGACGCCAAAGCTGGGCCTGATCGTCATAGTAGCGTGACAGGAAGTGACCCGACTGGCCCGTAGCCGTGATAAAGACCGAGCTGTCGGGATCCGCAAAATCATATACGCCGCGATAGCCTGCACCGTGCACGTTCTGAAACGGATCAGGGCCTTCGCCCGATGTTCTGCCACGCAGCAGGGTGTTGTCGCCACCGCTGGTGGACTGCCGGATGTTCACAAAGAACCGCAGCACCGGAACCGATCCCAGAACCGGGTGGTCATGCGTCGCCTGATGCGCGTCACCCCAGCGTAGAGATTCCAGCGATCCTCCGTATTTTTCGGAAATCCAGATCAGCGCATCGTCCAGTGCCATGCGCGCCATATCGGTGCAGGTCTCTGTCGGCGCGCTCTGACGCACATTACACCAGGCCGAAGCTCCGTCGATGTCGCGATAGACACGTTCGATGAACAGTGGTTCGACATGTTTGTATTCAGCCGCCAGGGGGCCAAGCTCATCTGCGATCAACCGGATTTGCAGCGCCCGAACCCAAGCAGCATAGATCAGGGGTTCTGGCAGGTGTTCATTCATCTCGCCATTCCACTCGGCCAAAAGGTTCAGCGCGATCTGGCGCTGGCGTTCCTGGGTGCCTTCGGGGGCAGAGGCGCCGGTGTACCACAGATCAGCCCCGATCAGCGGAAGCAGAGAGCGCGCGGTAAAGCTGACCGTGTCCAGCTGTGCCTCGATAAAGCTGTCGCGCGTGTGTACCTCGCGCGATTGCATCAGCCGTTCCCAGCGATGGATGCGCTGCGTATCCCCCCATTCATATGAGACATGTTCGGGAAATGGCCGGTCGATGATCTTGTTGTTTGTGTTGCCCAGAATGCCGCCCGCAGGTGCGACGAATTCGGGGTTGTCAGCATAGGGCAGGCGGCCTTGCCACCGGTTTTCGGCCAGCCAGCCAGGCGTCGGAATACGCCCCCGGCTTTGGTTCTTTGCGGCACGTTGCGGCATTGCGCCGATCAGCTTCATGCCGATGGTGTCCTTGTCGACCAATGACAGGTTCTGAGATGGCGCCATGAACAGCTCGGCTGCGGTGATGGCTTGTCGGACAGTGTCCGCATTCATCAGCGCCATTGAGGCTGACATGGATGTGTCCTGTGCGCTCAGGGCTGTCCAGGACAGCGAGGCGACATGA
Source organism: Ruegeria sp. CDSB114 (assembly GCF_059611025.1). NCBI lineage: Bacteria > Pseudomonadati > Pseudomonadota > Alphaproteobacteria > Rhodobacterales > Roseobacteraceae > Ruegeria > Ruegeria sp. CDSB114. Next base: position 438,533 of record NZ_JBXWOT010000001.1, read on the forward strand.
CCCGGCGGCGTGATCGTCCCAAGATCGTAATGGGTGCCCGGCAGAACCGGTCCATTCTCGGTCCAACGCAGGGTCAGAGTGATTGGGGCTTCGTCTTTGATCTCGATGATCGAAGGGCGGCTGCGAAAGGTCTTGTATCCTTCGGGGGTCAGGTATTCCTCGGGGTTTTCTGGGTTCAACTGCTCGATATGGATGTCCTGATCATCCAGATAGGATGAGGTCAAACCCCAGCCCAGTCGATCACTGCGTCCAGTCATCACCGCCGGGATGCCGGGGATCGTGGCACCGATCACGCCGCCTTTGGCCAGTTCCAGACGGGCCAGATACCAGATGCCCGGCGCTGTGAAGCCCAAATGCGGGTCATTGGCCAGAAGCGTCCCACCGCTGGCAGATCTTGTGGGCGCGGCAGACCATGCGTTCGATGCTCCGGCCAATCCGCGCTTTGGAAAGGGCGAGATGGGCGTGTCCGGCATCGACGATCCGGCCGCATATCTGGGCAGGTTGGGAAACAGGGCGGCGTATTCGGGCAGAGCGGCGATTCCCGGCCCGGGAACATCAGGCAGAATATCCGCCAGTCGGGTCTGGTCATCCAGCATAAGCGATGTGCGCGCGCGCAGCACTTCATCCTCAAGATGACCAGAAAGTTGCAGGCTCATGAGTTTGATGACGGCCAGGCTGTCGCCCGGTTGCCAGGGCGATACAGGCGCATTGAACAAAAACATCTCTGGCGCACCACGGCCCAATGCGTTTTCGTTAATCTCGGCCAGTCGTGCATTCACCCCGGCAGCATAAGCGCGCAGGGCCTCTTTGGTATAGTCGTCCTGGGCTTGTACCGACCGGTGTGCAAGCCCGTACAGATCAAACCGTCGCAAAAGCTTGTCGATATGAACAGTGCGAGCGCCAAAGACTTCGGACAATCGGCCCTGCGCTGTCCGGCGCAGAACGGTCATCTGCCAGAGGCGATCCTGTGCGTGGGCATAGCCAAGGCCAAAAAAGACATCCGGGTCTGATGCGCCCAGAATATGGGGAACATTCGCAGTATCCCTGACAACCTCAACCGGCGCAGTCAGGCCATCAACTTTAACGGTCTGATCGTAATCCGGCAGGGATTGACTGGCCAGAAAATACACCAGCATTACAGCCGCCAATGTCAGCAGAACAAGACCCGAGGCGATACGCACTAGCCAGCGAAAGACAATTCCCATCAGCGGTCACATTTCCGTTCACTCTATGATTGCGCAGACACTAGAGGATGGCCGCACGGATCGAAAGAGGAACCGCATGAGAACATGCGTGTTTACCGCGGTTTGAATGAAAAACCCCGCCTCGAGCCTGATGCCGAAAGCGGGGTGTCTTGAAGGGGGAGGGTAGTCCGGTATCAGGGAATGATGCGGGTGTATTTCGTGCCTTCGACCGTCGCGCCGAACTTTAGCCCTGCCTGTCCGAAGACCGCCGCCAAAACCGGCGAACGCAGGGTGGTGGTGTCGGTCGACAGAGAGTCGCCCGTCGCATCGACCACGTAGCCGACTTCGGCCCCGGCGGTCCATCCGCTGGAACGGCGGAAATCGTTCAACGCGTCCTGTGTCATGAAGAACAGGACATGCGCATATTGCTGGGCACCGATTTGCAGGCCGGCGGTTCCCGAAATTGCGGAATAGTAATCAACTGTCGCGCCCTGAATGCGTAGCGCGCCTGTGCCGTAGGCACCGCCAAAGACGATTAGTCCGGCATCGGTTATCAGAGGCATGACCAGCATGCCGTTGGCCTTGTTCGCGATTTCGAGCGTGTTGGGGTAGGTGGCGTACATCTGGTTCAATGTCGCATCCACACGGGCGTCAATCGTCGCTGCGTTGGAACTGCCGACGCCATTGCCGCAAGCGGCGGTCACTGACAGACCGGCCATGCCAAAAGCAAAGCCACGACGGCTCAATCGAGTAGGTTTGGAACTGCTCATGTTTTTTATCTCTGTATAAATGCCTGATTGTCGGGTGCTCCCGATCTTGTCCGCAAGAATACGCCGATTGTCGCCTCGTGTCACGGGAAAGCTGCCCGGTGGCCAAAGATAGTCGGCGAAAAATCGCGGAAACGCGGGGGATTAGCCCTGCAGGATCCGGGCGGCCTGAGGCGCGAAATAGGACAGGATCCCGTCGCAGCCCGCGCGTTTGAACGCCAGCAGACTTTCGAGCATGACCTTCTCTCCGTCGATCCAGCCGTTCTGAGCCGCAGCCTGCATCATCGCGTATTCGCCCGAGACCTGATAGGCATAGGTTGGCGCACCGAACGTGTCCTTCACCCGGCGGCAAATATCCAGATAGGGCATGCCGGGTTTGATCATGACCATGTCCGCGCCTTCGGTCAGGTCACGCTCGATCATGCGCAGCGCCTCGTCCGAGTTTCCGGGGTCCATCTGATAGGTCTTCTTGTCCCCGGTCAGCGCGCCCGAGGCGCCCACTGCATCTCGGAACGGTCCGTAGAACGCACTCGCATATTTGGCCGCATAGCTGAGGATCATCACGTTGTGATGGTCTGCGCCTTCCAAGGCGCGCCGCATTTCACCGATCCGGCCATCCATCATATCTGACGGTCCGATGATGTCGGCGCCCGCATCTGCTTGCGCCAGCGTCATCTTTACCAGCGCCTCGATCGTTTGATCGTTTATGATCTCACCATCGACCACATAACCGTCATGGCCGTTGATATTGTATGGGTCCAGCGCCACGTCCGTCATCACCGCGATATTGGGTGCTGCTTTCTTGATGGCGCGAATGGCTCGGTTGGACAGGTTATCGGGGTTCCACGCTTCGGCGCAATCTTCGGTCTTTAGGGAGGCGTCGGTGTAGGGAAAGATGCAGATTGCCGGGATACCCAGGGCCTGCGCCTCGACCGCAGCCTGTGCGATCAGATCGACCGAGCGGCGCATGACACCAGGCATCGAGGGGACAGGCTCTTCAATACCTTCGCCGTCTCGGACGAAAACCGGCCAGATCAGATCATCGGTGGTCAGTGTATTCTCGCGGACCAGCGCCCGCACCGCCTGTGATTGGCGTGTTCGACGAAAACGGGCCAGAGGATAGGGGGCAATGGTCGGTTTCATGACGCGCTCTCCTTGTAAATTCCAGCATTGGGTGGCATGAATTCCGTGTAGTCTCAAGGGTAACGATGGACGCGTCTTTGCGAAGAAGGTCCCTGAAGACGGAAATTAAGGGCTGACGCGTGGACTTATACTCTTCGATTTTTGAACTCATCGACATGCGCAGCTTTTCGAATCTCTGGTATTGGATCGGGCTTGCGGTGTTGTGGTCATCCGCCAGCCACTGGGCCATGGGCGTGCCGTATGACCTTGTTGTGCGCGCAAGACGGGTAGGTGGGCAATCGGAACAGGATCTGATGGACATCGTCCGCATCAACGGAAACCGCTTGCTTTATATCCTTGAGGTATCCGGCCTGGCCATTTTGGCATTCAGCTGCTTTTTGTTCACGGGCCTTGCCACTTTGGGGTTTTACTACGGGCTCGAATTTGCTCAGGCCGTGTTTTTGTTGCTGTTTCCGGTTTGTCTTGTCGTGCTGATCAATGTATCAGCCGCACGGAAACTGCGCCGGGAAACACCCAGTCTGGAGTATATTACCAAGATTCTTACGCGCTGCCGGATCTATACCCAGATAGTTGGTATGATTTCGATCTTGATCACTTCGCTTTGGGGCATGTACCAGAATTTTTCCATCGGCGTCCCGGGTTGGTAAAATCAGAAAGGCTTGGCGATGACGGGTCCGAACCAAGTAATCGTTGGCGGCGCCCCCGAAGGGTTTGACGCGCAGCTTGTCCTGAATGAGCTGGCGCGCTCGGGCGGGCCGGTGTGCCATGTCGCGCGTGATGACAAACGGCTTGAGGCGATGCGCGCGGCGCTTGCCTTTTTTGCGCCTGACATGCCGGTATTTGTGTTCCCAGGCTGGGATTGTCTGCCATATGATCGGGTATCGCCCAATGCCGATATCTCGGCAGCGCGTGTGGCCACCCTTGCCGCACTTGTGCACCAGATGCCGCAGCAATATGTGCTGCTGACAACTCTGAACGCCGCAACCCAACGCGTGCCCGCCCGTGCGGTGCTGCGAGAGGCGGCGTTTACCGCCCGTGTCGATCACCGCATTGATGAAACCGCGCTGCGGAATTTCCTTGTGCGCATGGGGTTCACGCAAAGCCCGACCGTGTTGGAGCCTGGCGATTATGCCGTTCGAGGGGGTATCATCGACATTTTCCCGCCCGGCGAATCCGGGCCGGTGCGGCTGGACCTGTTCGGGGATGTTCTGGATGGAGCACGTCGGTTTGATCCGGTGTCGCAACGTACGACCGAAAAGCTGGCTGTTGTGGAGCTGGCACCAGTGTCCGAGGTCATTCTAGATGACGCCGCCATCACCCGGTTTCGGCAAAATTATCGCATCGAGTTTGGGGCGGCGGGCACCGATGATCCCCTGTACGAGGCCGTCAGCGCAGGCCGCAAGCATCAAGGCATCGAGCATTGGTTGCCGTTCTTTCACGAAAAGCTTGAAACGCTGTTTGATTATCTGCCTGGTGCCACAATCTCGCTGGATGATCAGGTCACGCCTGCTCGTTTGGCACGTTGGGAAACCATTGCGGATCAGTACGAAACGCGGCGGCTCGCACTGGAGAACCGGTCGCGCATGGACACGGTGTATAAACCGACACCACCGGGCCTGCTGTATCTGGATGACACTGCTTGGGAACAAGCTGTCGGCGATAGGCGCGTTCTGCAATTCAATGCATTGCCTCAGGCCCTTGGGCCCGGGGTGATTGACGCAGGTGGACGGATTGGACGGAATTTCGCGCCCGAGCGGCAGCAGGAAAGCATCAGCTTGTTCGGAGCACTGGCCAGCCATATCACCGACAAAATGGCCAAGGGGCCGGTTCTGATTGCCTCTTATTCCGAAGGGGCCCGCGAACGTCTGACTGGGCTGATCGAGGATGAAGGCCTTGCCGAGGCGATCCCAGTGCCCGACGGTACGCGCATCGGCAAACGCGGGCTGCATCTGGCCGTCTGGGCGCTGGAGCACGGGTTCGAAACACCCGACCTGACCGTGATCGCCGAACAGGATGTGTTGGGCGACCGGCTGATCCGGCAGCCCAAAAGGCGCCGCAAGGCCGAGAATTTCCTGACCGAAACCCAATCCCTTAGCCCGGGTGATTTGGTGGTCCATGTGGATCATGGCATCGGGCGTTATCTGGGGATGGAGGTCGTGACGGCGGCCGGTGCCGCCCATGAATGTCTGCTGCTGGAATACGCAGAACAATCCAAACTGTACCTGCCAGTCGAAAATATCGAACTGCTGTCGCGATACGGTCATGATGAGGGTCTGCTGGACAGATTGGGCGGCGGCGCGTGGCAGGCCAAAAAGGCCAAGCTGAAAGAGCGCATTCGCGAGATGGCGGATAAGCTGATCCGCATCGCTGCCGAACGGGCCTTGCGCAAGGCCCCGATCATGGACCCGCCTCCGCACGCGTGGGAGGAGTTCAGTGCGCGCTTTCCCTATCAGGAAACTGACGATCAGCTGCGCGCAATCGGTGAGGTCATGGAAGACATGCATTCCGGCGCGCCGATGGATCGTCTGATTTGTGGCGACGTGGGCTTTGGCAAGACCGAGGTCGCAATGCGTGCCGCTTTCGTTGCCGCAATGTCGGGCGTGCAAGTGGCGGTGATAGCACCGACAACGCTGTTGGCGCGTCAGCACGCGGCCAGCTTCAAGGATCGCTTCCGGGGCTTCCCGCTTGAGGTGCGGCAGCTGTCCCGCTTCATCTCGGCCAAAGAGGCGCAACAGACCCGTGATGGGTTGGCGCGCGGCACGGTGGATATTGTAATCGGCACCCATGCCTTGCTGGCAAAAGCGATACGGTTCAACAATCTGGGTCTGCTGATCATCGACGAGGAACAGCATTTCGGTGTTGGCCACAAGGAGCGTCTGAAACAGCTGCGTAGCGATATCCACGTCCTGACCCTGACCGCGACGCCGATTCCACGAACGCTGCAACTGTCCCTGACCGGCGTGCGTGACCTGTCGATCATCGGCACACCTCCCATCGACCGGCTGGCGATCCGCACCTATGTCAGTGAGTTCGACGCGGTCACGATCCGCGAAGCCCTGCTGCGTGAACATTACCGTGGTGGGCAGAGTTTCTATGTCGTGCCGCGCATCTCGGACCTACCCGAGATTGAGGAATTCCTGAAAGAGCAACTGCCCGAGCTGACTTATATGGTGGCGCATGGGCAGATGGCGGCGGGGGAACTCGACGATCGGATGAATGCGTTCTACGACGGCAAATACGATGTTTTGCTGGCCACCACGATTGTGGAAAGCGGGCTGGATATCCCGACAGCAAATACGATGGTTGTGCACCGGGCGGATATGTTCGGCCTGGCGCAGCTCTATCAGATCCGCGGCAGGGTCGGGCGGTCGAAAACCCGCGCCTATGCCTATCTGACCACAAAGCCGCGTGCCCGCCTGACCGCCACGGCCGAAAAACGGCTGCGCGTTCTGGGCTCGCTCGACACGTTGGGGGCGGGGTTCACGTTGGCGTCTCAGGACCTTGATATTCGAGGGGCGGGTAACCTGTTGGGCGAGGAACAGTCGGGCCAAATGCGCGATGTGGGCTATGAACTCTACCAGTCGATGCTGGAAGAGGCGATTGCCAAGATCAAGGCCGGTGAGATGGAAGGCCTGTCGGATGCAGATGACCAATGGGCGCCGCAGATCAATCTTGGCGTCCCGGTCCTGATCCCCGAGGATTATGTGCCCGATCTGGATGTCCGCCTGGGCCTGTATCGCCGTTTGTCGTCGCTGTCGACCAAGGTGGAATTGGAAGGCTTCGCCGCTGAATTGATCGACCGCTTTGGCACGCTGCCGAAAGAGGTCAACACCCTGATGCTGGTCGTGCGCATCAAGGCGATGTGCAAACGGGCAGGGATTGCCAAGCTAGATGGCGGGCCCAAAGGCGCGACGATCCAGTTTCACAACGACAAATTCGCCTCGCCTCAGGGGCTGGTCGAGTTCATCCAGAACCAGCGCGGGTTGGCCAAGGTCAAGGATAACAAGATCGTCGTGCGCCGCGATTGGAAGAAGGACAGCGACAAGATCAAGGGGGCCTTTGCCATCGCCCGCGATCTGGCGGAAAAACTTGTGGCCGAAAAGAAAAAGGCCAAAGCCTAGTCACCGCTGACAAAGGTGCACAACTGCCATTCGCCAGTTTCAGATTTTGCCAATGCCGCCCGATAACCAGTCATAGGCCACAGGAAATCGCTGTGCATATAGCCCTGACCCCCATCAGTCAGCAGAACCCTCTGGTATTGCACGATGGACGAGACGTCGCGGATGATGACGACCTCATAGCTGATGAGGTCGAGTATGGCCGCGCCTCGATTTGGTGCGTTGCGCAGAGTTACATCCTGAGCGGTCACAAAATAGGCCAACGCCGGATCCAGCGAAGCGGGTAGGGTGAGCTGCCATTGGTGGGGCATCCAGAACTCGCCGTCTTCGTTGAAATAGCCAGGCTGTGTCAGGGTGTTTTCCAGATCGGACCAAAAGGTTTCAACGTCCTTGCCCCCGTCATCATCTTGATCGGACGCTGCCGGGCCTGGGGTAAGATATTCGCGCAGCTCGTCCGGGCCGCCATCGCCGCCGTGGCTCAGGTAAATGTCCGGGCATGCAACGGACAGCACGCCGTCGACATCGCGCGCGGCTACCATGTTCAGCAACTCGCTGCGGAATTCTGTAAGAGTTGCATCCCGCTCGGCCTCGTCGACGGGCGGAAAGGATTGTCGATCCGCCAGCGCCGGGCTGCAGAGCAAAGCAAACAGCAGGGCGTATCTCATTCGGCGGCCCTCATCGCGGCTTGAGCACAGAAACAGGACGCGCCAACAGCCCGGTCCGCACGAGCCAGAGCCAAATCCAGCCGTTGCCTGATCTGCACGATCTCAACCGTCTCACCGCGCGCCTTCAGGCAGTCATGCAGGCCCTTGAGGCTCCAGACATTGTCAGGATGGACAGAGGCACGGCTGAGCGTACCGCCCAACCCCAAATCCTCGCGGTATATGGCCTCGGCTTCGGCTGTATGCCCTTGTTCGAACAGCAATGCACCCAACGCGTGACGAGTGGGCTGCATCCATCCCCATGGCTCGTCATAGGGCAAAGTGTCGTCCAGTTCGACCGAGCGGCGCAGATGGGCGTAGGCCGCATCGTAGTTTTCCATGCGATACTCGATTTCGCCACGCAGCATTTCGCGGGCAATGTCCAGCAGGTCGATCACGCTGTTATTGTGCAGCAATCGCGTTTCTGGCACGCGGGCCTTGGCAGCGAGGAACAACTGCTCTTCGGCTTCGGCTTCGCTGACCTGCCCAGTGGCGGCAAAAGCAATGGCCCGGGCATAATGCGTGGTTGCCGTGAGAGTGCAGTACAGATCGGGGTCCGAGGGCAGCTCAAGCGCCATTGCCTCTTCCCAACGGCCAAACCGGATGAGGATATGCGGCCCCATCGACATGTAACTTTCGAAGAAATCCGCCATGGGCGGGCTTTCTATGCGCAGCATCTCTTCGGGGGTGGTGTCCCACAATCCCTGATTGGCCCGCAGAGCAGGTTCCATCTGTCCCAGAAATAGGGCGCCATATATGACAAAATGATAATTGTGCTGGCGGTAGCCGGTGTAGATGTTGAACGCGCCTTCGCGTTCGTAATATTTCAGGTCGGCCTCAACGGCTTTTTGGTTCCAGTGGACGACGTTCTGGTAATGGCCGCACAGCACATCGATATGGGTGGGCATATGCACCAAATGGCCCGCATCGGGAACCAGCGTCCGCAGAACATCCCCCGCTTTCAGCGCTTTTTCCGGGGTCGGAGACATCTCCATCAGGTGGACATAAAGATGCAGTAACCCGGGATGAGACATCGCTGCTTGATCATCAACCATCGCCTCCTCCAGCGCTTTTTGCGCCTCGACCGTGGCGGCCCCTTCGGCGGGCTGGCCGGTCGTCAAATCCCACATTTGCCAGGGGGTGAGATTCAAAAGCGCTTCGACATAGATCGTGCGCAGGTCCAGATGAGCGGGCTGCGATGCAAACGCTGCACGCATGGCATCGGCAAAATCGTGATCCCAGTTGTGCATGTCGTCAATGGCTTCGCGCTGGGGATAGCGGGCGGGAAGCGCGCGGATCAACGCTTGTTCAACCGGCGTACATTCGCCCGCAAGAGACATGGCCAGCTGCGTCGCATCATAGGCCAGCGCCAGCGCCTTTTGCCGGCCCGCGTCATCGTGCAGGTCCCAAGGCATGTTGTAATTCGGCCCCGCCGCATAGGCGACGCCCCAATGGGCCATGGCGCAGTTCGGGTCATGCTCTAGCGCGCGCTGAAAACAGACGACGGCCTCTTCGTGGTTATAGCCATAGGTCCAGACCAGCCCCCGGTCGAACCACTGTTGCGCATCGGGCGAAGAGGTGCTTACCGGACAGGAATGGGTGCCCAGATCGTAGTAGTCGCTCATTGAAAATCTCCCCTCGAAACAAGGGGAGGATAACGTGTTTCACGCGCTCTGCACAGATCAGGCGGGCAATCTGTCTTCTATCCGGCCCATATACAGCATCAGGCCGAACCCCATCGTGCACATGGTCAGGACACCTATTGCCAAGGGCAGGATCGATCCGTCAAACAACTGTCCCAAGGGGGCTGCCACTGCAGCGGCCAGAACGGTTGATACCGCGCCTATGACTGACGCTGCCATGCCCGCAATATGGCCCATCGGCTCCATCGCGATGGCATTTAGGTTGCCCATCGTCATACCGGCCATGAAGAACACGGCAGTCTGCCAACTGACAAAAAGCGCAAATGAGGCGCCATCAGAAAGGTCCAGACCATTCATTACCATGACAAAACACGTAAAGATGATCTGTGCGCCCAAAGTCCAGGTTACAATCCGGCGCATCCCCAATCGGATGACCAAAGTCGCGTTCAACAAACTGGCCGAGCCAGCCATCAGAGCAACGAAACCAAACCAGAATGGGAAACTGTCTGCTCTGTCGTAGATGATGTCATAAACAGGTTGTACCATCGTCAGCATGGTGAACAGCATCCCAAGGCAAAGCGTTTGCACCATGATCGAAACCCGCACAGTCGGGTGTGCAAACATCTGCCGCGCGGCATCAATCATGAGCGGCAGGCGCAGAGGACGGCGATTTTCGGGTGCCAGAGGTTCGCTCAGACGCAGGCCCATCCACGTGATGGTGATCAAAGAGAACAACATGAACGAAGCGAAGATGCCACGCCACCCGGCCAGAGCGATCACCCCGGCACCCATCATGGGCGCGATGGCGGGAACCAGCGTAAAGATCATCATGGCAATCGAGACGATGCGGGCCATCTCACGGCCGGAATAGAGGTCACGGATAATGGCCATGGCCACCACGCGTGGGGCCGCGCTGCCGATGCCTTGAAAGATGCGCGCAATCAACAGCATCTCAAGCGAGGAGGTGGCCCAGGCAACTGCGGCAGACAGGATATACAGCGCAGAGCCGACGTAAATTACCGGCTTGCGCCCGAATGCATCCGACAGAGGGCCGGTGAAAAAGGTGCCGATCCCCATGCCCAGCACAAATGAGGTCAGGATCAACTGCGCCTTGTTTGCATCACCTGGGCTGAGTTGCGCGCTGATCTGCGGCAGGGCGGGCAGCATCGAGTCGATAGAAAACGCGATTGTCGCAAACATCATTGCGATCAAAGCGACAAATTCTCCGCGCGGCATGCGATTACTCATGGGGCTCTCCTGACCCGTTCGCGCTATCACAGCGGATTGGGCACGGCCAGTGGTCAGAATGCACAGGAGGCTGTGCTATTTTGCAGGGGAAGCCTCGATTTGAGACATGATTTCACCGATCACGCGTTCCCACATTTCCGGTGGTTGCGCGCCGGGGACAGCATGTTGGTTGGCAACGATAAAAGTCGGTACCGACGTCACACCCATCTGCCGGGAATGCGCGTCACGGTTGCTGATGTCTGTGCGGTCGGCGTTGGATTTCAGCAGCTTCATGACGACGGCGGCGTCCATCCCCTGACTGTCGGCAATATCCGCCAGAACCTCGTGGTCGCCGATATCGCGACCCTGTACAAAATAGGCCTGAAACAGGGCATCAACTATAGCGTTCTGCTTGTTTTCGATCCCGGCCCAGTGGATCAGCCGATGAGCGTCCAGCGTGTTCGGGGTACGCTTCATCCCCTCAAAGTCGATGCCCAACCCTGCGTTTTCGGCATGCTCGACCACCGGGGCATACGCACGGATGGCTCCGTCTTTGCCGCCGAATTTGCGCTCCAAGTATTCGCGCCGATCCATGCCTTCGACCGGCATATCGGGGTTCAGCTGAAAGGGGTGCCATTCAATGATGAATGGATGGTCCGGAGTTGCAGCCAACGCCTTGTCCAGATGAGTCTTGCCAATATAGCACCAGGGGCAGATCGGGTCAGACATGATGTCGAGCTTGACGGTCTGGGTCATGTATTGGTCGCCTTGAAATAGGCCGGCAGCGCCCGGCGCAAAAGTTTGCCATTGCCGCCAGTTGGCAGCTGAGGCAGATGGATAAAGGCGCGCGGTTGCTTATAGCGCGCCAGATTTGTCTCGACATAGGCGCGCAGGGCGTCCTCGTCCAGCTTTTCCGGCCCGGTATAGAATGCCACTATGACAAAACTGTCCTGCTTGACCTCAACGGTGGCCGCGCCGACCTGCGTGATGCCGGGATATCGGGACAATGTGGCCTCGACCTCGATCGGTGAGACCCGGTAGCCGCCTGCATTCATCATATCATCGTCTCGGCCAAGATAGGTGATCTGACCATCAACTGCCATTGCACCCTGATCGCCGGTCAGAAACCACTCGCCTTGCATCCTGGCCAGCGCTTCGTCCGGCGCGTTGAGATAGGTCAGCATTAGGCCGGGGTCTGATCGGTGGATGGCGATGGTCCCTTCTTTCCCCTGTGGAACCGGCCCGTCTGGACCCAGAATTGCCACACGCCGCCCCGGTTGTGGTTGCCCCAGTGCATCGCCACGTGCCGGATAGGCTGGGCTTGAAGAGATGAAGGTCGAGCATTCGGACATTCCAAAAGCTTCATACAACTCGCGCCCGGTGATCCGTGTCCATTTCTGGTGCAGATGCCGTGAGAGTTTTTCACCAGCGCAAAGACCGTGCCTCAGATCGGGAAGGTGCAGATCGTTTGCTTCGTTCAAAATTTTCCGAAACACGCCCGGAGCTGCAGCAAATATCGTGGCACCGTGATTGCGCAGCATATCGGGTAGGGTCGACAGATCGGTGCCGGGTTCCGGTATCAGCGCTGTCGCGCCAATGGTCCAGGGATCCATCAGTCCTGTCCCCAACGTATAGGTCCAGTTGAACGCACCTGCATGGCACAATCGATCCGTTTCCTGCAGGCCGTACCACCCATCCACCATCATCTGCCGCGCCCAAATTGCACGATGGGCATGTGCAACGGCCCGTGGCTTGCCCGAGGTGCCAGACGTATAGACCACATAAGCCATGTCTTCGGGGTCGCCCATCCGAAACTCGGCCAGAGGTAGATCGCGCATCTCGCGCAGTTGGCTCAAAGATATTTGGTTCGGGTGATCCGCGCTGGCGATATCGGGATCGCGCAATATGGCGGCGGGCTTCAGATCTTGGATGATCTTTGCCGTTTCCGGCTGTGTCAGCTGTGACGATGTCGGCACGGGTACAATGCCGACCGCGATTGCACCCAGATAGGTTATTGGGAAATCAACCGTGTTCCCCAAACGCATCAAGACCAGATCGCCCGGTTTCAGACCGGCCCGCAGCAGACCTGTACCGGTTGCAAGGATCGCGCGTTTCAACGCAGCAAAGCTCCAGTTCTGCGCCGACGTTGCGCCAAGTACCGACAAGGCAATCTTGTCGCCATTGCGATCTGCTTGACGCAACACATGCGCGGCCAGATTGAAAGGGGTGGGGCAGGCCTTGGGCGGGCCTTGATCGAACAGGGAAAGCATGGCGTCTGGCTAACGCGGCAACTGCTGCGTTGCAAGCGGGACAGGCTGGCCCTATAGAGTGGCGCATGAGAACCAAAGAGCAGACATCTCTGATCCGAATTGCCCGAAACTCGGGCGAGCATACAGAGGTTGAACCGCTGGACCTTGGCGTCCGTGTGCGTGAATTGCGCAAGGCGCGCAACTGGACTTTGGAACAAGCGGCCAATCAGGCGGGATTGGCGCGTTCAACGCTCAGCAAAATCGAAAACGGGCAGATGTCGCCTACATATGATGCGCTGAAGAAGCTGGCGATCGGGCTGGAAATCTCTGTTCCGCAGCTGTTCACGCCGCCACAGCGCGAGCAGGTGATCGGGCGTATGGCTGTGACCCGGATGGGGCAAGGCACCAGCCACGCAACCACAACATACGAGCACGAACTGCTAGCTGAAACGCTTACGAAAAAGCAGATGCTGCCCTATCGCGCCCGTGTACGTGCCCGGTCAATGGATGAGTTTGACGGGTGGGTCCGCCACGATGGCGAAGAATTCCTGTACGTGCTGACGGGTGTTGTTCGCCTGTATACCGAGTTCTACGAACCCGTCGAAATGCGCCGCGGTGACAGCGCCTATTACGACGGCAGCATGGGGCATAATGTCGTTTCGGTCAGTGAAGAAGACGCGATGATCCTGTGGGTGACGTCACTTACCTAGATGTTTGGTGACTTCACGGGTTAGCGCTTCGGTGAACAGGAAATCCTCAAGCTCTTCATGTGCTTCGTTTACCGTCAGATGATGACGTTCGGCCAGATAAGCCTCGAATTGCGCACGGTCGCGCCCGACCGCATCCATGTCTCGGTCGCGCAAATTGGGAAACCGCCGTTTTGCACGGGCGTACATTTCATTCCAATCTTGCGTCAGATCGTTCCACTTAAACATCTATTGGGCTTTCTGTTTGTCTGGCTACAGATCTGCTCGGCCCTGAATTCAGGGTACGAATGGTGTTTGCAGGTAGGGCTATGGCAAAATGTCGCACCTTGAGCGTGCGAAGTTTAAATCAGTTAGGCCCGCCACAGGAAATCTGAGACGGGCCTACGGACCAAATAGTTTTGAGTGAGTGGAGGCTGGTCCGAAAATACTGTTCCTGATGTTGTAACACAGCTATGTGTCGGTAATGTTTAGCGTAATTCAAATTGGATACATTTGTACTAGTCGCAGGCTATATCTTTCGAACCCGTTACGTAAAGCCCCTTGTTGAAATTTTTCAAATTTGTCTGAAACTAGGGATCGCATCAATTTATAGCGGAATGCCTACAGCATTTACCTGCATGTCGTGGTACTGCGGGTCTGTGCCAGAATCCGCCGAAGGGTATGAGACCCACACAGCAAACGCCGAACGGGTCTTATTGCATCACATCTGCAGCGGTTGCGATCCTCTGGAACGAGATTGGCACGGACAGTTAGCAATTAGGAAAGGACAGGGCCGCCTCTTTTGAGGCGCTATTCCTCGTACCACCAGACCTGCGGCATGTATTCCGGCCCGTCACCGTATATGGGCAGGGTTTCCGGCTGTTTCAGCTCACGCGCATGTGCAATCCGGCCGACGTCAAAGCTCCAGATCGGGATGACATACCGGCCAGCGGTTAGAACGCGATCCAGCGCGCGGGTCGCAGACACGAAATCTTCGTGGCTTTCAGAGGCCAGCATCGTATCGATCAAACCGTCCACTGCTGGCGACTGAACCCCCATCAGGTTACGTGTTCCTGCCGTGTCAGCATTTTCACTGCCCCAATACAGGCGCTGTTCGTTACCCGGCGACAGGGAAAGAGCCCGGCGAAATGGGGTCATGTCAAAATCATGGGCATCCATCCGAGAGGTGTATTGTGCGTCGTCGATTTTTTCGACTGTAAGCTCGATGCCAAGCCGTTCAAGCGTACGCGCATAGATTTCGGCGATCGTTCCGACATTCTGGACAACGTTGAGGCTGCCCTGGCTGATGACCATGTCAACTGTGAACGCTTCGCCATCTGCGTTTCGCAACACGCCATCCTGAACTGTCCAGCCAGCCTCTTGCAGAAGCTTGGTTGCCTTGCGCAGATTGGCCCTGTTGCGTTCCGAACCGTCACCTTTCGGAAGCTCGTAACCTTCCAGCGTACCGGGCAACAGTGTATCGGCGTACGGTTGCAGCAGTTCAGCCACCTGACCGGTCGCAGTACCGGGCTGCATCGCCAGATCCGAGCCCGAGAAATACGAGGTTATCCGCGGTTGCGCGCTTCCGGTGACGGTGTCGTTGATGAATTCGAAATTGAAAGCCAGAGTCAGAGCCTCGCGCACGCGCCAATCATCGAAGGGCGGCTTGCGCGTATTCATGACAAATCCGGTCATGCCCGAAGGCTTGCGATGCGGGATTTCGGTTTTCACCACATCGCCGCGCAGTACCGCGGGGAAGTCATACTGGTTGTTCCACTTATCGGCGTTAAACTCGCGCACGGCTGAGAGCTCGCCTGCTTTGAAGGCCTCGAATGCGACTGTGCCATCCCCGTAGAACTCGATCCGCATCTCATCCAGATTCATGGTGCCGCGCCGAAACGGAATGTCAGCGCCCCAGTAATCCGGATTGCGACGCAGGTTCACATACCGTCCGGCTTCGTACCCGTCGATGACATACGGTCCAGACCCCAGAGGGATGTCTTGCAGCGGCGCGTCGGCAAAGTCTTTACCCTCCCACTGTGCCTTCTGAAGGATCGGACGCATCCCGGCGATCAGCGCAAGCTCGCGGTCGGGGTCGTTAAACGTGATGCGGACGGAACGCGGTCCGGTTTGTTCGATACTGTCGATCTTTCCCCAAAGGCCGCGATATCTCAGATGCCCTTCGGTTCCCAAAGTCTCATATGACCATATGACATCCTCGACAGAGACCGGTGATCCATCCGAGAATCGGGCATTCTCTCGCAGGGTAAATTCGACCCAGGATCGGTCTGGAGCCGTCTCAACTGATTCGGCTAACAACCCGTAAAGAGTGAAAGGTTCGTCCCAGGAACGCCCCATCAGGCTTTCATGGGTCCAAAATCGCAACTGCCAGGGTGACGTGCCTTTTTGCACAAACGGGTTAAGACTGTTATAGCCGCCGGTATTTCCAAATACGACTTTGCCGCCTTTGGGTGCATCAGCGTTGACATAGGGTAGCGACACAAAATCCGGTGGTAGGGCAGGGTCGCCATACATAGCTATGCCATGGGTCGATTCTGCATGGGCTGCTGCAACGGCAAAAACACTAACGATTCCCGCGATCATAGGGCGAACGGGGCGAAGAAAATCGGGGCTCATTTTGGAAACAATCCTGCTCTGGCCTTATTTTGTTGGGATTCACCGTAGCCATGATTTTTCATATTATCAAACTTTTAGCTTGGACGAAGGCGTGGAATTGCTTATAAAGGGCGTACTGCTCGATAGGTTTCTTGCCTGTATGAAACCTGCCTCAATAACTTAACGCCCGCTTCGTGCGGGCGTTTTTTTTGTGCGATTTTCGCTGATACAGCGCGCCCAATCTTTCCCCGTTTTCTTTGCAGGTGCAGCATGGCACTGTGCCGTCAACACGGAATCTGACGGAGAGCACCCATGAGTCTTTCGGGCAAAACAGCAATCATCACAGGATCGAATTCGGGCATCGGGCTGGGCATCGCCCGCGAGCTGGCCAAGGCCGGGGCGGATGTGGTGCTGAATTCGTTTACTGACCGCGACGAAGATCATGCTCTGGCCGCAGAGATCGGGCAGGAAACCGGAACCAACGCGCGCTATATCAAAGCGGACATGTCCAAGGGTGACGAGTGTCGGGCGCTGATCGAAAAGGCTGGAGCCTGCGATATCCTGGTCAACAATGCCGGCATTCAGCATGTGGCGCCGATTGATCAGTTTCCAACCGACAAATGGGACGCGATCATTGCGATCAACATGAACTCGGCCTTTCACACCACTGCCGCCGCGTTGCCGATGATGCGCAAGGCGGGCTGGGGACGGGTGGTGAATATTGCATCGGCCCATGGGTTGACGGCATCGCCTTTCAAAGCCGCCTATATCGCGGCCAAGCACGGTGTTGTCGGGATGACCAAAACCGTAGCCCTCGAGACCGCACAAGAGCCGATTACCTGTAATGCGATTTGCCCGGGATATGTGCTGACGCCGCTGGTCGAAGAGCAGATACCCAATACGATGAAAGAATACGATATGAGCCGTGAGGATGTCGTGAAGAATGTCCTGCTAAAGCGGCAACCTTCGAAAGAATTCGCTACGGTCGAACAACTGGGCGGTACGACGATCTTTCTGTGCTCGGATGCGGCGGCGCAGATCACCGGCACGACGATTTCAGTTGATGGCGGGTGGACCGCGCTCTGAGCCTTGGGGAGTAGGGCAGTGAAACGTATCAATCTGGCTTTGCAGGGCGGCGGCGCGCACGGAGCGTTCACTTGGGGTGTGCTGGATCGTCTGCTGGACGAAGATGATATCGAAGTCGCGGCGATCACCGGAACATCGGCAGGCGCACTGAACGGTGCGGCCTATAAGTCTGGCATGGTACGGGGCGGCCGGGAGGGCGCGCGCACCAATCTGGATGCGCTCTGGGCCCGTATGGGGGCCGTCGACGATACGAACCTGACCAATTGGATGCGTGCGTTTGTGCCCTCACATATCGCACAGTCCATCGAAAATTCGCTGCCGTTTGCTGTAGGCGACGCCTGGTCGCGGTTGGTATCTCCTTATGCCTATGGGCCGTTCTACCGCAACCCCCTGGAACCCGTGGTTGAGCGCTTTGATTTCGATGAAATATGCGCTGCCGAAGGTCCGCGTCTGTATGTCTGCGCGACATGCGTGCGCAGCGGGAAGATACGGGTGTTCACCGGGGATGAGCTGTCGACCGACGCTATCCTCGCATCTGCCTGCCTGCCCACCATGTTTCAGGCGGTCGAGATTTTCGACCCGAAATCGGGCCGGACCGAGGCCTATTGGGATGGGGGATATACCGGCAATCCGGCCCTGTATCCCTTGTTCAATTCCGATCTGCCCGAGGATGTGGTGATCGTGAACATCAACCCTCTGGAACGGGAAGAGATTCCCAAGACACCGCAGCAAATCCAGAACCGGATCAATGAGATCGGCTTTAACTCATCACTGTTTCGAGAGTTGCGGGCCATCAGCTTTGTTCAGCGGTTGCTGGAGGAAGGCAAGCTGAAGGCAGGCGAAATGAGCCGCGTTCTGGTCCACATGATTGCTGATGATGCGCTGATGAATGACCTCTCGGTCGCGACCAAGACAGTGCCCAACCCTGTGGTCCTGCATAAGCTCAAAGAAGCTGGCCGCAATGCAGCTGATCAGTTTTTGACAGATCACAAGGCCGATTTGGGTGCACGCAGCACGGTCAATCTGCCGGAAATGTTCGGATAGTCACTCTGGTGGCTGGGTCGGGTCTTTGTCGTTTGGGTAAACAAGACCGGCCGAAATTACCAGCTTGGCGGCATCTTCGATCGACATGTCCAAAAGGATGACGTCCTCGATCGGGAAGAACAGCAGGAACCCCGATGTCGGGTTGGGTGTCGTCGGAATGAACACGCTGTACAGATCGCCACCTGCTTCTGCGCGTTCGTTGACTTCTCCCTTAGCGGTGGTCGAGACGAACCCGATGGCCCAGATGCCACGGCGCGGATATTGAACCAGACAGGCTTTTTCAAATGACCGTTCAGTCTGGGCAAAGACGGTCTCGGAAATCTGCTTGATGCCTGAATAGATGGACCGGATGACCGGCATCCTGTTCACCAGGCTTTCGGTGAACGAGATAAAGGACCGGCCCAGGATGCCCTTGGCAACCCAGCCAACCACGACGGTGAACACCAGAAAAAAGATGACACCTACACCGCGCAGGTTGATGCCAACATATTGTTCAGGCTGGAATTGGTGGGGAACCAGCGGCAGAACCGCACTGTCGATCCAGCCGACAACAGACCAGATCAGCCAGATCGTCAACCACACCGGAGCAATAACGACGATGCCCGTCAGAAAGGACGCGCGCAGCCTTGAGAACAGGCCGGGCTGTCGGTTGGGTTCTTCGTCAAAAGGAGTGTTCATTACGGTCCTGAGTGGCTTGCGAATTTAGTTAAGCAGTCCTTGGCCTTGGTACAATAGCAATTTGTCAATCCGCCTTGGCAGACAGGGCGCGGGCGATCCCGGCTGCCAGACGGGCATTGTTGCGGACCAATGCGATATTAGCGGTCAGAGAACGACCTTCGGTCTGCTCATAAATCCGTTGCAACAGGTAGGGAGTAACCCCTTTACCGCTGATCCGATGCGCATTTGCATCCGCCTGTGCCGAGGCGATGATCGGGGCCAGTTCCTCGGATGGGATCTGATCGGCCTCCGGGATCGGATTGGCGACAAGTTGGCCGCCGGGCAGGCCAAGCGCGCGTCTGGTCGCATGTGCGTGCGCGATGTCTTCCGCACTGTCCATGCGCAGAGGGGCTGCCAGCGGGGATTTTGCCGACCAGAAGGCCGGAAATTCGTCCTGGCCATAGGCAATGACCGGAACGCCCAGTGTTTCCAGAACCTCAAGCGTCTTGGCCAGATCGAGGATGGCTTTGGCGCCTGCGGCAACAACCGTGACCGGGGTATGGGCCAATTCGTGCAGGTCAGCAGAGATATCGAACGAGGTCTCAGCCCCTTGGTGGACGCCTCCAATACCGCCGGTGGCGAAAACGTCGATCCCGGCGTGATGGGCGGCGATCATGGTTGCGGCGACCGTTGTTGCACCGGTCCCACCGGTTGCCATGCAGGCGGCCATATCGGCACGGGACAGTTTGGCGACCCCATGCGCTTGGCCCAGCGCTCTCAACTCTTCGGCTTCCAGACCGACGTGAAGCGTACCATTGATCACCGCCATGGTGGCTGGCACAGCGCCCGCCTCTCGGATGTCTTGTTCAACCTGTGCCGCAACCTCGATGTTCTGCGGGTAGGGCATACCGTGGGTGATGATCGTGCTTTCCAGCGCAACGATGGGTTGGCCTGCGTCTTTGGCGGCGCGAACCTCGGCAGAATATTGAATGTTGATCACAGTGGGGTTTCTCCGGAAACGTAAGTTGCGGCGGCATGCAGGGCACGTGAAAGGGCCTCATCGCTTGGGGCACCGGTGGCCTCGGATGCGATATGCGCCGCCATGAATGTATCACCTGCGCCGGTCACACGGGTGACCAGAACGGATGGGGGTTTTTGGGTCAAGATTTCCTCAGCGCTGGCAACAGTTGCTGAACTGCCGCCATCGGTCACAAGCACGCGCAGCGCGCCGCGATCCAGTAGCCCCTTGGCGGCGCTTGCCGAATCCGCGAATTCGCGCTGGCACAGGATGCCAGCCTCTTCGAGGTTCACATAAAGCGTCGCGCGGGCATGTTTGAGGAAAGGCAGCAGGCGATCGGCCTTGCCGGGTGAGGCCGGTGCCACGCGCAGGTCGGCTCCGGCGAAGGCTGGGCTTTGCGCGATTTCTTCCAAAAGCGACAGCGTCAGGTTGCCATCCAAAGCAACAGGACCATCAAATGGCATGGTCTCTGTGCCTAATGGGCCTTGCATCAGGGGTTTCAGAATTTTTGCCCCTGCAGCCTCAAGTGAATGGGCGTCCGCAATCGCGGCAATCAACCCATTGGCGCCCTCGACAGCCATATATCGGTCGGTCGGCAGGTCCTGCGAGCGATAGATGTGATCCGTTACCATCCCTAGCCGGGCGCAGGCATTGACCAGCTCATCCCCTTCGGGATCGCGGCCAATGGCGGTCAACAGGGTGGGAGTCATACCAAACCGCACCAGCGTCATGGCAATGTTCATTGCCACGCCTCCGGGCAGGCGGGTGATCCTGCCGGGAACATCCGACCCCTGCCGCATGGCGCTGGCAGAACGTCCGATCACGTCCCACAGGACAGAACCGATACAAAGAATTTCGCTGTTCTGAGTCATGTCGACGTCATGCCGCAGCCCCGGCGTGGGTGCAAGGGTTAACGCTCACACCCGGTTCAGCCCATGGCGGCGATCAAAGTTTTCAGTGCGGCGGCTGGGTCTTCCTGTGGCCAGATTTCATCCCCGATGCCAAAGAAATCGGTGCAGGGGCTGAGGTCGCGGATCAATTCGGGGGTCAGGCCGCCTTCTGCCACAACCGGCACTTCGATCATCTCGGACCACCACTGGAACAGATCGTGCTCGGCCACGGTTCCGTCACCCAAGGAGGACGTGCCAACCGGGCCAAAGGCGACATAATCCGTCCCGGCCTCACCAGCCGACATGCCGTCATGGCTGGAGGTGCCGCAGAAGCAGCCGACAATGGCATCGGCACCCAATTCCTTACGCACATACCGGACCGAGCGCGCGCCGTCATCCAGATGCACCCCATCCAGACCCAGACGCTGCGCCAACAGGACGTGGTTGGAAATCACCAGCGCCACGTCCCGCGTATGTGCCACCTCGCGGCAGGCATCAGCGGCGCGGGCAATCGTATCCTCGTCATTCCCGGCAAGGGCCAGACGGATGCAGGCGATTTCGGTGCTGTCCAGAACGCGGGCCAGTTGGTCGGGGAACGTGCTCAACGTGATGGTCGGCGGGGTGATCAGGTAAATCTGCGGCTGCTCGGGGGTGTCCATCGGCGCGTCCTTAGCTTTAAGTCTTTTGCGCGGTTTAGCGGATTGCGGGCCGGAAGCAAACTTTTATGCCTGTTTCAGGCAGAATTGGCGCCGCCAATGGCTTGCCCTGCGTTGGCGCGACGATTACAGCAGGCGCAGTTTTCGGAGACAACCATGCCCAGCGACAAATCCCAGCCCTCATTTGTGCTCGTGCGCCCGCAGATGGGTGAAAACATCGGTGCCGCCGCGCGGGCGATGTGGAATTTCGGGCTGGACCGGATGCGGATCGTGGCCCCACGTGATGGCTGGCCAAACCCCAAGGCAGTGGCGATGTCCAGCGGTGCGGGCCGTCTGCTGGATGAGGCGCAGCTGTTTGACGATCTGGCTGGCGCGCTGTCTGACAGTACCTATGTCTTTGCTACTACGGCCCGCCAGCGCGGGTTGACCAAGCCGGTCTACAGCCCTGAACGCGCCATGCAGGTAGCGGCTGAAAAGGTCGCTGCGGGTGAAAATGTCGCCGTGCTGTTCGGCCCGGAACGGGCAGGGCTTGAGAATGAGGATATCGCCAAGGCCAATGCCATCATCTCGGTCCCGGTGAACCCCGAATATGCCTCGCTGAACCTTGGGCAATGCGTGTTGCTGACCGCCTATGAGTGGATGCGCCAGACCGTCGATGTCGTGCATGAGGCAACCGATTTGGGCAAAGGCGACTGGGCCACGGGGATCGAGGTTGAAAAGCTGGTCGAACATTACGAGGACCGGTTGGAAGAGGCGGGGTTCTTTTACCCCCCCGAAAAAGCCGAAAGCATGAAGACCAATCTGCGCAATCTGTGGTCGCGGATGCGGATGACGCGGGCGGATGTGCAGATGTTGCACGGGGTCATGCGTCAGATGGTCCGTTGGAAAGACAAAGGGTAAGGCTGGACCTACCCTTAAGGGGGGCCTAGCTTGCAACGAAATTCAAGACACA
Organism: Ruegeria sp. CDSB114; assembly: GCF_059611025.1. Classification (NCBI taxonomy): domain Bacteria; kingdom Pseudomonadati; phylum Pseudomonadota; class Alphaproteobacteria; order Rhodobacterales; family Roseobacteraceae; genus Ruegeria; species Ruegeria sp. CDSB114. The sequence continues at coordinate 461,170 of NZ_JBXWOT010000001.1, forward strand.
TGAGGAACGCATGAGCGGCAAGCGCAGCATCTTCGAAGAGGTCTCAGACTCTGAAAAACAACAAGCGGTTCAGCCTGGTATGATTGACCGGGGCCGTGGCGGCGCGCGCAAGGCCATCCGGGCCTGGCTGATGATCCTGTTTGCACTTGTGGTTGTGATGATCGCTGTGGGCGGGCTGACCCGCCTGACCGATAGCGGGCTGTCGATCACCGAATGGCGACCGCTTACCGGGGCTGTCCCGCCGATGACCGAGGTCGACTGGCAGGCCGAGTTCGACAAGTACAAGCAAATCGACCAGTGGCGCATTCAGAACCAGTGGATGGAGCTGGCGGATTTCAAATCCATCTATTGGTGGGAATGGGGCCACCGGCAGTTGGGCCGCGTGATCGGGCTGGTCTGGGCTCTTGGGTTCTTCGGGTTCCTTATTGCCCGCAAGATACCAACAGGCTGGACCGGCAAGCTGATGATCCCAGGTGCTTTGGGTGGGATTCAGGGAGCGGTTGGCTGGTGGATGGTTGCGTCCGGCGTAACACAGGGCGAGGGGATGATCGCCGTTGCCAGCTATCGCCTGGCAATCCATCTGGGTCTGGCCTTTGTGATCTTGGGTTTCCTCGCCTGGTATATGTTCGAACTTGGCCGGGAAGAGCGTGACCTGATGCAGGCCCGCCGCGCGAAAGAGGCCAAACTGTTTTCCCTGTCTACCGGCCTGATGCATTTCGCATTCCTGCAGATCCTCATCGGTGCACTTGTCGCAGGTATCGACGCTGGGCGGTCTTATACCGACTGGCCATTGATCGGCGGGCAGATTTTCCCGCCGGACGCGGCGATACTGGAACCGATGTGGCGGAACTTTTTCGAAAGCCCCGGGCTTGTGCAGTTCATCCATCGTTGCGCGGGTTATCTGCTGTTCATCTTTGCCATCGTTGTCTGGCGGCGTGGCAATTCCAGTGCGCATCCGCAAACGCGCTTTGCCTTCAACACGATGTTCGCAGCCTTGTCGCTGCAGGTGGTTGTCGGGATCATGACCGTGATCTACGCGGCCCCCTGGCAGATCGCCATTTTCCACCAGTTCATGGCCGTGATCGTGTGGACTCTGATCCTGCGTGCGCGCTTCCTGACAGCCTATCCCATCGCAACTTCGATCCGCGGAGCCTGACCCAGATGACTGCCTATGATGAACTGATGGCCTTCCAACGTGAAATTTCGGCCCTTGGTCAGATTGCCGGGCGTCTGGGATGGGATCAGGAAACAGTGATGCCGCGCGGCGCAGCACCGCAGCGCGCAGAAGAAATGGCCGCGATCGAATCTGTTTTGCATGCCCGACGGTCTGATCCGCGTGTGGCAGAGTTGCTGGAGCAGGCCGAGCTGCAGGACGATGTCGCCCGCGCGCAACTGCGCGAGATCCGCCGGTCCTATGAGCGGACCGTGAAAGTGCCCGCCGATTTGGCCAAGACCATCGCACGCGTTACCTCAGCCGCGCAGGGCACATGGGCACAGGCACGCGCCGATGAGGATGTGGCGGCCTTTTTGCCCGTGTTGGAAGAGGTTGTGGCGCTCAAACGTCAGGAAGGTCAGGCCCTGGCACAGGGCGGTGATGTCTATGACGCCATGGTTGAAGATTACGAGCCCTATACGACCGGCACTCAGATCGCTGCGATCTTTGACCAGATGCGTCCGCGTCTGGTGGCATTGCGAGCAGCCGTACTGGACCAACCCGGACCGGCCGCCCTGACTGGGACGTTTGACGCAGCGACCCAGATGCAACTGTCACAGAAGCTGGCCACCGGATTCGGTTACGACCTGAACACTGGCCGGGTCGACAAGGCCGTTCACCCGTTCAGCTCGGGCAGCGGATTGGACGTGCGGATCACCACGCGCACCAGCGAGACCGATCCGTTCAACTGTTTCTATTCAACCATTCACGAGGTCGGCCACGCCGCCTATGAACAGGGCATCGACCCAGCCTACCTTTTGACCCCGCTGGGGCAGGGCGTGTCGATGGGCGTGCATGAAAGCCAGAGCCGGATTTACGAAAACCAACTGGGTCGATCACGCGCCTATACTGGCTGGCTGTTTGGCCAGATGGTCGAGGCTTTTGGCAATTTCGGCGTCGCCGATGCCGATGCGTTCTATGCCACGGTCAACCGGGTCCATAACGGCTATATCCGCACCGAGGCGGATGAGGTGCAGTATAACCTGCACATCATGCTGCGCTTTGATCTTGAGCGTGCGTTGATGAGCGGTGATCTGCAGGTCAGAGACCTTGAGGGTGCATGGAACGACCGGTTCAAGGCGGATTTCGGCTATGCGGTCGATAGGCCGTCGAACGGATGCTTGCAGGATGTCCATTGGTCCGTCGGTCTGTTCGGGTATTTCCCGACCTACTCGTTGGGCAATGTCTATGCAGGGTGCTTGAATCAGGCCCTGAGGTCCGCACTGCCTGATCTGGACGCCCAGCTGGCCATAGGCGATACGTCGGGTGCCACTGGTTGGTTGCGCGACAACGTGCAGCGCCATGGTGGCCTGTTCGCCCCCCGCGACATCATCCAACGCGCCAGCGGTATGGAGCCGGGGCCGGAACCTCTGCTGGCCTATCTCGAGGCAAAATTCGGGGCGCTTTACGGGGTCTAGATATGCCTGCTCACATCGCCGTGTAAGCGCGTGGTCTTTTACGCGGTCACGGCTAAAGTGGCAGGCAAAGCACTCACTCGGAGAGCCCTTTGTCCCTTGACCGCAAAGTAAAATCCCGGCTTGCTCAGATCATCACAAGCCAAGCGGTTCTGACTGCACGACGGCAGGCGCATGAGGTTCGCCGCAGGGTGCGTGGCACCGGTCATGAGGTGCACTATTTCCACGATGTTGCTGATCCTTTTTCTCATCTGACCGCGCAGATACTTTCGCTGTTTCAGGACCGCTACCGGGTCAAGCTGCGCCCGCATCTGATCTCGGGGCCGCCATCGGAAGCTATTCCCGACGCAGACGCCCATCGGCAGAATGCGATTGCTGACGCGTCGCGGCTGGCGACAAAACTTGGGTTGGAGGTGCCACTGAAGTGCAGCGCTGAAGCGCAGGCGCAAGCCAATGGTCTGTTGGCGGCCTGCCTTGATGCGTCGGACTTTGCCGCCCAACTGGATAGGGTCAACAGGGCTCTGTTGTCTGGCAGTGATCTGCCATTGGGCACGGCCATCGACCCATCAAAGGCTCTGCATGCCGGTGACAGTGCGTTGGCAGCCTTGGGGCACTATCTTGGCGGAACGTTCTACTATGGCGGGGAATGGTATTGGGGTCTGGATCGGCTGCATTACCTAGAAGAAAGATTGCAGGGGGCCGGGCTTGGCAAAAGCGCGCCACCGATCATAGCTCCGCCAAATCCCTCACCGGAAATCAGCAACGCAGCCGGCAAAGAGCTGGAGTTCTTTTTCTCGTTCCGCAGCCCGTATTCCTACTTGGCCTTTGACCGTGTTCAGTCCCTTGCCAACCGTCACAGCGCCCGTCTGATCCTGCGGCCAGTCCTGCCGATGCTGATGCGTGGACTGCCAGTTCCCACGGTCAAATCGGGCTATATCCTACGCGATTGCGCGCGTGAGGCGCGTAGGTTGGGCATTCCGTTCGGGCGTATCTGTGATCCGTTGGGCGCGGGTGTGGAGCGTGGATATTCCCTGCTGGATCATGCCGAATCCCAGGGGAAGATGGCTGCATTCTGCTCGGTCTTCATGCGATCTGTGTGGTCGGAAGGAGTTGATCCAGAGACGGATCACGGCCTGGCGCGTATCGTTGCAGCAGCCGGGTTGAACTGGGACGAGGCACGCGCTTGCCTGGGCACACATGGCTGGAGCGACCGGGTTGAAGCCAATCAGGCAAGACTGCAAGAGACCGGCCTGTGGGGTGTTCCCAGTTTCCACATTGCAGGACAAAGCATTTGGGGGCAGGACCGTCTTTGGCTCGTGGATGATCTGGTGCGCGCATAAAAAAGGGCGCCACCCCGATGGAGCGGCGCCCTGTTCCCACCAGTATGGTGTTTACTCTTCTTCGGTTTCCTCGTCACCCTGATCGGCGATCCAGGCGACGCTGACAACCTCTTCGCCTTTGCCGGTGTTGAACACCTTCACGCCACCTGCTGACCGCGAGCGGAACGAGATGCCTTCGATCGGGACCCGGATCGACTGACCTTTGGACGTGGCCAGCATGATCTGATCTTCGATATCGACCGGGAACGAGGCCACAAGTGCTCCGCCGCGCATTGCCTTGTCCATCGCCGCAACACCCATGCCGCCGCGTCCGCGGACCGGGTAGTCGTGGCTGGAGCTCAGCTTGCCTGCACCGCCCGTGGTGATCGTCAGGATCATGTTTTCGGCAGCGGACATTTCGGCATAGCGTTCCTGCGTGATGGTGTCGGGGGTTGCTTCATCCTCATCCGTCTCACCGTCATCGGCGATGCCTGCCACTGCGCGGCGCATCTTGAGATAGGCGGCGCGTTCATCCGGATCAGCTTCAAAGTGGCGGATCACCGACATCGAGACGACACGGTCGCCACCGCTCAGCCTTATACCCCGAACACCGGTGGATTCGCGTGAGTTGAACACGCGCACATCAGTGGTGCGGAACCGGATTGCGCGGCCCGAATTGGTGACCAGCATCACATCTTCGTCTTCAGAGCAGATGCGTGCATTCACCAGTTCGATGCCTTCGGGCAATTTCATCGCAATCTTGCCGTTGCGGCGGACATTGGTGAAATCCGACAGTCGGTTCCGGCGCACATCGCCTGCGCTGGTGGCAAAGATGATCTGCAGGTTTTCCCATTCTTCGTCCGGCACATCCACGGGCATGATCGCCGCGATCGAAACCCCGGTCGGAATCGGCAGGATGTTGACAATGGCCTTGCCCTTGCCAGTGCGCCCGGATTGCGGCAGACGCCAGGTTTTGAGCTTGTAGACCATCCCGTCAGTGGTGAAGAACAACAACTGTGTATGCGTGTTCGCCACGAAGAGGTTGGTAACGACGTCCTCTTCCTTGGTCTGCATTCCCGACAGGCCCTTGCCACCACGTTTTTGCGCCCGGAAATCGGCCAGCGGAGTACGCTTGATGTAGCCGCCCGACGTGACGGTCACGACCATATCCTCACGCTCGATCAAGTCCTCGTCTTCCATGTCGCCGGACCAATCGACGATCTCGGTGCGACGGGGCACGGCAAACTGTTCACGCACGCTGCGCAGCTCATCCCCGATAATCGACATGATGCGCTCTCGCGAGGACAGAATATCCAGGTATTCCTGGATCTTACCCGCCAGTTCTTCCAGTTCGTCTGTAACCTCTTTGACACCGATCTGGGTCAATCTCTGCAGACGCAGGTCGAGGATCGCGCGGGCCTGAACTTCGGTCAGGTTATAGGTGCCGTCGTCGTTCATCATGGACAGAGGGTCGTCGATCAGGCGCAGATAGCTTTCGATCTCAGCCGCGGGCCAGCGGCGGGTCATCAGCTTTTCACGCGCTTGCGCGGCGTCAGCGGATGAGCGGATGGTTGCAACCACCTCATCCACATTCGAAACTGCCACGGCCAAACCGCACAAGATGTGACTGCGTTCGCGGGCTTTGCGCAGGTCGTACGCAGTGCGACGGGCGACGACGTCCTCGCGGAAGTCAATGAAGGAGGTCAGGAACCGGCGCAGAGTCAGTTGCTCGGGTCGCCCACCATTCAGCGCCAGCATGTTGCAGCCAAACGAGGTTTGCATCGGCGAAAAACGGAAAAGCTGGTTCAATACAACTTCGGGCGTGGCATCACGTTTCAGTTCGACCACCACGCGTACGCCGTTACGGTCGGATTCGTCCTGAACGTGGCTGACGCCTTCAATCCTCTTCTCACGCACGGCCTCGGCGATCTTTTCGATCATCGAAGCCTTGTTCACCTGATATGGAATCTCATCAACCACGATGGCATAGCGGTCTTTGCGGATTTCCTCGACGCGGGTCTTCGAGCGAATTATGACGCTGCCGCGCCCTTCCAGATAGGCTTTGCGCGCGCCGGACCGGCCCAGCATTACGCCGCCGGTCGGGAAGTCGGGGCCTGGAACATACTCGATCAGCTGCTCGGACGTCAGATCGGGATCGTCGATCAGGGCTAGGGTGGCGTCGACCACCTCACCAAGATTGTGCGGCGGGATATTGGTCGCCATGCCCACGGCAATGCCGCCAGCGCCGTTGACCAGCATGTTCGGGAACCGTGCGGGCAGGACTGTCGGCTCTCTGTCTTTGCCGTCATAGTTGTCCTGAAAATCGACGGTGTCTTTCTCGATATCCGCCAGCAGAGAGGCGGCGGGCTTGTCCATCCGCACTTCGGTATAGCGCATGGCCGCCGGGTTATCGCCGTCCATCGAGCCAAAGTTGCCCTGACCGTCCAGCAGCGGCAGCGACATCGAGAAATCCTGAGCCATCCGCACCAACGCGTCATAGATCGCGCTGTCGCCATGTGGGTGGTATTTACCCATTACGTCGCCGACCGGACGGGCCGATTTGCGATAGGATTTGTCATGGGTGTTTCCGGTCTCGTGCATCGCGTAAAGGATGCGCCGATGTACCGGTTTCAACCCATCGCGCAGATCAGGAATCGCACGGCTAACAATGACCGACATCGCATAGTCCAGATAGGACGTGCGCATTTCGGATTCGATGGAGACCGTCGGGCCACCGTAAACGGGGCGTTCTGGTGGGTTTTCATCCATATTTTCAGGAACTTCTGGCGTATCGCTCACGTAAACTGCCCGTTCTGTATGCAGACTCTATATCTTGTGGATACACCTTATCAGACCCGGCACATAAGGTGCAAGCAAGCAACCATTTTGCAAGTGAGAAACTCCGGTAACATCACGGTAACATATTGTTAACTAAGGATTAGGGTGTTTTCGTGATACAATAGGGGGACCTTGCAATTAATATTGAGGTCGAAATGGAGCGCAGCGAAACGGAATTGATGCTTAAAGGTTATGGGCTGACAACGGCGGAATTATTCTACCACATGCCCGACTATATCCATGTTCTGAACACCTTCATCTGGCAGGAATACGATCTGGCGCCGGATCATCCGAAACTGTTCGAGTTCATTGATTTCTGGCAGCGAGAGATCGAAGGCCCCTTACATTCCGTAAAATTCACCCACCGTAAGATGATCGCGCCCGGAGAGTGGCGCAATCAAGTTGGCGAGTTTCGGGTGAATTAGCCGCCCTGACAGATTATTGGCTGTGTAACGAAAGGGCGTGTTCCATTTGATTTTCTTAGGCTAGGGTCGTGTCCAAACCATTGATCAGCTGAGGAAATGCCGCATGCCCAGAATGTTGCTGTTTGTCGCCGCCGTTTTGCTTGGTGGGTCAGTCGCCGCTGAGGGAGTTTTGGACAAGATCAAAAAAGGCGCGGCAAACGCGGCTGACGTTGTCGGGCAAGGGGCCGAAACCGTTGGCGAGACAATCGATAAAGGCGCGAAAGCTGTTGAGGGTACGGTCGACTCGACCACCGAATTGCTAAGCAATGAGGCCACTCCGGAAGAGACGCGCGCCAAGCTGGACACATTGGCCACGCAGATTCTGGATCAGTTGCTGGCCGAAAATCCCGAAGCGCAATCACTGTACGAGGTCTGTGTCGGCTATGCCGTGTTCGACTCGCGCAAGGTTACCGTGTTTCCGGTCTCGGCGGGCTATGGGCGGGGTGTGGCGGTTTCAAAGGACTCCGGCCAGCACACATATATGAACATGGGAACAGGCGGCGTGGGTGGCGCGATCGGCATCGGCGGCTTTGAATCCAAGTTTGTGATCATGTTCGAAACAGCTGCTGATCTGGATAAGTTCATCACTCAAGGCTATGACGCGACCGCCGAAACCGGTGCCATGTACGGCGACGAAAACACGAAGGAAACCGTGCGATTCACCGATGGTCGGTCCTTTTTTGAACTGTCCAAGTCAGGGTGGCGCGTGGCAGCGGGCGCGTCGGGTACAAAATTCTGGAAATCGCCGGAACTGAACTGATCAAGCCGAGCAGCTGGCCCCGCCCAGAACGCAGAATTTGGCACAATGCGGATGGTTAAGGTGCACGTCCGCTTCCGCCTCGGCCAGCGTATGCCCCATCTCGAACTCCGGCTCATAAGGCAGCAACGTGCAGGCCAGAACGGCCGGTTTTTCAGCGCCCTTGCGTTTGACCACCATCCGGGCACTGGCGCACATCACAGTCGCGGGTGATTTGTCCAGGATACCCCAGCAGGCGGTTGTAATTTCCGGCACTTCGACGGTTTCGTCCATTTCAGGGAAAAGGACCGTTCGCGCAGGGTCATGCGCGTCGATGCCAAACCCGTGGTGGTTGAATAACGTAGCATATCCCTGACGGCTTTTTTCATCGTCCTCGCCCCATACGGTTCTGCCGGCAACAGCCATCCGGAATCCGCCATCGCGTAGCCACTTCATACCTTCCACGGTTTTGTCAAAACTGCCTTTGCCACGTTCCTTATCGTGCAGGTCGGCACGATAATGGTCGAGCGATACCCGCAGCGTCAGTTTCCCAGCGTAGTCGCGCTGAAGTTCAGTCAATCCCTCGCGCATCTTTTGGCGCATCATTGGCCGCATGGCGTTGGTCAGGATCAACACCTCATAGCCGCGTTCCAGAGCCGCGCGCGCCATCTCGATCATGTCGGGGTTCATGAACGGCTCACCACCGGTAAAGCCAATCTCACGCACGGGCCAGTTTCTGTCTTCGATCTGGTCCAGATAGTCCCGCACTTCACCCGCCGAAATATAGACCAACGCATCATTGGTCGGGCTGCTTTCGATATAGCAGTTCACACATTCGATGTTGCACAGAGTCCCGGTATTGAACCAGAGCGTCTCGGGGTTGGTCAACGCCACCGAGGCACGAGTCTGGCCATCCGCTGTCACCAATTTGTTTTGAAACTTGCCGATATTGACGATCTGAGGGGCGTTGTCTTTCATTCCGGTTTCCGGTTCTTTTCTGTTGTCACCTTGAATTAGAGGTTTCAGACCATTTCGCAAAGTGAGACATGGGTGAACTGACAGAGAATTGATGTCGCGGAAATCCGCAAAAATGGTTGCGCTAACATTGGACATTGAGCATAGGGCAAGGTAAGGAAAACACATGGTTTCTCGCGTCATACCTGTAGACCCCTTTGATCTGGTCATTTTTGGCGGAACCGGCGATCTGGCGCAGGGTAAAATCCTGCCCGCTCTGTTTCGCCGGTTTTGTGCTGGCCAATGGGCTGAAGGCGCGCAAGTAATCGGGGCGGCCCGAACGGATTACGACCGTGACAAGTTCCGCAATTTGGTCCGCAACTCGCTTGAGGCTCATGCCGGACGACACAGTCAGGACACCGCTGCGCTGAACGCGTTTTTGCAGCGGGTTGATTATGTGACATTGGATGCTGTTGCGGATCATGGCTGGGCCGAGCTTGCGCAGAAGCTTCAGCCGGATCGGGTTCGGGCGTTCTATTTTTCGGTGGGGCCGCGGTTGTTTGGCCCTCTGGCGGAACGGATCGAGGCGTATGATCTGACAACGCCGCAGACGAGGATCGTGGTTGAAAAACCCTTTGGCCATGATCTGGAAAGTGCGCGGGCTTTGAATGCCACGCTGGCCGCGCATTTCAGGGAAAGTCAAATCTATCGAATCGACCACTATCTGGGCAAGGAAACCGTCCAAAACCTGATGGCTGTTCGGTTCGGCAACATGTTGTTCGAACCACTTTGGAACAGCCAGTATGTCGACCATATCCAGATCACCGTAGCAGAATCCGTCGGAATTAACGGCCGTGAAGAGTATTACGAGCGCGCAGGCGCAATGCGCGACATGATGCAGAACCACCTGATGCAGCTTTTGTGCCTGATCGCCATGGAACCTCCGGCCAAGTTCGACCCGGATGCGGTGCGTGATGAAAAGCTCAAGGTCATTCGCGCTCTGGACCCGGTAAAGCCGCATCATATCGTGCGGGGGCAGTTTGAGGGCGAAAGTTCAAGTTACCGCAAAGCGGTTGGAAATCCGCGCTCGACCACGGAAAGCTATGTGGCGCTGCGGGCGCATATCAGCAACTGGCGATGGGCGGGAACACCGTTCTACTTGCGCACAGGCAAGCGCCTTGTGGCCCGGTCTTCGGTGATCAACGTGATGTTCAAAGACGCTCCGCACTCGATCTTTGGAGCGGATGCCGGTCGTCATGCGAATGCGCTGTCGATCCGCCTGCAGCCAAATGAGGGCATCACGCTGAAAGTGACGATCAAAGAGCCCGGGCAAGGAGGTATGCGTTTGGTCGACGTGCCTCTGGATATGAGCTTTGCCGAGGCATTGGGCGCCGAGAACCAGGACCCGCCAGACGCTTATGAACGTCTGGTGATGGATGTGATCCGAGGCAATCAGACGCTGTTCATGCGCGGTGATGAGGTCGAGGCCGCCTGGGCCTGGACAGACCCGATCATCGCAGGATGGCAGGCGCGTGGCGACGTGCCGAAACCTTATGAGAGCGGCAGCACTGGGCCGGGCGACGCCGAGCTGCTGATGAAACGGGACGGTCGCCGTTGGCAAGGGATAAACCCATGAAAATTCAGGAATACGCCGACCGGGATATGCTAGCCATCGACGTGGCCAATGCTATCGCCGGAGATCTTGAGGCGGCGCTGCTGCATCACGATCTGGTCTCTTTTGCTGTGCCGGGCGGTACCACACCCGGGCCGGTCTTTGACGGATTGTGTGCCGCTGATTTGGATTGGGACCGGGTCCGAATTCTGCCAACGGATGAACGGTGCGTGCCCAGCGACAGCGATCGCGCAAATGCGCGGCTGATCCAAGAGCGTTTGCTGACCAATCGCGCCTCGGTCGCGCAATATGTGCCGCTGTATCTGGATGGCAAAGATCCGGAATCGGTGCTGCCCGAAATTGAAAGCTTGATTGCGCCCGTGCTGCCTCTTTCGGTTCTCATGCTGGGTATGGGCGAAGATATGCACACCGCCTCGCTGTTTCCGGGGATGGACGGGTTGGCCACCGCATTGGACGGGCATGCGCCACCTTTGGCCGTGGCCCGACCCGAAGTTCAGCCCGAGGCGCGGATTACATTAACGGCTCCGGTCTTGGACGGCGCATTGTCTAAGCATCTGGTGATTTTTGGGGAAACCAAACGCAAGGCGCTGGACCGAGCCATGTCCCTGCATCCCAAAGAGGCACCGATTGCTGCTGTGTTGGGCGGCATGACGGTCCATTGGGCGGAGTAGAGTTATGAACCTGGATACTCTCAAGGCATTTGCGTCAGATGGCGGTCGTTCCATTTTGGACTTGTTCGAACAAGACGTGGATCGGGCACAGGTTTTCTCGACCTCGACGGGCGATATGCTGTTTGACTATTCAAAGACGCAGATTGACACGGATATTCGCGCGGCCCTGATCCGCCTATGCGACGAGGCGGGGCTTGCCGACAGGCGCGACGCGATGTTTGCGGGTGCCAAGATCAATGAAACCGAAGAACGCTCGGTTCTGCATACGGCATTGCGGAATCTGGATGGCGGTCCGGTCGACGTGGATGGTCTGGATGTCATGCCTGGCGTTCTGGATACGCTGCAGCGGATGCGTGTCTTTGCCGAAGAGGTGCGCGGTGGCGCCGTGGCCGGGGCAGGGGGCAGCTTTACCGATGTGGTGAATATCGGAATTGGTGGGTCTGATCTGGGACCGGTTATGGCCACGCATGCGCTGGCTCCGTATCACGATGGGCCACGGCTGCACTATGTCTCGAATGTAGACGGGGCACATATTGCCGATGTTCTACGGCAGCTGGATCCGATGCGGACACTTGTGATTGTCGCGTCCAAGACGTTCACGACCATTGAAACCATGACCAATGCCCGCACCGCGCGCGCCTGGATGGTCGATGGCGGCGGGGAGCCGGCCCGACAGTTTGCTGCGGTTTCCAGTGCTTTGGACAAGACTCAGGCCTTTGGCATTTCCGAACAGCGCGTGTTTGGTTTCGCCGATTGGGTCGGCGGGCGTTATTCGGTTTGGGGGCCTGTGGGCCTGCCGGTGATGATTGCCGTAGGCTCGACGGCCTTTGACGCGTTTTTGCGCGGTGGACAGGCAATGGACGTGCATTTTCGCGCCGCCGATTGGTCCGAGAATATGCCGGTGATGTTGGCTTTGACCGGTATCTGGCATCGGCAGGTTCTGGGACATGCCAGCCGGGCCGTGCTGCCATACGATCAGCGTCTCCTGCGCTTGCCCGCATATTTTCAGCAGCTCGAGATGGAGTCGAATGGCAAATCCGTTGCCATGGACGGCAGCGCGCTAACCATTCCTTCGGGTCCAGTGGTCTGGGGTGAGCCTGGTACCAATGGTCAGCATGCGTTTTATCAGCTGATCCATCAGGGCACAGACGTTATCCCTTGCGAATTCATGGTCGCTGCCGAGGGACATGAACCTGAGCTGACCCACCATCACCGGCTGCTGCTGGCCAACTGTCTGGCCCAGTCCGAGGCGCTGATGCGCGGCCGATCGCTGGACGAGGCGCGGCAGCGCATGGCCGACAAAGGGTTGACGGGTGAAGAATGCGAACGTCAGGCCCGACATCGGGTGTTTGCTGGCAATCGTCCCTCGACCACGCTGATGTACCCCAAGCTAACGCCTTTTGTTCTGGGGCAGATCATCGCCCTGTACGAGCATCGCGTATTCGTCGAAGGGGTCCTGTTGGGGATCAACTCTTTTGACCAGTGGGGCGTTGAACTGGGCAAGGAACTGGCGACTTCACTGGGGCCAATCGTGGACGGTGCAGAAGGTACCGAGACCAAAGACGGGTCAACCGCCGCCCTTGTTGCCTATGCCATGTTGCACCGGGAAACCGAATAAAAGCCAGCTTTGCAGCCCTTGCATGACGCATTCTTCTATTGTCAGACAATTAAATGCTTGGCAGGATTTCTTTTGACCGCGCCAACAGTCAAAGATGCGTGGCAAACAAGAAGGTGCTGCAAAAAGCGGCCCCGACACAGGGAGGATGTCCATGCTGGGACAAATGATGACGCAACCGTTGCTGATCTCGTCACTGATCGAGCATGCCGATCGCTATCATGGCCAAACCGAGATTTATTCTGTCGAAACTGACGGCAGTTTAACTGAAACAAACTGGTCGCAAGTCGCCGAAAACGCGCGAAAATTGGGTTCTGCACTGTTAGGTCTTGGGCTGGAACCGCACGCTCGGATAGCGACATTGGCATGGAACAACCGCCGCCATCTGGAAATTTACTATGGCACTTCGGGTGCTGGATTCGTGTGCCACACCGTAAACCCCAGGCTGTTTCCAGAGCAGCTGACCTATATCATCAATCATGCGCAGGACCGGATTCTGTTTTTCGACGCCACATTCATCCCGCTTGTCGCCGCTTTGAAGGACCACCTGACAGAGGTGCAGCATTTCGTGTTTATGGGTCCGCGGAATGATGACGCAATCGTGCAGGTTCCAGGGGTGCAGTTCTATGATGAGCTGATCGAAACCGGTGATTCCGGCTTTCAATGGCCCAGACTGGACGAAAACACAGCCTCAAGCCTTTGTTACACCTCGGGCACAACCGGAAACCCCAAGGGGGTGCTCTATTCCCATCGCTCGACAGTTTTGCACAGTTTTGGGTCCAACACGCGTGACGTGATCGGGTATTCGGCGATGGATGTGGTACTGCCAGTTGTACCGATGTTCCATGTGAACGCTTGGGGATCGCCGTACGCTTGCGCGATGTCTGGGTCTCGGATGGTATTACCGGGACCAGATTTGCATGGCGAGGCATTGGTCAATTTGATTGACAACTATGGGGTGACACTGGCCATGGGTGTGCCGACGATCTGGCAGGGTCTGCTGGCCTCTGCCAAGAAGTCGGGCAGTCAACTGTCCAGTCTTGAGCGCACAGTTATTGGTGGGGCGGCATGTCCGCCGTCGATGATCGAGACGTTCCGCGAAACCTACGGTGTTGATACAGTCCACGCCTGGGGGATGAGCGAGATGAGCCCGCTGGGAACCGCGAACCAGCCCTTGGCGAAACATGGAAAACTGCCCAAAGAAGAGCAGTATGGGCTTCGGGAAAGTCAGGGCCGCCCTTGTTATGGGGTCGAATTGAAAATCGTTGATGATCTGGGCAATGAGCTTCCGCGCGACGGTGAAACACAGGGAGACCTGATGGTGCGCGGATACTGGGTATTGGACAGCTATTTCATGATGCAGGATCAGGGTCTGCTGCAAGACGGTTGGTTTGCCACTGGCGACGTGGCGACACTGGACCCGGACGGGTATATGACGATCCGAGATCGCTCAAAGGACATCATCAAATCCGGCGGTGAATGGATCAGTTCGGTCGAGCTCGAGAATATCGCGGTGGCACATCCAAAGCTGGCAGGCGCAGCCGTTGTGGGTGTGCCGCATCCGAAATGGGACGAACGGCCCGTTCTTGTGGCGGTGAAAGCCGAGGGGGCAAACCCAAGCGAAGAAGAATTGCTGGCGTTTTTTGGTGGTAAGATCGCCAAGTGGCAGATCCCGGACAGGGTAGTCTTTGTGGACGCGCTGCCACTGAACGCGACTGGCAAGATCCTGAAACGCAACCTGCGGGAAGACTTCAAAGGTCTGCTGAGTACCTAGCGCAAGATCACTGGTCTGGCAGACACAAGCGCGATGGTTTGCCGGGTTTTCTGACTTCGCGGCGAACGTAGATCTATAGCCCCTCAGCCTTCTGAAGTTCCACGCCTGAAATCTGCCAGTTTGGGTTTCCTCGTGCGCCTGAAATACTCGAACGAACTGCCTGGCCAGTTGGTGGTTATCCGCTCGCCATCTTTGTAATAGCTGCGCTTGATCCGCGCCCACTGACTTTTGGCAAGACGCTGTTGCATCTCGTCATCGAAACGCAATGCGGCCTCAGGTTTTACTTCGATCGTGCCGTGATCGGCCGCCTTGATAAGTTGGATGACAAAACCGATTTGCGCTTCGATCATGGCCAGTACCGTCGTGTGGCCAAGGTTTGTGTTTGGTCCGTAAATAATGTGCAGATTGGGGAATTTGGGAACCGAAATACCAAGATAGGCCCGCGCACCACCCTTATCCCAAACATCGCGCAACAAGATACCATCACGTCCCTTGATATCAATAGCTTGCAGGAAGGGGTTGGATTGGAACCCGGTGCCAAGAATGACCACATCATGGTTGCGTTCGGTACCGTCTGTGGTCTTGATCCCATCTTTGGTGAAACAGTCGATCCGCTCCGTTACCAGATCAACCTTATCCTGGTTCAGGGTCTGATAGTAGCTGTCCGAGACCAAAAGGCGACGCGCGCCGGGCGGGTATTTGGGCCGAAGCGCCTCGCGCAGTTTTGGGTCCGATATCGTCTTTTCCAGATGCCGGTTCAGTATGTTCTGCATCAGCATCTCGTGCAGTTTCGATCCTTTCATGACTGGAAAGATCTTGAATTCATTCTCGGCCCAAAGGCGGAAGCGATAAAGTTTTTGAAGGAAGGGCATCGAACGCATCAGCGACTTGAAGCTCTCGCCATAGGTCTTGTTGCCTTTGGGCATGACCCAATTTGCCGTGCGTTGATAAACTGTCAGAATGTCTGCCTGTTTGGCGATCTCTGGGATGAACTGCAGCGCGCTGGCTGCATTTCCAATCACAGCAACCGATTTGTCCTTCAGGTCGATATCATGGCGCCATTCGGCAGAATGGAATATGGTTCCCCCGAAGAGCTTCATCCCCGGTATCCCAATACGGTTGGGAAAGTGCAACTGACCAACCGAGCAAACCACGTGGCGGCAGAGATAGGTTTCATCTCCATTGCCCTTGGTCGTTACAGTCCACATTTCACTTGTCGGATCGAAGCTTGCTGAAGTGACGGCGCAGCCAAGGCGTAAATGCGCGATCACTCCGAATGTTTCCGCACAATCCCGGATGTAATCCAGAATCTCTTTCTGTCCCGACCATTTTCGGCTCCAGTCCGGCGTTTTGCTGAAAGAGTAAGAATACAAATGCGAGGGCACATCGCATTCCGCACCGGGATAGGTGTTATGCTGCCAAGTGCCCCCAAAATCAGTGGCCTTGTCGAGTATTGCGAAGCTGTCGATTCCCGCTTGTCTGAGCTGGTAGCCCATACCAATGCCGCCAAAACCAGCACCTATGATCAAACAGTTCACCTGCTTCATGATACTTCCTTATGCTCGTATGTCCGTTTCGCGACTTGCCAGTGGCGTTTCTGATCTGCCTGGTTTGGCTTTGGGACAAGCGTGACCGGCATAAAATCTTCTTTCAATTTATCTCAAGTTCACCTGAGCCTGCTAATAACTTGGGCCCAGACTAAGTCCTTCAATGCAAATGTAATTGGGAACTTATCCCTCAACTTTGGGTTGAAGGGAATGGAAAAATTAGAAGATGAACCTTTGAAACCGTTTATCATCTGCCCTGAGTTATGGCGCACGGCCTGAAGCAGGGTGTTTCTATAGTCGTGAAGATTTTGGAAGATTGGCTCCGGCGGTAGGGATCGAACCTACGACCAATTGATTAACAGTCAACTGCTCTACCGCTGAGCTACGCCGGAACGGTTCGCGCCGTATAGCAACCCGACTCTTCGCCGTCCAGAGGGGGGTGTGAGTTTTTTCGTCGAAAAAACATGCACACAGCGAAGGCGGGCATCCATGATAATTTGCGGTGTGTTTTGGGGAAATTGGCTCCGGCGGTAGGGATCGAACCTACGACCAATTGATTAACAGTCAACTGCTCTACCGCTGAGCTACGCCGGAACGGTTCGCGCCATATAGCAACCCGAAATTTCGCCGTCCAGAGGGGAAGCGCGGTTTTGGAAAAAAAATTACCTCGGCATCTATGGGGTTCTGGCGAAGATCGCGCCGACAGATAATTTTGACTGCGGTGCAACCAGAAATCGGCACGTAAGATCAACGAGATGGGCGAATACATTCCGTTCGGCAGCGGGCAACAGGGCAGCGGGGGTTTCGGTATAGATTCGCTCGGCCAATTCCCGGGCGGTTCCTGGCCTGGTTTCCAATGCGGACAGAATCTGTGTTTCCCGGGCGCGCCGGTGGGTGATCAACCAATCGAGCCTTTTGGCAGGGTCGTTAATCGGTGCGCCATGCCCTGCATGGAATACGGACCAGTTATGTTGTCCTAGCTTTTCGCAAGCCGCCATGAAATCGGTCAGATCACCATCAGGTGGTGACACCAATGAACTGGCCCAACCCATCACATGATCGGCGGTAAAGCAGACATCCCCCCAACCCAGCGCAATATGGTTACCAAGATGACCAGGCGTATGGATCACATTCAACTGCCACCCTTCGGCGGCGATTACATCACCATCTTCGACTTCGATATGCGGGCGGAACGCCGTGTCGATCCCTTCACCTCCGCCTGCGAGCCCCTGATTGGCCAATTCGGACATCACCTCACTGCGGCCTGCTTCAGGGCCTCCGAAAGCAATGATCTTTGCTTGCGTTCGTTCGGCCAGCGGTGCAGCCAGCGGAGAGTGGTCCAGATGAGAATGTGTGACGATGATGTGGCTGATCCGTTGTCCGGGTTTAACCGCGTTCAGGATTGCATCCAGATGGTCCGCATTGGCAGGGCCGGGGTCAATCACCGCAAGATCGGTTTGGCCAAGCAAGTATGTATTGGTGCCGCGATATGTCATCGGAGACGGGTTGGGGGCAAGAATCCGCCTCAGGTTCGGTTGTAATTCGTCATCTCGACCTGGCATTGGATTGAAATCGTCCGGTGCTTGCATTCTGCACTCTTTCTCTCGTCTGAACAGCCCGTTAGGTTTAACCCATGACGACGCAATGGCTCAAACTTTATATGCCGCGCAGCCTGTACGCACGGGCGGCTTTGATTCTCATTTTGCCGGTGGTGGTGATGCTGCTGGTGATCAGTGTCGCCTTTTTGCAAAAGCACCTAGAAGATGTCACTGCGCAAATGACTCGTGCCGCATCGCGTGAGGTTACGCTGGTTACGGATGTGATAGAACATTCTGAAACGCAGCAACAGGCGGTAGCCGAACTTCGGCCCGATCTGGCCGCGCTTGATATGAAACTGCGGTTTCTCGGGATAAACGAAACGCCAGTCATCGGGAATCGCCGCTGGTATGATTTCATTGCACCTCAAGTCGAATCCGAGTTGCGCGCCCTGCTTCCCGATCTTGTAGCGGTCGCCTTGCCAAGCGGGCAGGAGGCTCGATTGTATCTGCAGACGGATTTGGGTGTATTGCAGCTAACTTTCGACCGTCGGCGATTGTCCCCAACCGCGCCGCATCAGTTGATTGTGACCGTCTTGTTCTTTGCGATCATCATGACAACCATTTCGTTTTTGTACATGCGCAACCAGCTACGACCGATCACCCGTCTGGCCGAGGCTGCACAGGCGTTCGGACGAGGGCGGGTTGTTCCTTATTCGCCAGGCGGCGCGATCGAGGTGCGAGCGGCTGGCAGTGCGTTTCTGGATATGCGCGCCCGGATAGAGCGTCAGATGGAGCAGCGCACCATGATGCTGTCCGGTGTCAGCCACGATTTGCGAACGCCTTTGACGCGTCTCAAGCTTGGGCTGTCTTTGTTGCCCGAAGGTGAGGCAGCGCCATTGCAACAGGACGTGGATGAAATGCAGCTATTGCTGGACGCGTTTTTGGACTTTTCCAAAGGAGCGGCAGAGGTGGCGCCGGAATCCGTAGACCCTGAGAGGTTCCTTCGGCAGATCGTCAAGGATGCGTGCAGGGCAGGGCATAAGGTCGAATTGGTAAAGGTTGATGGCGCAGGAACCGCGATGTTGCGCCCGACGGCTATTCGTCGCGCGGTAGAGAACTTGATCGGGAATGCGGTCAGGTACGGAAATCGCGCTGAAATCAGCCTGTCGGTCTCCTCCAAATCGCTGCGTATCCGCGTCGAAGATGATGGTCCGGGTATTCCGCCCGAGCAGCGCACCGAAGCGGTCAAACCTTTCTCGCGATTGGATCCGGCGCGCAACCAGAATCGAGGCAGCGGTGTTGGTCTGGGGTTGGCCATTGTGGCAGATGTCGCCCGAGCCCATGGCGGCGTGCTTCGATTGGGCAAAAGCGAACATCTGGGCGGTCTGTGTGCCGATATTATCATCGGTCGCTAGATCATCGTGCACCGGACCTCTGCTCTGCCAAATCCGGTGTGAGTTCATCTTGGATTGTCGGATGTTCAGTGACCGATAAACTGATTCAAGCGCCTGAAAAGTTACCGGGATATCCCGAGCGGGAATCGAAGATATGTCCTGAAATCGTCGGGCACTTGCCTCGCAACCTATTGTTAGGTCGTGGAGCATCTCTCTCGATTTTCGGGCTGATCGATCGTTGTTTTTAAAGGGAAATTTGCGGATTTTGGTAGGCCCGGAGGGACTCGAACCCCCAACCAAAGCGTTATGAGCGCTCTGCTCTAACCAATTGAGCTACAGGCCCGCCTAGGCGCTTTGCCTATCATGGTGAACGCCCGCGTCAAGCCTGACCGTTGCAACATCTCCAACAATCGACTAACCCGCGCGGGAACCATTCAAAAGAGGTTGGCCATGACAGCGGGCAAAAACGGAATCACCTACGCGGATGCGGGCGTTGATATTGATGCGGGGAATGCTCTGGTCGACCGGATAAAACCTGCTGCCAAGCGGACCAACAGATCCGGCGTGATGAGCGGGCTGGGCGGGTTCGGCGCATTGTTCGACCTGAAGGATGCAGGTTATCGGGATCCGATTCTTGTCGGCGCCACCGACGGTGTTGGCACCAAGTTGCGGATCGCGATTGATACAGGCCTGGTCGATGGCGTCGGTATCGATCTTGTGGCCATGTGCGTCAACGATCTGATCTGTCAGGGTGCCGAGCCACTTTTCTTCCTCGACTATTTCGCCACAGGCAAGCTGGATACCGAGACCGCCGCACGGATTATTGAGGGCATTGCCGAAGGCTGCGTTCAATCGGATTGCGCATTGATCGGTGGCGAAACTGCCGAGATGCCGGGCATGTATCCCGATGGTGATTTCGATTTGGCCGGGTTTTCGGTCGGTGCGATGGAGCGCGGCGCACACCTTCCTGCAGATGTTCAACAGGGTGACGTGTTGCTTGGGCTGGCCTCAAACGGGGTGCATTCCAATGGCTATTCGCTAGTGCGCAAGCTGGTCGAGATCTCGGGCTTGGGTTGGGATGCGGCATCGCCCTTTGGGGATGGATCGCTGGGCGAGGCACTGCTGACCCCGACGCGCCTTTACGTGAAACCTGCGCTACAGGCGATCCGGACAGGCGGGGTGCATGCGCTCGCCCATATCACCGGCGGTGGCCTGACCGAAAACCTGCCCCGCGTGCTGCCCGAAGGGTTGGGTGCCCAGATCGACTTGAACTCCTGGGATCCGTCACCCGTATTCCGCTGGATGGCCGAAACCGGCGGTATTGCTGAATCCGAGATGCTCAAGACTTTCAACTGTGGCATCGGCATGATCGTGGTTTGCGGCGCAGAGCAGGCCGACGACCTGTCGGCACAGCTGGCCCAAGTTGGTGAGACGGTTTCGCGGATTGGCACCGTGACCGACACCGCAGGAGTGGCCTATTCGGGCAAATTGCTGTGAGCCATAAGCGCGTCGCCATTCTGATCTCGGGCGGGGGGTCGAACATGGTCTCTCTGGTCGACAGCATGACCGGTGACCATCCGGCCAGACCTTGTTTGGTCTTGTCGAACGATGCTGAGGCTGGGGGACTGAAAAAGGCAGCTGATCGGGGAATTGCAACCGCAGCCGTAGATCACCGGCCGTTCAAGAGCGACCGCGCGGCTTTTGAGGCCGAGCTGCTGAAACCGTTAGAGCAAGCACAACCGGACATCGTGTGTTTGGCTGGGTTCATGCGGGTGCTGACCGGTGATTTCGTCTCGCGCTTTCAGGGTCGGATGCTGAACATCCACCCGTCACTGTTGCCAAAATACAAGGGTCTGAACACCCATGCCCGTGCGATTGCAGCAGGTGATATCGAGCATGGATGCTCGGTTCACGAAGTGACCGCAGCGCTGGACGATGGCCCAATCTTGGGGCAAGCCCGCCTGAATATTGAGGCTGGAGACACTCCTGAGACTTTGGCGGCGCGCGTTCTGACCTACGAACACAGGCTTTATCCGGCCGTATTGCGCCGCTTTGCCGGAAATGACCGCACGCCGGTGCTTTTGCCGTGAATCCCGCGGGGTGATTTACACGCGGTTGCCATTCGGCCTATGGTTCGCCCGACGGCCCGGAAACGTGTAGGACTGACGGGTGATTAAAAACAAAAGCAAGAATAGCACCACGAATGAAAACCCTCACGACGACGCAAGAGCTGGCCGATTTCTGCAAAGCGGCTGCGGCCTTTGATTACGTAACCGTAGATACCGAGTTCCTGCGCGAACGGACCTACTATTCAAAACTTTGCCTGCTTCAACTGGCGGTCCCGTCGCCCGACGAAGACAGCGCCGTTTTGGTCGATCCTTTGGCCGAAGGGATGACTCTGGAGCCTTTGTACGAGCTCTTCGCCGATGAAAGCGTGGTCAAAGTTTTTCACGCAGCCCGTCAGGATCTTGAGATTTTCTGGGTTGAGGCGGGTGTGTTCCCCAATCCTCTGTTCGACACTCAGGTCGCCGCCATGGTCTGCGGATTCGGCGAGCAGGTTGGTTATGAAACCCTGGTGCGCAAGATTTGTAAGGAAGGCGTGGACAAGACCTCTCGATTCACCGACTGGTCACGCCGCCCACTGTCCGAGGCGCAAAAGACGTATGCCCTGGCAGATGTAACGCATCTGCGGAAAATCTATGAGTATCTGTCGGCCGAGTTGACGAAAACCAAGCGCAGCCATTGGGTCGCCGAAGAGCTGCGCACGCTGACGCAATCCGGCACCTATGAGATCCAGCCCGAAAATGCGTGGAAGCGTATCAAAACCCGGACGAACTCGGCCAAGTTTTTGGCTGTTGTTCGCGAGTTGGCCGAGTTCCGCGAAGCCTATGCGCAGGAAAACAACGTACCGCGCAGCCGGGTGTTCAAAGACGACGCTCTGATCGAACTGGCATCGACCAAGCCGAAATCTTTCTCAGATTTGGGTGGATCGCGCCTGCTGCTGCGCGAGGCCCGCAAAGGGGTCATTGCGGATGGGATTCTGGCCGCTGTCAAAAAGGGTATTAATTGCCCACCAGAAAAATTGCCCAAGATTGATACCAGCCGTGACAAGTTGAAGGTAAATCCTGCGCTTGCCGACCTATTGCGGGTGCTGCTGAAATCAAAAACGGAAAGCTCGGGCGTGGCTGCCAAACTGATTGCTACCAGTTCCGAACTGGATCAGATCGCAGCCGGTGAACGGGAATTACCTGCAATGTCCGGTTGGCGGTTCGAGGTATTCGGCGAAGATGCTCTGAAACTGTGCGATGGCAAAATCGCCCTGGCAGCTAAAGGGCAGACCGTCACGGTCGTAGAGCTTTAGCAGGAATTATCTGCGGCGGGATTCCAGGGCATTTTGTTCCCCTTTGACGCGGACCAGCCGAATGTTTGCAAGCTCGTCTCGGCTGATATTGATTGCATTGGATACCCTTCGGGACCGTTCGGTCCCCTGGCTTGTCGCATATGACGGGTAGTCGACACGGAACGTGAATTCGAGAATGCCATTTTTCGCATTCTCTTCGCTTTCAACACGAACAAGCCGAGCATTATAGGCACCCTGCCTTGCAGCAATCCCAGTCGTGTAAACGATAGCTCCATTGGGAATTGGATCGATCCGCAGTTCTTCGACTTTGGCGATCGGGAAGCTCATGTCCACGGCTTCCGGCTTTGAAAATATGCCAACACCTTCGGCTTGTTGAGGAACCAGCGCATTTGCATCATTCACGGATACTTCAGAGGGTGCCGGAGTACTGGACCCAAACCAGTTTGTCGGGTTGACCCGAGAATCACGCCAAGCGCTGCAAGCCGACAGGGTCAAGGCAGCAGCCAAAAGAACAGACAGTGATTTCTTCATCGTCACAACACCCAGAGCAGTCTATATGGCAATGAGTTATCGCACTTTTCCGGGTTTGAAAAGCCACGTGGGGGGCTGGACAGATGCTGGTCAGGATCATAGTTCAAAAATGTGAACCCAATGAGAGGACAGCCCCGAGATGGCGACACCTGCTTTTGAAGAAATCGTCGAAGATTTCGAATTCCTGGAGGACTGGGAAGACCGGTACCGCCATGTAATCGAGCAGGGGAAAGCGATGGCGCCATTGGATGATGCGTTGAAGGTGCCTGCAACTAAAGTCCATGGTTGCGCCAGCCAGGTCTGGCTGCATCCCAGTGTCGACGGAGGGACTTTTCATTTTGACGGCGACAGTGATGCTCTGATCGTGCGGGGCCTGATTGCGGTCCTGCGATCCCTATATAACGGCCTGCCGGTTCAAGAAGTCCCTCAGGTTGACGCAGGAGGCGAACTGGCGCGGCTGGGGTTAAACGATCATCTTTCCGCGCAACGATCTAACGGTTTGAGGGCGATGATCGACCGTATCCGCGAGGTCGCGATAGAGGCCGCCTAAAGCGGGCGGCTGGCCCAGTCGCTCAGCGTGGATTGCAGATCACCATAACCGGTAAAACGGCGCTCGAAAGCCAGGCCCATTCGGTCTGCGCACTCCTTGGCCCGTTCGGTCAGAACCGCATCATCAGTCTGTGCCTGATAAACCAGTTTCGTGTAGTTGCCGAAATACATTTCCCTAAGCTCGGGGTGGCGATCCAGCCCCAGCGGCTTCCAGACGAAGGCATCGAATTGACGTGCCAGAAAATCTGTTAGGTAGAACGCTGTAGTTTCATCCTCGCCGCGATTTTCAAAGACCTGGTTCCCCTCGAAGAAAGAATAGCAGTGGGGCCCTTTGATCATCTCCACACCCATCTCCTCGCAGGCTTTCTGCAACAGGCCACCGGTGCCGCAATCTGCGTAGACGACATAAACTTTGTCGTATTGGTCGCGGTGTTTGGCAACGGCCTCTTCCACCGCCTGCGTGATCCGTTCCGGGTGGACGTGCAAGATGGCGGGCAGGCAGGTCAGTTCCATATGATCCCAGCCATTACGACGCTTTAGGTCCAGGATTTCCCGCGCCAGCGCACCGCAGGCCAATAACAGAATTCGCCCTGCGCCGTGATGGTCTGAATAGCCCTGTGTTGTCAGGCTGGCGTCGTCGGGAAGTTGGTCCTGAGTCATTTCGCGCCTCTTTCTCGTTATCTAGAAAATCGGCTTATTCGGTGGCTGGCAAGCCCGTATTCGACACATAATGTCGGCTTCGGATCAGGGTAGGGTGAATAAATGAAAAAGGCCGCCCGAAAACCGGACGGCCCTGAAATGGTTTAGATGTCGATCAACCCGCCAGCTGATTGTGCTTGCGCGAGACAAAATCCTTTGCCGTCTCAACAGCTACGGCCGCGTCACGGCAATAGGCATCAGCACCGATCGCCTTGCCGAACTCTTCGTTCAGGGGCGCGCCGCCAACCAGAACGATATAGTCGTCGCGCCGACCCTGTTCGATCAGTGTGTCGATCACGACTTTCATATATGGCATGGTCGTCGTCAGCAGGGCCGACATGCCCAGAATATCGGGCTGTTCGGTATCAAGCGCTTCCAGATAGTTTTCGACGGGGTTGTTGATGCCGATATCAACAACCTCGAATCCGGCGCCTTCCATCATCATTGACACCAGGTTTTTGCCAATGTCGTGAATGTCGCCTTTAACAGTGCCGATCACCATTTTACCAACGCGCGGTGCGCCGGTTTCGGCCAGCAGCGGCTTGAGGATAAACATGCCGCCCTTCATTGCGTTTGCGGCCAGCAAGACCTCGGGTACGAACAGAATGCCGTCACGGAAGTCGTGGCCCACGACCGTCATGCCGCCGACCAGTGCCTTGGTCAGGATGTCATAAGGTGTCCATCCGCGCTCCAGCAGGATGTTCACACCTTCTTCGATTTCTTCTTTCAGACCGTCGTAAAGGTCATCGAACATCTGTTCGACCAGTTCGTCGTCGTTCAGTTCGGACAGGACGATGTCTTCTTCATCGGACATGGGGCGTTTCCCTGAGCTGTTCGGGCCTTGCGCCCGTGGTGGCATTTTTTCCGTTTTGGCCATTTCGCCGTAATACTACTGTGACGATTGCGACCTTGGCAGTTCCGAGACCGACCTATAGGCCAAATTTGTCGTTATCTCGACGTCATTTTACACATGAACATCCTGCAATTCGTTCAAATGCACCAAATGTCCAGGGCCTGATTGGGGCTCTGATGATGCCTCAGAAAGGTAAATGTGCCGCTTGCCGGACCGGTCGATATTCCATATACCAAATGGCATGAACAAAAGTAGAACAAACCTTCCTTCGGCCATTGCCAAGGGGCGAGCAGCCACGGAAAATACGGCAGGCAGATTCGAACGGTTTGACACAATCCCCTGCGATGACGGCTGGGGGTATGATGACGATCTTCCTCCGTTGCGGACTGAAGTCAGGCACGAGACGGCACGCAGCATAATCACTTATAACCGCTCCCCCGACTTGCCATTTGATCGTTCGATCAACCCCTATCGGGGGTGCGAGCACGGCTGCATCTATTGCTTTGCACGGCCCAGCCACGCCTATCTGGGTCTGTCGCCGGGGTTGGATTTTGAGACGCGCTTGATTGCCCGACCCAATGCGGCCGAGCTTCTTCGCAAAGAGCTTTCTGCGAAAGGTTACAGTGTTGCGCCGATTGCGATTGGAACCAATACAGACCCTTATCAGCCTGTTGAAAAAAACCTGGGAATCACAAGGTCTTGTTTGTCGGTGCTTACTGAGTTTCGCCATCCGGTTGCGATTGTGACCAAGGGGGCATTGATCGAACGTGATCTCGATCTGCTCGCACAGATGGCGGAACAGGGTTTGGTTCGGGTCGGGATATCTCTGACCACGTTGGATGCGGATTTATCGCGCCGAATGGAGCCACGGGCACCCGCGCCAAATCGGCGCCTGAAAATCATTCGCAGGCTGACCGAAGCGGGGGTTCCGGTGCGGGTCATGACCTCTCCTTCAATTCCCGGTTTGACAGATCATGAGATGGAAAGCCTGCTAGAGGCGGGCAGGGATGCCGGGGCGGATGCAGCAAGCTGGATTATGCTGCGGTTGCCGCGCGAAGTTTCGGAACTTTGGCAAACCTGGCTGCAAGAGCAAGAGCCAACGCGCGCCGAAAAAGTCATGTCCAAGCTTCGGCAAATGCACGGGGGCCGGGACTATGATCCGCGTTGGGGCCACCGAATGCGCGGTGAGGGCGAATATGCCGAGATGGTGGCTAAACGGTTTTCACTGGCTGTAAAGCGGCTAGGCCTTGCAACGCGCACCCCGAAGCTGCGGTGCGATTTGTTCGATATCCCGCCCCAAGCCGGGGACCAGTTGACGCTGTTCTAACAAATCAGCCCCGGATTCTGGTCCGGGGCTGTTTGGTTTGTTGGGAATCGAAATCAGCGTTTTTCGATGTCCACGTAATCGCGACTGGTTTCGCCCAGATAGAGCTGGCGCGGGCGGCCGATTTTGTTCTGTGGATCTGCGATCATCTCTTTCCACTGACTGACCCAGCCAACGGTGCGCGACAGTGCGAAAATTGGGGTGAACATCGACGTCGGGAAACCCATCGCCTCGAGGATGATTCCCGAATAGAAGTCCACGTTCGGGAACAGTTTCTTTTCGGAGAAATACGGATCTTCCAACGCCTGTTTTTCCAACGCCTTGGCGACTTGCAGCTTGGGATTGTCCTCAATCCCCAGCAGATCCAACACTTCGTCGGCGGATTGCTTCATAACCTTGGCGCGCGGGTCAAAGTTCTTATAGACGCGGTGACCAAAGCCCATCAGGCGGAACGGATCGGCCTTGTCTTTGGCGCGGGCGATATATTCCGGGATACGGTCAACCGTGCCAATTTCTTCCAGCATTTCAAGGCAGGCCTGGTTTGCGCCGCCATGGGCAGGGCCCCAAAGACACGCGATACCAGCGGCAATGCACGCAAACGGATTCGCCCCCGAGGACGAGGCCAGACGCACGGTCGAAGTAGAGGCATTCTGTTCGTGATCCGCGTGCAGAGTAAAGATGCGGTCCATCGCGCGGCTGAGGATTGGGTTCACCTCATATTCCTCGGCAGGGACGCTAAAGCACATGCGCAGGAAGTTTGACGCATAATCCAGATCGTTGCGCGGGTACACGAAGGGCTGACCGGTGTGATACTTGTAAGCCCAGGCAGCGATGGTCGGCATCTTGGCGATCAGACGATGGGATGCGACCTCACGCTGATGCGGGTCGGAAACATCGGTCGAATCGTGATAGAACGCAGACATCGCGCCCACGACACCGACCATGATCGCCATCGGATGCGCATCACGGCGGAAGCCACGATAGAAATACTGCATCTGTTCGTGCAGCATGGTGTGGCGGGTGATCGTGGTTTCAAACTTTTCCAGTTCCTTGGCCGCCGGCAGCTCTCCGTAAAGCAGCAGGTAGCACACTTCGAGGAAATGCGATTTCTCGGCCAACTGGTCGATCGGATAGCCACGGTGCAGCAGTTCACCTTTTTCGCCGTCGATATAGGTGATGGTGCTGTCGCAGCTGGCTGTCGAGGTGAAGCCGGGGTCATAGGTGAACACATCCGCTTCGCTGTACAGCTTGCGGATGTCGATGACATCAGGTCCCACGGTAGGCGAATGAACCGGCAACTCGTATGTTTTACCATGTACGGTCAAAGTGGCTGATTTATTGCTGTCGGTCATAATGTCCCTTCCTCATTCATACGTGAAACGGATCGTCGTCCGTTTCGGCGGGCAACGGTTGCGCACAGGGGCGCAGCCCGGGTGTTAGCGGAGCAGCGTTACCCAAATGTGAAACCTTTGGTTATGTCGCTGCGTCGGAGAGCCGTGCCAGGGTTTCATCCCGCCCAAGCACAAGCATCATATCAAAAACCGAAGGCGTTACAGCCCGACCAGCCAATGCAGCGCGCAATGGCCCTGCTAGCTTGCCAAACTTTAGCCCTTTCGCTTCTGCAAACGAGTTCAGGGCACTCTCCAGTTCGTTCCGGGTCCAGCTAGCATTTTGCACGTGCGGCGTCAATTCACTCAGTATACCGTCGGATACTGAGGACAGCGCCTTTGCAGCCTTCTCATCAGGTTTAATCGGGCGTGACGTCAGCACAAAATGCGCTTTTTCAAGGAGTTCCGGGAAAGTGCGTGCCCGATCCTTGAGGCAATACATCGCACGTTCCAGATCACCTGATTGTGCATTGGTGAGAGCGGGCAGTCCCGCCGCCGCCAGGTATCCCTGAATTTCCTGCCGCAATGCGGCATCGCCAGTGATTGGAATATGCTGACCACATAGATTCTCGAGCTTTTTCATATCGAACCGTGCAGGGCTTTTACCGATTCCAGCCAGATCGAACCACTCTTTCGCCTGCTCATCTGTAAAGAATTCGTCATCCCCATGGCTCCAGCCGAGACGGGCTAGATAGTTGCGCATACCCGCGGCCGGGTACCCCATCGCCTGATATTCTTGGGCACCCAAAGCTCCGTGACGTTTGGATAGTTTCTTGCCGTCCGGACCATGAATCAGCGGAATATGTGCCCAGACCGGAACATCCCAACCCATGGCTTCATAGATCATCATCTGGCGTGCGGCATTGTTCAGGTGATCGTCGCCCCGGATAACATGGGTCACACCCATGTCGTGATCATCCACAACAACCGCCAGCATATAAACCGGTGTTCCGTCCGAGCGCAGCAGGATCATGTCGTCCAACTGATCGTTGCGGATTGTCACGTCGCCCTGAACCTGATCGCGGATCACGGTGACCCCGTCCCGCGGTGCCTTTATGCGGATCGCATATGGGGCGTCAGGTTGGGTCGAAGGGTCAGCGTCGCGCCAGGGGCTCTGGAACAGCGTCGATTTTCCCTCTGCACGCGCCTGTTCGCGAAAAGCTGTGATCTCGTCCTGGGTCGAAAAACATTTGTAGGCTTTGCCGTCCGCCAGCAGCTGATGTGCCACTTCAGCATGACGCGGGGCGCCTTCGAATTGGCTGATCACATCGCCATCATGGTCCAGGCCCAACCAGGACATCCCCTGAAGAATTGCTGCAGTAGCCTCTGGCGTTGAGCGTTCGCGGTCCGTGTCCTCAATCCGCAATAAGAACTTGCCACCACGTCCCCGAGCAAAGAGCCAGTTGAACAATGCAGTGCGCGCGCCGCCGATGTGAAGAAAACCAGTGGGTGAAGGTGCAAAACGGGTGACGACCTGATCGGACATAGTGTGGATTAACCTTTTGGTAACCGTGTCGGGCTTAACTTGGCGCCTGTCTAACGAGCCCGAAGGACGGGGGCAACCATGCGTGTTCTGGCACGGGTCGAGACCGCATTGCTGAACCAGACAGGCTGTTTGTTTCAGTGGTCACCAGTGTGCTTGGCCATTGGCATCGGCCTGTATTTCGCGCTCCGGTTCGAGCCGGGGTGGCAGATTTACGTCTGTTTCAGCGCGGTAATTGTTGCGGCTATGGGGATGGCCCGCAAATCGCGGTCTGGCTGGGCTCCGTTGGCAATCGGGGGGGCACTGATCGCTGCCGGGTTCATCCTGGCCGGCGCACGTGCCCATACGGTGGCAGAGCCGGTTCTATCTTGGCGGTACTATGGCCCGGTCGAGGGACGTGTTGTCGCCATAGACCGCTCTGCGTCGGATGCGCTGCGGGTGACGCTCGATCGGGTGCGATTAGGGGACGTGCCCTTGGATCGACGACCGCGGCGCGTCCGACTTTCCCTGCATGGTGGAGATGTCGCACTGGTTCCCGGGCAAATGATCATGACAACAGGTCATCTGTCGCCGCCTCAGGGGCCGGTAGAGCCCGGCGGTTTCGATTTCCGTCGCCACGCATGGTTTCAACGTTTAGGGGCAGTCGGATACACGCGCGTACCGGTGTTGTCGGTTGCCCCGCCGGACAGGACCAATCTCCGCATCACGGCGTGGAGGATGGCGATTTCTGAACATGTGCGCGCATTGCTGCCTGGAGAGGTCGGAGGTTTCGCCGCGGCTGTCACGACGGGTGATCGCAGCGGAATGGGGCAGGAAACGCTGAACAATCTACGGGCATCTAATCTGGCTCATCTGTTGGCGATATCCGGATTGCACATGGGGTTGCTGACAGGTTTTGTTTATCTGATCTGCAGGGTCACGCTGTCTGCTGTCCCGGTGCTCGCTCTTAGACTTCCGGTCCGCAAGCTTGCAGCGGTTTGCGCCTTGGTCGCGGCGGTTGTTTATCTATTGCTGTCTGGCGGGAATGTCGCAACAGAGCGGGCCTTTATCATGGTCAGCGTAATGCTGGGGGCCATTTTGATCGACAGAAGGTCAATTTCGCTACGCGCGGTGGCCGTCGCTGCCCTTATCGTGCTGTCGTTGCGACCAGAATCTCTGTTAAGCCCCGGTTTTCAGATGTCCTTTGCTGCAACAACGGCACTTGTGGCCGTTTTCGGAGCCTTACGCGGTTTCGGTTCTGCTTTCGGGCCGAAATGGCTACGGCCCATTATCGGGGTATTGATGTCATCTGCCATAGCGGGGCTTGCCACCGCACCGATTGGGGCGGCGCATTTCAATTCACTGTCTCACTATGGGCTGGTTGCGAATATGCTGTCGGTCCCGGTGATGGGAACCGTCGTGGTTCCTGCGGCCGTTATTGCCGCAATCCTGGCGCCATTCGGGCTTGAGTGGATTGGGCTGGCGGTCATGGGGGCAGGGTTGGAATGGATTCTGGCGGTTTCAGACTGGATCTCGGGACTGGAAGGTGCGCAAGGTTATGTGGTCAGTCCACCGTCCTACGTCTTGCCCATATTTGCATTGGGCGCGCTCTGGATCGCCTTGTGGCGCGGTGGGGCAGGGTGGGTCGGCGTCGCACCTTGCATGGTGGCGATTGCGCTTTGGGGGCAGGGTAACCGTCCGGAAGTTTTGGTCGCAGACTCCGGTGGGTTAGTTGGTGTGATGACTGATCAGGGGCGCGCGCTGAGCAAGGAAAAGGGCAGCAAATTTATTGCAACCGTATGGCTTGAAAACGACGGAGACGGCGCGAGCCAGAAAACTGCCGCAAATCGCTGGCCCGATGGGAAAGATCTGTCGCAAAGATATTTCTGGCAGGGCAAAGAGCTGATTCACCTCACCGGCAAACGATCTGCGCGCGAATTCAGCGAATGTGCAGATGACCAAATCGTCATCTCTGCTGTTCCGGTCCAGCTGTCCGGCACCTGTATGGTGATTGATCCCGAGTTGTTGAACAAGACAGGAAGTATTGCACTGTCCAGCGGAAACGTAATGACCAGTGCCGAAGTCATAGGCAAAAGGCTGTGGTCGCCAGACAGCTAAAGATCAATAGCTTCGGATCAGCCCAACCAAACGGCCCTGAACCTTGACCTTATCTTCGGGCAGTACACGCGTTTCGTAGGCCGGGTTGGCAGCCTCAAGCGCTATCGCCTGACCTCTCCGATAGAACCGTTTGAGCGTTGCTTCCTGATCTTCGACCAGCGCGACAACGATATCGCCATTATCAGCCGCAGAGGTTTCGCGGATGACGACCACATCACCGTCGTTGATACCAGCGTCAATCATCGAGTCGCCACGCACCTCAAGCGCGTAATGCTCACCTCTGCCGGAAACCATGCTGCCGGGAACGGCAACGCGGTGCGAGACATGGCTGATCGCCTCGATCGGAACACCTGCTGCGATGCGTCCCATGACCGGCAATTCCATTGCGTCTACGGTCACTGGTTCGAAATTCGCGGGGCGTCTGCCTTCGGGTTTGTCACCTTCGATAACACGGGGCTTGAAAGCGACTGTTGGCTCTCCTCCCAGGCTTTCAGGAAGTTTGACGATTTCGATGGCCCGGGCACGATGGGCCAGACGACGGATAAAGCCGCGTTCTTCAAGCGCTGTGATCAACCGATGGATGCCGGATTTGGACCGCAGGTCCAGCGCAGCTTTCATTTCATCGAAACTTGGGGGGACGCCATCCGCCTGAACGCGTTTATGGATGAACTCCAACAAATCCAACTGCTTCTTGGTCAGCATTGCTCACACCTCGTCGCTCATACGTTTTCTTTTGTTCTACGCATGTTCACGTTTTGTGTCAATGATCTTGTAGGGACTCAGATCGGGAGGAACATCACTTCGTCACCGGCCAGGCGCGCCGGATCATTCGGTTGCCGAACCAAAAGCGCGTTTGCTTCGGCGAGGACGCTGAGCAGCGAGCTGTCCTGGTTTTGGCAGGCTTTTATCCCGTCCGCGGTCACGATGGCACGCATGTAATGCTCTCGCGGCCCATTCGCGGGGATTGCCTCGGTTAAATTGGCGCTTTGAAGCGGGGTCAGAACCTGTTCCAGGCCCAGCATCTTACGGATCATCGGGGCAAGAAACAGATAGCTGCAAACCATTGCGCTGACCGGATTACCCGGAAGTCCAACCATCACGCTATCGCCCAAGCGACCGGCCATCAGCGGTTTGCCGGGGCGCATGCGGATTTTGTAAAAACTCCGCTCCAACCCCAGTGCGGTGGAGACCTGAGAGACAAGATCATAATCCCCAACCGAGGCACCGCCGATCGTAACCACCAAATCAGCGTCGGCTGCTAGGGCAAAAGCGGTCTCAAGGGACGAAACCGTGTCAGAGGCGATAGGCAGAACCCGAACATGCGCTCCAACATCCTCTAGCAACGCTTTGATACCAAAGGTGTTTGAGGCGATTATCTGATCCGGTCCCGGTGTTTCGCCGGGCATGATCAATTCATCCCCGGTTGCGATCAGCGCGACCACAGGTTTACGTGCAACCGGCACCATGGGGATATTCATCGCCGCCAAAAGCGCCAGATCCTCTGGGCGCAAACGGCGTGGGGCCGAGATCTTGGCGCCAATTTCGAAATCGACGCCTTTTGGACGAATGTTGGATTTAGGGCCCGGCAGATCAGAAATGGTGATCAGGTCACCTCGGCGATCAACATCCTCTTGAATGACAACAAAATCTGCACCTTCAGGAATAGGGGCGCCAGTGAAGATCCGAACCGCCTGTCCGGGTCCAACCTGACCGTCAAATCGCCGACCGGCCGCAGCCTCGCCAATGACTTTGAACATGGCGTGTGGCTCTACCTCGGTCGATTTTACCGCGTAGCCATCCATCGAAGACGAAGCGAATGGCGGCTGATCGCGTGTGGCTGCTACATCCTCGGCCAGTACTCTACCCGCCGCATCCATCAAGGGAGCCGGCTCGGAGGGGAGGGTGTTTACAAGATCGAATAGCTGCGCCCGGGCGCTTTCTACGGTTATCATTTCGCCTCGTAACGACCTGATTTACCACCATCTTTTAGCAAGACGCGAATGCCGCCAATTTCCATTGCTTTATCGACGGCTTTGGCCATGTCGTATATGGTCAGTGCGGCAGTTGAGGCCGCTGTTAGCGCCTCCATTTCCACGCCGGTTTGACCAGATGTCTTGACGGTTGCCTGTACCTGTATGCCGGGTAATTCTGGATCCAGTGTCAGGTCTACGGTAACTTTGGTCACTGGCAGTGGGTGACATAGCGGGATCAGATCGGGTGTCTTCTTTGCCCCCATGATACCGGCCAGACGTGCAACCCCCAAGACGTCACCTTTTTGGGCGCGACCTTCTGCGATCAAGTCGAACGTATCTTGTGCCATCGTGATATGAGCCGCTGCGACGGCGACACGATCCGTGATGGGCTTGTTCGACACATCGACCATATGAGCCTGACCCTGGGCATCAAAATGAGTCAGCGGCATCACATCACACCCGGGCTGAGCGGACGCGACAGCAGATCGTGTGTCGCTGCTGCGACGTCATCCTGACGCATCAGGCTTTCGCCAATTAGAAAACAACGCGCACCGTAACGGGCGATATCGGCCAAGTCTGCTGGAGTGCTCAACCCGCTTTCGCAAACGATAGTCCGGTCAGCGGGAACTAGTTTTGACAGGCGGCGTGTCGTATCAAGAGTGGTCTCGAAGGTCTTGAGATTACGGTTGTTTATCCCAATCAACGGGCTTTTGAGCTGCGTTGCACGTTCCAGTTCGGCTTCATCATGAACTTCAATCAGAACGTCCATGCCCCAGTCAAAGGCGGTCTGTTCCAACTCAGCCGCCTGGCTGTCATCAACCGATGCCATGATGATCAGAATACAATCCGCCCCAAGAGCGCGGGCTTCGGCCACCTGATAGGGATCGTACATGAAATCTTTGCGTAGAACCGGCAAAGAACAGGCTGCGCGTGCCTGAACCAGAAACTCTTTGGCACCCTGAAAGCTGGGCGTGTCGGTCAACACGGAAAGGCAGGCAGCGCCGCCTTCTTCGTAAGCTTGTGCAAGTGCTGGTGGATCAAAGTCAGCGCGGATCAGACCTTTGGAGGGGCTGGCTTTTTTGACTTCTGCAATCAGCCCGTACCCGCTACGTACAGCCATTTGCAACGCCGATGCGAATCCGCGCGGTTCAGAGGCTGATCTTGCTTCGTTTTCAACAGCTTCCAGAGACTTATTGGCCTTGTCCGAAGCGACCTCTTCGAGCTTGTAAGCTTTGATTTTGTCCAGAACCGTTTCGGTCATGCGGCCTCCTGAGTAATGCGGGCCAGGGCCGCGATCTTGTCTTTGGCTTTTCCGCTGTCGATACTTTCAGCGGCTTTTGCGACACCTTCGCGCAGATCAGCAGCGGCCTCTGCGACGACCAGGGCTGCTGCGGCATTCAACAATACCGCATCGCGATAGGCGGAGGCCTCACCGTCTAGAAGAGCTCGGAAGGCTACTGCGTTTTCCTCGGGGGTTCCGCCGAGAATGTCCTCGAAGGGATGTACCGGCAGCCCTGCATCTTCTGGGTGAAGCTCGACCTCTTTAATTGTGCCGTCTTCGAGGGCCGCAATCCAACTGATACCCGTGATGGTCAATTCGTCTGTGCCGTCCGATCCGTGTACCAGCCATGCGCGGTCGGACCCAAGCAGGCCCAACGTTTCGGCCATCGGGCGGATCAACTCTCGGCTAAAGGCTCCGGTCAACTGCCGCTTGACGCCTGCCGGATTGGTCAGCGGACCGAGAATGTTAAAGATCGTCCGTGTCCCAAGCTCTTGCCGGGTGGGCATGACATGCGCAATCGCCGGGTGATGCATGGGGGCCATCATGAATCCGATTCCGACATCTTGCAGTGCATTTTCAACGGTTTGCGGGCCGACCATAACGTTGATACCCAGCTGACCTAGCGCATCTGCGGCTCCGGATTTAGAACTCAGGTTCCGGTTGCCGTGTTTGGCCACGGTGACACCGGCACCTGCAACCACAAAGGCGGTCGCTGTCGAGATATTCAGCGTTCCCTTGCCGTCACCGCCGGTGCCTACGATATCCATCGCGCCAGCTGGTGCCTGAACTGCATTGCATTTTGCACGCATCACGGCAGCGGCGGCGGCATATTCATCGACGGTCTCACCGCGTGTGCGCATAGCCATCAAAAGCCCGCCGATCTGGCTGGGTGTTGCGGCGCCGTCAAACAGGATCCCAAAGGCTTCTTCCGCTTCGGCGCGTGTCAGGGGGCGGTCGGCGGCAACTCCGATCAGCGGTTTCAGGGCGTCGCTCATGCGGGAACTTTCATCTCGGACAGGAAATTCTTGAGCAACGCGTGGCCGTGCTCGGAAGCGATGGATTCCGGGTGGAACTGTACGCCATGAATGGGCAGTTCGCGGTGCTGGAGGCCCATTATGGTGCCATCTTCCAATTCCGCCGTAATCTCCAGGCAATCGGGCAGAGTATCGCGATCCACAATCAGCGAATGATAGCGCGTCGCCTCAAACGGCGTGGGCAGGCCCGCGAACACACCTTTACCGGTGTGGTGCATTGTTCCCATTTTGCCATGCACAATCTCATGGCAACGCGTGACTTTTCCACCGAAAACCTGACCTATGGTCTGATGGCCAAGGCAGACACCCAACAAAGGCGTCCGTGTTTCGGCGGCTGCCTCGGTCAGGGCAAGGCAAATGCCTGCCCGGTCAGGGTCGCAAGGGCCAGGGCTGAGCAGGATGCCAGCGGGGTTCATGGCCATCGCTTCTTGCACGTCCAGCGCGTCATTCCTTCGAATGACCATTTCCGAGCCAAGTTCGCCTAAATAATGCACCAGGTTGTAGGTAAATGAGTCGTAGTTGTCGATCAGCAGCAGCATTTGGCTCTTGTCTCGTGTTGGGCATTTCGGGCTGGCGATGCAACCCAAGGCCACGGTATAGTGTTGGCACATACATGCTCAGGCTTGTGGGGCAGCGTCAAGGGTGCATCCCGAACTTGGCGGTCCAGCAGGCAGGTGCCACAACAGATGGTGCAAGGGCAAGGCAGCAGGACTAAGGCGAGAGGCAAATATTATGGGCGGATTTGTCGGCGGAATGATCGCAGGCGCAGTTGTCGTTGTGGTGCTGGGGGCAGTCTTATCGCTCAACGCGCCGCTGTCGAAAAAGCCGTCCATAGCGACAGTCGCACCAGAACCTGCACCGGTGCAGACGTCGGAGAGCTCCGAGGTTGTCGCTGAGGCGGGTGCAGATGCCGATCTGCTCAAACTCCCTGCGCAGACGCCCGAGAATGAAGTCGAAGTAGAGGATTCTCTGGCCGGTTTATCCGAAGCTGAGAACGCCCCGGACAGCCAGCCGGTAGTGAATGACGTAAGCGTTCCGGTCGAAGCGCCGACGCCGAGCGAGGCGGATTCCGTAAGCATCTCGAGTGAGGCCCCTGTCGTTCCGCGAATGCCTGTCCCCGTTCAGCCTGCGCCGCTTGCCGACCTCAGCCCAGATGCCGCAGAAGATGCCCCTGAGCCACCGGCTGATCAGGTTGCTCTTGCCGAGCCCTTGCCCGAAGTCTCGCCTTCGGAATCAATCGAGCTGGAGGTGAATCCGGAGGATAACCCAATCGCAGTGGAAGGGGACGAGGACACGCTGCCCAGTCAGCCGCTACCGCGTATCGCCTCGGTTCCGCAGATCGGCGCAGAGGACAACACGTCGGGAAATACCACTATCGGGCGTCGTGTAGTGCCTTTGACTGAACGAGATGATGAAGCAGCCCAAGATCCGCAGGAAGAGGTTCCTGTAGGTAAACCGATCGAGGCCTTCGCAGAGAAGTTTGACAATCCGGATTCCAAACCCCTCATGTCGATCATTCTGATTGACGATGAGGGTGCATATGGCGCCGAGGCGCTTCAGGATTTCCCATATCCGCTTACGTTTGCGGTGCGCCCATCAGACCCCGATGCAGCTGAGAAAATGGCTCGACATCGGGCGGCCGGGTTCGAAGTGATGGTCACTGCTGACCTGCCCAAGGCGGCCAGCGCACAGGATGCTGAGGTATCGCTTTCGGTGTGGCTTGAAGCGTTGCCCGAAACGGTAGGAATTCTTGAAGGTGATGGATCCGGCATCCAGGGTAACCGGAAACTGGCGGATCAGGTCGCCGCCATCGCCGGTGGAACGGGTCGAGGACTGATCACTCAGGATAACGGGCTCAACACGGTTCAGAAGTTGGCCTCCCGTAATGGAATTCCGTCTGCGGTAATTTTCAGAGATATCGACGGCGCGCGGCAGGATGCAAAAATCATGCGACGTTTTCTGGACCAGGCTGCGTTCCGGGCCGGGCAGGAGGGCACCGTTGTCATGTTGGGCCGGTTGCGCCCGGATACCATATCGGCCTTGCTGCTTTGGGGTCTGGAAGATCGCGGAGGCCGCGTAGCAATGGCGCCTATTTCGGCGGTGATGATGCAAGGGGCAAAATAGGCCCGGTCGCTTCCTTCCCCGAAACAGGCAGCCCAGACGGGCTGCCTTTATCAATTCTTGCCGGACAGCGTAAATCGGGCCGCGTCAGCCGCAGCGCGTCTGATGGCGTTGGACTTGTGGACGGTTTCCATGAATTCAGCCTCTGGATCGCTGTCATACACAACGCCACCACCGGCCTGAATATATAGCTTTTGATCCTGAACGATGGCTGTTCGCAGGGCGATACACATGTCCATGTCTCCGCCGGCGCTGAAATAGCCGACGCCGCCGCCGTAGACACCGCGTTTTTCCGGCTCAAGCTCATCAATGATTTCCATGGCTCGTACCTTGGGCGCGCCCGAGACCGTCCCCGCAGGCATTCCCGCAAAAAAGGCGTCCAGCGCATCTTTACCCTCGGCCAGCTCACCCACAACGTTTGAAACGATGTGCATAACATGGCTGTACCGTTCAATGATGAACTCTTCGGTCGGGCGCACCGTTCCGATCTTTGAAACGCGCCCGGTGTCATTACGGCCTAGATCCAACAGCATCAGATGTTCGGCCAGTTCTTTCTTGTCGGCCAGCAACTCAATTTCGTAAGCTTTGTCCTCTTCCGGGGTCGCTCCACGTGGACGCGTCCCGGCGATGGGTCGTATGGTGACTTCATTGCCAAACACGCGCACCAGGATTTCCGGGCTGGCACCGATCACCTGAAACCCGCCAAAGTTAAAATAGAACATGAAGGGCGACGGGTTTGTTCGCCGCAGCGACCGGTACAACGCAAATGGAGGCAGCGGGAAATCCTGCGTCCAGCGCTGCGCTGGCACTACCTGAAAGATATCACCAGCGCGGATGTATTCCTTGGCTTTCTCGACCGCCTCCAGATAGCCGGATTTGGTAAAATTCGAGACGGGCGGGGCGACTTCGTACGCATCGCCAAGGTCACGTGTTTCAGCAGGCATCGCCCGCTCCAGATCGCGCACTGCGTCCATGACGCGCTCGGCAGCCTGGGCATATGCAGCCTTGGCCGACTGGCCATCGCTGACCCAGGCGGGGGAAACGACCGTGACTTCGCCCTTCACACCATCCAGAACCGCGACGACAGAAGGGCGCAGCATGACGGCATCCGGCAGGCCCAGAGGGTCGGGGTTGATGTTCGGCAGATGCTCGACCAAGCGCACCATGTCATAACCGAGATAGCCAAATAGTCCCGCCGCAGCTTGTGGAAGGTCGTCAGGCAGCTCGATCCGGCTTTCGGCCAGAAGCGTCCGAAGGTTGTCCATCGGATCGCCATCCTGTGCCGTGAAAGCGTCCGGGTCGAACCGGGCCGAGCGGTTCAGTTCCGAGGTCTCAGCGCGACAGCGCCAGATCAGGTCGGGTTTCATACCGATGATCGAATACCGTCCGCGGACCTCGCCACCAGTCACCGACTCGAGCATAAAGGCGTCTTTTTGCGCGCCGGTCAGTTTCAGCATCAAGGAGACAGGCGTATCAAGATCGGCTGCCAGACGGGTGTAAACGACCTGGTTTTCGCCGGCCTCATAGGCGCGGGCGAAGCTGTCAAACTCGGGGGTCAGGGCCATATTCGGTCTCTTAATTAATAGCTCGCCTGAACGGCGTTCAGTGCTTGCTGATCCACCACAGGACGGGCGCGGGACTGGGCGTCGCGAACATAGGCATCGAAAATGTTCTGTGCCAGAGCCTGATTCAGCTGAGCGGCCAGCGCTTGTTGAACCTGACGGCGTTCATCGGTCTCGGCAGGGGGCAACAATTCGTCAAGTCGAACGATCAACGCGAACCCGGCACCGGGAACGACACGATAGCTTCCTAGTTCCATGTCGAACACTTCCGGCATGAAACCTGCGGGTACATCTTCTAGAAATGCAGTTCGTGTCAGAGCGTTTTCCACGCGGTGAGGCAGGCCGGTCGTGGTGAAATCCCCGTTCTCCTGCAACTGCTCCAACACGGCATTCGCGTGGTCTTCCAACGCTTTGTCAGTTTGAACCTGTGTCCAGGCCGCCGCAACGCGATCACGCGCTGATTTCAGCGGTTCAGGCCGACGAGGCAGCGTTTCGTTCAGGCGCAGCGCAAAGATCGAACCGTCCTCAAGGAATGCAATCTCGGGAAAATCCCCGTCTTGCACGGCTTCGGCTGCACTGCGGAAACCGTCATATGCGGCCACGCCATCCTGACTGGCGCGAGTCCAGTCGATCTGTCCCAGCTCCATCCCGGTCTCGGCTGCCAACTCCTCAAGTGTTGCCCCGCCTGCAAGCAGGTCATTGATGTCTTCGGACTGAGCCTCGATCTGGCGGCGCGCACGGTCTGCGGCCAACTCTTCGCGCAGAGCTGGGGCGGCGTCTTCGAAGGGAGTGTTGTTCTCAGCCAGCGAGCCGTTGATACGAAAAAGGGCAGGGCCGAATACCGAGGGCAGAGGTCCAACAACAGTGTCCAGTTCAGCCGCGAAAATGGCCTCGGCCGCATCGCCTAGGTCGTCGCGGGTAACGTCGCCCAGATCCACGTCGCTCAGCTCAAGCTCACGGTCACGGACAAGTTGTTCGAAGGTTGTCCCGCCAACTTCAATCTGTGCCATGGCATCTTGCGCAGCTGCGTCATCAGAAAAAGAAAGGCGTTCAACAAGGCGGCGTTCGGGTTGCTGAAACTCGTCTGCGCGCTGTTCGAAAAGCCGGAGAACTGAATCTTCGTCCACCTCGACACTATCCAGCAGCATATTGGGCGACAGAATCGTATAGGTCAGCTTTTTGGTGCGGGGCAGGGAAAACTGGTCCTGGTTCTCGTCGTAATAGGCCTGGATTTGTTCATCGGTTGGGGTTGCAACCGGCTCTGCCAAAGCTTCGGACGAAACGGTTGCAACAGTAAAGCTGCGGCGCGCACCGACAAAGTCTGTCAGAACTTCAGTCAGGATCGAGGGCATTTCTACTCCGCTGACCACTGCATCCTGTACGATGGTCCGTGCGGATTCTTTCCTCAGATCGGTTTCAAACTCGGTGTCGGTCATGCCAACCTGTTCAAGCTGAAAGCGATATGCCTCACGGTCGAAAGAACCATCAGGCCCCTGAAACGCAGGGATCGAGACGATTTCTTCCTGCAAATTTTCATCGCCGATCGAAATACCCAGCAGACCAACTTCGTTATCCAAAGCAGCCAGCGCGGTGAGGCGCGACAGAGCCAGTTGGTCCAAGCCAAAATCGCGGGCCTCTGACATTTGCAGGGGCTGGCCGGTCTGGCTTTCGACCGCGCGGATTTCTCGCTGAAGTTCGCGGACGTAATCGTCAATCGAGATATCTTCGTTGCCCACCTGCGCCACAGTGTGCACAGTTCCAGTCAGGCTGGTCGCGCCAAATCCTGCAAGGCCCAGCATCAAAAGACCCATGAGGATCCAGACAAAGGTCTTTGATAGATTTTTCATGCCTGCGGCCATGGTGCCCTCTTGTTTTATTCGGCAAGTATTTGCCCTGTCGGTTGCGGCCCTGAATACGACGCGCACCGCCGGGGGGCAAGCTTAGAAGGAGAGAGCGTGCAGGCGGTCAAACAATTCCGTAATTCCGTTGCGATCAAGATTGGCAAATGCGATGCGGACTTGTCGTTTCCCGGCCGGGTCGTGATCGGGCATGAACATCGTGCCTGGCAGCAACAGAATGCTGGCATCCGTGACCAGCCGACGGGCCAAATCATCCGAAGAGATGTCAAACGGGTGTTCGAAATAGGCAAAATAGGCGCCCAACCCAAGCAACCGCCATCCTTTACTGGTCAGTTTGGGAAGTTGTCTTGTAATGACAGCGCGACGGTCGAGGATTTCCCTTCGTTCATCGGCCAGCCATTGCGACAGGTTTTGCATACCCCAAAGCGCACCAAACTGACCGATTTGGTTTGGACAGATCGCGACGGTATCCAGAAATTTCTCAATCTCAGACAGCAGCAACGGACTGGTCGCAACAGCACCTACTCGGTGACCAGTCAGACGGTAGGCCTTTGAAAACGAATATAGATGAATCAGAGTGTCATCCCAGCCCGGCTGAGCGAACAGATCATGGGGCGGGCCGCTGCGGCTGTCGAAATCGCGGTAGGTCTCATCAACCAAAAGCTTAATTCCGGTTTCGCGCGACAGTTCGAAAAACGCGCGCAGCAGCTCAGCCGGGTATTCGACACCGCCGGGATTGTTCGGGGTGACCAGAGCAATGGCGCGGGTCTTATCCGTTATCAAATCCCGCGCCGCGTTCACCTCTGGCAACAGTCCATCATCAGTTCTCAGATCAATGGCGTTAACACCTGTCATATCCAGCCACATTTTATGGTTGAAATACCACGGCGTGGGCAGAATGACCTCATCCCCTTGGTCTGTGATGGAGGAAATCGCAGCGGCGAAGGCCTGATTGCAGCCAGAAGTAATGGCAACCTGTTCCTGCGCGACAGGTGCGCCATAATGAACCGTAATCTGGCTGGCCAGTTCAGACCTGAGGGCGCTGTTGCCCAGAACCGGGCCATAGAGATGAGCGGAATCCTCGGTCGACGCATAAGCCGCCATCGCCTGACGCATCTCAAGTGGAGGCGGATCGACGGGGGCCGCCTGACTTACGTTTATCAAGGGCCGCTCTTCAGGGAAGGTCACGCCTTCGATCCACCGGCGCGCCTCCATGACTGGGGGCGGAAAGGTGGCGGCGGTGCGTGTCCGGGTCATCTCTGCGCCCCAGTCAGTTGCTGCGCTTGGGCCGGATCAATCCGTGCCCCGATAGGGTTCGACATATTGCAAAGCCATATCCCACGGGAAGAAAATCCAGGTGTCCTGGCTGACTTCGGTGATGAAAGTGTCAACCATCGGGCGGCCTTTCGGCTTGGCATAAACAGTCGCGAAATGCGCCTTGGGATACATCGCCCGTACCAGTTCCAGAGTTTTGCCACTGTCGACCAGATCGTCGACAATCAGGATTCCGGTGCCGTCGCCCATGAGGTCAGCGTCGGGCGCTTTGAGCACTTCGGCTTCGCCTTGATCCTGATGATGGTAGGAGCGCACGCTGATCGTGTCGACTGTGCGAATGTCCAGCTCGCGGCTGACTATCATCGCCGGTGCCATGCCGCCACGAGTAATGGCAACGACGCCACGCCAGGCTCCATCATCCGGACCTTGCCCATCCAGCCGCCAAGCGAGCGCTCGGGAATCGCGGTGAATCTGATCCCAGCTGATGTGAAAGCCTTTTTCGTGGGGCAGGCGGTCCTTGGCACTCATGATTCAACCCTTCTCAACGTCTGGAGCATCAACGGCTTTCATACCGACGATGTGGTATCCCGAATCCACATGCAGGTTCTCACCAGTGACACCGCCGCTTAGATCGGAAAGCAGATACAGCGCCGAGTTGCCCACATCGTCGATGGTCACATTGCGGCGCAGGGGTGAGTTATATTCGTTCCACTTCATGATATAGCGGAAGTCGCCGATACCGCTGGCGGCCAGCGTCTTGATCGGCCCGGCCGAGATCGCATTCACACGAATGCCGTCCTTGCCTAAATCCTCGGCCAGATATTTGACCGATGCTTCCAGCGCGGCTTTGGCAACGCCCATGACATTATAATGCGGCATCACCTGTTCGGCACCGTAATAGGTTAGGGTGATGGCGCTGCCGCCTTCGGTCATCATCTTTTCGGCACGCTGCATTACGGCGGTAAAGGAATAAACCGACACGTCCATCGTGAGGTTGAAATTCGCCCGCGATGTATCAACGTAGCGCCCGCGTAGCTCATTCTTGTCTGAAAAACCGATTGCGTGGACAACAAAGTCCAGCTTTCCCCATTTCTCGGATAGCGCATCGAACAATCCGTCGATCGAGGCTTCATCGCTGACATCGCAGGGCAGGACGATTTCACTGCCCAGCTGTGCCGCCAGAGGGTCAACGCGCTTTTTCAAGGCATCCCCTTGATATGAGAATGCTAACTCGGCCCCGGCCTCGGACAAGGCGCGGGCGATTCCCCATGCGATTGATTTGTCATTGGCCAGTCCCATGATGAGGCCGCGCTTTCCGGCCATCAACTGATTTGACATGTTCGGTTCTCCGCCTGTCTTCGCGTTATGTTGCGTTGGTTTATGCCATTGGCTGGTCTGCTTCAAGGCCGTGCACTCTTGCCCGTGGCGGGAACTCGCCCTAGGGTATCCCTCAATAGTTTCCAGGGGATGGAAATGAGCGAACGTGATGGCATCTTCGCAGGAACCGACCCATTTGCAATAGCAGGGCGGTGGCTGGGCGAAGCTGTGAAGAGTGAACCCAACGATCCTAACGCGATTGCACTGGCAACCGTGGGCGAAGATGGTATGCCCAATGTACGAATGGTGCTGTTGAAAGAGATCGAAGCTGACGCCTTCGTTTTCTACACAAATTACGAAAGTGCCAAGGCAGGCGAGTTGGACAATGCTGGCAAGGCTGCCTTCGTGATGCATTGGAAATCTTTGCGGCGTCAAATCCGCGTTCGTG
This sequence comes from Ruegeria sp. CDSB114, assembly GCF_059611025.1. Lineage (NCBI taxonomy): Bacteria > Pseudomonadati > Pseudomonadota > Alphaproteobacteria > Rhodobacterales > Roseobacteraceae > Ruegeria > Ruegeria sp. CDSB114. The sequence goes on from NZ_JBXWOT010000001.1 coordinate 505,437, forward strand.
GTACAATCACGCGTGAGGATGGACCAAAGGCTGATGAATATTATGCCTCCAGGTCATTGAAAAGTCGGCTTGGTGCTTGGGCGTCCAAGCAATCTCAGCCGCTTAGCAGCCGTTCCGCGCTGATGGCGGATGTGGCGAAAGTGACCGCAAGGCTTGGCCCAAATCCTCCGCGCCCTAAATTTTGGGGTGGCTACCGGCTTGTGCCGACGGAAATCGAATTCTGGGCAGACGGCGCATTTCGTCTGCACGACAGGTTCAGGTGGTGCCGGGATGACGCTGCTTCCGAATGGCAGATTCAGAGGTTGAATCCATGACGTTCACGTGTCGCGAATTGCAATGCGCAGATAACAAAGGGATTTTTCACCTTGAATTTGCGCGTCAATCCCATACACATCGGACCCTTAATAAAGTGAAAAAAAACGCAGTGGGACCACAGTGCCAGAAGATCTGAACAACATGTACCGCGTCCGAGGACACGTTAAATGGTTCGACCCTGCCAAAGGATACGGCTTTGTCGTATCGGATGAAGGTGGGCCGGATATTCTGCTGCACGTAAACGTTTTGCGTAATTTCGGTCAAAGCTCGGTTGCAGACGGGGCGGGCATCGAAATTATGACGCATCGCACTGATCGCGGTGTGCAAGCTGTCGAAGTCATCAGCGTCGATCCGCCAGCGCGCGCCGATACGATGATGCTCGCGGATTTTGCTGAACTTGATCCAGTTGAGATTGCAGCGGCCCCTTTGGTGGCTGCGCGGGTTAAGTGGTTCGACAAGGGCAAAGGGTTTGGCTTCGCTAATGTATTCGGGCGTGGCGAGGATGTGTTCCTGCATATTGAGGTTCTACGCCGTTCGGGGCTTGCGGATCTGCAACCCGGTGAAGCATTGGCCATGCGGGTCATAGACGGACAGCGTGGTCGGATGGCGGCCCAGGTTATGGCCTGGGAAGCAGCTATGGATGACTGATCTGCCATGGCAGGGCTTTTCAAGGTTCTGACTGTCGTCTTGTTACTTTGGGCCGGTGGCGCAGACGCCGCCTGTCGTACAGATCGTGTTAGCCTAAAAAATGATAAGTCCCAAATCGGCTTTGATATTGAACTCGCCGTGTCGCCACAGGAGCGATCGCGCGGACTCATGTTTCGAGAATCGCTTCCGGTACGTTCAGGGATGCTGTTTGTATTCGACCCGCCGCAACCTGTTGCGTTCTGGATGAAGAACACGCTGATTCCTCTGGACCTGATCTTCATAGATAAGACGGGTATGGTAACGAAAGTTCATCACAACGCGATTCCCGGTGATTTGACCCCCATCGGAGGGGGCGATTCGGTATTCGCGGTGTTGGAAATCAACGCTGGTCTCGCAGATCGTTATCTGATCACGCCCGGAACACAGATCCAGCACAAAGTTTTTTCACATGGTCCGGCAATTTGGCCCTGTTAGGGCTTTTCAAATCAGAACGGCACGGTTAGGAAGGCGCACGGTTCGGGGCGTGGCGCAGTCTGGTAGCGCACCTGTTTTGGGTACAGGGGGTCGTAGGTTCGAATCCTGCCGCCCCGACCACTTCTTCAAATATTAAAATGGCGACCCACCCATCGTTCGATAGATGGCGCTAAGGGTTTTATCCAATTCTTTGCTTTCTACAGGGACTTTTGCAGCAGGCCCTGTTTCGCGCGGCACATTAAAAAACAGATCCGCTTCAACCAGATAGCCATCTGCATTTTTTTCGGCGGTCAGCCGAGTCACACTTTTGGGTAGGTTCTGTGGATAGCCGTTATAGTTGAGAATCAGGTAGGCTGTGGTCTTCGGAGGCAGGAGTTCCTGACACTCGAACTGACGATTTCCGAATTTCCTAAATTCCTCACCCGGGCCGTTGCAGGATGTCTCGAACGTAGCAAACAACTTGTCGGGAAAGGCTGAGAACTGCGCGCTGCGCGATGTGGCGGGCGTTTCTTGTGGTGTGCAGGCCACGATCAGGGCAAACAGGGAAATTATTCGAAACGCGGTCATTGATCGGTCTGCCCTTTGTTGGATGTGCTTTTACGCGCACCTCTGAGTAATGTCGAAATCGGCCGGATGCTGATTCTATTTCAACCTAGACATCTTAAGGCTGGTTTATCAAATCGCGATAAGTAAGCCGGAAAGAACGGTTAATCGTATTACGGACTTGGCTAGGTGATGGCGAACCATGGCGGATAACTCTGTGGAGGAATCGGAAACTGTCCTTCACCAGTTTGTCTATGCGGATCGGTCAACATAAAAGATTCCAAAAATGGCGGAAAAAGGCCGTTGACGATCTATGTGTGAATACGCCAGATTGTATAGGCCGAAAGTGCTGCCACTAAATCTGGTAGAAAATCCAGAACGTGGCATAGGGCGAGGGCTGGAGAGCACATCATACTTACGTGCGTCCGTCGGAACGGGGTCACGCTGCTTCGGGCAGCGGCCAGTTTCCTGCGCCCAAGATTTTCGGTTAGGGCAGATGGTCCGTTAATTGGGATCAAAAGCCAAGGGACAAGTTGATTGAATCTAGGGCGGCGGACATGAAGATTGACAGAAAATTTACCAAATCGGGACAGGATGCTTATGCAGAGCTTAAGTTCGCTTCTGCGACGTCAGAAATCCGAAACCCGGATGGGACCATCGTTTTCCGCCTAGACGATATCGAGGTTCCAACCAGCTGGAGCCAGGTCGCAAGCGACGTCATCGCGCAGAAGTATTTCCGCAAGGCAGGCGTTCCGACCAAGCTGAAGAAGGTCAAGGAAAAGGATGTCCCTGAATTCCTGTGGCGTTCTGTTCCGGCTGAGGACGCTGAATTTGGGGGCGAAATCTCGTCCAAGCAGGTGTTTGACCGTCTTGCCGGCGCCTGGGCCTATTGGGGCTGGAAAGGTGGCTATTTCTCGACCGAGGATGACGCGAGCGCCTATTTCGACGAGATGCGTTATATGCTGGCGACTCAGCGTGCTGCGCCGAACAGCCCGCAATGGTTCAATACCGGCCTTCACTGGGCTTACGGAATCGATGGCCCGGCACAGGGGCACCACTATGTCGATTATAAGACAGGCAAGCTGACCAAATCGAAATCCGCCTATGAGCATCCGCAGCCGCATGCGTGTTTCATCCAGTCCGTAGATGATGATCTGGTGAACGAGGGTGGCATTATGGACCTGTGGGTCCGCGAGGCGCGCCTGTTCAAATACGGAAGCGGAACCGGGACCAACTTTAGCCACCTGCGTGGCGAGGGCGAGGCACTGTCGGGTGGCGGTAAATCCTCGGGTTTGATGGGCTTTCTCAAGATCGGCGACCGCGCCGCTGGCGCGATTAAATCAGGCGGCACGACCCGTCGAGCAGCAAAGATGGTCATCGTCGATGCAGATCACCCAGACATCGAGAAATTCATCGAATGGAAGGTGATCGAAGAGCAGAAGGTGGCCTCGATCGTTGCCGGATCGAAGATGCACGAGAAGATGCTGAACGGCATTTTCGAGGCCATCCGCAGCTGGGACGGCGCGCAGGAAGATGCGTATGATCCCAAGACGAATGACAGCCTGAAAAAGGCGGTTCGCGAGGCGAAAAATGTTGCGATCCCCGAGACTTACATCAAACGCGTTCTGGATTACGCCAAGCAGGGTCACGATAGCATCGAATTCCCGACCTACGATACGGATTGGGATTCGGAAGCCTACAGCTCGGTTTCGGGCCAGAACTCGAACAACTCGATTCGCGTAACCAACGCCTTCCTGACCGCTGTCGAGAAGGACGCGGACTGGGAGCTGGTCAACCGCACAAACGGGAAAGTCGCCAAGACCGTCAAGGCGCGCGACCTGTGGGAAAAGGTTGGCCACGCGGCCTGGGCCTGCGCCGATCCCGGCATCCAGTTTCACGACACAGTCAACGAGTGGCATACATGCCCCAAAGATGGGGAGATTCGCGGATCGAACCCGTGTTCGGAATATATGTTCCTCGATGATACGGCCTGTAATCTTGCGTCGATGAACTTGCTGACTTTCCTCAAGGATGATGAGTTCCAGGCAGTGGACTATATGCATGCCTCGCGCTTGTGGACCCTAACGCTGGAAATCTCGGTGACCATGGCGCAGTTCCCGTCCAAGGAAATCGCGCAGCTTTCCTATGACTTCCGCACTTTGGGTTTGGGCTATGCCAATATCGGCGGTCTGCTGATGAACATGGGCTATAGCTATGACTCGGATGAAGGCCGCGCGATCTGTGGCGCGCTGACCGCGATCATGACCGGTGTAGCCTATGCCACCTCGGCCGAGATCGCCGGCGAATTGGGTCCGTTCAATGGCTATGAGCGCAACGCCGATAACATGCTTCGGGTCATCCGCAACCACCGACGCGCATCTCAGGGTGTGACTGAAGGGTATGAGAAACTGGCAGTAAAGCCTGTACCTCTGGACCATGGCAACTGCCCAGATAAACGTTTGGTTGATCTGGCGATGTCAGCTTGGGACGAAGCGCTGAGCCTGGGTGAGCAGAACGGTTATCGCAATGCGCAGGCCACTGTGATTGCGCCAACCGGAACCATCGGTCTGGTGATGGATTGCGACACCACTGGGATCGAGCCGGACTTTGCTTTGGTGAAGTTCAAGAAACTGGCCGGTGGCGGGTATTTCAAAATCATCAACCGCTCGGTGCCTGCAGCGCTGGAAAAGCAGGGGTATTCCTCGGCTCAGATTGAAGAGATCGTCAGCTACGCGGTTGGTCATGGCACCATCGGCAACGCTCCGGGGATCAACCACACCTCGCTGACGGGTCACGGCTTTGGCCCCAATGAACTGGCCAAAGTGGATGCCGTGCTGGAAAGCGCCTTCGACATCCGGTTCGTGTTCAACCAGTGGACTCTGGGCGAGGATTTCTGCACCGGGGTTCTAGGCATCCCTGCGACCAAGCTGAATGACCCGACCTTCGATCTGCTGCGCCATCTGGGCTTTACCAAAGCGGATATCGACGCGGCCAACGACCACGTTTGCGGAACCATGACGCTGGAAGGCGCGCCGCATCTGAAGGAAGAGCATTATTCGATCTTCGACTGCGCCAATCCGTGCGGCAAGAAAGGTAAGCGTTTCCTGGGTGTTGATAGCCACATCACGATGATGGCTGCCGCTCAGAGCTTTATTTCAGGCGCGATCAGCAAGACGATCAACATGCCGAATGACGCCACCATCGAGGATTGCCAGAAAGCTTATGAGCTGTCCTGGTCGCTGGGTGTGAAGGCCAACGCGCTGTATCGCGACGGCTCGAAACTGTCTCAGCCGCTGGCCGCCGCGCTGGTCGAGGACGACGAAGAGGCAGCCGAGGTGCTGGAAACCGGAACGCCGCAGGAAAAAGCCGTCGTTCTGGCCGAGAAGGTGATCGAGAAGGTTGTGGTCAAGGAAATGATCCGCAGCCATCGCGAAAAACTGCCCCATCGCCGCAAGGGCTATACCCAAAAGGCGATTGTCGGCGGCCACAAGGTCTATCTGCGCACCGGTGAGTTCGAAGACGGACAGCTGGGCGAGATCTTCATCGATATGCACAAGGAAGGCGCTGGCTTCCGCGCGATGATGAACAACTTTGCCATCGCGGTGTCGGTTGGCCTGCAATATGGCGTACCACTGGAAGAGTTTGTGGATGCCTTTACCTTTACCAAGTTCGAACCTGCTGGGATGGTGCAGGGCAACGACTCGATCAAGAACGCGACGTCGATCCTGGATTACATCTTCCGCGAATTGGCCGTGTCCTATCTGGACCGCACCGATCTGGCCCATGTGAAACCAGAAGGCGCAAGCTTTGATGATCTGGGCCGGGGCGAGGAAGAAGGCGTCTCGAACGTGTCCGAGATCAGCGAAAGCGCGGCGTCCAAGTCCTTGGAAGTGCTGAAACAAATCAGCTCGACCGGTTACTTGCGCAAGCGGATGCCGCAGGAGCTGATGGTTCTGAACGGCGGACAGAACGTGGTGAACGGCATGGCCGAAACCGCAGCCACATTCGAAGCGCCGGTGGCCGAAACCGCCGTCGCAACCGGGATGGACGCCCGCACCAAAGCCAAGATGCAAGGCTATGAGGGCGATCCCTGCGGTGAATGCGGAAACTACACGCTGGTGCGCAACGGCACCTGCATGAAATGCAACACCTGCGGCTCAACAAGCGGGTGTAGCTGAGTTAAGCGCCCCGGCAACCCGGGGCGCAGGGGTCGGAAGCTGCCACAGTTACCGGCCCCGACGAATACGGATCAAGGCGCAGAGACTTACCTTCGATGCCTTGGTCCACTCGGCCGACATGCCCGTGTTGGCCGGGAACAGGGTGGGGCGGAATATATGCTCTTTCCCACTCTTTCACGGAACGGGTGCGCTCGTTCCATGCGACGTCCAGGCCGCAGGCAAACAAAACACCGGGCGGTCAACGAATGGAGCCTGGATGGCGAAACTGACAGGGGGCTTCGGCCCCCTTTCTTTTTGCCTAAAAACGGCGAATTCGGCAGAGCCTCGCCGGATTACCCGTTTCCCGTCGGGCAAGAACCGCCGAGCGGGTTTGAGGGAATTTTGCCGAGCGGCTGACCGCGGATGCGACTCTGGCAAACACGCGGAGTTTGGCGCGAAATCAAAGCGATTGAAGTGAGCGGCTGACAACCGGTGGTGATTGCGTGTTTTTGATGCCTGTCCGGACACAAAACACACAAACTCTATCAGGAGGCATCACAATGAAACCGAATACTCTGGCGGCCTTTTCCGCACTTGCTCTTGCTCTGCCCACTTTGGCCCTCGCGCAATCTACTGCGGATACCAACGGGGACGGCGTTCTGACAATCGAAGAGGTTCAGGCAGTCGTGCCGGACGTCGACGCAAACGGATTTGCGGCGATGGATGCAAATGGTGACGGCGCGCTGGATCAGGATGAGATCACCATCGCGCAGGAAGCCGGGTTGCTGCCATCTACAAACGGCTGATTAACAAATTTTCAAGGCGGCCAGACGAAAATTCTGGCCGCCTTTCTAAGTGTTTATCGGGGTAGGTGAATGTTGAATTTACTGCGAATCTGCGCATCCAATGCCGGATCGAACTGTGCTGGCGAAGAGGTCGACAGGATTTCCAGTTTTCGCGCGGTCGCTTTTTCGATCAAGTCAGGTTTGCCAAGCTCGACCCATTCTTTCGGAGACGTTCGATCTCCATGTGCGGGGTACACATAATCGGCCTGCATGCGCCCAAGTGTGGCATCGGTTCCCAAATAGTGACCGGGCCCACCAAGGCAAACCTCGGCCATCTGATCCAATGCCAGTGTTTCGTCAGATACTTCGATCCCGCGGACGCAGCGCATCGCCTGTCCGATAAGATCATCCCCTAAGATCAGGCTTTCAAAGCAAAAACCCAACAGAGACGAGTGCATTCCGGCGGATTCATAAACCATGTTCAGGCCTGACAAGCCGGCCATGACGTTCGAGCACATCTGCTCCCATCCCGCTTGCATATCGGGCAATTTGGAATCCGACGCGCCTGCGGCGGCTCCGCCTGGCAGATCATAAAACTTGTGCATTTGGGCACAGCCTGCGCTGAGCAGAGCCTGTTCACCAGATCCTACGGACATGGCGCCTGTCCGAAGGTCCAACCCAAAGGGCCAGGTTCCAAAAATCGCCGGTGCACCTGGCTTTACGGCATTTACATAAACCAAACCGGCAAGACATTCTGCTGTCGCCTGGGCAATGGCGCCTGCAATTGTGGACGGAGCAGTTGCACCTGCCATTCCGGCCGAAAGAAGAAGAACAGGCATTCCTGCCTTGATACATTCCTCCATCACCTGACAGCTTTCAGTGGCAAACTTCATGGGCGGTACGACAAAGCAGTTCGAGTTCGAGATGAATGGCCGCTCGCGCCACTTGTCTTCACCGCCTGCGATCATGTGGATTAGTTCCATCGCTGGTGCGACATAACTAGGATCGGTGAACGATGTGCCGATATGCTTGTAAGTACCAGAGCTACAAGCGTAAATCGTGTTCAGGTCCATCTCGAGATTGTCGGAAATATCGCGACAAACCATCGGGCGTTGGACAAAATGGATGTTGTCCAGCTGTTGGCAAATCCGCGCGGCATCGTGCAGATCCTGCACAGTCGAATCGCGGTATTCGCGGCCGTTGACTTCAACCATACTGACAGCGGCACCGGCGGTCCCATAGTGAACCTTTGCCCCCGACAATTCTAGGTCAGTTTGACCATCCCGGCTGAACAATGTGACCGAGCGGTTGGCTTTGGCAATGGTGTCTTCAACCAGCGCGCGCGGAAACCGGATGCGTCCGTCGTCGCCAAGTGTGCAGCCTGCGCCAACCAGATAGTCGATCCCGCTTTGCGGAGCATCCGCCAGGCCTATGGTTTCAAGCGCTTGCAGCGCGGCCTCGTGAATGCGTTCGACTTGTGGCTGAGTCAGTGGCTTGTAGCGTCCGCCCTCCATTCCCGGGCGGATAGGGCGCAGATGATCAGGCAGCGCAGATGCGCGGGCAGCACGACGCGCAGCACGTCCGCCACTGCGGGAAGAGTTACGGGGTTGGTCGTTCATGTTTAGGATCCAATAGTGAGAAACGTATTTTGAGAGGCCTTACAAAAAGCCTGACGGCCGCCCCCTGGCAGCACGTCCCCGATCCGCGCCGATTGTGCGGCTGATCAGGTGGATTTTCCAAAATTCGTTCTGCATTTGGTTCCTCATCCAGTGGCCGCAGTGTTCCAATTCAGAACGGCATTATCTGTTCTATTTGCGACCTTGATGCCGAAAAGCGAAGCAAATTCTCAAGTGATTGTTGCCTAAAGATATTTTTCCCCGAGGCGGTCGAAATCTGCTATAATTCCTGTGCTTACTTGAATTGGGCCTCTAGGCTAAACACTTTTTTAACGAATGCGGCCCAGTTTGTAGCAAATTGATCTGAATACTCGAAAGCATTGCTGAAAGGTTTTTGGTGAATCGCAGGAAGGTGCATATCGCATTAATTGTTGCTCTGGCGACATCCGGCTTCTCACCGGCTTTGGCCGAGGATTGGAGCGGTGCCTATGCGGGATTCAGCTTTGGCTATGCTGATGCAGACGGGCCGAATGGTTCAAGCGGCAGCGACACCAGCTTTGGTCCTCATCTCGGGTATGACTTTGATTTCGGCAAGTTCGTGTTGGGTGGTGAGCTTGAGTATAACCGGCTGTCGCTGAATCTTGGTCAGGGCGAAGGCAGTCTGGATAGCATGACCCGGCTGAAATTGCGCGGCGGATACGATTTCGGCAATGCGTTGGGATATGTAGTTATCGGTGCGGCGCGCGTGGATTCCACGGTCGAAAACGATACCGCAGCGGTTTATGGCATTGGTGTCGCTTATCCGATTGGCAATAATTTCGTCATCAGCGGTGAGGCGCTGCGCCAGAATTTCAATGACGTTACCCGATCGAATGGGGGGCTGGATTCGAATGTGTTCAACCTGCGTACGACATTCCGGTTCTAGCAAGATTTCCAGATTGAATCTGATCTGAGCTGCCGAATTCACGACCATGAAGGTCAGGTGTTTGCGGAACATGGCGTCAATTTCCTATTCCAATTCAAGGCGTTCGCCAATCACTCCCTGGTCATAATAGAACGTAAGGCTTGGCGCGGCGGGATAGCCGTGCTAGAGGATGATCCATGAACCGGATGACCTGCATCATTATCTGCTGCATTACCTGCTGATTTATCAAGCGGGCCGGTTTCTTTCGTTTTCTTCCCTGAGACAAGTTGCTAAGCCCGCGCCAACGCGAGACGCTATGCCGTTCTTAGGAGCCGACAGATGAAGACGATCAAACTGCACAACACACGGACACGGACAAAAGAGGATTTCGCTCCGATCAGCGCCGACAATGTGCGGATGTATGTCTGTGGACCTACCGTCTATGACCGTGCCCATCTGGGTAACGCGCGGCCCGTGGTCGTGTTTGATGTGCTCTATCGTTTGCTGCGGCATGTTTATGGCGCAGATCATGTGACCTATGTGCGCAATTTCACCGATGTGGACGACAAGATCAACGCGACCGCGTTGTCTCGACAGAAGGCCGGGGCCAAAGGGTCGCTGGAGGATTTGGTGCAGGAACGATCGGATGAGACCATTGGCTGGTATCTGCACGACATGGGCGCACTGGGGGCGTTGGAGCCGACCGAGATGCCGCGCGCGACGCAATATATTACTCAGATGGTCGCGATGATCGAGGATCTGATTGCCAAGGGTCACGCCTATGCGGCCGAAGGGCATGTTCTGTTCGCGGTGGACAGTTGGAAAGAGCAGTACGGAGCCCTGTCCGGTCGGTCCGTGGATGACATGATCGCGGGTGCCCGGGTCGAAGTTGCGCCGTATAAGAAGAACCCGATGGATTTCGTTCTGTGGAAGCCGTCTACCGACGAGTTGCCCGGGTGGGAGTCTCCTTGGGGCCGAGGGCGTCCGGGTTGGCATATCGAATGCTCGGCCATGAGCTATGAGCTGTTGGGTGAGAGCTTTGACATTCACGGTGGTGGCAACGATTTGATGTTCCCGCACCATGAAAACGAGATCGCCCAGAGCAAATGCGCTCACCCGCATGGCGAGTTTGCACGGGTTTGGCTGCACAATGAGATGTTGCAGGTCGAGGGTAAGAAAATGTCCAAATCGCTGGGCAATTTCTTCACCGTGCGCGACCTTTTGGAAAAGAAAGTGCCAGGTGAGATAATTCGCTTTGTGTTCCTACAGACCCATTATCGCAAGCCGATGGACTGGACTGAGAAAAAGGCGCGTGAAGCCGAGGCAACGCTGCGCAAGTGGCGGGCGCTGACAGCAGGCATCGAGCCCGCCGCCAGCGCGGCGCCCGCGGTCATCGCTGCGCTGAGCGATGATCTGAACACAGCGGGCGCCATCTCTGAGCTATACCGGCTGGCGTCCGAAGGTGACCATGCAAGCCTGTTGGCTGGCGCCCAGGTTATGGGTCTGTTGATGCCCGAAATGGGTGCATGGGCCGATCTGGCCTCAGTGGATTTGGGGTCGTATGCGGATAAACTGGCAGAAGCGCGGGCCGGGGCGATGCAGAGCAAGGATTTCTCAGAGGTGGATCGCCTGAAAGCAGTATATGTGGCTGCTGGCCTTGAAGTGCGGATGAGCAAAGAAGGTGTAGAGTTGGTTCCTGGTACCGGCTTTGACCTTACCAAGTTGGAGGGAGTGTTATGACAAAAACTCGCCTCTACCTCTACGACACCACCTTGCGCGATGGGCAGCAGACGCAGGGCGTGCAGTTCTCGACCGCTGAGAAGGTGCAGATCGCGCAGGCTCTGGACGAGTTGGGTGTGGATTACATCGAAGGTGGTTGGCCCGGTGCGAACCCGACTGACAGTGCGTTTTTTGATGCCGCGCCGAAAACTGCGGCGCGGTTGACTGCATTTGGGATGACCAAACGCGCGGGCCGGTCAGCTGAGAATGACGATGTTCTGGCGGCGGTGATGAACGCAGGCACGAAGGCAGTGTGTCTTGTGGGCAAGTCGCATGATTACCACGTGACCCAGGCGCTGGGGATCACTCTGGAGGAGAATGTCGAGAACGTGCGCGCCTCGGTTGCGCATATCGTGGCGCAGGGGCGTGAGGCGTTGTTTGACGCCGAGCATTTCTTTGATGGCTACAGGGACAATCCCGGATATGCGGTCCAGGTTTGCAAGGCCGCTTTAGAGGCCGGAGCTCGCTGGGTTGTTCTGTGTGACACCAATGGGGGCGCATTGCCCGGTGAAGTGTCGCGGGTTGTATCCGAGGTGATTGCCGCAGGCTTGCCAGGTGATCGTTTGGGCATTCATACCCATAATGACACGGAAAACGCGGTTGCGTGCTCGCTCGCTGCTGTGGATGCGGGCGTGCGTCAGGTTCAGGGAACCCTGAACGGGTTGGGCGAACGCTGCGGGAATGCAAATCTGACGGCTTTGATCCCCACTTTGCTGCTGAAAGAACCTTATGTGTCGCAGTTTGATATTGGGGTCAGCGTCGAGGCCTTGGCGGGTCTGACACGGGTCAGCCGTATGTTGGACGAAATCCTGAACCGGGTTCCCAGCAAGCAGGCGGCCTATGTGGGGGCGTCTGCTTTTGCGCATAAGGCAGGGCTGCATGCCAGCGCGATCCTGAAGGATCCGTCGACGTACGAACATGTCGATCCGGCGACTGTCGGCAATGCACGGATCATCCCGATGTCGAACCAGGCGGGGCAGTCGAATCTGCGTAAACGCCTGACTGAGGCCGGCCTGAGCGTGGAAAGTGGTGATCCGGCGCTGGGGCGCATTCTTGACCGGATCAAGCAGCGCGAGGCCGAAGGCTATTCTTATGACACCGCCCAGGCCAGTTTTGAGCTGTTGGCGCGCGATGAGCTGGGTCAGTTGCCCGCCTTTTTCGAGGTCAAACGCTATAAGGTCACGGTTGAGCGGCGGAAGAACAAGTATGACAAGATGGTCAGCCTGTCCGAGGCGGTTGTCGTGGTGAAGGTCGACGGGGAAAAGAAGCTGTCGGTCAGTGAATCTCTGGACGAAGATGGCAGCGACCGAGGACCAGTGAACGCTTTGGCCAAGGCTCTGGCCAAGGATCTGGGGCAATATTCGCGGATATTGGACGACATGCATCTGGTCGATTTCAAGGTGCGGATCACCCAAGGCGGAACCGAGGCCGTGACGCGGGTCATCATCGACAGCGAAGACGGGCAGGGGCGGCGCTGGTCAACTGTCGGGGTCAGCGCGAACATAGTGGATGCGTCGTTTGAGGCCCTATTGGATGCGATCCAGTGGAAGCTTGTACGGGATTGCCGTCCTCGGGCGGTGGTGGCCGAGTGACAGTGCAGTTCAATGACGATCTGAAGGCCTGTGCTGCATTGGTGCATCGCGCCGATCCGGACCGGTTCATGGCGGCGATGGCCGCGCCGGTTTCCGCACGTTCGGTTCTGTTTCCGATCTATGCGCTGAATGTCGAGGTCGCCCGAGCGCCCTGGGTCACGCAAGAGGCGATGATTGCCGAAATGCGCCTGCAATGGTGGCGCGATGCATTGCAGGAAATTGCTGAAGGTCCGACTGTGCGTCGACATGAGGTCGTGACGCCTTTATCGCAGGTTCTTTCTCCACATCTGGCGGTGATGCTGGATGAATACGTGGCCGTAAGGCGCTGGGATATTTATCGCGATCCTTTTGAGGACGAGGCCCATTTCGAGACCTACCTAAATCACAGCTCGGCCAGTTTGATGGTGGCGTCGGCGCAATCTTTGGGTGAGGCCGACGAGCCTGTGTTACGAGATTTCGGCTATGCCGTTGGCGTGGCGAACTGGTTGCGCGCAATCCCGGATCTTGAGGCGCGCGGGCGTATTCCTTTGTTGGATGGAACACCCGATGCAGTGCGCGATCTGGCGCAAAAGGCACTGAACCGGTTACGGCGCGCACAGGGACAGCGTCTGGCGATTTCACCAGAGGCGCGCCCGGCGCTTTTGGCGGGTTGGCAATCTGAATGGGTGTTGCGCAAGGCGATTGCTCAGCCAGATCGCGTGGCCGCAGGGAATTTGATGCAGGGTGAGGTTCGGCGCCGGGTTTCCCTGATGTGGAAGGTGGTCCGGGGTCGCTGGTAGACCTCAGACCGTTTCGGGATCGGACGGGCGCAGAACCAACCAAAGCAATGCGCCCCCGGCCAGAGTCAACAATGGAACCATGGCAAGGTTTACCGCGGTCCAGCCTTCAACCGGTGAGCCGCCAGAGCAGTTCATCAACCCACCCGAAGCAAGCGAAGCCAGTGTTACACCACCGAATACCAGCAGGTCGTTCAGACCCTGCATACGGCCACGCTCGTTGATGTCATGCGATGCCGCCAACATGGTGGTCGCGCCAATAAAGCCAAAATTCCAACCGACGCCCAGCAAGATCAGAGCGATGAAGAAGTTCTCGAGCTCAACCCCTTGCAAGGCGACAACGCCAGCACCGGCAAGGATTGCCAGACCAAGAGCTACGATTTTTTCGACGCCGAAACGGGCAATCAACTGGCCGGTGAAGAAACTGGGGATGTACATGGCGAGAACGTGAAAAGAGACCACATCTGCCGCGTCATTGGCTGTGTAGCCACAACCAACCACTGCCAGAGGAGTGGATGTCATGACCAGATTCATCAACGCATAAGAAACCATTGCGCAGATGATGGCCACGGCGATGCGCGGCGTCTTTAGCATCTCAAGCCGGGTGCGTCCGGTCGGGGCCCCCTCAGCGGCTTTTGCAGGCGTAGGGATGTCCAGAAAGAAAAACAAGACCGAGCCCAGAATGTTGAGCACAATCACCGCCAGATAGGTGCCCAGGAATGGGATCACATAGGCGGTAGAGGTCAGCTTAACAATTTGGGGGCCAATGAGCGCGGCTGCCAGACCACCGGCCATGACGTATGAGATTGCCTTAGGGCGAAACGCGTCCGAGGCTGTGTCCGCAGCGGCAAAGCGATAGAATCCGTGCGCGCTCATATAGATGCCGGTCAGCAGACTGCCCGCCAGGAAGACCGGGAACGAGGCCAGATACAAACCGTAGGCACCAACCAGACCCCCGCAGGCACCTGCCGTTGCCCCAACCAGAAACCCTGCGCGCCGTCCCCAGCGTTGCATTATGGCCGAAATCGGTGTTGCCGCCAGCATTGACCCCAGCACGATCAGCGAGATGGGCAGGGTTGCGAGACAGGCATTGGTGGCCAGCGACTGCCCGGCCAGACCGCCAACAATAAAGATCATCGGCATCTGCGATCCCAGAATGGCCTGAGCTGCGACCAGAACAGCGACATTGCGCTTGGCCTGACTGTTATCCGGGATCGTGGGTGTCATTGTCATGCGCCAATGCGTAGCGATGAAAGCCGGGTCATACAAGACGGTTGCATCTGCGACAAAGCACCCTAACGTGCTGCTGACCAATTTGCCGGAGCGCGCATGTCCGTCGGACGTATCATTGAAACCCCCGATTGCGTGGCCGAGGGGGCCAAGTGGCTGGCCGAGACCTGTCCGCGCATGGCCTATGCGATGGACCAGACCGGGCCTTTGCCGCTGCGCCGTAAACCTGATGGGTTTGCCCAGCTGCTCAGCGCGATCGTCAGCCAACAGGTCAGTGTGGCCTCGGCGAACGCCATCTGGAAACGACTGCAAGATGCAAAACTGACGGGCCCACGCAAAATCATGTGGGCCACCGATGAGGATTTGCGCGCGGTGGGCCTAAGCCGCCAAAAGATCAGATATGCCCGGGCGCTTGCGGAGGCTCGTATTGATTACAAAGCGTTACGCGACGCACCTGATGAGGATGTTGTGGCGATCCTGACCGAAGTTTCAGGCATAGGCGTCTGGACTGCCGAGATTTACGCGATGTTTTCTCTGGGCCGTGCCGATGTGATTGCGCCGGGCGACCTTGCGCTGCAAGAGGCCGCGCGCATCCTCTATGATTTACCCAAGCGACCTACGGATAAAGAACTGCGCCAGATGGCCGAAGCGTGGTCACCCTGGCGGTCGGTTGCAGCGCGGGTGTTGTGGGCCTATTACCGGGTCGCAAAAGAACGAGAAGGGATCAGATGACACGGGTTTTGAATGCGCTCCGAAAAGAGCCGGTTTCGGGCGATACGCGCTCGGTCGTGGTGTTCGTGCATGGCTATGGCGCCAACGGGGCCGACTTGCTGGGGCTGGCCGATGTGTTGGGCGAGCACTTGCCGGATACGCTGTTCGTTGCCCCTGACGCGCCCGAGCAGATCCCGGGTATGCCCAATGGCTTTCAGTGGTTCCCGATCCCGTGGATTGATGGCTCTTCCGAAGAAGAATCGCGCCGCGGGATGGAAATGGCGGCGGATGACTTCGACGCTTTCCTCGATGCGTTGATGGTGGACGAAGATGTTCTGCCCGAGCAGGTGGTTCTGTTCGGTTTCTCGCAGGGCACGATGATGAGCCTGCATGTCGCCCCGCGCCGCGAGGACCCAGTGGCCGGGATAGTAGCCTTTTCAGGACGCCTTCTGGAACCCGATCTGCTGCCGGATGAAACAGTCAGCCGCATGCCGGTCCTACTGGTACATGGCGACGCCGATGACGTCGTGCCGCCACAATCATTGCCCGAAGCCGCCGAGGCCCTGCAAGCGGCTGAGTTCAAAGAGGTCTATGCCCATGTCATGAAGGGCACCGGCCACGGTATTGCCCCGGATGGTCTTAGCGTCGCACTGGCTTTCATGCGTGACAAGCTGAGCCTTTAAGCAATGATTGCGGTCCGCCCCATGATGCCCGAGGATATCGCAGCAGCTTGCGATTTGCTCAACCAGATCATCGCCATTGGTGGTACGACCGCGAATGAAACCCCTTTCTCTGAAGCGCAGTTTGCGCAGAGCTATCTGGAGGGGCAGGATAAGATATGCTGCCACGTGGCGCTGGATCAGGCCGGAGAGGTCGCCGGGTTTCAATGGCTAGGGGTGAATGACAGGCTTCCCGACGATTGCGGGGATATCGCCACGTTCTCGCGCCGTGAACCGCCTTTGAAAGGGGCAGGGCGTGCCCTGTTTGCAGAAACTTCCAAATTTGCGGCAGGGCTCGGGTTGAAATATCTCAACGCAACCATTCGCGCCGACAATGCCCCTGGTCTTGGATATTATGGCAAGATGGGGTTTCGGGATTACTCGGTGGCTTATGGTGTGCCGTTAGAGGATGGAACGCCGGTCGACCGGATTTCCAAACGGTATGAACTGAGGAAGGACACGCTGTGCTGATCGTGACGGGAACAGTTGAAGTTGCGCCGGAAGGTGTTGAAAAAGCTGCCAAAGCCGCGCAAGAGATGGTCGCCGAGACAGTCAAGGAATCGGGTTGTCTGGTTTATGAGTTCAGCCAAATTCTGGGTCATGCCAATCGGTTTCGGGTTTACGAAGAATGGGAAAGTCAGGCCGCGCTCGAGGCGCATTTTGCCACGCCGCACATGGCAACATTTCAGGCGGTGCTGGGCAAGGTCGGAGTGACTGAAAGTCTAATCTATCGGATCACGGGAGGTGACAAGAAGCCGCTGCGGTGATCCTAGTCCCATAAGGAAGGCTCGGCGAATTCGATGGAATTCCCGGACGGGTCGCGAACGTATAAAGACAGTACTCCGTTCGGCCATTCAAATTCAGCGTCTACGGGCACGTTCCAGTCTATAAGATGTTTTCGCATCACCGCGATTTGCGCGCGCGCCATGCCAAAGCAGGCATGACCTGGACCTTGGGCGCCATGGGCGGGAACAGGCAGGCGCGGGTTGCCCGGAGGTTTTTCGGTCTCTGCCGCATTGAACAGCAGCAACACTGAACCACCCACCTTGTAGAACACATGCCGGTTGGCGACACGCTGGATTTGCTCAAGCGCCAGAACGTCCCCATAGAAATGCTCTGCTGCATCCAGGTCGTCGACATAAAGTGACGCCTCTAAAAGGCCGGTTGGCTGCGGAATGTCAGGTGATACCTTCATTCCTCTATCCTATCACAAATAGGCGTTTCGGTCACCGACGTGGGCGCCGGTCCCGTTTGCGCGAAGAAGATGGCGTAAGGGCAGGCATAGATAGGCTATCCCATTGCCCCGGCTCAAGCCCGTCCAATGTCCAGTCGCCAATCCGGGCGCGGATCAGTCGAAGGGTCGGGTGCCCAACGGCCGCCGTCATTCGGCGCACTTGCCTGTTTCGACCTTCTCGAAGGACCAGTTCGATCCAACAATCCGACACCGTCTGCCGCACTCTGATCGGCGGGTCGCGCGGCCATAATGCCTCGGGCTGATCCATCAATCGCGCCTTGGCAGGGCGGGTCAAGCCCTCCTTCAGCTCAACACCCTCGCGCAGGGCTTTTAGGGCGGAGGCGTCTGGCTCCCCTTCGACCTGCACCCAATAGGTCTTAGCCATTTTATGCTTGGGATCGGCTATCTGCGCCTGAAGGCGACCATTGTCGGTCAACAGCATCAAACCTTCGCTATCGCGGTCCAATCGCCCGGCGGGATACACGTCCGGCAGATCAATGAAATCCGACAGCGTACTGCGCGGAGACTCCGCATTCGCGCGATCCGTGAACTGCGGCAATACATTGAATGGTTTATTAAAGCGGATGAACCAGGACATTACCCGCCATAGCCCGGCGATCGAATTGGTGCAACCTGTGGATAACTGTCATCGGCCTGTTACGGATTCGGAATACTCAATCCCCGAGATATTGTGGAAACTCAGGGCTTGTCAGAGCTTTAACACGATATATAGTAAAGCTAAGGCCGGGGCGGGGGTTCTCCGCTCTGATGTCAAAAGAGGCAGAGCAGAGCGTGGAGCGATTCTGATATGGACGGAGACTTCAGGACCGAATTTGTCAGGGAACCCGGTGCGCTCAAGCATCATCCGGCATTGGTTTTGAACGCTGATTACCGCCCCTTGTCCTACTATCCACTATCGCTCTGGCCGTGGCAGGAGGCCATAAAAGCTGCCTGGCTGGACAGGGTAGATATCGTCGCCGAATATGACGAAGTTGTCCGAAGCCCGAGCACCGAGATACGAATACCCTCGGTCGTTGTGCTGAAAGATTATGTAAAACCCAGAAAGCGCGTGGCCTTCACGCGCTTTAATTTATTTCTGAGGGATGAATTCCGCTGCCAATACTGTGGCAGCCGTGGAGATCTGACCTTTGATCACGTGATCCCGCGCGCGGCGGGCGGGGTGACAAGCTGGCAGAACGTTGTTGCGGCCTGTAGCCCATGTAACTTGCGCAAAGGGTCTAAATCACTGCGGCAAGCAGGAATGACATTGCGCAAGCCTCCGCGGCAGCCGGATGCTGAGGCTTTGCGCAACGTTGGACGAAAATTCCCACCGAACCATCTGCATGACAGTTGGATCGACTTTCTCTATTGGGATGCGGAACTGGACGAGCTCTAACGGCCTTCACGCCACGCGGCGAACCAGAGCAGAACCAGAACGAAAGACAAAGCGGCATTCCATCCGGCCATGGAAACACCAAATAACTCCCATGGAATATCATCACAGCGTACCAGTGGTGCCGACATGATCTGATCCAGCAGTTCTTCTGCCGACAGACCGCCGATGCTGCTTGATGTGCAGCTTGACGGACCTTCCCACAAACCGCGTTCTACACCAGCGTGATAGACACCAATGACCGCAGTGGTCAGCGCCGCCATAACGCCTAAAAGAGGGAGGATCGCCAGCCGAGGTAGCGCAAGCGCCGCAGCACCGATCAGGATGGCGACAGCATGCGGATAGCGTTGCCAGATGCACATTTTGCAGGGTGGAAGCCCGCCGAGATACTGAAACGCAAAGGCCCCAAGCAGCAATGCCACAGATCCAAACGTGGCAACCAGGACCAGTAAATTTCGTCTTGTCATAGGAATCTCACCGCTAGGAATCCGCCGAACAGAAGGATGATGAACAGGGTAAACATAAGGCCCAGCCGCTTTTCTATAAAGCTGCGGATCGGCTCTCCGAAGCCCCAAAGCAAACCTGCGACAATGAAAAACCGTATCGCTCGGGCCAGAATCGAGGTAGCAATGAAGGTGCCCAGGGGCATCCCTGTCCAGCCGGACATGATGGTGATGACCTTATAGGGAAAAGGCGTAACCCCAGCGGCCAGAACAGCCCAGAAACCAAAGTCATTAAACCGTGTGTTGAACTCTTCCATGGCGTGGGCCTTGCCCATGGATTCAAGGATGGGCTGGCCGAGGCTTTCATAAAAGAATGCGCCGATTGCATAGCCTAACATTCCGCCCAAAACCGAAGCTACCAGTGCCACAGAAGCAATCAGCCAGGCCCGGGAGGGTCGGGCAAGGATCATGGGAATCATCAGAACGTCCGGCGGTATCGGAAAGAAAGAGCTTTCGATGAAGGAAACAATAGCCAGCGCCCACAAGGCATTCGGGTGTTCTGCCAGACGAATGGTCCAGTCATAAAGAGGTCGCAGCATCAGGTGCAATTTCCCTGTACATGTGTTGGGTAAGCCAAATCATGCGCCCCGCAGGCCGTCAACCTTGCAGGCTGGAACATTCCTCAATCAGGGTGTTTTTTGCCTCTGGACCTTCTCGATTTTGAACGCTAATTCAGTGTCCGTGGCCCAAGTGGCGGAATGGTAGACGCAGGGGATTCAAAATCCCCCGGTAGTGATACCGTGCCGGTTCGAGTCCGGCCTTGGGTACCAAAGTAAAAACAGAGGGTTAGGGGAACCTGCCTTCTGTTTTTTCTTTCCGGCAGTTCTAATTGCTCGGATTCCCAACTCACACTTTCGCGTTCTGGTCAGAATTCCCGATGTCAAAAGCGCATAATTGGATGTGTTTGCGGTCACTGCGGGGCAGATGCGCAAGAAAAGCTTCAAAGGCGGGGAAAATTCAGGGGGGCTTGTCAAATCTGAGGATACGCCTGCTTTGGTGACCTGCTGGCCTTGACAAGCTAATGCTCAGAATGAAACCTCTTACGGGTTGGGAGATTCTGAAAAATCAAAGATATGCCTGCTGCATAGCGGGCGTTGTTGCATATCGCAGGGCCATTTATCCGGCGCTTTGATGTGTCTCCCACCAGAAAAATAATGGGAGTTCACTTATGAAAAACAGCAGCAAGCTTAGCCTCGGCGCGGTTGTCACGGCGGCTCTGATGGCGCCTGCGGCCTATGCCGAAGAGTTTATCACGATCGGCACAGGTGGCGTGACCGGGGTGTATTACCCAACTGGCGGTGCAATCTGTCGTCTGGTCAACAAAGGGCGTAAGGAACATGGTGTGCGCTGCTCGGTCGAATCGACCGGCGGTTCTGTGTACAACATCAACACCATTCGCGAAGGCGAGCTGGAGTTTGGTGTTGCGCAGTCCGACTGGCAGTACCATGCCTATAACGGCAGCTCGAAATTCGAAGAGGCAGGCCCGTTTGAAAACCTGCGCGCCGTCTTCTCGGTTCACCCCGAACCGTTTACCGTTGTGGCCCGTGCCGATTCCGGTGTGACCAATTTCGAAGACCTGAAAGGCAAGCGCGTAAATATCGGTAACCCCGGTTCCGGTCAGCGTGGCACCATGGAGGTTCTGCTGGGCGAAATGGGCTGGTCCACTGACGATTTCGAACTGGCGACCGAGTTGAAGGCGGCGGAACAGTCTGCGGCGCTTTGCGACAACCAGATTGACGCAATGGTCTATACCGTGGGTCACCCCTCGGGCTCGATTCAAGAAGCCACGACGGCTTGCGACTCGGTTCTGGTCAATGTCAGCGGCGAGGCCGTGGACAAGCTGGTCAACGACAACTCGTTCTACCGTACAGCTACCATTCCCGGCGGCATGTACCGCGGGTCGGATGGTGATACCGCGACATTCGGCGTTGGCGCGACCTTCGTGACTTCGGCGGACGTGTCGGATGATGCGGTTTATGCGGTTGTCAGCTCGGTTTTCGAGAACTTCGATGACTTCAAAAAGCTTCACCCGGCATTTGCCAACCTCAAGCCCGAAGAGATGATCGCGGACGGCTTGTCAGCCCCGCTGCATCCGGGTGCCGAGAAGTACTATAAAGAAAAAGGCTGGATTCAATAAGCCAGACCTGACGTGGGGTGCCCGTCGGGCGCCCCGCACAAAACCCGTATCAAGCGGGTGATTCAGAAGGCCGCAAATGGCCACGACGGGGAGACATTTTCATGAGTTCCGAGACACAATCGAACCGCCCGCTATCCGAAGAAGAACTACAGGATCTGGTCGCATCTTCAGATGCCGGAGGGCGTAATCCGGTTGGGAATGTAGGCGTTTTCCTTGCGATCGTGGCGGCGATCTGGTCGATCTTTCAGGTCGTACTTGCTTCGCCCCTGGCGAACTATGTGTTGCCCGGCAGCGTGGTTAACAATTCGCGTCAGTTTCACCTGGCCTTTGCGATGTTTCTGGCCTTTGCAGCCTATCCGGCGCTGAAATCCAGCCCACGGGATTATATCCCTGTGCAAGATTGGATCATGGGCCTTCTGGGCGCGTTTGTGGCGCTCTACGGATATTTCTTCTACACCAAGATCGTCGATGCCGGAGGGCTGGCAGACAACACTGACAAGTGGATCGCGCTGGGTGGGCTATTGCTGTTGTTCGAGGCCGCGCGTCGTGCACTTGGCCCTGCGATGGCGATCATTGCGACGATCTTTTTGGCCTATGTCTTCTTTGGATCATCCGAATGGGTGCCCGAAGTCATCCGCTGGAAAGGCGCCAGCCTGAAAAAGGCGATGAGCCATATGTGGATCACCTCCGAGGGCGTGTTCGGTATCGCCTTGGGTGTTTCGACCAAGTTTGTATTCCTGTTTGTTCTGTTTGGCGCCTTGTTGGATAAGGCCGGGGCAGGGAACTATTTCATCAAGATGGCCTTTGGCGCGCTGGGTCACCTGCGCGGCGGCCCCGCCAAGGCGGCGGTTGTGGGCTCAGCTGCGACCGGTCTGATCTCGGGCTCGTCCATCGCAAACGTTGTGACCACTGGTACCTTCACCATTCCATTGATGAAACGTGTTGGGTTCAGCAGCGAACAAGCAGGTTCGGTCGAGGTCGCCTCTTCGGTGAACGGGCAGATCATGCCACCCGTCATGGGCGCTGCAGCCTTCTTGATGGTAGAATATGTGGGTATTTCCTATGTCGAGGTGATCACCCACGCCTTCCTGCCAGCGGCGATCTCATACATTGCTCTGGTCTATATCGTGCATCTCGAAGCCGTAAAGCGGAACATGCCCACATTGGGCGACCGCGAAGTGAAGCTGGCACGTACCGTGGTTGGTATGTTCTCGTTCTTCATTGTTTTTGCTGGGCTCTGCTATGGCTCTCAATTCCCTGTGGAAGCAGTGACAAATTGGATGCCGAACTCGGCCGGTCTGGTCCTCAGTCTGATCATCTGCGCAATTTACGTGGCGCTGCTGTATCTGGCCGCACAGGTGCCCGATCTGGAACCCGATGACCCGAATGCCAAAGAGGTGACGCTGCCGGTCATTAGCGAGATCTACAAGGCCGGTCTGCATTACCTTCTGCCGATAATCGTGCTGGTCTATTTCCTGATGATTGAACAGAAATCGCCCGGTCTTTCGGCCTTTTGGGCCACGTCCTTGCTGTTTGTGATCCTGCTGACGCAGAAACCGCTGAAGGCGATGTTCCGGGGGCAAAGCAACCTCTACAACGCGTTCATCGACGGTGTCGCGGATCTGTGGCAGGGCATGATCGACGGCGCGCGCAACATGATCGGTATCGCGCTGGCGACGGCCACGGCGGGTGTGATCGTTGGTACCGTGACCCTGACCGGTGTGGGCCAAGTGATGGCCGATCTGGTCGAGTTCCTGTCGGGTGGCAATCTGATCCTGATGCTGATCATGGTCGGTATCCTCAGCCTGATCCTGGGCATGGGCCTGCCGACCACTGCGAACTATATCGTCGTCAGTTCTTTGATGGCCGGTGTGGTCGTGGAGCTGGGCGCGCAGAGCGGGCTGATTGTGCCGCTGATCGCGGTGCATCTGTTTGTCTTCTACTTTGGCATCATGGCGGATGTGACGCCGCCTGTGGGGCTGGCCAGTTTCGCCGCTGCTGCCGTATCGGGGGGCGATGCGATAAAGACCGGATTCATCGCCTTCTTCTATAGCCTGCGCACGGTCGCGTTGCCGTTTGTCTTCATCTTCAACACAGACCTTCTGTTGATCGATGTGACCTGGGTCGAAGGGATAATCGTTGCGATATTTGCGACGATAGCGATCCTTGTCTTTACGGCGGGCACGATGGGCTACTTCCTGACCCGCAGCCGGATCTATGAGAGCGTTGCCTTGGTCGCGGTTGCTTTCGCACTATTCCGTCCGGATTACTTTATGGACAGGATTTCACCCCCATATCAGACCGTTGAGCCGGCAGCTTTCACCGAAACGATCGGGGAAACACCGCCCGGAACCGAGGTGCGTCTGGTCATCAGCGGCCCGGATTTCGACACGCTTGAGATGGTGGATACCACGGTTGTCGTCTCTGTCGGCGACGAAGACGGCGGTCCTGCACGGGTTGATGCGATGGGTCTACTGCTGATCGAAGAGGACGGTCTGATCAAGCTGGAAGAGCCGCTGTTCGGCGCGCCTGTTGCCGATGATCTGAGCATCTTCGACTATTACGGGGATGAGGCCGTGCGCCTGACCTCGGTCAGCCTGCCGTCAAGCCAGCCACCCAAGCAGCTGGTTTATATCCCGGCGATGATCCTGTTGGGTCTGATCGCCTTCCTGCAACGCGGCCGTGCCGCCAGACAAGGGGTGCCCGCATGACACGTTCTGTTCTGTGTGCTGTTGATATCAGCAATGGCAAAATTGATGGCCCGGTCCTTCAAAAGGCCGCTGCATTGGCCGATTTGGAGGGGGCGCAGCTGGATGTGGTCAGTGTTCTGCCCGATTTTGGAGAAAGCTGGGTGTCCGGCTTTTTCCAGGCGGATTTCCATGAAAAGGCTTTGGCCGAGGCGCAGAAACAACTGACTGAGCTGTGCGCATCAACATTGGGCAGTGAGCGCAATGAAAAGATCCGCCATGTGGTGGCCACGGGCACGGCCTATCAGGAGATCCTGAAAACCGCAGAAAGCGCCGGATCTGACCTGATCGTCATTGGGGCGCATAAGCCGGACTTCAAGGATTACCTGCTGGGTCCGAATGCTGCGCGCGTCGTGCGGCATTCGACAGTCTCGGTCTACGTGGTGCGATGATCTAATACCCGGTCATTTCAAGATAGCCACGGCCTGAATGGCTGCCTGAGACCGTAACGGGCCCCTCCCAATAGGCAAAGCGGGTTGCCATCCAGGCTTTGGGTGTCAGGGCGCTGACGACAATATCCACCCCGCGGGCGGGGAGTGTGACACGCCATTCAATCGGGATATCCCGGTCGGCGACATGAGCGGTCTGAAGCGGTTCAAAAGAAACAGAGCCATCGGCAAGCGCGGTGGTTTCGCCATCATTGCCGATCCACGTGGCAGAGGTGAAATCCTCAGCCTCTCCTCGCAGGCGAAAGGCCATCAGCTTGTCGCCGCCTTCAAAGCTGAGCGAGAACCAATCCCATCCGCTTTGATCCTCGGCCAAGGGCTGCGAGGACCATTCCCGATCCAGCCAACCCTGTCCGGTTACCGCAACATCCCCATCCGGCAGATGCACTGTGCCTGTCAGGTCGAAAAACGGCTGTGAATAGTAATGACTTGCCTGCCCCTGCGTAGACTTGACCGAATACCCGGCATCCCCGTGAAAGACCAAAGGCCCCGTTGCGCGCATTGACAGATCGTATCCGAACTCAGAACCGTTGGCCCTAATCTTCAGCGCATTAAAGTCGGTTCCGCGCATGTACCATTCGTCGATCCAGGCTTCGAATGGGGTGGCGGTTACCCCGGCCTGACCGATACCGCCCCGCGACAGACGTTCAGCAAAGAAATGGGCATCAGGAGTGGTCAAGGCGGCATGGCCCAACCACAACTGCGGACTTTGCCAGGATTGCTCTTCATAGGGTTTCAGCGCCGAGCGGAACAACGTCCATTGCACACCGTAATCGCGCCCGTCTTCTCCTTTCAGGTTTGCGGTCAGATACCACCATTCGATCTTGAAAGTGGGATGGGGACCGTGATCCTGCGGAAAGCTCAACTGATACCCAAGCTGGGGGACGTCGAACCCGTCGGCCTCACCTCCAAGACCGGCAAAGCCCTGCGCCCGAAGTTGGGCGGGCAATAGCAGGGCCAGAATTAGGAACCAGGCTTTAGCGTTCATTGGCAAACACTCTTAACAACTCGGCAGGCGGGATGCGCAGCAACCGAAGGGCTGGAACCGCAGCGGCGATAACAGCGGCCAGTAAGGTCAGAAGAAATAGATAGAACCAGTCGCTTGGGAATAGGTACATTGGTAACCGCCAGCCAAACGCCTCGACATTGATGACCGTCAGCAACGTCCAGGCCAGAACCAACCCAAGCGGCAAGGCCAGCGCAGCGGTCAGAGAGGCGAGAAGCACGCTCTGCGTCAGTTCAAACCGCGCCAGCTGCGCCCGCGTCAGGCCAAGCGCCCAGACCGGCGCGATCTGTGGAAGCCGTTGCGTCCAAAGCGTCAGCAGGCTGGTCAGAATTGCAAATCCAGCAACCCCGAGCGTCAGGATATTCAGCGCAGAGGTCACCACAAATGTGTCTTCGAAGATTTCCGTGGATCGGGCCTTCATGTCAGCTTGATGAACGACTGCCTGCGGAGGAAGGTCAAATTCCGCCCGAAGCCTTTCGGCAACATCGCTGGCTTGATCAGGGGGCATGCGAACGCCATATCGCCGTTCCTCGGTATTGGGTGCGATGTCTTCCAAAAGCTCCATCGACACGATGGCTTGTCCGGTTGGATTGCCATAATCAGAATAGACCCCTGCAATGACCAGCTTGTGACCCGGGCGGAACGTGATTTGATCTCCGGGCCACAGACTGGATCTGCGCGCAAGCTGTTCGTTGATCAGAACGGCGGTTCCGGACATCACCTGATCCCATACTCCGGGCACTGAGGCGATCAGCGGCCAGTTTTCTTGATAAACCGGATTGTTCACCACCCCGTAAAGAAACAAGGGGCCGCTTCCGTGCGACAGCTCGACGCTGCGGATCGGCAAAACGGCGTCGACCTGAGGCAGCAGCCATTTCTTGATGTCCTGCGCCTGTTGTTCGTCGGATGCGGTTATATACAGTTCTGATGTCAGTCGTTGGTCAAGCCACCCGGTAAATGTCAGCCGGAAACTCGACACCATGGTGCCCACGCCGATGTTCGCGGCCAATGCCAACATCAATGCCATCAGGGCCAAAGAGAGACCGGGCAGTTGCGCCTGCATGTCGGCGAATACCCATTGTCTGACCGGGCCGTTCTGTAGCTTCTGAAGTCCGGTTACTGCGATCAGCAAGAGAAACGGTAAAATCAACGCAGAACCCGTCAGGATTCCGGCAACCAGCACGAACCCTGCGACCAAACCGTCGGCCACAAAGATTGAAACGATCCCCAACCCAATCAGGAATACTCCGATCAGAGCCAATCTTTTGGTTGCAGTGTCATCCCCCCGCCAGGCCTGCGGACCCGGGCTTGATAACAGCGGCAGCCGAGCCAATCGGAACAAAGCCTGAGAACTGGCCAAGAGCGTTCCGAACAGGGCCATGGCCAAGCCCGCGAGAACCCAGTGCAGTTGAAGCGATAGCTGACCTTCAACTGGTGCACCATACAACCCGCGTAGTGTGGATGCCACGTCGGGCAGCAAGGCCCCGGCCAGCAAGAACCCCAGGACCAGACCGGCGCCCCCTCCAATCAGGGCCAACAGCGACAGTTCGGCCAGGATGATCCAGATGATCCGGCGCATCGATACGCCCAGCGCACGGATTGTCCGGATGATCGCTCGGCGCTGCGCAAAAGCCAACCCGACGGTGCCATGGACGATGAACAGCCCAACGG
This sequence comes from Ruegeria sp. CDSB114, assembly GCF_059611025.1. Classification (NCBI taxonomy): domain Bacteria; kingdom Pseudomonadati; phylum Pseudomonadota; class Alphaproteobacteria; order Rhodobacterales; family Roseobacteraceae; genus Ruegeria; species Ruegeria sp. CDSB114. The sequence continues at coordinate 532,823 of NZ_JBXWOT010000001.1, forward strand.
CAAAGGACAAAAGCGCGAAGGCAGAGAGGTTGAGGTGGAAGCTCTCTGTCAGTTGAGCCGTGTCCAATCTGGTTGAGGCTGCAATTCGTGTCAGATCAGGAGCGATCTGCTCAAGCGGAGGGATCGCTCGGGGTTGATCAGGCAGGATGACCAGACGTGAAATCTGCCCCTTTTTGTCAAGCAGCTGTTCGGCGATGCCAATGTCGGTAAAGACCAGATCAGGCGGCAGCGCGTCGCTGGACAGGATCGGCGGCAGGTCGCTGGCTTGCTCCAGAACCTGGGCCAGTTCCGGCGCGACCAGTATCCTGCCGGGCGCGGTGAGCATATCTGCGGGATCGGGCGGCGTATCGCTTTGTTCCAGACGGCTAAGGGCGGGCAGGGGTGGAAAGGCGACCATGTCGACCCCCATGACCTGCAGATTGCGCCCGCTATGGCGCCAACGCCCCTCAAGCACCGCAGCGACCTGCCAGCCAGCCCGACGCAAGCTGACATAATGGTCGATCGTCAAATTCCCCGAGGTGGCGTGCAATTCATCGTATTGACCAAATGAGAGTTGATCATTGGCCCGTTGATAGCTTGCCCGGGCCTCGGAATTTATGGCTTGAACTGCCGACCATAGCCCGGTCGCAAGCGCAATGCCGGTCAACAAGGTTAACAGCTGAAGCCAATGGGCACGCCAGTGCGACACCAACGCCTGTATGATGGCCAAAGTCACGAGATTAGGCCGCCGGACAGGCGGACCTGCCGATCCAGACGGGCCGCGATGTCCTGCGAATGTGTCACCAAAAGCAGGGCGGCGCTGGTTTCGGCGACCAGCGCAAGCATCAAATCCAATACATTGGTGCTTGCGACCTCATCCAGATTTCCTGTTGGTTCATCCGCGAGCAAAAGACTGGGGCGCGGCGCAAGGGCGCGTCCGATGGCAACGCGTTGCTGCTGGCCGCCTGACAGGTTCTCGGGAAAGCGGTCTAGCAGGTCCCGCAATCCCAGTTTGTCGGCAAGATGATCGCACCAGTCCGGATCATATTTACCGGCAAGCCGGGCATGGAAGGACAGGTTTTGGCCGACCGTCAACGACGGGATCAGATTGAACTGTTGGAATACCAGGGCCACACGCTCGCGCCGAAGGGCTGCGCGCCCGGTATCGTCTAGTGTGGACAGGTTGGTTCCGCCCAGTGAGATTTCGCCCGCATCGAATATGTCCAGCGCACCTGCGAGATTTAGAAGCGTGCTTTTGCCACTGCCACTTTCCCCGGTTAGGGCAAGCGTTTGGCCATGGTCTAACGACAGAGATACTCCGTTCAAAATCGGTCGACCGTTTGCATATGATTTATGGACATCAGTTATTGTAAGCAGCATTCATAGGCGCCCTGTATTCTGCCATTCACAATTTGCAGCCGACCGAAGCGGTGTCCAGTTCAATGGGGCTATCGTTTCCATTCGTCGCAGACGCAGGGTTGCCCAATCCTGCATTTGAAGCGATTGTGACGAGACCTAAAAACAGAGGGGATGGGCGCCGGTGACCTTATCCGAGCAGATTATCTGGGGAAGCGTTTATTTGGGTATCTGCTTTTTGATCGAAATTGCCCTGCTGACTTGGTGCATGCAGATCATCCGCGTGATGTCGATCAAACTGGAAAAAAGCAAAAGGTTCGTCACCATTGCAAGCCCGCTGACTATCGCGCTGATTTTTATCGTGATGATCCATACCTTTCAGGTCTGGCTTTGGGCGATTGTCTGGGTCTTTGGGGATGTTCTGGCAGACTGGAACTCGGCGCTGTATTTCTCTCTGGTTACGTTCACAACGCTGGGTTACGGCGACATTGTTCTGGACGACGGGCTGCGCATTTTTGGTGCCTTTGCCTCGGTCACCGGGCTTTTGGCATTTGGGCTGTCCACAGCCTTTTTGGTCGCGGTCATGTCGCGGGTGCTGCAGGAAGAGTCGATCCTTTAAAGGATTGGTGCGAACAACCGCGCCAGAGGCGAGCCGAACCGAATATAGGCCGGTTGTTCGGGCAAGGTTTTGTCCAGCTCATAGCTGGATTCAAAGTCCATCAGCAGCATGTTGTGAACCGCATGGGCCGCGTCTTTGTCAAAGAACAGGGCCATCGCCTCAAAATTCAGGCGGAAAGAGCGATTGTCCAGATTGGTGGTGCCAACAGCGGTCAGAGTGTCGTCCACCAGAAATACTTTTTGATGCATGAATCCATCAGTGTACCGGTAGACCCGCGCGCCGCATTCCCTGATCTCGTCGAAATAGGCAAAGGCCGCCAGCCAAGGTAAGCGGTGATCAATCACGTCGGGAACCAGAATGCGAACATCTACCCCGCGCATTGCGGCGTGGCGTAGTGCGGTCATGATGTCGATATCAGGAACGAAATAGGGGGATGCGATCCACAATCGTTCCTTTGCTTCCGTGATTGCAGAAAAGAACATCATGGCGCCGGTTTCGGTTTCGTCCCCCGGACCTGTGGCGACGAGAAGGGCGTTCATGTCCTGATCAGATTCCTGACCCGCCCAGGCCAGTTGATCTATCAGGTCTTCTTGATGCGCCCAGTACCAGTCCTCCGTAAAGATCAGTTGTAGTTGGCGCACGATATGTCCAGTCAGCCTTATGTGTGTGTCCCGCCAATGTCCGAACTTTGCGGACTGACCGAGATATTCGTCGCCGACATTGTGGCCGCCGATAAAGCCGATTTCACCGTCTATGATCACCGTTTTCCTGTGATTGCGATAGTTTAGCTGAAATCGCTGCCCTGGATGACGCTTTTCATGCTGACCGGCAACGTGAATTCCCGCCGCGCGCAGCGACGTGATGTAGCTTGTCGGTAGGCCATAACTGCCCACGGCGTCGGTCATAAAGCGAACTTGCACGCCGCGCTCTGCGGCGGCGATCAGTTTGCTTTGCAGTTGCCGCCCCAATCCGTCATCACGCACGATGTAGAATTGGACAAGCACATAGTCCTGAGCCGCGTCGATAGCCTGAAAGATAGCGTCAAAGGTTGCCTGCCCATCGACAAGCAATTCTGCACCGTTGCCGCGTGATATGGGTAGATGCGCAAGCTCTTCGAAAGGGAGTGGGTTGATCGTAATCATGCCCGGATCTGGGCGCGAAAAATCCGCAAAGCTCTTTATCCCTTCGACAACAGTCTCAGCGTGCTTTCGGGCCATGCGATACCCGCGAAAACGATGATGTCCCAGAAACAAGTACAGTGGTACGCCAGCTATCGGTGCCGAGATCAAAAAGACCACCCATCCCACGGCACCCTGGGGTGTGCGCGCTGTTTGAGCGGCGCGTATCGAAAAGACCGCGGCGGTCAGGTACAAACATAGGACAAAGAGGGAAACAAAGAGTGTCAGCATAGATGATTCGATCCTGGCATTTTCCTTAGTGTTTCAAGTTGCATTGGGGATTGGCCTGTTCAGACTGTATTCCCCGATGGTGGCCCTTCGTCGCCGAGTTCACCATTCAGGGACATCAAAATTGCGATCGGGCGCAATGCGGGTATATGGCTGAAGATGATCAGGATGCAGACGGTCAGCGGAACGCTCAGGAAGGCTCCGATCAGACCCCAGACCGTGGTCCAGAACATAAGTGCCAGAATGACGAGAAATGTCGACATGTTCAGCGATCGGCCCAGCATGGCCGGGTCCAGAAAATTACCGATCATGAACTGAAGCGTGCCACAGCCGAAAACTATGATCAGAAACGGCCCGATGCTTTCAAATTGGACCAGCGCAATCGCCGCTGGAAACAAAACGGCAATAATCGACCCAATCGAGGGTATGAAATTCAAGGCAAATGTCAGCACGGCCCATGTCTCGGAATACTCAAGACCAAGGGTTTTGAAGACCACATAGCTGATTCCAGCCGTTATCAGGCTGATAAAGGTCTTCACTCCGACATAACGCTGCAGACTAAAGGAAATCGCGTCCAGAACCAAAGCGAACTCGGCACCGGTTTTAGGGTCACCGGCGGCCATACGGATCTTTTTTCGGAACGCCAGACGTTCGGCCATCAGGAAGGCAACGTAAAGGCTGATGAGGAAAAACTGGTTCAGCAAGGACGTCGCACTGCCCAGCAACATCCGGGCGACGAAAGACATATCAATGTTGACCAGATTGTCCCTGATGAAGGCCGTGATATCGTTGCCCACAAGGTCGTTTATGCGGTTAACGGCCTCGTCGAACTGGCTTTCGTATGTATTGATCGAGCGTGCAAACTGCGTCGCCTGATTGCCCAGAATATACATGATCATGAACAACCCGACCAAAACCACGGTCACTCCAGCCAGGTTAGCCAACCAGACCGGAGCCTTGGTCAGCGCAATAACCCGGTCACTCAGCGCGATGATCAGGACGTTGATCAGCAAGGCCATGGTCAGCGGGATCAGAAAAGCGGAACCTGCATAAAGCCCCAATACGATCAGTGACACGACAATCGCGGTGTCGCGGACAACCGATAGGCGCAACCTGTTCGGCATGCTTGGGTCCTGGTCGCTGGTTGGCATTTTTCGCCCGGCTTTGTGTAGGTTCCGTTTCGATCCTGCACGGGACAAAGGGATTATGCAATGCAACCAAACATTTGGAGTTGGTTAATTGCGTCCAGTCGGGTTTTGCCGGTTCTGGTTCGAATACAGTCAGGGTAGAGTTTTCGGATGACGACAAGTTTGATTCCCCTGACTGGAAGAGTAATTCGAGCCCTTTGGCTGGCCTTGGGGCGATTTGGGGCCAAAAACGGCATGGTCATGAGCAGCCACGTTGCCATGTCCCTGATGCTGGCCCTGTTTCCGTTTGTTCTGTTCACTGTGGCACTGGCTGGTACGCTGTCTCAGGATTATGTCACGGACGAGCTGATCGAACTGATCTTTGGCGCCTGGCCAAAAGATGTCGCCGGCCCGATTGTGGGAGAGTTGCGCTCGGTCCTGGCGGAATCAGGTTCGGGGGTAATTACCCTGGGCGGTTTGCTGGCCATTTTCTTTGCCTCAAACGGCGTAGTTGCGGTGCGGGCGGCCATGAACCAGGCCTATCATGATCATGACGCCTGGCCATTCTGGAAGACACGCTTGCTGTGCCTGGGATTGGTGATTGTTGGCGGGGCGGCCATTCTGGCCATCGCCGCCGTCGAAGTCGTCTTGCCGGTCTACACGCGCCTCGTGTCCGAAAAGACGGATGTTAACGTGTCAGACTGGTTGTCTGTGGATCGATTGCGCTGGACCTTTACTGTCGCGGTTCCTGCGGGCACGGTTATCGTTGCACATCTTGTGCTGCCGACGCGCCGCCATCGGCTGTGGCAAATCCTTCCGGGCGTTGTACTGACACTCGCTCTGTGGGCGATGGGCGGTTGGGGCTTTTCGATCTATATCGGACAGTTCGCCTCGTACAGCGCTACTTATGCTGGCCTTGCTGGGGCGATGGCTGCGTTGATTTTCCTGTATCTATGCGCGGCCATCCTGATTCTGGGCGCTGAATTCAACGGCGCGCTGATGGATTTGCAGGATCAAAGTAACGGACAAACCTGAAGGGCAGGGTAACCGGGGCTGTAAAATAGCAATTCAAAGCCCGGTTTGCGTCATGAAATCGGCACGTTTCTTACCCAAACTGCATGGGACTGTGACCCCATACGCATCAAGGTGAGGCCTCATGACCAAACTGCCCGAAATCGCGAAATCGCAAAATCCATCGTCGCTGACCCGGCGGATTGAAGAATTACGGGCAAAACCGGCGACGGATATCAGTCACGGTGAGGCATTGTTGTTGCAAGGAAACGCAATATCTTCGCTGCGTGAACAGCGCCTTGCGCGTTCTCTGGCTGACTTCGCAGATTAACTTCAGCCGCGAAATCCTGTTGCCACAACGAATTTTTCCGAACTGTCGGCGCGGGATGCCGGTGGTTTAACATGCGCCACCTTGTCAAACTTCTGTTTCAGAATCTTCTGCAAATCCCCTTCGGCCCCTCCGGCCAGAACCTTGGCGACAAACGTGCCGCCCTGTTCAAGCACATCAAAGGCGAAATAGGCGGCGGTTTCGCACAAGGCCATGATCCGCAAATGGTCGGTTTGTTTATGCCCCGAGGACGCAGCAGCCATATCTGACATCACCACGTCAGCTTTGCCACCCAACCAGTCTTTGACCTTCTGGTCGGCATCGTCCTCCATAAAGTCCAACTGGTGAACCTCGGACCCGGCCACCGGTTCGACCTCTTGTATGTCGACACCCAGAACAGTGCCGATTTTCTTACCGCTTTTCTCACCCAATGCATTAACGCGCTGGACCGCAACCTGCAGCCAGCCTCCTGGGGCGCAACCCAGATCGACGATGCGCGAACCTGGAACCAGGAAGCGGAATTTATCGTCCAGTTCCAATATCTTGAACGCCGCACGCCCACGATAGCCTTCGACCTGTGCGCGCTTGACATAGGGGTCATTCAGCTGACGTTCCAACCACCGAGTCGAGCTGATTTTGCGCCCGCGGGCGGTTTTGACCTTAACCTTCAGGTCGCGCTGCCCGCGGCCCGAATTGTTTTTGCCAGTAGGTGTCTTCGCCATCAGAACGGTCCGTCTTCCAATACACCGTCCGCGCTCATCTGCGCATAAAGCAGGCCTTCGCGCAGCCCCCGGTCCGCCACTGAAAGACGGTCGGTTGGCCAACATCGTAACAAAGCCTGCAATATGGCCGAGCCGGACATGATCAGGGCCTGGCGGTCATCGCCGATACGCGGATCTCTCCGCCGCCCCAGTGGGCCGAGTTCTAGATACCCGCGTATCACTTTGTCAATCTGATCGCTTGTCATGCGCAAACCGTCTACCTTGGTCCGGTCATACCGCTTCAATCCCAGATGTGAGGCTGCGACTGTCGTAACCGTGCCACTGGTGCCGACGATCTGAAAACCTTCGCGGGCTTGTTCATCCTTATAAGGCGCAAAATCGGCCAAGTTTTCTTCGAAAAACCAGCTCATCAAAGCAAACCGCGCCGCATCATCTTCGACATCATGGAACTGATCGCGCAGCGTCGCAACGCCGAGGGGAACACTGATCCAATCCACAACCTTGGCTGCAGGAAACGGGCTGTCTGTTGTATGAAATCCATTATGCAGACGCATAATCGCCGCCGGGCGATCCCGACGCGGAAGCGAGGATATGTCGATCCAGACAAGCTCTGTCGAACCGCCGCCAATATCCACAACCAACAACTGTTCTGTCTTAGTGGACACCAGCGGGGCACAGGATATTACGGCCAGACGCGCTTCTTCCTCGGGCTGAATGATCTCAAGCGTCAACCCGGTTTCACCCTTTACCTGGCGAATGAATTCACGTGAATTTTTTGCACGGCGACAAGCCTCGGTTGCGACTAGACGCATCCGCTTGACCTTGTTGCGTTTCAGCTTTTGCTGGCAAATGCGCAACGCCTGAATGGTGCGCGCCATCGACGACCGAGACAAACGCCCCGTCCGCTCTAAGCCCGCGCCCAACTGCACGGATTTAGAGAAACTGTCCACCACATGAAACCCGCTGCCCTTGGGCTGGGCAATTAACATGCGACAGCTATTTGTTCCCAAATCCAGCGCGGCATAAAGCGCATCAGGATCGGGTCTTGCCGGCGCGGGGCTTTCGACCGCCTTCGGGAACGCGCCCGCACCTTTGGGACGCTTGGGCGCCATCTTCAACGCCCTCCGATTTACGAGTTACCCCGACCATAGGTCGGCCTTTTGGTTCGTGCAAGATACTCATTAAAGTGATGAGAATTTTGAGGTGCGGTTTACAGGAACAATTCGTTACAAGCCGTGTATCCCGTTGTAGGTGAAAACGTCGTTTGAAATGCGCCTTGTGTCGAAAATCGACCGACCTGCGACCACATTGAAGTTTAGAACCGGTCCATCTGGTTAGGAGGAATCAAAGCAGATGCCTGACGTCACCATCGTATACTGGCGCGACATTCCCGCCCAAGTCATCGTCGGCAAGGGCCGCCGGGGCGCAAAACGGCAGTTGGAAGAACGGTTCGAGCAAGCCATTGACCGCGCCGCCATGAAGGTGAACGCCAAGGACAGCGATGCCTATCTGGCCGAATGGCGCAAGGCCGCGCCTTTCGCGGTTGAGGGCGATCCGTCCGAAATTGCCGAACAGCAGGCTGTGCGTTTGGAAACGGAATATGATCAGGACCGTATCAAGGCTCTGATCGCCAATGACGGTTGGGCATGAGCTCGAAATCTATATGGGAGGCCGCTATGGCTTTGCTGAACTTCAAGAAACGTGATGCCGCTGAAAACGGTCCGGTAAATCCAACCGTCGAAGCCTTCCTGCAGGGTTATTCGATTGAGGTGATGCCGCGCACCGCCGAGAAGGTCGAGGATTTTCGCGCTTTGTTGCCTGAAGGCACACGCGTCTATATTGCCCATATCGAAGGCACTCCGATCGAAGACATGGTCAAGACCGCCAAGCGCATCGCGGCGGACGGCTATCCTGTTATGCCGCATTTCCCGGCGCGGATCATTAAAGACACGGCGACGCTGGAAAACTGGATTTCTATGTACCAGGGTGAAGCAGGTGTGGATCAGGCGCTGTTGCTGGCCGGTGGTGTCGCGAATCCTCATGGCGATTTCGACAGCTCGATGCAGCTGCTGGAAACTGGTTTGTTTGACAAAGCCGGGTTCAATCGTCTGCACGTCGCGGGCCACCCTGAAGGCAACAAGGACATCGACCCTGACGGATCGACCAAGAATGTTGACGATGCGCTGCGTTGGAAACAGAAGTTCTCTGAGACCACGGATGCGGAAATGGCGCTGGCCACTCAGTTCGCCTTTGACGCCAAACCGATCATCGCCTGGGCCGACAGCCTGAAAGAGGCGGGGATCGACATTCCGGTTCATATCGGCATCGCCGGTCCGGCAAAACTGCAAACACTGATCAAATTCGCCATCGCCTGCGGCGTTGGTCCATCGCTGAAGGTTCTGCAAAAGCGCGCTATGGATGTGTCCAAGCTGCTGCTGCCTTATGAGCCCACGGATGTGATCACCGAATTGGCCAACCACAAAGCGGCCAACCCTGATTTCAATATTACAAACGTACATTTCTTCCCGCTTGGTGGCATCAAGATAAACGCCAACTGGGCCATCAACAACGGCGGCGCTTCGGCAAAGCCTGTAAACTCCTAAGGATCGGACATGACCCGTACAGTCGTAGAATCAAAAACAAAAACCGCCGTCCTGGGCTTTGACGAACCGTTCTGCGTGATCGGTGAGCGGATCAACCCGACAGGCCGCAAGAAACTGGCGGCGGAACTGGAAGCAGGCGATTTTTCGACCGTCGAAAAGGACGCCCTCGCGCAGGTTGCGGCCGGTGCGACCGTTCTGGATATCAATGCGGGCGTTGTCTATAACTCGAACCCCAATCCGAACGAGACCGAGCCGCCGCTGATGCGCAAGATCGTTGAAATGGTGCAAGGGCTGGTCGAAGTGCCGCTGTGCATCGATTCATCGGTTCCCGGTGCTTTGGAGGCCGGTCTTGAGGCGGCAGAGGGCCGTCCTCTGTTGAATTCGGTCACGGGTGAAGAAGATCGTCTGGAGCTGGTTCTGCCACTGGTCAAGAAATACAATGTCCCTGTGGTGGCGATCTCAAATGACGATACAGGGATTTCGGAAGACCCCGATGTGCGGTTCGAAGTGGCCAAAAAGATTGTCGAACGGGCCGCTGATTTCGGCATCCCGGCCCATGACATCGTGGTCGATCCGCTGGTGATGCCTATTGGCGCAATGGCAACTGCCGGTCAGCAGGTGTTTGCTCTGGTTCGTCGTTTGCGTGAGGAACTGGGTGTGAACACCACTTGCGGGGCGTCCAATGTCTCGTTCGGCCTGCCGAACCGCCATGGTATCAACAACGCCTTCCTGCCGATGGCGATGGGCGCTGGCATGACCTCAGCGATCATGAACCCTGTTGCCTTGCCGGTTGGTCCAAAGAAACTGGCCGAGAAGAAGGCTGAAGTTGAGGCAAAGGGGATCATTCTGCCTGCGGATATGGATGACGAAACCTTCTGTCAGCTGTTTGGCCTGGGTTCGACCTTGCCGCGCGCCGGTAAAGAGATGGAGGCCATCCGCGCCGCCAACTTGCTGACCAATAACGATCCGCATGGCGGGGCTTGGATCAAGTTCAACAAAGCCCCCAGCGAAGCCGGTGCCGAAGGGACTGGAGGTGGTCGTCGCGGCGGTGGCCGTCGCCGTCGCGCATAAGCGTTATAAAACAACATGCTGGCCGGGTCTTTTGATCCGGCCTTTTTTGTCTTCGCCGTCGCAAATAGCCTGACGGTTTGGATCAAAACCGCTTGAACCTGATCTTGTACCGGTGATATTCAGCTAGCAGCGGCGGGTATGATGTAATGGTAGCCTGTCAGCTTCCCAAGCTGAACGCGCGGGTTCGATTCCCGCTACCCGCTCCATTCAGTTCGATCGACGCGCTTGGTACAGGTTTATCACCGCCGGGATGTGCAGGCCGGTTTCGGATGTGAACTGGGCGAATTCCTGACAGACCTCGTGCTGGATTGCTGCTGCGTCCTGTTCGGTGCCTTCGAAATGCGCGATGGTTCGCGCGGCGGGGCCGACGCGGGTGCACAAGGCGGCTATTTCCTCTGACCCGCCAGCGCCGGGCAGGTTTAGGGAGATGGCTTGGGCCTGAATGTCCGACAGCCCCGCCTGTTGCATCATACCGGTGACGTGATCCAGATCGTGAAACGCCAGCGGACCCGGCGCGTAACGATCTACCCGAGGCGGCTGCCCAAGGCGTTTTACCGCAGCAATATGGGGTATTTTGAACCACGGGTTGCCATCCAATGGCCCCCAAGCTGCAAAGGTCATCTGCCCGCCGGGTTTAAGTGCGCGGGCGATATTGGCGAATGCAGCAACCGAATTGTCAAAGAACATCACGCCGAACCGTGAAATCGCGGCGTCCAACTGATTGGCGGGAAACCCGAATATCTGCGCGTCAGCATGTTGGAAGCTGATGTTGCTCAGCCCGTTTTCCGAGGCTCGGGCGCTGGCACGATCAAGAAACGCTTGCGATATATCGGCGGCCAGAACATCGCCATCCGGCCCGACCAATCGCGCGGCTGCAAGAGAGCTTTCGCCAGTGCCACAGCCGATGTCGAGCACATGCATTCCTAGTTTAAGCTGGGCATTCTCCAGCACAAGGTCCAAAACCGAAGCCATCAGTTGATCCAACTGATCCTGATATGTCAGCCATTTGGCTCCGGATTCGGATTTTCCCCAGTATTCTGCCTGTTCCTCATTCACCGACTGCATCGTACCCCTCCGTGGTTGCCGCGACTATGACCTCCGGCGACGGCGGCGGCCAGAGTTTTCCTGATCTCCGCCACCGGTGTTGAACGAGGGCGAGGGCAGGGTCGTCACTTTGGCCAATTCCGGGAAGGGATCCGTCTTATGGGGGATCGCGTTTGCTGCCACGAAATGATCCTGAAACTTGGGCTCGATGGCGGTTTCAACCTTGGTTATTTCGCGCACTACGCGTTCAATTTCACTCCGCGACCCGATGTTGCAAAGGGCGATCCGGGCGCCCGTACCGGCGGCGTTGCCCGCGCTTGAAACCTTTTTCAGCGGCGCATCCGGGATCATTCCCAGAACCATCGCATGTTTGGTCGAAATATGAGCGCCGAAGGCACCAGCAAGAACAATGCGGTCGACAGTATCCACGTTCATTTCGTCCATCAAAAGCCGCGCGCCTGCATAAAGCGCGGATTTCGCCAGTTGAATCGCGCGAATATCGCCCTGAGTGACTGTGATACGTGGGCCGCCTTCGGCGCTTGCGTCGTGGATCAGATAGGAATGGGTGCGCCCCTCGGGGACGTTGCGTGATGTGCCCGTTTGTTCTGCGGATCCGATCAGGCCGCTTTCATCCAGCAAGCCCGCCATACGCATTTCCGCCACCGCTTCAATAATGCCTGATCCACAGATACCACTGATGCCAGTGGTTGCGATGTCTTGATCAAAACCCTCTTCATCCGACCATTTCTCGGACCCAATGACGCGAAAACGGGGTTCTTTAGTGACAGGATCAATCTCGATCCGTTCAATCGCACCAGGGGCGGCACGCTGACCAGAGCTGATCTGCGCGCCTTCAAAGGCCGGACCAGTCGGTGAGGAGCACGCCAGAACCCGGCTGGTATTGCCCAGCAAAATCTCGGCATTGGTGCCTACATCTACGATCAAAACCAGATCTTCGGATTTTCCGGGCTCTTCCGACAAGGCAACCGCAGCACAATCCGCACCCACATGACCCGCAATGCAGGGCAGGATGTAGACCTGCGCACGTGGGTTCATGTTGGTCAGATCCATCTCGCGCGCGGGCAAAGACATGCTTTCGGACGTAGCCAAGGCAAAGGGCGCTTGGCCCAGCTCGACCGGATCCAGCCCAAGCAGCAGATGGTGCATGACCGGGTTACAGACGAACACCGTTTCGACAATCAGGTTGGCGTCAATCCCGGCCTCATCCGCGATGGATGTTGTCAGATCGTTTATCGCTTCGCGTACGGCTCGGGTCATCTCTTTGTCGCCGCCGGGGTTCATCATCGAATAGGATACGCGGCTCATCAGGTCTTCGCCAAAGCGGATTTGGGGGTTCATCAGGCCCGAAGATGCCTTGACCTCGCCTGTGTCCAGATCGGTCAGGTGAGCTGCAATCGTGGTAGAGCCGAGGTCGATGGCCAGACCGAAAAGTCCGTTCTCGTGCAATCCAGGCCAGATTTCCACGATCCGTGCGACATCGTCCTTGTGACCTTTGTGCACCGCAACGGTGACCTCCCACTTACCCTTGCGCAATATAGGCTGCAGTTTGGACAACAAGGAAAGATCAGCGGTTACGGCGTCGACGTTCCATTGCTCGCGCAGCGCGCGTTCCAGACGTTCCAGATCGCCGGTTGGTGAATGCATGTCGGGTTCTTCTACCGCAACAAAATACAGCCGGGTGGCCGGATCCATTGTGATGGCGCGTGCTGTGGCGGCCTTGCGTACGACCTGACGGTGCACCTGGCTTTCTGGTGGCACGTCGATCACCACATCCCCCTGAACCGTGGCCTGACATCCAAGACGGCGGCCTGGTTTCAATCCGCGCTTGTCGTCATAGCGCTGTTCAACCGCGTTCCATTCGCTTAGTGCACCGTCGGCTACGGTCACGCCGTGCTTGGGAAACTCGCCATAGCTTGGCGTGATCTGGCATTTCGAACAAATCCCGCGTCCACCGCAAACGGAATCCAGATCCACACCCAGTTGCCGTGCCGCAGTCAGAACCGGAGTGCCTACGGGAAAGTGCCCGCGTTTGCCCGATGGGGTAAAGACAACAAGAGGGTCGGTGGTCATGATTGGCCTGCCTTTTATATTCGCGCCTATGTCGGGCAAGATATGGTTTTGTACGCAAAGGGAAAGGCCATTCAGCGGCACGTTTTGTGTGCGTTGCGTCGTTTTTTGCCGCAGCACCGACCAGCAGGTAAAAACTAGTTTATGTCGGGGGCTTTTCCTTAGATGCAATCCATGCAATAGGGTCACCGTCAAACGGGCTTTTGCATGGGGTTAACAGATGCAGATTCGTGAGGCACTCACCTTTGACGACGTTCTTCTGGTTCCGGGCGCATCTTCTGTGCTGCCGGCCACGGCGGATACGACCACGCGCGTGACGCGGGAAATCACCATGAACATCCCGCTGCTCAGCTCGGCGATGGACACGGTGACCGAGGCGCGCATGGCCATCGCCATGGCGCAGGCGGGCGGCATCGGCGTGGTGCACAAGAACCTGTCGATCGAAGAACAGGCTCGAGAGGTTCGGCGGGTCAAGAGATTTGAATCCGGTATTGTTTACAACCCGGTGACACTGCGGGTGGATCAGACGCTGGCGGACGCCAACGCGTTGGTGCAGCGTTATAACTTCACCGGCTTTCCCGTGGTGGACGAAGAAGGCCGCGTGGTCGGTATTCTGACCAACCGTGATATGCGTTTTGCGACCTCGGATGATACGCCGGTTCACGCGATGATGACCTCGGACAATCTGGCGATGCTTCAGGAACCCGCCGATCTGGAAGAGGCCAAAAGCCTGATGCGAGCGCGACGGATCGAAAAGCTTCTGGTTGTGGACGGGGCGGGCAAGCTGACGGGTCTGCTGACTTTGAAAGATACCGAACAGGCGGTGCTGAACCCAACGGCCTGCAAGGACCGGCTGGGGCGTCTGAGAGTCGCGGCAGCGACGTCGGTTGGTGACTCTGGTTTCGAACGATCCGAACAACTGGTGGATTCCGGTGTCGACATTATCGTTGTAGACACCGCTCATGGGCATTCTCAAGGGGTGCTGGACGCGGTGAAGCGGGTCAAGACCCTGTCGAACGAGGTGCAGATCATTGCCGGTAACGTCGCCACTGGGGACGCAACCAAGGCGCTGATCGACGCAGGCGCGGATGCCATCAAGGTGGGGATCGGGCCGGGTTCGATCTGTACTACGCGGATGGTTGCCGGTGTGGGCGTGCCGCAGCTGACTGCGATCATGGATTGCGCCGCGGCCGCCGGCGATGTGCCGGTGATCGCGGATGGTGGTATCAAATTCTCGGGCGATTTTGCCAAGGCGATTGCGGCGGGTGCGTCCTGTGCCATGGTTGGCTCAATGATCGCAGGAACAGATGAAAGCCCGGGCGAAGTGATCCTGTATCAGGGCCGGTCGTTCAAATCTTATCGCGGCATGGGCAGTCTAGGCGCGATGGCACGTGGCTCTGCGGATCGCTATTTCCAGAAGGATGCCGCCAGCGACAAGCTGGTGCCCGAAGGGATCGAAGGGCAGGTGCCTTACAAGGGCTCGGCCAGCGCGGTTGTGCATCAACTGGTCGGCGGCCTGCGCGCAGCCATGGGTTATACCGGCTGCGCCACGGTCGAAGAGATGCGAAAGAACTGCAACTTCGTCAGAATCACAGGGGCTGGCCTGAAGGAGAGCCATGTGCATGACGTGCAAATCACACGCGAAAGCCCGAATTATCGAGTGATGTAAATTGCCGGAACCTGAACTGCGGCGCCCCGGTGAGGGCGCCGCTTTGCGTTTTTGCCCTGCACTATAACGGAGAATGAAATGACCCCCGCCGCACGTGTTCAGGCCTCAATCGAAATTCTTGATCAGATTCTTTCGGGTGCCCCGGTCGAAAAGGCCCTGACAGGTTGGGCGCGGCGCAGCCGTTTCGCCGGTTCCAAAGACAGGGCTGCTATTCGCGACCACGTGTTTGGTGCTTTGCGGTGCAAAAGGTCATTTGCGGCGGCAGGTGGGGTGGAAACCGGTCGGGGGTTGATGATCGGCGCGATGCGCATGCAAGAAGTCGATCTGGATCAGATATTCAATGGCGAAGGGTACGCACCAGCCAGTTTGGATGAACACGAACAGGCTAAACCATGTGAATCCGACGCCCAGAAATACGACATACCGGAATGGCTTTGGCCAACCTTTCAAGAGTCTTTGGGTGATTTGACCCTTCCAGTGGCCGAGGCATTGCGCGCTCGGGCCCCGGTTCATTTGCGGGTCAATCTGATTAAGTCGAGTGTCGATCAGGCGGTCTCGGTCTTGCTGGCGGACGGCATCCAAGCGAGGCCACATCCCGCTTGTTCGACCGCACTCGAAGTTGTCGAGGGCGAGCGGAAAATCTCAGGAAGCCGCGCCTATACTGATGGATTGGTCGAACTGCAGGATGCGGCGAGCCAGGCCGTCGTTGAATCATTGGACCTAAACCCCGGAATGCGGGTTCTGGACTATTGTTCCGGCGGTGGCGGTAAAGCCTTGTCCTTGGCCGCGCATCACGGTGTAGATGTTTTCGCGCATGACGTTAATGCGGCGCGAATGCGTGATTTGCCCGCCCGAGCCGAAAGAGCGGGTGCACAGATAACGCTCCTGACCAATGACGAGATCTCTGCGCAGGCACCATTCGACATTGTGCTGACGGATGCCCCCTGTTCAGGCAGCGGATCCTGGCGTCGCGCCCCGGCGGGAAAATGGTCTCTTACACAAGATGGACTGAACCGGCTTACGGAAACGCAGCGGACGATCCTTGATGATGTCGCGCCTTTGGTGGGGCCAGCGGGTGTTCTTGCATATGCAACATGTTCCATGCTCGAGGTCGAAAACGGTGCAGTGGTCGATGCGTTCGTGGCGGCGCACTCCGAATGGACCGAGACGTTTCGCAAAACGTGGTATGTATCACACGGTACTGACGGGTTTTTCACGTCACACTTGACGCGGTAGTCGTCGGACAAATAGCAACCTAAAGGAGAATTGCTCACTTTGTTAGTTAAGTGGGCGTTAACCCTTTTGCGTTGGGTTACACCTAGCCCGGCAAGTTGAGTATTTAATGTCCGATACCGCAGATTTCTATTCTGACCCAAAGTTACGAAATTCACCAAGCGGTTTGCGTCTAGCACCATTGGTTGCGCTAGGGGTGTTGCTCTCACTGCTGCCGCTGGCAGGAATCATTCCCCAAGCCTGGAATCTGGGCCTTGTGGTGGCAGGTGTGTCTTTGCTTTCTGCATCACTGTTGGTCGTGGTGAGGGCGCTGATTTCCGACGACTCGGTACGTCGAGAGCTTAGGGTTATGGAGGTTTTTGCCGAAGAAGAACTGTACCCTTGCGCGATTGCCAATGCACAGGGTGATGTTCTGATTTGCAATTCTCATGCCCGGGCTCAGCTCCATGTTTTTCCCGGCAACCGGCTGGATGAAGGTCTAAAGTCTATTTTTGCCAACCCGTCGGCAATTCTGCTGCGCCTGCAGTCTTTGGCCGAGATCCATGGCCGTGCAAGAGAAGACGTTGTCACTTTGGAGACAACCGTACCGATTTCTGTTCTCGGTGTTGGGAATAATTTTTTCTTTTGGCGGTTTCATCTGGATGGAACAGGTCAGTGGGATGCTGTGCCTGTACCCATTTTGACCGAAGGAAGAAACGGAGCATTGCTGCGGATCAACGGGGCGGCGGAACAAATCCTGGGACAACGACCCGACAACCTTGCACAGGTTCTGACTGGCGCGCAGCCCGAATTGGGTGAGGTTGTGCAGGTACAGACGGCACAGGGGCCAATTCCGGCTACGATGGCCGAACTGTCTCGGTCAGGAACCACGCGCGATCTGCTTATTCTACCGCTTGTTCGTGCACAGGAAAGTGGAATTGGCGCGTCATTTGTGGATCTTCCGGTCCCGGTAATGACCCTGTCTCCCGACGGGAGCATCCTCGAGGCCAACAGGCTGGCAACGCGTCTTATCGGAAACATAGAGCCCGGAGAATCCAATGTTGTGCATATCATGCATGGTCTGGGGTATCCGGTTCTGGACTGGCTGACGCTGGCTTCAAATGAGGGCGCCGTTTCACGATCTGAATTCCTGAGGCTGACACGGGAAGACCGCGAGATATTCGTACAGGTCACATTGAAACGTGTGCTGAGCGAGGGAGAAGTCAGACTGATTGCGGTTCTGAATGATGCTACCGAACTCAAGACTTTAGAGGCGCAATTTGTGCAGGGACAAAAAATGCAAGCCGTTGGCCAACTGGCTGGGGGTGTAGCGCATGATTTCAACAATTTGCTAACGGCGATTTCCGGACATTGCGATCTTCTGCTTTTGCGGCACGACCAGAATGACCCTGACTACGGGGATCTTGTACAAATCAATCAGAACGCAAACCGTGCTGCAGCTTTGGTGAGCCAACTGCTGGCCTTTTCGCGCAAACAGACTTTGCAGCCGGAAATCCTGGATCTCAGAGATACGATCTCAGACCTTATTCATCTGCTAAATCGTCTGGTCGGAGAAAAGATTAAGCTGACACTCAGCCACGATCCCGTTCTGAAAGCGGTTCGTGCGGATAAACGCCAGCTAGAGCAGGTGTTGATGAACCTTGTCGTAAATGCCCGCGATGCAATGCCTGAAGGTGGTGAGGTCAGGATCGAAACCGAAGTGGTCGTGCTGACAGAACGCTTCACAAGGGATCGCGCTACGGTACAACCTGGTGAATACGTCACCGTCAAAGTCATTGATAGCGGTACGGGGATTGCCCCCGATAAGCTACAGAAAGTGTTCGAGCCTTTCTTTACAACCAAACGCACGGGTGAAGGGACAGGTTTGGGCCTGTCGACTGTCTACGGAATTGTAAAGCAAACCGGCGGTTTTATTTTTGTCGACAGCATTCAGGGGAGAGGGACCGAGTTTATTATGTACCTGCCGGTTTCAACCGCCCCCAAAAAAACCGAGGCAGCGCCTGCGCAATCCCCTGAGAATCCAACGGTTCGCCAGGGTGAGGGTGTCGTGCTGCTGGTCGAAGACGAAGCCCCGGTTCGGGCCTTTGCTACCCGCGCACTGAGGTTGAAAGGCTACACTGTGCTCGAGGCCGATTCGGGAGAAGAGGCTCTGAGGCTTCTCGAAGATGGCACATTGAATGTCGACGCATTCGTCACCGATGTGGTCATGCCCGGATTGGATGGTCCGACCTGGGTTCGTATGGCTAAGCAGAACAGGCCAGATGTCCGGGTCATATTCATGTCTGGATACACAGAGGGTGCGTTTGGCGATTCCGGACCAGAGATTTCCGATTCAACTTTCCTGCCCAAACCATTTTCTCTAAACCAACTGACCGAAGCTGTTTTTCAGCAGATCAATTAGGGTTTCAAAGTGCCGAGGCGTGGCAATCGAATTCGGCGGAGTGGGTGTTGCGAAACTTGGTCAATGTCTCTGCGCCCAGTGTTAGGTCTCGTGTGGGTGACACGTTTTCGCGTTGCAGCCGGATATCCATATTCAAGCGGTTTTGCAGGAAATCGAGAATTTTGTCCTGGTTTTCATATTTGAAGACATGGGTGGCGCCACGCCCGTTGTTGCGGGTGCGAAAAAATTGGCTCTGACTGCCGACATCGGCAAATTCAGGTCTCGGTGTGCGCATATAGGCCTGAATGAAATCATCAAAGCTCAGGTCATGTGTTGAATGCGGGTGGTTAAGACGCTCTTGGCGGCCGCGAAACCTGTACCAACTGCCCAGCCAATCGACCGGTTCACGAACAACCGCCATGATTTCCATCTCAGTATCGTACATTTTACGGAAAATGTTCTGGAAAAACCGATCATACCGGCGGACAGGTGCGTGTTTCAGATCTGGCGGATCGGTGACAACCAGATCGGCACGGTCCCGCAAAGCCGTATGATAAGCGGTGCTGCCGGTTTTTGGGACAGCCAGAAACGCAAGGCGTTCTTCATAAAAAACAAGCATTTATTCGTCCATCGGCAGTAATTATCTCCAGCTCAGATTGGCGTAAACGACTCTTTAATACAATTACAGAACAGTAAGTAATGTAAGTTTTAGTTGAAATGTTCTCTTTTTGGTCCCATAAGGAACAAGAGGCGAACAAAGCAGCGATTGCCGCCCGTTCAAGGGTGTGACAAAAGGGAAGGCGACAGGACAATGGCGGATCTTCTGACGATGAGCGACAAGAAAAACGCAGATAAGCAAAAGGCGCTCGACAGCGCGCTGGCACAGATCGAACGGCAGTTCGGCAAAGGCTCGATCATGAAGCTGGGCGAGGATTCCAAGCAGGACATCGACGCCAGTTCGACCGGATCGCTGGGTCTGGATATCGCTCTGGGAATCGGCGGCCTGCCGATGGGCCGGATCGTTGAAATCTATGGCCCGGAAAGTTCAGGCAAAACAACGCTGACACTGCACTGCATCGCAGAACAGCAGAAACATGGCGGTGTATGCGCATTTGTCGATGCGGAACATGCGTTGGACCCGCAATATGCGCGCAAACTGGGCGTCGACCTGGACGAGTTGCTGATTTCGCAACCTGACACTGGCGAACAGGCGCTTGAGATTACCGATACGCTGGTCCGTTCGGGCGCGGTGAACATGGTCGTGGTTGACTCGGTCGCGGCGCTGACGCCGAAATCTGAACTCGAAGGCGATATGGGCGACAGCAGCGTTGGTGTGCAGGCCCGGCTGATGAGCCAGGCAATGCGTAAACTGACGGGTTCGATCAGCCGCTCGAACTGTATGGTGATCTTCATCAACCAAATCCGGATGAAAATCGGCGTGATGTTCGGCAGCCCGGAAACCACCACCGGTGGTAACGCCCTGAAATTCTACAGCTCGGTCCGTTTGGATATTCGTCGGATCGGTGCGATCAAGGACCGGGATGAGGTTGTTGGCAACCAGACCCGTGTGAAGGTCGTTAAAAACAAAGTGGCACCGCCCTTCAAGCAAGTTGAATTCGACATCATGTATGGCGAAGGCATCAGTAAAATGGGCGAGCTGCTGGATCTGGGCGTCAAGGCCGGTGTGGTCGAGAAATCGGGTTCGTGGTTCAGCTATGGTGATGAGCGGATCGGGCAGGGGCGTGAGAATGCCAAGCAGTATCTGCGCGACAACAACCGCATCGCGTTTGAGATCGAGGACAAGATTCGCGCGGCACATGGGCTGGAATTCGATGTGCCGCCCGGCGCGGAAGAGGATGATATCCTCGAGGCATAAGTGGTTCGGGAAGAAAGCGATTTTCGCAGCTCTTTCCTAAGAACGAACCATATTCCGAACAAGGCGGTCCGTCGGGGCCGCCTTGTTCCGTTCTGCGACGCTCGCCTGTGGACTATCCCGGGGGAGGCGGATAAACCCTTTTTGAAACAAACTGATTGCGCGCCGAGAGAGCCCTATGTCAACGTTGAACGAAATCCGATCGACCTTTTTGAACTACTTTGCCAAACAGGGGCACGAAGTTGTGGCATCCAGTCCCCTGGTGCCGCGCAACGACCCGACATTGATGTTCGTCAACTCGGGTATGGTGCAATTCAAAAACCTGTTCACCGGTGTCGAAACCCGTGACTATCAGCGCGCGACGACAGCACAGAAATGTGTTCGGGCCGGTGGCAAGCACAACGACCTAGACAATGTCGGCTATACTGCGCGTCACCACACATTCTTTGAGATGTTGGGCAATTTTTCGTTCGGCGATTACTTCAAGCCCGAAGCAATTCCATTCGCATGGGAATTGATCACCAAGGAATTCGGTGTCGATAAAAACCGCCTTCTGACAACGGTTTACCACACCGATGACGAAGCGTTCGAGATGTGGAAGAAGGTGGGCGTCCCCGAAGATCGGATCATCCGTATCGCAACCAGTGACAATTTCTGGCAGATGGGACCGACCGGCCCGTGCGGTCCCTGCACCGAGATTTTCTACGACCACGGGGATCATATCTGGGGCGGCCCTCCTGGTTCGCCCGAGGAAGACGGTGACCGGTTCATCGAAATCTGGAACATCGTTTTCATGCAGAACGAACAGTTCGAGGACGGCTCGATGGTCGAGCTCGACATGCAGTCTATCGACACCGGGATGGGGCTGGAGCGGATTGGTGCCCTATTGCAAGGAAGCCATGACAATTATGACACCGATCTGTTCAAGACCTTGATCGAGGCCTCGGCGAGTGCCACCAATGTCGATCCCTATGGGGAACAAAACGTACATCACCGCGTGATTGCGGATCACCTGCGGTCGACCTCGTTCCTGATTGCAGACGGGGTAATGCCCAGCAATGACGGGCGCGGCTATGTGCTGCGGCGGATCATGCGTCGTGCGATGCGGCATGCGCATCTGTTGGGTGCGAAGGATCCGGTGATGTATCAGCTGGTGCCGACATTGGTCCAACTGATGGGTGCTCAGTACACCGAACTTGGCCAGGCTCAGTCGCTGATCGAAGAGACGCTGTTGCTGGAAGAAACCCGCTTTAAGCAAACATTGGATCGCGGCCTGAAGTTGTTGGATGACGAGGTCTCTGACTTGCCAGAGGGTGCGGCACTGTCTGGAGAGGCCGCTTTCAAGCTGTATGATACATACGGTTTTCCGCTTGATCTGACACAAGATGCACTGCGTGAAAAAGGCCGGACGGTTGATACCGACGGGTTTGATACGGCGATGGCCGAGCAAAAGGCCAAGGCACGCGCTGCCTGGGCTGGATCAGGGGAAGCAGCGGACCAAGCCGTTTGGTTTGACGTTCTGGATATCGCGGGCGCTACGGATTTTCTTGGATACGATACAGAAAAGGCTGAAGGACAGGTCGCGGCAATGGTCGTGGATGGCGCTTTGGTCGACAAGATCGAGACAGGTTGTTCCGGCTGGGTCGTTGTGAACCAAACCCCGTTTTATGGTGAATCCGGTGGTCAGATAGGAGACACCGGCGAAATTCGTCGTTTGGAAGAGCGTGATGATGTCGCGCGGGTCGAGGACACCCGGAAATTTGCGGATGGCAAAATCTATGCTCATCGGGTCACGGTCGATCACGGTACCTTGTCCAAGGGAGACGCAGTTGAGCTTGAGGTGGACCATGTTCGCCGCACCGCCATCCGGGCCAACCATTCGGCCACACATTTGCTGCACGAAGCATTGCGGGAAACACTGGGTGACCATGTTGCGCAGCGCGGCTCTTTGAATGCGGCTGACCGGCTGCGGTTCGACTTTAGCCACGCGAAGGCGATGAGCCCCGAGGAAATTCGGCAAGTTGAACGCTCGGTCAACGCTTTCATCCGCCAGAACTCGACCGTCGAGACCCGGATCATGACACCAGATGATGCCCGGGAACTGGGTGCGCAGGCCCTTTTCGGTGAGAAATACGGCGACGAAGTTCGCGTGGTTTCGATGGGCAAAGCGCCAACTGGCAAAGGCCAGGATGGTGAGACCTGGTCGATCGAACTGTGTGGTGGAACGCATGTTCGCCAGACCGGTGATATTGGCGCGCTTGTTGTATTGGGGGATAGCGCCAGCAGTGCCGGTGTCCGGCGGATCGAAGCGCTTACCGGTGACGAAGCCATGGTTTACCTGACCGACCAGGACCAACGTTTGGGGCAGATCGCATCTGAACTGAAAGCGCAACCGGATGACGTTGTATCTCGTGTCAAAGCTCTGTTGGATGAACGTAAATCCCTTCAAAATGAAGTTGCGCAGCTGCGCCGCGATCTCGCGATGGCTGGTGGTTCGGGGCAGGGCGGTAGCGCTGAGGCCAAAACGGTAAACGGTATCTCGTTCTTGGCTCAGTCCCTTACTGGCGTATCTGGCAAGGACTTACCCGCGCTGATCGACGAACACAAAAGCCGACTTGGATCGGGTGCTGTGTTGCTGATAGCGGATACGGGCGGCAAAGCAGCCGTCGCGGCCGGTGTCACAGCTGATCTGACGGATGCAATCTCGGCCGTGGATCTGGTTCGGGCGGCGGTTGCTGAACTTGGTGGAAAAGGTGGCGGTGGACGCCCTGACATGGCGCAGGGTGGTGGCAAGGACGCTTCGAATGCTGATGCCGCGATCAAGGCTGCAGAGAATATTCTTGGAGGTTAACAAAATGTCCGCACTTTGGATTGCACATGTCAGTGTTACTGACGCCGAATCCTATGGAAAATATGCCGAGCTCGCCGGGCCAGCGATTGCCAAACACGGTGGTGCGTTTATCGCGCGTGCTGCGCGATACGTGCAGTTGGAAGGCAAAGAACGGCCGCGCAACGTTGTCGCCAAATTCCCCTCATTGGAAGCCGCTGTAGAGTGTTATAATTCGGTGGAATATCAGCAAGCACTGGATCACGCGCGTGGTGCAAGTGAGCGGGAATTGGTGGTCGTAGAGATCACAGATTAGAATCACCCCGTGCGATCAGGGATTTAATACCCCTGTCAGCTTATTCATTGGGCGGTTTTCAGCCAAAAGATAGCCGTCCAATTATGACGTTGCGGCAAGCGTCGACCTGAAGTCCCATAAATATTTTATTTACAAGTAGTTAGCGGGTCTTGATGTCGGGCCTGCCAAGGGGTTCGTGTTTCGAATGTGGCGAGCAGCGCCAGATTCTTACCCAAAAATGCCATTTTCAATGACGGAATTCCGCCTCTTTTCGTTGCAAGATTTGAGACAGATTGCACAATTAGGCGTGTTTACCGATAGTTTCGGAAAACGGAATATGGTCCTGTTTTGCGGCAATCGCAGGGAAAACACGGATCGAGGGACAGGCATGGCGACCATGGGTACGGAATTTAGGGCCGTTAATGCGCGGATCTGGACTGGTTTTGGTAGAACTTTAGGAATCCTCGCATTGGCGTTGGGGACCTCGGTTGTGGCACCAGATGCGCAAGCGCGGGAAGGCAACTTCATCCGCACAGTCGCATCTTCGCCCCCGCCGTCTGGAGCGCGGCAACTGTGCCGTCAATACTCTTGGGCATGTTCCAGCAAGGCTTCGAATTCAATGTCGAGCCAGCAAGAGATGCAGATCATCAAAAAGGTCAACCGGCAGGTAAACGCAACCACCCGCTCGGTTACAGATCAGGCCCAATATAGAACTCGTGAACGTTGGGCACTGCCGACTTCGCGCGGTGGAGATTGCGAAGACTTTGCTCTGTTGAAGAAAAGGGATCTTATCCGTGCGGGCGTCGATCCGAGCAAACTTTTGATCGCAACTGTACTGGATACGCAGCGAAATTCTCATGCGGTTTTGGTTTATCGCTCGGCCAGTGGCGATCTGGTTCTGGATAACTTGACCAACCGCATCAAACCCTGGTCGGCGACGCGATATCTGTTTCTGCGGATGCAGGACCCTCGGCGGCCCAGTAAATGGGTCGGGGTCTTCGGCAGAAGCTGAGGAAAGCTAATCTCAACTGGTTAGAATGCAAAAATGGCGAAGCAGCAGCTTCGCCATTTTCTGTAGTACTAAATTAGCTTACTTGGGGTTGCCCGGATTGTTGGTACCGTTCGGGTTCTGAGATTGGCCGCCTGGATTGGTTCCGTCGCTATGGCCAGAACGGTTGCCCTTGGGTCCACCGTCACCACCTTCGCCGCCGTCACCACCTTCGCCGCCGTCGCCACCTTCGCCGCCGTCGCCACCTTCGCCGCCGTCGCCACCTTCGCCACCTTCGCCGCCGTCACCACCTTCGCCGCCGTCACCACCGTCGCCACCTTCGCCGCCGTCGCCACCTTCGCCGCCGTCACCACCGTCGCCGCCGTCACCACCGTCGCCGCCGTCGCCGCCGTCACCACCGTCGCCGCCGTCACCACCGTCGCCGTCGTCACCATCGTCGCCGTCGTCACCATCGCCGCCGCCGCCGGTACCACCGCCGCCGGTACCACCGCCGCCGCCGCCGCCGGTACCACCGCCGCCGCCGCCACCGCCTGAACCACCACCGCCATTTTCATCAGCAGGGCCGTCTCCTGATCGTTGCTCATTTCCGAGAATAGATGCGGTTGGAAAGTCAGTCAGAACTGCTGCAAAAGCTGGGCAACTCTCCAATGTACGGGACAAGATGTCCTCGAAATCTGAGCGTCGCTGCAAATAGCGCAGCATCCGGGCGTCTACAACAGAACATGCACAAAGCGTTTCAGTCGATACCGACTGTTTGGCTGTTCGTATTGTACACATGTCTGAAGCTGAAGCGGATACAGCTGAAATAACTGGGAATGTTGCTGAAACAAATACTATTGAAAGTAAGCGAGACTTAATGCGCATGGCGCTACTCCTTGATACTCATTACTCAAAACTTGGCAGGCAAACAGGTGCCATACTTTGGACACAAATACATCCCTTTTGAGCCAGAATTACAAGTTTCCTAAAATTGTGAATGTTAAAAGTGAAACAACTTAAAGAAGAAAGTGTAGGTAAAACAAAAAGAAGGCCCGCTTTGAGAGCGAGCCTTCCAGGATGGGCCTTAATACGCGTGTGCGCAAATATGTCACGATTGTGTTATTGTTTCCAATCTGTGAACTGCATCACTGCAATGATCAGGCAGATCTTGCCATACGCTTACGCTCGTGCGGATCCAGAAAGCGTTTGCGCAGACGGATTGCGTTCGGGGTCACTTCGACAAGTTCGTCATCGTCGATATAGGCGATCGCCTCTTCCAACGAGAACTGAATATGGGGTGTCAGGCGCACAGCGTCATCCGATCCGCTGGCCCGGACGTTGGTCAGTTTTTTCCCCTTCAGCGGGTTAACCTCAAGATCGTTGTCGCGCGAATGCTCGCCGATTACCATGCCCTGATATACATCGGTCTGAGGGCCAACAAACATGCGGCCACGCTCTTCGAGGTTCCAAAGGGCATATGCAACTGCCTGTCCGTTCTCCATCGAGATCAGAACGCCTGCGCGGCGGCCCGGAATTTGTCCTTTATGCGGTGCCCAGTCGTGGAACACACGGTTCAAAACGCCAGTACCGCGTGTATCTGTCAGGAATTCACCGTGATAACCGATCAACCCGCGTGACGGCACATGGGCGATGATGCGGGTTTTGCCTGTACCAGCAGGCCGCATCTCGGCCAGTTCACCTTTGCGGACACCTGTTATCTTTTCAATGACCGAGCCGGAATACTCGTCGTCCACGTCAATGGTGACTTCTTCGATGGGCTCTAGGCGCTGACCGTCTTCTTCGCGGAACAGGACCTGTGGGCGAGAGATGCTCAGCTCGAACCCTTCGCGGCGCATGTTTTCGATCAGAACACCCATCTGCAATTCGCCGCGTCCCGCAACTTCGAAAGCCTCACCGCCCGGAGTGTCGGTAATGCGAATGGCGACGTTTGATTCTGCTTCTTTCATCAGACGGTCGCGAATGACACGGGACTGAACCTTTTTACCGTCTCGGCCGGCAAGGGGCGAATCATTGATACCAAAGGTCACTGTGATGGTCGGCGGGTCGATCGGCTGCGCGGGCAGAGCGTCTTCGACCTGTGGGGCAACAAGCGAATCTGCCACGGTCGCTTTGCTCATACCTGCGATGGTGACGATATCGCCCGCCTCGGCCACATCAATGGGTTGCTGCCCCAGACCGCGGAAAGCCAGGATTTTTGAGGCGCGAAAGTTCTCGATAAGTGTGCCGTCCCGGCTGAGCGCCTTGAGGGTGTCACCTGCCTTGAGCGTACCACTTTCGACACGGCCAGTCAGAATGCGGCCGATGAACGGGTCGCTGCCCAGTGTCGTGGCAAGCATCCGGAAGGGTTCGTCCTTGCGTTCGATCTGTTTGGGAGCAGGGACGTGGTCAACGATCAGGTCGAACAGTGCTGACAGATCCTTGCGGGGTCCTTCCAGCTCCATATCTGCCCAGCCCGACCGGCCTGAGGCGTACATTGAAGGGAAATCAAGCTGATCATCATCGGCACCAAGGTTTGCGAACAGATCAAAGCATTCGTCCAGCGCGCGGTCTGGTTCGGCGTCGGGCTTGTCGACTTTGTTCAGCACCACAATCGGACGCAGACCCAGCGCCAGCGCCTTGGAGGTCACGAATTTGGTCTGCGGCATCGGACCTTCGGCAGCATCGACCAGCAGGACAACGCCGTCGACCATGCTAAGGATGCGTTCAACCTCGCCGCCGAAATCGGCGTGGCCCGGCGTATCGACGATATTGATCCGCGTGCCTTTCCACTCCACCGAAGTGGCCTTTGCAAGGATGGTGATACCACGCTCACGCTCGAGGTCATTGCTGTCCATGGCGCGTTCTGCGACAGCCTGATTTTCCCGGAACGCACCGGATTGTTTTAGCAGCTCATCGACCAGCGTTGTTTTGCCGTGGTCCACGTGAGCGATGATTGCGATATTGCGCAGGTCCATGAGAGGTCAGCCTTTGAACGGGAAGTTGACGCGCGCATAACGCGGCTCGGCGAAATATGCCAGCCCTAACCGATCGTCAGTGTCCTGCTGTACCGGAAAAGAGGTGTATGATTAGTATTCCACCCAAAATCATGCTGAGTCCAGCGATCCCGGGTAAATCCAACCTCTGACCAAAGACAATGAAACCGATGATGGCAATCAGCACGATTCCAAGACCGGACCAGATTGCATAGACGATACCAACCGGCATGTATTTGAGCGTGAGGGCCATCAGATAAAAGGCAATTCCATAGCCAACAACCACAAGCACTGACGGCCAGAACCGGCTGAATTGCTGGCTGGCCTGAAGTGCAGTTGTACCAATCGTTTCGGCAACAACTGCCAACAGCAGTAGAAGATATGCTTTGGGCACGGGGTCTCGCATTCAATAAGGTTGCATTGGGTTGAGCACGAAATGACCGATACCCGCAAGCGATAGCAGGAGTTTACTGGCATCCGTCAGGGGGCAGGATTACCCGACTATGTGGATTTTCGGCAATGTGATAATTTGTCCGCGTTTTGTCGTGTTTTTTTATGAGTATCGCCATGACGAAATTTGCAAAATACGTCATCGCTCTTTCGGCACTTATTGTTGCGCTTGGGTGGCTTGCTGGCGGGGGGGGCCGTCGAAACAAAAGCAGCCCGAAATGTTGAGCGATTGATTGGTACATCGGTTTAAGCGACTGCCGAATACAGGAAAAAGGGGTGTTGTGCTCCTTTTTCCGCTGTGTTTTCAGCCTTCTGCAGTCTCAGAAAAGTAACCCCGAAGTAACGGATCCAGCCATGCCCACAGGGCTGGTGCACCGGGAATAATCACCGTGCCGACACGGCTGTGGATTTGTTCGTATGTGACGTTGTAGTCAATCCAGGAACCGCCTCCTGTCTCGAGGTTGCCAACCGGGGTTTGGAAGCGATCAATCGCTTTGGCGAAACAGGCATCGGGGCTTTCGGCCTGTTCAAACTCCTGCCAGATCGACATGAATTCTTGATTTTGCACCTCTGGGAGCATTCCAAACAACCTTTGCGCCGCAGCAAGTTCCTCGGCGGCTTGTGCCGCGTGGTCGACCTGCCCATGAATTGGGTGATCACCGGCGTCAATTTCAACAATGTCGTGCAGCAAAAGCATTCTGAGGGCGCGGTTTACAGAAACGGATGAGGCTGCATATTCGGACAGGACCCAGGCAAAAAGCATGATGTGCCAGGAATGTTCGGCTGAATTCTCAAACCGGTCATCATAGAGCAGACGCGATGCTCGCTGAACCGATTTGAGTTGGTCAGTTTCGGACAAGAAACCCAAACGCAAAGAAAGCGCGGAGGTTTCGAGTTTGCCTCCATTCAGCAGTGCTTGGGCAAGATTATATGCGTCCGGGAAAGCTTGTTGCAGATAGGCAGCGCGACCTTGTTTCAGGTTGTCATTCACGACAGCTAAATGCTCTGGGTTTGGCCGTTCTGCACACAGCACCTGAAACATCGGTTGCGACCGATCCAGAATCTTGGCGAATTTCGCGTCCGGAGTGGTGTCGGCCTCGAATTCTTGCCAAAGAGCCAGAAACGTCGTGGCCTGATCCGTAGGCAGCATGCCAAACAGCTCTTCAGCAGCTGTTTGTTCCGCCAATTCCAGTGCTTTCCAATCTGTTTTCAGGTGAATCGGGTGATCGCCTACGATGATTTCGACCAGATCATGCAGCAGTAGCATTTTGATCACGCGGTCGATATTCACGTCTGACCCGGCAAGCGGTTCCAAAACCAGGGCCCAAAGCGCCAGTTGCCAACTATGCTCTGCCGCGTTCTCTGGGCGGGACTGATCCAACAAGGCGTTGGCACGATTGACAGATTTCAGCCTGTCCGCGCGTTTAAGGAAGTCGATTTGCGCGGACAATCTTTGCGTCATTGTTTTTCTATAGCTTTCAGTTTTGACCGATGTTCGGTCAATTTCTCGACGACAAACTTGCGGGCCTTACGTTCGGCCATCCGGACACGGATCTCGGTCAGGAATGCTTCTTCCAATGTTTGTGAGGACGCCCCGATCACTTCGCCAACTTCCATGAAGAAGCGGTCGTTTCCGGTTTCGTCCATCACTTTCATTGTGTCTTCGGCCAGCTTGGAAGCAAGCCTGATGATCGTGTCGGACATTAGCGCGTGTTCTCTGTCAGCCGCCGTTTCACATAGTCACTTACATCAGTGATCAGCGTTTCCATGTGGCGATCCTGAAAGAAGTGGTCTGCACCCTCAACTTCGTTATGGGTGATTGTGATGCCCTTCTGTTCATGCAGCTTGTTAACCAATGCAGTGGTGTCTGCAGGCGGGGCTACCCGATCAGAGGATCCGTTGATAATCAGACCCGAAGAGGGGCAGGGCGCCAGGAACGAGAAATCATACATGTTGGCTGGCGGAGAAACGCTGATGAAACCGGTAATCTCAGGGCGGCGCATAAGCAGTTGCATCCCGATCCAGGCTCCGAACGAGAACCCTGCGACCCAGCAGTGTTTCGAGTTGTTGTTCATCGACTGCAGGTAGTCCAGTGCCGATGCCGCATCACTCAGCTCGCCTACGCCCTGGTCATATTCGCCCTGGCTGCGGCCAACACCGCGAAAGTTGAACCGCAACACGGTGAAACCCATGTTGTAGAACGCATAGTGCAGATTATAGACCACCTTGTTGTTCATGGTCCCGCCAAATTGAGGATGCGGGTGCAACACGATGGCGATCGGTGCGTCTTTTTCCTTTTGCGGGTGGTAGCGGCCTTCCAGGCGGCCTTCGGGTCCGGGAAAAATCACCTCGGGCATGTGTGCATAGGTCCTGTCTTTTTCTTCTGGGTGTCCGGAAATACTTGACGATAATCGTCGGACACCTTAGAACGGTTCTAATTGTGATAGTCGGCGCAAGGGCGCTGTCAGTCGGAGATACGCACTGGCAGCGGCGGCGTCAATGATTTCGCGCGTTAACTGCCATAAGGGAATGAGAATGAAGCTTTCGACCAAGGGTCGTTACGCGATGGTGGCCTTGGCTGATATCGCTCTTCAGTCTTCTGACGGACTGGTAACGCTGAGCGAAATTTCCGAACGGCAGGACATCTCGTTGCCTTATCTTGAACAGCTGTTCGTAAAGCTGCGCCGGGCCGAGCTTGTCTCGTCAGTGCGCGGTCCGGGCGGAGGTTATCGGTTGGCGCGCCCTGCGTCGGAAATCCGTGTAGTCGAAATTCTGTCCGCCGTCGACGAAACTGTAGACGCGTTGAAAAAAGGGGCAGGGGCATCCGGGGCCTCATCGGGCAGTCGTGCGCAATCGCTGACCAACCGATTGTGGGAAGGGCTGAGTGCCCATGTTTATGTGTTTCTGCATCAAACGCGGCTTTCTGATGTGATCAGGAACGACTTGGCGCCCTGTCCGGCTGTTCCTAATCTGTTTGCGGTCGTGGACGAGTAAGATGAATTTGCTTTGTCCAAGTCCCTTTGGCTGCCAAAAGGTGCATCCATGAATCGTGTTTATCTGGATCATAACGCCACAACGCCAATTCGCCCCGAAGCGCGCGATGCGATGATCACGGCAATGGATCAGATCGGTAACCCTTCGTCGGTTCACGCTGAAGGACGAGGGGCAAAGGCCATGGTCGAGTGTGCACGGTCGCAGGTGGCCGAAGCTGTCGGGTGCCGACCGCAGGAAGTTATTTTCACCTCAGGTGCGACCGAAGCGGCTCGGGTCCTGCAGAATAGACCGAATAATTGCGATGTGTTCGTCGATGCAACGGCGCATGACGCGCTTTGGTCGCATCTTGATCTATCGAACTGCAACGAACGCCCGTTCGGACCTGGTCACATCTTAGCAATGGGGTTGGCGAATTCGGAAACAGGTATCGTTACCTTGCCACCGAAAAAGGTCGAAGGTCAGTGGCCCTATGGCGCACGGCGCGCCGATTGGTTGTTGCTGGATATTACACAGGCTGTTGGCCGTATTCCCTTTTCCTTCGCCTGGAGCGATGCGGATATGGCGGTTCTTTCGGCGCATAAAATCGGCGGTCCTAAGGGTGTTGGCGCCCTGATCCTAAAACAAGGGCTGGACATCAACCCGCTTGCGGTTGGCGGCGGGCAGGAAATGGGCCGGCGCTCCGGGACGGAAAACGTTGTTGGAATCGCGGGTTTTGGTGCCGCTGCCGAGGCCGCAGTGAAAGATCTGGCTAACGGTGTTTGGGAAAATGTTGCTAAATTTAGAAATATTCTAGAGAACGCACTTGAGGCCGGATCGAAAGCGACTATTTTTGTCGGGAAAGATCAGGAGCGACTCCCCAACACTTTGTGTTTCGCAACTCCCGGATGGAAAGGGGAGACGCAGGTTATGCAGATGGATCTGGCTGGATTTGCGATCAGCGCAGGTTCGGCCTGTTCAAGTGGCAAGGTAAAGACCAGCCGAGTTCTGACGGCAATGGGATATGACGAGGTAACGGCAGCCAGCGCAATTCGCGTATCGCTCGGCCCTTGGACGACAGAAGATGATGTGCTGCGTTTTGCGGATACGTGGCTGGAAAAAGAGAAAAAGCATCGCGCGCGTGCCGCGTGATCTGACGGAGGATAAGTCATGGCCGCTTTGGACCAGACTCAGGTAAAAGAAGGTGTCGATCAGGAAACCGTTGATGCGGTGCGCGAGGCCGGAACCTATAAATACGGCTGGAACACCGATATCGAGATGGAATACGCCCCAAAAGGCGTGAACCCCGATATCGTCCGTCTGATCTCGGACAAGAATGAAGAACCGGAATGGATGACCGAATGGCGTCTGGCCGCGTTCGAACGCTGGACCAAGATGGAAGAGCCGAAATGGGCGATGGTCAGCTATCCCGAAATCGACTTTCAGAACCAGTATTACTATGCCCGTCCGAAATCGATGGAGGTAAAGCCGAAATCGCTGGATGAAGTGGATCCGAAGCTGCTGGCCACTTACGAAAAGCTCGGTATCCCACTGAAAGAACAGATGATTCTGGCTGGCGTCGAAGGTGCTGAGGATATGCCTGCTGAGGGCCGCAAGGTGGCCGTGGATGCGGTGTTCGACTCGGTGTCCGTTGGCACAACTTTTCAGGCGGAATTGAAAAAGGCAGGTGTGATCTTCTGCTCGATCTCTGAAGCGATCAGGGAACACCCCGAGCTGGTCAAGAAATACCTGGGCACCGTGGTTCCAGTATCCGATAATTTCTATGCCACGCTGAACTCGGCCGTGTTCTCGGACGGGTCATTTGTCTACATCCCGCCGGGCGTACGCTGCCCGATGGAGCTGAGCACCTATTTCCGCATCAATGCGGAGAACACCGGTCAGTTTGAACGTACCCTGATCATTGCCGATAAAGGCAGCTATGTCAGCTACTTGGAAGGCTGTACTGCGCCTCAGCGGGACACTGCGCAGCTGCATGCTGCCGTGGTCGAAATCATTATCGAGGAAGATGCCGAGGTAAAATACTCGACCGTTCAGAACTGGTACCCCGGGGATGAGAATGGCAAGGGCGGCATCTATAACTTTGTGACCAAGCGCGCGGATTGCCGCGGCGACCGGTCCAAGGTGATGTGGACGCAGGTGGAGACCGGCTCGGCCGTGACATGGAAATACCCGTCCTGCATCCTGCGCGGTAATGAAAGCCAGGGTGAGTTCTATTCGATCGCGATTGCCAACAACTACCAGCAGGCCGACACCGGCACCAAGATGATCCACCTCGGCAAGAACACCAAGTCTCGGATCGTTTCGAAAGGGATCAGCGCGGGCAAGGCACAGAACACCTATCGCGGGTTGGTCTCGATGCATCCGAAAGCCAAGGACAGCCGCAATTACACCCAATGTGACAGCCTGTTGATCGGCGACAAATGCGGGGCGCATACGGTGCCCTATATCGAGGTCAAGAACAACTCATCGCGCGTCGAGCATGAAGCGACGACGTCGAAGGTCGATGATGATCAGCTATTCTATTGCCGTCAGCGCGGAATGGACGAGGAAGAGGCCGTGGCCCTTGTTGTCAACGGGTTCTGCAAGGACGTGCTACAGGCACTGCCGATGGAATTTGCGATGGAGGCCCAGCAGTTGGTGGCTATCAGCTTGGAAGGGTCTGTCGGGTAACCATGAGCCAGTCTGATTTTCAAAGCAGGATTCAGCGTATTCAATCCACGCAGGGTGAGGCCGCAATGTTAGGTGGTGAGGGTCAACAACCCGCACCACGAACCGGTAGCAGCGGAAGTCGTTTGTTGCGTGTCTTTGGGGGGCTATTTTGTGGGCTTCTTGGCCTGGCGATAAATACAATTCTGGCCTTCACAACAGCAAACTACGAAAATTTGAAGGCTGATGCTGAAGAGATGCCGGGTTTCGTATTGTCTGTTCTGGTTGCAGCCGGAGTTTCTGGCTTGGTGATGCTGATCTTTTCCATCTGGGGGGTGATCACTCTTCTGACCTTTAAACGGGGCAGGGTTCGAAACGTTCTTGTAGGCACCTTCTTTGTTGGCATGGGAATTGCAGCGCTGGCGATGCGGGTGGCGGCGATTGGGTGAGAACGAAACATACCGTCGGACATAATTGCGATCGCGATGCGGTCGGACCGGAGAAATTAAGATAAAGGCCTGGTGCGCACTGAGCACGGCCTCCTTAGAAAAGGAAAAAACATGCTGGAAATCAAAAACCTGCACGTCAAACTTGAAGAAGAAGACAAGCAAATCCTCAAAGGTGTCGACCTGAAGGTTGAGGCTGGCAAGGTACATGCGATCATGGGGCCAAATGGCTCGGGCAAATCGACGCTCAGCTATGTGCTGTCCGGTCGGGATGGGTATGAAGTGACCGAAGGCTCGGCGACCCTTGGTGGTGAGAACCTGTTCGAGATGGAACCGGAAGAGCGCGCAGCAGCCGGTGTTTTCCTGGCGTTCCAATATCCGGTTGAAATCCCAGGCGTTGGCAACATGACCTTTCTGCGCACCGCTGTGAACTCACAGCGCAAGGCCCGCGGGGAAGAAGAGCTTTCAGCAGCCGATTTCCTGAAAGAGGTGCGCGCCAAGGCCAAATCGTTAAAGATCGATGCGGATATGCTGAAGCGCCCTGTGAATGTTGGCTTTTCTGGCGGTGAGAAAAAGCGCAACGAAATACTGCAAATGGCCATGCTCGAGCCCAAAATGTGCATTCTGGACGAGACAGATTCTGGTTTGGATGTAGACGCGATGAAACTGGTTGCCGAGGGCGTGAACGCGCTGCGCGACGAAGCGCGTGGCTTCCTTGTTATCACGCATTATCAGCGCCTTCTGGACCACATCAAACCTGATGTCGTGCATATTATGGCCGACGGGCGGATCGTAAAAACTGGCGGTCCCGAGTTGGCACTTGAGGTTGAAAACAACGGTTATGCCGACATTCTGGCCGAGGTGAACTGATGGCGTTGCCCCAAGCAAAACAGACTGCGACGGAGGAGCGGCTGGCCGTCCTGTCGTTGCCCGATGCCGGATGTACTCGCGCTGCGCGCGAGGACGCGATTGCCCGTGTGCGTCAAATGGGCTTGCCCAGTCGGCGCGACGAGTACTGGAAATACACCCAACCCGATACGCTCGTATCGGCTGATGCAGCGCATGCGGCGCTGTTCGAGTCGGACGAGCCGCAAATGTTCGATGAATTCGACCGCTTGAAGATTGTCTTCGTTGACGGAGTGTTCAATCCCGAAGAGTCCGATGATCTGACGCTCGAAGGTGTTTCGATCGACCGGCTTGAAGATATTTGCTGCAAAGATATCCATTGGGCCAAAGACTTGTATGGCGTTCTTGAAGCGAATGGACAAGTTCCGGTTCAGCGCCCGCTGGCCGCATTGAACACCGCATTTGCATCAGACGGCGTGGCCATCCATGTGACCGGTAAGCCATCGAAACCGATCAGCCTGATCTATCGCCATGCGTCCGAGGATTCGGATGCGATCCTGCATCACGTAGTACGGGTCGAAACTGACGCCGAGGTTACCATTCTCGAAAACGGGCCGGCGGCATCGCGTTTCAACAAATGTATGGAAATTGACATTGCCGATGGTGGCTCGCTGCACCATGTGCGGGCCCAGGGTCGTGACCACGAGCGTCGTGCGGCGACGCATATGTTTACACGGTTGGGTGCCAATTCGGTCTACAAATCCTTCACCCTGACCATGAACGGTGTTCTGACCCGGAACGAACAGGTGATCGAATTGACCGGCGATGATGCGGTGGCGCACGTGGCCGGTGCCTGCGTCGGAGATGGCGACTTTCACCATGACGACACGGTATTCGTCACCCATGACGCGGTTGGTTGCGAAAGCCGCCAGGTGTTCAAGAAGGTGCTGCGGAACGGCGCGACCGGCGTGTTTCAGGGCAAGATCCTTGTGAAAGAGGGCGCTCAGAAAACAGATGGGTATCAGATCAGCCAGTCTTTGCTACTCGATGATGATAGTCAGTTCCTCGCCAAGCCCGAGCTTGAGATCTATGCCGATGACGTTGTCTGTTCGCACGGTTCGACATCAGGTGCGCTTGATGAAACGGCTCTGTTCTACCTGCGGTCTCGGGGTGTGCCCGTCAAAGAGGCAACAAATTTGCTGACCTTGTCGTTCCTGGCCGAGGCTGTGGAAGAGATCGAGGATGAAGGCCTTGCGGAGGCTATGGTTGACCGCCTTGAAGGCTGGCTTTCTCGGCGAAGCTGATGCCGGTAACGACGGATATAGTGGCCACATACCGTGGACCAGGCCGGGTTGTAAGCCGGCTTTTGGATTTGGGCGAACGTGAGGACCGCGCTTTGGTCTTTGTAATGGCGTTCTGCGTGGTGGCATTCATTGCGCAACTGCCACGTTTGTCCCGACGGGCGCATCTCGAAGACCTCGAGCTTAACATGCTGTTGGGCGGTGCCTTGCTTGGAACGGTCATTATCTTGCCGCTGTTCTTCTACCTTCTGGCCTTCGTGTCCCACGGTGCGGCGCGTCTGTTCGGCGGAAAGGGGACTGCCTATGGCGCAAGGTTGGCTCTGTTCTGGGCGTTGCTATCCTCGACGCCGTTGATTTTGCTGAACGGCCTTGTCGCTGGTTTTATCGGTCCGGGGACAACCATGACCACTGTCGGGTTGGTCTGGTTTGTCGTATTCCTGTGGTTCTGGTTTTCGGGCCTTAGGCAAGCGCAAAGGTATGCGGAATGAATCCGGCTGTGCTGAGTCAGATTGCTGTTCTGACCCTGACCAACCCTGCCGAAGCGGCAAGACGGTTGCTGGATCTGCGTCCCGGGCGTGAAGTTGTCTGGCTGGCATTCTTTCTGGCTGTCGTTCTGAACGGTGCCATCCAAATTGGTATTGAACAGATGGTCCCTGTCCCGCAGGGTGAACCGCTTCCCGTTTCTGATCCTGTTATTCTGAACCTTCTGCGTTCGTCAGGCGCGATGCTGCTCAGCGTGGTGGCTCTTCTTTTTGTTGGTCGTACTATCGGGGGCGTTGCGACATTCAAAGATATCCTGATCCTGACGATCTGGCTGCAATTCCTTCAGATCGCAGCGATGTCGGTGACGCTGATCGTTTCGATGGTTGTTCCATTTATGATGGTCATGTTTTTGCTGGCGACCGCACTTGTCAGCCTTTACGTCTCAATGCATTTCCTGAATGAAGCTCATAAGTTCAACTCGATGCTGAAATCTTTTGGGGTCATTCTGTTATCCGCACTGATTTCAATTTCATTTGTCCTCATGTTCACACCCAACGGCCCGGTCTAGGGAAGAAAAATACGATGTTCGATCTGCAGAAAATTCGCGCTGACTTTCCGATCCTTTCCCGAGAGGTGAACGGCAAGCCGCTGACCTATCTGGACAATGGAGCGTCTGCCCAGAAGCCACAGGTTGTCATTGATGCGGTGACGCGGGGGTATGCCGAGGAATATGCAAATGTGCATCGCGGGCTGCACTATCTGTCCAATCTGGCGACCGAAAAATACGAATCCGTCCGCGGAACTATTGCCCGGTTTCTAGGCGTATCAGATGAAGACGAGATTGTTCTGAACTCGGGCACGACCGAAGGCATCAATCTGGTTGCCTATGGCTGGGCGATGCCGCGTCTTCAGGCCGGGGATGAAATTGTCCTAAGCGTGATGGAACACCATGCCAACATCGTGCCCTGGCATTTCCTGCGCGAGCGTCAGGGCGTGGTGCTGAAATGGGTGGATGTGGATGCGGATGGTGGGCTTGATCCACAGGCCGTCATCGACGCCATTGGTCCAAAGACCAAGCTGGTCGCGGTGACCCATTGTTCGAACGTGTTGGGCACGGTTGTGGATGTCAAAGCCATCACCGAAGGCGCCCATGCAAAAGGCGTCCCAGTGCTGGTGGATGGCAGTCAGGGCGCTGTGCATATGCCGGTCAATGTCCAGGATCTCGGCTGCGATTTCTACGCAATCACCGGGCATAAGCTCTATGGCCCGTCGGGATCTGGGGCAATTTACATCAAATCCGACCGGATGGCCGAAATGCGCCCGTTTATCGGCGGTGGCGACATGATCAAAGAGGTCAGCAAGGATCAGGTGATCTACAATGACCCCCCAATGAAGTTCGAGGCGGGAACACCCGGCATCGTGCAAACCATCGGACTGGGTGTCGCTCTGGACTATCTTATGGAGCTGGGGATGGATAACGTTGCCGCTCATGAGGCCGGAATTCGCGAATATGCGATGCAGAGGTTTGCGGGGCTGAACTGGATTCAGCTTCAAGGAACGCAGCCAGACAAAGCGGCAATCTTCAGCTTCACTTTGGATGGGGCAGGCCACGCGCATGATGTTTCGACGATTTTGGACAAAAAAGGCGTCGCCGTTCGGGCTGGGCATCACTGTGCCGGACCGTTGATGGATTTCCTCGGAGTCACGGCCACATGCCGCGCTAGTTTTGGTCTCTATAACTCTAAAGATGAGGTGGATACCCTGATCGAAGCGCTTGAACTTGCGCATGATCTCTTCGCGTGAAACCTGTCCGATCCGGGTCGATTTTCAGTTGCACCCGGCCCGGAACAAGGTTAGCTAACGGCTCAGGCACCTGTAGCTCAGCTGGATAGAGCGCTGCCCTCCGAAGGCAGAGGCCAGAGGTTCGAATCCTCTCAGGTGCGCCATTTATCGAATATATGTGTTGGTTTGGTGTTAAGGATCACCTGCAACAGCTATCGTGTGCAGGGTTTATGAGGTTGCCTGGGCAATATTGGCAACCCTGTAAATGGCAGGCAGATCTGCACTCTGAAATGGCTACGGGACTGAGGAAATCAGTCTGGATGACGGGCAGGGCGGATTAACCGCCCCAGCTTCTGACGATGCCGCAATCCATATGCACGAAGTTCGAGCGGTGGTACTTGCCAACACCGCCGGCACGGCAGGAAATCGCCGCTTTGGCCATTTGCGAGACCGAGCGCGACGACAGGCGGAGGTCTGCTGCCTGGCCCTTCATGTGCAACGAATTCTTGGCAACACGGCGCGACCGTGACCGCAGCATCGCGTTGGTCTGCGGCGAGCGATAGCCCGACAGCAGCATATAAGGTTCGTTGGCATCCAGAAGATTATGCGACGCTGCCATGATGTCGATTGTGCGCAGGTCCATATCCTTGACCTGATCAGTCCGCCAATCGCGCATGAAGTGGTTCACTTCTTTGACTGCGTCTTTGATATATTTACCATCGACCCAATAGATCATGTCGATCCGCTCGCCAGTGCGTCCGGAATACATGCGAATACGGCGAATATCGCCGCCACCGCGAAGGAAACCTGCTGCATTGGAGTAGGTTGGAGTCGCTACAACTGCTGTAGCTGCGAATGCGCCCAATAAAGCACGCCGGGTCAAACCCGAGGAACTGCTCGTCGTCATTTTGTGTTTCGTCCCGTACTGTTCCTGCCTGCACACGATGTTACGCGCGCTGTATTAATTTATTCCCATCCCAGATGAGGGATTTATGACACAGTCGTGAAGGACGGCCAAGAAGTCTTTCGAATTCATCTTTTCAAGGGGGAATTTTCGGCAGTTTTTTGCGCAGGTGGTGCAAAATGGCAAAGATCCAACGTCTTAGGCCGTCGCCGAAATCTGTCCGATGCAAACAAGCATCACGCTTGGGTATAAGCACGAAATTGATGCATTTGTGAATAGACAATGGGTTTCAAGCAAAACCATAATTGTTCGGCACTGCCTGAAACGGCGTATTATATTGAAAATTCAAGGGCTCCAAATGTTCTCTGTTCTTCGTGCAAGCACCGGTATTGCTTTGGCCGCATGTTTTCTGACGTCTTCGGCGATGGCGAACACTGAGGCCAAGCCTGACACCGCATTCCAGATGGCGGTTGCCGAATTTGCACCTTCCGGGTCTGAGATTGCCGATTTCTACCGTGAAAGAGGATTCGTGCCTGTTTGGGTTGGCGACACGGCTGCACATGCTGAACGTCGTCAACGGTTGATTGAGGGGCTTTCTGCGGTCGAATTACACGGGCTACCCGCGAACGCCTATGATGCGCAGGGCTTGGTTGACCGGCTTCAATCAGCAAAATCAGCGCGTCAGCTTGGGGCCGTCGAGGTCGAGTTGACACGCGTTTTTGCAGCCTATGCTCAGGACATGAGGACAGGCCTTTTACGACCATCCGATATAGACGATGGATTAGTCAGGAAGGTCGAGCCGACCTCGACAGCAGGGCATCTGCGTGGACTGACGACCTCGGAGGATGCAGCCTATTTCGATCAGTTGGCGCCAAGCTCGACCCAGTATCGGGCTTTGATGAAGCAGAAACTTGCGCTGGAAGAATTGGTTCGCCAAGGCGGTTGGGGAACTACTGTTCCACAAGCAAAGCTAGAGCTGGGAGACACGGGACCCGCCGTAATAGCGATGCGTAACAGATTGGTTGAAATGGGTTTTATGAACCCAACCGCCAGTCCGGTTTTTGACGATGCCTTGCTGGCAGGTGTTCAACGGTTTCAGACCGCACATGGTCTTGCCGCAGATGGCGTCGCGGGTCCGGGCACAATTACTGAGCTGAACCGCACTGCCTCGGAACGTCTGAAGGCCGTCTATGTCGCGCTGGAGCGTGAGCGCTGGTTGCCGCGCGAGCGCGGTGAACGCCACATTCTGGTCAATCAGGCTGATTTCTCAGCCAAGATTGTTGATGACGGCTTTATTACCTTTGAAACCCGCGCTGTGATCGGCAAGAACACCCATGATCGTCGGAGCCCCGAGTTTTCCGACAAGATGGAGCATATGGTCATTAACCCCAGCTGGTATGTTCCACGCTCGATCATCACCAAGGAATACTTGCCAAAGCTGCAGTCCAATCCAAATGCCGTCGGGCATATTCAGATTACCGATCGCAGTGGTCGCCAGGTCAATCGCGGGGCAGTAGATTTCACCCAGTTCACCGCAAGCAACTTTCCATTTGCGATGCGCCAACCGCCCAGCAAAAGCAATGCCCTGGGGCTGGTGAAGTTCATGTTCCCCAACAAGCACAACATTTATCTGCATGATACACCGCAGAAAAGTCTGTTCGCTCGGGAATCCCGTGCCTTCTCGCATGGCTGTATCAGATTGGCGCAGCCTTTCGAATTCGCTTACGCACTGTTGGCGAAGCAAGAAGAAAACCCAAAGGCATTTTTCCATCGGATTCTCGCGACTGGAAAAGAGACCACTGTGAAACTTGAGCAGCATGTTCCTGTCCACTTGATTTACCGCACTGCCTTTATTGGCCCGAAAGGTGAGGTACAGTACCGACGCGACGTCTATGGCCGTGATCAGAAAATCTGGAATGCTCTGCAGAAAGCAGGGGTGGCCCTGCCGGACGTTCAGGGGTAATCACCGGGGGCAGGTCCTAGTTCCGGGAAGCCCCACATGAAATATACAGTTCAACAAATCGCAGATGCCCTTGACGCTGAGTTCCAGGGCGATGCCAGCCTGGTCGTACATGCTGCTGCTGAACCGTCGGATGCAACTGCCACTGATCTGGCGATGGCGATGTCGCCGAAATATGCCGAGGATCTGGGATCGGGTTCGGCGCAGGTCGCCATCCTTTGGGAAGGTGCTGACTGGCAGGCGTTGGGGCTTAAGGCAGCAATATTCGTTCGACGACCGCGCATGGCGATGGCCGGGATCACCTCCATGCTGGATAAAGGGCAGGGCTTTGGGTCCGGGGTTCACCCTTCGGCAGTCATCGACCCAACTGCGGATGTGGCAGATGGGGTCTCAATCGGCCCTCTGGCAGTCATTGGTGCACGGGCCCGGGTTGGCAGAGGGGCGAATATCGGACCGCATTGCGTCATAGGCATGGATGCTGTGTTGGGCGAAGACGCCGTTCTGCGCGAAATGGTCAGCATTGGTGCCCGTGTGCAGATCGGGGATCGTTTTATCGCGCAACCAGGGGCAAGGATCGGTAGCGACGGGTTCAGTTTTGTTACGCCCGAAGTATCGGGGGTAGAGAACGCGCGCAAGACCTTGGGGGATGCAGGAGACGCCAGCGCGCAAAGCTGGCTGCGCATTCATTCGCTTGGTTCTGTGGAAATTGGCGACGATGTCGAGATCGGTGCGAATTGTACGATCGACAACGGGACCATTCGTAATACCCGCATCGGGAATGGCACAAAACTGGATAATCAGGTCCATATCGGCCACAACACGCGCGTTGGTAATGACTGTCTGCTGTGTGGTCAGTCTGGTATTTCCGGTTCGGTTGAGCTTGGCAATAACGTGGTTCTGGGTGGGCAGTCAGGCGTCTCGGACAATATTTTCGTTGGCGACGGGGTGATTGTCGGCGGTGGTACCAAAATCCTGTCAAACGTACCTGCCGGTCGTGTGTTGATGGGCTACCCGGCTGTGAAGATGGAAACCTTTACTGATGTCTATAAGGCGCAGCGCAGATTGCCGCGGATGCTTCGTGACGTGGAGGCGTTGAAAAAGGCTGTTTCCAAACAGCCTCCGAGCGATTAAATCACATTCAACGTGATAATCAGAGGATCGATATGAGCATCACCGACCGCGTCATTGCCATCATTGCCGAACAAGCCGTGTTGGAGCCTTCGGATGTGACGCCCGAAAGTACGCTCGAAGATCTGGGGATCGACAGCCTTGGGCTGGTCGAGAGTATCTTTGCCATCGAAGAAGAGTTCGACATTACCGTTCCGTTCAATGCCAATGAACCAACGGCCAGTGACTTTGACATCTCAAATGTCGCCGCGATCATTGCTGGGATCGAAAAGCTTGTGGCAGAAAAGGTCTGACCCAAGCAAATGAAACGGGTAGTAATAACCGGGGCAGGCACGATCAATTCGCTTGGTCATTCAGTTCCAGATACGCTTGAGGCGATGCGGGAAGGCCGTTGTGGCATTTCGGAACTTGAATTTCGAGACGTCGACAGGTTGGCGATCAAGATCGGTGGGCAGGTCCGGGGGTTCGAAGCCGAGGGTCGGTTCAACCGCCAACAGATGACTCTGTATGACAGGTTTACACAGTTTACCCTGACCGCGGCCAAAGAGGCCATAGATCAGTCCGGGATCGAATTCCACGGCGAGTTGGCTGCACGATCTGGCGTGGTTCTGGGAACAGCAGGTGGTGGCGTTTCGACCTGGGACGACAACTACCGTTCAGTCTATGAGGACGGGAAGAACAGGGTCCATCCATTTGTTGTTCCTAAACTTATGAACAACGCGGCGGCAAGCCACGTATCGATGGAACATAACCTCAAAGGTCCCAGCTTTACCGTATCGACTGCTTGTGCCTCATCGAACCATGCGATGGCGCAAGCCTTTCAGATGGTGCGCAGCGGGGCGGCCCCTGCGATGATCACCGGCGGCTCAGAATCCATGTTGTGCTTTGGTGGCGTTAAGGCCTGGGAAGGGCTGCGGGTGATGTCCAAGGATGCCTGTCGTCCCTTTAGCGCCAACCGAAACGGTATGGTGCAAGGAGAGGGAGCGGGCATCTTCGTGTTCGAGGAATACGAACACGCGAAGGCGCGTGGGGCAGAAATTTTGTGCGAAGTTGTTGGTTTCGCGATGACCTCGGATGCATCAGACATTGTAATGCCCAGCAAGCAGGGCGCAGCCCGTGCGATGTCAGGGGCGTTGTCTGATGCTGGCCTGAATGCCAATC
The DNA here is from genome assembly GCF_059611025.1 of Ruegeria sp. CDSB114. Taxonomy (NCBI): domain Bacteria; kingdom Pseudomonadati; phylum Pseudomonadota; class Alphaproteobacteria; order Rhodobacterales; family Roseobacteraceae; genus Ruegeria; species Ruegeria sp. CDSB114. Next base: position 576,533 of record NZ_JBXWOT010000001.1, read on the forward strand.
AGGTGGGTTATATCAACGCCCATGGCACAGGTACTGCGGCCAATGACAAAACGGAATGTGCCGCTGTAGCTGGCGTTTTCGGCCCGCATGCGGACGAACTTTTGATCTCATCCACCAAGTCGATGCATGGTCACTTGATTGGCGGAACCGGCGCGGTAGAGCTTTTGGCCTGTATCATGGCCCTGCGAGATGGGGTGATTGCACCGACGATTGGCTACGAAGAACCTGATCCAGAATGTGCTTTGGACGTTGTGCCCAACGAGGCACGCGAAGCGAAAGTTGAGGTTGCGCTAAGCAACGCTTTCGCTTTCGGAGGTCTGAACGCAGTACTTGCCTTGAAGCGGGTTTGAGAAAGCCGCTGGGTTAAACGGCTTTCTCGAAATGTAGTCTTCAGTTGGTTGCGACATCAACAATATCGTAACCTGCAGTAAACCCGGACAAAGATAGGTCAAGTTCGATCACCTGATCCGGCGCAGGCGCTGGAACGATGGTCAAAGTCGCCTTGCTACCCTGCTTCATTGCGTCGATATCCCCTTGGGTCAGGCCGATTTGGGCAACACAGCCAACAGGGTTACAAAACGAATAGTTGTAGCGTTTGGCAGGCGCTCCGTCGATTGAGAGGGTCAGCTGCGCTTGCAACAGGGTTTCAAGCGGAACCAAGATATTTGCTCCGGCTACGGCCGAACCGCCTTCGGGTAGGCGGAACATGGAAAACTCAGCCATAGGCACATCTTGCGGGCCATTTATGACCTGCAGCAGCGAACACAGATCTTTGCCCGCGTTCATCTTCAAACAGTTCAGGCTCCAGTCGCCGAATTTTTCTTTGTCATAGCGCTGTCCGACCTTGACGGTTTCATCGACCGGCTGCCCCAGGTCGAGACCATTGTCCACCTGCTCGGTCGTAGGGGATTCGGTGGCAGGTTCTGTCGTGTCGGTGGTCTCTTGCGCCAGAGCGGCGCCGTTAAAAAGAAAAGCTGCCGCAACAAGCTTTATCGGTGTCCTGAACATGATTGCCTCGTGATTGTTGATGTGGCTTTTCGCCGGGTCTAGCACCACTGGCGCGCAGTGTCAGGCATTATGCAGCGTAAAAAGACAGAAGTGATCGGAATCTCGCCTGAGGCCCCGTGGGCAACACGTGTAGCCAAGATAAAAGGGAGCCGGTGGAGCGGCTCCCTTTCATGAATTTTTCTCCCCGTCGGACCGGCCGACTTAATTATGAGCAGACGTTACGAGAGGGCGGCGCGGTGGTCAACTGCTAACCTGAAAATTTAATTATGAAGCTATGGTGGAAAAAGGGCCGCGCGTGATCGCGCGGCCAGTCGACAGGGAGGAAGTTTGTTGACCGCGCAATTCTCATACACGAACAACCAGAAAACTATCGCAGCCAAAGGTTAACTTTGTATGCTGGGCGGAGATCGGTAGGAAACAGGGCCTTAAGCATATGAGTGAGAACATATTTCTTGGCGGTGGTGGCGCGGATTACAGCCAACCGCAGACGTTGTCGTTGAAATACGCCAACCGCCACGGCCTGATCGCCGGTGCGACCGGTACTGGCAAGACCGTGACGCTTCAGATCCTGGCCGAGGGGTTTTCCAAGGCTGGGGTGCCGGTGTTTCTGTCTGACGTCAAAGGTGATCTGTCTGGGTTGGCGCTGGCGGGCAGTGAAAGTCACAAGCTACATGGGGCATTTCAGAAGCGTGCCGAAACCATCGGATTCACGGATTACGAATATGCCGCTTGCCCGGTCACTTTCTGGGATCTGTTCGGTCAGCAAGGCCATCCGGTTCGAACCACAGTATCCGAGATGGGACCTTTGTTGTTGTCCAGGCTGATGGACCTGAGCGAAGCACAAGAAGGCATTGTAAACATTGCATTTCGGGTTGCCGATGAAGAAGGTATGCCCCTGTTGGATATGAAAGATCTGCAAGCTCTGTTGGTCTGGATCGGAGAGAACAGAGCAAATCTTTCGCTGCGCTATGGGAATGTCTCAACCGCCTCGATCGGTGCCATCCAGCGACGGTTGTTGGTTCTTGAAAATCAAGGGGGCACCAATCTGTTTGGCGAACCTGCCCTGGAACTGGCCGATCTTATGCGCACCGAAGCCAACGGGAATGGCATGGTGAACATCCTGGCCTCTGACAAGCTGATGGGATCACCTCGTCTGTATGCGACGTTCCTGTTATGGCTGCTGAGCGAACTGTTTGAAGAGTTGCCCGAAGTCGGCGATCCGGACAAACCCAAGCTGGTATTTTTCTTTGACGAAGCGCATCTGTTGTTCGAAGACGCGCCCAAAGTGCTTGTGGACAAGGTCGAGCAGGTCGCCCGCCTTATCCGATCAAAGGGCGTAGGGGTCTATTTCATCTCGCAAAACCCGGCAGACATCCCAGAAGACATTCTGGGTCAGTTGGGTAACCGAGTACAGCATGCTTTGCGAGCCTTCACCGCACGAGACAGGAAAAACCTTCGCCTTGCGGCCGAAACCTACCGCGAGAATCCAACCTTTGATACAGAGGCCGCCATCCGTGAGGTTGGCGTGGGCGAGGCGGTTACATCCATGCTGCAAAAGAAAGGGGTTCCGGGCATCGTCGAACGCACTTTGATCCGTCCCCCTGAGTCACAGTTGGGGCCGATTTCCGCTGCCGAACGGCAAACGGTAATGAATGCGTCTCCGATGAAAGGCAAATACGAAACCCGCATAGATCGCAGATCAGCCTTTGAGATGCTCCAGTCGCGGACTGATGCCGCAGCACAGGCCGCAGCCGAGGCAGAAGAACAGCTTGAGTCTCAATCGATTGCAGAACGCGAATTTGCCACGGCTCGCCGATACTCAGGTAGCAAAGTAACGCGGTCTTCTTCGCGGATCGTGCGAAAGAAAGACACCTTTGCCACCGTCATGAGCGAGGCCGTCATTAAAGAGCTTAAGGGAACAACCGGGCGCAGGATCGTCCGAGGCATTCTGGGCGGGTTATTTCGTAATCGTTGAATGGCGGGCCGGGCTAATTGCCCGGCCTCACAACGGTCACTTCAGGCGGCGTTGGCCTTCTTGTCTGCAATATGCATCAGCCTCGGGGACGGACATTTTTGTTGCCGGAAAGTCGATTGCCCGGTCCCAGTCCACGCGGTTCTGCCGGTAGAGCTGGCATGTCACCACGCCCTTGGGGGTCTGGACTTTGACCGGAGTGGTTTCCAGATCTTTTGGTGACGGAATACATGCGGTCAAAGAGGCAAGAACCGGCAACAGAATGAGTGTCTTTGTAAGAGTGGTTTTCATCGGTGTTTTCTATTCCCTGCGGGCAAATGGTAGTAGTCTGCACAAAGGCAAATAATTGGTGAACACGACTGTGAAACATGTCAGGCCGATGATTTGCTCTAGTAAGTTCCTCACTCAAAAGCAAGAAACCGCGCCAATTTCTTGACGCGGTTCCATATATTGGAGGTTCTGTGGCCCTATTTCTCGGGGATCAGCCCTCTTGGACTGAATCTAAGAACAATCAGCAGAATCAACCCCATCGTGAACAGTCGCATATGGGCCGCGCTGTCGATCAGATGCGTCTTGAGCGCACTGCCATCGGGCATTCCGGACGTGATCAGGTTCATAATCCACAACCCAATCGGTTCGACCTGGACCCACAGGAACCAGATGAGGAATGCGCCCAGCACAGCACCAAAGTTGTTGCCCGATCCGCCCACGATCACCATGACCCAGACCAGAAATGTAAAGCGCAGAGGGTTGTAGGTACCCGGCGTCAACTGCCCGTCCAGCGTTGTCATCATCGCGCCCGCGATACCGCAGATGGCAGAGCCCAGAACGAAGATTTGCAAATGGCGGCGGGTGACGTCTTTACCCATCGCCTCGGCTGCAACCTCGTTGTCACGGATGGCGCGCATCATGCGGCCCCAGGGGCTGCGCAGCGCCATCTGGGCCATCCACAGCAGGATCAGAAGAACAACCATGAACAGCAGGGAATAGCCCAGCTTGACCGACAGGGTCGAGGCGATGACAGGGTCCAGCCCAAACCAATCGGCACGGGCAATGAAGGATGGATCCTGCTGCAGCTCAACCTCATAGCCGACCACGGGCGAAGGGCGTGGGATGCCGTAGACATTCTTGACACCTCGGGCCAACCAGTCCTCGTTTTTCATGATTGCGATGATGATTTCGGCAATCCCAAGCGTCGCAATCGCCAGATAGTCCGAGCGCAGGCCAAGGGCTGTTTTGCCGATCAGCCAAGCGGCACCGGCGGCCAGCACGCCGCCTGCGGGCCAGGCCAACAGAACCGGCAGATTCAACCCGCCAAGGTTGCCCGCAACGGCTGGGTCAATGGCTTCGACACCAGCAACGCTGGGGTCAAACACCGCACGGTAAATGAAAAACCCGGCGATCAGAATGGCGACGATGGCAATCGTCTGTACACGGCCCCTCGGCATTTTTGTTGCCACCAGAACCGCCGCAACGACGGTCGCAGCCCCCAACAGCAACGAAAGGACGATCCCGTATCCTCCGGATGACCACGCGCCGGGTGTCGGCGGGGTTGAGACCAGCACAACCGCCAGCCCGCCCAGCGCAACAAAGCCCATAACACCAACGTTAAACAAGCCGGCAAAGCCCCATTGCAAGTTCACCCCAAGCGCCATGATGGCCGAGATCAGCCCCATGTTCAGGATCAGGATCGCCGAATTCCAGCTTTGCGTGAATCCGGTCAACAGGATCAGGCCGCCAACAACCACGAAAAGCAGCGTATTTTTGACAGTCTCGGTCATACCGCTTTCCCCTTAAACAGACCTGTGGGCTTAAACAGAAGCACGATAAGCAAGATAACAAAGCTGACCGCGAATTTGTAATCGGTGGATAGGAATTGGACCAATCCCGAAGGCTCCAGATGTTCCGGTGCCATATAGGTCAGCACCTTTTTCCACGCATAGGTGATCGTCACCTCGGAAAACGCGATGATGAACCCGCCCGCGATAGCGCCCAACGGGTTGCCGAGGCCGCCGACGATGGCCGAAGCGAAGATCGGCAGCAGAAGCTGGAAATAGACAAAGGGCTTAAAGCTCTTGTCCAACCCGTAAAGCACACCCGCAGTTGTCGCCAGCGCCGCGACAAGGATCCAAGTGATCATCACCACACGTTCAGGGTTGATTCCGGACAGCAGCGCCAGATCCTCGTTATCCGAATAAGCGCGCATCGACTTGCCGGTGCGGGTTTTGTTCAAAAACCAGAACAAAAGTGCCACGGCGACAACGGCCACAACCACGGTGATGCCCTGAGAGGTCTTGATCGCCAACCCCTCACGCAGCCCGGTCATTGCCTTAAATTCCCGCGCTGAAACGATGAACCGCTCACCGTCCGAGAACCTTTGATCATCCGGCCCGATTATGAACCGCACCAGCCCGTTCATGATGAACATCACACCCATCGAGACGATCACCAGAATGACCGGCTTGGCCTTTTGTTCCCGGTAGAAACGGTAAACCAGCCGATCCGTGATCAGAACCAGAACGATACAGCCCAGAATGGCAAAGGGCAGGGCCAGCAGAGCAGTCGGTAACGGCCCGAAACTGACACCAGCGGCCTGCAGGCCCCATGTGACCAGCACGGCGATCATCGCACCAAAGGCCATCGTGTCGCCATGGGCAAAATTCGAGAACCGCAGGATGCCATAGATCAGCGTCACCCCCAACGCGCCCAGCGCCAACTGGCTGCCATAGGCGATTGCGGGAACAAGAACGAAGTTGGAGAGCGCCACAAGGGCGTTGAGGAAGTCCATTAGTTTTCTTCTCCGCAGAAGCCGTTTACCACTTCAACAAAATGAGAATTAGGGAGCCTCTGTATGGTCATAGCGATGCCGATTGGTTTGCCGTCGGTCCACAATTCAACGACCGCATTGGTCAGAGTGTTATCAATAACACTGTTCACCACAATCGCGCGATCATTTGAGAGTCTGCTGTCAGCCTGAAAGTCTCCGAAATGAACTCTAGAGTCCTTGGTCGACGGAACCGCGTAAACTTGTAGTTCACCGTCGTCCATTGAGATTTCCAGCCAAAAGCTTCCTTCTGGACAGTCCGTGGCGGGACAATCTGCACCCATGCACATCGCTCTAACTTCACACATTCTCATTTCGCAGTAGGTCTTAGGAAACGAGGCGGCTTGCGCAGGGCTTTGCCACATTAGGTTCATCGAAAGAGCGAACGTGATGAACAATTTGAAGGAGGTTACTTTCATCCTCACCCCCCCAAGAAACTCTTACGAACCTCTGGATCGGCCAGCAGTTCCTTGCCCGTGCCGGTATAGGCATTCCGCCCCTGAACCAGCACATATCCCTTGTCGGCGATCTCCAACGCCTGACGAGCGTTCTGCTCAACCATCAGGATCGGCAACCCGGTGCGCGATACCTCGATGATCCGGTCGAACAGCTCATCCATCACGATGGGTGAGACACCAGCGGTCGGCTCGTCCAACATCAGCACTTTGGGCTGGGTCATCAGCGCGCGGCCTACGGCGACCTGTTGGCGCTGACCGCCCGACAGCTCTCCGGCGGCTTGGTTGCGTTTGTCTCGGAGAATGGGGAAGAGGTCATAAACCTGTTCCATCGTGTCTGAAAAGTCGTCACGACGGATGAAGGCACCCATCTCAAGGTTTTCTTCGACCGTCATCGACGTGAAGATGTTCGAGGTCTGAGGAACAAAGCCCATCCCCTTGATCACCCGATCCTGGGGCGACAGGTTGGTGATGTCTTCTCCGTCCAGTCGCACAGATCCCGCGCGGACATCCAGCATCCCAAACACGGCCTTCATTGCAGTGGATTTACCGGCGCCGTTGGGGCCAACGATTACAGCGATTTCACCGGCATCGACTGAAATCGTGCAATCATGCAGGATATCCGGGCCCTTGCCGTAGCCTCCGGTCATGGTGTCGCCGATCAGGAATGGGCCACCTTCGACGCGGTGCGTCTTTCCGCTTTTGCGATGTGCGGGCGTCATCGTGCCCATGCCTTGGGTATTGGTGATCGAGGCATCCTTGTTGCCGTGGTCATCCTGATAAGGATTATCGCTCATGCCCCGGCCTCCAGCTTGTCTTTGTTCTTGAGGCCGGTGCCCAGATAGGCTTCGATCACATGCTCATTGGCTTTGATCTCGTCCAGAGTGCCCTGGGCCAGAACCTTGCCCTCGGCCATACAAATGACCGGGTCGCAGATTTTGCCGATGAAATCCATGTCGTGTTCAATGACCACAAACGTATAGCCGCGTTCCTTGTTCAGGCGCAGGATTGTGTCGGCGATGGTCATCAGCAGGGTGCGGTTCACACCCGCGCCGACCTCGTCCAGAAACACGATCTTGGCGTCGACCATCATGGTGCGGCCAAGCTCCAGCAGCTTTTTCTGCCCGCCCGAGACCTGACCGGCCTTGTGATCGGCCAGATGTTCGATGGTCAGAAACTCCAACACCTCATCAGCCTTAGCCTTTAACGCGCGCTCTTCATTGGCGATGCGTTTGCGGCCGAACCAGGTGTTCCACAGCGATTCCCCGGATTGCGCTCCAGGCACCATCATCAGGTTCTCGCGACAGCTCATCGAGGAGAACTCATGCGCGATCTGAAAAGTGCGCAGCAGACCTTTGTGAAACAGATCATGCGGTGGCAAGCCGGTTATGTCCTCGCCATCCATGAACACGCGCCCAGAGGTGGGCGGGAGCACACCCGCGATCACGTTGAACAGAGTTGTCTTTCCGGCCCCGTTCGGCCCAATCAGGCCGGTGATCGAACCCTTCTGGATTTCCAGCGATGCCCCATCCACCGCATGAAACCCGCCGAAATGCTTATGCACGTCCTCGACGACGATCATCTTTTCCCCTAGCCGCCGTTTTCGGCGTTCTTGTTTTCACACCCTCATTTAAGAGGTGCGGTCTTTTTTCACTGAAGCAGCCCGGACACAAGGTCCGGGCTGCTTATTTTCAGGTCTTCTTAGGCCAAAATCAACGGAAGTTGACGGTCTTGTTTTCGCCGTCGGTGACTTCGATCTCGCGATACGAACCGGCGCTTTCGCCGGGGCCGATCAGCTCAACGCCGGACGCGCCGACATAGTCGATGTCCTGACCAGCGGCCAACAGTTCCAGACCTTTGGCCAGCTCACCCGGATAGATCTTCTCTCCTGGAGCGTTGGCAACATCTAGGATCTTGCTGCCATAGTCGGCCGGGCTGGTCGAACCGGCGGCCTGCATCGCCAGCATGAACAGCGCTGCGGCGTCATAGCTTTCAGGCGAATAGGGCGACGATCCGTCAAAACCGGCGGCTTCGGCCATGGCAAAGTACTTTTCAGCACCTTCACCACCTGAACCGGCGATCTGACCGAACGAGCCGTTCAGGTCGGGACCGACATTTGCGGGCAGCGAGTCACCGATCATGCCGCCCGGCAAGCCGAACGTGTCGAATGCACCGCTGTCCAGCGCTGACTGAATGATGCCCAGTCCGCCCTGATCGAGATACCCGGCTACAACCAGAATGTCGCCACCAGCCGAGGCCAGCGCGCCAACTTCGGCCGAGTAGTCCGCTTTGCCATCTTCATGCGCTGCCACGATTGTGACTTCGCCGCCCGATGCCTCGAACGAGGACTGGATCGCGTCTGCCAGACCCTTGCCATAGTCGTTGTTGGTGTAGGTCAGTGCGATTGAAGTGATACCGCGATCATTCAGGATATCTGCCATCACTTGACCTTCACGCGCATCCGACGGGGCGGTGCGGAAGAACAGGCCGTTATCCTCCATGGTCGACAGACCGGGCGAGGTAGCCGAGGGTGAGATCATGACCATCCCGTTCGGGATCGCGACATTCTGCAGGATCGCTCCGGTCACGCCAGAGCAGTCACCGCCAATGATGCCGGCAACGCCGTCGGCAATCATGCGTTCACCGTTCGAGGTGGACAGGCCGTTGTCGATACAGCCGGTATCAGCGCGCGATGCGGTGACGGTCGAGCCATCCAGCAATTTGCCGGATTCGGTCACTTCGGCCATTGCCAGTTCTGCGCCTGAGCCCATTGAGGGTGCCAGCGATTCAATTGGTCCGGTAAAGCCGAACAGAACACCCAATGTGACGTCTTCGGCCATAGCTGCGCCCGAAAGAAGGGCGGTTGCTGCAGTTGCTGTAAGCAGCTTTTTCATATGGTTACTCCCAGTTGTGAACGTATTCGTTCTGGGCACGACCCTAGGCAAGCTGTTCGAAAAAGAAAAGTCCTAACGCAAACGTGTTTTTGTGGCGCACAGTTCTAGTTGTTCAGATGTGCCCGGCGCGGTGTTTTCGGTAAGGAGAACGAGATGTTCAGACTAGCTATGATCTTCATCTTTTCTGTTGTTTCAGGGTTGGCCGGGGCAGAATCGCTAACTACCAACTCCGGATCGGCGCGTGTGACGGCGATGGTGAAGGGGCTCGATACGCCCTGGGCAATCGGCATCCTGCCCGACATGTCCTTTCTGGTAACTGAGCGCGACGGTGAACTTCTGTTTGTGTCGGAGGGAAACATAGTGCGCGTCAAAGGCACTCCCAATGTGGTTGCAAAGGGGCAAGGCGGTTTGCTGGACGTAACCGTTGCCAGGGATTTTTCGCAAAGCCGTGAGGTTTTCCTGACCTATTCAAAGCCTCAACCAAAGGGGGCAGGCACTGCACTTGCGATTGCGCGCCTGTCCGAAGACGGATCAGAGCTGACCGATCTGCGCACGATTTTCGAAGCTGAAAATGGTGGGAATTCTGGGCGGCATTTTGGCTCTCGTATTGTCGAGGCAAAGGACGGGACATTACTTGTCACTATCGGCGATCGTGGTGATCGCCCGACCGCCCAGGATCGATCGAGTCACAACGGCTCGGTGATCCGTGTGAACCGGGACGGCTCGGTGCCGGCTGATAATCCATTTGTCGGACAACCCGGAATTCAGCCTGAGATATTGTCTTATGGCCACCGGAATCCCCAAGGTGCAGGGCTGGATGCACGGGGGCGCCTATGGGTATCGGAACATGGAGCCAAGGGCGGTGATGAAGTGAACCTAATCCGGCCGGGGCGGAACTATGGCTGGCCGGTGATTTCCTATGGCAAGCACTATTCCGGGCAAACAATCGGCGAGGGGACGGCAAAACCGGGGATGGTGCAGCCTGAATTCTATTGGGACCCTTCCATCGCCCCATCCGGCCTTTTGATTTATTCAGGCAAGCTTTGGCCCGAATGGAAGGGTGATCTATTCGTCGGGTCGCTCAAATTCGACTACATTGCTCGGCTTGAAGGCACTCCATTGACTGAGGTCGAGCAGATCAAGGGCCCTCAGACGGAACGCGTCCGCGACATTGCCGAGGCACCGGATGGATCAATCTGGTTTATTTCCGTCGGGCAGGGCGCTGTCTTTCGCATGACCCCCAGCGATTAAACAGACAAGCGCCCGCTTTGCGCACCGCGCTCACGATAGGGCGTGGTGTTATAATGCGCCCGGTAGCATTTCGAGAAATGGCTAGGCGAGGCAAACCCGCATGCCAGCGCCACGTTGATCACGCTCATGTCGGTCTGCATCAGCAGGTTCCGGGCCTTATGCAGGCGCAGCTCCATATAATAGCGTTTAGGCGACCGGCTGAGGTAACGGCGAAACAGACGCTCTAGCTGCCGTGTGGACATGCCGACCTCTTTGGCCAGAATCGAAGGCGAGATCGGCTCTTCGATGTTCTTCTCCATCATCAGGATGACCTGGCTCAGCTTGGGATGGCGCACCCCAATCCGTGTCGGGGTCGACAGACGCTGGGTGTCCTGATCAGTACGGATCGAGGAATAGATCAGCTGATCGGCCACCGCGTTCGCAAGATCTTCGCCAAAATCCTCGGCGATGATTTTCAGCATCAGGTCGATAGAGGAAGTACCACCGGCTGTTGTCATCCGGTTTCCGTCAATCTGGAATACGGATTTGGTCAGTTCGACCTCATCAAATTCTTCGGTGAAACTGTCTGAGTTTTCCCAGTGAATTGTCGCACGCTTGCCATCCAGTAAACCGGCCTTGGCCAAGGTATAAGCTGCCGTACACAGCCCACCAATGCGTAATCCCCGGCGTGCTTCGCGGCGGACCCAGTTCAGAATTTTCTTGGTGGTAGCGGCTTGTACATCGACACCGCCGCAGATCAGCACGACGTCATCGCGCTGCAGCTCGGCTAGATCAGCGTCCAGTTTGAACTCGGTCCCGGCGGAGCATTTGATCGTCTCGCCGCCTTCGCCAGACAGGCTCCAACTGTAAAGCTCTTTGTCGGCCATGCGGTTTGCGATGCGCAGGCTATCCAGCGCGGATGCGAAACACAGCAGTGAGAATTTGTCCAACAGGACAAACACGAAATGACGAGGGCTGGCCGCAGTGGTTTCCACCGTGACAACTTGGCGTTGCTCTTGCATGGCGAGGTGTCCTTGATTCGGCGCCGTTTGACCCTACGTCCGGCGACAGATTTGACCGCCACCATGATCAAAGCTTGTTTGCGACGTCAAGAGGTCCAAATCGTATATGGCCTCTCATCAAACGTTTTTGTATAGAGGCGACTTGAATACTTCAGCGGAGATCAAAGCTATGACCGAATGGCAAAAAACGAACTGGCGCAACAAGCCCCGGGTTCAGATGCCAGACTATACCGACGCAGCCGCGCTGGCAAAAGTCGAGGCTCAGCTTTCGCAGTATCCGCCGCTGGTGTTTGCAGGTGAGGCACGTCGGCTCAAGCAACATCTTGGTGCTGCGGGGCGGGGTGAGGCTTTCCTGCTGCAGGGCGGCGACTGTGCTGAAAGCTTTGAACAATTCAGCGCGGATGCGATCCGCGACACCTTTAAGGTGATGCTGCAGATGGCCATGGTTCTGACCTATGGCGCAAAGGTGCCGGTGGTCAAAGTGGGCCGTATGGCTGGACAGTTCGCCAAACCGCGCAGCGCACCGACAGAGGTGGTGGGTGGCATTGAGCTGCCCAGCTATCGCGGCGATATCATCAACGAGCTGGATTTCACGCCCGAGGCGCGGATTCCGAATCCGTCCAAGATGTTGCAAGCCTATACGCAGGCAGCGGCAACATTGAACTTGTTGCGCGCCTTTTCGACCGGTGGTTTCGCCGATATGAGCCATGTGCATTCGTGGACACTCGGCTTTGCCGATGGCCAGGATGTTCAGAAATACTCTGAAATTGCTGACCGAATTCAGGATTCGATTGATTTCATGGGGGCTGCGGGCATCACCGCGGACACAACGCATGAATTCTCGTCGGTTGAATTCTATACCAGCCACGAAGGTCTGCTGCTTGAATACGAAGAGGCGCTAACCCGTCTTGATTCTACATCGGGCAACTGGTTGGCCGGGTCCGGCCACATGATCTGGATTGGCGACCGCACCCGTCAGCCTGATGGCGCGCATGTTGAATTCTGTTCTGGTGTTCTGAACCCGATCGGTCTGAAATGCGGTCCGACGACATCTGCCGAAGACCTCAAAGTTCTGATGGCCAAACTGAACCCGGAAAACGAAGAAGGGCGTCTGACCCTGATCGCGCGGTTTGGTGCAGGCAAGGCGGGAGAGCATCTGCCGCGTCTGGTCAAAGCCGTCAAGGAAGAGGGCGCCAAGGTGACCTGGGTCTGTGACCCAATGCACGGCAATACGATCAAATCGGCCACCGGCTATAAGACCCGGCCCTTTGATTCCGTGCTGCGCGAAGTTCGCGACTTCTTTGGTGTGCATCAGGCCGAGGGCACGATCCCCGGCGGTGTGCATTTTGAGATGACGGGGCTAGACGTGACCGAATGCACTGGAGGTGTACGCGCTGTAACAGAAGAAGATCTGTCAGACCGTTACCACACTGCCTGCGATCCACGTTTGAACGCGTCGCAGTCGTTGGAACTGGCCTTCCTTGTTGCGGAAGAACTGACAGATCTGCGCCGGAACCGCGGCAAACGCGCAGCCTCCTAACCACTTGGTCAGACGGTTTTAAAAAGGCGGGTCTAATAGGCCCGCCTTCTTTACATTTAACACGCGTTACTCGTTACTTATCCCGTGATACGACCAATCGAAGGTGAGATCCGGGACGTTTGAACTCTTGTCGTTCTTCGGCAAATCCTTCGACAACAGGCTGAACCGGTTGTTGAGGCGCCTGTATTTCTGACACAGCACGCAGTTTATAATGGCTTACATCAAAGCGCCGGGGGGTTGCCCCAATCGCCCCGTCACTGACCATAACGCCAAGAACACGGCTGACATCGCCCAAATCGCTTTTCAGCGGCAAAAGGATCATTCGCGCCTGAAGATCCGTGCGCCCAAACCCACCGGTCGAGGCCAATTCAAGTTCAGCAATGGCAGGACCGGAAAAAACCTGTTCAAGGACTTCCGTAACCTGAGTTCGCGCGCTGGGTTCGAAAAAAGCGGTCAGCGGCATTCCCCGGACCTCCATACCCGCCAGTGTGTTCAAGTGACTGCCGGCCAGACGAAACCGGGCCAGACCGGGTGCAATGCGTTCAAGGATGAAGGTGTTAGGCAGGATATTCTCAAGCCCGCGCGGGTCGATCTGAGATCGCATAGGAACACCATCGCCGGGCAGCAAGGCTGTCCAGTACGCTTCGGCCTGTCGTATGGGCGATAGACTGCGCCCACTGTCAAAACGATCCATTGCGACGATCTTTCCAAATTTAGTCCCGGAACCGTTACCGAAAAAGATCTTCATTTTCATCACCCTAACTGCAATCGACCGTCATTTTCATAAAATGCAAGATACCGGGAGCTTTTGCGCCTTGTCGGTACTTGCCTAGACGAGATTGGCACGGGTTGAGTCAATTTTGGAGTAATTCTTTAATGAATGGTTAACCTCTGTCCGACGCTGTCATTCTCAGCAAACTCTTGCCCTGCACACGAGGATGGCATTAGGTGCGGACAAGAACACTGGGCGGGCAAAGCGGAGAAGACAGGCATGATCAGATCCATGACCGGATTTGCCTCGGGCAAGGGAACACATGGTCCACATAGCTGGACCTGGGAGTTGCGCAGCGTAAACGGCAAAGGGCTGGATATGCGTCTGCGGGTGCCTGAATGGCTCACCGGGCTCGAAACCGCGCTTCGTTCGCGGATTTCGAAAAGCCTTGGCCGGGGGAATGTGACGCTTTCGCTCAAGCTGAGCCGCGAGGAAACGACAGCCGATCTCGTGCTGAATCCAGTTGCGATGGCCGCTGCTCTGGATGCTCTGGCGCGAACGCAGACGATGGCAGAAGAACGGGGACTAGCGCTGGCCCCGTCGACGGCGGCCGAGCTTATTGCTGTCAAAGGCATGTTGGAAACCGGTGGGGATGCGGATGATCCGGCCCCCTTGGTCAAACATCTAACCGGCGCCTTTGATGATTTGCTGAGCGATTTCATTAAGATGCGTGAATCCGAGGGCCGGGCCCTGGCCGATGTGCTTGAGGCGCAGCTATCGCAGGTTTCAAGCCTTACGGAGCAGGCCGCCAAGCTCGCTGAAGAGCGCCGGGATAAAATCGCTGAAAACTTACAAGAAAACCTGCAGCGCGTGATGGATAATGCGCAAGGCGCGGATCCGGACCGGGTTGCACAGGAGCTGGCTCTGATCGCAGTCAAGTCGGATATAACGGAAGAAATTGACAGGCTGAAAGCCCATGTCACTGCCGCACGCGATTTGCTTGCACAGGATGCCGCCGTGGGGCGCAAGCTTGATTTTCTGATGCAAGAGTTCAATCGCGAGGCCAATACGCTGTGTTCCAAGGCACAAAGCGCCGATTTGACATCGGTTGGGCTTGAGTTGAAGGCGGTAATAGATCAGATGCGCGAGCAAGTGCAGAACGTAGAATAATGACAGGAGCGCCCTGATGGCGGATCGACGCGGCCTATTAATCATTCTGTCCTCGCCTTCGGGCGCAGGGAAATCCACGTTGGCCAAGCGTCTGATGCAATGGGACACGGATCTGGAGTTCTCGGTTTCGGCCACAACACGCGCGCCCCGGCCTGGGGAAGAACATGGGCGTGAGTATTATTTCCTGACCGAAGATACCTTTCGACAGCAGGTGTCCGAGGGACAGATGCTGGAACATGCCCATGTATTTGGCAATTTCTACGGCTCTCCGGCTGGGCCAGTCCGCGAGTCCATCAATGACGGCAAGGACGTTCTGTTCGATGTCGACTGGCAGGGCGAGGTGCAGATTAGGAACTCGGATCTGGGCAAACACGCCCTGTCGATTTTCATCCTGCCACCGTCGATCCCCGAATTGCGCCGCCGATTGGAAAGCCGCGGTCAGGACAGTGAAGAGGTTATTTCCAAGCGGATGCTCAAAAGCTGGGATGAGATCAGTCATTGGGGATATTACGACTATGTGCTGGTCAATGACGATCTGGACGAGACCGAAGAAAAGCTGAAAACCATCGTCAGTGCCGAGCGAATGCGGCGTATCCAGCAACCCAAGCTTCAGGATCATGTCCGTACGCTGCAAAACGAATTCGAGGATCAGCCATGACCATCTATGCCCTTGGCTCTGATGTACCGGAAATCCACGAAGACACATGGGTCGCCCCAGACGCCAATCTGATCGGCAAAGTCGTGCTCGAGCAGGGGACTTCGGTCTGGTTCGGCTGTACGATCCGCGCTGATCACGAGGAAATTCGGATTGGAGAAGGCAGCAATGTTCAGGAAAACTGCGTCATGCATATTGATGCGGGGTATCCTCTGACCATCGGGAAGAACTGCACGATTGGGCATAAGGTCATGCTGCATGGCTGTACGATCGGGGATAATACCCTGATCGGAATGGGGGCCATCGTGTTGAACGGTGCCAAGATCGGCAAAAACTGTCTGATCGGGGCAGGGGCTTTGGTGACCGAAGGAAAAGAGATACCGGATAACTCTCTGGTCATGGGATCACCGGGTAAAGTGGTGCGCGAGATCGACGCTGCAACCGCCCAGAAACTGACCTTCAGCGCCTTGCATTATCAAGAAAACATGCGTCATTTTCGCGATACAATGCGAGAGCTATCCTAGCGTCCAACTGCGTTGCTAAGAGAACTGCCCCTTTATGACCAACGACCAACTTGAAGAAATTGTAACCGCCATCCCGATGCCCGCGCTGATGGTTGACCAGACGGAACGGATTATTGCGGTCAATACCGAAGCAAAGACGTTGTTGGGCCAGAATATCCTGCAGCGGCATTTCGCGACCATCCTCAGACAGCCGCAGGTTATCGAAGCGATTGAACAAAGCCTGCGCACGAAGGGAACGTCCAACACTCGGCACCTGTCCAATGACGGAGCCCAGGATACAACATTCGAAGTTCAGTGCCGGTACATGAATGGGGTCGGTGCAGTATCCGGCGGTGCGTTGCTTGCTGTATTTCAGGACGTTACGCATGTTGAGCACGCAAATCAGATGCGACGTGATTTCGTCGCGAATGTCAGCCATGAATTGCGGACCCCGCTGACGGCATTAATGGGCTTTATTGAAACCTTGCGCGGTCCGGCCCGAGATGACGAGGTTGCCCGGGATCGTTTTCTTCAGATCATGAACGACGAGGCAAATCGCATGAACCGGCTTGTCGGCGATCTTCTGTCTTTGAACCGCGTCGAAAGCGAAGAGCGGGTTCGCCCGAAAGAACAACTTGAGCTGACAGCACTTCTTAAATCGACCCTCAATTCTCTGCGTCCATTGGCAGATGGCGCGGATGTAGTGCTGAGCCTGGATGCGCCCGAAGACAAAATAATGCTAGTTGGCGACAGCGACCAGTTGCTCCAAGTATTTACCAACCTGATCGAGAACGGAATTAAATACGGCGGCAGTGGTGGTCGGGTAGAAGTTCGCGTCAAATCTTCGGATCACGATACTGCTATGCGCGGTCCCGGTGTTCGCATTCAGATCGTGGATAGGGGACCTGGAATCGACCCGAAGCATGTATCGCGTTTGACCGAACGATTCTATCGCGCGGACAGTCATAGGTCACGGCAACTGGGTGGAACCGGGTTGGGCCTAGCGATTGTAAAACATATTCTAAACCGCCATCGCGGCAGATTGCGGGTGGAAAGCGATCTTGGAAAAGGCGCTGTTTTTACAGTGATTTTGCCGCGCTGATCGTTTGGATCAAGCCAGTTGTCGGATCTGTTTTGTTTCTTTCACAGCATATGTTCCCTGGCGTATCGGCTGAAAATCCAAACGTGTCATGAAACCGTTACACACTTGTCACAAAAGGCTTACGCACGACTTTTAGAGGTTCGGCCAAGATCATCATGAGGATGATCCAGAAACATATTTCTCAAGGAGACTGAAATGTCCTTTGTAAAACTGTCGGCTTCGGTTCTGGCTATCGCTGCTGTTTCGGCCACTGCGGCCACCGCGCGTGATCAAGTTCAGGTTGCTGGTTCTTCCACCGTTCTGCCCTATGCTTCGATCGTTGCAGAAGCCTTTGGCGAAAACTTTGACTTCCAGACCCCGGTTGTTGAATCGGGCGGATCTTCGGCCGGCCTCAAGCGGTTCTGTGAAGGTGTTGGCGAAAACACCATCGACGTTGCGAACGCTTCGCGCCAGATCCGTGAAAAAGAGATCAAAGCCTGTGCCGAAAACGGTGTTACCGACATCATCGAAGTTCAGATCGGCTATGACGGCATCGTTTTCGCATCCGACATCAACGGCAACTCATTCGAGTTCACGCCGGAAGATTGGTACAAAGCGCTGTCCGCCCAGATCGTGGTTGATGGCCAGCTGGTCGACAATCCCAACAAGACCTGGGCCGACGTGAACCCTGCATTCCCAGCGCAGCCGATTGCAGCCTTCATCCCCGGCACCAAGCACGGCACGCGTGAAGTGTTCGAAGACAAGGTGATCCTGGCCGGTTGTGAGCATCTGGGTGACTTTGATGTCTACAAAGCCGCAAATGGCGACGACAAAAAAGCCGCTGAAAAAGCCTGTATCGCTCTGCGTACCGATGGCGTTTCGGTCGACATCGACGGCGACTATACCGAGACCCTGGCTCGTATCGACAGCAACAAAGACGGCATCGGCGTCTTTGGTCTGGCGTTCTACGAGAACAACACCGACAAACTGCAGGTTGCGACCATGGCAGGCATCGTGCCTTCGACCGAATCCATCGCAACTGGCGAATACCCGGTATCGCGCCCGCTGTTTTTCTATGTGAAAAAAGCACATATCGGCGTTATCCCCGGGCTGAAAGAATATGCAGAGTTCTTCGTCGCTGATGAGGTTGCAGGCCCCGATGGTCCTCTGGCTGCATACGGTCTCGTATCAGACCCAGAGCTGGTCAAGGTTCAGGAAATCGTAGCCAGCGAAACCACTTTGGGCGGCGGTTCCTAAGCTTTCACACGACTGAACCGGGGCGGTGTCTACGCCCCGGTTTTCTTAAATCCACTCCTGCCGCTTGACGGAGTTCTCATGGCACTAACCTGGCTGCTGCTCATTTTGCTGGCGATTGCTGTTCTTGGCTATTTTGCGGGCCGGTCCCGCGCGATGGCCAGCGCGGACGGAAACCTGCGCAATCTGCACTCACTTCCATCCTATTACGGCTATAACGTTGCTTTGACGGCGCTGATACCGGGGTTCGTTTTGCTGGTCATCTGGTTGCTGGCGCAGCCCTTGATCGTCAGCAATTCTGCCTCTGGGTTGCTGCCGGACTCGGCAATCCCCGAGGGGTCGACCCGCGGCTTGCTGATGAGCGAAGTGCGCCGGGTCGCCAACGGCCTGGACGGCGCGGTTGCCGCAGGCACCATGACCGAAGACTTTGCCCGCAGCGCGCATGAGGATTTTGCCGATGTGACCGCGCGACTGAAAGAGGCTGGCCAGATCATTACGCAAGAGGTAACCGCACCCATTCTGCTGGCGGCGCAGAAATATCGCTCGATGAGCGCAAGCGGAACCATTGCGATGCAGATCGCGGTTTTGGTTGTGACGCTGATCGGGGCCTCATTTGCCTATATCCGCACTCATAAAGAATTTCGCGCCCGAAATGTTGTCGAACAAGGCATTCTGGCGCTGCTGCTGCTGGCCGCTTCGATCGCAGTTCTGACCACAGTCGGCATCGTCCTGTCCATGTTTTTTGAAACGATGAATTTCTTCGAACTTCATTCGTGGAAAGACTTTTTCTTTGGAAGCACCTGGGCCCCGAACTTCCGGGGCGGAAGTGAACTGTCAATCCTCCCACTGCTGTGGGGGACTTTGTATATTTCTCTGATCGCGTTGCTGGTTGCGGTTCCGATTGGGCTGTACGCTGCGATCTATCTTTCCGAATATGCCTCGAGCGTGGCAAGGTCTGTGGCCAAGCCTTTGCTGGAAATCCTCGCCGGTATCCCAACCATCGTTTACGGTCTTTTCGCGCTGCTGACGGTCGGTCCGGCACTGGTATCTGTGTTCGGGCAGGGGGGAGCTTTGGGCGTTGGTTGGATGGCCAGTTCGAACGCTGTACTCACGGCGGGTCTGGTCATGGGCATCATGCTCATCCCGTTCGTGTCGTCACTTTCTGACGACATCATCAACGCGGTGCCCCAGTCGATGCGAGACGGATCGCTAGGCCTAGGCGCAACGCATTCCGAAACTGTCAGGCAGGTCGTCCTGCCGGCAGCTTTGCCCGGGATCGTAGGGGCAATCTTGTTGGCCGCCAGCCGCGCAATCGGTGAGACGATGATTGTCGTGATGGCCGCCGGTGCGATTGCCAAATTCTCGGGAAACCCTTTCGAAGCCATGACCACAATCACCACTAGGATCGTCAGCCAGCTGACCGGGGATACTGATTTCGCAAGCCCGGAGACTCTTGTGGCCTTTGCCCTGGGTCTGACCCTGTTCATCATCACGCTGGGGCTGAACATCTTCGCCCTCTATATCGTGCGCAAATACCGGGAGCAGTATGAATGACTGACATGTCCCAAAAACAAGACGCAGCACCTGCCGCTAAACACAAAGGGGCTTCGCTGTTCAATCAGGACACGCGAACCAAGCGTCGCAATGCGGCCGAAACCCGGTTCAAATTGTACGGCATCGCGGCCATTGGTATCGGTCTTGTGATGTTGATTGTGTTGGTGACTAATATCGTCACCGCTGGTACGGGAGCTTTTCAACAAAGCTTCCTAGAGCTGACGGTAGAGCTGAAGGCAGACAAGCTCGACAAGAAAGGTAACCGTAACATCGACGACATCAGGAAGGTTTCGACCTTTGGATACGCGCCCTTGATCGCATCTGCGCTGGAAGTCGAAGTAAAGAAACTGGGTATAGAATCCGATCTACCGCCGAAGGAGATGGGGCAAATCCTTTCCAAATCCGCACAGGCGGACCTGCGTGATTACGTCATCTCGAACCCGGATGAGATCGGAAAGTCGGTCAGCTTCCGCTTTTTGGTGAACAGTCGCGTTGATGGCTATCTGAAGGGCCGTGTGACACGTAATTCAATCGCAAATGACAAAAGCATCTCTGTCGCACAGCTGGACTTCGTGGATCAGTTGCGTGCTGCTGGTGTGCTGTACAAGGCGTTCAACCCTGACTTTATCTTCGGGGCGGACGCCTCCGATCAGCGGCCCGAGGCTGCCGGGATCGGAGTATCCATGCTGGGTTCTCTGTTCATGATGCTGGTCGTGTTGGCGCTGGCCCTGCCGATCGGGGTTGCCGCCTCGATCTATCTGGAAGAATTCGCGCCTCAGAACCGGTTTACCGATATCATCGAGGTGAACATCTCGAATCTGGCGGCCGTTCCTTCGATTGTATTTGGTATTCTGGGCTTGGCCGTGTTCATCAATTATATGCATTTACCGACCTCTGCGCCGCTGGTTGGTGGTCTGGTTCTGACGCTGATGACGCTGCCAACAATTATCATTTCGACCCGAGCTTCACTCAAGGCGGTGCCGCCGTCGATCCGGGACGCTGCGTTGGGGGTAGGGGCCTCGAAAATGCAGGCGGTGTTCCACCATGTGCTGCCGCTTGCGGCACCCGGCATCCTGACGGGCACCATCATTGGTCTGGCACAGGCGCTTGGCGAAACCGCTCCGCTGCTGCTGATCGGGATGGTGGGCTTTATCGCCTCGAACCCGCCCGACGGGATTGTCGAGGGCTTTCTGTCGCCAAACTCGGCCATGCCCGCACAGATTTACGAGTGGTCCAAGCGCGCGGACCCGGCCTTTTACGAGCGCGCATGGGGGGGCATCATTATCTTGCTGCTTTTCCTTGTCACTATGAATGCAATCGCAGTTATCCTGCGCCGCCGCTTTGAACGCCGCTGGTAAATGGGGGCCATTATGAACGATATGACACGAGTGGAGAGAACCGTGGACGCCAAAGACATCAAGATCGCCGCGAACAAGGTTCAGGTTTATTACGGTGAAAATCACGCCATCAAAGACGTCGACGTCAGGATCGAAGACAAGACCGTCACCGCCTTTATCGGCCCCTCGGGTTGCGGAAAATCCACCTTCTTGCGCTGCCTGAACCGGATGAACGACACGATCGACATCTGCCGTGTCGAGGGCGATATCCTGCTGGATGGCGAAGATATCTATGACAAACGCGTCGACCCGGTTCAGCTGCGTGCCAAGGTTGGTATGGTGTTTCAGAAACCGAACCCGTTTCCCAAGTCGATCTATGACAATGTGGCCTACGGCCCGCGTATCCACGGGTTGGCCAGAAACAAAGCAGAACTGGACGAGATTGTTGAGAAATCACTGCGCCGCGGCGCCATCTGGGATGAGGTCAAAGACCGTCTTGATGCGCCTGGAACCGGCCTGTCCGGCGGTCAGCAACAGCGCTTGTGCATCGCCCGTGCGGTGGCTACGGAACCTGAGGTCCTGCTGATGGACGAGCCGTGCTCGGCCCTTGATCCGATTGCGACTGCGCAGGTCGAGGAACTGATCGACGAATTGCGGTCGCGATACTCGGTGGTGATCGT
This sequence comes from Ruegeria sp. CDSB114, assembly GCF_059611025.1. NCBI lineage: Bacteria > Pseudomonadati > Pseudomonadota > Alphaproteobacteria > Rhodobacterales > Roseobacteraceae > Ruegeria > Ruegeria sp. CDSB114. Next base: position 598,424 of record NZ_JBXWOT010000001.1, read on the forward strand.
TACCCACTCGATGCAGCAGGCCGCTCGCGTCAGCCAGAAGACCGCGTTTTTCCATTTGGGCAACCTTGTCGAGTTTGGTGAAACCGGACAGATTTTCACCAACCCCGAAGATCCCCGCACCGAAAGCTACATCACCGGCCGTATCGGCTGAACATAGGTATTCAGAGATGACAGAACAACATATCGCATCCGCCTTCGACCGGGATCTGGAAGCCATTCAGGCGCATATCATGAAAATGGGCGGCCTCGTCGAAGCCGCAATCATGAGCGCGGCACGGTCGCTTGAATCGCGCGATGTCGAACTCGCGCAAGAGGTGCGTCAGGGCGACAAGGCCATTGATGCGTTGGAAGAGCTGATCAACGAAGAAACGGCGCGTTTGATCGCGCTGCGTGCGCCAACAGCAAGCGATCTTCGTCTGGTCCTATCGGTATTGAAGGTTTCCGCCAACCTGGAACGTATCGGCGACTATTCAAAGAACATAGCCAAACGCACGACCGTCCTGGTCAATACCAGTGAGATCAATGGCAGTGCCGCCGCCTTGCGACGTATGGCACGTGAGGTCGAGCGGATGCTCAGGGACGCTTTGGACGCCTATGTCCAGCGCGACGCTGAGCTGGCGGCGGATGTTATCGAACGTGATGAGGAAGTCGACCAGATGTATAATGGTCTGTTCCGAGAATTCCTGACTTTCATGGCAGAAGACCCGCGCAACATCTCATCCTGTATGCACCTGCATTTCATCGCCAAGAATATAGAACGTATGGGCGATCATGTGACGGCGATTGCCGAGCAGGTCGTTTATCTGGTGACCGGAGAGCGCCCGACAGAAGCGCGTCCCAAAGCCGATTTTACATCGCAATCCGTCTAGGAGATTTGAGAATGTCCGCTGATCAACCGACCGTTCTGGTTGTCGAGGATGAGCCGGCTCAGCGCGAAGTCCTGGCCTATAATCTCGAGGCAGAAGGCTTTCGCGTATCCAAAGCAGCCAATGGTGAAGAGGCCATGTTGCTGGTCGATGAAGACAGTCCGGACATTATCGTACTGGACTGGATGATGCCCAATCTTAGCGGGATCGAGGTTTGCCGCCGGCTGAAAACCCGCTCCGACACCCGGTCGATCCCAATTATCATGCTGTCGGCCCGGTCGGAAGAAATCGACAAAGTACGAGGTCTGGAAACCGGGGCTGATGACTATGTGGTCAAACCCTATTCGATTGTCGAGCTTATGGCCCGGGTACGCACCCAGTTGCGGCGTGTCCGGCCTGCGACTGTAGGAATTAGGCTGGAATTCGCAGACATCGTTTTGGATTCTGAAACTCATAAGGTCAGCCGCGACAGCAAACCACTAAAGCTTGGCCCAATCGAATTTCGCTTGCTGAGCACATTCATGGAAAAGCCGGGCCGCGTCTGGAGCCGAGAACAGCTATTGGATCGCGTCTGGGGGCGGGATATTTATGTCGATACACGAACGGTCGACGTTCATATCGGCCGCTTACGCAAAGCACTAACGCAGTATGGTGGAGATGATCCGGTTCGCACTGTTCGCGGTGCGGGATACGCGCTGGGTTGAACGCGTGGGGCAGGTGGCTGCAAGCTATGAGTTTTACTCAAGGGTGGATGCGAAACTCTTACTGTTTTTTGGCGGGCCGACGGGTTAGTTTGCCGCGAAGCTGACAAAGCGGAGACGCACCATGAATGCCCCTGACACCAAGCCGACATTACGCGCCAAAGATGCGCCTGACATGGGCCAGTTCGCCTGGGATGATCCGTTCCGCCTGTCAGACCAGCTAGACGAAGACGAGCGTATGATTGCGGCCAGTGCGCAAGCCTATGCGCAGGAAAAGCTTCAGCCGCGGGTGACAGAAGCATTTCAGAACGAAGAAACTGACCCCGAGATTTTTCGTGAAATGGGTGAAATGGGTCTGCTGGGCACTACGATCCCGGAAGAATACGGCGGGCTAGGGGGCGGATATGTCTCTTACGGCCTTGTCGCCCGAGAAGTGGAACGCGTGGATTCGGGCTATCGCTCGATGATGTCTGTACAAAGCTCGTTGGTGATGTATCCGATCTATGCCTATGGCAGCGAGGAGCAGCGCCGGAAATACCTTCCGAAACTGGCCAGCGGCGAATGGATCGGATGTTTTGGTCTGACCGAACCTGATGCGGGCTCTGATCCGGCAGGTATGAAAACGCGTGCGGAAAAGATCGACGGTGGATATCGTCTATCTGGCAGCAAGATGTGGATATCGAACGCCCCGATTGCGGATGTGTTTGTCGTTTGGGCCAAATCTGATGCACATGACGGAAAGATCCGTGGCTTTGTCCTTGAAAAAGGCCTCAAAGGTCTGAGCGCGCCGAAAATCCAGAACAAGCTGAGCCTACGCGCCTCGATCACCGGTGAAATTGTGCTGGAGGGTGTCGAAGTCACCGAGGATGCTTTGTTGCCTCATGTTCAAGGCCTGAAAGGCCCGTTTGGATGTCTTAACCGCGCACGCTACGGAATCAGCTGGGGTGTTATGGGCGCTGCCGAAAGCTGTTGGCATGCGGCACGCCAATATGGGTTGGACCGGAAACAATTTGACAAGCCATTGGCGCAGACGCAGCTTTTCCAGCGCAAATTGGCGGATATGCAAACAGAAATTGCTCTGGGTCTTCAGGCAAGCCTGCGTGTCGGGCGACTGATGGACAAGGCCGAAGCCGCGCCCGAGATGATATCGATCATTAAGCGCAACAATTGCGGCAAAGCCCTGGATATTTCACGTCATGCGCGTGACATGCACGGCGGCAACGGCATTTCGCTAGAGTTTCAGGTCATCCGACATATGGTGAACCTAGAAACGGTCAACACCTACGAGGGGACGCATGATGTTCACGCGTTGATCCTGGGGCGTGCACAGACGGGATTGCAGGCGTTTTACTAAGTTTCCAGAATTCGTGTAATTGGTATTATGTTAAATTAATGCCAATGCGCTTGGGAAACTTTTCAAATCCTCACAATACCTTACGATCTGTTCCTGACACCTACCACATCATGAGGATCGAATGGAATTGAACGGAAAGATCGTTGTTGTGACCGGTGCCGCTGATGGCATCGGAAAAGGTTTGGCACAGCGATTTGCTCGTGAAGGTGCCACGGTTGTCTGCGCTGATATCAACAAAACCGGCGCAGACGCTGTCGCAAAAGAGATTGGCGGCCATTCATTCCATTGTGATGTTTCGCTTGAGGCTAATACAGCCGAGTTGATCGAAGCTGTAGAAAGCTCGGTTGGCCCTATCGATCTGTATTGTGCAAATGCCGGGATATTGACGATTGGTGGTTTGGAGGTTCCGGATGAAGACTGGGATCGCATCTGGAAAATCAACGTGATGTCACATGTTTGGACCGCGCGGCATCTGGTGCCCAGAATGCTCTATCGTGGCGGCGGCTATATCATGACAACGGCCTCAGCCGCTGGATTGCTGAACCAGCCAGGTGCAGCTCCATATGGTGTCACAAAGCACGCAGCCGTTGGGTTTGCTGAATGGTTGTCGCTTACATATGGGCATAAAGGTTTGCGGGTCTCGGTACTTTGCCCACAAGCCGTACGGTCCGATATGACGCGCGGGCACGAAACTTCCGTGGCTTCGATTGACGGAATGTTGGAACCTGAAGATGTTGCCGAGGCTTGCGTAAAGGCAATATCTTCTGAGCAATTTCTGGTACTGCCGCATCCACAGGTTCTGGACTACATTCGCCATAAATCCGGAGATTATGACAGGTGGATTTCAGGAATGCAGAAGTTAAATCAAATGTTTATTGAAGAGATTTAACTTTTGTTCTGAGGGCGCCTCATCAGGCCTTCCTGGGCGACTGATGCGACCAGAACGCCATCTTCGGAATAGATTGATCCACGGTTGAAGTTGCGCCCTCGCCCGCCCCATGGCGAATCCATGGAATACAGATGCCAATTCTCGAACTTGAGCGGCGCGTGAAACCAAATCGCATGGTCCAGGCTGGCGCCGTTCACTTCACCAGTAAACCAGCTTAGGCCGTGCGGGCGCATTCCCGAGCTCATGAGATACATATCTGAAGCATAGGCCAGCAACAGATGCTGCGTGACCGCATCGGCATTGGCCGCGGCGCCCATTCGGAACCAAATCTGGTTGCGGTCATCCGATTTCTCTGGGTTGAAAGGATCCAGATGGCCGACCTCGCGGACTTCGATCGGGCGCTCGCGTGTTAGTTCTCCGCGAAAGCTGGGCGGTACTTTGTCCAGATATTTCTTCTTGAGCTCTGATCGCGATGGGTAGGATTCGGGCGCTTCCATCTCGGGCATGTCGTGCTGATGATCCCAACCTTCGTCCTGAATGTGGAATGAGGCGGACATGTTTAAAATCTGCTTACCATGCTGAATTGCAACCACTCGACGCGTCGTGAACGAACCTCCGTCACGGGCCCTATCAACTTGATAAATTACGGGAATGCTTGGGTCGCCCGGGCGGATGAAATAGGCGTGCAGGGAATGACACAGGCGGTTGTCGACGGTGCGATATGCTGCGGCTAGTGCTTGTGCGATGACCTGACCGCCGAAAATTCGCATAGGTGTTTCGCCGCCCGACCCTGTTCCCCGAAACAGGTCTACTTCCAGTCTTTCAACGTCCAGAAGATCCAGAAGAACTTTCTCTGCTTCGGTCATATGCGGTACTCCGATTAATCTTGGCGAATGGGTATCAGCGCGCCGAATGTCATTCAATGATTGACCCGAGGGTGAGCGCCTTCAATTCTGCGCGGGAGGGATAAGAGCTGGATGGTGACAGTTGGGTGAAAAAGATCGCTGTAAAATCGTTCTGACGATCAACCCAAAAGAAGGTCGATGCCATACCACCCCAGCTGAAATCCCCCATGCTGCCCGGAACACAGGTTCTGCCGGGGTTAATGACGACAGCGCCACCAAGGCCAAAGCCCATGCCCTCCATGGGTTGTTCCGCAAAACTCTGCGGTCCCATCGAGGCAATATCGCCGGGTAAGTGGTTGTGAAGCATGAATTCTACAGTTTTTGGTGCAAGAATCTGTTGATCACCGAAATTTCCGCGATTTCGGAGCATCTCTGAAAACCTAGCAAAGTCATCAATGGTTGAAACCAGCCCTCCGCCCCCAGAGTACATTGTTGCCGATTCAAAGGGCGATGCGCCGGCATTGTCGACCAGACGCAATGTCTTCTCACCCGTACGGGCTTCGTTTAGCGCCATCGCATTGCCCGCCAAAGGCGTATAGAGCGAGGCAAACCGATCCCCCGCTCCCGCCGGAACCCTGAACCCGGTCTGGGACATGCCAAGAGGTTTGAAAATCTCTTCCGCAAGGAATTGCTCCAGAGATTGGCCAGAAAGAACTTCTATCACGCGACCAATAACGTCTATCCCCACCGAATATTCCCATCGCGTTCCCGGCTGAAAGGCGAAAGGTAAAGTGGACAGCAAAGATACTCTTTCGGCCAAAGACCCTTCTTTAGGGCCGAAAACAAGATCAAGTTCGTCCATTGCCGCAGCCAGGATGCCGGGGTTGAAAGGATAGCTCAGGCCACTTGTATGGGTCAGCAGCTGATGAAGCGTTGGTGCAGGTGCAGGTTCGGTTTGATCCAACCTTGTGGCGCCGGGGACCAGCGCCTGTGTTGCGGTGAAATCAGATATATATTCAGACACTTGAGCGCCGAGGTGAACCTCACCGCGTTCAACAAGGATCATCAGGGCCGCAGTGGTTATCGGCTTGGTCATCGAATAGATGCGAACGAGGGTATCCCGCTCGAATGGCAGATTGTTCTCAACGCTTCTAAGCCCGCAGGAATGAAACAGAACCTCCCTGCCCTGATGCATCATTAAGAATGAGCTTCCGGCATATTTGCGATCATCCACATAGGATTGCATCCAATCGCAAATACGATCTAGCCGGGCTTGTTCGAACTTCATCTGTGTGTGCTCAACTTTGAGAAATTAACGTATCTTTCCCGGATATTGCGGGGTTAAGCGGAAAAAGGACAGCTAAATCACCTCAATCCAACAATGTCCCTGTACGCCAAAAGGGTTTTGCCTGCTAATGTGCTCGCAGATAGATTCGTGTCCGGTTCGACTCTCGCCTGATGGAGGAGAAATATGCCGCAACATATAGAATTTGTTTATGATTTTTGCAGTCCGAACGCCTTCCTCGCGCAGAAGATGATATCTGATATCGCTGCAAAGCGCGAAGTCGGTGTTACATATGTTCCGGTTCTGCTGGCCACTGTTTTCAAAGCCACCAATAACCAAAGCCCGTTTAAGGCTTTTTCAGAGAACCGGCAGAAGACGGCCTATTTGACCCGCGATCTCCATCGCTTTGCGCGTCACCGTGGGTTGAGCTTTCATATGAGCCCACATTTCCCGATGAACACCAAATTCGCCATGCGCGGGGCTTTGGTAGCATCCGGTAAATCATGGGAAAACAAATATATAGAGTCCATATTTGATGCTATTTGGGTGCATGGGCAAAAAGTGGATGATCTGGGTGTCCTTTGCGAAATTCTTCAGGATAACGGCTTGCCTATACGAAAACTGCGCGAGGCCATGACCAATCTGAACGTAAAGCAAAACCTGAAAAACCAAACCAAGGCTATGGTCAAGCGGGGTGTTTTCGGTGTCCCCAGCATGTTTGTAGATACTGAGATGTTCTTTGGCAAAAACAGCCTGGCCAACCTAGAGCTTGAATTGTCGAGATTTCATACGCCCTAGGTGGTTTCATCCTCAGCCCAATGCAGTCAGCCCTCGTTGTGCAAACTTAGGAACGTAACTACCAAAAATCTGAGCTCTTTTCGGATCAGAGGCGTTTCCGTCAAGCGCCCGCTTATAAACACCCTGCAAGATCGCGGCCATTCGGAAGAAATTGAACGCCAGATAGAACCCAAAGTTATCAATTCCGGGCAGGTCGCGGCGCTCGCAGTATTGATCAATGAAAGCCTGATCGGATGGCAGGCCGAGCGAGGACCGGTCTATGCCAGCCAGACCCCGCCCCTCTTTTCCAGGTGGCATCTGCCATTGCATGATAACGGCTGCGAGATCGGCAAAGGGATGCCCGATTGTCGACAATTCCCAATCCAGTACGCCCAGACAGCGGGTGCCCTGCTTTTCGAACATCAGATTGTCGATGCGGTAATCGCCGTGAACCAGCGTTCTCTGACCATCATCCTTGGGGGTTGCGTTGGTCAAAGCCTCGATCAAGGCATCCATATCCGGAATCTGAATGGTTTCGGACGCCCGAAATTGTTTCGTCCACCGCCCGATCTGACGCTCAAAATAGCTTCCCGGCGGGCCATAGTCGGACAGGCCATTAGAATCGATATCGACCTTATGCAGCGCCGCCAGAACGCGGTTCATCTCGTCGATAATTGCCGTGCGGGTTTCGGTTCCTTCGCCAAGCATCGTGGGTTCAAGAAACGTCCTGCCGTCGAGATGCTCCATCACATAAAACGCCGACCCGATGACGTCATCATCCTCGCAAAGCAGCAGCATTTTGGGTACAGGCACATCGCTTTCGGCCAGAGCACTTTGAACCCTGAACTCGCGGTCAACGGCATGGGCGGATTTCAGCAACACTCCCGGCGGCTTGCGGCGCAGGACATAGGAATTCTCAGGCGTTTTTAACTCAAAAGTTGGGTTTGATTGGCCAACCTCGAATTTTTTCGCCTCCAACGGACCCCGATACCCTTTGAGATGCGTGCCGAGATAGGCATCGACGCGTTTCAGATCCAGAATTGCGCTGTCCATTTCGTGGTTCCCTTTGGCCGATGCTTCAGAGTGCTTCAGCAAAGATGTTGCCGGCGGTGACAACATTGATCCCGCCCGAAACCGGGATAACCGCGCCGGTGACATAGCTGCCACCCAGACCGCACAGGAACAGCATACAGCCTGCGATATCCTCGTCACGTCCAACGCGACCCAAGGGCACGGATTTGCCGACTTTCTTGCGCGTCCCTTCGTCAGATGTGGCAAATGCCGTCATCCGAGAGACAAAGGGTCCAGGCGCCAGCGCATTGACGGTGATGTGATGCGGAGCAAGTTCTTTGGCCATGATTTTGGTCAGATGCAGCACAGCCGCCTTTGAGGCAGAGTAGCTATACGCACCGTCGCCCATAGGAACTTCACCCATAACCGATCCAACATTGACGATACGGGATGGATCTTCGGCAGTCCCGGAAGACATCAGAATCGGCAACAGTTTTTGGGTCAGTTCGAAGATTCCTGTCACATTGACTGACATGACTTTTTCCCAGGCTTCGTAGGGAAACTGACCCATCGGTGCGCCCCAGGAAACACCGGCATTGTTCATGAGGATATCCAGCCGGTCCGTGCGCTTGAGCACTTCGGCGACCAGATTGTCGACACCCTCTTTTGATCCGACATCACCGGCAAACCCTTCGGCGGTTCCTATGGCGTCCAGTGCGTTCAATTCGGCCGCGACCGCCTCGCACGCGTCACCTTTACGAGATGCCAACAGTACACGTGCACCCGCCCGGACCAGCGCCTCGGCTGCCATTCGGCCAATTCCGGTGGCCCCACCCGTGACCAGAGCGGTTTTGCCCTGCAATGAGAAAAGAGTTTCGGGGGTCATGACCTGCTCCTCGGTTTTTGATTTTGGCAAACTGTCTCATTTGTCGGTCAAGGGTAACGCCTAACCCGGTTGTGCTGGGTGGTTTCTTGACAACTCAGAACAGTACGCCAAAAGTTCCTCCTTACCGAATAACAGGGACATTAGCGTAAACATGCAAGCCTTACTCAGCGTCGCTCCGGGCGGACCGGAGACATTGGAACTGACCACCCTGCCCGATCCGTCGCCGGGCATGGGCGAATTGCTTGTTCGCGTGCGGGCCGCAGGCGTTAATTTACCGGATACACTGATGATACGCGACCTGTATCAGATAAAGCCACCAAGACCGTTTGCCCCCGGAGGTGAAATCGCTGGCGAGGTTATCGGGCTGGGCGAAGGTGTTTCGGGCTTTAACGTTGGCGACCGTGTGCTGGCCCTGACCGGACACGGAGGTTTTGCCACACATCTGGCGGTCAAAGCGGCGACAGCTGTTAAATTCCCGAGCTCAATGCCATTTGAGGACGCGGCGAGCTTTATCTTCACCTTTGGCACCTCATATCACGCCCTAAAGGACCGCGCTGCGCTGCAACAAGGGGAAACGGTCCTGATTCTGGGTGCAGCGGGCGGAGTTGGTACGGCTGCGATTGAGCTAGCCAATGCCATGGGGGCTCGGGTTATTGCGGCAGTCTCATCGCAGGACAAAGCAGATTTCTGTCGTCAGATCGGGGCGGACGAAACGATCATTTACGCGCGCGACATGGACAAACAGGCGCAAAAGGCCTTTGGATCGGACATCAAGGCCTTAGCCGGTAGTCAGGGCGTTGATGTCGTCTACGATGCCGTTGGCGGTACCTATTCAGAGCCAGCGCTGCGCAGCTTGGGGTGGAAGGGGCGATTCCTGGTCGTCGGTTTCCCAGCCGGAATCCCTCAGATACCATTGAACCTCCCTCTGCTTAAGGGTTGTCAAATTGTCGGTGTTTTCTGGGGCGCCTCGGTGTTTCGCGACCCGAAAGGACATGGCAAAAACATGGAAGATTTGTTCGGGTTATACGCCAAAGGGCAGATCAAACCACAGATCAGTGCGCTATTCCCTCTGGATCAAGCCCAAAAGGCGCTAGACCTTCTGGCCAGCCGAAAGGCCCTTGGGAAAATTGTCGTGACCATGGCATAGCCAGCCAATATCTGAAACTTCAGCCTCGTGTCCTATAGGCCGCGGTTCAGACACATGATTCAGGTTCGGTGGACATCTCTACCTGTTCACGTTTAAGAACCTTGTTATGGGGACAGTATAACAATGCATAAAGCTCTTATTCTGAATGGTCCGAACCTCAATCTGCTGGGCACGCGACAGCCCGAGGTTTACGGAAGCACAACGCTGCAAATGGTCGAGGATATGTGCCTCGAACACGGTAAGTCTATCGGGATGGAAGTGATTCATTTCCAATCCAACCACGAAGGCGCGTTGATTGATGCCATTCATGCCGCCAAAGGTGTGCAGGACGGCATTGTTTTGAACGCAGGTGCTTATACGCACAGCTCGATTGCCCTGATGGACGCAATCGCATCGGTTGAGCTGCCGGTCATCGAGGTTCATTTGTCCAATATCCACGCGCGTGAGGAGTTTCGACACCGATCCTATATCTCACGTGTGGCTGTAGGCATGATTTGCGGATTGGGTCCGCAGGGATATGTGCTGGCGCTGGATGCGTTGCGGTCCCATTTACAGGGTGAATGATCGCTATGAAGCTTTCTGAGTATCTGAATTTCCTCAGCTATACCAAAACCCTGGAAGAGCTCTGGGATGCCCATTGCCGGCAAATGGCAGAATATGGGTTCGATCGTTTGCTGTACGGATATACGCGATATCGCACCGAAACGTCGCTGGGGGATCCCGAGGATTTTGTAATCCTGACCAATCACAGCAAAGATTACCTGGATGGGTTTCTGGGAGGCGGGTTGTATTTCCATGCTCCAATGCTGAAATGGGCTTTGCATAATGAAGGGGCCGCAAGCTGGAGGATCGCCCAGGATCTGATGACTGATGGCACCCTGACCGCAAAAGAGCGAGACGTCATCGAGTTCAACAAAACCAAAGGTGTCGTCGCCGGCTATACGGTCAGTTTCGACTCGGTTTCGGTTCGGTCAAAAGGGGCAATTTCGCTTTCAGCGCATGGATCGCGTACACAAGACGATGTGGACGCTGTCTGGGAGGAATTTGGCCAGGATATTCTTCTGATGAACAACGTTGCTCATCTGAAAATCCTCACCCTGCCCTATAACGCACCAAATCGCGCCCTGACAAAACGTCAGCGTGAGGCGCTTGAGTGGGTCGGCGACGGCAAAACAACTCAGGACATTGCGATTCTGATGGGGCTGACTTCGGCCACTGTCGAAAAGCATCTGCGTCTGGCGCGCGAGGCCCTCGTGGTCGAGACAACGGCGCAGGCAGTTTTGAAAGCATCTCTTCAAAATCAGATGTTCATCGTTGGGGTTTGACTCAGGGAGTGACGCGAATATGCGTCAATTTACCTAGGGTAAGGAAAACATGACTTTCCGAATCTAACGCTAAAGTTGCAAAGTGGTATTGTTCCGTGAGTGGTGGCTTTAGCCTGGGAACATTTGGTCGGATCTTTGCAATAACAAAGCTCTCCGATCGCTCTGACAATAGGGCGCCTATTTGTCCGCGTCTCTTTGTCGGAATTTTGGGGGGCCTCGTCCATCCCCATCTTTGCGGGGCCCCTCATTCAAACCAGGTTTAACTTGTGGACGCTTTCGGCGTCCTTTTTCGTTTCTTGGCATCAATTCTACACTAAGGGCAAAGAAAAACCGGATACGCATGGCGTACCCGGTTTCTCTGATCGATACAGGCCCTGTTCAGGGCCTGTGATGCTTAGCCCTGAACTGCTTTTGCAACTTCAGCGGCAAAGTCTTCTTTTTCGACAACGATGCCTTCGCCAACTTCCAGACGCACGAATCCGGTGACAGTCGCGCCTGCTTCTTTGGCAGCGGCCTCAACGGTCAGGTCAGGGTTTACAACGAACTGCTGGTTCAACAGGGTCGATTCAGCGACGAACTTCTTCATGCGACCAACGATCATCTTTTCGATGACCTGCTCCGGCTTGCCGGATTCGCGCGCGATGTCCATCTGGACCTGCTTTTCTTTCTCGACGATCGTCGGGTCCATGTCTGCCTCGGACAGAGCTGCCGGGTTCACAGCCGCGATATGCATCGCAATCTGCTTGCCGATGGCTTCGTCACCGCCGGTCAGAGCGACCAGAACGCCGATCTTGCCCATGCCGTTAGTGGCTGCGTTATGGACGTAAGATACAACAGTGTCTCCCGACAGTTTGGACATACGGCGCACCGACATGTTCTCACCGATGGTGGCGATCTTGTCGGTCAGCGTTTCCGCAACGGTTTTGCCACCCAGATCAGCTGCCAGCAGAGCTTCGACATTGTCGACGCCTTCTGCGGCATATGCGATCTTACCAACCATTTCCTGGAATTCGGCGTTTTTCCCGACGAAGTCGGTTTCCGAGTTCACTTCAACTGCAACACCATTGTTGCCGTTTACGTGAACGGCAACCAGACCTTCCGCCGCGGTACGACCCGATTTCTTGGCCGCTTTGGCCAAGCCTTTGGTGCGCAGCCAATCAATGGCTTCGTCCATGTTGCCGCCGGTTTCGGTCAGCGCTTTTTTCGCGTCCATCATGCCTGCGCCAGTGGTGTCGCGCAGTTCTTTTACCATTGCTGCTGTGATTGCCATCTTTTGGCTCTCCTCAATTCAAACGGAATTGGGGCAGGTCATACCCTGCCCCAGATGTCATTTACGTGACGGGCAGCTTACGCTTCGGCAGGTGTTTCTGCTGCTGCGGGTGCTTCTTCCGCAACGACTTCTTCAACCGGTGCTTCTTCGAATGCGCCAAGGTCAACGCCTGCTGCACCCATCTGAGCGGTCATGCCGTCCAGAGCGGCACGTGCTGCCAGATCGCAGTACAGCGAGATCGCGCGGGCTGCGTCATCGTTGCCAGGGATGATGTAATCGACACCATCGGGCGAGCAGTTGGTGTCGACAACAGCCACGACCGGGATACCCAGCTTGTTGGCTTCGGCGATGGCCAGTGCTTCTTTTTTGACGTCGATGACGAACAGCAGGTCCGGGACGCCGCCCATTTCGCGGATACCGCCCAACGAAGCCTGCAGTTTGCCCTGGTCACGTTCCATGCCCAGACGCTCTTTCTTGGTCAGGCCTTCGGCGCCCGATTCCATGGCTTCGTCAATCTGGTTCAGACGGTTGATCGACTGGGAAACGGTTTTCCAGTTGGTCAGGGTGCCGCCCAGCCAGCGGTGGTTCATGTAGTACTGGGCTGACTTTTCAGCTGCTTCGGCGATTGGGCCTGCGGCCTGACGCTTGGTGCCTACGAACAGAATGCGGCCGCCCTTGGCAACAGTGTCACGAACAGCCTGCAGAGCCTGGTCCAGCATCGGAACGGTCTGGGTCAGGTCCATGATGTGGATGCCATTGCGCGAGCCGTAGATAAACGGGCCCATGCGGGGATTCCAACGCTGTGTCTGGTGACCAAAGTGAACGCCAGCTTCCAACAGCTGACGCATGGAGAACTCGGGAAGAGCCATGCTTTATTTCCTTTTTCCGGTTTACGCCTCGGCGGGGGTGAAAGAAGCGGATGCTCCAACCGGCGGGCCAGATAAGGATGTCTCCCCTATAAAGCCCAAACCCCGCCTGCGGGTTTGAATGGCGCGCGTATACGGCAGGTTTTCAGGCAGTGCAAGGGCCAATCGCCCTATTTTTCAAGCCGCGCAAGGCTGTGCGCCTGACGCACGGTATCTTCGCAATAGGCGGCCAGGGCCTTTCGGTTCTCAAAGTCGCTGACCTTGGCTGGCGAATGATAAATTAGCTCTACGCCACCTTGGCGACGTGCTCCCAAAGTCTTTAACAGATGCGGTGCAAAATCCATGTCACCCCACCAGCCATAAAACCGGTCAGGCTCACCCTTAGGTGCATGGTAAACGACCGACACCGGTTGAACATACATGAAATCGCGTAGATCTTCGGTGAAGAATGCCGCAAAAAGTGTTGTTTTAAATGGTAAAATCCGTAGACCGTCGGTCGACGTACCCTCTGGAAAAAACAGCAGCTTGTGACCGGCTGTCAGGCGCTCCTGAAACAGAAGTGTCTGTTCGCGTGCCTTCTTGCGGTCGCGCTCGATGAAAACAGTACCTGTCGCTCGCGCCAGCCAGCCTATACCGGGCCATTTGGCTACCTCGGCCTTCGAGACAAAATAGATCCTTTTACGGGCATTCAGCGCAAAAATATCGAGCCACGATGAATGGTTCGCAACAACCGCACCACGCTGGGTCATAAGCTCGCCGGTTGTACGGTAGCTAATCCCGAGAATTCGGAACGCATTACGGCATACGAACTGCGTGATGAAGGGCGTGACCGGACGGTGAACCCCATAGAGTGGGCGCTCGATCATGCGAAGGATCAGCAGGACAATCAGCCCACTGAATACAAATACAGCAAGTGGTAAACCCCGAAGGAAGACCAATAGCCATCCGCAGACCCCCAGATTGATTGGGTCAGGTGCGTCTTCACTGTGCCATGAGGCGTCACTCATCACGTTACGCTCCGCCATAGATGCGCCGTTGTCGCTCATTCATCCGCGCCGTGTCGAGGATAAGGCAAACATCGGTGGTATTGAACATATGGTCGATAAAGGCACCCTCGCCCACAAACCCGCCGAGACGCAGGTATGCTTTGATCAGTGCAGGAACCTGCACCATCGCTGCGCGCCGATCCAATTTATCGCTATCCAGCATATCCATGGGCTGGAACACTTCGGGCTGAGCCCGAACCCGAAGGTCCGGAGGCGCAAGATGATTGTGATGTAACATGGACAAAGGCTGAGCCAGAGCTTGAGGATCGGTGCCGTGGAAACTGGCGACGCCGAACAAGACTTCGATCTCGCGCTCGGCGACATAGGCGGCCAAGCCATTCCACAGGTGATACATTGCTGTGCCGCCGCGATAATCGAGATGTAGACAAGAACGTCCCAACTCCAAAAGCTTGCGTCCGCCTTGTTTCAAGATGGAAAGATCGTATTCATCTTCGGAATAGAACTGTCCGATTTCAGAAGCACGATCACCTGGTAACAGCCTGTAAACGCCAACAACTTTTCCAGATTGATCGTCAATCGCCAACATATGATCGAAATAGGGATCGAACCTGTCGCGCTCCAGCCCGGCATCGTGGTCGACCATTTCCCCACCGCCGCCCAGTTCACGTATGAACACATCATAGCGTAACCGCTGTGCAGCCCGCAATTCGGTGTCATTTTCGGCGAGTTTGACGGTGAAAGAAGGGCCTGCGTCCGGCATCAGAGGTTCCGTGTTGTTTCCGCGCTGATACCGCAGGTTTCAGGGGAATGGCAACATAGAGCGCTTCGATCAAACGTTAACCTTTCTTAAACCAGTTTCACGGATCAAAGACCGGCATCAGGGCGATGCGTGTCCCGTCGATTACCACTTTTCCCTGCTCGCGGAAGTTTACGGTGATCTTACCTGCGATGTTGGATTGTACCTGTCCAATGCCCCAATCGGGGAAATCGGGGTGGCGGACATACATGCCCGGTGCGAGAATGGCATTCAGATCTGTCATCAAGGGGCTCCGGTCCGGCGGCAGATACAGCAGGAGGTACGCATGAGCGACTTGGACGTCAACCTGGCCGAACTGATCGGCTCGCGGATCTGCCACGATCTGATCAGCCCGATCGGGGCGATCACCAACGGCTTGGAGCTGCTTGAAATGGTTGGCGCGGTGCAAGGCCCCGAGATGGAACTGATCGCGGGAAGTGTCGGCAGCGCCGGCGCACGCATCCGCTTTTTCAGGGTCGCTTTTGGGTCGGCCAGCGATCATCCCCTTGGGCGGGCCGAGGTTTTAGAGCTGTTGAATGATGTCGAACGCGCAGGTCGTGTTCGCGTCAACTGGAACCTGACCGAAGCGGTACCGCGTAATCAGGTGAAACTGGCCTTTCTGGCGTTGATGTGCTGCGAAAGCGCGATGCCATTTGGCGGGGATGTAACGATCGTAAACGATGGGAAGAACTGGTCTGTGACAGGGACCGCGGACAAAATGAAGCTGGAAGCCGAGCTATGGAAGAACCTGCACAGCGGACGGTTTACCAACAAGGTCACCCCGGCGCAGGTTCAATTTGCGCTGCTGCCTGAATCCGCATCGTCGATGGGACGGCGGGTCGCGACCGATACGGCCTCAACCCGCGTCGAAATCCGGTTCTAAGACCGAACAGTCCCAGAACCGCGCACCAGATACTGAAAACTGGTCAGTTGAGCCGCCCCTACGGGGCCGCGCGCGTGCATCTTTCCGGTGGCGATGCCAATCTCGGCCCCCATGCCAAACTCACCGCCATCGGCGAATTGGGTTGAGGCGTTATGCATCAGGATCGCGCTATCAAGCCGTTCAAAGAACCGGGCAGCTGCAGCGGGATCCTCGGTCATGATGCAATCGGTATGGTTCGACCCAAACCTGCGGATATGCCCAATGGCGGCGTCGATATCAGCCACCGGCTTGGCCGCGATAATACTATCCAAAAACTCTTTGCCCCAGTCATCAGAAGCGGCCGCGATAGTGCCATCAACGGCCAAAGCACCTTCGGCGTGCACTTCGACACCTGCGGCCATCAGCGCCGATATGACATCCCGTCCCAGCGTTTCAGCGATATCCTGATGGATCAGCAGACATTCGGCAGCACCGCAGATTCCGGTACGACGGGTTTTGGCGTTCAAAACCACCTCGAGCGTCTTTTGGGGGTCAGCGGCCTTGTCGATATAGATATGCACAATGCCTTCCAGATGGGCAAACACGGGCACGCGGGCCTCGCGCTGGACTAGCCCGACCAGCCCTTTGCCTCCACGGGGAACGATCACGTCGACATAATCGGTCATGGTCAGGAGTTCCTGAACCGCCGCCCGGTCGCGGGTTGGGATAAGCTGAACGGCATCCTCAGGCAGGTTCGCCGATTTCAGACCCTGAACCAAACAGGCATGGATGGCTGTCGAGGAATGGAAACCCTCTGATCCGCCACGCAGGATGACCGCGTTCCCGGATTTCAGGCACAACGCTCCCGCATCCGCCGTGACATTCGGGCGGCTCTCATAGATCACGCCGATCACGCCCAGAGGCGTGCGCACACGCTGGATGTTCAGGCCCGAGGGCATGTCCCATTCGGTCAGAACCTCACCAACAGGATCGGCCTGCTCTGCAACGGCGCGCAGCCCGTCGACCATGCCCTGAATGCGGGCCTCATCCAGCATCAGGCGATCCATCATCGCCGGGCTCAACCCTTTGTCGCGCCCGAATTCCATATCTTTCTTATTGGCCGCAATGATCTGTTCACGATTGGCCCAAACGGCATCGGCGGCACCGATCAGGGCAGCATGTTTACGCTCGGCGCTTGCAAATGCCAGCTCGGCAGCGGCGGCCTTGGCGCGTTTCCCAAGATCGGTCATCAGGTCGGGGATGCTGTCGAAATCCTTCATCTCAGGTGCCTTTCAGTCAATTTGTCAAACAGCCAGATCATCGCGGTGGATCAATACCGCGCGGCCAGGATAGCCTAGAGTGGCTTCGATCTCGGTCGATTTACGCCCCTTGATAGCGTCTGCTTCTTGCGCGGTATAGCGGCTGAGCCCCTGCGCAAGCCGTCGCGCCTGTGGGTCCATGATCGAAACAGGGTCACCGCGCCCGAAATCTCCGGACACTTCGACTATTCCTGCTGGCAACAGGCTTTTGCCATTGCTCAGCGCCCGCGCGGCCCCCGCGTCTACAACGATCTCACCCCGGGGTTTCATCGCTGAAATCCAGCGTTTGCGTGCGGCATGCGGGTCAACAGTCGCGATGAACCATGTGCAGTTCGCGCCGTTTTCAAGCGTTTTCAACGGGTTCAGAGGGGAGCCTTCGGTGATCGCCATGTCGCAACCAGCAGCCGTGGCCATTTTCCCGGCCAGCAGTTTGGTCTTCATCCCGCCTTTGGATAAGCCGGACCCTGCGTCGCCTGCCATCGCCTCAATCTCGGGCGTGATGTCTTCGATGATGTCAAACCGCTTGGCCGAGGCATCCTCATTTGGATTGGCCGAGTAGAACCCATCAACATCCGACAACAGGATCAACTGGTCGGCGCCAACAGTGACGGCAATCTGTGCCGCCAGCCGATCATTGTCGCCATATCGGATCTCATCAGTGGCGACTGTATCGTTCTCATTGACAATCGGAACGACTCCAAGCCCCAGCAGCGTTTCCAAGGTGGCGCGTGAATTCAGATAGCGACGACGATCGGCGCTATCCTCCAGCGTAACGAGCACTTGTGCAGTAGTAATGCTGTGAGGCGTCAGCGCTTCTTCATAGGCGCGGGCCAGCCGGATTTGCCCGACAGCGGCGGCGGCTTGCGACTGTTCCAACGGAAGCGTGGCCATGGGCAGACCCAAAACGCCACGCCCCAACGCGATTGACCCCGATGAGACCAGGATGACGTCGGTCCCCTGCCCCTTTAGCCATGCGACGTCCTCAGCAAGCGAATGTAACCAATCAGATCGCAGCAACCCTGTGTTCCGATCCACCAGCAAGGCGGATCCGATCTTGACCACGAGGCGTTTGGCTGCGGTCAGGGTTGCCAAGGCAGTTCCTCCTCGGCGGGTTTCTGAAGTACGCGGTCATCGTCGATCTGACTGCGCAAGGCCCGCAGGACGTCGGTTACGCCAAGATGCGCGACACCTGACATGGCCATCACAGGGCCACCAACGGCCCCTTCTAGCTCGGACTTTGCCAGCTCTCGTTCCTCGTCATCCAAGGCGTCGACCTTGTTCAGCACAGTGATGCGAGGCTTATCGGCCAATTCTCCACCATAGGCTTCGAGCTCGTGAATGATCGTACGGTAGTCTTCTGCCACTGTCTCGGAAGTGCCATCGACCAGATGCAGCAATACCGCGCAGCGTTCGACGTGGCCCAGAAAGCGGTCTCCGATCCCGCGTCCTTCATGTGCGCCCTCGATCAGACCGGGGATGTCGGCCACCACGAATTCCACATTGTCGACACCCACCACGCCCAAATTGGGGTGCAAGGTGGTAAAGGGGTAATCGGCAATTTTGGGGCGTGCGTTCGATGTCGCAGCAAGAAAGGTCGATTTGCCGGCATTAGGCATCCCCAACAGGCCGACATCGGCAATCAGTTTCAGGCGCAGCCAGATCGTGCGGTCGATACCTGCCTGACCCGGATTAGCCCGACGAGGAGCCTGGTTAGTGGCCGATTTGAAGTGCAGGTTGCCAAAACCGCCATTGCCGCCCTTGGCCAGCAGGACCCTTTGGCCCACCTCTGTCAGATCGCAGATGACGGTTTCTTCGTCTTCGTCCAGGATCTCAGTGCCGACCGGGACGCGCAGAATGATGTCATCACCATCTTTTCCGGTGCGCTGCTGCCCCCGGCCAGGCTGACCGTTCTTGGCAAAGAAATGCTGCTGGTAGCGAAAGTCGATCAGGGTATTCAACCCATCCACAACTTCGACCCAGACAGAGCCACCTTTACCGCCGTCCCCGCCATCGGGACCGCCGTATTCAATGTACTTTTCGCGCCGAAAACTGACGCAGCCGCCACCGCCGGCCCCGGACCGGATGTAGACCTTTGCAAGATCGAGAAATTTCATGACTGTCCCCTACTGCAAAGGCCCCACCGGCCACAAGTCAGAGTTTTTTACTGTATGTCCAAGTGGGCACGTTCGCATCACGCGCCACCGAATAGATTTCGGCATCACCCAGGTATTCGAAACCACAATGCGTCAGCACCCTGGCTGAGGCTGGATTGTCCTGAAATACGCTTGCGAACATCGACGTGTTTTCAAGCGGATTGGCGACAACCAGTGCTTCGACCGCCAGAGATGCGATCCCGGTGTTCCAATAGACAGGAGCCACCCAATAGCCGACCTCGGATTGGTTGCGATCCAGGCGTTCCAGCGAGATCAGGCCTATCAGCTCCGGACCGCCATCCTTGGTCGCGTCCATCGCCCAGACATCCTCGCTGCGGTCTTCGGCCATGGACCGGGTCACAAAGGCCTCAACCGCGCCGGGCGGCAAAGGGTGCGCAATCCTTGTCGTCATACGCGCAACCCGCTCATCTCCGGCATAATGTTCGATGAGACCCAGATCCGACCGGCGCAGAGGGCGCAGATCGAACCGCTCGGTTTCTATGACCGGCTGGTTTATGATCGTCTCAAGTTTCATAGGTGCGTTCCTCCTCCGAACAACACAAAAAGTACAGACGCAACAGTGAGACCTGCTAACGTCCACATCAGATATTTTTCCATCGGCCGACCTTCAACCGCGTGGGCAATTCTATCCCCGGCAAATGTCCAGATTGGATGAAGAATCACCTGACAAATCAACAAACAAGCCGCGATTGCCAGCGTTGCCTCAAAAGTTGGTGTTCCGACGGCGACAAACCCCGTGAACCCCGCAACGATCATGGCCCAGGCTTTGGGATTGAGCGGATGAACAATCAATCCAGCCAGAAACCCTGGCGCTGCGCCATCAGCCTCTTGCCGGGACAGCCGCGTGTTGGCGATCTTCCAGGCCAGCCACATGATATAGGCCGCCGAGGCGTATTTCAGAACAGCAAACACCGCCGGCGCCTGATCCGCCAATTGCAGCAACCCAAAGCCCACCGGCCAGATGATTAGCTGCTTGCCCAGAATGACGCCGCCCACAAAAGGCAGCGCTGCCCGAAACCCGTAACGCGCACCGGTTCCCAGCAGGACCATATTGGCCGGTCCCGGCGTGCCGACCTGACTGGCGGCAAAGATCAGGAAACTGGTGGTTGCGACTGTCATCGGACTGTTTGATCGAACCTGCGTTAAAACGAGAAAAGGGACCGGCATTTTCTGCCGGTCCCCCAAGAATTTTCAAACCTTATGGGTTTCGGCTTACTCTGCGGCCTCCGCCACTGGCAGGACCGAAATAAAGGTGCGGTTTTTGAGGCCTTTGTGGAACTTCACAGCGCCATCAACAGTTGCAAAGATGGTGTGATCTTTGCCAATGCCTACGCCTTCGCCCGGCCAGAACTTGGTGCCGCGCTGACGCACGATGATGTTGCCTGAGATGGCGGCCTGGCCACCATACAGTTTCACGCCAAGGCGGCGACCAGCTGAGTCGCGACCGTTACGGGAGGAACCGCCAGCTTTTTTATGTGCCATTCTCTCTCTCCTTAGCCTTTAGCAAGCTCTTTGGCCTGCTCAACCCATTCGGGCTTCACTTTGACCGTTTCGATAGCAGCAATCTGCTCGTCCGACAAGGCGGCCAGAGCGGCAAAGCTCTCGATACCGGCCTCGTTCAGCTTTTTGGCAGCGGCTGGGCCGACACCGTTCAGCGCGGTCAGATCGTCTGCAGCAGCAACAGCGGCAGGCGCCTCTGCTTTTGCTTCAGCTTTTTTGGCGGGCTTTTTTGCCACTGGGGCAGCTTCGCCAGCCGGTGCGGAACCAGTTGCAGCTTTGATGCCCGACTTGTCTGCGCCCGACGACAGGATGTCAGTGATTTTGACCAGAGTCAGTTTCTGACGGTGGCCAACGGTACGCTTCGAGCTGTGCTTACGACGGCGCTTGACGAAGTTGATGACCTTGTCACCCTTGATCTGTTCGATCACGTCGGCCTGAACGGCTGCACCATCTACAAACGGTGCACCAACAACCGGAGCGTCACCGCCCAGCATCAGAACATCGTTGAATTGAACTTTTTCACCTGCGTCGGCAGCCAATTTTTCAACGCGGAGGATATCACCCGCCTGAACCTTGTACTGCTTGCCGCCAGTCTTGAGGACCGCAAACATGCGTCTTTCCTTTGTCTAACCCGCGTTCTGTGGTCCCCTTGCGGGTGTTTTCGGCCTCAGCCACCTCGAACAGCGCGCCCTTTTTCGGGCTGTGTGAATGACCCATGGATCAGCCCCTTGGGTCAATAATAACGATACCCGGCGCGGAGAATCCGGCCGGGATGGGCGCTTATCCAAAGATTGCAGAGGAAAGTCAACATGAAATGGCGACTAAAGATCAGAGCCCTGTAAGACAGCCGCAACCGCCTTTCCCAGATCGTAATAGATCTGATCATACATACTGTCGAAGCTTTCGAACAGTGAGCTGTTCAGCGCTTGCCCTGTATCCGTTCGAGAAAACGCGATGTTCTTGCGCATTTGGGCGTTGCTCAAAGGGTTATAGGCCATCAACAGAAAGGAATACAGCCAGGTTTCTGTCTCTTGCTCGATCCCGTCCTTTTGCAGCAGAAGGTTGTCCAGAAGGTCGCTGTCATCGAGAACTTGGCCGTCATTTATCCCCCTGAAAAAGTTGTAATCCGCGCTCAAAGCGCTCCGCACGTTCTGTTTGATCAGGTCGTTGGCCAGTATGTACTCTTCGACCAGTTTGAACTGCATGCTGTCTTTGGTGTTTTCGAAATAGGCCTGTTTTGCCAAGTCTTCGATTGCCGGATCAACAAATGCAAGCCGTGCGGAATTCTCAAGGGAAACGATGGTCTGGCCAAGATCGCTTTCAAAAAAGGCGATGGCGCGTTCCAAATGCACTTCATCCAGGCTTTGCCGGAATCCCTGGACCAACTTATCATACATCCAATCGGGATCATAAATCGCCTCGACCCGAGTTTCGAACAGAGCGCCACCGTTGCCATCCAACAAAGTGGCGTCCATCTCTTGGCTCATCTTTCCGCCTTCGGACAGGAGGATTTCGATCAGGTTCTCCAGACGCATTGCCTGCGCCAGCCGATCCGCTTTTTCCACGGCGCCGGATGATGTGGCCCAGAAGATCAGGGCAAAAACGATCAGAATGCGCATCAGATGTCCTGTGCGGGGTGAAGCTCGGCCATTTTGGTTGCCAGGACTTCGAATTTCATAGCCATTATCTCATACTGAATGGCGTTCAAAAGTTCGTAGACTTCCTGCATTAGAGGCTGTTCCAACGCCTCGACATAGGTGATGACATCCGCATCCGAGAAATCCTGATAGGTATAAGCAGCACCGGCAAGTGCAGAAAGCTGTAAGGCCTGTCGCATCCCGGTTTCGTTCTGTTTCATCATTGCGCGCAATTCATCTGCATCCAACTGCAGTTCGATCACACCTGAAGCGCTGGCGGCGAGGAGGAACCGGATTTGTATTTCCTGAAGGGCGCGCAAAGAAGTACCGCTTGAGTCGATGGCAGTGTTCATCCTTTTTAGACTCTCAACACGTTGAGAGCCTTCCCGGACAAGTTGAGCGACTATCTCTTGGCCCTGCTGTTGTTTTGCTTCGTCATCCTCGATCAGATGGGAAGCGTTTTCAGCAGAGACCAGTCGTTGACCCAGATCTGATGCATAGAATTCTACCGCGTGATTCAGCGCCTGATCGCTGAGCGTCTGCTCTAAAATCGAAACTGCAGTTTCATGCATGTCTTTGGTATCGAACACCTCTTCGGTCAGCCGCGCCCAGTCCGACCCGAATCCATCGGGGTCAAAACCCAGCATCTGAGGTGCCGAGGCCGAGGCCAGAGCAATACTTTCAAGGGCAACGTCGAAACCGGTCGTGGTCAAGAATGCCTCGATCCTATCGCGCCCGGCAGCGGATGCCGGGATTGGCAACATGAAAACTGTGAAAAGAAACAGCGAAAGGGCGGTGGTCATGTGGTGCGTAAAATGTCTCATGTACAGAAGCCTAGGGGTTTTGCGGCATCTGGCAACGGAAAATCCTGGGATTGATAAATTATGAAACTTTCTGCTTGCACCCCCGGGTGTTCATCACTAAATCCCCCCCTCACAGACCCCCGCGGAGAGGTGCCGGAGTGGTCGAACGGGGCGGTCTCGAAAACCGTTGTGGGTGCAAGCCCACCCAGGGTTCGAATCCCTGTCTCTCCGCCATCAGCCATTCAGCGCATGATTGGTAACCAGCTTTCCGAAATTTTGCTCAAGCACCTGAAATGCAGGTCTTTGTCGCCTTATTCGCTTTGCGCGCCTACCTACGAGAATTCTTAGCCTCTGTGCTTTCCTGTCGAACAGGCATTTGTGCGACCCTGTGGGTTGGTTGACAAGAATGACATCTCGGCCACTGGTTGTTCAACGTTGGCGTGTTATTGCCATGGGATCGGCCCAGATCGGCGTACACTGGCTCAATCCCTTGTTCTGAGAGGATGTTCCACGAATTCCCCTTTCCAGTCCGCTAGTTTCCCCCCATCTCGGCGACACATATTTCAAAGGAGAATCCCATGTCGCGTATAATCTTGCTAGGGGTCGTCGTCGCCGGCGTTGGCGCCGCAATCTATTACTATCTGAATCAACCTGCCGCACCGGTCGAACAGCCGCAAGCCGCCGCTGAAGAAACCGGAAACGCCGTGTCCGAAGCCGTAGAATCGGTTACTGAACAGGCTGGCGAAGCTGCGTCTTCCGTTACGGAACAGGCGGCTGAAATCGTCGAACAGTCCAGCGAAGCCGCGTCTGACCTAGCCACTCAAGCCGGTGAAACAGCGACTGAGCTGGCCGATCAGGCTGGAGAAGAGGTCGCTGCCCTCACCAACCAGGGGCAAGAGCTGCTGAATTCCTGGGTTGAGAGCGGCGCTATGAGTGTTGATAACTTTGACTATGACGCCATGGTGGCCTCAGTTCAGGAAAGCACACTGGCAGAAGAACTGAAGGTAAAAGCGGTTGGTATTCTCGATGATATCAAAGCCTCACCTGCAACAATCGCGCTGAAAATTCAGGAACTTCAGGCCCTGTTGACTGGTCAGTAAGAATTAGAAAGACCGCCGAAACAGGCGGTCTTTCCCTACGTCAAAGAATAGTTCGATTGACGCGCCTTTGGCCATTTGCTTGGCTGATCTGAACACATATGCCACGGTTGATGTCGATCATGGCCATTATTTTCGAAATTGTTGGTTCGATGCAATCAAGCAGGACCCGACAGTTTCCTATCGTTCAGAAAAGGTACGATCATGACCCCCCTTCCCTCTTCCATGTTTGCGATCGTTCAAACTCATCATGGGTATTCGGGTAAAGCCACTGGTCCCAACATCCAAAATGCGTCTGATTGGCTGGCCGAAACGGAAATGCCTGTGCCCGAGCCGGGCGCAGGACAGGTTCTGATCCGCCTGAGGGCATCATCGGTTAATCCGTCCGATCTGCATTTTATCAAGGGTGAATACGGGCAGCCTAGGGTAAAGGGGTCTCCGGCCGGGTTTGAGGGATGTGGAGACGTCGTCGCCACCGGGGCCGGAGCCGAGGGTTTGCAGGGACAGCGCGTGGCATTCATGGCCACTCATTCCGGTGCCTGGGCCGAGTACGCTCTGACCGATGCACAAATGTGTATTCCACTGCGCCCGGATATCTCGGATGACGATGGGTCAGCACAGATTGTGAACCCGATGACGGCCATGGCGATGGTCGATCTGGCGCGTCAGGCCGGAGATGCTTTTATCGTATCTGCCGCAACCAGTCAGTTAGGCAAGCTTATGTGCAGCCTCGGTCGCGATCTTGGGCTCAAGCCGATTGCGATCGTGAGACGCGCTGAGACCGTTGCTGCATTGAAAGAGCTGGGCGCGCATGACGTGCTGGTAACATCAGACCCCGACATGCTGCAGAAATTCGCAGCGCTTAGCAAAGAGCCTAAACCTCGGGTCTTTTTGGATGCCGTCGCCGACCAGATTTCCGAACAAATTTTCTGTGCGATGCCGAATGGTGCGCGCTGGGTGTGTTATGGCAAGCTCAGCCCTGAACTGCCCAAACTAACGCAGACGGGACAGCTCATCTTTATGGGTAAGAAAATCGAAGGGTTTTGGCTGACACAATGGATGACAGCGACGCCTCGCGAAGATGTGGTACGTGTCGTTGCCGAGGTTCAGGCCCGCTTTGCGGACGGGCGTTGGAAAACAGATGTTTCGGAAAAGCTCACATTAAAAAATGTTATGTCCGGGCTGGTCGATGCACTGCAAAAGAGTGACGGAAAGGTAATTATCACGCCATAGTAGTACAAACCCCGGGCTAAGGAGGAGGCCCGGGATCTAAATGAACCCGGAGCAACCGGTATAGGGAGGTGAGTTTGGATAATGCGCAGCTGCTGATTAGCGGGCTGGCGAATGGCTGTGTCTATGGGCTGATCGCGCTCGGATTTGTTCTGATTTACAAGGCGACCGAGGCAGTGAACTTCGCACAGGGTGACCTCATGATGCTGGGCGCCTTTGTTACCATCGGGCTTACAAATGCCGAATATATGGGGCTGCCTTTTTGGCTAGCCTTGCCGATCTCGTTGGGGATCATGGGCGTGCTGGGGTACTTGCTGGACCGGTTGATCATTCGGCGACTTTTCGGGGAAAGCCAGACGGCTGTGGTCATTCTGACCATCGCCCTGGGCTTTGTAATCCGATTTGTCGCTGGTCTGATTTGGGGGCACGAACCGCAGACGCTGCAGAATCCACTGGCCGGAAAAGAAGTGCGTTTTGGTGGCCTTGTACTGGGGATGGAGGACGTGGCGGTTATTGTCGTTACCGTTCTGCTGACCTGGGGGCTGTACCAGTTCTTCAGTCGCACCAAGCTTGGGCTTGCAATGCAGGGTGCCTCACAAAATCAGCTGGCGGCCTATTATATGGGAATCCCGGTAAAACGCGTGCAGGGTTTCATCTGGGCGTTGGCAGGCGTGGTTGCGGGTATCGCAGGCATTTTGTTTGCCGCCAAAGGATCCGTGGACCCGGCAACAGGACTTCTGGGCATTAAGGCCTTCGCCGCTGCGGTCATTGGCGGATTCGGAAGTTTACCTGGAGCATTGGCCGGAGGTTTGATCGTTGGCGTAATCGAACCGTTTGCCAGTCGCTATATCGCTGCTGGGTACAGTCAGATTGCACCTTATGCGCTGTTGTTGGCTGTCCTGATCTTTCGCCCCAATGGGCTGTTCAGCCAAGTTAGGGTCAAAAAGGTTTAAGCGATGCGGATCATTTTCAAGACCAGTTACATGCAAGATATCCGGCCTTGGAAAGACCGGTATCAACTGAGCCTATACCTGATCCTTCTAGGCGTCGTGATCGCCGCTCCATGGTGGTTGGACGCATTCTATCTGGGTGAGCTGACAAATGTTTTGATCTGGGCGATTGCAGGTCTTGGGTTGATGATACTGACCGGCCATACCGGACAGGTCAGCCTTGGGCATGCGGCTTTTCTGGCCTTTGGGTGCTATGCGAATATCATCTTGATTGAGGCAGGCTTGCCATTCCTGCTGGCCTTCCCGATCGCCGGTATCCTGACCGGGATAGCAGGGGTGACCGTTGCTATCCCGGCCCTGCGCCTTCACGGTATCTACCTGGCAATCTTTACCATGGCCCTATCGATCCTGATGGATGACGTGATTGTCCTGGCCGAGCCGATCACCGGCGGGGTCGCCGGTAAATATATCGGCGGGGTCGAGATATTTGGATTCATGGTCGATCGCTGGGCTACGCCGGTCCAATTCTTCTGGCTGGTGCTTGCAGTCGCGGTTCTGGTCACTCTGGGCTATATCAACCTGCTGCGCGCACCGCTTGGGCGCAGTTTCATCGCCGTGCGAGATTCTGAGGTCTCGGCCCAGGCGATGGGTGTTGATATTGCGCAAACCAAGATGATCTCATTTGCCCTGTCCTGCGCTGTGACCGGCTGGGCAGGTGCTCTGATGGGTATGTTCTCGGGCGCGTTCAATAACGAGACATTCAGCGTCCTAATCTCAATTCAGTTGCTGATGATGATCGTGATCGGTGGTCTGGGCTCAATCCACGGGGCATTCCTGGGCGCTGTCGTCATAGGGTTTCTGCCGCAATTTTTGTCGATCGCAAAAGAGTATGTCGGCGCAGTTTTCGGGGGCAGCACCGTCGCAATTCCGGGATTGGAATTTGGAATCTTCGGCATGATCCTGATCGCCTTTATCCTGTTTGAGCCCATGGGGATGTATGGACGTTGGCTGAAAATCCGGACATGGTTCGAACTGTTTCCCTTCTATCGCAAGGACATGTTCAAACGTCAGAAATCCTATCTCAAGACGGAGCGTCTGAGATGAGCCTGCTTGAATTTAAGAATGTCACCTTGAAATTTGGTGGCGTCACGGCTGTGAACGACCTGTCCTTTTCAGTCGAAGACGGCGAGGTTTTTGCCATAGTCGGCCCCAATGGCGCGGGTAAATCGACCGTTTTCAATCTGATCTCGCGCTTTTATGAACCAATAGAGGGTTCAATCCGGTATGACGGGCATGACTTGCTGCAGGTGAAACCGTCCGGCGTTGCAGCTTTTGGTGTTGCGCGGACGTTTCAGAATATCGAACTGTTCGAACACGCCACTGTTCTGCAGAACCTGCTGGTCGGGCGTCATCGGCACCGCAAGACAAAACTTTTATCCGAGGTGCTGTTCCTGCCGTCGGCCCGGCGGCAAGAGATCGAAAACCGTGAAAAGGTTGAAGAAATCATCGATTTTCTTGATCTGCAGGCCTATCGCGACAAGATGATATCAGGCCTACCTTACGGTGTGCGCAAAGTGGTTGAAGTTGCCCGCGCCCTGGCCACCGATCCCAAGTTGTTACTGCTGGATGAACCGGCCTCGGGGCTGTCGGTCGAGGAAACGACCGATATGCGCTGGTGGATAGATGATATCCGGCGGCAGATGGGGATTACGGTGCTGATGGTCGAACATGACATGGCTTTGGTCTCGGGCGTCTCGGATCGGGTCCTTGCAATGGCGGATGGGGCAATGCTCGCACTGGGAACTCCTGCGCAGGTGCAGTCACACCCGGCAGTGGTTGAGGCCTATCTGGGGAAAGTGTCATGAGCGATCCGATCCTGACCATTCGCAATGTCGAAAGTTTTTACGGGCCAATCATGGCAATCCGGGGCGTGTCGCTGGATGTGCATCCGGGTAAAATCGTGTCGATCCTTGGGGCCAATGGGGCCGGCAAGACTACATTGATGAAAACCGTGTCCGGCGTAATGGACCCGGAAAAGGGCAAGATCAGCTTTGACGGGGTCGAAATTCAAGGGGCTGAGCCACATAAAGTTGTGCAGAAAGGCGTCGTCCACGTACCCGAAGGGCGCGAAGTATTCCCCCTTTTGACCGTGGATGAGAACCTGAGTCTCGGGGCCTATACCTCGTCGGACCGGGGGCAAATTGATCATGATCGCGATCTGGTTTTTTCATACTTCCCGATCCTGAAAGAACGCCGCAATCAAGAGGCGGGGACCTTATCCGGAGGCCAACAACAGATGTTGGCAATCGGGAGGGGGTTGATGGCAAATCCAAGGATCATGTTACTGGACGAACCGTCTCTGGGCCTGTCCCCTTTGCTTGTGCAAGAGATTTTCGGCATCCTGAAGCGCCTGAACGACGAGCAGAACATGACGATGATGCTGGTTGAGCAGAACGCCAATGCTGCGCTGGAACTGGCCCATCACGGCTATGTCATGGAGGTTGGGCGCATTGTCATGGATGGTGCCGCGGATGAACTGATGCGGTCAGAAGATATCCAGAATTTCTATCTGGGCGTGCAGGAAGAAGGTTCGCGTGAAAACCGTCGCTGGAAACGCAAGAAGACGTGGAGGTGAGCAGCATGAATATAAGCACCCTGCCCTCTCAGATCATGATCAACGGTGTTCAGTACAACGCAAATCCCGGTCAGCGACCGGTCTATGTGGACGAATGCACAACCATCGGGCAACTATTTCAAAAGCGTTGTGCCGATTTGGGCGCGCGTACGGCGCATCGTGAAAAGGATTTCGGTATCTGGAAATCCTATTCCTGGGCGGATTACTGGCAGCACGCGAAATGGATAGGCCTCGCCCTGCAAAAGCTCGGTTTGAAACGCGGTGAGGTCGTATCGATCCTGTCCGAGGACCGAAAAGAATGGGCTTGGTTCGATATGGGCATTCAGGGCGTCGGGGGGATCGCCTCGGGCATCTATACGACGGATTCGGCCGCGCAACTGAAATATCTGATCAATGACAGTGGCAGTCGTTTTCTGGTGGTCGAAAATGAAGAGCAGTTGGACAAGTTCCTTGAGGTCGAAGGTGATCTTTCCAATCTTTTGAAGGTTATCATCCTTGAGGATGAAGGTCTGCATGACCTGGACCATGACCGCTGCATGTTGATCGGCGATCTTTATGAGCTAGGTCAGCAAACCGAGCGTGAAGAGCCGAACCGCTTTGACGCCGAAATCGCGCTTGCATCCCCGCAGGATACCGCTCTTCTGGTTTATACATCGGGCACGACCGGCATGCCAAAAGGCGCAATGCTGAGCCACGAGAACATCCTGGCCGCAATCGAAGCCGGCGCCCATTCCTTGCCCGCATTGGAAACAGATGAACAGCTGTGCTTTTTGCCGCTCTGCCACATCCTCGAGCGTGATGTTTCCATATATTTCCCGCTGGCAACGAAATCTGTCGTCAACTTTGCCGAAAGCCCCGAGACTGTTTTCGCAAATCTGCAAGAGGTTTCTCCTTCGACGTTTACGGCGGTCCCGCGTGTCTGGGAAAAGATCTATTCTCAGGTTCAGATCATGGCCCAGGATGCAACCTCGACCGGGCGCGCGGCCTTTGGAATGGCGGTAAAGGCGGGTCTGGCACGTGCCGAATATATCCTGGCGGGCAAGCCGGTCCCGGCCAGTGTTGCCGCGCAGTACTGGTTTTGGGATCGTTTGGTTCTGCGTAACCTGCGCCGGATGCTGGGGCTGGACAATATGCGGCGCGGTGGAAGCGGCGCCGCCCCGATTTCGGCGGATTTGCTGAAATGGTACTGGGCCATTGGTGTACCTCTGGTCGAAGGTTTTGGTATGACCGAAACATCGGGCCTGGCAACATTGAATACACTTGGAAACAACAGGATCGGAACCATTGGAAAGGCTGTGCCCGTTAATGACGTCCGTATTTCCGAAGGCGGAGAGATTCAGCTTAAAGGGCTGAACATCTTTCAAGGTTACTGGCGAAACAACGCCAAAACAGCCGAGACTTTCACTGCGGATGGTTGGTTGCGTACTGGTGATATGGGCCAGATCGACCAAGACGGTTTCGTGACCATTACGGGCCGCCTCAAAGATCTTATCATCACGGCGGGCGGCAAAAATATCGCCCCGGCCGAGATTGAAAGCCGTCTCAAGTTCAGCCCGTTTATCTCGGACGCAGTTGTAATTGGTGATAAGCGCAAGTTCCTGACTGCACTAATCATGATTGATCAGGAAAACGTGGAGAAATTTGCGCAGGATCGAAAGGTCCCCTTCTCGAATTTTACCTCTCTTTGTGCCTCCGCCGAGGTTCGGGACCAGATCAAAGACGAAGTGGGTGCCGCAAACAAGGATTTCGCACGGGTTGAGCAGATCAAGGATTTCCGCCTGATAGATGTTCTGCTGACGGCAGATGATGACGAACTGACGGCCACAATGAAGCTCAAGCGCAGCTTTGTGGAAAAGAAACACGAACATCTTATTGAAGACATGTACAATTAGACAAAACGTTATCCAAAGGGAGGATTATAATGAGGAATCTGATTAAACGGCTGTCCGCTGCCACAGTTTTGACGGCTGTCGCGACACTCTCCAGCGCTCAGACACAGGGTGTTACGGATGATGAGATCGTAATCGGCTCGGTCAATGATCTGAGCGGTATCTTCGCCGCTGTTGGTGTCCCAGCCACCAAAGGCGCCAATGTGGTGTTCGACCGCGTGAACGCTGCAGGTGGTGTTCACGGTCGGACCATCCGTTTTGTGGTTGAGGATAATGGCTATCAGATGCCGCGCGCGATGCAGGGCTACAACAAGTTGCTGAACCGCGACAAGGTGTTTGCGATGTTGCAATCTCTGGGTACGCCGATGAACCTGGCCGGATTCAAACTGCTGGATCCCAAGGGCATTCCGAATGTCGCGCCTTTGACGTCGTCGCAGAAAATGCTGCAAGAACCAGTGCGCAACAAATTCACGTCCTTTTCCACCTATTTCGATCAGGCGCGTGTCGGCGTGAACTATCTGGCCGGCGAATTCGGATCGCAAACAGTCTGCACCATGTATCTGCCCACCGATTTCGGCGAGGAGATTCTGGAAGGCAGCAAGGCGGGTGCCGAAGAGGCTGGGATCGGATTTGGCACAGAAACCACCCACAAGCCCGATGAGACCGATTTCGTGGGCTCTCTGAGCAAGCTCAGAGATGAAGGCTGCGACATCGTCACCATGGCCCTTGGGGTTCGGCAGGCGATCACCGTGGTTGGCACCGCCAAAAAGATGGGTCTAACGGATATGAAATTCTTGGGAACATCAGCCAGCTTCCTGACCGTCGTTGCCCAGGTGCCGGGTGGCGTGACGGATGGTTTTTATGCCGCCGCCTCATGGCTGGACTTGTGGGCCCGCGCGGATCAACCGGCCCCTGCAGCCTTCATCGAAGAGTATAAGGCTGCAACAGGCGAAGACCCCGTTGGATTTGCGATGTTGGGCTATTCTGCGGCTGAAATGATGGTTAAGGCGCTGGACGCCGCTGGCCCCGATCTGACTCATGACAGTTTTATCGCTGCGATGGAGACACTCGACTACAACGACGAACTGGTTGGAAATCACATCTCGTTTTCGCCGGACGACCACCAAGGTGCCGACACGGTGTTTGTGAGCGTTGTTGAAAACGGTGCTTGGAAGCTGGTCCACGAAGAGTAACGTCTGAAAAACAGAGTTTGATCAGCATTCAGGCGTTAGAAACCATGAGCCGTCCGTTCCAATACGGACGGCTTTTTCATTTTGTTTTGGGCTATCCACCTGCGGATAATTGGTTCCAATGCAAAACCACTATAGTTAGGCGAAATGGAAAAAACTCGAATCGAAAATCTGTTATCGTTGAAAGATCGTAAGATCATCGCGCAGGGTAATCGGCAATTTGTCTATCAACACCCTGATCTGCCGGACACTCTGCTGAAGATCCCGCAACCTCAGACGATAGATGACGAAGCTCATCTTGTGACGGATACCTGGTTTGATCGGATGTTTCGACGCTCGACGGCGTTCAAAGGATTTCTGCGCGAGTTTCACGAGTCGTTTGATCTTATGGTGCGTCACCAGAAATCCGCTGCCCCTATCCCCGTATGTGAGGTGCGAGGTGTGGTTCAGACGGACCTGGGTCTGGCGCTTATGTACGAGCGGATTTCCGAGCCTGACGGACAGCTATCGCCCAGTCTTATTGGCTTGGTCCAAAGCCGTCACCTTAAGCCGCATCACTTGGATTCGTTGAACGCGCATTTTGACATTTTGGTCAAAGAGAACGTTTTGGTCAGTAACCAGAACCCCGGCAACATCGTCTATCAGACGCTGGCCCACGGGTCTGGACGATGGGTCTGGATAGACAGTTTCGGAAATAAGCAGGCGATCCCTGTTCGCCGGTGGTTCCCAAGCCTGAACAAACGAAAGATCGACCAGACTCGGCAGAAATTCCTTGCTTTGGCTCAACAGGCTTTAGGACGTGAAACGGACTGACAAATCCGTGTTGGAGTGACTTTCTTTTCGTCTCACGCTTGACGTGTGCGGGCTGTTAATCTCAACATTCAGAAATGTTTTTTGTGCGTCCTCGTCATTACAACGATAACGGGACCAATTCGGTAAATGGTATTCTAGGTAGTTAGATAAAAAATGCGGTCAAAAACTCTGAACTTTCTGATCATCGTAATGATCTCTGCAACGCTTCTTGCTGGTGTGGAGCTGGGCATCCGTTGGCTGTCACCACAAGGCGTTCTGACAACATATCCAGAGGGTGGTCCACTTGGATTGAAGGACCCGGTCGTCGGGCATACGAACAGGCCAAACACCGTCGTCGCCATAAATGCACCAGAATTCACGGTTGAGTATAAAGTCGACGAAAACGGGTTTCGTGAAACCCGCTTTCCAGCCAGTGCATCAGACGATGGAAAAACCATCAAGATCCTGTTGCTGGGAGATTCCTTTACCTTCGGCGCCTCAAATGAGCTGGGCGATATCTGGCCAGAACTCTTGGCCCAGAAGTTCCTGGATCAAGGCATGCCTGTTCAGCTGATCAACGCAGGTGTTCCGGGATATAACACATCTCAACAGGCGCTGTATCTTGAGCGGTTAAGCGAAAAATATGACCCTGATATCGTGCTGGTGACCTTTCTTCCCAATGATATGTTCGCAAATGAGCCCATTCGGACCGTTGATGGCGTTGATGTCGCCTTTAGCGATGTCAGTTCGGTTGTAGGCTCGGGGAATATCAAGAAATCCTCGCTACACTCGGTAACGCTGTTAAAGCGAATGCTGATGGCGAACGATCAGACCTATACCCAACTGTACCTGATGACGCCGCGAAAGGCCTTTTTCACCACCCCGATGAGCGATCTGTTTCAAGCCAAAGTCGAGACGACAAAGCAGGTGTTTTCCCGCATGGCAACCTTCACGCAGTCGCAGGGATCCGAGCTTGTGGTCGTGTCCGTCCCACAGTTGTTTCAGGTTCTTCAGGCCGCGAAAACATCTTCTGATCCCGAGGTCGATCCCGGCCTACCCGACCGCCTGATGGAGGGGATGGTGGCCGAGCAAGGGTTTCAGTGGCACGAAGCGCTGCCCTACCTCGCTGAGGAATACAGCACCAAGGGTGAAGACCTGTATTTCAGATACGATGGCCATCTGAATGCGGACGGCAACAGGGTTCTGTCTGACTTCATGTTCCAGATTCTGGCCCCGCTGATCGAAACCAAAGCAGCTGGCTGAGTTCGACAACAGATTCGGCAAACTAAATCCCAATCAACAAAAGAAAAACGGCCGCAACATTGTGCGGCCGTTTGAAACAGTCTTGAAGGTTCGTGCCAGCGATTAACGCTTGGAGAACTGGAACGAACGACGCGCTTTGCGCTTACCGTATTTCTTACGTTCCACAACGCGGCTGTCGCGGGTCAGGAAGCCAGCGGCTTTCAGTGCGCCACGCAGCGACGGATCGTACAGTTGCAGCGCTTTCGACACGCCGTGCTTAACCGCACCGGCTTGACCGGTCAGGCCACCGCCTTTGACGGTTGCAACAACGTCGAACTCACCTTCTACGCCGGCAACCTGGAAAGGCTGGCGCAGGATCAGCTGCAGAACGGGGCGTGCAAAATACACGTCCTGGTCTTTGCCGTTCACGGTGACCTTGCCGGAGCCCGGCTTGATCCAAACGCGGGCAACAGCGTCTTTACGCTTGCCGGTGGCATAGGCACGACCCAGTTCGTCACGTACGGGTTCACGCACGATGACTTCTTCGGCCACGGCTTCAACGCCTGCAACGGCGCTCAGCTCTTCGAGAGTATTGATCTGATCAGCCATGGTCATTAGCTCCGGGTGTTTTTCTTGTTCATGGATGCAACATCCAGAACTTCGGGCGCTTGCGCCTCATGGGGATGCTCGGCACCGGCATAAACACGCAGGTTGGTCATAACCTGACGCGATAGGCGGTTGCCCGGCAGCATGCGCTTGACCGCCTGGGTCACGACGCGCTCGGGGTATTTGCCCTCGAGGATCTGCTGCTTGGTGCGCGACTTGATGCCGCCCGGGTGGCCAGTGTGCCAGTAGAAGTTCTCTTCGCGCTTCTTGCCGGTCATCTGGATTTTGTCAGCGTTGATCACGATGACATTGTCGCCCATGTCCATGTTCGGGGTGAACGACGCTTTGTGCTTGCCACGCAGACGCATGGCGACGATCGAGGCAAGACGGCCCAGAACAACGCCCTCGGCGTCGATCAGGATCCATTTCTTGTCGATGTCTGCAGGTGTTGCAGAAAAGGTTTTCATGGCAGGATAGTCCTGTTTGATGTGAAAGACCGCCCCCATACGGAGCGGTCCGAATTCGATGGATGGGGTTTAAACCCACGCGAAAGGCGGGTCAATACACACAAATCAGTTTTAACTTAGCAAAAACAATGCATTACAAAATAGGTATTATTTTACCCCATGTTTTTGCCAATCTTTTTCCGTCAATACCCAACGCATCCACTGCCCAGCCCCGGTACCAAGAACAAGTTGCTGGGTATCAACGTACCGCGCCCAAAGTTTCGCGGTCCCTTTTTGTGATCGCAAGTTGGTTGGGTCGATATGAAACCAGACCTCATCCAGTTCGCCGAACACCCGATTTACCATCAGCGATTTGATCGCCCGATTGCTGGCTCCGCCCCAGTGATCACGGGTAATAAAGCTGTATCCGATGCCGATGCCCCCGGGAACTTCGGGAGGCTCATAATAGCGAGAGCACCCGATGACCCGGCCTGTCGCCTCTTCGCGTACTGTCACTGACCCACCTGCGCTCAACAGAAAATCGAAATAAGGGGCGAAAACTTCTTTCTGATGGCGGGATTTGGCGGGATGCCCGGCCCAAATCAACGGATCGCTGGCTGCAAGGTGCAGGTCTTCGAAGTCACTATTGAGCATAGGTGTGACGACAAATCCCCTGCCCCGCATTTCGCGAATATCCATCAAGCGTCCTCTTACACCGAAATCTGTTCGGGTGGATTATCCAGCAGACGCCTGAGACGCTGCATTGCGTCCTCGAATTGATCCAACGATACATGCCCGTTCATGGCTATGCGAACCGCATTGGGTGCGCGCCCGTCACGCAAAGCAAACTCATCGGCAGACCGCAGTTGAATTCCCTCTCGCTCGGCCGCGCGGCTGAACGCAGCTGCTCGCCAACCAGAAGGCAAGTTCAGCCAGACAAAAGGTACATCTGAGGCCCAGTTCAGGTCGAACCCACCTAGGGCGTTTACGGCCACGCGCACATATTCCCCCATCCGGGTCCGGACATCTTTTGCGATTTGGCGCGTCCGCGGATCAGACAACATCAGCCGCGCCAGTTCGGCAAGCGGCTGAGCAAGGCCAAAATAGCCATATTCCGCTGAACGGCGCAGATCAACGCTGCGCTCGCGCGGCGCTATGGCAAACCCGACACGCAGTGCGGGCGTCAAAATCTTCGAGATCGACGACACATGCCATCCCCTTTCCGGCGCCAGGGCGCGATAGCTGGGCGCTCTTGCATCACCCATGCGGTAGCAGTCGTCCTCGATTATCTGGACGCCGAACCGCCGCGCGATTTCCACAACTTCTTTGCGGCGTTCCAGTGGTGTATGTGAGCCGGTCGGATTTTGAACCTCGGGTGAGACACATATGGCCTGCGCCGCCGACTGGCGAAGGGCATGCTCCATAGCGTTGGGATCCACGCCCCATTTGTCCATCTTTACGCCAACGACCTCTGCACGCATCAACTCACCGGCCCGTCGGAACCCCGCATATGACAGATCCTCAACCAGAACGATCGGCTTTGGTCCGCGTAATATTGTCTGAAATACAAGGCAAAGGCCGTTTTGTCCGCCGTGGGTCAGAACGATATCGTCCTGCGAAATTGGTCCCAATGGCAAATCGGAAAGCCAATCTACAACAGCCTGTCGCATAGGTTTATACGCATCGCGGGTTGGATAGTTCATAAACAGGCGTGGATCGGATTGTGCCACTTTCTGCATACATTCGCGGATCAGGGCCACCTGCCCCATATCGGCGAGCCTTGGGCTGAACAGGCTGACATTGGCTTCATATTTGTCATCTCTGAGATGAAGTTGCCGAGCCCAGACATCATCGAGCAGAGGCGCCTTGGGCGGGGCCACAAATGTACCACGTCCTACTTCGGCGCTGAGCAGACCTTCGTCTGTGAGTATCGTATAGGCGCGCGCAACGGTGCCCGGTGTGATTTGTAACCTATAGGCAAGTTCCCGCACCGGCGGCAGCTTTGTACCAACTTCCAAAAGATTGTTATCTATAGCTTTTCGAATTGTATCGGCGACCAGTGTATATTTTGGCCCTTTGGATTTAGGCAGTGACTCTGGCCAAATTGTATCCATTACAATTCTTCCTTTGATTGCAGCACAATTATAAATGTATCAAGTGTTCATACCGAACATATTACGTTTGTGTCAATACAATTTGAAAGGAACCCCAAGATGACACGCGCAATGCACAACCCCGCCCTGATAGCGCTTAACGACAGCCCCCGGCTGCCGCTGATTGCCGCACTGGCCGTGCGGTTTGCGGCGACGGTCACAAAATGGGAGCGGCAACGCCGCAGCCGAATTAACTTGTCCAATCTCGATGACAGGCTGCTGAAGGATGTGGGCCTGACTAATTATCAGGCCAGACGAGAGGTCGAACGCCCTTTTTGGCAGGGCTAGGTAATCCCCAGTCCCTATATGGGACCTCTTCCTTGGCCGGGTTTATCCCGGCCATTTTTTCACCCAAAAGCTGCCGCAGCTGACCCCTCTGGTGGCAAAGAATAGGTCATCGTTGCGCGTGCGACGGGTTTGTCTGACCCTTCCGAAAATATTAGAACGTCACCTACGGCAAGGGTTTTTCCTAGCTTCAGCAAGGTGCAGCGCGCAATCAAATCTGCATTTCCATCCGGTTTACGCATGAAGTCCATTGAACAACCGGTTGTCACGGCCAGAGACTGCTGGCCCCTGCGCGCCAGGATCAGTGCGTAAACGCTTACATCAGCTAATCCAAACATAGACGGCCCCGAGACGGTCCCACCGGGGCGCAAATGACGATCGCCAACGGCAAGTCTCATGACGATGGACTCTTCGGTCAGATCCTGGACCGAATAATCCTGACTGACCTGGGGGAAGATTTGGCTCATATAATCCTCCAGTTCCTCCCGATTCATTGCCAATGACATACTTCCCCTCCTGGATTTGCCGACCTAGAGTTGGCCTCACATCAGATCGGAGGGCAAGATGGGAATTCTGGAACGAAATGACGCAGACGCCGTGGCTAGGCTTACAATGAATGCGCCAGACCGACTCAACGCCCTAAGTGACGAAATGCTGGCTGCGCTACAGACTGAACTTGATGCCCTGCGCGAAGACAGTTCCATCCGGGCGGTGATCCTTTCTGGTAAAGGCAAAGCTTTTTGTGCGGGTCATGATCTGAAACAGATGACAGCAGGGCGCCAATCTGAAGACGGCGGCAAAGCCTATTTCCAGGACCTATTCAATCGCTGTGCGAAAATGATGCTTTCAATTCAGTCGCTTCCGCAGCCGGTTATTGCCCAGGTGCACGGCATTGCTACGGCGGCCGGATGCCAGTTGGTTGCAACCTGCGATCTTGCTGTAGCTGCCGAAGGGACGCGGTTTGGCGTAAACGGTGTGAATATCGGGCTTTTCTGTTCGACCCCAATGGTTGCTCTTAGCCGAAACATTCCACGCAAACACGCCTTCGAGATGTTGACGACCGGGGATTTCATTCCGGCGTCACGAGCTACTGAGCTGGGTCTTGTCAATCGCGTGGTGCCAGAAATGCTGTTGGAGCATGAGGCTGTTTCACTGGCCGAGCAGCTTGCCTCAAAACTGGGATCTGCCGTGAAAGTCGGAAAACAGGCCTTCTACCGCCAGTTGGATATGCCATTGGATCAGGCCTATTCCTATACCGGCGAGGTAATGGCTCAGAATATGATGCATCGGGATACCGAAGAAGGAATATCTGCATTTATCGGAAAAAGAGATCCAAATTGGAGCCAATAAGGAATTTGTCATGCATATTTTTCCGCAATGTCGCCATTTTTGGACTTTTCAAATGGGCGTTACTGTGGCAATGCTGAGACGAGGCTAAGGCCTTGAACACTTTTTGGGTCGCCGTGGGCGGAAGGTCCCTCCGAGCTGGTTTCTCTCACTAGCGCAGACATTCCCGCATCGGCGACCCCAAAAATCCCTCGAAAACATGATTTCCCGTGCGCCATCGCTGCTGTGTTGCGTTGCGATCTTCTGTGCCCTATGTGGCAGCTTATGACACAGAAATTGCATATCGTGGGCGGCGGCATGGCCGGGTCCGAGGCCGCATGGCAGGCGGCGGAAATGGGCGTCGAGGTCGTGATTCACGAAATGCGCCCAAAAGTCGGAACTTTTGCGCATCAGACCGGCAACTTGGCCGAGATGGTCTGCTCGAACTCATTCCGGTCGGATGATGACGAACAGAACGCCGTTGGACTGCTGCATTGGGAAATGCGCGAGGCCGAAGGGTTGATCTTGAAAACGGCAGATGCGCACCGACTGCCGGCCGGGGGCGCATTGGCTGTAGATCGCGACCCGTTTGCGGAATCTGTGACGGCCAGGTTAAAGGCTCACCCCCTTGTCGAAATCACTGGCGAAGAAGTGACCGCCCTGCCCGATGACGGCCAATGGATTTTCGCCACCGGCCCACTGACGTCTGCTGGATTGGGAGAAGCAATCCGCGCGGAAACCGGCGCCGAGTCGTTGGCGTTCTTTGATGCCATTGCACCAATCGTCTATGCAGACAGCATCGACATGAGCAAAGCTTGGATGCAATCGCGGTATGACAAGGGCGAAACCGAAGAAGAGCGGACCGCTTATCTGAATTGCCCGATGGACAAAGACCAGTACGACGCCTTCATCGACGCCCTGCTGGCCGCGGACAAGACCGAGTTCCATGAAGGAGAGACCGCAGGCTATTTCGATGGCTGTCTTCCGATAGAGGTTATGTCCGAGCGCGGTCGTGAAACGTTGCGCCACGGACCGATGAAGCCGGTCGGCCTGACGAACCCGCATCAGCCCGAGGTAAAGCCTCACGCGGTGGTTCAACTGCGCAGGGATAACGCGCTAGGAACATTGTTCAACATTGTCGGCTTTCAGACCAAGATGAAATACGGAGCCCAAACCGATGTGTTCCGCATGATTCCGGGGTTGGAGAATGCCAGTTTTGCGCGGCTGGGCGGTATTCATCGCAATACGTTCATCAATTCTCCGACATTGCTGGATTCCCAGATGCGACTGAAATCAAAGCCCAATATCAGGTTCGCTGGTCAAATTACCGGTGTCGAAGGTTATGTGGAAAGCGCCGCGATGGGTCTTTTGGCCGGACGTCTGGCTGCTGCCGAGATGTTGGGCCGTACCGTTCCCGAAGTTCCGCAGGACAGTGCCATGGGCGCTTTGATCCACCACATCACTGGCGGTGCCGAGGCAAAGACATTCCAGCCTATGAACGTGAATTTCGGTCTGTTCCGTCCTGTCGATGGGTTAAAAGGCGGTCGGCGTGGCCGAAAAGACCGCTACAAGGCCTATACTGACCGGGCCAAGGAAGAATGGACCAAGTGGTTGGCGCATTGGTGACTGGACGGGTCCGGCCCCGACGTCCTAACATATCGGTATGAGCGATAAATTCCTAAAGGATGTCTATGGGCTGGATTCGCCTCAGGCGACCAAAGCACATTATCAAAAATGGGCCTCGTCTTATGATGATGAGGTTGGGTCAAACGGTTATGCGACCCCGGGACGTATCGCCCGGGCTCTCTGGTCGCAACTGCCCGAGCCCAAAACCCCAATTCTGGACTATGGCTGCGGTACCGGCCTGTCAGGTGTCGCGCTGAACGCGGTCGGGTTTGAGGTCGTCGATGGAATAGACCCCACCCCGCAGATGTTAGAGGGCGCCAAGGCCAAAGGGGTTTATCGCAACCTGATCAGCTTTGACATCGCAGATCCCAGCCCTCTGCAGTCTGGCGCGTATAAGGTCATCACCGCAATCGGGGTCATCGGCGTGGGTGCCGCACCACCTGAGACTTTGGATATGCTCATCAACGCGTTACCGTCAGGCGGCCTTATTGCTTTTTCCTTTAATGATCATACGCTTGAAGATCACAGCTATACCGTTCGCCTCAGCGATTGGCTGGATATGGGCGCGGCACGATTGCTGTTCCGCGAATACGGCCCGCACCTTCCGGGAATGGACATGAAGTCTGACGTCTATATTGTTGAAAAAGTGTGACTTTAGTAACAAGATTTGCACCTTCGCCCACAGGACCACTGCATCTGGGCCACGCGTATTCGGCGATTTTGGCCCATGATTTTGCAAAGTCGAATAATGGGCTGTTTTTGCTGAGAATCGAGGACATCGACCGATCTCGCTCGCGTCCGGAATGGGAAACCCAGATTTACGATGATTTGCATTGGCTTGGCCTGTCTTGGCCTGAACCGGTGCTGTGCCAATCCACGCGAACCGCAATCTATGATTCCGTGCTGGACGATCTGTGGTCGCGGGGGCTGCTGTACCCGTGCAGCTGCAACCGAAAAGACATCGCCAACGCGGCCAGCGCTCCCCAGGAAGGAGCCCCACTTCTTGGTCCGGACGGGATTATCTATCCGGGGACCTGTCGTGTACGCTGGGAACAGCTGGGTTCAACGGAGCAACCGCGCCCTCTGGATGTTCCGTTGCGATTGGATATGGCGGCAGCTGTAGAACAAGCTAAAAGTCTGTTTCAGAACGATAATAACACCGCATCGTTTCAAGAGATCGGAGAAGGCCCGAGCGCGGAATCCGGTAAAGTCCGGTTCACCCAGGCCGAGATGTTGGACACGATCGGGGATGTCGTTCTGTCGCGTCGGGATATGGGGACGTCATATCATCTGTCGGTCGTTCTGGATGACGCTGCACAAAAAGTTACGCATGTGGTTCGCGGTCAGGATCTGTTCGAAGCCACACGTATCCACGTTCTGCTGCAGACGCTGTTGAATTTGCCGACACCCATCTACCTGCATCACTGCCTGATACGCGATCAGGCCGGCAAACGGCTGGCTAAACGCGACGATGCGCGAGCCATTGCCAAGTTCCGCGACGAAGGGGCGACGCCCGAAGATATTCGGGCGATGGTGGGGCTTTGACCGATCAAGCCATAGGGGTCATGATTTCGACCTCGTCCCCGTCTCTGACCGCTGTGTAAAAGCACGACCGACGGTTGGTATGGCAGGCCGGGCCGGTCTGGCGCACAAGAACAAGCAGGCAATCCCGGTCGCAATCCACGCGGAAATCGACCAATTCCTGAACATGGCCCGAGCTTTCGCCCTTGATCCAGAACGACTGACGCGAGCGCGACCAATAGGTCACGCGTCCGGTTTCAAGCGTCTTTTCAATGGCGCTCTGGTTCATCCAGGCCATCATCAACACCTCGCCCGTGTTTTCGTCCTGCGCGATGGCGGGAATCAACCCGGCCTCATTGAATTTCAGACTTGATGCATCGAACGTGACTGAGGAAGACATGACAAAAACCTTTTGCATCCCGGTGGATGGCCACTATGTATTGGGAACATTCAACGAGGGAAAGCCATGTCCGGCGAGAATGACCTGATAAAGCTATACTCTGGCCGAATTCTGGCCCTTGCTGCTGACATCCCACACCTATGCCGGCTTGATGATGCTGACGCTACGGTGAAAAAACGCTCGCCCCTATGCGGGTCGACCATCACGGTTGATGTCAAAGTTCAGGATGGCAGAATTTCAGAGTTCGGTCAGGACGTGAAAGCCTGCGCTTTGGGACAGGCCTCCGCTTCGGTTGTTGGCGGGGCAATCGTCGGAACAACGCGTGCTCAGGTCGAAAAGGCGCGCGAGCAACTGTCCGCCATGCTGAAAAAGGATGGATCGGCACCCGAGGCCCCATTTGATGGGCTAGAAGTTTTGATGCCCGCACGGGAATATAAGAACCGCCATGCCTCGATCCTGCTGGTTCTTGATGCAACCGCAGAGGCATTTGAACAGGCGGAACGTGCAAATTGCGCCTAAACATGGTTTTGACGGGCGAAACGTTATAGCCTTTCGGAATATACGAAGGGAATTCCAGTTTTGAACGGTTTACTTGAGCATTTTGTCACGCTTTGGGTTGTTATTGATCCTATTGGAACAATCCCGGTCTTCATCGCTGTTACCGCAGGGCTTGGGGCCGCTGCACGCCGCAAAATGGCGCTTGTGGCCTCGCTTATCAGCGCCGGGATTCTGTTGTTTTTCCTGGTCTTCGGGCAACTGCTGATCGAGGCACTGGATATCGGCCTGAACTCTTTTCAAGTCGCTGGCGGCATTATCCTTTTCCTGTTCGCGCTGACCATGATTTTTGGCGAGCCCAAACAGGAAGTCGAGCAGCGCGCTGCCGAGGACGACATCAAAGACGAACTCCACAAACACAACCCAGCGATCTTTCCTCTTGCCGTCCCCTCGCTTGCCTCACCAGGTGCGATGCTGGCCATCGTCATCTTGACCGATAACAACAGGTACAGTGTTGCTGATCAGGGGATCACGGCTTTGGTCATGCTGTCGGTTGTTGCGATTGCCTTTGTCCTGATGTTGCTGGCCGAACCGATCATTCGGCTGATCGGCCATTCAGGCGCCGCCATCATCAGCCGTGTCATGGGGATGATCCTGGCATCGGTCGCAGTAAACTCGGTTCTGTCGGCGTTGTTGGAAATTATGAAAACCGGCCAGCTCTAAAAAAAACCGCCGCTCCTTCCGGGCGGAAAGGGCGGCGGCAGGTAATGCGTTTCTCATGTGGGGTCCGGATATCCGCGCGGGGCCGAGGCATGGCCCTTCAAGGGTATTGGGACAGGCAGGTCACCCTTGATTGAAATGGGGATGACAAGCGCGGCGTGATCGGCACGAGATCGCAGGCAGAAAGGCTTAATACGTTCCGGGAAGATGAAGTGCGACCATAAGTATGACCACCAGTGCAACCGCACCTGCTGCGTCCTGCAACAGCGTCGACTGGGAACGACTTAGGGTGGTCTTGATCTGGGTCAGCATATGGGTTCCTCCGGTCAGGGTTTTAATCCTTTGTTGACCTTTTGTTCTCATATTTTGATGTCTTGGTAAAGAACTTTTTGAGAACATTTG
The DNA here is from genome assembly GCF_059611025.1 of Ruegeria sp. CDSB114. Taxonomy (NCBI): domain Bacteria; kingdom Pseudomonadati; phylum Pseudomonadota; class Alphaproteobacteria; order Rhodobacterales; family Roseobacteraceae; genus Ruegeria; species Ruegeria sp. CDSB114. The sequence continues at coordinate 642,749 of NZ_JBXWOT010000001.1, forward strand.
TGAACTAATGTTCCTGTTTTCGTCTAACCAACTGATATCAAACGGATTGCCTGATCCTGTTTCATCAGCCACAAAAGAACACGAGCCGCCTTGCCCCTTTGCGTTTCAAGTTTGGCGTCCGCGCCCAGCAGAGCCCTTGCGTCAGACTGCGCAACTGCCATCAAACCGGCCTGCCTTTCCAAATCGGCGATACGGAACTTCGGCAGACCTGACTGCGCGGTACCGATCAGATCGCCCGCTCCGCGCATTTGCAGGTCTGTCTCAGAGATTTTGAACCCGTCTTCGGTTTCGCGCAGAACTTCCAGCCTTTTGCGCCCCCCTTCGCCGAGGGGCGGCTGATACATCAGCAGACATGTCGATTCTGCCTCGCCTCGCCCAACACGACCGCGCAGCTGATGCAGCTGCGCCAGGCCAAAAATCTCGGCCCTTTCGATGACCATGATCGAGGCATTTGGAACATTCACGCCAACCTCGATTACCGTGGTCGCCACCAGAACTTTGGTTTGCCCCTGCTGAAATGCCTTCATCGCAGCGTCTTTGTCGGCGGGCGGCATTTGGCCGTGAACCAGCCCTACGACCCCGTCCCCCAAAATGGCACGCAGCCTTTTGAACCGTTCCTCAGCCGCGGTCAGATCCGAGACTTCAGACTCATCGACAAGCGGGCAGACCCAGTAGCATTGGCGGCCCTCAGCAATAGCCTTTTGCAAATGCGAGACGACTTCCTGAATCCGCTCAGTACTGACAATCGCTGTTTTGACAGGTTTTCGCCCCGGCGGCTTTTCATCAAGCACGGACACGTCCATGTCACCATATTGGGTCAGGGCCAGACTGCGCGGGATCGGCGTTGCGGTCATGACCAGCACATCCGCCCCCTTGCCTTTTTCCGACAGCTCCATACGTTGACGGACCCCAAATCGGTGCTGTTCGTCGACGATTGCCAGCCGTAATTCCTGAAACGCGACATCGCTTTGAAATACGGCGTGAGTGCCCACCAAAATGTGAATATCCCCCCGTTGAAGCGCCAACAGCTTGGCACGCCGATCCGCCCCCTTGTCGCGACCGGTCAGGATTTCCAGAACCACGCCCGCCTCTTCGGCGAGGGGGCGCAACCCTTCCAGATGCTGCTGAGCGAGTATCTCGGTTGGGGCCATCATGACGCCCTGCCCGCCCGCCTCGACCGCGACCAGCAGTGCCATGAACGCTACCAGAGTCTTGCCGGACCCAACATCCCCCTGAAGCAATCTGTTCATGCGCGTATCGGAGGCCATATCCCCTGCGATCTCTTGAATAGCGCGCTGTTGGGCGTTGGTGGGCTTGTATGGCAGGTTCGACAACACACGGGATTGCAGCTTGCCCGTACCAGCGCTGGCGACCCCCTTGACCCTGCGCTCTCTTTGGCGGGCCAATGCCAACGTCAGTTGATGCGCGAACAGCTCATCATAGGCCAAACGCTCATGCGCTGGAGAAAAAGACGCGACATCATCCGCACCCTGCGGATTATGCGCTGCTTGTACAGCGCTCAGCCAGTCTGGCCAGTTCTCTTTTGCGACCTGCGCGGGATCAATCCATTCCGTCAATTCCGGCGAGAGTGCAACCGCGCTACGCGCGGCCTTGAAGGCAGTTTTCTGGGTCAGCCCCTGGGTCAAATGATAGACAGGCTCAAACTCAGGGATATCCTTTGCATCCGCAGGCGGCAGCATGTGATCCGGGTGAACCATCTGAGCAATGCCGTCGAAAAGCTCGATCTTGCCAGAAATCACCCTGCGCGCGCCCTGAGGGAGCACTTTTTGCAAGTAATCGCCGCGGGCATGAAAGAACACCAACTGAAATTCAGTCTGGCTGTCTTCAACATGGACACGGTACGCACCGCCCTTGTTTCTAGGGGGGCGATGGATGCCAACGCTGACTTCTACGGTCAGCGTCGAAGGCAAATCGACGCCTTGAATGGTATCGCGCCTGCGCCGATCAATCACCGCATAAGGCAGCCCGAACAAGACGTCGCGCGGGGTCTCGACACCTGACTGCGCCAAGACCTGAGCCGTCTTCGGCCCCACGCCGTCAAGCGTTTCCAGCCGCGAAAACAGCGGGAACAGAGATTCGGGACGACCGCTCATTTGCCGTCGATCAGCTGCAACCAGCCATCTTCGTCGAGCGTCTCGATCCCAAGCTCAGCCGCCTTTTTCGCCTTTGATCCAGCGCCCGGTCCCGCAACCAAAAGATCGGTCTTTTTGCTCACCGACCCCGACACTTTAGCGCCCAATGCCTCGGCACGTGCTTTGGCTTCGGCGCGGGTCATCTTTTCAAGCATTCCCGTAAAAACCACGGTCTTTCCCGCAACGGGGCTACCCGAGGTATCGGGCCGTTTCGCGTCTTGGACATCAAGCTGAGCCACAAGATCGTCGATGCTCTGCCGTTCGGCAGGCTGGGCGAAGGCTGAAACCAATGCGCGGGCCATAACCTCACCAACACCGTCAACGTTCAGCAGCTCATCCCATTCTGACCCGGTCTGACTATGCGCTATGGTAACCGCTTTTTCCAGCTCATCCCATGATCCGTAATGCGTTGCGATTAGGTTCGACGCTGCCTCGCCGACATGTCGAATGCCCAGTGCAAACAGCAACCGACCCAGTGGAATAACTCGTTTTTCATCAATCGCTTGCCACAGATTGGTGGCGCTCTGCGCCCCCCATCCCTTGCGATTAGCCAGCCTGTTCAGGTTTGCACTATCTCGTTGTTTCAGAGTAAAAATATCAGCCGGGGTCCGAACTGGCAGATTGGGATCGTCATAGAACATCTCAATCTGCTTTGCTCCAAACCCTTCGATATCAAAGGCCTTGCGTGAGACGAAATGCTTCAATTTCTCAACGGCTTGCGCAGGGCAGATAACGCCACCGGTACAGCGACGGACCGCGTCACCTTCCTCGCGGATCGCATCGCTGTGACATTCGGGGCATTTTTCCGGGAAGATGAACTTTTCGGCATCATCCGGGCGTTTCGAAATGTCGACATCGGCAACCTTCGGGATCACATCGCCGGCGCGATAAACCTGAACCCAGTCGCCGATCCGAATGTCTTTGCCTTCGCGTATCTCGCCGCCTTTTGCGTCTTTACCAGAAATGTAATCTTCGTTGTGCAACGTTGCGTTCGACACGACCACACCGCCGACAGTAACCGGGTGCAGCCTGGCCACCGGGCTCAGCGCGCCGGTGCGGCCAACCTGAATGTCGATCGCTTCAAGACGGGTCCAGGCAAGCTCGGCCGGAAATTTATGCGCAATTGCCCAACGTGGTGTGCTGGACCGGAACCCAAGCCGTGATTGCAGCGCAAGATCGTTTACCTTGTAGACCACACCATCAATGTCATATCCAAGCGTCGCGCGCTGCAGCTCGATGCTGCGATAGTGATCCAGAATCTGCTTTGTATCCGCGCATAAACGGGTTAGCGGGTTGGTTGAAAATCCGAATTCCTTCAGGCGCTGTATGGCTTCGTATTGGGTGCTTGCCAGAGGCTCAGACAGCTCCCCCCAGGCATAAGCAAAAAACTTGAGGGGACGAGAACGGGTAATTGCGGAATCCAACTGACGAAGGGATCCTGCGGCGGCATTTCGCGGATTGGCGAAGGTTTTTTCGCCTTTCTTGGACTGGCTCTCATTTAGACGATCAAAGTCGTCGTGAGACATATAGACCTCGCCGCGAACCTCAAGGATGTCTGGTGCGCCGGTGATTACCTGTGGGATATCCGAAATAGTCAGCGCATTTGCGGTAACATTTTCCCCGACTTCTCCGTCTCCCCGCGTGGCCGCCTGGACAAGCCTACCCCTCTCATACCGAAGCGAAAGGGAGAGACCGTCGATCTTGGGCTCAGCCGTATAGCTCAAACTCGTCTCGTCATCCAACCCTAGATATTTTCGGACAGACCGATCGAAATCAGAGACGCCCTCGTCATGAAAAGCGTTGCCCAAAGACAGCATGCGCACGGCATGTGAAATCTTGGAGAACCCATCGGCGGGGCGGGCACCAACGATATCCGATGGGCTGTCAGATCGCTTGAGTTGCGGAAATCGCGACTCGATTTCTGAGTTTCTGAGTTTCAGCGCATCATAGTCGGCATCAGAAATCTCGGGGGCGTCTTTCTGGTGATACAATGCGTTCGCATGATGTAAAAGCCCAGCCAGCCGCGCCAATTCATTGCGTGCCTGATCTTCCGTCAGGTCTGATACAGAAATGGAATTGCTCATGCCCTCGCCCCGTCAAATGTTCTTGGAGTTCAGTGATAGGGCGAGGGCATGGCTAGGTCCAGACGTGCTGTTCAGTGAGCGAGGGTGTCGCCCCGGACCCTTGGCGACGAAAAACTTGCGCGCCTAGGCGCCAACCGCAATGCGAGGTTCATCGACGCTGTTTTTCTGAGGATCGCGTAACACATACCCCCTGCCCCAGACGGTCTCGATATAATTTTCGCCGTCGGTGGCATTGCTAAGTTTTTTGCGCAATTTGCAGATAAAGACGTCAATGATTTTCAATTCGGGCTCATCCATTCCCCCATAGAGATGGTTAAGGAACATCTCTTTAGTCAGGGTTGTTCCCTTTCGAAGGCTCAGAAGTTCGAGCATTTGATATTCTTTGCCGGTCAGGTGAACAGCCTTGCCTTCCACTTCGACGGTTTTCGCATCCAGATTCACTGCAACGCGCCCGGTGTGGATTATGGATTGAGAATGCCCTTTTGAGCGGCGAATAATGGCGTGAATACGTGCAACCAATTCTTCTCTATGGAATGGTTTGGTCAGATAATCGTCAGCACCAAATCCGAAGCCTTTAATTTTACTTTCTGTATCGTCGGCCCCCGACAGGATCAGGATCGGCGTTTCCACCCGCGCAACCCGCAACTGGCGCAGCACTTCATGCCCGTTCATATCCGGAAGGTTGAGATCAAGGAGGATCAGGTCGTAATCGTAAAGTTTTGCCAGGTCGATCCCTTCTTCGCCTAAATCTGTCGCATATACGTTCAGATTGGCATGTGTCAGCATCAGTTCGATGCTTTTGGACGTGGTTGGATCATCCTCGACAAGAAGTATACGCATTTACTGCTCCAATTCAGCTCAATTTACCAATTAAAATCGAGCCTGCTCAAAAATGGTTAATCTGACGTTACCGTTGAATCATTTATTCACACTCTCCTTTAGGTTGTCGATATTTTTTTATCGTGGTGACCTTTAAAGCGTCCGTTCCGTGTTCTGCGACCGCAGAAACCCAGGAATTAAATTCTTCATCGCTGAGGCCATATTGGTTTTTGGCTTCCGAAAGCGTGATCAATCCGTAAAGAACGCCCCGGACTACAATCGCTTTACGGGATGCCACCCAGCGGGTTGTCTCTTTTGGCGGCAGATCAGCCCGGGATAAAACCGTTCCATCCGGCAGGGTTACCGACCTGGGCCCCTCTACTTTGTGCAAATACATCTTTCGGTCCTCTTCGTGCTGCGACAAAGCTGACACCATGCTACTTAATGTGTTGTGAAACCGCCCCTTGAGAGTATCTAGAATTTTCCTATATTCTGCCGGTCTTTCTTAACCCGTACTGGAACCGTCATGGCCCTCGACACCGAGACACCGCTGAACTCTCTTGGCTTTGCCAAGCCCCCGTCTGAAACGCGGGTGGTAGTTGCCATGTCCGGAGGTGTGGACAGCTCGGTCGTTGCCGCGCATTTGGCGGATCAGGGGTATGACGTCATCGGCGTCACCCTGCAGCTGTATGACCACGGTGCTGCGCTGGCCAAAAAGGGGGCCTGCTGTGCCGGTATCGACATTCACGATGCGCGCCGCGTGGCCGAGGAACGCGGGTTTCCGCATTACGTTCTGGATTATGAGAACATCTTCAAGGACGCCGTGATCGACGAATTCGCCGACAGCTATTTGGCCGGTGCGACGCCGGTTCCCTGCATTCGCTGTAACGAACGGGTGAAATTCAAGGATCTGCTGGAAACCGCCAAGGATCTTGAGGCTGATTGCATGGCCACCGGCCACTATATTCAGCGCAAGACAGGCCCCAACGGGCCGGAATTGCACAGCGCCGAGGATGCCAACCGCGATCAATCCTATTTCCTGTTCTCGACGACCCCGGAACAGCTGGATTTCCTGCGCTTTCCGCTGGGCCACCTGCCCTCCAAGGACGCAACGCGCGAAATGGCTGCGCAATATGGGCTGGCTGTTGCCGACAAGCCCGACAGTCAAGACATCTGTTTCGTGCCCAACGGCAACTATGCCAGCGTAATCGAAAAGCTGCGCCCCGGCGCGGCGGAACCGGGTGAGATCGTTCATGCGGATGGTCGTGTGCTGGCCCAGCATAACGGGGTGATCCACTATACCATTGGTCAGCGCCGCGGGCTTGGTATCGGAGGCCTCAGCGATCCGCTTTACGTGGTGAAGCTGGATGTCGACAAGAAACAGGTTGTGGTTGGCCCCAAAGAGATGTTGGCCACCCGCACCATTCCGGTGCGTGAGATCAACTGGCTGGGTGATGAGCCGTTTACGTCACGCGATGAATGGCACGTCCTGGTCAAGGTTCGCTCGACCCGACCCCCGCGTGAGGCCATCATCCGCCCGCTTTCGGAAACCACGGCCGAGGTCGAGTTGCTGACCCCGGAAGAAGGTGTGTCGCCCGGTCAGGCCTGTGTCTTCTATGCGTCCGAAGGCAGCCGCATCTTTGGCGGCGGCTGGATTTGGCGCGGATACTAAACTGCGTCGGTCCACGAGTTGCTGAGAATATAAAGACCAGCGCAGATCATCACGTAAGGAACAAGCATCTCAAGCTTGCGCGCGATGCGACCACTGATGAGCGGAGATTTGGCGCCCAGCAGCGCCAGCGTGGCCAATCCTACCACGGCAAGCCCTGCGCCGAGGGCTCCGGCGATCCGAAACGCGGGCGTGGAATCCGCCAGTAACGGCGCCAGAACGGCCAAAGTGTCCATCGACAGGCTAGTAAACAGTAAGGTTGTCACCAAAATTGACGCTCCGGCTTCGAGATGCGCCGGTGTATCGGCGCCCTGCCCGCGCCATTGGCGGATGGCGGCCAGACAGCCCAGTGTCAGCGGGATCACCCCCAGATACCCGGCCCAGCCCGGTATCACACCCTCGATCCCCATGGCGAACAGCAAGGACGCCGAAATCACCAAGCCCTGTGCGAACAGAAAGCCAAAGACGGCCCGTTTGTCCCCTGACACCAAGATCAGAGCCACCAATGCGGCAAGATTATCCAGATTGGTCAGTATCAATGCCAGAAAGGCCGAAAAACCAAAGAGGATGAACTCGGCCATCAGGACGGCATTCTGGCCAACACGGCCTTTGCAGCTCTGAAACCAGGGGCGTCGCCGCCACGGCCCAGGCGCTCCATTGTCAGATCCATCGCGTTGCGCTGCGCGTCAGGTTTCAGGGCGACCTCGCGTAGCGCTACGGCAATCTTGTCCGGCAGGCAGTCATCCAGCAGGCATTCCGGAATGGAACGCGTTTCCGAGACAAGATTGACCAATGTAACCGTGTCCAGATTGACCATACGTACTGCCAGTTTCTGGGTCAGCCAGCTGAGGCGGTAGGCAATCACCATGGGTGTTGCCTGGGCTGCAAGTTCAAGCGACACGGTACCCGATGCCGCCAGAGCAAGGTCCGCTGCGGCAAAGACTGCGCATTTCTGCTGAACCGCCTCTTCGGTCGGAACATTGCGCGGGTCGATCACGACGGGATTCCCTGGCCACGTCTTCAGATGTTCAGTTACGGCCTCGACCATATGTGCAACCGCCGGAACAATAACCCGCGTACCCGGCCGGTCGGCTAGGAATTGCCCCAAGGCCTGACCAAATACAGGCGCCAGACGGTCAACCTCACCCTTGCGCGACCCCGGCAAGGCAAGAACAAGCGGAGCATCCCCAAGATCATAGGCGGCGCGAAACTCCTGGATATCGCGATCAGAGGCGATGGGCTCGTTTGCAACCGGATGGCCAACAAAATCGCATTCCATCCCGGCGCGTTCCATATAGGGCGGCTCAAACGGAAGCAACGCCAGCACATGGTCGATGACCTTGGCCATCTTATCCGCACGCCCCGGTCGCCACGCCCAAACGCTGGGGGCCACATAGTGGACGGTTCGAGTATCGCTTGCCGCTTTGACCAGCTTGGCAACGCGCAACGAGAAGTCCGGACTGTCGATGGTGATCAATACGTCAGGTTTGGTGTCCAGCACGGCCTGCGCTGTCTCAGATATCCGGCGCTTGAGGTGAAAGAATTTTGGCAATACTTCGATCAGGCCCATCACTGACAATTCGGACATCGGAAAGTGGCTGTTCAGACCCTGGGCCTGCATCAATGGTCCGCCGACCCCGTCGAATGTAACATCTGGGACAAGGGCACGTAGCCCTTCCATCAACGCGCCGCCCAATCGATCGCCCGAAGGTTCGCCGGCGACCAGAAACACCCGCATCAGTTGGTTCGCTCACGCACATAAAGGAACAAACCCAGGCGATCGCACTCAGCAATTACACGTTGTCGCTGCAATACAAGCACCCCGCCCTTTTCGATCACGATCCCGGACAAACCAGCTGCGACGGCGCTGGAAATGGTTTCAGGTCCAATAGCTGGCAGATCCGCGCGAAAGTCCTGATCGGGCTTTGGACCCTTGAAAAGCACCCCACCCCCCGCATCGGGCCGTTGAGTCAGAGACTCGAGCATCCATGCGGTGCCAAAAATTCCTTCGATCGCCAAAGCCTGCCCTTTGGAAACTGCACAGGCCTGGCCGATATCAGCTGCCCCCATGGCACGCAGGATACTGGATGCCCGATCCGCATCTGCGCGATCCGCGTCTGAGGGCTGTGCCTCTGTCAAACAACCAAGCGGAGGCAGCAGTTCAGGCGCAATCTCATGCGCGGCACGGACATTCAGGCCTGAGTTTTCGAATATCCCAATGACAGCCCGTAATGCGCCGTCATCGCCGGACTGAATCGCCTGCACCAGAATAGGCACCAACGGCATCGTCGCGGCATCAATGCGCGACGGGTCAACGGCGGGACGTTGAACCGCTCCGGCCATACAGATTTCAGTTACGCCACGGGTTTTGAGATCTGCGATGAATGATCCAAGCTGTTCCAGCGGGAAAACGATGTCGGCAGACAGAGTATCCGGGGCAAAGCCTTCCATCGCACAGATCAAGGGCCGTTCAGCCAGACAGGAAACCACTTCGTCCGGCAACACACCTGTTCCCGCGATCAGTGCCAACATGATATTACTTCCTCGGTGTCAGAAAGGACCGATCCGAATCGCCGGTTACGAAATTGACGATTTCGCGGACATATTCGCTTTCGGCATCTTCACCCAAGCGCTTGGCACGGTCCATAAAAGTTCCGTCACCATCGGACAATTCGCGAAACGCTGCGCGTAAAGCTGAAATATCAGCTCGTGCGACACCACGCCGTTTGAGGCCAACAAGATTCAGGCCGTCCAGCTCGCCGCGAGGCGCTTGAACAAGCCCATAGGGAATCACGTCGTTGGGCACCATCGTCAGCGCGCCGATAATCGCCCCTCGGCCCACACGAACCCATTGATGCAAACCCGAAATCCCACCGACGATAACATCGTCTTCGATAATGCAATGTCCCGCGGCACCAGAATGGTTCACCATGATCACGCGATTGCCAATCTGAACGTCGTGAGCCACGTGAACACCAGCCATCAGCAAACAGTCATCGCCAATCCGGGTTACACCGCCACCGCCGTCTGTTCCAGAATTCACTGTTACATGTTCACGGATACGGTTTCGTTTGCCAATTTCCAGCCGCGTATCTTCACCGCCGAACTTAAGGTCTTGCGGGATTTCACCGATGACCGAAAAATTGAAGATTATGGTGTCTTCATCCACCTCGGTGTCACCGGTAACAACAACATGCGACTTCAGTTCTACCCGGTCTTTCAACCGCACCCTTGAACCAACAAAACAAAAAGGGCCGATGACACAGCCCTCTCCGATCTGAGCACCGTCTTCGATGATTGCGCTAGGGTGAATGCCGCTCATGTTGTCTTTTCCATGTCCCAATCAACATAAGCCGAGAACTCAGCTTCGGCTGCGACCTCTCCATCAACCGTGGCCCTGCCAGAGAACTTGAAAATCTTGCCACCCTTCTTGCCGCGCACAGTTTCAACATGCATCTCGAGCACGTCACCGGGCACGACTTTGCGGCGGAACTTGCACTTGTCGATATTCATGAAATAGATCAACAAGTCGCTGTCGATGACATCCATCCCAACGCCAAGCATAACACCTGCGGTCTGCGCCATTGCTTCAACAATGGTCACACCAGGCATGATCGGTGTACCAGGGAAATGGCCCTGGAAATGCGGCTCGTTCATGGTGACGTTCTTGATGCCGACCGCTGACTGATAGCCTGAAATCTCGACCACCTTGTCGACCAGCAGAAACGGATAGCGGTGCGGCAATATCCGTTGAATCAGCTGAATGTCGGCGCTTTTGGTGTCCGTGCTCATAGTTCTGATATCCTGTTCTGGATTTCTCTTTTCAATGTGGTTAGCAACACCGCGACCCGAGGGCAAGCAAACCTATTCGCCTGTACCTTCGTCAAGTGTTGTTCCATCACCAATGGCTGTATCAATTCGGGTGATGGCGGCATCTGTCACATCGGACAGATCCGAACTGAGAAACACGCTGGAGCGTTGAATAATGACCGAGGCGCCAGATTCGCGCAAAAGATCGATCAATACTGGGCGGGCGAGTTCAAAAAACATCTGTTGTGCATCTTCACTGCGACGCGCAAGGGCATCAAGCTTGGCGCGCTGCCCTTCTCGGTGGTTCTGAACCTTTCTGTCGAACGCCTCTGCGAGGGGACGAAATTCTTCAGCAGACAGAGAGGCGCGCTTTTCGGTGAGGTCCTTCTCCTCCGCGCTGAGCTCTGCAACGATCCGCTCGTTCTCGGCAGCCAGCAGAGCCCCTTCTGCTTCGATCTCACTGAGAATGCGACGTCCAAACGCCGAGTCAGAAAACAGCCGTTCGCTGGAGATTGTCAGGACGCTGGCTTGTGTCACGCCAAGCTGCTGTCCGGTAACCGGTCCTGCCAGGGTTAAGGTCAGAAAAAGACACAGGGCCCGAATGGGGCCCTGCATATAGGTTTGAAGACCACCTCGCATCCGAGATCAGAACCTCGCCTGAATGGTCAGGTCGAAATTCTGTTCCTTGTCAAAGTCCTCTTTCTTGAGCGCTTGCGAAAAGTTAAAGCGCAGCGGGCCAAACGGTGTTTCCCATAGGACTGCAACACCCAGAACATGACGGATAGACCCATCCGCACCGACAATGTTGGCACCCGAAGTGTTTACATCGTCGATATTGTACAGGTTACCGAAATCATAGAACACGCCTCCACGCAGGCCCAATTCTTCGGGCAAGCCCAGAGGAAAGTCCGATTCCAGACGCGCGACCCAATAGTAATTCCCGCCGATAGCGTCATCCTGACCATTTGACAGATCCCGTGGCCCCAAACCGGCTGGCTCGAACCCGCGGAATTTATTGGGGCCCAACACAAAGCGGTCCAACGTCCGGCTGAAATCGTTGCCAGTCCAGTGCATTGCACCCATTTCAAGCGATGCACGCAGAACGACTTCTTCACTCAGAACGCGTGTTTGGGCAATCCCGCGTGCGCTGGTTTTGTAGAACTTGTTGTCCCCACCCAGTCCAGCGGCATCCAGGCCAACCTCAAACAGAACACCGGCATTGGGGTTAAGCCCACCAAGGCGGCTGTCATATACATAGGACACACCCAAAGAACTAGTCGTGCGTTCACCCTGATCAATCTCAGAGGCGATGACCGCGCCGTTTGCCTCGTTGTCCTGCTGCTTCATCTCGCTGTTTTCCCAGGCATAGCGAACGCGCAACGAAGACAGCTCTCCGATCGCATAGCTCAACTGAGGGTTAAAGAACACACGCTCGGTGTTATAGCTGGCAAAACTGGAGTCGGTCGACGCCAAACCCAGACCAAGATCAAAGCGAAGCTTGCGGCCCAAAAGATAGGGTTCGGTGAAATTCAGGGAGTACTCTTCTGAATCCTGTGCGGTCGAAATCGTAACCCCGACGGTCTGTCCACGGCCTAGGAAGTTTGACTCACTTAGGCCGATCGCAATGCCGAAACCGTCAGAGATCGAGTAGCTACCACCGAGGCTGAGCGAGCCTGTTGGCTGTTCTTCGACGTCGACATCCACGATCACTTGGCTGGGCGTCGAACCCTCGCGCGGTTCAACGTCAGCGACAGCGAAATAGCCCAATGCCCGGATACGTTCAGCCGCCTGCCGGATTTCACGCGGGTTGAATGGGTCACCCTCGACGGTATCGAATTGACGGCGGATCACGCGGTCAAGCGTGGTGGTGTTGCCCTCGATGTCGATACGCTCGACAAAGATACGCGGTCCTTTGGTCAGAACGAATTCAACATCCAGCGTCAGATCACGTGCATTGCGCGTGACGCGCGGCTCAACCCGCAGAAAGTCCACCCCTTGCCGAATGCCCAAACGCTCTTGCCTGGCGATAGAGTTTTCGACCAGTGAAGGAGAATAGGTGACACCCGGCTTGATCTTGAGTGCGGCCTGATATTCGGCCGCATCCACACCGGGTATTTCGCTTACGGTGGTGATCTTGCCGAATGAGAATTTCTGACCTTCAGTTACATTCATCACCAGGAAAAACGCGTCGCGCTCACGTGTGAATTCAACATTGGCGCTGTTGACGCGGAAATCGACATAGCCACGCGACAAGTAGAAATCACGGATGACTTGTTTGTCGAACTCGATCCGGTCAGCGATAAAAGTATCGCCCCGCAGGAACGTGCGCAGGAAATTGGCTTGCTTGGTTTCAAGCACACGGCGCAGACGCCGGTCGGAATAGGCCCGGTTGCCAACAAAGCTTACGCGCTCAACCTCGATCGTCGTACCTTCGGAGATTTCAAAAACGAGGTCTACCCGATTGTCGCTGCGGCGGATGATTCTGGGGATGACGGTTGCTGCAACACGTCCTTGAGCCAAATAGATTTCGGCAATCATGTCTGCGTCAGCTTCAGCGACCTGAGGCGTAAAGACCCGGCGGGGTTGAGACGAAACGGCATTGAGCAACAGCTCATCCTTAAGCCTCTTGTTGCCCTCGATGCTGATCTGGTTGATCGTCGGATATTCCTGAACTTTGATGACCAAAGTGCTGCCACGAGGGGTCAAATCGACTGTTTCAAAAACACCACTGTCAAGCAGCCGTTGGAAGGCATCGTTGAGTTGTCCAGCTGTCACCGTCTGCCCAGGCTCGATTCCCGAACGTGCAATGATTGTCGATGTCTCGATGCGCCTGTTCCCCTCAACCTCGAACGAGTTGATGGTGTAGCTTTGCGCCTGAGCAGCCTGCGGCAGTGACAGCAAACTAACTGTGGCAAATAGGAAAAAGAATGTTAGGGCCTGCCACAAAATCTTGTTTACCGGCTTTTGCCCCCCGCAGGATGTGCCTGCGCCTCGCCTGTCGGTCATATTTTTCTCTACCCAGAATTTTAAGACTTTAAAGCTGAGTAACGGGATTGTCTGGCCTTGTCAAAAGCCGAAAAACAGAAAGCGGCCCAATGGGCCGCTGTTCAGCAAATAAAAAGAAAGGAACAGAATCACATGGTGATCAGATAAGCGCATCCACCCATAGCCAACGCAGTGGCGCCGAAAAACAAGATCGAGTCCCAGTTCAGCACAAGCAGGAAGCTAAAGCTGCGATATGATTTTTTGATAGCATTCGCCATGATCGCCTCTGACAGACAAAATTATGAAACGAACACATCCTATGAGGGAATTGGGGCGGAATTGCGACTAGATTGTGCAAGCTCCGCCCAAATCAACAAAACAGGTCATTTGAGACGGAAAACAGCATCAGAGCCAGAATGATTGACACTCCGATGCCCATCAAAATCCGCAGCGCTTTGTCGCTGGGTGGTTTCCCCGAGATGGCCTCATATGCGTAAAATACCAGGTGTCCTCCATCCAAAGCCGGAATCGGAAACAGGTTCAGCAAACCGACAGCAGTTGACAAAACGGCGATAAAGAAGATGAAGTTCTGCGCTCCCTGGCTGGCCATCGCACCCGAGGTTTCGGCGATTCCGATCGGGCCGGACATGTTGCAGGTGCTGATCGCTCCGGTCACCATGTGCCAGATACCTGAAAGAGACCCGTCAATGATACGCAATGTTTGTCGCACACCGCCGCCAAGAGATGTCAGGATGCCCGCCCTTTCGGTTGCAGGTTCTAGCATCATGCCGCCGACGATCCCGATCCTCCAATGCGTTACAAAACCACCATCAGACTGCGGCTCATCCGTGCGGCGAGGAGCCAGGGCAAACTCCAGTTCCGCTCCGTCACGCCAGACATTCAACAGCAGTGGCCGCCCATCAGAGCCTTCCACATGGTCCTTGAGCTGTTCAAAGGCATAAACCGGGTCGCCATTAACCGCTGTTATGACATCCCCCTGTGCCAGGCTGATATCCATTGCTGCGCTGCGCGGAACAACCTGTTGAATCAGGGGGGGGAACAGCCAAGGTGCGGAAACGTCCAATGTGTCACCGTCACGAAGAACTGTGTAATCAAGAACGGGGTCAACGGGCAAAGAGTCTACGAACTCGCTCCACGATCCTTCTTGTTCGAAATCTGGCAGGTCAATACCTGCAATCGCGAGGATTTCATCACCTTCACGCAGCTCTTGAACTGTCCCCGGCAGAGGATGCAGAGACCCAACGGTCAGAGGGTCTCTGGTTGCGCCTTGCGTAAAGAAAATTAGGCCAAAGACCAGTATCGACATTGCGAAATTAAAGATTGGCCCTGCCGCAACAGTTGCCGTCCTGGCCCAAAGTGGCGCGCCATGCATTGTGCGGCGCAGCTCCTCCGGGCTTTGCTCGGAAATTTCAGACATTGCCGCTTCGTCTTTGCCGGATGCTGCATTGGCATCACCCAGAAACTTGACATACCCGCCGAATGGAAGCGCTGCGATCTGCCAGCGCGTTCCTCTTTTGTCGATACGGCTCCAGAGAACGGGACCGAAACCGATTGAGAACACTTCGGCGTAGATGCCGGACCAACGGCCAACGATGTAATGCCCGTATTCATGTACGGCTACGATGGCGGATAACGCGATCACAAAGGCGAATATGGTGTAAATCAAATTGCCGAATTGTGGGATCAGTGAGAGTACGTCCAATTTATTTTCCTGCTCGTTGCGCAACGGCGTTATCGACCCATATACGTGCCAGATGGTCGGTTTGCAGCACGTTATCAAGGGTCATTGGGGCGTCAATATGGTTGTCTTGTGCATCGAAACGATCCAAGACGGCGGCCACGATGTCTGCCATATCAAGGAAACCAATGCGACCTGCAATGAAATGGTCGAGTGCACATTCTTTGGCTCCGTTGAAAACCGCTCCGGACAGCCCGCCCCGCTCCATGACGTCGCGCGCTAACCGCAAAGCCGGATATCGGTTTTCGTCTGGTTCCTGAAATCGCAACTGTCCCAGCTTTGCAAGGTTCAGCCTTTCGACCGGAAGGGTCTGACGTTTTGGCCAATTCAGGGCATATCCGATCGCGTGGCGCATATCTGGCGCGCCCATATGGGCCATAACCGCGCCATCGTTAAACCCGACCATCGCATGAACGATGGATTCCGGATGCACAATCACTTCGATCATATCCGGGGATATTCCGAAGAATTCGCGTGTTTCGATCACCTCGAGCGCCTTGTTAAACATCGAAGCGCTATCAATCGTGATCCGCTGCCCCATATTCCAGTTCGGGTGGCTCGAGGCCTGCTCAACCGTGGCTGAGGCCAATTTGCTCAGTGGCCAATCCCGGAAGGCGCCGCCGCTGGCAGTGATGATGATACGCTCGACCGATGCCATATCTTCACCGACCAGAGCCTGAAAAACGGCAGAATGTTCGCTGTCCACCGGTAGCAATCGGGCATTGTGCTTTCGGGCAGTATCCAGAACCAAAGAACCCGCGCAGACAAGCGTTTCTTTATTCGCCAAAGCCAGCGTCGCGCCCTGTTCAAGCGCCGTCAGCCCTGGTTGCAACCCCGCAGCCCCAACGATGGCAGACATGACCCAGTCAGCCGGTCGCGCCGCAGCTTCGGCCAGAGCATTCGCGCCGGCGGCGACCTCGACATCAGAACCGGCCAAGGCCGCTCGCAGGTCCTCAAGCCGGTCTGGGTGGGCTGTAATCGCGATATCCGCCTTCAAACGTTTGGCGTCACGCGCAAGTTGTTCGATATTGGCTCCACCGGTCAGGGCGACAACATCATACGCTGATGGATTTCGGTCAATCAGATCTATCGTGTTTTGCCCGATAGAACCCGTCGCGCCAAAAACAGAGATTTTGCGCATCACATGGCTCCGGGGGAAAAAATCAACCCCACAAGCAGAACGAACAGAGCGGCCCCCATCATCCCATCGAATCGATCAAGGAAGCCGCCATGGCCGGGAATCAGGTTCGAACTGTCCTTGACGCCGAATTTTCGTTTGGCCGCGCTTTCGACAATATCGCCGGCCTGGCTGGCCATTGACGCCAGAACCGAGATCACGATGAACCAAGTTCCGAAGCCGCCGTAAGCCGCAAAGGCTAAGCCAACAATGGCAGCCGCTACCCAGCCTCCTGCTGTTCCCGACCACGTCTTTTTCGGGCTGACTCGTGGCCAGAATTTTGGTCCACCCAATGCCTTTCCGACAAAATATCCGGCGACATCCGTGGCGACGACGACCGATATCAGCCAGACCATCCAGACAAATCCCATATTCGTCCGGATTGAGATAAAGCCCAGCCCCGCGGCCGCGATCCACAGCGCGAAGAGAGTATAGATACCCCGGTACCGGCTGACCTGCCCTGCCCCGACCAGTGCCGGAGCAAGCAAGAAGGGAAGTTTGTAGAGTGCCGGAAGATGGTAACTCAGCACCACCGCAAAACCGGTCAATATGGCAAGCTGGATCGCAACAGCTTTCCTGCCCGGGTCGATCATACGGACCAGTTCCCAGGTCATCAGCCCGCAAGCAATGGAAATGAAGGCTTCGAACCACAGACCGCCCAGCCAGACCTCGACAGCGCCAACGGCAACAAGGACTCCCGCCGACAATACGCGGGCAGTCAGGTCGGACCAGCGCCCGTCACTCATGCCGGTACAGCTCCGAACCGTCGGTCGCGGCTGCCATAGCTCCGGCACAGGCGCTCAAGCTCTGCCGCAGTGAAGTCTGGCCAGAGCGTGTCGATGAATTCGTATTCCGAATAGGCGGATTGCCATAACAGAAAATTGGAAATACGCGCCTCGCCGCTGGTTCGGATCACCAGATCAGGATCGGGAAGAACATGTGTGTCCAGATATTTCGGCAGCGTTTCTTCGTCTACATCATCAGGATGTAAGCGCCCGTCAGCGACATCCTGGGCCAGACGTTTGGTAGCCCGCGCGACTTCATCCCGACCGCCATAGTTCAACGCAATGGTAAGGTGAACCAGATCATTTCCCTCGGTCTCGGCCTCAAGCGTATCCATCAATTCGATCAGTTTGGCATCCAACCTGACCCTGTCACCGATGAAACGCACCCGAACACCCGAGTCTCGGAGCGTCCGGGTTTCCTTGATAATATAGCGCCGAAACAAGCTCATCAGACCGGCAACTTCGACCTGAGTGCGTTTCCAGTTCTCGGTCGAAAACGCAAAAACAGTCAGATATTTGATACCAAGCCTCGGGCAGGCCTCGACCACATCGCGCACACGTCTTGCCCCGGCGTGGTGGCCAAACAGACGAGGTCGCCCGCGGGCCTGCGCCCAGCGACCATTACCATCCATGATGATCGCGACATGCTGGGGCCCTCTTTCGGGCATGGTATGCGAGGAAGAGGGCATCACCCGGTCTCAGACCTGCATGATTTCTGCCTGCTTGGTCTCAAGCGCGGCATCTACTACCTTGATCATCTGATCGGTTAGATCCTGCACTTCGCTTTCCCAGAACTTCTGGTCATCTTCGGACATACCGTCGGCCTTGGCCTTCTTGATCTGATCCATCCCGTCGCGGCGCACATTCCGGATCGAGACCCGTGCGTGTTCGGCATATTGCCCGGCGACTTTGCCCAACTCGCGACGGCGTTCTTCGTTCAGTTCCGGGATCGGTAGCATGATGATCGTTCCGTTGAGCTGAGGGTTGATGCCCAGCCCACTTTCACGGATCGCTTTTTCCACTTTGCCGACCAGCCCTTTATCCCAGACATTGACCGTTACCATACGCGGCTCGGGCACATTGACCGTTCCCACCTGGTTGATCGGCGTCATCGAACCATAGGCATCGACCATCACCGGCTCGAGCATCGAGGCCGAGGCACGCCCGGTGCGCAGCGATGCAAATTCGGTTCTGAGGTTTGACATTGCGCCGTCCATGCGGCGCTTCAGGTCGTCTGTGTCCAGTTCGAAATCTTCAGACATTCTGCTCACTCCCCGTCTTCAGGTACTGTTTGCATGGCTCATAAGCCATTCAATTTGGGATGTATAGCAATGATGATCCGTATTTACGCCATTGACCAGAGGTGTTTGCCGGATTTTCGCGAACCTGCAGCCACAAAATTAACCGACCGCAAATCAATGCGGTCGGTCAGACATATTCATTCCGGATCAGGCGTTTACGTCTACGACAACACGACCTTTAACCTGACCTTGCAAGATATCCGCCCCTAATTGGGGCAGATCGCTCAGCTTTGCGGGATGGATCATCGCCTCAAGCTTGTCCATCGGAAGGTCGGTTGCTATCCGCTGCCAGGCCCGCAGCCGATTTTCATAAGGCTGCATCACGCTGTCGATCCCCAAGAGGTTCACACCGCGTAAAAGGAACGGGATAACAGTTGCCGGAAGGCCCGCGCCGCCAGCCAACCCCACGGCCGAGACCGAAGCGCCGTATTTCATCTGACCCAAAACGCGTGCCAGCATTGCGCCGCCGACCGCGTCCACACAGCCAGACCATGCCTCGCTTTCCAGGGGGCGCTTAGTTGTCTCGTTCAACTCTTCTCGTGGCACAATGGTCGTGGCGCCCAAAGACTTCAGGTAATCGCTGGTTTCCGGCCGTCCGGTGACGGCTGCCACTTCGTATCCCAAATTGGCAAGAATCGCCGTCGCGACCGAGCCAACACCACCTGCTGCCCCTGTGACCAAAACCGGACCCTGCCCCGGTTTCAGCCCATGATCCTCAAGTGCCATAACCGCCAGCATCGCGGTGAACCCAGCGGTTCCGACGGCCATCGCCTGGCGGGGCTCCAACCCATCGGGCAGCGGAACCAACCAATCGGCACGGGCATTGGCTTTTTGTGAGTACCCACCCCAATGCGCCTCACCGACACGCCAACCGGTCAGGACCACTTTGTCACCCGGTTTATATCGCTCATCCGAAGACGACTCGACCGTCCCCGCATAGTCGATGCCAGGAATATGCGGATAGCTGCGTACCAGCCCCCCGCCTTTGGGCGACAGGCAAAGACCATCCTTATAATTTACCGTTGAATACTGAACCGCCACGGTAACCTCACCCTGCGGCAGATCCCCTTCCGAAAGCTGTTGAACCGAGGGGCTGGCCAGCCCGCTTTCCTCGTCTTTTTCCATCACCAGTGCGTTGAACATCAAAATGTCCTCCTGTTTTGGACGTCAGAGTAAAGCCCTGACCCCGTGTAATATCCTGTTTCTGAACCCGATGCGGCGTTTTCGATCAGATCCAGAATTTTTCCCGTACAGTCGCCTCACGCATACCGTCGGGCGTTTCGACCTCAACCCTTGTGCCCGCGTCCCAATGGCTGAGTTTGAGCATCCCAATGGAAACATTGGTGTTGAAATCCGGAGACCAGGCGGCAGATGTAATCTGCCCCACCCTTTTCCCCTGCGCGTAAACCGACCATGGAGCAACGCAGGCACCAACAGCCGACCCGGCGATTTCAATCGGACGGATTTGCTGGATCGGCCCTTCTTTCGCGACCCGCAACAATGCGTCCCGGCCAATGCAGCCGATTGCGGTATGCGTGTTACAGAATTTGCCCAAACCACATTCATGCGGGGTGTTGTCGTCGGTCATATCGTTTCCGTAGGACAGCAACCCAGCCTCAATGCGTTCGATCAGGTTGGGACAACCCGCCCGCACGTTCAAATCCTCACCGGCCGAAAACAGCGCATTCCACAGCGGCATTCCGATATCGCTGCCTTCGACATAGATCTCGAACCCGCCCTGTTTGGAATAGCCCGACCTTGCGATGGCCAGATCACGGCCCGCAAACTCGAACATGTCGAACTTGAAAAACCGGATGTCTTTGACGCGCTCGCCGAATACGCGGGACATCAACTCATCCGCCATCGGTCCCTGTATGGCCAGGGGTGAGACGTCCGGCTCATCCACCAGAACATCCAACCGATAGCCGTTCGCGATTCCTTTGACCCATAACAACAAATCGCTATCCGCGATTGAGATCCACCAGCGGTCCTCGGACAGTTTCACCGCAACCGGATCATTCAACATGCCACCGGTCTCATCAACGATAGGGACGTAATAGCATTGGCCGGGCAACATGCCTCTCAAATCGCGTGGCGTCAGCATTTGCATAAGGCGTGCCGCGTCGGGACCTCTGAGTTCGACCTGTCGCTCACACGAGACATCCCAGACCTGCACATGCTTTTTCAAGTGCCGGTAGTCAGCCTCGACGCTGTCGAATACAGTTGGCAATAGCATCCGGTTATAAACCGTGAATGCCTTTACGCCTGCGGCTTCGACCCCTTCAGAAAAAGGTGTGCGCCGCAACCGGCGAGAGAAGGAAATATTGGCCACTCAAGCCTCCTCGGGCATAATGCCAGATCACAATTCGAAGCCTGCGGTCCCGTCAGCATCTGGTGCAGCAGGCCGCGATGGCGTGTCTGGCGATTGAAAATTTGGATCACGTATTGCACGTAATCCTTTGTGATTTCGTATTATTTCGGCCCCTGCCAGTCGATTGGACAAATTTCTGCGGATTTTCCACCGAAATCCCAGACCCGACCGTAATCGCGGACCCTGGATTTGGTTCCGCGCGCCACGATAATGTCCGGTCCCATCCAGTATTTCGAGTTTGAGACCATCACCGGATGCTCGGGGTCTTTGCCCGCCAACATCTCGATTTCGCCCTGGATTTTCCGACCAATCATTATGCGGCGCTTGGTCCCGTCGCGTTCGATCTGAACCGGAGCACGTTCGGCCCCGATAATTTCGCTGACCAGCATGGTAAACAAGCCGGTCGTGCCCCCGGCCTGACCGCTGAATATCTGGAGCAACCCGTTATAGGCCTTACCGCTGGCCCGTTCGTCGACATAGGCGGCAACTTTCCACTGCCCCTCACCCATGCGACCCGGAATATCGACCAGAAGGCCAACATTGAGGCCCGACAGATCTTCGCCCTCGTAATGGCCCTCATCGATGACAATCCCCATCCAGGCATGACAATGACCCTCGGTCGGAGGATGCGCGCCCAGCGATACGACACAGGGGCAGAACAGATCGCACGAGCAGTTAAGGATCAGCTCTCCCTTGATCGCCCAATTCGTCGGGCTCATCTCACGCCGCTTGGGGTTGGGCATGCGGCTGTCGATACGTTGGCTGATCGGCAGGCGATCTGCCTCTGGTTTTTTGTTCTTAGCCAATAGCTTATCCTCCATAGATAAAGGGGTACACGAGCAAGGCACAGCCGCCCGCGATAAGAGCAAATCCCAGCGGTCGTGTAATCACGTGACCGATCTGGGGTAGTTTTTCGAGAACCATGAAAAAGGTAGCTAGACCCATCCACAGCAGGCTCATGACGCCTCCCACAAAGCCGAGCGCCATAAAGCCCCAACAGCATCCAACGCAAAATGCGCCAAGTCCAAGCCCCATGCGAAATCCACCCGCGAACCCGGTTTTCCAGTGGCTAAGAAAGTAGGTCATCGGCGCATGGCAGACCCTATGGCACAGCTCTTTGGCGCGGGTGAACTGAAAGGCGCCGACGGAAATCATCAACCCGCCCGCAACAAACCCGGATTTCGCAATGCCCAGCATGTCTACAACACCACCAAACAGCAAAACCAACTGCACCCCGGTAATGAGCGCGGCAAACCCGACCCAGACCACGAAATAACCCACCAAGACACCAATCCAGCCGGACCGCGTCCCGTTTGCACTGCGGATCAGATCATCATAGCTGCGCAAAGTTGGAATAATGGTCGGCAACATCATCGCAGCCATCATGATGGCCCACATCCAAAACAGCGGGCCGAACTCTGCCATGGGCATATACATGTCCATCCTGGGATCCATGGCGCGCATCGCCTGCCCCATTGCTCCGGGACGACCGATCCAGTCCAGATCCATGGCGCGGTTCATCACGAACATCATCCACCACGCCCACAGGATCAGAGCGTAAAATCCCAACCAAAATCCATTTCGTAGAACCGCGCGATTCACTTGTCCCTCCCGACTCAGTCCTTGCAATTCAAATGTCAGACTTTTAAATGTCAGACAAATGAAATTTTGCCTGCGGTCCTGCTCAAAATGAAAATCGACCCCAAGAAACCCGCTGATCTTTCGGTTCAGATCGCCCAATCAATCCGCGATGCAATCATTTCAGGTCAGTTGATTGTCGATGAACGCCTGCCTTCTGAGGCGGAACTGTCCGACCAGTTTCAGGTGTCCCGACCAACCGTGCGTGAGGCCCTTAAACGCCTTGCGGCACAGTCCCTGATCCGCACCCAACGTGGCGCGACCGGTGGCGCATTTGTCAACCGGCTGAGCTATCAGGATGCGTATTCCCAACAGATCACCACATCCACGTTGCTGCTGTCCATGAATGCGGTCAGTTTTGAAACGGCTTGCGAGGCTCGGTATTCGCTGGAACGCGCCTGCGCTACTTTGTCAGCCGAACGCAGGACGGCGGATCATCTGGCGACGATGCGTGCCGAGATATTTCGGCAGGCTCAACCCGGGCTGACAGACGAAGCCTTTTGCGCCTCGGATGTGACCTTTCACCGGGCATTGGTCGATGGGGCCGGCAATCCGGTGTTGTCCTATCAACTGGCCGGCGCCGTCGAGGCGATGCAGCCTTTGATGAACATGATCACGTTTACGGCGCGGTCCCGAGAAGAGATCATCGTGTTACACAACCAGATTGCCGATGCTTTGGATCGGCGTGACGCTGCTGCGGTTGATTCAGCGCTGGTGGATCTCGAAGCTTATACCCGTAAGCTTGCCCTGGACGCCGCCAAACAGCGGCGCAAACCAACCGAATGAGGGTACAATGACGTCGATATTGAATATTGCAGCGGCGGTTCTGACAATCGGCTTCGGCCTCTTTGGGTTTCTTGCGCCCGCCTGGACCGCGGCCTCGCTAGACCTGGCACCCACAAACAGCACCATGGGTCTAAGCGAAATGCGAGCTTCGGTCGGTGGGCTTTTTGTCGTCACAGGAATTGCGGTCATTTGGCTGAACACTCCCATGGCCTATGCTATGTTGGGCGTTGTTTATGCCGGCGCAGCCTTGGGCCGGTTTGTTTCCGTCATTCTGGATCACCCCCCTTTGATCAAAGCGATGACATTTGGGGGAATCGAGCTGATATTGGCGCTGTGGCTGATCCTGGCAAACATTAACCGACCAAGCTAAGGCGTTATTATATAATCCGTCTTTTCGTTGAAGTATGGGGTTTGCTTTCCCCTTGTGGCTCACCTATATAGGGGATGTCCTTCGGGACTATGGACATAAACGCGCTCGTAATAAGCGGATCGGACCCGGGGGCGGTACCCGGCGGCTCCACCAACATCCTTCATTTGAGGATCGCGGGGCCGAAATAGGATCGACGAACGTCTAAAGGGGTTAGCTTTGTCTCGGCGGGGTGCCACCGTACCGGCCCAAACAGTACAATTGCAAATGACAATCGTGCTCCGGTTGCAGTTGCTGCGTAAGCAGTAGCAAGACCGAAACTTAAGCCCTTGCGCCTAGCAGCGTAAGGCGGGGTTCGCAGGTACCTGGCAACAGAAACCTGCATTTTCCCTTAAATGTCTGCTGTTTAACCCTGTCTGTGTTCACGTTCAGAGTTTGTTCACTCATTCGCGTCATGCTCGGCCCGTGAGGAAAAGGAGAGCTGGGATGTCACACGCAGATATACTCAGAGAATGGTATTCAGAGGTTTGGGAAAACGGAAATACCGATGCGATTGATCGATATTTCGCGCCGGAAACGACAGCCGAAGGACTGATTCCGGAAATGCAGGTGGGGGCCGATGATTTTCGGGATCTGGTCTTGGCGTTTCGCCACATTCTGGGCGATATCCATGTTGAGCTTCCCAAAATCATCGAAAATGGCGATTGGGTATCCGCAATATTAAAGGTAAGCACAACGCGCGCCGATAACGGTGCGCCGCTGCAGGCATCTGGCAGTATGATTGGCCGCATTAAAGAGGGGCGTATAGTCGAGGCCTATAACCAGTTCGACTTTATTTCCCTGTTCGAACAACTTGGCCAGTTTCCCGAAGACACCTTGCCTGTTTGTATGACAGGGCAACGGCTCGACTGGGCCTAGCAACTGGTTTCGCAATCTTGACCTCGACTGGCTTGTCGCGGTAGCAAAGCCCATGGGGTAAGATTGCGAACGCCCCGTGAGGCGCCAGCCCAAGTTTCGCATGTATCCGTTTATCACAGGAGACATGCCATGCCTGCGCCTAATGCAATCACACCGAAACAACTGTTACGTCTGATCGGAACGCCTCGGGCGCCGGTTCTGGTGGATATCTGCACCGATGCCGATTTTGAACAGGACCCCTATCTGATACCGGGCTCGGTTCGTCACCCGGCGCAGGATCTGGATGGGTTGAAGGGGCTCATCGCTAACCGCCCCTGCATCATCATCTGCCAAAAGGGCAAAAAACTGAGTCAGGCCGTTGTTTCCTGGCTGAGGAGCGAAGGCATTGCCGCTGAGTATTTGGAAGGCGGCATATACGCATGGCGCGACACGCCCGATGCACCACGCATCCAATTTACAGATATACCAGCGTCTCCTTCACTCTGGGTAACGCGCCATCGGCCTAAGATTGACCGCATCGCTTGCCCCTGGTTGATCCGCCGGTTCATCGACCCCAACGCACGTTTTCTGTTTGTTGCCCCATCCGAAGTGGCAAAGGTATCCGAAGTCTTTAACGCCACCCCGTTCGATGTTGAGGGCGTCCGGTGGAGCCATCGTGGGGATAACTGCACATTTGATGCTTTGGTAAAAGATTTCCAGCTTGCTACGCCCGCAATGAACAGGCTTGCGACAGTTGTCCGGGCCGCGGATACGAACAGGCATGATCTGGCGCCCGAAGCAGCCGGGCTTCTTGCGGTTTCGGTGGGGCTATCGCGCCTATATAAAGACGACCATCAGGCCATCGAGGCCGGGATGCATCTGTACGATGCCTTGTATCTCTGGGCCCGCGACGGGTTTGACGAGAAACACGATTGGCCGGCAGTCGAAAAATGACCACACCAACATTCCCTGAACTCATCCAAGTGTTCGGCCGCATTGGATTGCTGTCCTTCGGCGGACCCGCAGCTCAGATTTCATTGATGCATCAGGAACTCGTCGAAAAGCGCCCCTGGCTGGATGAGGAAACCTATCTTCGGGCGCTGTCGCTGTGCATGTTGCTGCCCGGCCCCGAGGCGATGCAGCTTGCAACCTATTCCGGCTGGCGTCTGCGCGGCGTCTCGGGCGGTATGATCGCAGGCAGCCTGTTTGTTCTGCCCGGTGCGATCATCATCTCAGCATTGGTGGCACTATACGCGGCCTATGGCGCGCTTCCTCTGGTGCAGGCCGCGTTTCTGGGCGTGAAAGCTACGGTGATCATCATCGTGCTACAGGCCCTGCGAAACCTGTCCCGCAAAGCGCTGTCGGACGTCTCACATCGTGCGATCTCGGGCCTCGCGTTTCTGGCAATCTTTCTGTTCGACCTCCCCTTCCCCGCGATCATCGCGGCGGCAGCCCTTTGGGGGTATCTGAGCTTCAACGGCGTCGCCGCCCGACCGGTCGACACCCCCACCCCGCGCCTAAGCGAAGTGCTGCGGAACGCTTCGATCTGGTTGGTTCTGTGGCTTGGCCCGTTGTGGCTGTTAAGTCTTTCTGGTCAGAAACTTCTCAGCGATCTTGGCTGGTTCTTTGCCCGCCTCGCAGTTGTGACATTTGGCGGGGCCTACGCTGTTCTAGCTTACATGACGCAGACCGTTGTGGATCAGTATAACTGGATATCCACAGATCAGATGATCGACGCGCTTGGTCTGGCGGAAACGACACCGGGGCCTTTGATTTTGGTAACACAATTTGTCGCTATGCTGACCGGTCAGATCTCGGGCGGATCGATGCTGGCCATCGCCGCAGGTATCGTTGCACTTTGGGCAACATTCGTTCCCTGCTTTCTGTGGATATTCCTCACAGCCCCCTATCTTGACCACATCGCTGCGCGGCCCCGGTTATCGGCGGCCCTGCAAGGTATTACCTCTGCTGTAGTTGGGGTGATTCTCAACCTATCCGTGTGGTTTGCCCTGAATGTGCTGTTTTCAGAACTGCCAAATAAAACCTTTGGACCAATCAGCCTGCCCTGGCCTGAATTGACCTCATTGGATGTGAAAGCCGCTGTGCTGACTGTCTTCGCCGGAGCGTTGATTTTTAAACTTAAATTCGGCATGGCGCTTACGCTAATGGTTATGCTAGCTGCTGGCACCGGCCTGTTTTTTCTCTGAACAGTCAGCGTGTAACCGGCCTTTCGTTTCCAAAGGAATCCCTTATGCTGAGGGAAGCCACTTTTGAGGATGACACATGTCGCAAGACATCGACTATGGGAACCTGATGCACACCGCCATGCGCGGGCTGATCAAGACGGTTCTGACCAGCGTTTCAGAAAATGGCCTGCCGGGTGCGCACCACTTTTTCATTACGTTTGACACCAGGTGTGACGGCGTGGAAATTGCCGACTGGCTGCATGATCGTTATCCGGAAGAGATGACTGTCGTGATGCAGCATTGGTTCGAAAATCTTGAGGTCGGCGAAAGCGGATTTGCCATCACGCTCAACTTTGGCGACGCGCCGGAACCTTTGTACATCCCCTATGCCTCGATCAAAACATTTGTCGACCCCTCTGTGGAATTTGGCCTGCGTTTTGAAAGCCCGGATGAAGAGGATGACTTTGATCCGATGGACGATGAGATAATCGAGGTCGAAGAAGAACCGCAACAGCATGACGCTGATGTCGTGTCGCTGGACAGCTTCAGAAAATAGTATATGCGCTGGAAAGCCTCGCGGTTTGCGGGGCTTACTCTTTCGTCAGGAACGTCTCTACGGAACGTGATTTGGTACCGTTGCGGAAACGGGAAAATGACAGATTCAGACCGCCTTCTGCCAGCGTTCTGTCATATTGCTGCAGCTCATAGCCGCCATTTTCTGCAATGAACAACGAAAACACGGTCAGAGTTTGACCCTCAATCCGGCCCCAGACGAACGGTTCCCCCTGCATCGGGTCAAGCGGAACTTCATGGCCGAATACATTGCGCTTCATGGCCGCGGAAAAGATGTCCGATCTGTCCGAGGTCTGAAAATCAATCGAGAATGCCTGTTCCTTGACGCGGCCATTCAGTTTGTAAGTTGTCGTCTTCCAACTAACATTGAACCCGTTCTTCAATTCCTGGATTGACACACTCATATCACGAGGTGTTTCGGTCCCGTTTGCATCGACGACATTGGCAGACCCAACGTAACTGCCAACAAAGGGCTCAATATCTGCCGCATGAAGCGGATTTACCACCAAGGAGGCCCACAGAACGGTGGCAAAGGAATAGATAATGAATTTCAGGCAAGTGGTCGGGTGATTCAGACGCATTGCGGCCTCCGGCGTGCTCTGACTCTATAGTAGCTCACCCACCGGCGCGTACAATGGCGGTGATGGCGATTGCGACGAGAAAAATGACGCAGCTCTGCGCCTATACCTTTGTCAGGCATAAGTTTATGGTGCGCGCAACTGGCCGATTGCACCGCGACGCTGCTGACTGTAATTGGCATGCAATGGTATACATGACGGAGTGACCGATGTCTCAAACCCGCACCGAATCCGACAGCTTTGGCCCGTTGGAAGTTCCCGCAGACAAATATTGGGGTGCACAGACCCAGCGTTCGATTATGAACTTCCCGATCGGATGGGAAAAACAGCCTGTGGCCATCGTGCGGGCATTGGGTGTGATCAAAAAAGCCTGCGCCATGCAGAACAAGTCGACGGGGAAACTGGACGCGCGGATTGCGGATGCGGTGATTCAGGCCGCGGGTGAGGTTTTTGAAGGTAAGTTCGATGACAACTTTCCGCTGGTCGTCTGGCAAACAGGATCCGGCACCCAGTCGAACATGAACTCGAACGAGGTTATTGCGAACCGGGCTATCGAAATCCTGGGTGGTACAATCGGCACAAAAGACCCGGTTCATCCGAACGATCATTGCAACATGGGCCAGTCCTCGAACGACACGTTCCCGACGGCCATGCATATCGCCACAGGTATGAGCGTTCGGGACGTTCTGCTGCCGGGTCTGGAAAAGCTGGCCTCGGGGCTGGAGCAGAAGGCCGAAGAATTCAAAGACATCATAAAGATCGGCCGGACCCATACGCAGGATGCCACGCCGCTGACGCTGGGTCAGGAATTTGGCGGCTACGCCCATCAAATTCGTCAGGGTATCGCACGGGTTAACGCCGCGATGCCGGGAATTTACGAGCTTGCCCAGGGCGGAACCGCTGTTGGCACTGGCCTGAACACCCAAACCGGTTGGAGCGAGGCGGTCGCTGCGAACATGGCAGATATCACCGGCCTGCCCTTTGTTACCGCTCCGAATAAGTTCGAGGCGCTGGCCGCCCATGATGCGATGGTTTTCCTATCGGGTGCTTTGGCGACCATTGCTGGCAGCTGCTATAAAATTGCAAATGATATCAGACTTTTGGGATCTGGACCGCGTTCCGGACTGGGCGAATTGATCCTGCCTGAGAATGAGCCTGGATCGTCCATCATGCCAGGCAAGGTAAACCCAACACAAGCCGAAGCACTGACTCAGGTCGCAGCACATGTCATGGGCAACGATGCCGCCATAAAATTCGCCGGCAGCCAGGGGCATTTCGAACTCAACGTCTATAACCCCATGATGTCCTACAATCTTTTGCAGTCGATCCAGTTGCTTGGTGATGCCACAGACAGCTTTACCGAGCGGATGTTGCTAGGCATTCAGGCTAACGAACCACGCATCGAAAAGCTGATGAAGGAATCGCTGATGCTGGTCACCGCGCTGGCGCCAACCATTGGGTACGACAACGCAACGACTGTTGCTAAGACCGCGCATAAAAACGGCACCACCCTTAAGGAAGAGGCCATCGCGCTTGGCTTTGTCGACGCCGAAACCTTTGACGCGGTTGTGCGCCCCGAACAAATGATTGGGCCCAAGGACTGATGGCAAAGCCGGTCAATCTGAACCGGTACAGAAAAGACAAGGCGCGGGCCGAGAAAAAGGCCCGCGCCGACCAGAACGCCGTGTCATTTGGGCGCAACAAAGCCGAGAAAGACGCAAGTAAAAAACACCTGGAAAAGTCCCGGCGCGACTTGGATGGACACGAGATCGACAAATGAGTGGACGTCCCATCAAACGCTCATTGACGCTTAAAGGTCATCGAACCTCGGTATCTCTTGAGGACGAGTTTTGGAAATCCTTTCGTGCCATTGCGGCTGATAAAGATATGGCAATCAACGCCTTAGCTGCGGAAATTGATTTTAACCGCGACCCTGAGGTCGGATTGGCTTCGGCAATACGCGTTTATATTCTGAACTGGTATCGCGGCTGACTTTCCGTTCTTGATTTGACCTCTGAAAAACGCCTATGCTCATACCAGAACAAAAGGGGTACATCGCGATGAGCAAGACAATTACCGGCCCAGACGGTCAACCGCGTTGTGCATGGTGTCAGTCTGCGCCAGAGTTTTTCGACTATCACGACAATGAATGGGGCTATCCGGTCAGCGACGATCAGCGTTTGTTTGAGAAGCTGTGCCTTGAAAGCTTTCAGTCCGGCCTCAGCTGGCGCACCATTCTTTCCAAACGCGAGAACTTTCGAGAAGCATTTAAACATTTTGATTACAACGCAATAGCGAAGTTTGATGAGGCAGATGTCACCCGTCTTTTGCTGGATGCAGGCATTGTCAGGCACCGCGGAAAGATCGAAGCAGTCATCAACAACGCCCGGCGCGCCCAGGAGCTGGTGGCAGCTGAGGGGTCGATTGCAGCTTATGTCTGGCGCTATGAGGCCAGTTCACCGCCAGCGCCACAAACAGCCTCAACTTCGGCTGAATCTATTGCCATGTCCAAAGACCTTAAAAAGCGGGGATGGAAGTTTGTGGGCCCGACCACGGTTTTTGCATTCATGCAAGCCATGGGTCTTGTAAACGATCATGCGACCGAGTGCTCAATGCGGGAAAAAGCGGCGCAGATGCGCCGCGATTTCACTAAACCGGAATAGCGAAGCTTAGGCAGAGGCGCGAGAAATCTTATCGATATTGCTGCCGAGGGCCGTATTGAATTCGGCATCTGACTGCTTTTTCGACAGTCCTTCGGTCAGCGCACGAGAGAAAGACGCAATCATCTTGCTATTCTGCGCCAGCAGATCACAGGCTTGTTCGGTCGAATATCCGCCGGACAGGGCTACGACCCGCAAAACTCTGGGGTGGTCAGCCAGATCGTCATACAGATTAGCCTGGCTGGGGATGGTAAGCTTAAGCATGACATCCTGACCATCATCCAACTGATCTAGGTTCTGCAAGATTTCCGATTTTAGAATTGCTTCGGCTTCGGCTTTGGTGGTCGAGTTGATGTTCACCTCGGGCTCGACAATCGGAACCAACCCGGCGGCAACGACTTCACGCGCCACATCGAACTGCTGCGCGACAACGTTTGCGATGCCTTTGGCGTTGGCCTCATGAATCACGGAACGTTCCTTAGTGCCGAAAACGCCTTCGGCTTTAGCCAAAGTGTCGGCCAGACCCGGGATCGGTTTCATGACCTGAACGCCATTGGCCTCATCCTCGAGGCCCTTGTCGATCTTCAGAAACGGAACAATGCCTTTTACGTTCCAAAGAAAATCTGCGACTTTACGGCCATCAATCTCTTCGCCGAGCGTGCGTTCGAACAGGATCGCGCCGATGACATTGTCGTTTGTGAAGCCATCCGCCAGAATGATACGCGCGCGCATCTTCTGGATTTCGCCGAACATCTCTGCGTCCGAGCGGTATTCTGACGCGTCTACCCCATAAAGCGCCAGCGCCTTGGGGGTC
This sequence comes from Ruegeria sp. CDSB114, assembly GCF_059611025.1. Lineage (NCBI taxonomy): Bacteria > Pseudomonadati > Pseudomonadota > Alphaproteobacteria > Rhodobacterales > Roseobacteraceae > Ruegeria > Ruegeria sp. CDSB114. The sequence goes on from NZ_JBXWOT010000001.1 coordinate 674,161, forward strand.
GAGCCGCCACTTTGGTCCAGTGCAGCAATAAAACCGGCACCGTTGGACATCTGCTCGCGCTGTTGTGTTTTGGACATATGACTTTCCCGTTCGAAATGATTCCGCGTTTTTCAACCGCATACAGCATGGAGCATGTCGATGGTAGTTTGTTAGCGCTCAACCAGGCGCAACCAAATTCCATCTTTGGATCTGACGGTCAGATGAGCCACCGGAACCGGCTCTGGCGTGTCCGAGATTTCGAACCTAAACTTCCGCAATAGTGACGACAGCAATAGCGGACCTTCGACCATTGCAAATCCGGCACCGATGCAAATGCGCGACCCGGCCGAGAATGGGATGAAAGACTCTCTGGGACAGCTTTCCTCATTGCCCTTGGCCCAGCGGGCCGGGTCGAACCCGTCGGGGTCTGCCCACAGACGTTCGTGCCGATGCAGGTGCCATGGGCTGATGACTATCTGTGAGCCCGGTTTAATCGCCCGGCCCCTGAAGTTTTCGCGGCATGAGGCCTCTCGCACCATCATCGGGACCGGAGGGTACAGGCGCAGCGTTTCGCGAAACACGTCGCGGCTGAGCTTCAACAGCGATACGGTGGTAAAATCGGATAGGTCCAGCCCTTGCGCCTCGGCCGCCAGCTTGTCCTGCCAATCCGGGTGGGTCGCCAAAAGGTACAATGCCCAAGCCAACGCAGAAGCGCTGGTCTCGTGGCCTGCCAGAAAGAAGATCGCCACCTGATCAACCATCTCCTGCGTGTCAAAACACTTGCCGGTCTTGGGATCAGCCGTTGTCATGATCTTTGTTGCCAGATCATGCGGCGCCTGCCCGGCTTCAATCATCCTCGCGCGTTGAGCGGTCATTTCGGTGATCAGCGTCCTGATTTCACGCGCGGTCTTGCGAGTTTTTCTGGAATGTAGCCGCGGCATCCATTTGGGCAGAGGCAGAAACGCCGCCAAATTCAACAGCGGTTGCTCTCTTTGATAGGTTCGGAATTTCTCAAAAACCTGAGACGCAACGCGGTCTTCAATCGGTACAGAAAAAAGCGTTCGAAAGATCACATCCGCGGCGACGTGACTGGTAACCTCTTCGCACTCGATGACAGAACCGGCCTGCCCGCGCAGACGCGCGACGCAGGCCTCTGCCGCCTGAACCATGGCCGGATAGGTATCTTTCAGGCGCCCGCCCTCAAACGCCGGGTCGATAACCCGGCGCTGGCGTTTCCAGTTTTCTCCATTGGTCAGAAAGACCGAATTCCCCAGCAACGGCCGCAGACCCTCGCCAATACGGTCTGATTTCGGAAAATCATCGGGGCGTTTTTTCAGAACGGTTTCAACAAGCTCTGGTTGGTTCGTCAGGTATGATCGAAAGAACGGCGTCTTAAACTCGGCCATCCATGCGCGGTACAATCGCTGCGGCTGTGCCGAGAGGATGTCCTTGCGAAACAACCTGAAATAGCGCCACAGCGAAACCCTGTCTGGCCGCGATGTGGGCTTTGGCGGGGTCATGGCTGCACCGATACATATTTGGACACGGATTGCGCAATCCGTGATCCCGAGGGTTTACGCCCTGCGAACCGATGCCCAAGCGACAGAGGCCCGGCAGTCACGCGGAAATAGTCATATCTGTCCGGGTGATCAAAGGCGCAGAGATATTGGAAGTGCAGTCTGAAAAACCGCCACCTCAGGGCGCGCCACCGTTCTGCTGACAGCGTTTGCGTAAACGCAGCAGATAGCACCAAAGGCCAGCGCTGATCGGCATCCGCGACCCCGCTTACAGCGACAGGATCACACAGAGCGAATGCGCAGCCGTCCCCGGGTGCAGAAATGTCGACCCAAGCCAAGTCTTCGCGTTTCGAAAGAAACCTCAGGTCCGCGCGCAAATCATATGCGTTGGGTAGGAACGAGACCATGGGAACCACCTGCCCCAATGTCAGAAAGGACAGCTCTGGCCCGTCTGTGCCCACCCGTCCGGATCGGATCAGATCGGCCAGAACCGTGACACCCAGATGAGCGCCGGAACTGTGGCCGACGATCAGAACCTCATCCGTTTCATCGGTAAGAGCTGCGGCAATCGCATTTGTGAACTCCGATAGGCGTCCGGCCAATTCAGGAGGCGTTTTTCCGCCTGAAGCCGCTGAATAGGCGTAATCGTGCATCAGGTAATAGACGAACAGCTTGTTGTCGATTTTCCGGAACCACAGCATCAGCACATAGGCAACACCAATAGACAGAACCAACGCCACCAAAGACAGGACCGGCGCAAGCAGAACCGTCAATCCGATGACCACAGCCATTGCGACCAAAAGCTGTGCGATCAGCATCACGATCGGATAAAGCGCGGCTATCACCGGACCTTTGCGCAATCGCATCAGGCGCCATAACACGCCGGTCGAGATATAGATCCATGCCGTACGCAGCATCTGCAGATAGGTGGCCGCAATCGAGTTCGACATGCTGGAGCGTACGATGTCGGACCAGACCAGCACCTCGACATCTGTGTGAACTTCAGCCCCGTCCTGAACCGATTGGACGTGCCATCCATACAAGCCCTCTCCGGTTTTGGGCGAGACCGAGATTTCATACCCTGAAATAGCCGACTGTCTTGCGCTTTCACTGCGGTAAAGCTCGCGATAGCGCCGTGGCGGGATCGGGTCATATCCGGGAATATAGAATACCCTACGCCGTTTCACCCGAGGCTGATTTGTCTGACTGCTCATGGTCTTACCTTCTGCGACGCAGGTTAGCGCAGCATTACAGCCAAAGTAAGTCAGATAAGAGGGTTACCCAAAGTTTGCCAGCGCCGGGAAGGCTTCCAACAGCCACCAACTGAACTCAGTGAACAGGCCGGTGATCAGCATGATACCAACAAACAGCAACAGGCCACCCATGATCCTCTCGATCAGTGCCATATGGGGCTTTATTCGGTTCATCATCGACATGGATCGGTTCAGGAACATCGCGGCGAGCAGGAAAGGTATGCCAAGACCCGCTGCATAGACGCCCAGCAACAATGTCCCACGTGCGACGGATGCCTCGGAGGCAGCCAGCGACAGGATCGCACCCAGTTGCGGGCCGATACAGGGCGTCCAGCCAAAGGCGAAGGCCAGACCCAGAATATAGGCCCCAAAGACAGACCCGCCGCTGTCGCCGGCTTCGATCCGGGCCTCACGGTCAAGGAATGGGATGCGGAAAACGTTCAGGAAATGCAGGCCAAAGACTATGACAACCGCGCCCGAGATCTTGGCGAACAGCACCTGGTTCTGCAGCACGAACGCCCCAAACGCAGAGGCTGTGAAGCCAAGCAACAGAAACACCGTGGACAGCCCCATAACAAAGAACAGCGCCGAAAGTGTCGCCTTTCTGCGTGCACGGGCCTCATCCTGCATCTCGTTGATCGTGACGCCACTCATATAGGCGAGATAGGGCGGCACAATCGGCAGCACGCAGGGCGATAAAAAGCTGATCAACCCACCGAGCAATGCGATGAACATGGCGGGCATCAGCCCTGCGTCAATGATATCAATTCCGAACATGTTTCAGCACATATGTCATGAAGTCGCCCGCGTCACGGGGCCATTCGGTCACATCCTCGTGGTTGCACGCTGGACACCGTCTGAAAGTGGAAATATCTCAGGTACATGTCAAACCAAACCGAGACACTGGACGCGTTGGGGCTGCTGTGCCCTCTGCCCGTCCTGAAGGCCCGTAAACGGCTCAAGTCAATGCCCGCGGGAGCGGTCTTGAAAGTGCTGGCGGATGATCCCGCTGCAGTCATTGATGTTCCACATTTCTGCATGGAAAGTGGACATCGCTTGCTGTCACAGGAAGAATCTGACGGGCATCAGGTCTACACCATCCAGAAGTCCGTTTGAGGCCTATCAAAGAAAAAGGCGGGCTCTGAGGCCCGCCTTTTCAAGTTACTGGCCCAACGACCACCAACCGCGCCGTTTTGGCTTGGCAGGCTCCGATGGCGTTTCCGGTTCATCCGCAACCACTTCCAGCACAGGCTCTGTGACTTCTACTTCTGGTTCCTCAGTGGCTTCAACCGCAACAACCTCTTGAACAGGCTCTGCCGCTTCCGGCGTTTCTTCTGTCGGCACGGCAGTTTCCGAAACCGTTTCCTGTTTCGGTGCTGCTTCGGCTTCGACAGTTTCGATTTCTGCCGGAGCTTCCGTTTCAGATTCGACCTTGGCCTCTGGTTCAGCTTTGACGACCTGTTCGGTTATCGTCTCGGCATCTTCGGCGTCCTTCTTCTTGCGACGCGGAGCCCGGCGGCGTTTAGGCTTGGCAGGCGCTTCTTCCTGCGTCTCTTCCACCGCTTCTACGGCATCTGTTGCAGGCTCTTCCACAGCTTCCTCGGACGCTTCAGCTGTATCTTCATCAGCCTCCTGCCCGTTAGAATCCTGCCCCTCGGCACCACCATTGCCCTTCTTGCGACGACGCCGACGGCGCTTGCGCTTGGGTTTGGTTTCATCTTCAGCCTGCGGCGTTTCTTCCTCGACGGTCTCTTCTTCAGAGGCGTCGACCATTTCCATCAGCGTGGCATCAACCGATACAACCGGCGCACTGGCTTCGGGAACAATCCGGCTGGCGGTCTTGAACTTCTCCATCGAGAAATCAGGGCTTACCAGATGCACATCCCCTTCGATGCGAACCGACAGACCATAGCGCGCCTCAATCTGTGCGATATGCTCGCGCTTTTGGTTCATCAGGAAGTTGGCGATGCTGACCGGGCAGCGCACCAGCACCTCACGTGAGCGACGGCGCGTACCTTCTTCCTCGATCTGGCGCAGAATGCTCAGCGCCATGTTGTCATCCGAACGGATCAGGCCGGTGCCATGGCAGGCCGGACAAGGCTGTGTCGTTGCCTCCAACATACCGGGACGCAGGCGCTGTCGGCTCATTTCCATCAGACCAAAACCAGATATGCGACCAACCTGGATGCGCGCACGGTCTGTTTTCAGTTTTTCTTTCAGGCGTTTTTCGACGGCGGCGTTGTTCTTCCGCTCGTCCATATCGATAAAATCGATGACGATCAGACCGGCCAAATCACGCAGACGCAACTGGCGGGCTACCTCTTCGGCGGCCTCAAGGTTGGTCTTCAGTGCCGTTTCCTCGATCGAACCTTCTTTGGTTGCCCGACCCGAGTTCACATCGACCGCGACAAGCGCTTCGGTTACGCCGATCACGATATAGCCACCCGATCTCAGCTGTACCGTCGGGTTGAACATCCCCGCCAGATAGCTTTCCACCTGATAGCGCGCGAACAATGGCAGCGCGTCTTCGTACCGCTGCACATTCTTGGCGTGCGACGGCATGATCATTTTCATGAAGTCCTTGGCGATGCGATATCCGCCTTCGCCTTCGACCAGAACCTCGTCGATGTCGCGATTATAGAGATCGCGGATCGACCGTTTGATCAGGTCGCCTTCTTCATAGATCTTCGCAGGCGCGATGGATTTCAACGTCAGCTCGCGGATCTGTTCCCACATACGTTGCAGATATTCGTAATCGCGCTTGATTTCGGATTTGGTGCGTTTCGCCCCGGCGGTCCGAATGATAAGACCGGCCCCTGTCGGGACGTCAATCTCAGCCGCAATTTCCTTAAGCTTTTTGCGATCAGGCGCGTTGGTAATCTTACGGCTGATGCCGCCGCCCCGCGCGGTGTTCGGCATCAAAACACAATATCGGCCAGCAAGTGACAAATAAGTGGTCAGAGCTGCTCCTTTGTTGCCACGCTCTTCCTTGACGACCTGCACAAGCAGAACCTGGCGTACTTTCACGACTTCTTGAATCTTGTACCGGCGCGCGCGCGGTTTGCGCGGTGGACGGATGTCTTCGCTGTCATCTTCGTCGGCAACCGACTCAATGGTCTCGTCTTTTGCGGTGGCGTCCGTACGGGTGTTTTCTTCGTCGTCGCCAACCTCGTCAGGGGCGTCCTCGGCGTTGGCTTCAGCGCTTGTCGCGTCATCCGCGTCCGTCTCAGTCGCGGTGCTTTCCTGCGCCTCGGATTCTTTGTCCGTGCCGTCCTGATCAGCGCTAGCATCTGATTGGTCGACTTCTTCCGCAGGCGCGTCTTCAGTTTCTGCGGTTGCTTCTTCCGCCTCCGGTTCGTCCGTCGGCTCTTCTACCGGAGTTTCTGCCACATGATCGGCCGGAGATGTTCCTTCTTCTACAGAAGGATCATTGGCCTCATCGCTCTCATCCAGGTCAATCGTTTCCATGCCTGTGGGTTCGGACGAGACCTCGACCGATTCCACTGCATCATCCGATTTGATATCGGCGGCCTTGGCGCGCGAGCGCGAACGGCGTCTTTTGGGCTTGGTTTCCTCAGCCTCATCACGCGCACGCATTGCCTCGGCATAGGCGCGCTCTTCTTCCATCAGAGCTTCGCGATCAGCGACGGGAATCTGATAATAGTCGGGATGAATTTCGGAGAACGCCAGGAATCCGTGGCGATTTCCGCCATAGTCAACAAAAGCTGCCTGCAGCGAGGGTTCGACCCGTGTAACTTTTGCTAGATATATGTTGCCAGCTAGCTGACGTTTGTTTTCGGATTCAAAATCAAATTCCTCGACCTTGTTTCCGTCAACCACCACGACGCGGGTTTCTTCCGCGTGGGTGGCATCGATAAGCATTTTCTTAGCCATGTTTCCTTGGTGCACCGCGCCAAACGCGTTGTCCTAACCCGTCCAGGAGGACGGGTGCTTTTGGGGTGGTGTCTTGTCAGGGCGATTTCAGACGGCGCGCTGCAGGGTCTGGCACTGTGGCCCCCTGCCCGTACACTCAGTCGTTGCGCGCGCGTCATCGCGGTTCTTCTCCGACAGGCGCGAACAACCGCTGCCTGCCCATTTATTCCTTTCGCCCGCTTTTCTGCGGGCTCAGGCGTTCAATCACCCCGTTAAGGGGCACAATCGGTCTGCTTGGCCAGTGTGGGACCTGGTCTCCACCAGTGGCGTAGCAGCGAATCTCAAAGATCGGGACTTTTCGGCGTCAAATCCGCCCGGCCCGTCTGGTTACAATAAAAGCAGTCCTGTGGAAAAGACAATGGGCAAACTGCATTGAAGACCCCGACCACCGGTCGGGATCTCGTTATCCAGCTAAAAACATTACTTGGTATCACCCAAAGGGCGACAAAGGCATCGCCTCAAGCCTGTCACAGGTAATCGGAACGTTGCAGGCCATATTTGGCCATCTTCTCATTCAATGTCCGACGCGGCAGGCATAGTTCATCCATAACCGAGGCAATCGACCCCTTATGCCGCCGCATGGTATTGTCGATCAGCATCCGCTCGAATGCCTCGACATATTCCTTGAGCGGCTTGCCTTCGGTCGTCATCACGGGCTGCATTTCTTCGTGATCAGACATCAACAGAGACGCAATCGTCCCCGATCCGCGACGGGATTGCAGCACGGCACGTTCCGCGATGTTTATCAGCTGCCGTACGTTTCCGGGCCACGGCGCTTGCAAAAGCTGAGCCGCCTCTTGCGCACTGACCTGAGGTGCATCGCAGCCGTATTCTTCGGCGAATTGCTCGCTCAGCCGTGTGAACAGGGTCAGAATGTCTTCACCGCGCTGACGCAGCGGCGGCATTGTGATCCGCAATGCTGCAAGCCGGTAGAAGAGATCGGGGCGCAGAACGTCCTCGCTGGTTTTCCCAGCTTCCTGCAGGTTGGAAATGGCGACGATGCGGGTTTCAGCAGGCGTGCCCTGATCATTCATGACACTCAGCAGTTTCGCCTGAAGCGTATCGCTGAGCGCCTCGACATCCTCCAGAACCAGGGTTCCACCCCGGGCTTCCTCAATCGCGGGCAACTGGCTGTCTTCTGGCATCATCGGGCCGAACAGACGCTTTCCCAAGGCCTCTTCTTCGAGGGCAGCACAGGAAACTAGAACAAATTTTTTGCCTGCGCGACTGCCAACAGCGTGCAACGCATGTGCAACCAGGGTTTTCCCGGTGCCGGTTTCTCCGTCGATCAGAACATGACCGTCAGCCTGCCCCAGATCCAGAATATCCTCGCGCAGGCGCTCCATCACGGGGCTGGCACCGATGAGCTTGTTCATGATCTGAGTGCCACCGGACAGCTCGCGGCGCAGGGCCCGATTGTCCAGCGTTAACCGGCGGGCATTGCTGGCACGTTTGGCCAGTTCGGACATCCGATCCGGGTTAAACGGCTTTTCGAGGAAATCAAACGCACCCACGCGCATGGCCTCAACCGCCATTGGCACGTCACCGTGGCCGGTGATCATGATGACCGGCAAGGTGCTGTCCGCGCCCATCAGCTTTTTCAACAGCTGGATCCCGTCCATACCAGGCATCTTGATGTCCGATATGACGATACCCGGATAATCCGGACCCAGAACTTTCAGTGCATCCTCGGCACTGGAAAAGGTTTCAGTGTCATATCCCGACAGTGCCAGCCATTGGCTGATCGACTGGCGCATGTCCTGTTCGTCATCAACAATGGCGATTTTCATGGCCTGTGCCATATTCATTCCTCGTTATTCAGCGGCCTCAAGGCCATCGCTTCCAAGTATCGGCAGTTGCATCTCAAACACCGCGCCACCGTGCTGGCTGTTGCGCGCGGTCAGCCGTCCCCCATGGTCGTTCACGATACCGGATGAGATGGCAAGCCCCAGACCGACTCCATCGCCGGGTTGTTTGGTCGTGTAGAACGGCTCAAACAGGTTTTCGATGTCTTCAATCCCATAGCCATTATCGCGTACAGTCAGCACCGCTTGGTCACCCGCGGCCAGTATGATTTCAACATCCGGTTCCGATACAGACTTGGTGGCGTCCAAGGCATTACGCAAGAGGTTCACCATCACCTGTTCGATCCGCATGCGGTCGCCCATGACTAGTACGGTTTCTTCCGGCAGTATCTGCGTAATCTTGACGTGCCTTTGACGCAGTTGCGGCTCCATCATGGAGAGGGACGAAGCGAGCGCTTCGCCAAGGTTAACTGGTGAAAACGCATCCGCACCCTTGCGGGCGTAGGACTTGAGCTGGCGTGTTATTGCGCCCATCCGTTCAATCAGGCCGTCGATGCGGCCAAAGCTGGCCAGCGCCTCTTCGGGGCGGTTCCGTCGCAGCAGCAAACGCGCGCCGGCAAGATAGGTCTTCATTGCAGCCAAAGGTTGATTCAGCTCGTGGCTGACAGCGGCCGACATCTCGCCCAAGGCGGCGAGTTTCGAGCTTTGGGCAAGCGTCTGTTCGGCCACTTCCAGCGTCTTTTCAACCCGTTCCCTCTCAGCGATTTCCCGCTGCAGCCTTGCGTTCAATGCGCGAAGCTCTGCCGACTCGCGCTGGAACAGGGCCATTCTAAACGTGGCCCGACGGCTGAGCGCATAGAAGGCAAGCGCTAACAGAATCGCAAAACCCATGATTTCCAATGCAAGAACGCTGTTTACCTTCTCACGGATCGAGGCGTAGGTCGTGAACGAGGTCATGGTCCAGCCGCGGAATGGAATGCGTGTCTCCATGCGGATCACCGCCTCGCCCTGTAAATAGGCGTCGGGGGGCAGAGCCGTCCAATCGGTCGTAGCCCTGATTGCGCGCTGGATGGCACTTTGCGGCGGCTGCCGCAGCATGGCGGCCCCCTCCTCTACTCCGCGCCATTGCGGTTCAGTCGACAGAATAATGGTGCCCGTACTGTCAGCGACCAGAACAGCATCGGAGATCCCTGCCCAGGCGCGTTCGAATTTCTGCAGATCAACCTCGACAACGATGACACCAAGGATGTCCGACGAGGCCTCCATCCGGCGCGAATAGATAAAGCTGTAACCACCGGATTCCTTTTCAATCACGGTGAAGATCGTCGAATTTGACCGAATGGAATCTACAAAATACGGCGCGTTTCTGTGCGTCTCGCCCAGCCGGTTGCGATCAGTTGCGGCAACAGATCGGCCATCCCGATCCAAAAGCATCAAGGATGCGGCGCCTATCTCTTCGACAAAAGAAATAAGTCGCTGCGTAGACAGGGTAAAATCACTGGATTGCAGCGCCGAGATCAGCGTCGGGTCGCGTGCCAATAGCTGCGGTACAATCGCATTTCTGCGCAGCTCGCTCAGCAGGTTCCCGGAATACAGAGCAAGGCGCAGCTCGGCCCGGTTTCGCGTGGATTCAGTAAACCGATCCGTCAGCAGGCTGTTGGTTATCCATATCGTCGCAACCGTTGCCAGCAAAAGCACCAGAACAGCCGCGCGCAAAGGCCAGCCAAGAGGCGCAGCGCGGAGCGGTTTGAACAGTGCAGACCAGGTAGAGCGTGTGTCGGAACTCATCCACGAAAGTTACGCGGGCTAAGATGCAAGCTCAAGTCACGCCGGTGCGACAATGCCCGACAATGCGCGAAACAATGCCGTTCCATCGGTGCCACCATGCCCTTCGTCTGCCGCCCGTTCGGGATGCGGCATCATACCAAGAACACGGCGGTTTTCAGACAGAATGCCCGCAATGTCGCCAACCGAGCCGTTTGGATTCTCGGTATAGGTGAATGCGATCCGGTCGTGATCCCTGAGCGCGGACAATGTAGCCTCATCCGCGAAATAGTTTCCATCATGATGTGCAATCGGAATGCCGATCACATCGCCAGCGTTATAGCCTTGGGTAAAGGCGCTGTCGCTGGTTGCGACCTTCAGGCCAACGGTCCGGCAGATATATTTCAGGTTTGCATTGCGCAGCAGAGCGCCGGGCAGAATTCCGGTCTCGGTCAGGATCTGAAAACCGTTACAGATACCAACCGCATACCCACCACGTTCGGTGTGGTCCACCACGGCCTTGCAGATCGGGGATTGTGCGGCAATCGCTCCGCAGCGCAGGTAGTCTCCATAAGAAAACCCGCCGGGTACACCGACAATGTCCACGCCCTTGGGCAGAGCGGCATCTTTATGCCAGACCATATCTACCTGGAACCCGGCCTGTTCAAAGGCAACGGCAAGATCCCGATCACAGTTGGAACCGGGGAAAACGATGACAGCTGCGCGCATGGCTAGCCCTCCTACAAGCGGTTCAGACCAGTTCGATCTCGTAGCGTTCGATGACCGTGTTAGCCAACAGTTTTTCGCACATCTCGGTGACGTCCGATTCCGTCGCACCCTCGGCGAGTTCAAGATCAATCACCTTGCCCTGACGGACGCCTTCAACCTGATCAAAACCCATGGCACCCAATGCGTGGCGCACCGCTTCACCCTGCGGGTCAAGTACCCCGGTTTTCAGCATCACATGCACACGTGCTTTCATTTACTGCAACTCCAGCTGAGGGCCGGTATTTGAGGCCCGTTCCGTTGTGCGCGGGGATAGCGCGACTGTCGGCGTTCGACAACCCTTGTCAGCACCTACCCGGAACCCTTTAGCGCGGGATAATGCGTATCTATTGCGTTGAAGGTCCCTGTCAGAACCATTTCAACCGCTACGGCAACCAAAATGATGGCCATAACACGGGTGATCACATTGATCATTGTCGGCCCAAAGAACCTGGAAATAGGGTCAGCGAATAACAATCCCAGCCCGACAATAGCGCAGGCAATCAAAACGGCCGCCCCCAACGTTACTACCTCGGCGCCGTCGGGCAAACTATGCGCGAACACAATGGTTGTCGCGATAGTGCCGGGCCCAATCGTCAACGGGATAGCCAGGGGAACAACCGCAATGTTCTTCTTCTGCGCGCCATCTTTAACGGCTTTTTGATCGCTTTCTGACCGGTCAGACGCGTTCAGCATCGACATGCCAACCCCTAGAATAATCAACCCACCGGCGATGCGAAAAGACGGAATGTCGATACCGAAAAGCGCCAGAATTTCTTCGCCGATCAGTACCGAAATCAGTGATACAATCACCACTGTGGCTGTCACAACCATTGCAACGCGTTTACGTTCTGGCGGGCTGTACCCCTCGGTCATGCTGAGGAAGATCGGGATGCCGTATAGCGGGTTGAAAATCGCCAGCAGCGCAGCGAGGAACTTTAAAAATACTGCCTGATCAAATAGCTCGGCCATTTTTGTTCACCCGATTACGCTTGTTCAACAAACAATGCCGGACAAGCTGCGGCCCTGTCAAATACCCGATCTCAAATAAAAACGCCGCCCAATATCGGCGGCGTTTTTGCGTTGTTCTTCGGCGTTCGATCAGTTGATCAAGGTCGGTTTGGACACATTGCTTTTCGGCAGAACGCCTAGTCGACGCGCAACTTCCGAGTAGGCGTCGGTCAGGCTGCCCAAGTCGCGGCGGAACACGTCCTTGTCCAGCTTCTGGCCGGTTTCGATATCCCAAAGACGGCAGCTGTCTGGGCTGATTTCATCCGCTATGATCAGGCGCTGGAAGTCACCTTCATAGACGCGACCGATTTCAATTTTGAAATCGACCAGACGAATGCCAACCGCCAGCATCACACCGCTCATGAAATCATTCACCCGCAATGCGAGGCTAAGAATGTCTTCCATGTCCTGCTGGCTGGCCCATCCAAAGGCGGCGATATGTTCTTCGGTGACAAGAGGATCACCCAACGCGTCGTCCTTGTAGCAGTATTCCACTATCGGGCGCGGCAGCTGTGTCCCCTCGGCAATGCCAAGGCGTTTGGACATCGTGCCAGCCGCGAAATTGCGCACAATAACTTCAAGCGGTACGATTTCGCAGTTGCGGACCAACTGTTCGCGCATGTTCAGGCGACGGATGAAATGGGTCGGTACACCGATTTGATTCAGTCCGTTCATGAAGTATTCGCTCAGGCGGTTGTTCAGCACACCTTTCCCGTCGATCACGTCCTTCTTTTCAGCGTTGAAGGCGGTGGCGTCATCCTTGAAATACTGCACGATTGTACCCGGTTCAGGGCCTTCATACAAAATCTTGGCCTTACCTTCGTAAATTTTCTTGCGACGCGCCATGAGCGACCTTTCCAGACTGTCGCGAGGGAAAAAGTTCCTTCGCCTTGGCGCTCTCTTAGTCCAACCCCCACCTTCCCGCAAGTTCCGAGGCCCGAGAGGCTTTGACGCAGCGCAAATACCTTGCACCCGGATCGTCGTATCGTCATATCATTAAGGAAAGAACTACCAACCCAAGGGGTCCAACTGATGACTACGTTTGACGAGCGCGAAAATGCATTCGAAGCAAAATTCGCCCATGATGAAGAAATGCAGTTCAAAGCACAGGCGCGTTGCAACAAACTGCTTGGCCTTTGGGCGGCCGAAAAACTGGGCAAAACCGGTAATGAAGCCGATGAATACGCAAAATCCGTTGTGATTTCAGACCTGGAAGAAACCGGGCACGAGGATGTCGTGCGCAAAGTTTCCGGCGATCTCGGGGATCTGTCTTCGGATGACGATATCCGTGCAAAGATGGCCGAGTTTCTGGTCGAGGCCAAAGCACAGGTTCTCAACGAAACTAACTAAGGTCTCCCCGCAATATTCATGATCTTCATGAGATTTATGAATTTGATTTGACGCCCCGGTCATGAGACACGGGGCGTCTCGCATTTTTAGCGCGGCTCGCCAGTTTCGGAATATTCTTATGACAAATGCGCTCAGCAAACTTCTGGACTCCAACACGACTCTTTTGGCGGATGGAGCAACAGGTACAAACCTATTCAACATGGGCCTGCAGTCGGGCGATGCGCCCGAGCTTTGGAACGTCGATGCACCGGATAAAATCCGCGCGCTCTATCAGGGCTCAGTAGACGCAGGCAGCGACCTTTTCCTGACCAACACATTCGGCGGGACATCTGCGCGTCTCAAACTGCACGAGGCTCAGAACCGGGTCGGTGAACTCAACCGCGCAGGCGCAGAACTTGGCCGTGAGGTTGCTGACAAAGCCAACCGTCCGGTTATCGTCGCGGGATCGGTCGGACCAACCGGCGAGATCATGCAGCCTGTTGGTGCCCTGTCCCATGCCGATGCCGTGGAAATGTTCCACGAACAGGCGCAGGCATTGAAGGACGGCGGTGTCGATGTTCTTTGGGTCGAAACCATCAGCGCCCCAGAAGAGTTCAGGGCCGCGGCAGAAGCCTTTGCGCTGGTCGATATGCCTTGGTGTGGCACGATGAGCTTTGACACGGCTGGCCGCACAATGATGGGTGTCACATCCGCCGACTTTGCTCAGTTGGTTGAAACGCTCCCTAACCCGCCGGTTGCCTTTGGCGCAAATTGCGGGACTGGCGCGTCTGATATTCTGCGCACTGTCCTTGGATTTGTCGCACAAGGTACGGAACGGCCGCTGATATCAAAAGGCAATGCCGGTATTCCGAAATATGTGGATGGACATATTCATTATGACGGCACGCCGGAACTGATGGGCCATTATGCGACCATGGCACGAGAGGCTGGCGCAAGCATTATCGGCGGGTGTTGCGGCACAATGCCCGAGCATCTGCGGCACATGAGAGCTGCGCTTGACGCTTCCCCCTCCGGTATACGCCCAACCCTTGATCAGATCACGGACGCGTTGGGCCCGTTCTCATCCGCAACTGACGGGACTGGCGAGTCCGCCCTTCCGGAACGCCGCGTGCGTAAACGCCGCCGCGCCTGACAACCTCAACGCCCTTCGAATTTCGGGGGGCGTTTTTGCATGAAGGCAACGACGCCTTCGGAAAAGTCTCGGCTGCGGCCACATTCACCTTGCAGATGCGCCTCTGCCTCGAGCTGTTGCGGCAGAGTGTTTTCATAGGTGCCGCGAATAGCCTTTTTGATGGCGCCAAACCCTGAGGTTGGACCTTTGGCCAGATACATGGCCCGCTTGCGCCAATGCGCTTCGAACTCCGCGTCGGGAACGGCTTCCCAGATCAGGCCCCAGTCGTCGGCCTGACGAGCACTGATCTTATCGGCAAAAAGAGCAGCGCCCATGGCTTTGGCGAACCCCATCTGGCGCGGCATAAACCAGGTGCCTCCAGCGTCGGGCAACAGGCCGATACGGGCAAAAGCCTGCAGGAAATAAGCACTCTCCGTCGCGATCACGATATCCGCGCATAGCGCTAGATTGGCCCCTGCCCCCGCAGCAGCGCCATTTACTGCGGCGATTGTTGGAACCGGGCAATTATAGATTGCTTCAAGCATGGGCTCGTATTCGTCGCGCAGCGTGCGCTCAAGATCAATCTTCCCGGTGCTTGAGGCATCACCTAAATCCTGACCCGAGCAAAAAGCGTTTCCCTTACCGGTCAAAACAATCGCGCGGGCATGGGTGGCAGCGTATTTCATCGCGTGCGTGACTTCGGCCCGCAACTGAGCGGTCATTGCGTTCAACTTCTCTGGGCGGTTCAGAGTTACCACTGCCAGATCATCCGCAATGTCCAACAGGATCGCTTCGTATTCCATCCACCCCTCCAAGGTTCGCTGCGCCTGCGACCCTGCCTCAATTTCCAATGAAGGAAAAGGTGAACCGAAGGTCAATCTTTGAGGATTTCGCGTAATCGTTCTTTCTCGGCGTCGCTAAGGAGGCCGTCACCTTCCCTTCGGTCCTGTTCCGCCGATCTTTTGCGTAAAAAGCTGAAACCAGTCGCCACAGCGATCAAAAGCATGATCGGACCGGCCAGCCACAAAAGGATGTTCGATCCTGACGTTGTTGGCCTTAGCAAAACATATTCGCCGTAGCGATCAACGATAAAGTCAATCGCCTGTCCATCTGTGTCGCCGGCCACCAGGCGTTCGCGCAATAACAGGCGCAAGTCACGGGCCAATCCTGCATTGCTTTCGTCTATGCTTTCGTTGCGGCAAACCAGACAGCGCAAGCCGGCACTCAGATCCCGCGCCCTCTGTTCCAGGATCGGATCATCAAGCACCTCGTCAGGTTGGACAGCCATGCTTGGCGTTGCCAATAAAAGCAGTATCAGTAGAAACCGTTTCATTCCGCCGGAACCCCCTGCGTCGGCGTCTTGCGCGCGCCTGCCGCAACGCGAAAACGCCTGTCGCACAGGCTAAGAACGCCTCCGAGCGCCATCAGTAGGCACCCGCCCCAAATCCAATTCGCTAAAGGCTTGATATAAGTCCGCACGACCCAGCCACCATTTGCCTGCTGATCTCCAATGACGACGTAAAGATCCCTGAGAAACCGATAGTCAATCGCAGCTTCAGTCGTTGGCATCCTTGAAACTGGGTAGTCGCGTTTTTCCGGATGCAGTGTTGCGATTGTTCGACCGGCCTGTTCGACCTTAACATCGGCTGTGGTTGAGAAATAGTTGGGCCCCTCGACATTCCGAACCTGTTCAAGTGTCAGGGTGAACTGGCCAACCTCGAAAGGCTGCCCCGTCTGCGCAACGCGGATATCCTCGACCTCCCATGCGGTCAGCCCGGCGATGGCAAAGATCGTAACCCCCAGTCCGGTATGGGCTGCAGCCTTGCCCCAATCGGCACCGGGCAGTCTGAACAGACGCTGTAGGTTGTTTTTTCTTCCAGTACGGCTCCAAAGGTCCACAATAGCGCCAAATGTGATCCAGGCCCCCAGAAACAGCCCCACGGGTCCCAATGCGCTGCGACCGGTCTGCATGACCCAAACGAGCAAGCCGAGCGCAACTGCCAGAAGGAATGCGAACCGCAACGAATGCGCCGCCTTGCCAAGCTTTCCACGTTTCCACGGAAGCATTGCACCAAGCGGTAATACAATCCCCAGCGCAACCATGAACGGTGTGAACGCCGCATTAAAGAACGGCGCGCCGACCGAGAGTTTGCGATCAAATGCCATCTCGGCCACCATCGGCCACAAGGTTCCGAAGAACACAACGAAACAGCTGACCGCCAGTAGAATATTGTTCAGCACCAGGGCGCTTTCGCGGCTGACCATACCAAACACGCCCTTGGCCTCCATCGCTTGCGCGCGTGCCGCATAGAGTGTCAACGCACCGCCAATGAAGACCACAAGAATGATCAGGATAAACACGCCGCGTTCAGGATCATTGGCAAAGGCATGTACCGAAGTCAAAAGCCCCGATCGCACAATGAACGTCCCGATCAGCGAAAAGCCAAAGGCGATGATCGCCAGAAGGATGGTCCAGCTCTTCAGCGCTTCACGCTTTTCGACCACGATAGCAGAATGCAACAGGGCTGCCGCCAATAGCCACGGCATGAAAGAAGCGTTTTCGACCGGATCCCAGAACCAGAACCCGCCCCAGCCCAGCTCGTAGTAGGCCCACCAGGATCCAAGCGCGATCCCAATGGTCAGAAAAATCCATGCGGCCAGCGTCCAGGGACGCACCCACCTCCCCCAAGATGCATCCACGCGCCCTTCGATCAGCGCGGCCACTGCAAAGCTGAATGCCATGCTCAGGCCGACATAGCCCAGATACAGAAACGGCGGGTGGAATGCCAAACCTGGATCTTGCAATAATGGGTTGAGGTCCCGCCCATCGAACGGGGCGATAATCAGACGGTCAAATGGGTTCGAGGTGAGCAGGATAAAAGCGTAAAACGCCACCCCTACGGCTGCCTGAACCGCCAGCACGCGCGCTTTGAGCGTCGGAGGTAACCCTGCGCCAAAAAAAGCGGCCATGGCCCCGAAAACTGCGACGATCAGGACCCACAGTAACATTGACCCTTCGTGGTTGCCCCACGTGCCGCTGATTTTATACAGCATCGGTTTGGCGGAATGGCTGTTTTCAACCACTATCCGCAATGAGAAATCAGAGGTGGTAAAGGCCCAGACCAACGCCGCGAAAGAGAAGGCGACTAACAGAAACTGTGCAATAGCGGCGGTTTCTGCGAAGGACATCCAGCCAGTCCACCGTTTCGCCGCCCCTATCAGCGGAATGACCGTCTGAACGATGGCGACGAGAAAGGCGAGTATCAGCGCGAAGTGACCAAGTTCTGTAATCATGGTCCCGCATATATTCCTGTTGAGGGACAATCACCAATCACTTTCGCCTCTGCAGGACGCACATAGTGTCGCGGGTCAGGCGGACCGACCCCGCCGCCAATCCTCGAGCGCAGGGTTGAAATCGGGCTTTAGGACCTCATCGGCTAAGCCTGCATCTGTCCCAGTATCAGCGACCCCAATCAAACGGTCCCGCATCTCTGCCAGTGTTTCGATGTTTTCCATAACTTTCGGAGTACGTGTCATCGTTGCCGAAATTTCACGCTGCAGATCCTGCACCTTGGTCTGGTGTCTTGCGCCGAAATAGAACGAGACGACCACGCCCAACAACCACCACAAGGGCTCAGGCACCAACGCAATCCCCTGCATCCGAGCGGCAAACCAAAGCGGATCTACCATAGCGGCGACAAACAGTCCCAATGTTCCCAAGGCCATGGCGGGGCGCGGCAGCCGGTTGAGCCCATCCATAAAACGGTCAAATGCACCTTTTTGAACCCGCTCGAACTCAGCCCTATACTGTTCCAGTACTCCCTGTTGTCGCGTCAGGTCGCGTTTAGCGCCCTGCTCAGCATTTTCACGAAAGACTTCGGTTGTTTCACGCACGACATTCCGGCCCTCGCCAAACAAGAACGCAAATATCCCCGAGATCAGCCCCATTCAGAAACCCTCCTTTGAAATTCTGCGTCGCTAAGATGATAGGTCGGTGAC
Organism: Ruegeria sp. CDSB114; assembly: GCF_059611025.1. Classification (NCBI taxonomy): domain Bacteria; kingdom Pseudomonadati; phylum Pseudomonadota; class Alphaproteobacteria; order Rhodobacterales; family Roseobacteraceae; genus Ruegeria; species Ruegeria sp. CDSB114. Next base: position 692,648 of record NZ_JBXWOT010000001.1, read on the forward strand.
AGGAATTCCTCAGCGCGTCGTATCCAGCCACCTTTTGCCCCAGACCGGGACCGAGCATATTTGCGAGAGGCTGGACGCCGTTCCGCTATTCGGAAATAATAGTTTCTCCTGGCAACGCCATAGGCATCCCGCAGCGCGACAGGGTCCGGTTCAGACGCAGCACTACATGCCTGCGCCGTCTGCGGGCCTACAACGCCATCTACGACGACACGATACCCCATTTCACGCAGCAAATATTGCATAATTTTAACAGCTTGAGCGCCTGAATTCACGTACATGTCGAAAACAGATGGCTGCAGAATGTTAGGCAGTAGGTGTAATCGCGGTTTTGAGAAATAGTGGCGGATAAAGATTTCAACGGCCTGCGACCGGCTCAGCCGCCTTACATCGGATACATCAACCATCCCGTCCTGCGTCAGGTCCAGTTGCAATCTGCGCATGGTATGGATTGTTACGCCGAATTTTGTCGCTCCACCCGGATCGTCGGGGTCATCGACAAAACCACCTTCACGCGTAACTATCTGTTCCGCGATCTGCCGAACCGTCTGCATGTACTGTTCTCCAACTTGGGACAGACAGACGCTCGGACAATTCTGTTAATACAACGAAAATAGAAAGGGCGCTGCATGTCGATCCACGCAACGCCCGAATTCCGATCTCAAAGCCTATGGCTCAGCTCTCGCCGGCCTCCTTGTAAATACCTTGTTCTTTCAACGCGTCCACAACCTCTTTTGGCATATAGGTCTCATCGTGTTTCGCAAGAATTTCTGAGGCTTCAAAGACTCCGTTTACGTAACTTCCGGTGCCAATCATACCCTGGTTTTCCGAGAACAAATCAGGCAAAACTCCAGTAAACGTGACCGGCACGCTTTCGCCGCCGTCCGTCACCACAAAACGCACGGTTTCCCCTTGCCCCCGCACGATCGAACCCTCTTCGACCAGACCACCGATCCGGAATATTTCAGTCGGTTTTGGCGGCTCTGCCATTACTTCACTGGGCGAGCGGAAGAAATTGATGCCGTCCTGCATAGCGTATCCGATCAACGCCGTAGACACTGCCAAAGCAACGATTGACAGAAGGATGATTTGAACGCGACGACGTTTCTTGAGCGTTTTCATTTGTTCCTCATGGGAAAAGTGGGGCCATCATCAGACCCGCAGTTTCAGCTTCACCTAACATCAGGTTAGCGTTCTGCAAGGCTTGGCCACTGCTACCTTTTGTCAGGTTATCCAGTGCTCCGATCACAATGGCGCGCCTCTCGATCCGGTCGCTGACCACGCCGATATGGCAGAAATTCGAGCCGCGCACATGGTGGGTCGAGGGTGTTTCGCCAAATGGCAGCATCTGGATAAATGGTTCGCTTTCATAGGTTTTCACAAGCGCTTCATAAGCGCTCGTGGGGTCACCTTTGACATATGTAGTGGCTAGGATACCCCGGTTTGCTGGAACCAGATGCGGAGTGAACTGAACATTGACCGGGCGCCCTGCAAGGGCAGAAAATTCTTGATCGAATTCCCCCAAATGCCGATGCGTACCGCCAACAGCATATGCGTTATACCCTTCGCTAAGTTCGGCATGCAGCAGGTTTTCTTTCAGCGATCGCCCGGCACCAGACACAGCGCATTTGAGGTCCAGAATGATGTCATCCAGATCAATGACACCGGCCGAAATCAAAGGGCGCAAAACATATTGTCCGGTGGCGGCGTTGCAGCCTGTTCCGGCAACCAAGCGGGCCGTGCGAATTTGATCGCGATAAAACTCGGTCAGGCCGTAAACGGCCTCCTCCTGCTGCTCCAAAGCCGCATGAGGGTTGCCATACCATTTTTCATATTCCTCAGGGTCGCGTAGCCTGAAATCGGCGGACAGGTCGATGATCTTCAGGTCCTTCGGCAGATCGCGGATAACTTCCTGGCTGGTTTTATGTGGCAGCGCGCAAAAGCACAGGTCGATCCCTGAAAAGTCGATTTCCGAAATCTTGCCAAGAACCGGAAGCTGCAGGTGCCGCAAATGAGGGAACACCTGCGCCATCGACTGTCCGGCTTTCCGCTCGGCAGAAAGTGCAGCGATTTCCATATTCGGATGCTCGGCGATCAACCGAACCAGTTCAGCGCCGGTATAACCCGAAGCGCCCAGAATTGCGATTTTGTGGGTCATCTTGGACCTCTTGAAACTGTATGCCACTGTTCATGCCCGTCACTGTGACGGTCATGGGATTACGGGTTCTTTCAGGCCGCGTCTTTGACCAAAGTCAGACAGCCTCAAAAGTAATTTGTCGTCGGAGGAACTGGGTGGCGCGATCACTGACAACGCCTGGCTTACCAGTGGTCAGATAACCGCCCTTCGCCGCACCCTGCATGTTCGGGTGCCGCTGCAAATAGTCTGCCAGACTTTCGGCAACCAGATCACCCTGGCTGAACACCTCAACGTCGGGTCCTAAGGCCTTCTGAAACGCCTCAGCCATTAAGGGATAGTGCGTACAGCCCAGTATTGCGGCCTGAGGCTCTGGCATCTTGCGTTTCAGGGCGTCCACATGGCTTCGCACCAGCGCTTCGGCCAGGATCATGTCGCCTTCCTCGATGGCATCAACGACCCCACCGCAGGCCTGCGCCTCAACATCTACGCCAATCGCACGAAAGGCCAATTCGCGTTGAAACGCACGACTGGATACGGTGGCCGGGGTCGCAAACAAAGCGACATGTTTGACCGCGACTTCACGCGGCGGGCTGTTGTCGCCCCATTGCCGCTCAGTCAGCGCTTCGATCAAAGGAACAAAAACGCCCAAGACGCGCTTGCCTTGAGGCACGCCCTCTTCCTGCATCCGCCGCAAAGCAGCAGCGCTGGCCGTATTGCAGGCCAGAATCACCAGATCACAACCCCGGTTCCAGAGGTCGTTCACCGCACCCCGGGTCAGCTCATAGATATTCTCTACATCACGCACCCCGTAAGGCGCATGTGCGCTGTCCGCGTAATACAGGAAATCAACGTCGGGAAGACGTTTCTGCGCGGCGTTCAGAACGGTCAGACCGCCCAAACCAGAATCAAAAATGCCTACTGCCATTTGCCCCTTTAGGCGCGATGCCGTTCCTCAAATTCATAGCCATAGTCATAAGACTTTAGTGGCTTTGGAGACAGCTCATACGTTGCTTTGCGCAAGAAATCCATCATCTTGCGCGTATCCTTGGCCAACGGGTCCAGAACGTCGCGGCCGATGGGCTCTCCGATCACCACTTGGACCGGGGTATCAACGCGTTTTTTGAATTCCTTGATCAGCAATCCCATGCGCAATGTATTGTGCAGATGGCTGGCAATCTGAAACAGGCGTGAGGTATGACCGTCAAAAAAGACCGGCACAACTGTCGCGTCTGATTTGGCAACCATCCGCGCTGTGAAGCCACGCCAGCCCGGGTCCATCGGGTACGAGAAAGGCTTTGCCCCTGTGCTGACGGTACCGCCGGGAAATATGCCAATCGCGCCGCCCTCGCCCAGATAGTTCAAAGCTTTCTTCCGGGTCTCCAGGTTCTGCTTCATCGCAGCTTTTGTATCGTCGAATGAAATCGGCAGAACGACCCGATTCAGATCCTCTGCCTTACGAAACACATGGTTGGCCAGAATGCGAAAATCCCCACGCGTACTGGACAACATGTGCCCCATCATCAACCCATCCAGAATTCCGTATGGGTGATTGGCAATCAGAATCAGAGAGCCATCACGGGGAATATTAGACAATGACCCGCCAACCACATCCAGAGACAAACCGTATCTCTCAACCATGACCGACCAGAAATCTCGCCCGTTGGCCACGTCTTTTTCGTACCCATCAGCACGCCTGATAAGGCGCAGGCGGCCTGTGGTGTTCTCCATAAGCTTGATGACCATCCGTCCGCTTTTGGTTTCGGCGGAATAGGCATAAGAAATGTCACGTGCAACATGGCGTCGCGAGGGCATGGAAGTCTCCGGTTTTGTACCTGCATTTTAAATGCAAGTAACAATTTTGCCTAGCTGTCGTGACACGGTTGTGACGAATTACTCGGCGGCGGCCTGTAATTCAGGTCCTCCGTTCCGTATCGTGGTCAACAATTCCTCTCTGCGTTTGGCGGCGCTCGCCTCATTCGCCTTAAGGACGGGTCCAAAACCTTTGATATCCAAGGGCAACTTAGCGAGCGAAATTACGGCATCCTTTGTTTGGATGGAAATCAGCGGAGTGATCTCTTTGAGATCACGTTCATATTGCTTGATCAGCTCACGCTCCATTCGACGTTCGACACTATAGCCAAAGATATCCAGCGGAGTACCTCGAAGAACTTTTAGCCGAGACATGAATTTCAGCGGGTTCAGCATCCATTCGCCGAAACTCCGTTTGCGGGGTCGGCCATCTGGTCCTTTGCCACCAAGCAGCGGTGGGGCAAGGTGGAATGTCATTTTGAATTCGCCATCAAATTCAGCGGCGGCTTTCTCCCGACTGGACAGTAACAACCGGGCTACTTCGTATTCGTCTTTGTAAGACAACAGTTTATGATACCCTTTTGCGACAGCATCACGAATTTCTGCATCCTCAAACGAGTCAACGATTTTGCGGTAGCGTTTCGCCAGACGAGCGCTTTGATACTGGGTTAGATGATCGGCGCGGAACGCGATGACCTGCTCTGGTGATTTCGGGAGGTCGGAAACACTTGGCCGTAGAATCTCATCGACTTTTTCCGGGTGTAAAACCGCCCAACGACCGATCTCAAAGGCTCTTTTGTTGCGTTCTACCGCCGTTCCGTTCAGATCAATGGCTGCAATCACCGCATCGAGGCTGACGGGTATCAGCCCGCGCTGCCATGCGGCCCCAAAAACCATCATGTTCGAATAGATTGAATCTCCCATCACTGCGCGCGCAAGCTCAGTGGCATCAAACAGGGAAACGTCTTCTTTCAATCGAGCTTGCAGCGCCAGTTCCAGCCTCTCACCAGGAATCCTAAACTTAGTGTCGCGCGTGAAGTCACCGGTAACGGTTTCGTGGCTGTTGACCACCGCTCCGGTCTGACCCAAGCGTGTCAGGCCAAGTGTTTTGGCCCCGGCGGACACAACCAAATCACCACCGATCAATGTGTCGGCTTCACCCGTTGCCACACGTATTGCACTGATATCTTCTGGCCGGTTGGCAATACGGCAATGAATATGAACCGCACCGCCTTTCTGGGCCAAGCCTGCCATCTCCATCATTCCGGCGCCTTTGCCGTCAATCTGGGCCGCCTGTGCCAGAATCGCGCCCAGCGTGACAACTCCGGTCCCACCGATGCCGGTGATGACAACATTATGTGTGCCCACTATTTCAGGCAGCTCGGGCATCGGAAGATCGGGCAGATCAAGTTCGGTCGTCGCTTCTTTGCGAATCTTCGCGCCTTCCAGCGTCACAAAGGAGGGGCAGAACCCACTCAGACACGAAAAATCCTTGTTACAGCTCGATTGGTCAATCGCGCGCTTCCGGCCAAGTTCGGTTTCCTTGGGAACAATCGAAACACAGTTCGATTGGATGCCGCAGTCACCGCAGCCCTCACAGACATCCGTATTGATAAAGACCCTTTTGTCCGGGTCGGGAAAGGTTCCGCGTTTACGGCGACGGCGTTTCTCAGCGGCACAGGTCTGGACATAGACGATGACCGAGACGCCCTCATAGGTGCGGAATTTCTCTTGCACAGTCATCAGTTCGGCACGCTCAAAGCTCTCTACTCCTGCGGGTAAGGCTTTGAAGTTTACATCTTCTTTTTCGTCATAGACCAGCGCGACATGTGTGACGCCCATAGCCTTGACCTCGGCCGCGATCCTTTCGGCGGTCAGATCACCCTCATTGCCCTGCCCGCCCGTCATTGCGACTGCATCGTTGAACAGAATCTTGAAGGTGATGTTCGTACCCGCCGACAAAGCTGCCCGGATCGCCTGAACACCGGAATGGTTATAGGTGCCGTCTCCGAGGTTCTGGAACACATGATTGGTGGTCGAGAACGGCTCTTCCCCGATCCAGTTTGCCCCTTCGCCACCCATCTGAGTAAAGCCAAATGTGCTTCGATCCATCCATTGAACCATGTAATGGCATCCGATGCCTGCATAGGCCCGGCTTCCGTCTGGTACCTTGGTCGAACTGTTATGCGGGCATCCAGAACAGAAATACGGAAGGCGTGAGGCTATTTCCTCGGCATTGTCCGCCCGGCGCGCTTCGGTCAACTTGGTCAAACCTGCACGGACCCCGTCGGTATCGCGGCCTTCTTCAATCAGGATACCGCCCAGCTTTTCTGCGATCATGTTCGGATCAAGGGCACCGCGGGTGGGAAACAGCTCTTCCCGATGCAGCGTCCCAGCACCACCCTTGTACCAGCCATAGACTCGTCGACCACGGCGGTCGTCAAAGATCGCTTCTTTGACCTGAACCTCGATCAGCTTGCGTTTTTCTTCAACGATTACGATCAGGTCCAGACCCTCTGCCCAGTCGTGAAATCCGGCCATGTCCAGTGGGAACGTCTGTCCGACCTTATAGGTCGTGATGCCAAGGCGCTCGGCCTCGGCCTCATCAATATTCAGCAAGGAAAGCGCGTGGGTAAGGTCCAGCCAGTTCTTGCCAGCGGCCACCAGACCTATCTTTGCACCGGGTTTGCCCCAGACACGTTTGTCCATCCGGTTAGCGCGTGAAAACGTTTCAGCCGCAAAACGCTTGTAATCAATAATGCGCTCTTCCTGCAGATGAGGCGTATCGCCAAGCCGGATGTTCAGCCCTCCTTCGGGCATATCAAACTCGGGCACCACGACATTCATGCGATCGGGGTTGCCATCAACAACCGAAGTCACCTCTATCGTGTCCTTCATGGTCTTGAGACCGACCCAGACACCGGCGAACCGGCTGAGCGCGAATCCGTAAACGCCGTAGTCGAGTATCTCTTGTACTCCGGCCGGGCTGACCACTGGCATGTACATATCAACCAACGACCACTCGGACTGATGCAGAACGGTCGAACTTTCGCCCGTGTGATCATCCCCCATGGCCATCAGAACGCCACCATGCGCCGCCGTCCCTGCCATATTGGCATGGCGCATCACGTCGCCTGACCGATCTACACCAGGTCCTTTTCCGTACCACAGACCAAAGACGCCATCGAACTTGCCGTCACCCCTTAACCCGGCCTGCTGACTGCCCCAAAGCGCGGTTGCCGCAAGATCCTCATTCAGACCGTATTGAAAAGTGACATCGCTTTCTGTCAGCTGTTTCTGCGCGCGCATCATCTGCTGGTCGACCGCTCCAAGAGGCGATCCGCGGTATCCCGTCACCAATCCTGCAGTGTTCAGACCCGATTTCGTGTCGCGCGCCTTTTGCATCAGCATAAGGCGCACAAGCGCCTGAGTGCCGTTCAATAAAACCGTGTTTTTGCTTAGGTCGAAACGGTCGTTCAAAGAAATTTGTGGCTTACTCATCAAACGCCTCCCCTCGTCAGATCAGTGTGCTTCATCTGCTTCCATATTAGGTCATAATAACTGACCTGCCTAGAGCTTATCCTCTGAAACGCAAGGATTTCGCCGTTTGAATGTGGAAGTTGTCACCTATTTCATATAGGCGTTCGGCAGGATAACGAAAGTTGCGGCGATGGATTGGGACAAGCTTAGGATATTTCACGCGGTTGCAGATGCGGGCAGCCTGACACATGCAGGCGATAAGCTGAACCTATCTCAATCGGCAGTCAGCAGACAAATTCGGGCATTGGAAGAGTCACTTGATTCGACGTTGTTCCATCGTCACGCCCGCGGTCTGATTCTGACCGAACAGGGTGAGCTGCTGTTCGACGCCACCTCGGCAATGTCCAAGCGACTGGACGCGGCAGCAGCGCGCATACGAGACAGCGAAGAAGAAGTCTTTGGTGTGCTGCGGGTCACAACCACATTTGGCTTTGGGACTCTATGGCTCGCTCCGAGGTTGCCAAAGCTGTATGAACAATACCCGGACCTAAATATCGACCTCATGCTTGAGGAACGCGTTCTTGACCTGCCAATGCGCGAGGCCGATGTCGCCATCCGTATGAAAGAGCCTAGCCAGGCTGATCTGGTGCGCAAGCGCCTGATGACAGTACAGATGCTGCTTTATGCTACCCCGGAATATCTTAAGGAAAGCGGTCAACCTGCCTCCCTCGAAGAAATCTCGAGCCATCGACTTATCTGTCAGACCCCCTCAGCCCCCCAAGTAGGGGCCAGTGCGGCAATGGTACGGCATCTGATGACCTATAACCCGGCGTCGTTGCTGACAGTGAACAACTATTTCGGTGTCTTGCAGGGCGTACTGCACAATCTGGGAATTGGCTTGCTGCCCGATTATGTCACGCATGATTTCCCGCATCTGCTGCCGGTACTTTCAGACATCGAAACGGCTGACGTTCCTGTTTATCTCGCCTACCCCGAAGAGTTACGCCATTCCAAACGCGTGGCAGCCTTCCGCGATTTTGTGCAGGACGAGATCATCGCGCAGCGTAAACACCTGAAGAAAATGGGGAAACTATAGCTATGCGTCAACGTCATAGCGGACATGACGGACTATCACACTGAAACGCCTTGATCGTTATCAAACTGATGCCTAAATGAGCACTCGAAGGCGGTGATGCTGTAACGCTCATCATCTTCATACCTCCCTGTTGGACTACGGCCGAGCTTAGTGCTCGGCCTTTTTTTTTGGTCCTGGCTTAATCGGTGACACCGAACAGCCGAAAACTGCTGGGAAATTTCCACCTCCGCGCCTATGATCCCGTAAAAGATCAAAAATTCGTGTTCGAGGGAAAATTCATGCACCATCCACTCCGCCTATTACTGGCGTTGATTTCCGCCATTCTTCTTGCGGTACCAGTACACGCACAAGACAGTGGGACGGCGTCGTCTACGGTCACAATTCCAGAGGACCTGACGCCCGATCAGGTTGATGGCTTGGTGGCACGTATGTCCGACGATCAGGTTCGCGCCATTTTGCTGGAACGGCTCGACGCGGTTGCAGAAAAGCAGGCGGCAGCAAACGAAAACCATGAAGATCCGCTTACCGAAATCAGTGAAATCTGGGCCGAGATGGTTACCTCTTGGACGCAGGTTTTGACCACATTGCCAAATATTGTCAGCGCCCAGGTTGAGGCGTTCAGCAATTTCTCAGCGAAATTCGGATCTACCGGGGTGTTTGGCCTGTTTGGGCTGATCCTAGCAGTTCTGGTGGCCGGATACGCTGCTGAAAAATTGTTTGGGTTTCTCACCCGCAAATGGCACGAAGAGCCCGATGGGAATTCCGATGCTGATCTTTGGAGCGCGGTACGTTACTTGTTCCGCCGTTTCTGCCGGGAAATCGCAGGACTTGTTGTGTTCTATGTTGTTATCCGGGCGATTGGACGGGGCTTGCTGACGACAGAACAGCTTACCTATGCCGCCCCATTCGTTTTCTACCTGATTTGGATTCCGCGTCTGGGCGCAGCCGCCTCACGCTTTGTACTGGCGCCCAAAAAGCCACATTACCGGTTGGTCAACATAGACGATCATTGGGCCAAATATCTGCATCGCAACCTGATTGGCCTTCTTCTATTGATCGGCCTCACGCTCTTTATCGTACGGTTCAACTTGCTTAACGGTATCACCCCGGCCGATACGCGTATCGGTTTCTGGCTGAACGCTGGCATCCATATATACATTGGGATCATCGCCTGGACCGCGCGCGAAGGGTTGTCTCAGATGATGTTGGGCACGGACCCGGATCACACCAAATTCGATGAAAAGGTCGCTCATTACTATCCCTACTTCGCTATCGGCGTTTCGGTGGTGATATGGTTCCTGGTCGAATTCCTGATCGCACAGCGTGATCCCAGAACACTTGCCCTGCTTGGCAAAGGGCCACATTTCACGACGATGTTCTGGCTGCTGATCGCACCAGCGCTTGATACGCTGATCCGTGGCCTCGTGCGCCATCTTCAACCCCCAATGTTGGGCGACGGACCATTGGCCGAACGCGCCTATAAATCAGCCAAGCGCAGCTATATCCGGATCGGTCGCGTGCTGGCGGGCCTGTTTGTGGTCTTTATGATCGCGCGGGTCTGGCAGCTTGATCTTCGACATGTCGCCTCTGCCGGGATCGGAACCGACGTTGGCGGTACGGTTATCGAATTCCTGATGATCATCGCTGTCGGATACATCTTGAACGAGGTCGTCTCACTATGGATCAACCGTCGTCTTGCCAAGGAACAGACAACGGCAGAAGAGCTGGATGAAGAGGCCGGTGGCGAGGGTGGCGGTGCAGGCGGCTCACGTCTGGCGACGGTTCTTCCCCTGCTGCGGATCACGGCGCAAGTCACGATTGCGGTCATCTTCGGCCTGCTCGCATTGGGCGCGCTGGGCATCAACATCACCCCACTTCTGGCAGGTGCCGGTGTCCTTGGTCTTGCGATCGGTTTCGGCGCTCAGAAGCTGGTGGCTGATATCGTCGGCGGTGTCTTCTTCCTTATCGACGATGCGTTTCGCGTGGGTGAATATGTCGATGTCGGTGGCACCATGGGCACCGTCGAGAAAATCTCGATCCGTTCGATGCAGCTCCGCCATCACCGTGGGCCCGTTCACACGATCCCCTATGGCGAGATTCAAAAGCTGACCAATTTCAGCCGTGACTGGGTGATCATGAAGCTAAAGTTCACCGTGCCGTTTGACACTGATCCCAACAAGGTCAAGAAGATCTTCAAGAAGATCGGCGCCGAGATGATGGCGGACGAAACCCACAAAGAAGGCTTCTTGCAGCCCTTTAAATCGCAAGGTGTTTTCGACTTTGACGATGTTGGCATGATCATCCGCGGCAAGTTCATGGCCAAGCCGGGCAAGCAGTTCACGCTTCGCAAGGAAATCTTCAACCGGGTGAAGGCCGAGTTCAATGCCAATGGCATCGACTTTGCCCGCCGCGAAGTTCGCGTAGCAATTCCTGGTCTGGAAGAGGCCGAGAACCTTACCGAACAACAAAAAGCTGCTGTTGGGGCCGCTGCGGCGGACTCGATCAACAAGGGAGAAACCCCAGCTTAAAGACCAGATACAGACGCCACGCGGCTTTTGGGCCGCCTGGCAGGAAGTACTATAGACGGAACCGGCCACTGGCGCGGTTCCGTTTCTTTTTCTGGGTACACAAAGCGCAGAAAAGCTCGAAATTGGCATATGCCGGTTACGTTATTCGACCCTGCGCTGACTTGGCCCTTCCCACAGACGCGCCCTTGCCCTACAAGGCCCGCAATCTCGGCCACCATGGATACAGGACAAACGATGCAAGAGCCCGCCATCACACCGGATCTGATTGCCGCGCACGGGTTGAAACCCGAAGAATACGAGATGATCCTGGAGATTATCGGGCGCGAGCCAACCTTTACCGAGTTGGGCATTTTCTCGGCCATGTGGAACGAGCATTGTTCCTACAAATCCTCCAAGAAATGGCTGCGCACCCTGCCCACCTCTGGACCCCAGGTGATCTGCGGACCGGGTGAAAATGCAGGTGTGGTCGATATCGGCGATGGTCAGGCCGTGGTCTTCAAGATGGAAAGCCACAACCATCCGTCTTACATCGAACCCTATCAAGGTGCGGCCACCGGTGTTGGAGGTATCCTGCGCGATGTTTTCACCATGGGTGCGCGCCCAATCGCCTCGATGAACGCGCTGTCTTTTGGTGAACCCGGCCACCACAAGACCCGTCAGCTGGTCAATGGCGTGGTCGAAGGTATCGGCGGCTATGGCAACTGTTTCGGCGTGCCTTGCGTTGGCGGCGAAGTGCGCTTTCACCCGGCCTATAATGGCAACTGCCTTGTGAATGCCTTCGCAGCCGGGCTGGCTGACAGTGACAAGATTTTCTACTCAGCCGCATCGGGCGTCGGCATGCCGGTTGTCTATCTTGGAGCCAAGACCGGACGCGACGGCGTGGGCGGAGCCACCATGGCCAGCGCCGAATTTGACGACACGATCGAGGAAAAGCGCCCCACCGTTCAGGTTGGCGACCCGTTCACCGAAAAACGCCTGATGGAAGCGACGCTGGAGCTGATGCAAACCGGCGCAGTGATCTCGATCCAAGATATGGGCGCGGCGGGCCTGACCTGTTCCGCAGTTGAGATGGGTGACAAAGGCGGTCTGGGCGTTCGGCTTGATCTGGAAAACGTCCCCCAGCGCGAAGAGAACATGACAGCCTATGAGATGATGCTGTCGGAATCCCAAGAACGCATGTTGATGGTTCTCAAACCCGAGCTTGAGGCCGAGGCTCGCGCCGTTTTCGATAAATGGGATCTGGATTTCGCTATCGTGGGTGAAACCGTCGCCGAAGATCGCTTTCTGATCATGCATAATAGTGAGGTCAAAGCCGATCTGGTTCTGTCCAAACTCTCCTCAACCGCGCCCGAATATGATCGCCCGTGGGAGCCTACACCGCAAGCAGAAGATCTGGCCGACGTACCTCAGATCGACCCAATCGACGGTCTGCGCGCCCTGCTCGCTTCGCCCAACTATGCGGGCAAGCAATGGGTTTACGAGCAGTATGACACCATGGTTATGGCCGATTCCGTGCGTACGCCTGGTCTGGGCGCCGGCATGGTTCGTGTACACGGCACCGACAAGGTTCTTGCTTTCACCAGTGACGTGACCCCGCGCTATGTGCGAGCCAACCCTGTAGAAGGCGGCAAGCAAGCTGTTGCCGAAGCCTACCGCAACCTGACCGCCGTCGGGGCATTGCCACTAGCGACCACCGACAACCTGAATTTTGGCAACCCGGAAAAGCCCGAGATCATGGGCCAGTTCGTCGGCGCGATCCAAGGCATTGGTAAGGCCGTCGCAGCGTTGGATATGCCCATCGTGTCCGGCAACGTGTCGCTTTACAACGAAACCGACGGTCAAGCGATCCTGCCGACCCCGACAATCGGAGCGGTCGGCCTTCTGGCGCACACGGACGAGATCATAGGTAATGAGGTCCGCGACGGCCACGTGGCTCTGGTCATCGGCGATACGCAGGGGCATCTGGGCCAATCCGCCCTTCTGGCCGAAGTGTTCAACCGCGAAGATGGCGACGCGCCGCATGTTGATCTGGACGCCGAAAAGCGCAACGGAGAGTTCATCCGCGCAAACCGAGAGATGATCAAGGCTTGCACCGATCTTGGCGATGGTGGTCTGGCATTGGCAGCCTTCGAACTGGCCGAAGCAACCGGCGTCGGCATAACGCTTGACGACGCCTCGACCGAATTCCTGTTTGGCGAGGATCAGGCCCGTTATCTGGTCGCCTGCAACTTTGACCAGGCCGAAGCCCTGATGATTGCTGCAGGTCAGGCTGGCGTTCCACTGGTATCGGTCGGGCGGTTCACGGGCGACAGCGTCCGCATCGGCTCTTCTGAGGCCTTGCTTGATGAACTGACTGCCACTTTCCGCAACAGCTTCGCCGAAGCCGTCGCCTGATTTTGGCACCTGCGCTTCTGAAAACCTGCACTTTGACAAGTGCAGGTTTTTGTCATTTCGGGGCGTCTATCTGACCCTTGCGCGCCCCGCCCCGGCGCACTACATCTTGGGAAAGACTTTCAGGAGAAACCTACATGCCGATGAGCGCCCACGAGATTGAGAACCTGCTGCGCGACGCGTTTCCCGATGCGGACATTCAGGTCGGCGGCAGCGACGGCGTACATATGTCGGCCATGGTCGTGGATGAGAGCTTTCGTGGCAAAAATCGGGTGCAACAGCAACGAGCAGTCTATGCGGCCCTAAAAGGCAAGATGGACGGCCCGGATGGCGATTTGCACGCGCTGGCGCTGACGACGAAAGTGCCTGAGTGAGCACGACTTTCTGGATTTACGGAATTTGTGGATTGATCGCCCTCGTCGGTAGCGTCATCATTTTCAGATCTACGATAAAGAATGAGCGTGCTGACAAAATTCGGGGCACAGAACCCGGTCAAGGCGAGCAACTGATTGACCACGGAACCGTGTTGGGCGGCGGTGGCGGTCATGTAACAGTTTCCCGTATCACCAGAGACCCTCAAGAATATGCTAAAGCCATGGCTCCAAAAAAATGAGTACATGGCTGGCTTGGATATCAGCAATCGCGGCTTTGATAGTTGCCGCCGCGCTGATCGAGGCCTATGTGAAACGAAACAGAAAGCGTAAACTGGTCGACATGCGTCCAAACCCGGACAAAATCAGCAAGGTTGACGGCATCGAGAGATACGGGCTGAATCCGCTGGCCCTGGCGCAGGCCGAACACCGACGGCTGGAAAAGGAAGGATGGGTCGCCGCCCCATCACAGGATGAAACGACCGCCCCGGATGCGGATGACAAGGAAAAGTAACATGACCGACGTGAAAACCCAGATCGATGAGACCGTCAAAGCCAATGATGTGGTGCTATATATGAAAGGCACCAAGGAAATGCCGCAATGCGGATTCTCCTCGCGCGTGGCAGGCGTGCTGAACTACATGGGCGTAGAATTTGCTGACGTGAATGTACTGGCCGACGAAGGCTTGCGTCAGGGGATCAAGGACTATTCTGACTGGCCGACTGTTCCGCAACTCTATGTCAAAGGCGAGTTCGTAGGCGGATGCGACATCATCACCGAGATGACCCTGTCGGGCGAATTGGACACGCTGTTTGACGAAAACGGTGTCGGCTACAACAAGGAAGCCGCTGATAAAATCAGAGAAGCAAACGCCTGATCAGCGGCTGACGCAATTTCCCAATAAGACCTGCTCGCTGGCGGCATCTGCACCTGTCGCCAGAAAGCTCACCGTGGCGTCCCAGCCTTTGGAGCGCAGGATGTAAGTGCCAGTTGTTCCGTCGGATTCATAGCGGATACCAGAGCCGCTCTGAGCTTGGCGCAAAGTCACCAGCTTATTGTCGACCATCATGGCTGCCGCGCTGGATCCGTCCTCGGCATTGAAATAGGCAACCTCAAGAGGCACGCCGTTATCACAAGTAAATGTGACGGGCAGAATATCGATCCCAGCCCAGGAAACCTGCGCTGACACAGACATGAAAGTCGCAATAGCAATAGTACGCATATTTATCATTTCGTTGACTTTTCTTCTATGAATGCCGCCATTGCCTCGGCCCGAGCAGCCAACTCTGCCAAGGTGTCAGTGACCGAAGGTGGAACCACGGCAACTTCAATTCTTTCCGGCTCGGGCTGTGGCATGCTACGCAGGTTCCGAAGCTCGGCTTCGGCCTCCGCCAGCTTATTTTCTAGCGAGTTGATTTTGTCACCCGTGGCGGCGGCTTTGTCTGCCAACATCAATCCAGCCATCAAAAGCATCCGGGATTCAGGCATCCGACCGATCTGATCCGACAATACCTGCGCTTCATCATCCAGCAATTTTGCAGCAGCTTGCAGGAAAACCTCTTCGCCTTCTTGGCACGAAACCTCAAAGCCGCGCCCCCCGATTTGAATGGTCAATTCAGGCATTATTCCACCTCTCCTTCGGCCAGTTTCGCCTGAGACAGCAACGGTTCCAACCGGGCCAGCACGGCATGTGCTTCGGCCGCATCGGTGGCCTGCGCTGCGCGCGTTGCCTCAAGCTCGGCAGCTGTGGCACGGTTCAACAGATCCGCATCGGTCATTCCGTCTTCTGCAGCTGCGCGCAGCTCTTCGACCGACATTCGTAGTTGTTCGTTGGCTTTGCGCATGCGCTGCAGATCATCATCCAGACGCGACATCGCCGAGCCATGGCTACTGCGTTCGGCGCGCAGCATTTCTAACTCGGCGCTCAGTTCCGCCACGCGTTCACTATCCGCCAATTCCGAACGAAGACGGGCATTTTCGGCTTTCAGTTCTTCGACAACATCCTGATCTTCCAATGCTGCCTTTGCGCTTGCCAACTCGGCCCGTGCGGCTTCGACCGAGGCAAGCTGTGCCCTGGCATCGTCGAGTTGCTCGCGCAGCGCTGCACTTTCCTGATTATCGGACGGGGTATTACGCAAGCCTTCGATTTCTAGGCGCATGGCATCGACTTCGGAAGCGTGCCTTTCTTTTAATGATCTGAGACGCTCTTCAAGTTGAGCATTCGCAACCCTCTCATCATCCAGAGCTACACGCAGAGTGTTATCTTCTCCACCGCTGCCTGCGCCAACTTCCGCCATTGTCGCAATGCCGGATCCAATCCGATCCATCGCGGCCACAATACGGCGTTGTAGTTCTTCGATCTGGCTCATGCCCCTGCCACCTTTTTATCAAGGTTCCTTGTTTCGCGAGGTTATCCGAATCAACCTTGTACGCGTCTTGGCCTAGTCTAACCCAATGGCATCGAAAATACCCACTGTTTGCTTTCAACGACTTGGGTCACATTCTTGATCCAGCAAAACCCTGTAGCACCCAGTTCTACTTGCACTTTGAGGGCTGAATGGTATTGAGCGGCCATCTGCCTGTAATCCAAAGGAACAACACCCGTGGACCTGACTGCGCTGCGCAATGCCAACCCCGAACACTGGGACAAAGCTGCGGCCATCCGCACATTGACCCTCGACGCCGTCGCCGCCGCCAATTCCGGCCATTCCGGTATGCCAATGGGCATGGCCGATGTCGCGACTGTACTGTTCGAAAAGCACCTTAAATTCGACGCCTCGGCCCCAAACTGGCCCGACCGCGACCGGTTCATCCTGTCCGCCGGTCACGGCTCGATGCTGATCTATTCGCTGTTGTATCTCACTGGGAACGCTGACGTTACGCTGGAACAGATCAAGAATTTCCGTCAGCTGGGCGCAAAAACTGCAGGTCACCCCGAGAACTTCCTTGTCAACGGGATCGAAACCACAACCGGCCCGCTGGGTCAGGGGATCTCGAACGCTGTTGGTTTTGCCATGGCCGAGGAAATCCAGCGCGCTCATTACGGCAAGAAGATCGTAGATCACAATACCTATGTCATCGCGGGCGACGGCTGCCTAATGGAAGGCGTTAGCCAAGAGGCCATCACGCTGGCCGGCCGTCACGAGCTGGGTAAGCTGATCGTGTTCTGGGACAACAACAACATCACCATCGACGGCACGGTCGACATCGCTGACCGGACCGATCAGGTGAAACGTTTTGCCGCCTCGGGCTGGCAGGTCATCGAGATTGACGGCCATGATCCGCAGGCCATCGACGAGGCCATCACCAAGGCGAAATCGTCAAACAAGCCGACCATGATCGCCTGTGAAAGCCATATTGCTTTGGGTCACGCCGCGCAGGATACCTCGAAAGGCCACGGCGCCCTGACCGATCAGGAACAGCTGAAAGCGGCCAAAGAGGCCTATGCCGCACCGCATGGCGCGTTCGAAATTCCGGCAAATGTCAAAACTGCCTGGGAAGCAATCGGTTCTCGCGGCGCGGCCGAGCGGTCTGCGTGGGAGGAGCGTTTCGCGCAGATCTCTGAACGCAAACAAGCCGAGTTCAACCGCTCTTATGCGTTCGAGGCACCCAAAAAACTGGCCGGTGCCATCCGCTCGTTCAAAAAGCAGATGTCGGAAGATCAGCCCAAGTTGGCCACCCGTGCCTCGTCCGAGAAAGTTCTGAACGCGGTCAATCCGATCATGCCGGAAACTATCGGCGGCTCTGCTGACCTGACCGGTTCGAACAACACGAAATCGGCCGATATGGGCGTGTTCCTGCCGGAAAACCGCAAGGGTCGGTACATCCATTATGGTATCCGCGAACACGGCATGGCCGCCGCGATGAACGGTATGGCGCTGCATGGCGGCATCCGCCCCTATGGCGGTACCTTCATGGCGTTCACCGACTATGCGCGGCCCTCGATGCGGCTTGCAGCGCTGATGAAGATACCTACGGTCTTTGTGATGACCCATGACTCGATCGGTCTGGGCGAAGACGGCCCGACCCACCAGCCGGTCGAGCATCTGGCGATCTCACGCGCGACACCGAATACCTATGTTTTCCGCCCGGCGGATGCCGTTGAAACAGCGGAATCCTGGGAACTGGCGCTGACCTTCAAGGACAGCCCTTCGGTCCTGTCTCTGACCCGCCAGGGCGTGCCAACCGTACGCAAGGATCACAAAACCAAAAACCTGACTGCACAAGGCGGCTATGTTCTTGCCGAAGCCGAAGGCAAGCGTCAGGCAATCCTGATCGCAACCGGTTCGGAAGTGTCGCTGGCGATGGAAGCCAAGGCGATGCTCGAGGCCGAGGGCATTGGCACGCGCATCGTGTCGATGCCATGCATGGAACTGTTCGCCGAGCAGGATGAAGCGTATCGCAAGCGGGTTCTGCCCGGTGGAGCCGTCCGTGTCGGCATCGAGGCCGCCGTCCGCGCCGGAGGCTGGGACCGCTGGCTGCTGGGTGAACGCGGCCGTGACGCCAAGGCAGGCTTCATCGGCATGTCGGGCTTTGGCGCGTCTGCCCCCGCTGATGAACTGTACAAACATTTCGGCATCACTGCCGAGGCCACAGTTGCAAAGGTCAAGGAATTGCTGGAGCCGTAATTCCCAATTTCAAACATCAAGCGAAGGGCGGCCATGCGCCGCCCTTTTCGTTTTCTGATTAATGCGTTTCAGATTTCCGAGACAAAATCGGCGCGACCACTTTGGTTGCAATCGGGATCAGCACGAACCCCCAGGCCAGTCCGAATATGCCATCCATCGTGGCTTTGGAAATCCACTCCACGGCACCTTCCCATTGCGCCGAAACCGCATGCCCGGCTGCATAGGCCATGTCATGGATCTGATGCCCCAACCAGCCAAAACCCAGAACCTCAAGCCCGTGAATGATGATCGAGCCGCCAACCCACAGCATCGCAGCTGTGCCGACAATCGACAGCACTTTCATGACAACCGGCATCGCCTTGACCAATCCACGCCCTAATCCGCGCCCGATCGGCGTTGGTGCGTTCTTCGCAAGAAATAAGCCCACATCGTCCATCTTCACGATCAAGGCGACCGAGCCATAAACGGCCAGGGTCACACCTAGTCCTACAACGGCCAGCGTTGCCGCCTGCATCCAGATATTCGGTGCTTCGATGGCGGCAAGGGCGATTGTCATGATCTCGGCGGACAGGATGAAATCGGTTTTGATCGCACCCTTGACCTTCTGCTCTTCCAGATGGCCCGGGTCTTTGACCTTCATATCTTCGTCTATAACGTGGCTGCCATGAGGGAAAAGCAGGTGAAATATCTTTTCTGCCCCTTCGAAGCACAAATAGGACCCGCCAAGCATCAACAAGGGCGTTATCAACCAGGGTGCAAAATTGGCCAGCAACAAAGCGACTGGCAACAGCAGGATAATCTTGTTGAAAATCGAGCCGCGCGCAATGCGCCAGATGATCGGCAATTCCCGCGCCGGGGCAAAGCCCTGCACATATTTCGGAGTAACTGCTGCATCGTCGATGATCACGCCCGCAGTCTTGGCCCCGGCCTTGCCGGCGGCAGCGACCACATCGTCCACTGACGCCGCAGCAACCTTTGCTATGCCAGCAACATCATCCAACAGTGCCAACAAACCACTCATGCGTGTTTCCTCTCATCTCACCTGTCGCCAGGGGACCCTACCCGATCCGGCGGCTAGCGCAAGCGTTAGCGCAACCGGCGAAGGTTTGCGCTAACACGTTAAGAATATGTCACTTTTGCCCTTTTGAGAAAGCGTCTGTGCCGCTATATGCCCCGCAGAGCAAGCGCATTTTTGGAGACGTCAGATGACCATCAAGGTCGGCATCAATGGATTTGGCCGTATCGGCCGCTGCACCCTGTCGCATATTGCGGCATCGGCCCGCAACGACATCGAAGTGATCAAGGTCAACGCGACCGGCCCATTGGAAACCACCGCCCACCTGCTGAAATACGACAGCATCCACGGCCGCTTTCCCCGCGATGTTTCGATCGAAGGCAACACCATGGATTTGGGCCGCGGCCCAATGGAGGTGTTCTCGACTTACGATATGAACGAGCTTGATTGGGAAGGTTGTGACGTCGTTTTGGAATGCACCGGAAAATTCAACGATGGCCTGAAAGCCAAAACGCATCTGGAACGCGGTGCTCAGAAGGTTCTTTTGTCTGCGCCAGGTAAGAATGTTGATAAAACCATTGTCTATGGCGTGAACCACAACAGCCTGGTTACTGAAGATAGAATGGTTTCGAATGGCTCTTGCACCACGAACTGCCTTGCTCCGCTTGCCAAGGTGCTGGACGAAGGTATCGGGATCGAACACGGTATCATGACTACGATCCATGCCTATACCGGCGACCAGCCGACACTGGATCGCCGTCATAGTGACCTGTATCGCGCTCGCGCTGCGGCAATGTCCATGATCCCAACTTCAACAGGTGCAGCCAAAGCTCTGGGCGAAGTTCTGCCGAACCTGAAGGGTCGCTTGGACGGCTCGGCTATCCGTGTACCAACACCAAACGTTTCTGCTGTCGACCTGACTTTCCATGCGGCGCGTGACGTGACTGTCGAAGATGTTAATGCCATCGTTCGTGAAGCATCACGGGGATCAATGCAGCGCGTCGTGGGATATGAGCCTGCGCCGCTGGTCTCGACCGATTTCAATCATACTGAAGAAAGCTCGATTTTCGCACCAGACCAGACACGGGTCGTTAACAACCGCATGGTTCGTGTTCTGGCTTGGTATGACAACGAATGGGCCTTCTCGGTCCGTATGGCAGACGTCGCCGTGGCCATGGGACGGCTTAACTAAAACGCCGTAGAAATGTTGTACCTTTACACCCGCTCAGTTTATCTGGGCGGGTGTTTTCATTCGGGGCCAACATGACCAATCAAATTGCTATCTGGCTTGGCCTTCTAATACTTGGCTGTCTGCTAGTCGATTACGCAATGTTCGACTCTGAGAACCTGATCTTCCTGGGAAAGAAACTTTACACCTTCCTGGACTGGCTCGCCTTCTGGCGCTGACAGAGGTTTTTCTTGACTTTTTCCTTGATCTAGCTTTGTTAGCGCTAACTTTGCAATAACAGACACCCAGACGGAGCAGACCATGACACTCAAGTTGGCAATCAATGGATTTGGACGGATCGGGCGCGGTGTTTTGCGGGCCTTGATGGAATCTGGGCGGACCGACGTTCAGATCGTGGCCATAAACGATTTGGCCAAGCCCGAAATTAACGCGCATCTCTTTGAATTCGACAGTGTGCATGGACGTTATACAAAGCCCGTTTCCCTGACCGACGCCGGTTTGGATGTCGGTGCAGGCCCGATCCGCCTAACCAGCGAACGTGAGCCTGAGAAACTCGATTGGTCCGATATTGACGTTGTTCTCGAATGCACAGGCGTGTTTCGCACGCGCGAAGCCGCGGCGCGCCATTTTGACAACGGCGCCAAAAAAGTTCTGATTTCTGCTCCTGCCCGCGGGGATGGTGCGGTCAAAACCATCGTCTTCGGGGTAAATGACCATGAGCTGACCGTCGAGGATACGATCGTTTCGAACGCATCCTGCACGACCAACTGTTTGTCACCCGTTGCTGCGGCGCTGGACGAGGGTTTGGGCATTGTCCACGGAAACATGACAACCGTTCATGCCTATACAGCCAGCCAACCAGTTCACGATACCGCCGGAAAAGACCCGTATCTGTCACGCGCGGCTGCATTGTCGATGATTCCCACCACTACGGGGGCAGCCTCAGCCGTAGGTCTCGTATTGCCCCAGTTGGCAGGTAAATTGACTGGACAGGCAATCCGTGTACCCACTCCGAACGTCTCGGTTGTGGATCTGGTGGCCGAGGTGTCGCGCCCAACAACCGAAGAAGAGGTCAACCAGTTGTTCATTGATGCCGCGGCCAATATTCGCGGTGTCCTGGCTGCGGAAAGCCGCCCACTAGTGTCGATCGACTTCAATCACGACGCACACAGTTCGACCGTATCTTTGGCTGAAACCAAGGTGACAGACGGCACGTTGGTCCGGGTGCTGGCCTGGTACGACAATGAATGGGGCTTTTCGAACCGGATGCTGGACACGGCGGCCGCGATGGGCGCGCTATCCTAAGCGCGCACGCAGCGCGTCATTTACGCGGGGCGTGACGAAATTCGACACGTCCCCGTTCAATCGCGCGATCTCTTTCACCAGCTTCGAAGCAATCGCCTGATGGCGGGCCTCAGCCATAAGGAACACCGTCTCGATTGAGTCGTCCAATGCGCGGTTCATACCGACCATCTGGAACTCATACTCGAAATCCGCAACAGCACGCAGGCCTCTGACAATGACCTGAGCACCTACGTCGCGGGCACAGTTGATAAGCAGGTTTTCAAAAGGATGGGCGACAATTTCAGTTCCGGTCTGTTCGGAAAGAAAGGAACACTCGGCTTCGATCATCTCGACCCGTTCTTCCAACGAAAATAACGGCCCCTTTTCCCGATTGATCGCTACCCCAATCACGAGCTTGTCAACCAGAGCAGCCGCGCGACGGATGATATCAATATGACCCAGGGTGATCGGATCAAATGTTCCGGGATACAATCCAACCCTCATTGCCGCCTCCTGCGCAACGAAATTTCTGCGCAAGCAAACATAACTTGGCTATGGGTGCAAGTAGTTGCGTCGCGTTTCTATGGGCTTAATGGCCCATGATCATGCCTTCCAATGCGTCTTTTTCCATTGCCAGTTCGGAAAGCTGTGCTTTGACAACGTCGCCTAGGGTAACAATGCCAACGAGGTTACCGTCCTCAACAACCGGCATATGGCGAAAGCGCCCTTCGGTCATCCGCGACATTATATCCTGGACAGTATCCTGTTGCGTCGCTGTCACCAGCTCGCGGGTCATATAAGCGCTTACGGGTTTTGATAGGCATCCGCTGCCGCTTGCGGCCAGTTCGCGCACAATGTCACGCTCTGATAAGATGCCTGATGCGGTCTTACCGCCGTCTTCTGATACAACCACCGTTCCGATGCGCTTTTCTGCAAGAATTCCTGCAACCTCTGAAACTGTGCGCGAAGGAGCAACTGTCACCACGCCTCCGGTGGCTTTGGATTTCAGAATGGCCTGAACAAGCATTGACGTAACCTCCGAAATAACTTCGTGTTTTCCAAAGCGTTGCCGGAATGAAATAGCCTGTCAAGGTGAAGCTTCAGCCTCAAGCCGCTCAACTTCATCGCGAATCCCCTGGGACAGGGCCTGCGCGAACCGATTCAACCGCTCGTTTCGTTGGTCACCTTGATGTCGAACCAGATGAAAACTGCGTGTCAAACTCACTTGATCAACCAATATTTTCTTCAACTTCGGGTGAAATGGCAGCGTGAAATCATGCGCAATGCAGATCCCTGATCCCTGCGAAACCTGCCGCAGTTGGACAGAGACCGAATTCGAGGCCAGCGCGACACGGTCAACACCCAGATCGACCAGATAGTCAAGTTCGCGGTCGAATATCATATCAGGTATGTATCCGATCATACGATGCCCCCCTAACGTGCTGATGGAATGAACCGCAGGGTGATCGGCAAGGTATTCCTGCGTTGCGACAAGATGAAGTTTGTAATCGGTAATTTTCTGTACAAGCAGTTTTCCAGCGGTCGGTGCGCTGACGGTCACGGCCATATCGGCTTCACGGCGGGAAAGGTTGATGACGCGCGGCAAGGCCAGAATTTGTATGTCCAGATTGGGATTGGTGTCACAAATCTTGCCACACACCTGCGGCAACAAGTAATTCGCACACCCGTCCGGTGCGCCGATCCGGATTTGCCCGCTCAGCCTCTCAGATGGTTCTGCCATGGCGCCTGCTGCAGCGCGCATCGCTTCTTCGGCTTTTAGACCGTGGTCCATCAAACGCTCACCAGCTGAGGTCAGCACATATCCCTGCTGCGATTTGGTGAACAGCGGCGCATCCAGAGACGCTTCCAACCGCGCTACACGGCGTCCGACCGTAGCCGGGTCAATCCGAAGTAATCGTCCCGCCGCCGAAAGGCTTTCTTCGCGGGCTACGGCCAGAAAGACCCTCATATCATCCCAATTAGGTGTCACGCTTCACCTTTGCAATTTTGCAAAACACCTTTGGGACATTGCCTCTGTTCAAGCCATTTATGCAAGCCTATTCTGCGCGCAGACCTTCGGAGGAATTCGCAATGAACGAACTGTCCCATTTCATCAACGGTGAGAATGTCGCCGGCACGTCCGGCCGATATGATGACGTGTTCAACCCCGCTACCGGCGAGGTACAGTACAAATGCCCGATGGCAAGTGCTGCCGAGACCACAGCAGCCATTGCTAGCGCCGCAGCCGCACAACCGGTCTGGGGTGCAACGAACCCGCAAAAACGCGGGCGCGTGATGATGGCGATGGTTCACCTGATGAACCGCGACATGGACAAGCTGGCCGAAGCGCTGAGCCGCGAGCACGGCAAGACGATCCCTGACGCGAAAGGCGATCTGCAGCGCGGTCTAGAAGTGATCGAATACTGCATCGGTGCTCCGCAGATGTTGAAAGGCGAATTCACCGACAGTGCGGGCCCAGGCATCGACATGTATTCTATGCGCCAGCCTTTAGGGGTTGTGGCCTCGATCATGCCGTTCAACTTCCCGGCCATGATGCCTCTGTGGCATGTGGGCCCTGCCCTGGCCTGTGGCAACGCTGTTGTTCTGAAACCGTCCGAACGCGATCCTTCAGTACCTTTGATGCTGGCGGAACTTTTCGTTGAGGCAGGTTTGCCCAAAGGTGTGTTCCAGGTGGTCAATGGCGACAAAGAGGCCGTGGACACCCTGTTGGACAGCGAGATCATTCAGGGCGTTTCCTTTGTGGGCTCGACCCCTATCGCGCAGTACATCTATTCGCGCGCCACGGCCAACGGCAAACGCGCGCAGTGTTTCGGCGGCGCCAAGAACCACATGATCGTCATGCCCGACGCCGATCTTGACCAGGCAGCAGATGCCCTGGTTGGCGCCGGTTTCGGCGCGGCTGGCGAACGCTGCATGGCCGTATCGGTTGCCGTCCCGGTCGGAGAGGATACCGCCGACGCGCTGATCGAAAAGCTTATTCCGCGTATCGAGAAACTGAAGGTCGGCCCCTACACTGCCGGCGATGATGTTGACATGGGACCGGTCGTGACCGGTGCTGCCAAAGAGCGTATTCTGGGCTTGATCAGCTCGGGCGTTGAACAAGGCGCAAAGCTGGTTGTCGATAATCGTGACTTTAGCCTGCAGGGCTATGAAGACGGCTTCTTCGTCGGCCCTCACCTGTTTGACCACGTGACGCCCGACATGGACATCTATAAGCAAGAGATCTTTGGTCCGGTTTTGTCGACCGTCCGCGCAGGATCGTACGAAGAAGCGATTGGCTTGGCTATGGATCACGAATACGGCAATGGCACGGCGATTTTCACCCGCGATGGAGATACCGCGCGCGACTTTGCCAGCCGGATCAATATCGGCATGGTCGGCATCAACGTTCCGATCCCGGTTCCTTTGGCCTATCACACCTTTGGCGGCTGGAAGAAATCCATGTTCGGTGACCTGAACCAGCATGGTGCGGATAGCTTCAAATTCTATACACGCACAAAAACGGTCACCGCGCGTTGGCCGTCAGGCATCAAAGAAGGCGGCGAGTTCAACTTCAAAGCCATGGACTGATCCAAACGAAAGCGGCGGATCCACACAGCCCGGCCACCACTGGCCGGGCTTTTTTAATACACGGCCAAGTTTCGCTTGTGACTTCGCTTCACAATAAATTCACTCAACACTCCCTAGGAAATCTGATCAGCAAAACATAAGTTACACGCAGTTTCGCGCGAGCAGTTCCTGAACCGGAGGCCAATTTGTCAGATCCCCGCATGACCCGTCGCTCTGCATTGTTAGGTGCAGCGTCTCTGTTGATGACACCTGCATTGGTGCGGGCACAAAGCAGCGCCGATGCTTTCCCGCTCGACGAAGAGGCGATCAGCACACAGCTCGCTGTGCGGCGGAATGTCTCCTCATTCTCGCACCAGAATTGGCAGGATCACTTCGATGAGTTAGGTGTCGGCTGCCTGCTGGCAGATATCACAAGCCGCGCTGTACACTATTGGGGGGCTGACGGGACGTACAAACTGTACCCCAGCTCAGTCCCTATGAGCGAAGAACTCACAAGGCGTGGTTATACCGAGGTAGTACGCAAGCGCGAAAACCCAAGCTGGACCCCGACCGCCTCAATGCGCGAGCGCGACCCGAACCTGCCCATCCGAATAGAAGGTGGCGAGTCCGGGAATCCGCTGGGTACGCGGGCGATGTATCTGGGCTGGCCAGCATATCTGGTGCACGGCACGCACGATACACGCAAGATTGGACGCCAAAGTTCTTCTGGATGTATTGGCCTTTATAATCAGCATGTTGAAGAGTTATATCCGCTGGTTCAGGTTGGCACCAAGGTCAGATTGGTCTGACAGAATGCCCCGGCCATAACGGCCGGGGTTTTTGCTTGATCACGGTGGTTGCCAATTATTCCGGCAGGATCACCGCATCGACGACGTGGATCACGCCATTGCTGGCCTCGATATCGGCCTGTACAACCTTGGCGCCATTCACTTTGACGCCGTTTTTACCATTCACACTCAGGCGATCACCCTGCACGGTCAGAACTTTGGCGCGCTTGCCAGCGATGTCCCCAGACATGACTTTGGCCG
Source organism: Ruegeria sp. CDSB114 (assembly GCF_059611025.1). NCBI lineage: Bacteria > Pseudomonadati > Pseudomonadota > Alphaproteobacteria > Rhodobacterales > Roseobacteraceae > Ruegeria > Ruegeria sp. CDSB114. The sequence continues at coordinate 719,193 of NZ_JBXWOT010000001.1, forward strand.
GAACCACATGGTAAGTCAGGATTGCGACCAGTTGGTCTTTGTTCTCGGGCAGTAGCAGCGATTCCACCGTCCCTTCGGGCAGTGCGGCAAAGGCCTCATCCGTGGGGGCAAAAACCGTAAACGGACCGTCCCCTTTCAGCGTATCGACCAGACCCGCCGCTTGAACCGCTGCGACCAGTGTGGTGAATGATCCAGCAGATACGGCGGTATCCACGATATCGGCGGCCTTCGCTTGAACCGGCAAGGTAAGTGCGATTGCGGCGGCGGCGCTCAGGAAAGTACGGCGAAACATATTTGAGATCTCCTATCCAGGTTGTTATGGAAAGGGGTACGGGCGTTTCGCTGCACCGGATCAATTTAGTGTCAGATTTATTTGACCTGAACCCAAATACTTTGCGCGCGCCCATCTTTCAAAAACGGTAGCGCCTCGACCGCATCCTGGCGATCCTGTTGCAAGAAGTATCCAGGCCAAAGCATTGAATATGCACTAGATTGCAACAATGCATGCAACATATATTGCTCGCCCCATCCCGGGCAGTCATAGAAGAACCGCTTGGGGTATTCGTAGGGTAGAAAAACATCGTGCACATGGATCACAACGCCCGGTTTTAAGGCCGGTATGATGCGACAGAACAGATGCGCGACATCATTGCTCATCCGGACAACATGGCTGGAATCGATGAACAGGATGTCACCCGCTTCAAGCTGTTCGAAGAGGGCTGGATCGACCTCTTCCAACCGTTTCTGTTCGAATTGATCGACAACATGCGCGATGTCCGCGCGCGGATAAGGATCAATCGCGGTGATTTGCGTCTGCAGCCCGCCATCCAATACAGCCTGCCGTGTCACGCGCGTTGAATTACCGCAGCCAACCTCAATCACCCGCTTGGGTTTGAAACGACGGACCATAAGATACAACGCATCCGCATCTGGGCTGTCATAATACCCGTTGCCGATCCTATACCCGGTTTGATTGCGGGACGGATCTTTCAATGCAGCCAAAGCGGCGGCATGTTCACCATATTCGGCTACCAGCTGCGAGATGTCGAAATCGGCCATTCCCGGTGACAACGAATAAGCCGGACGGGTCAGCCCGCCTGCCCTTTCGAACGCCTCCAGCCGGGCGCGCTCGTCCCGTTCCGTGACTTTGTCAATCAGCCTGACACCAAATCGGTCGAGAACGGCATTCAGCCGGGGGAATTTCCTGGGTTTCACACAAAGGCTCCGGGGTTCTTCTGAACTTTGACCCGTTCCTTACCGTTGCTAGCCCGATGACCGCAAGGACTCTGCCGGTAAACACTTGGCAAAAAGCGTATTTCCGTATTCACTGTTTCGCATAAAGCTAGAAAGAGGGCCGCCATGCAGCAGGAATACACGCTGGGCATTGAGGAAGAGTATCTTCTGGTCGACCGCGACAGCCTTGAACTTGCCCAAGCACCCGCTGCCCTGATGGAAGCCTGCCAGGCCGATTTTCAGGGCCAGGTCAGCCCTGAGTTTCTGCAGTGCCAGATCGAGGTTGGCACCCGCCCCCATGCGACGATCCGCACGGCCCGAGAAGATTTGAAACGCCTGAGGGCGGGTGTGGCGGATCGGTCCGCCGAATACAATCTGGCCCCGATTGCTGTGTCCTGCCACCCCTTTGCGGACTGGAAGAAACAGCACCACACGCGCCGAGAGCGCTATGACGCCTTGCAGCATGCCCTGGGCGGTGTCGCGCGACGGATGCTGATCTGCGGGATGCATGTGCATGTCGGTGTTGAAGAACCATCCTTGCGGGCCGACCTGATGCCGCAGCTTTCCTATTTCCTGCCGCATCTGTTGGCGCTGTCCACATCCTCGCCCTATTGGAACGGAGAGGATACCGGCCTGTCTTCCTATCGTCTGACCGTATTCGACAACCTGCCCCGCACCGGATTACCACCGGTCCTGGCAAGTTGGTCGGAATATGAACGTACGACAGGCATTCTGGTCGAACTTGGCGTGATCGAGGATACCTCGAAAATCTGGTGGGATTTGCGCCCCTCGCATCGCTTTCCAACGCTTGAAACACGCATCATGGACGTACAGCCGAGGTTGGAGCACACATTGTCGCTGGCCGCCATGGTGCAGGCGCTGGTCCGAATGTTGTGCCGTCTGAAAGACCGCAATTTGCGTTGGAGGCAATATGACAGGTTCCTGATTGGTGAAAACCGGTGGCGTGCGCAGCGTTACGGAGTCGGCGAAGGCATGATTGATTTCGGGGATCGATCCATCAAGCCCATGCCGGAACTTATGGGTGAACTGATGGGTATGCTGGCCGAAGATGCCGAAGCACTGGGCACCATGACTGAACTTGCCCGGCTACAGCAAATCGCACAAAACGGCACATCTGCCACGCGGCAACGACGTGTTCACGCCGAAGCGACGGCCAAAGGTGCGGATGCAGGCAGGGCTGTGGTTCAGCATCTGATCGAAGAATTCCATCAGGATTTATAACCTGCTTCAAAGTATGATCTAATCGTTTTCGCAATATCCCTGTCAGGAATTGCTGGGCGTGCAAAATTTCTGTAAGAATCAGGAAATAAACACTCGTTCAATTCATCCGGCGACGTGGGAGGAAACCAATGGATTTTGCACCAACCGAAGAGCAAACTGCTATCTTCGATATGGCCTATGAGTTCGGACAGGAGCATATCGCACCCTTCGCCCGGCAATGGGAGGCAGATGGCACTATTCCCAAAGACCTTTGGCCCCGTGTAGGGGAGCTTGGCTTTGGCGGTCTCTATGTGTCCGAAGATAGTGGCGGTTCCGGTCTTAGTAGGCTGGATGCGACGATGGTGTTCGAGGCCCTTTCGATGGCTTGCCCTTCAGTCGCGGCCTTCCTGACGATCCACAATATGTGCGCCAAGATGTTGGACACATTTGCCGCGGATGAGCTGAAATCGCGGATCATGCCGGATATTCTTAACCTGAATACAGTCCTCAGCTACTGCCTGACCGAACCCGGATCAGGCTCGGACGCAGCCGCGCTGAAAACTCGCGCCGAACGCACGAACGAAGGTTATACGCTGAACGGAACAAAGGCCTTCATCTCGGGCGGCGGATACTCAGATGCTTATGTCTGTATGGTGCGCACCGGACAGGATGGCCCCAAAGGGATTTCAACTCTGTATGTCGAAGATGGCACTCCAGGTCTTAGCTTTGGCGCGCTTGAACAAAAGATGGGCTGGAAAAGCCAACCAACGGCACAGGTTCAGTTTGACGACTGCAAAGTTCCGGCGGGCAATCTGGTGGGTACAGAAGGTGACGGATTCAAATATGCGATGATGGGCCTGGATGGCGGTCGCTTGAATATTGCCTCATGTTCTTTGGGGGCGGCACAAGCAGGTCTGAACATGACGCTTCAGTATATGTCCGAGCGTCAGGCATTCGGGAAGTCGATTGATCAGTTTCAAGCGCTGCAGTTCAGGCTTGCGGATATGGAAATAGAATTGCAGGCGGCCCGGACGTTCTTGCGTCAGGCAGCCTGGAAACTGGACACGGGCGCACCGGACGCCACCAAGTTCTGTGCAATGGCCAAGAAATTCGTGACTGAAACCGGATCAAAAGTGGTCGACCAATGCCTGCAACTGCACGGCGGTTATGGGTATCTCGCCGATTACGGTATCGAAAAGCTTGTCCGCGACCTGCGCGTTCATCAAATTCTGGAAGGCACAAACGAGATCATGCGCGTCATTGTTTCTCGTCAGATGCTTGCCCAACGCTGAGACCCCGATGTCAGATATTGAAATTCACACTACCGGCCGCGCTGGACGCATCACTCTGACACGCCCCAAAGCTTTGAACGCGCTGAGTTATGACATGTGCATGGCGATAGATACGGCCATGCGCAACTGGCGCGAGGACGAGTCAGTTGACCTGATCATACTGGACGCCGTTGGCGATAAGGCATTTTGCGCCGGGGGAGATATCGCAGAACTTTATGATACCGGGTGCAAAGGCGACTATGCCTATGGGCAGACTTTCTGGCGCGATGAATACAGGCTGAATGCGCTGATTTTCGAATACCCCAAACCCGTGGTCAGTTTCCTACAAGGGTTTACTATGGGTGGCGGCGTCGGAATTGGGTGCCATGGAAGCCATCGCATAGTCGGTGAAACATCTCAGATTGCCCTGCCCGAGTGCTCTATCGGTTTGGTGCCGGATGTTGGTGGCTCTCTGATGCTCGCGCTGGCTCCGGGTCGACTGGGAGAATACTTGGGCACAACAGGTCACCGAATGGGCCCTGCGGACGCCATTTATGCGGGCTTTGCCGACCATTTTATCCCCATTGAAGAATGGCCCGGCCTGATCGAACTGCTCGAAGCTTCCGGGAGCACAGACCTGTTGGTGGAGCATTCCCAGACACCACCCACAGGTAACCTTGAAAAGGTTCAGGCGGAAATCGACGTGCTTTTCAATGGCGAGGGGTTGAACGACATCCTCAACGCGTTGCGCTTCTCCGAAACCCCGTTCTCTGACGCGGCGCAAAAGTTGATGGGCCGCAACTCTCCACTATCGGTGGCTTGTACCATTGAAATGATTCATCGGCTTAAGGCGCTGGATCTGTCGATCCGAAAAGCCCTGGAGATGGAGTACCGTTTTACGGCGCGCGCCATGGAACACGGAGATTTTCTGGAAGGTATCCGCGCGCAGATCATAGACAAGGATCGCTCTCCAAATTGGCGTCACCATGGCAAACCTGTTCCCGCTGTGGATATTTCCGCAATGCTGCGGCCCCTGGGCAGCGTCGCCCTGACATTCGAGGAGGATTAAAGAATGAAAATCGGGTTTATCGGCCTTGGAAACATGGGCAATCCAATGGCAGTCAATCTTGCCAATGCCGGGCATGAAGTCGCTGGGTTTGATATGGCCGAGGTGTCGGTTTCCGGTGTTACTTTGACTGGGTCAGCGGCCGACGCTGCAAAAAACGCAGACATCGTCATCACCATGCTTCCGAATGGCCAGATACTTCGATCCGTCGCAAATGAGATCATTCCAGCGATGAATGAAGAGGCCGTCTGGGTCGATTGTTCGACAGTGGATGTCGACAGCGCCCGAGCTGTTGCCGATATGGCATTGGCTGCGGGAGTTTTGGCCGTCGACGCGCCCGTCTCGGGCGGTATCGGAGGCGCCTCGGCTGGGACACTGACATTCATGGCAGGTGGAAGCGCCGAGGCATTCGAAAAAGCCCGGCCCTTGCTCGACATCATGGGGCAAAAGGCAGTGCATTGCGGAGACGCGGGCGCGGGTCAGGCGGCCAAGATCTGCAACAACATGATTTTGGGCGTCACCATGATTGCAACCTGCGAGGCCTTCGCGCTGGCCGACAAGTTGGGGCTGGACCGGCAGAAAATGTTCGACGTTGTCAGCACCTCCTCGGGCTATAGCTGGACGATGAACGCATACTGCCCTGCCCCAGGCATCGGCCCGCAAAGCCCGGCCGACAATGGTTATCAACCCGGCTTTGCCGCCGAACTGATGTTGAAGGACTTGCGTCTCAGTCAGCAGGCGGCGGAAAGCTCGGATGCCGACACCCCAATGGGGATGTTGGCGACCGAGCTGTATCAGCAATTCGTCGAAAGCGAAGATGGGCTGGGGCTGGACTTCTCGGCCATGCTTCCGCGATTTGAAAAGCGCGGTCGGAACTAGGATGCCCTTGGGCGGCTTCCTGCCCATTGGGTTGACCCCTTTCCTGCCGATGTCCATCTAATGGAGAAGTTCAACATCGATTCCAGGGGGCTACGATGACGCATAATTTGGTCAAAGCGCTTACTGTTCTTGCTCTGGTCGTGACCCCGGTGGCGGCCATGGCCGGTAACGGGAAAGGAAACGGCAAGAACAAGAATAAGGTCATCCGCATTGCGCCTCAGGGCGGTATTGTTGCAACTGGAAACGCCGGCCACTGCCCGCCGGGTCTGGCTAAGAAAAACGTACCCTGTGTCCCTCCGGGACAGGCCAAAAAGCTGTACAGAAATGGCGAGTTTATCAATGGCGACTATCGCTGGATTGATGATCCGTTTCGGTATGGGCTGAATAGGGGAAGCTATGTCCGCGCAGGCGACTACGTGTATCGGGTCGACCCAGATACACGCAAAGTTCTGAACCTGATCGGCGCGGTTGCAGACATCCTGAACTGACAAGCACGGCCTGAATTCAAGCGGGCGAAAACCAACCACAGTCGATTTGAAAAAGTAAGCAGGCTCGGGCATTTTCCGGCCTGTTTTAAAATTTTGACACGATCTAACATCATCATAAACCTCACTATTTCGAGGTTTTATTATGAATACTGAAAACGTGCTATTTGAGCCCCGCGGCCGATGGAACGTACCGATACATTTCAGCCAAAGCCTTATTTTCTGGTTTTGATCGTTGTCGGATTTAACGTCGATCCGGTCAACCTGCCCTATGCGCTCGCCTTCGTGGCGATTTAGTTGATTTCGATTCTCCTGCAGGAGTTGGGCCACGCATGGGGCTGTCTTGTGCAGGGCGTGCCCGTCAATCGAGTCGTCCTTTATGGGGGCGGCGGATTCTGCGAACATCGCCGGTCAACCTCGGCATATGAAGACGAATTGATTGTGGCCATGGGGCCGATTGTGAACCTGACCCTGTGGACCGTGTGTTCATTGCTGGAACCGTTTCCAACTCGCCCGAAATTGGCTGGGTTCTGGTGGTGACGGCAGAGCTAAACCTGTGGCTGGCGCCGTTTAACATGCTGCCCCTGATGCCGCTGGATTGGGGGCGTCTGCTCTTTGCTTTGCTCACGCGCATTATGTCGGCGAACTCAGCCGCGCGTGTTTCCGGGTTTACTGGGCTGGTTGGCGTTCTGCTGTGGATCCCGATGATGATTTTTGCCTATGTCAGCTTCGGCTTCGTGTTCCTGTTCTTTCCGCCAATACTGCGCCACTGGCAGACGCTGCGATACGCCAGATACTGAAGTTGCCGCGACGGAGGTTATTCCGCCGCGACCCGCTCGGGGTTCAGCAACTGTTTCAAATACCTGCCCGTATGGCTGCGTTCCACAGCAACAACATCTTCGGGCGTTCCCGTGGCGACAATTTCACCACCACTGTCACCGCCTTCGGGCCCGATATCAATGATGTGGTCGGCCGTTTTGACAACATCCAGATTGTGTTCGATCACAACAACCGTGTTACCCTGATCAACCAATTCATGCAGCACTTCCAACAGCTTGCGGACGTCTTCGAAATGAAGACCGGTCGTCGGCTCATCCAGAATGTAAAGCGTCCGACCAGTTGAGCGTTTGGAGAGTTCCTTTGACAGCTTCACCCGCTGCGCTTCACCGCCCGACAGGGTCGTCGCCTGTTGCCCGACCTTGATATACCCCAGACCGACCCGCGCCAGCGCGTCCATCTTATCGCGGATCGACGGCACGGCTTTGAAGAACTCTTGTGCATCTTCCACTGTCATATCAAGGACATCCGCGATGGACTTGCCTTTGAACTTGATCTCGAGCGTTTCCCGATTGTACCGCGCGCCTTTGCAGGTTTCGCAGGTTACATAGACATCGGGTAAAAAGTGCATCTCGATCTTGATGACGCCGTCGCCCTGACAGGCTTCGCACCGACCGCCCTTGACGTTAAAGCTGAACCGACCGGGTTTATACCCCCGCGCCTTGGCCTCGGGCAGACCAGCGAACCAGTCACGGATCGGCGTGAACGCCCCCGTATACGTGGCCGGGTTGGAGCGTGGTGTACGCCCGATGGGCCGCTGGTCGATGTCGATCACCTTGTCCAGATGCTCGAGCCCTTTGATCGTCTCACACGGTGCAGGTGTCTGCCGCGCGCCGTTCAACCGCATTGAGGCTGTCTTGAATAGGGTTTCAATCGTCAGGGTCGATTTGCCACCGCCGGATACGCCGGTCACACAGACGAACTTGCCCAGAGGAAAATCAGCGGTCACTTTCTTCAGATTGTTCCCGGTGGCCTTGACCACAGTCACTTTCTTTTTGTTCCCCTTCCGCCGCTCGGACGGCACCGGGATTTCGCGTGTGCCTGACAGGTATTGGCCGGTGATCGAGGCTGCATCGGTCGCGATCTCGGACGGGGTACCATGGCTGACGACCTGTCCGCCATGCACGCCTGCGCCCGGTCCGATGTCAAAGACATAGTCGGCTTCGCGGATGGCTTCCTCGTCATGTTCTACGACGATGACCGTGTTCCCCTGATCCCTCAGGTTTTTGAGAGTACCCAGCAAGCGGTCATTGTCGCGCTGATGCAACCCGATCGAAGGTTCGTCCAGTACATACAACACCCCGGTCAGACCCGAACCGATCTGGCTGGCCAGACGGATACGCTGACTTTCCCCGCCCGAAAGCGTTCCACTTGAACGTGACAGCGTAAGGTATTCCAAACCAACGTTATTCAGGAACCCAAGCCGCTCACGAATCTCCTTGAGTATCACCCGCGCGATTTCATTTTTCTGAGCACTCAGATGGTTTGGTGCATCCTCAACCCACGCCAGCGCCTCGCGGATCGACATCTGCACAACCTGCCCGACATGCAATCCGGCGATCTTGACGGCCAGCGCCTCGGCCCGCAGTCGATAGCCTTCGCAACTGCCGCAGGACCGGTTGTTTTGGTAGCGTTCGAATTCTTCGCGTATCCAGGCGCTGTCAGTCTCGCGATAGCGGCGCTCCATATTCGGGATAACGCCTTCGAAACTGCGGGTTACCTGATATACCCGGCCACCCTCGTCATAGCGGAACTGGATTTCTTCCTCACCCGACCCGCGCAAGAACACCTGCTGCACCTTTTCGGGCAAATCTTTCCACGGCGTGTTTTTGTCGAACTCATAATGTCGCGCGATGGCTTCGATGGTCTGCAGAAAATACGGCGACTTACCTTTGCGCCAGGGTGCCAAGGCGCCGTCATAAAGTTTCAGTGTCTGATCCGGAACGACAAGGCGTTCATCAAAGAACAGCTCGACACCCAGCCCGTCGCAATCCTGACAGGCCCCAAAGGGTGCATTGAAGGAAAACAGGCGTGGTTCAATCTCAGGGATGGTGAAGCCACTGACAGGACAGGCAAAATTCTCGCTGAACGTAATCCGTTCCGGGTCGCCTTTACGCGGTGCGGTTTCCAAAATCGCAATGCCATCGGCCAAATCAAGCGCCGTGCGCAAGCTGTCCGCCAACCGCGTTTCCATACCTTCGCGCACGACCAACCGGTCGACCACAACGTCGATGTCATGGCGGAATTTCTTGTCCAGTGTCGGCGGCTCGTCCAGCTCATGAAACGCGCCATCAACCTTGACGCGTTGAAACCCCTGCTTGCGCAGCTCCAGAAACTCTTTCTTATACTCGCCCTTTCGGTCCCGAACGATCGGGGCCAGGAGATACCCTCGCGTGCCCTCCTCCATCGTCATGATCCGGTCGACCATATCCTGCACCTGCTGGGCTTCGATCGGCTTGCCCGTGGCAGGGCTGAACGGTGTACCAGCGCGGGCAAACAGCAGACGCAGATAGTCGTAAATCTCGGTCACGGTACCCACGGTAGACCGTGGGTTCTTTGAGGTCGTCTTCTGTTCGATGGAAATAGCCGGAGATAGACCACTGATATGGTCCACATCTGGCTTTTCCATCATATCCAGAAATTGCCGGGCATAGGCCGACAGGCTTTCGACATACCGGCGCTGCCCTTCCGCATAGATCGTGTCAAAGGCAAGCGACGACTTGCCCGAGCCTGACAGACCAGTGATGACCACAAGCTGGTCACGCGGAATATCCACGTCAATGCCTTTGAGGTTATGTTCGCGCGCGCCGCGCACCTCGATATTCTTCAGCTCAGCCATGTTTGGCCCCCAACACATAAGTGTCCTAGAGATAAGCGAGCCACACTGAGTCTCCAACAGAAAAGTTAGAACAAAATGTGAACGAGAGAGATGTTGCCGCCACCTACTGACAACAAAACCAATAGTGTCACCCGGTAAACGGTATGATTTCTGAAAACTAGTGGAAAATGGCGCGGTTGACGGGGCTCGAACCCGCGACCCCCGGCGTGACAGGCCGGTACTCTAACCAGCTGAGCTACAACCGCGCATCTATTTCGTGGCCTTTACCCTGGACCAAGGATGGCAGCGATGGCGCGGTTGACGGGGCTCGAACCCGCGACCCCCGGCGTGACAGGCCGGTACTCTAACCAACTGAGCTACAACCGCCCGCTGCCCGTTCGTTGCTGAACGTTGGGGTGTATTATGGCCACGCCCGGACATCGTCAAGCGGCGAATTGAAGTTTTTTCTCAGAACGTAATTTTTGTTAGAGATGTTTTCTCGTCACACGACGAATGGCCAAACAGAAACCAGCCGATAATTCACAACCCGCTGCCTTTGGCCAGACAAAAATATTCTGAAACCTTGAGCAGCACATCACCTGGAATGGGTCCGCTAGATCCAGATCTCAGGACAGCCCCCAAACTCTTCCCAAAGCTTATTCTGGCATAAACCCAAAGTGAACAGTCATATCGACTTGCTGGCAGAGAGTTACTCAAAGCTTGCCGCGTTCTGCCTCATTTCAACCACAAATGGTCTGCAAGACGATTACAAACACCTCTGCCAAAAGAGACTTCATACGCTCGGTTGATCCTCGGGCCAAAACGTTGGAAATTTCTGATGCCAAAGGAAGAATTACCGATTCTAGAACCGGTCAATATATACGGCGCCAATTTTGTATTCCGGAAAAACCGGGAACAAACGGCGTGTTAGACAAGGAAGAAATTTAAGATGTCAGTTGCCAGCACATTCTATCCGGGCGCAAGTGCTACCGGCCATGTTTATGTGGACAGCCTGATTTGGGGCACCTCTTGGGACACCAGCGCCGGAGGCGTCAGTGCTCCGGGCACAATCACATACTCCTTCGATGATGGATCGTTAGGTCGCCGTGGCTTTGCCTCCTACATGAAGGAAGCAATCCGCAAAGCATTTGCAATTATCGAAACGATCATACCGATCGAGTTCAACGAAGTCGGCTTTCTGACACCAGCAGGCGAGATTAATGACGTTAACATCACCTACGCTTTACTGACGCAAAACGATCTTGGCGGACCCGGATCTCTTGGTGTCCATCAAGTTCCGGGTGACGACCCCCTGCTGCAGGATTCTGGCATTGACGCCCTGTTCGGCATCTTTGCCTATGATACGCCTCTTTTTAGCAAAGAGGCCTTACGCAAAGGCGGTGAAGGGTTTGCGACAATCATTCATGAGATTCTTCACGGCCTTGGTCTAGCCCACCCACATGATGAAGGCGGCAGCTCGACTATTTTCCCGGGGGTTACGCAGCCCTTCGCCGATTACGGGACAGATGGGCAGAATCAGGGTGTTTACACGATCATGTCCTACAACTCGGGATATCCCGAAGTTATTCCTCTGAAGACATATAAGGCTGGCGGCACGGCTTCGCCCATGGCCCTTGATATAGCTGCGCTGCAGGCGATCTACGGAACGACGGACCACAACACCGACGACAACGTCTATAAAATCAAAGGCAAAAATGGCGCCGGGACCTTCTGGACATCCATCTGGGACACCGATGGGGTCGATACGATTTCAGCAAATGGTGTTAAGCGCAGCGTCACAATCAACCTCAATGACGCGGATCTTGATGGCAGCGATGCAGGCGGCACTCCATCCCATGCCAAAGGCATAACCGGCGGATTTACGATCGCAAATGGAGTCGTCATTGAGAATGCTGTGGGCGGCAAAAAGGGCGATCTCATCGTCGGGAATGAAGCTGATAACCTATTGGTGGGTGTCGGCGGTAGCGACGTTATTTTTGGTGGTGAGGGTAACGATATAGTTCTTGGTGGTCAGGGCAATGACACCTTGACCGGGGGTGTTGGGAACGACGTGCTGAACGGTCACAAAGGGACGGACAACTTTGTCGCCGAGGACGGAGACGGTGACGATTTCATTAACGGCGGCAAGGGCGTTGATTGGCTGCGTTTTACCGGCACGAGCGCGGCAACCGTTGATCTTTCTGACATTAACACTCAGGCGACCGGATACGGAACCGATGCCATTACGGGTGTCGAAAACGTCGATGGGTCCGAGCAAAATGACGACATTACAGGTACGGACGGTCGAAACATCCTGCAGGGTAATGGAGGGTCTGACCGCCTGGACGGAGGCCTTGGCAAAGATACCCTGAATGGTGGCGCAGGCAGCGATACTTTGATCGGTGGTGCCGGAAGGGACACCATGACCGGCGGCGAAGGGGCCGATGACTTTGTGTTTACGTCAACAACCGAAAGTTCGCGCAAAGCGAAATATGCCGACCGGATTACCGATTTCACTCAGGGTGAAGACAAGATCGACCTAAGTGCGATCGATGCAAGCACCGTAATTGACGGCGATGATTCATTTGTCTTCAACGGTACAACACCCGCCCAGACGTCGGACGAAGGCGAAATCTATTACGTCAAGAAAAACAACGCAGGCACCAAGAACGACTTCACACTTGTTCTTGTGGATACTGACGGCGACAAAAATCCTGAGATGGTTATCAAGATCTCTGGCTTGCACGATCTGACCCAGGACGATTTCATTCTTTGACATCAAAAAAGTGAAAGGGCGGCCCCACAAGGCCGCCCGTATATGGGCACCTCGACTGGGCATTTGCAGCGTAACCCCCGGGGCCCAAAAGGCGCAAAGACCTCTTGCGGCTTTGCTGAACTCCTTATAAGACCCCTGCTCACGGGTGATTAGCTCAGTGGTAGAGCGCTTCGTTCACATCGAAGATGTCAGGAGTTCAAATCTCTTATCACCCACCATTTCTCTACTCTGCGATCCGACATGCAAAGACAGTAATTGGCTGACTATTTGGTCTGACCAAAGAAAAAGGGCGAGGTGCTAACCCCGCCCCTGGTTGCCATATTCTGACCTTTAGTGCGCCCTGGCGGACGGGGACGTGTTCTCAGCCGTTTTGGCTGCAGCCGCGGCGGCCTCTTCTGCGGCTTCGTCCCATTCGACAGGTTCAGGATCCCGAACCAGAGCGTGTTTCAGAACTTCCGAAACATGCGTGACCGGGATGATTTTCAGTCCCTCCTTCACGTTGTCAGGAATTTCGGCCAGGTCTTTCTCATTCTCTTCCGGAATCAGAACAGTCTTGATCCCGCCGCGCAGAGCCGCCAGCAGCTTTTCCTTCAATCCACCGATGGGCATCGCATTGCCGCGCAAGGAAACTTCTCCTGTCATGGCAATATCCTTGTGCACCGGGATACCCGTCAGAACCGATACGATTGAGGTCACCATTGCCAAACCGGCCGAAGGACCATCCTTGGGCGTTGCCCCGTCCGGTACGTGGACGTGGATGTCCAGGTTGTCGAATTTGGGTGGCTTCACCCCGATCTTAGGTGAGATTGACCGCACATAAGACGAGGCTGCATCGATGGATTCCTTCATCACATCGCCCAGCTTACCAGTGGTCTTCATCCGCCCCTTACCGGGCAGTTTCAGCGCCTCGATGTGCAGCAGATCACCACCAACGGATGTCCAAGCCAGACCGGTTACAACGCCGACCTGATCGTCCTGTTCGGCCAGACCATAGCGGAACTTGGGCACACCCAGAAACTCATCCAAGTTGTCAGCTGTCACCGTGACCGACTCCGCCTCTTTCTTGATGATCTTGGTCAGCGACTTCCGCGCCACCTTGGCGATTTCGCGTTCGAGGTTCCGCACGCCAGCTTCTCGGGTGTAGGTGCGGATAATCGATTGCAGCGCCTCATCGGATAGTTCGAACTCATTGGCTTTCAGACCGTGGTTCTTGATCTGCTTACTGATCAGGTGCTGCTTGGCGATCTCGCTCTTTTCATCTTCGGTGTAGCCCGCCAGAGGAATGATCTCCATCCGGTCGAGCAAAGGCCCGGGCATGTTATAGCTGTTGGAAGTAGTCAGGAACATCACGTTGGATAGGTCATATTCAACCTCAAGGTAGTGATCCATGAACGTGCTGTTCTGTTCCGGGTCCAACACTTCCAGCATGGCCGAGGCCGGATCGCCACGGAAATCCTGCCCCATCTTGTCGATTTCATCCAACAAGATCAGCGGGTTCGTGGTTTTCGCCTTTTTCAGCGCCTGGATGATCTTGCCGGGCATCGAACCGATATAGGTCCGACGGTGGCCCCGAATCTCGGACTCGTCACGCACACCACCCAGCGAGATGCGAATGAACTCGCGCCCAGTGGCTTTGGCAACAGATTTACCCAGCGACGTTTTGCCAACACCCGGAGGGCCAACAAGACACAGGATCGGGCCTTTCAGCTTTTTCGAACGCTGTTGAACCGCCAGATATTCGACGATCCGTTCCTTGACCTTCTCAAGCCCATAGTGATCGTCATCCAGAATTTCCTGCGCCCGGCCCAGATCCTTTTTAACGCGGGACTTGGTGCCCCAAGGCAGGGCCAAAATCCAGTCGAGGTAATTGCGTACGACCGTGGCCTCAGCCGACATCGGGCTCATGTTGCGCAGCTTCTTCAGCTCACCTTCGGCCTTTTCACGCGCCTCTTTCGACAGTTTGGTCTCGGCGATTTTCTCTTCCAGCTCGGCCACTTCGTTCGAGCCGTCCTCACCATCGCCAAGTTCCTTCTGAATGGCCTTCATCTGCTCATTCAGGTAATACTCGCGCTGCGTCTTCTCCATCTGGGTTTTGACACGGGTCTTGATCTTTTTCTCGACCTGCAGAACCGACATCTCGCCCTGCATCAGGCCATAGACCTTTTCCAGCCGCTCGCTGACCGACAGTGTTTCCAGCAGTTCCTGCTTTTGCTCGACCTCGATACCTAGATGTCCCGACACAAGGTCGGCCAACTTGGCGGGTTCGGCGGTTTCGCCAACAGCGGTCAGTGCTTCTTCGGGAATGTTCTTGCGGACTTTGGCATAGCGCTCGAACTCGTCGGCAACGGTGCGAAGCAACGCTTGTGTAGTGGTCACATCACCCGGAATCTCGGTCAGATATTCTGCACGAGCCTCAAAAAACTCTTCGTTATCAAGGTATTCTGTAATCTGTACGCGCGCTTGCCCCTCGACCAGAACTTTCACGGTTCCATCTGGAAGCTTCAGCAGCTGCAGCACATTTGCCAGCACGCCCGAGCGATAGATTCCGTCGATTTCCGGATCGTCATCACCTGGATCAATCTGGCTAGACAGCAGAATTTGCTTATCGTCCTGCATCACTTCCTCAAGTGCGCGGACAGACCTTTCCCGACCCACGAACAAAGGCACGATCATATGAGGAAAAACCACAATGTCGCGTAGCGGAAGTACTGGGTATGAGGAATTCAGGGGCTCTTGCATGCTCAATCCTTATCTTTGGCAAGACGGCACTGGTCCCTCATCTAGGCAACCCCCGGCCGTCTCCTGTCTGGAAGGTAAAGGTGGTGCGCCAAGCGTCCTATTTCAACCTTACCTGTAGTGGACCTAACAATGACCGGAAGGTTGCGCCTCCGCAAGACGATAACATGATCGGTCTTGTCAAATTCTCAATTTGACCCCGCTTGGTTTCTTCGGCGATTGCCTGCCTGGAAATTCAGAAACCAACAGCAAAAGTACAACACTATCTAACAGGCAGCTGCCCAAAGCCTGCCATCATTGCAAACAATATGATTGCATACCCCAACTTCTGATCGATTACTGTGAGTCGTAGAGATGACAAATCCAAAAAATATCAATGCTGCGGAATCCGACCATCAACGGTACCTATCTGCCCGCGACTCCGATCATGCGACGCTTTTAGCGCATGCCGCCAAAAGCTCTGGGCGCTCTGTTTTACAAGTCCAACGGAGCTTCAATCAAATGGCAAAGCCTCCCAGCCGTTTGAATATGGTTGAGTATGTGCGCAATGGCCTTCATCACGAAGACCGCTTTACCGACGCCGAACGCGCGGCATACATCTCCAATGATCTCCATTGGCCCATCGCCCACAAGTGTAACCACCATGGTTGGAACAGTGCCGCAGAAGACAAGATACTGGCTTCTACTTTGCTTGAAACAGCGGGTGTACCTGTCCCGGAAACCGTTGGCGTCATCGACCGTTCGAACCGACACTACCCCGGGGTTACGAAGATCAACACTCCAGAGGCGTTGCGCGATCTCGTTTGCAACCATCTGGAAGGTGGGCTTTTTGGAAAGATCGTCGAGGGGATGGTAAGCTTTGGGGCCTTTTTGATCGAGGATGCGGATCAATCCACTATCACTTGTGCAGGCCAACCGCCGATCACCTATGAGGCATTCCTAGACGAGTTCGTTGGGCAGAATTCATATGTCGTGCAACCTTTGCTCAAAAATCACTCTGCAATCCAAGACTACGCTTCAGCCCTTGCAACGGTGCGAATGGTTACTCTGGTAAGAGAAAACGACGTCTTTTGCCCAGTTGCCGTTATTAAACTTCCGCAGGGCCCCAATATTGCGGACGCCTTCTGGAGACCGGGGAACCTTGCTTGTTCGATCAATATCGAAACCGGTGTTATCGAAACCGTCGCGCGCCGCGCCAAGATGGAAACAGAATTCCTGGATGACCATCCTGACAACCCCGGTTTAATGGGCTTGAAACTGCCTTTTTGGGACGAATTGATCGAAATAAATGACCGTGCTGCAAGAACCTTTCAGCCAATTCGATATCAGTCGACCGACATCGCTATAACCGAGTCTGGTCCGGTCGTTGTCGAGCTGAACTATGGCGGTGGCTTCGACCTGCCTCAATATGCAAGTGGCCGTGGGATGTTGACACCAGAAGTTCGTAGCTTTTTCGAAGGGTTTGGCTACGACCTTGATGCAAAACCACAAAAGAAGCGCTGGCTGTTCGGTAAACGCAGGTAAAGCGCCCTCAATCTGGTGTCTTGTTAGGTCGACTGAAAAGGCGCTGAACCTAAATCTGTTCAATATCCCCTTGCGCGCGCTGCGCATGGAAGGTCGCCTGCCAGACATCGAATGTGCCAGCAGCAATGGCATCGCGCATACCCTGCATGATTTCCTGAAAATAGTGCAGATTATGCCAGGTCAGCAGCATGCCCGAAATCATCTCGTTCGAGCGGAACACGTGGTGTAGATAGGCGCGAGAGTAGTTCGAACAAGCCGGGCATGAGCAGGCCTCATCCAGCGGGCGCGGGTCATCTGCGTGGCGGGCATTCTTTATGTTGACCACGCCGTAACGAGTGAACACCTGTCCTGTGCGACCGGACCGTGAGGGTAAGACACAATCCATCATGTCGATCCCGCGGGCGACAGCTCCGACAATGTCGTCAGGCTTTCCAACGCCCATCAAATAGCGCGGTCTGTCGGCTGGCAGAAAGTCAGGAGCGTAGTCGAGGCAACCAAACATTGCCTCCTGACCTTCGCCCACGGCCAGACCGCCAACCGCGTAACCCTCAAATCCGATCGCTTTCAGCGCCTCGGCGCTTTCTTCGCGTAAATCCTGTTCCAGCCCGCCTTGCATGATCCCAAACAACGCATGTCTAGGACGGTCGCCGAAAGCCTGTCGCGATCGATCGGCCCATCGCATCGACAAGCGCATTGATTCAGCAATTCGATCCCGATCTGCGGGTAGGGCCGGACATTCGTCAAAACACATCACGATGTCCGACCCCAACAGGCGCTGTATCTCCATCGAGCGTTCCGGGGTCAGCTCGTGCTTGGACCCATCCACGTGAGATTTGAAGGTCACGCCCTTTTCGGTCAGTTTGCGCAGACCAGCCAGGGACATGACCTGAAATCCACCGGAATCCGTTAGGATCGGGCGATCCCAGTTCATGAACTTGTGCAACCCGCCCAAACGGTCGATGCGTTCAGCCGTTGGGCGCAGCATCAGGTGATAGGTGTTTCCCAACAAGATATCGGCACCGGTTGCACGCACACTCTCCGGCATCATCGCTTTGACCGTCGCAGCAGTCCCCACTGGCATGAACGCCGGAGTACGCACCTCACCGCGCGGCGTGTGGATCACCCCGGCGCGGGCCTTGCCGTCGGTGGCCTTCAGGTCAAATGAGAAACGGTCTGTCATTGGGCATCCTCGGGTCGCTGAACCGGGCAGGATTTGCCCGATCTGTTCAGCCATTGCAAGTTGTCAGGGTAAAGAGGCAACCTGCCGGGTAAACAGATCAACAACCCCTGCCCCGTCAACATCCCGGCATACCAGCACAGCCGGTCGCGTCGAGTCCGGACGCGTAGCACCGGATTCCGTACCACCCACAATTACCTCAACCCCGGTTTCGACCATCTCGAACATCGTGCCATGGGTGCAGGCGATCACAGCAGTCGAGTCATGCAGGCCGCAGCCCTCCAACCCGCCGATATCCTTGTAGAATTTCAGGTAAAATACCGAGATGTCGCGCAGGAAAGCCCCCATATCGGGCGAGCGTTGGGCCAGACCGTCAAAATCCGCACTTTTGTACAGCGTTTTCAAGGTGACATCCAAACCAACCACAACGGTCGCCGGCGGTGCTGCAAACACTTCATTTGCGGCAAGGGCATCGTGATAGATGTTTGCTTCGGCATGTTCCGTGATGTTTCCTGGGCAGAAAACCGCCCCACCCATGATCACCAACTGTTTGATGTTCTGCGAAAACTCAGGATCCAAACGCATCGCCGCAGCAATATTAGTCAAGGGGCCGATTGCACAAACCGTCAGCTCTCCCTTGTGGCGGCGCGCCATTTTCACCAGGAATTCCGTGGCATTCAAATCATGGTTCGCCCCGATTTCCGGGATATCGGTAATATCCCCAAAACCTTCGGGACCGTGAACATGTTCGGACGGTGCGTGGTGCCCTGTTCCCTGTGGGTAGGCAGCGCCTTGGGCGACGGGAATGTCCAACCCAAGTTTATCCACCAAAAACCGTGCATTGCGGCTGGATTGATGAACGTGGGTGTTGCCAAAAACGGTCGTCAGGCCGATCAAGTCAATCTCGGGGGCTGCAGCGGCATATGCAATGGCCATCGCATCGTCGATGCCGGGGTCTGTATCAATAATCAGTTTCATCCCAGCCCGATAGCGCAAACGCGAGGGGATGCAAAGCGGTCACAATAGCAAAAACTAACCAAAATCCATGGATCAGCGTTTTGAATCCAAGCACAATCCCTCCATACCAGAGTTGAAAAAGGGCGATTCAACCCCCAAATGTATACTATCGTACACAATAAAAGAGGACAGATATGACCGAAGACCAAATCATTGGATTGCTTTCTTCGAACATAATTTACCTGCTCGCGGCGGCATTGATCGTCATCATCACGCTAAAAGGCATTAAAATCGTGCCGCAATCAGAAAAATATGTGGTCGAACGGTTCGGGCGCTTGCATTCGGTGCTTGGCCCTGGGATCAACTTTATCGTTCCTTTACTGGATGTTGCGCGGCACAAGATATCCATTCTGGAACGCCAGCTTCCCAATGCAACGCAGGATGCAATCACCAAAGATAACGTTCTGGTCCAAATCGACACTTCGGTCTTTTACCGCATCCTAGAGCCGGAAAAGACAGTCTACCGCATCCGCGATGTAGATGGTGCTATCGCGACGACCGTTGCCGGTATCGTCCGGGCGGAAATCGGCAAGATGGACCTGGACGAAGTTCAGTCGAACCGTGCTCAACTGATCACTCAGATTCAAGGAAGCGTCGAAACCGCAGTGGATGACTGGGGGATCGAAGTGACGCGCGCCGAGATTTTGGACGTTAACCTCGATCAGGCGACCCGTGACGCGATGCTGCAACAGTTGAATGCTGAACGCGCGCGCCGCGCGCAGGTAACCGAGGCCGAGGGCAAGAAACGCTCTGTTGAGCTTCAGGCCGACGCCGAACTCTATGCAGCCGAACAAACGGCCAAAGCGCGCCGCATTCAAGCCGAAGCCGAAGCCTATGCAACCAGTGTTGTTGCCCAGGCGATAAAGGAAAACGGTATCGAGGCGGCTCAGTACCAGGTTGCATTGAAACAGGTTGAGGCATTGAACACGCTGGGCACCGGCAATGGCTCGCAGACTATCGTTGTGCCTGCCAATGCGCTTGAAGCTTTCGGAAACGCCTTCAACATGTTGAAAGGACGTACATAATGGCTGATCCCTTTTGGTTAACATGGTGGCTATGGCTGGCTGGCGCGTTGGCTTTGGGCATCCTCGAAATAGTCCTACCTGGGTTCATCTTTCTGGGTTTCGCCATCGGGGCCGGGCTGACGGGTATTCTGCTGGCAATCCCTGGTATAGTACCGTCGCTGCCGATCCTGCTTATGATCTTTGCGACTCTGTCGCTGATTGCCTGGCTGATCCTGCGCCGCGTCTTTGCTCTGCCCCATGGCCAGGTGAAGAAGTTTAGACATGACATAAACGACTAAATCTTATGGCACCCCTTAAGGGGGTGTCATTGTGCCTCTGGACGCTGCCCGAGGCTTTCCCTATATAATTCGTCAGGTAACAAACCCGAGGCACGAATGACTCACCCGAGCGAACAGTTTGAAGGCACACCTCTTATTGCCCCTTCAACGATTGAACACCCTCTTTATGAGCCGGTGGTCGACGCCTGCCGAACGGTTTATGACCCCGAAATCCCTGTAAACATCTATGATCTGGGTCTGATCTATACGATCGACATCACCCAGGAAAACGCGGTCAAGGTCATCATGACACTGACCGCGCCCGGCTGCCCGGTTGCCGGCGAAATGCCTGGGTGGATCGTCGAGGCAATCGAACCCGTGGCCGGCGTAAAAGAAGTTGACGTGGAACTGACCTGGGAGCCCCCCTGGGGCATGGAAATGATGTCAGACGAAGCGCGCCTGGAACTTGGATTTATGTAAGACCAAGTGCGAAGGCCTGCTGTTATTGAATTCCGCAGGTCGATTTGATTTCGTCCGACCTCTGGTTAAGCTTCTGTATGTAATCTCCTGATAACATAGTTAGTCTTTTCTTTTCGGTTCCAGTCACAAGGCCTAGAAGCGCCCCAGCAGGTGTAATGGCAATTACACTTTTGGCCTGCTCTTCCTCCGCATGTTTTCGTTCGGTTGCAATCGCGCGCAAATCACCTTCTGCCGTTGCACAGTTTACCGGATGTTGCTTTTCTTCTGCGATCGCCGTCTGAGCCAAAAACACAGACAGCATCAGAGAAGGAATTGTAAGAATATCTTTTTTTCTAAACCAAAGTCTTTTCATGCTATTCAGCCTCAAATATTTTCCAAAAGTGGATCATGGGTCAGGCTATGACGAGTGTAATTTGCAAAGCAAGCTTTGCTTACCCGCTGGGGTAGAAAAACTATTCCGACAGGAAAACTTAGGTAAGAAAACCTGCTATGTCTTGAGCCTGATGCCTCGGGGCACTACATTAGCAACTACGAACAACGACGGAGATCATGATGTTCGGCATCCCCGGCAAACAGGCCGTAACAATGACACCAAAGGCTGCAGAGCAGATTGCCCGCCTGATGACTTCGGGCGGTCATGCTGGTTTGCGTATTGGCGTCAAGAAAGGCGGCTGTGCCGGGATGGAATACACCATGGACTATGTCGACCAGCCTGACACCAATGATGAAGTGGTCGAGCAGGACGGCGCGCGGATCATGATCGCCCCGATGGCACAGATGTTCCTGTTTGGAACAGAGATCGACTATGAGGTCTCGTTACTTGAATCCGGTTTCAAGTTCCGCAACCCGAATGTTGTAGATGCCTGCGGTTGCGGAGAATCCATCAAGTTCGACGAAAGCATTGCAACTCAGCCTTAAGACGCTGCCTGCAAGTGCACATAGGTCTCGTTGAACCGACGCGTCAAGTGCTCTCCTGCCTGGATGACATTCTCTGAATGTGGCGGGGCAACATTGGTGTCATAAGACGGGTTGAAGAACAAAGGAACCGACAGCCTTTCAGCAGATCCACCGATCACACGGTGCAGAGTTGCCTTGACCGCCCCTGCCGTCCAGAACTCCAGCATCTCCCCAAAATTGATAATGAATGTTCCGGGCTGCGCTTGGACCTGAGCCCAACTCTGGTCCGGCATCTGTACCTCTAACCCGGCTCGACCATCGGTGGCCAGCAGGGTCAGACAGCCATAATCAGTGTGCGCTCCGATACCGAAATCCTTTTCGCCTGCCCAGACTGGCCTTTGCGGGTAATAATTGCCGCGCAACAGGGCCATGGGCGTGTCGAAGGCAGTGTCAAAGCTGTTGGCATCCTTGCCCAATGCCACCGAAATGGCGCGCAACACCCGCATGGCAACCGAACAAGCGTCACCATAATAGGCCTCGATGATTGATCGAAACTCGGGCACAATCTCCGGCCATTGGTTCGGGGCATAAACCGAGAGGTTCTTGCCAAAGTACCTATTGGTCTCAGCTAGCTCGTATCCGCAATCGAACACCTCTTTGAAGTCAGGATTTGCAGCTGGATCTACCTGTTCCGAGCGCGAGGCGCCCCACCCGCGGTTGGACCCGGTCACAGCCATATCAACACGCCGTTTCTCGGCCTCTGGCAGCCGGAAGAATGCGTGATATGCCGAGATGACCCGTTCCACCCGACTGGCGGAGATACCAGTATTGGAGACGGTCAGAAACCCAACTTCACCGACGGCGCGGGTCAATTTGGCCAATTCCACCGTGTCGCGCTGATCCAGTTTTTTAAGATCAAGATGTTCGATCATATTGCTCATTCCTCATCGCGGCGGAAACTGCCGTTTTGCAACGGGCTCTGCAACCGGAATTGTCAGACCTGACTGGCAATGATATCCGGTCACCAGAAAACCGATTTATTTCAAGGGGACGCGATATGCGGCGTAAACTGGCGGCTGGAAACTGGAAGATGAATGGTAATGCTGCCGACTTGAGCGAGCTTCAGGCCCTTTCTCACATGCATGCTGCCCCGGCAGTTGATATTCTGATCTGCCCACCTGCCACCTTGATCCATCGGGCCAAAGAGAAGGTCCCGGGCGGAAACATCCAGATAGGCGGTCAGGATTGCCACGCGGCAAACTCGGGCGCGCATACAGGTGACATTAGCGCCCAGATGCTGGCCGACGCCGGAGCGTCAGCCGTCATTCTTGGCCATTCTGAACGCCGCGAAGATCATGGTGAACAGAATGAAGATGTTCGTGCTAAGTCTATTGCCGCTATGAATGGTGGGCTAAAGGCAATCATCTGTGTCGGTGAAAGCCTGGAACAGCGCGAGGCCGCCAATACCCTGGATATAATCGGCGGTCAGATGTCCGGCTCGATCCCGGATCAGGCAACGGGCGAAAACCTAATAGTCGCCTACGAACCGATCTGGGCCATTGGCACGGGCAAAGTGCCCACTCTGGATGAAATCGGTCAGGTGCATGACTTTATCCGCGCGCGGCTGGAACGGCGCTTTGGCGAAGGCGTTGGACGTTCGGTCCGGCTGCTTTATGGCGGCTCGGTCAAGCCATCAAACGCCGCCGAGATTTTCGCCGTATCGAACGT
Organism: Ruegeria sp. CDSB114; assembly: GCF_059611025.1. NCBI lineage: Bacteria > Pseudomonadati > Pseudomonadota > Alphaproteobacteria > Rhodobacterales > Roseobacteraceae > Ruegeria > Ruegeria sp. CDSB114. The sequence continues at coordinate 742,620 of NZ_JBXWOT010000001.1, forward strand.
GGATGGCGCATTGGTGGGCGGGGCGAGCCTGAAGGCTGACGATTTTTCGGGCATCATTCAGGCTCTGGAAAAGGCCTGATCAGGCCATTTTCATCGTCACCATCCCGGCTATGATCAAGACTGCCGCGCAGATCCGCGTGGCGGTCAGGGCTTCGCCCAGAAAAAGAATACCAAAGGTAAACGCGCCAACCGCTCCTATTCCCGTCCAGATGACATAGGCTGTTCCCAAAGGCAGCGTCCGCATGGCCAGCGCCAGCAAGGTGAACGAACCCAGCATCGAAACCGCCATCAGGGCGGTCGGCCAGAACCGGGTGAACCCGGCAGATTGTTTCATCGCCACGGCCCAGACAATTTCAAGCAGGCCGGCAAACAACAGGATAATCCAGGGCATAGAAGAGACCTCTGATCAGTCCGGGTCGTCCCGGATACTGTCCCGTGATGGAGAGGTCGTCCTCTGCCCTTTAGATAATCCCCTTGGCGCCCCGTTCAAGACGCAGAGACCGGGCAGAGATCCCCTGCCCGGTCTTTTTCTCAGCGGTTGGACCCGCTAGTTTGTTATGATCTCCGGCCCCATGAAGGTGTTGGGCAGGAAGGTGGATATCCACGGGATATAGGTCACCATGATCAGGAAGACGAACAGGACCGCCAGGAATGGCAGGGCCGCCCGGACAACGCCCATCATCGGCATGCCCGCAACACCCGAGGTCACGAACAGGTTCAAGCCGACCGGCGGGGTGATCATCCCGATCTCCATATTTACCACCATGATGATGCCCAGGTGAATCGGGTCGATGCCCAGCTCGATTGCAATCGGGAACACCAGTGGTGCTACGATAACCAGCAGGCCCGAAGGCTCCATGAACTGGCCGCCGATCAGCAAGATCACATTAACCACGATCAGGAAAGTCACCGGTCCCAGACCTGCCGACAGCATGGCAGTTGCTATGTGCTGCGGCACTTGTTCGTCGGTCAGAACATGTTTAAGGATCAAGGCGTTGGCGATAACGAACAGCAGGGTAACGGTCAGTTTCCCAGCTTCGAACAACGTCTGCTTGGTGTCGGGGTGAAAAATCGCCGTGATCAGCGCATAAGGCTTTCTGAGCAAAGAGATATTCTTTTCCTCACCCTCGGTGCTGAGGGGGCCCATGTCCTTGTAGACGAAGCTGGCAATCAAAAATGCATAGACTGCGGCCACCGCAGCGGCCTCGGTCGGGGTAAAGATACCCCCATAGATGCCACCCAGAATGATCACGATCAGGAACAGACCCCAACCTGCTTCGCGTGCCGAGACAAGGATTTCGCCCCAGCCTTTCCATTCACCCTTGGGTAGGTTCTTGACCTTGGCCATCACATAGATGGTAATCATCAGCATCAGCCCAGCCAACAGACCGGGGATCACACCGGCGAGGAACATGCGCCCGACAGAAACTTCGACAGCGGCGGCATAGACCACCATCACGATCGACGGCGGAATCAGAATACCCAGCGTTCCTGCGTTACAGATAACGCCGGCGGCGAATTCCTTGGAATAGCCAACCTGCCGCATACCAGCGATCACAATCGAACCAATGGCCACTACCGTAGCCGGAGACGACCCCGACAGGGCCGCAAACAGCATACAGGCGAACACGCCCGCAATCGCCAGACCTCCGGGCAAGTGCCCCACGCAGGCAATCGAGAAACGGATGATGCGCCGAGCCACGCCGCCCGTGGTCATGAAGGACGAGGCCAGAATGAAGAAAGGGATCGCCAGCAGGGTAAAATGCCCTTCGAAAGCCTCAAACAAGGTACCTGCGACCGAAGCGAGCGAACTGTCGGAATAGATCAGCAGAAACAGGGTCGAACTGAGCCCCAGAGCCACCGCAATCGGTACACCGATCAACAGTAAGCCTACGACCATCGAGAACAGAAGAATGACATCCATCAGTTGTGCTCTCCTTGCTGAGCGCGGACTTCTTCAATCTCGTCCTCGACTTCGTGGCTAGCGACCATCCGATCGGCTTCGCCGCGCCAAATCTGTACCGCAACCTGCGCAAAGCGGATCACCAAAAGCAGCATCGACACGGGCAGAACCAGATACGGCACCACCTTGGGCAGTTTTTCATAGCCCTCGCCATAGTTGATCAGATCCTCCAGAAACCGCAGCGGGGCAACCATCGGAATGTCGTCGACCTCATAAAAGCTCTGACTGCGCGCATCGAAGTTGAACCCGGTAGGGAACCATCGCCCCGATGTGGGCGGCAGATCCGCGAACACGGCCCAATAGTCATATGCGCCTTTTAGCATCAGCAGAGAAAACACCAGACAGCAGGCTACAGCGATCAGAGCCAAAATCCGTCGAGGCGCCGGGCTGAGCATGTTCAGGATGGCGTCCACTCCCAGATGAGCGTGTTTCTTGACGGCATAAGACGCCCCAAGCAGCACCAACCAGCCGAAGGCGAAAACCGTCAGCTCCAGTGCCCATAGGATATTGGAATTAAAGAAATACCTTGCGATCACATTGGCAAATGTCACAGCCGTCATCAGGCCCAGCAACGATGCGATCAAGGTTTCTTCGATATGGTCGACCAGCCCGCCTTGGCCGGATTGCGCACCAGACATCTATCTGTCCCCACATTTTTTTGAGATAAGTGCTGTTTGGGCGGGCCAAATCGGCCCACCCTGCCTGCGCGTCGAATACTCCCCAGTCCCCGGACGCGCGGCGTATACCAGGATCAGAACCCGGCGTTGATAGCCTGTGCGGCGTCGATCTTTTCTTGACCCACGTCACCGGCGAACTGTTCCCAGACAGGTTTCATGGCGTCGATCCAGGCCTGACGCTGTTCAGGGTTAAGTTCACGGATGATACCGCCCGCATTTGTGATCGAGACCTTAGCTTCCTCGTTCACCGAGAAGGATTCTTTGTTCCGCTGTTCTGTCACTTCGCCCAGAATGGTCAGGAACTGTTCCCGCACCGCAGGATCCAGGCTGTCCAGCCAGTCAACCGATGTCACGACCAGATAGTCGATGACACCGTGGTTGGTTTCAGTGATACCGTCCTGAACCTCAAAGAACTTCTTGCCGTAGATGTTGGACCAAGTGTTTTCCTGTCCGTCGACGACACCTTGCTGCAACGCGCCATAAACCTCTGAGAAAGCCATTTTCTGCGGGCTTCCGCCAATCGCCTCCATCTGCGCGACCAGCACGTCAGAGGATTGGACGCGGAATTTCAGGCCATCGGCATCCGACGGATCGACCAGCGGTTTGTTGGCCGACATCTGTTTCATGCCATTGTGCCAGAATGCCAGCCCCTGCAGGCCACGGCGCTGCATGCTGTCTTTCATCGCCTGACCGTCAGCCGAAGCCTGAAATGCGTCTACCGCGTCAATGTTCTTGAACATGAACGGCAGGTCGAACAGGCGGAATTGCTTGGTGAACTTCTCGAACTTGGACAATGACGGGGCCGCCAGTTGCACATCGCCCTGCAACATCGCCTCAAGGACTTTATCGTCGTTATAAAGCGTGGAGTTCGGGTAGACCTCCATGCACATCACGCCGTTCATCTCATCATTAACGCGCTGTTCCAGCAACGAGGCTGCAATACCCTTGGGATGTTTATCGGTATTGGTCACATGCGCGAATTTCACGACGATTTCGCCGTCTTCACAAGCGGCCATGCCTGCGGTTGCTGTTACGGTTAGAGCGACGGCCGTCGCTGCCGTTGTCAAAAATTTCATCAGTCGAGTTCTCCCAGATACTTCACTACGTCTCCGGACGCGCAGAAGCCGTCCCATGGCGGCGAGTGAACCGAATCGGGGTCAAGCCCTCAACTTATTGTGGGCTTCACTACCGGGTAGTATTTTATCATTTATTTACTGAGTGTTACGAACTTTCTGTCTGGTATCCATTTGAGCCATTCGGGAAGCCGTGCGAGAATCCGCACATATATATGCGCCATTGTGTGGATATCCGCACAAATAGCGATTCGCCGAACGCGAATCGTTTACCAGGTTTTGGCTCTTCCCACGGTCCGCGTCAGCGGACTGCTACACCCAACAGCTTAACCGCATGACAATGCGGGAAAAGCTGGCAGGAGCTTTCACCTACGGTAGTCTTCCGGACGAATGTGATATCGCGCCAGTTTGTCGTAAAAGGTCTTGCGAGGCAGCTTTAGCGCCTTTGCGGCTTCTGATGCTTTGCCGTTATGCCGGCCAAGGGCAGCAATCAGCAGAGATCTTTCGACCCGTGCCATCTGCTCGCTCAACCCCAGTTCTGCGGCCTGCGAGACATCCTCGGGCATTCCCAGCACAAACCTCATTGCGGCTGACATCAGCGACCGTGCATTGCCCGGCCAGTCTCTGGTCATCAGCGATGCCAGATGGTCCGACGTGATTTCCGGTTCCTTTATCCCGGCCTGTTCGGCTGCCTGTGCTACATAGTGGCGGAAGATTACAGGTATATCCTCGGGGCGCTCGGCAAGCGACGGTATGCGAACGCGCATCACATCTAAACGATAGAACAAATCTGCAAGGAACCGTCCATCCGAAGACAATTCGGCTAGGTCAGTGGTCGTGCCCGCCAGAATTCGGGCGCCTACACCCTGTTCAACCATCTCCAGTGCTGCATATTGCGTGGCCTCGGGCATGGCCGAGATTTCGTCCAGAAAAAGGGAACCACCGGCTGCATCTTCGCAGACATGAACCAGATCGCTGGTCGACAAACCGGCGGATGGACGTTTGACAAATGGGCCCTGACTTTGCGGCGACATTAGGTGAACGACCTCGGCAACTTTGGACACTCCGCTGCCAGCCGGTCCGGTGACCAAAACTTCGGCCCCTGTCTGGGCTACTGTACGAACCCTTTCCCTCAGTTCTTCGGCCTTTGATGAGAGACCGAACAGCAGGCGTGCCGCTGGATCGCCGCGTTCGAGTTCGCTTTTCATTGCGCGTTGTTGCAGGACATGTTCTCGCGCTTCGGATGCCTTGCCCAACACCTTTAGCAGATCTGCCGCGGCGCAGGGCTTTTCCAAAAAGTCGAATGCACCCTGCCCCATGGCCTGCACTGCCATTGGTATGTCGCCTTCTCCAGTCAACAGGATGACAGGCAGATCAGCATCCATATCGCGGGTGTAGGTCAACAGGTGAAACCCGTCCCGACCAGGCATCCGGATATCCGACACGATCACTCCCGCGAAATCCGCCCGGATATGATCCTTCGCCGCCACGAAGGACCCGGCTGTTACGGGTTCATAATCGGCAAGCTCCAGCGTCTGGGCCAGCGCTTCGCGCACTGCCGAGTCGTCATCGACCAAAAGCACTTTGCGGGTCATGCTGCCCCTACTTCGCTGAAATGCTCCAGTTCCACAGTGAATACCGCACCTGTCGGAGCGTTGGTGCCCCGAATATTACCACCAAAGCTTTGAACCAGACCATAAGAGATCGACAGCCCCAGCCCCATACCCTCAGACGAACCGACAGCTTTGGTGGTATAGAACGGTTCGAACAGCTTCTCCGAGTTCTCGATCCCCGGACCTGTGTCGCTGACCGTGACCGTCAGGGTCTTGTCACTGTTTATCGCGATCTTGATCATGCGTTGTTGTTGCTCACTCATGGCATCGGCGGCGTTGTTAATCAGATTTACGAACACCTGCACCAATCTCACTTCGCCACCCCAAGCATAGATAGGGACATCTGGAGCCTGCCATTCCATACGAACGTTTTCCGAATTCAGCCGGGCCTCGGTCAATTCCAACGCCGTTTCTATTACCTGAACCAGATCAACTCTGCCCATGGGCTCGTTTTCATTGCGGGCAAAAGCCCTGAGGTTCTTGATAATTCGCGCCATTCGCGCGGCCAAATCGGAAATTCTGGTGAGGTTCTCGGCGGCTTTTGACTCGTCACCTCTGGTCAGAAAAGCCGTTCCATTCTCGGCGAATTGGCGAATGGCCATCAGCGGCTGGTTCAACTCATGGCTGATGCCCGCCGACATCTGCCCGAGCGCACTCAACTTCCCGGCCTGTATAAGCTCTTCCTGCGCATGCTTCAGAGCGACCTCGGCCTCTTCCCGCTCATGAACCTCGCGCCGCAGGGCGGTATTCGCGGCGGTCAGCGCATGGGTTCTGCGCGTCACACGGCTTTCCAGCACCGCATTGGCCTCAGCAAGCGCACGCCGGCGTTCGGTTGCCATGAACAAAAGCGCCCCGAAGGCCAGACAGATCGCAGCGACCGCCGCTGCTTGCAAATTCGCCAGACGGCGCGCCGGGGCCACATCCACCAGCACCTCTGCTGTCATGTCTATCACCGGTAAATCGAGCGTAAGGTGTAACGCACGCCGTGGCAGATACCGGCCCCAATTCAAGGTCCAAAGCTCGTGTCGTCCGATCAGATTCGACGAGAAATCAACCGTCTGCCCCTCGGGCGGCACCAGCCCCGGTTGACCTTCGGCCCGACGCCAGAACAACAGGTCGGAACGGTTCGAGATGAACACCACACCTTCCCCATCAATAAAGAAAATGGCCTCGGTACTGCCCCGCCAAGTCTGTTCGACATCCTGCACATCAGCTATAACCATCAATGCGCCTTCGACTATACCGGTGGGACCAAAGGCAGGAGCTGCATAGGAATAGGTTCGATCGCCGCTTGTGGACTCGACCCCGTGGGCACTGCCCATAGCACCCTGCATGGCGCGCCTGAATGCGGGATGGTCTGCCATCGTCAATTCAGGCACCGGGTGGGCGGCTGCAAGTACCCTGCCCAGACGGTCCAGATAGACAATGTTAACGGCGGCAGTTTTGTCTGCCACGTCCAGCAACACAGCCTGCGCGATGGCGCGATCACTCGGCGTGAAAAGCGTTCGAACAGCCGGGTGGCTGGCCATCAAGACAGCCAGTTCCTGATAGACCTGCATTTGTGTGCTAAGGCGGTCGGCGGCCAATTCCAGATCGGCCTCAGCCTTATCGCTCAGCGGCGACAAAGCCTGACGAAAGCCGTATGACCACACTCCAACAGAGAGCAGCCCAACAGCAATCAGAAATGTCGAAATTAACCATACCCTTTGCATGACATTGGGTCTTGCATTCAACGCGCCTCATGGCAAGTGTGCCCGCCATGAAGACTTTGCATCAATCCCCTGTTGACCCGAATTTTGTCCAGAACCCTTATCCGATTTATGATGCGGCCCGCGCGCATGGCGACCTTGTGTATTGGGCCGACTACCGGATGCACGCTGCTGTATCCCACCGGGCGGTTCAGGCCTTGCTGAAGGACCGTCGTTTCGGTCGCGAAGTACCGGCGGAAATGCAACGTCCAGGTCCTGCGCATCTAGCCCCCTGGCTGATGGTCGAATCTCATTCGTTGTTAGAAGCAGAGCCGCCGCGCCACACCCGGCTTCGACGCCTGGTCATGCGCGCCTTTACGTCACGTGCCATTGCGGCACTGGAACCAACGATCCAAGACCTCAGCCACAAGCTGATCGACGCCTTTCCGGATGCGCCGTTCGATCTGCTGGACACCTATTGCACGCAAGTTCCGGTCGTTACGATCTGCCGCCTTCTAGGCGTTCCCGAAGAGATGTCGCCCGAGCTTTTGCGCTGGTCCCATGACATGGTGGCGATGTATCAGGCCAGCCGCACACGCGAGACCGAAGATGCGGCGGCGGCCTCGGCAAAAGAGTTCACCGACTTTCTCTCGTCTTACGTCGAAAAGCGCCGGTCTGACCCTCGGGATGACCTGATTACCCGGTTGATCGCCGCTGAAGAAGATGGTGAAAAACTGTCGCGTGACGAGTTGGTTGCAACTTGCATTCTGCTGTTGAATGCCGGTCATGAGGCCACGGTTCATTCTCTGGGAAATGGGCTTAGGACCGTATTGCAACAAGGTGTAAAAGCCGCTGCCTTTCAGCCTGAAACGATTGACGCCTCCGTCGAAGAAATCCTGCGCTTTGATCCCCCGCTGCATATGTTCACGCGCTATGCCTATGAAGAGATCGACCTGTTCGGGCACAGTTTTAAACGCGGTGACGAAGTCGCTTTGTTGCTTGGAGCCGCGAACCGTGATCCCCAAGTCTGGGCCGAACCTCATAAGTTCGATCCAACCCGCCCCATCCTGACCAACAGCAGCTTTGGCGCGGGTCTGCATTTCTGCTTCGGAGCACCGTTGGCCCGACTCGAAATGCGAATAGCGCTGGCGGCACTGTTCGAACGCTGTCCCAACCTAGCGCTCAGCGCCGAACCGGAATATTCCAACAGCTACCATTTTCACGGGCTAAAGCGGTTGATGGTTCAGGTCTGACCGCTAGTTCTCGATCAGGGCATTCAGCGGCAGCATGGTCGTCGACTTGATCTCTTCCATCGACAGCAGTGCCGTCACATTGTGGACGCGCACCTCGGAAATCAGAGTCTGATAGAACACGTCATAGGCGCGCGCGTTCTTAACCCGCACCTTGAGGATATAGTCGATATCCCCCGCCAGCCGGTGCGCCTCTTGCACTTCGGGGCGGTCCCGCAGGGCTTTGAGGAACTTTCGCTGCCAATCCGCCTCGTGTTCAGAGGTGCGGATCAGCACGAAGAACGTCGCCTCAAAACCAAGCGCCTCGGCATCCAATAATACCGTCTGCTGACCGATCACCCCGGCCCCTTTCAGCTTGCGGATGCGATTCCAGACAGGCGTCTTGGAACTGCCGACGCGGGCTGCTATTTCGTCCAGCGATTGGCTGGCGTCGCGCTGCAGCTCAACCAGAATTTTCCGATCCGTGTCATCAATCCGCACTGACATTCCAATTTCTTCCTCGTTTCGAAACTTTCGTATCGCTTGATCAACACAGCGAAACGCTTGTTCTTATTTATGCGCGCATATGGCGCAATACCGGGAATATTTCCTATATTGAGGGTCAAGTCAAACCAACCCGGACCGAAACATGCAAGTGACGCAAACATATCAGGACGCAGGCCATGTCGACTTTGTCGGCGCAGGCCCTGGTGATCCCGAATTGCTAACGCTCAAAGCCCTGCGCGCGTTCGAGCGCGCGGATCTTGTCCTGCATGACCGGCTGATCAGCGCCGAGGTGCTGGCCCTTGCCGGGCAAACGGCCGACCTGGTCGATGTTGGTAAAGCCGGGTTTGGCCCCTCGTGGAAACAGGAAGACATCGACGCGCTGCTGGTAGAGCACGCCCTGAAGGGTCTACGCGTTGTACGCCTGAAATCCGGTGACCCCACCGTATTTGGTCGTTTGGACGAAGAAATCGACGCCGTCGAAGCAGCTGGCATCTCGTGGCAGATTATCCCCGGCATCACCGCAGCCTCGGCCGCAGTTGCGGGCATCGGGCAAAGCCAGACGCGCCGCGGGCGCAATTCTTCGATCCGTTTCCTGACCGGGCACGACATGAAGGGGTTCGCCGATCACGATTGGAGCGCCCTGGCGCAGCCCGGTTCGGTGGCGGCGATCTATATGGGCAAAAAGTCTGCCCGGTTTATTCAGGGCCGCCTGATCATGCACGGCGCCGACCGGGCCACACCTGTGACGCTGATCGAAAACGCGTCGCGTCCCGATCAGCGCATATTGACCACGACGCTGGATCACATGCCCGCCGATCTGAACGCCTCGGACATGGACGGCCCCACCCTTACTTTTTACGGCCTTGCCCCCCGCCAGGCAGCCAAGGCCCTGACTGAATTCAAAAAGGAGCACGCCTGATGGCCCGCGCTTTTACCCCCAAAGTGGTAACCGCCAACGATCTGTTGGAAGGTGACGTCATCTATCTGACCGAGGACGACCGCTGGTCGCGTGAGTTATCCGAGGCAGAGCTGATCACAGACGAAGCCCACGCACAGATCCGCCTTCTGGATGCCGAACGTCAGGCAGGCAAGATTGTCGGTGCCTATCTGGCGGATGCCATAGCTGGCGACGAAGGCCCAGAGCCAACCCATTTTCGGGAAGACTTCCGCCGGACTGGTCCGTCCAACTATGCCCACGGCAAACAGGAAACTTCCCCGCAGCCCCGGGCCTGATCTCTGGCCCTCTCTCTCCCCTACAAAGGCCCCAGGTTCGGGGCTGCACTTAAGGACAGCTAATCATGTATCGCTACTCCGAGTTCGACACAGCATTTTTGGCAGAACGCAACAGACAGTTCCGCGCCCAGGTCGAGCGCCGCATTGACGGTTCGCTGACCGAGGATGAGTTCAAGCCGCTGCGGCTGATGAACGGCCTGTATCTGCAGCTGCACGCCTATATGCTGCGGGTCGCCATTCCCTACGGTACGCTGAACAGCGCGCAGATGCGCCAACTGGCCCTGCTGGCTGTAAAGTGGGACAAGGGCTACGGCCACTTCACCACGCGTCAGAATATCCAGTACAACTGGCCCAAGCTGCAGGACGTCCCGGATATGCTGGACGCGCTGGCCGAGGTTGGCATGCACGCCATCCAGACCAGCGGCAACACCATCCGCAACGTGACCGCCGACCATTTCGCCGGTGCCGCCGCGGATGAGGTCGCCGATCCGCGCCCCTATGCGGAACTGCTGCGCCAGTGGTCGACCGACCACCCGGAATTCCAGTTCATGCCGCGCAAATTCAAGATCGCCATCACCGGGTCCGAAAATGACCGCGCCGTGATCAAGGCGCATGATATCGGTCTGCAACTGGTCGAGCGTGACGGCGTTCTGGGTGCCCGTGTCATCGTCGGTGGCGGTCTGGGCCGTACGCCCATGATCGGTAAAGAGCTGTCTGACTTCGTCGCCTTCGACGACCTGCTGGCCTACCTTGAGGCCACCGTGTCCGTGTGGAACCAGATCGGTCGCCGTGACAACAAGTACAAGGCGCGCATCAAGATCACCGTGCATGAACACGGCATCGACGCCATCCGCGCCAAGGTGAACGAGCGTTTCCTGCAGGTCCGCCCGCAGTTCAAAGGCGCGGATATGAACCTGCTGGAAGAGATCAAGGGCCACTTCGCTGCACCTACCTTCCGCGAAGCGTCGGTTGCGTCGTTTGAAGGCGCCTACACCAATGATCCGATCTTCCGCTCGTGGGTGGATACAAACATTGCGCCGCACAAGAATGCGGACCACGCGATTGTGACAATCTCGATCAAGAAACACGGCGCGACGCCGGGTGATGCAACTGCCGAGCAGATGCGCGTGATGGCCGATCTGGCCGAAGAGTTCGCCTATGACGAGCTGCGCATCAGCCATGAGCAGAACGTGATCCTGCCGCATGTCCACAAATCGGACCTGCCCGCGATCCACGCAAAGCTGAAGGAATACGAGCTGGCGACCGCCAATATCGGCCTGATCAGCGATATCATCGCTTGCCCCGGCATGGACTATTGCGCGCTGGCAACGGCGCGTTCGATCCCGGTTGCTCAGGAAATTGCGACCCGGTTTGAAGACCTCAAACTGGAGCATGATATAGGCCACCTGAAGATCAAGATCTCGGGCTGCATCAACGCCTGTGGTCACCACCATGTCGGCCATATCGGCATTCTTGGTCTGGATCGTGCAGGCGTCGAAAACTACCAGATCACTCTGGGTGGTGACGGCACGGAAAACGCCGCAATCGGCGATCGTACGGGTCCTGGCTTTGCCTATGATGAGATCGTTCCGGCCGTTGAGCGCATAGTCGAAACCTATCTGGAGCAGCGTGAGGGCACCGAAGAAACCTTCCTCGAGACCTATCGCCGTGTCGGAATGGCTCCGTTCAAGGCGGCCCTCTACCCCGAGGCGCGAGCGAATGCCGCTTGATCTGATCCAGACTGAACTGGGCCGGGATAGACGTGAACTGACCGAACGGGTCAGTGAGTTGAACGCCCGGTTCCGCCACCACAGCGCGCATGACGTGATGCACGGAGCAATGGAAGAGATCGATGATCTCGCTCTGGTCTCAAGTTTCGGTGCGGAATCGGTGGTGTTGCTGCATATGGCGGCCGTGGTCGACAAGATGACCCCGGTGCTGTTCATCGACACGCAGATGCTGTTCACCGAAACGCTGGAGTATCAGCAGGAGGTGAGCGAGCGGTTGGGGTTGCTAAACGTCAAGATCATCCGCGCGGATGACGAGGATGTTCAACGCGACGACCCCTATGGCGCGCTGCGTCTGCGGGACATGGATGCGTGCTGCAACCTGCGCAAGACCTTCCCGCTGCAACAGGCATTGTTGGGATATGATGGCTGGATCACCGGGCGCAAACGGTTTCAGGCCGGGTCCCGCGCCACGCTTGATTTCTTTGAGGTCGAGGACGGCACAGGCCGGATCAAGGTCAACCCGCTGGCCCATTGGGCGCCCGAAGATGTACGCGCCTATATGGAAGAGAACAACTTGCCCAGGCACCCGCTGGTGGCCAAAGGATACCCTTCGATCGGCTGTGCGCCCTGTACTTCGCCGGTCAAACAGGGCGAAGACCCCCGCGCCGGACGGTGGCGCGATCAGAACAAGGAAGAATGCGGCATTCATTTTGTCGATGGCAAGATGATGCGCGCCGGAGAGAACACATGAACGTTATCGTAACCGATGAGGGGTTCGCCCCCGATGATTGGACTGATGGCTATGTCACGCTGGAAGACGCGGCCAATGATGTGGTCGCGCTGGATGTCAGCTCGGACACGGATCCGGATGAACTTGCCGAACGGCTGGGCTGCGCCAAGATGGTGCGCGTCGATTTCCCGTCCTTTGCAGATGGGCGCGGTTTTACCATCGCGCGGACCCTGCGCCTGAAAGGCTATACCGGTCGCTTGCGCGCCAAAGGCCATGTCTTGGCCGACCAGTATGCCATGGCGCGGCGCAGCGGCTTTGATGAGGTCGAGATTGAAGACACTCTGGCCGATCGTCAGCCCGAAGATCAATGGGTGGCTCGCGCCAACTGGCAGGACAACAACTATCAGGCCCGCCTGCGCGGCTAAAATCGCCTTTCGCAGCCTCAAATAGGAACGTAGGGGCAAGAGCCCCCTTTTCCTGACTTGGATCAAAGATTAAACGGAGATGTCGGTTTACTCCACCGGCAGTGAAACGATGACAGAGATGAAACCCGTGACCGAAGCAACCGCCGTGAAGGCCCCCGTTCTGCCGGACGCCCAGACTGTGACAGACGTCAAGCATTGGACTGACAGCCTGTTCTCATTCAAAGTGTCGCGCCCCGCGTCCTTGCGGTTCCGCTCGGGCGAGTTTGTGATGATCGGCCTGCTGGGCGACAACGGCAAACCCCTGCTGCGCGCCTATTCCATCGCCTCGCCGTCCTGGGATGAGGAGCTTGAGTTCTATTCGATCAAGGTACAGGACGGCCCGCTGACTTCGAAACTTCAGCACATCAAACCAGGCGATCAGATCATCCTGCGGCCCAAGCCGGTTGGCACGCTGGTCCATGACGCCCTGCTGCCCGGTAAGCGCCTGTGGTTCTTTGCCACCGGCACCGGCTTTGCACCCTTCGCCTCACTGCTGCGCGAACCGCAGACCTATGAGGATTATGACGAGATCATCATCACTCATACCTGCCGCGAAGTGGCCGAGCTGGAATATGGTCGTCAGCTGATCGAAGACATTCGCCAGGACGAAATGCTGGCTGAGCTGATGGGCGAAGGTTTTGCGGACAAGATTCGTTACTACCCGACCACCACACGCGAACAGAGCCCCAAAATGGGCCGCATTACAGAGCTGTTGAAAGACGGCACAGTATTTGCCGATCTGGGGATTGAGGGCGGCATCCAGCCGGATACGGACCGCGCGATGGTTTGCGGATCATTGGCTTTCAACCTGGATATCAAAAAAATCCTCGAGGATTTCGGACTGCGCGAAGGCGCAAATTCCGACCCCAAGGAATTCGTCATTGAAAAGGCCTTTGTTGGCTAATCCGGTTTGCCGGTCTGATATGCGACATCAGATCGGCAAAAACGCGGGAATATCATGGGAAATTCACGCTGGTGGTCACTTATGCCGCTTGAAACGTCCCGCAGCCCAGTCTAAATTCCGGGCTTGAAATTCTGCAATCATCAAAGGAATGAACCCATAGCTCGCAGACCTCACAACGCGCCGCCTCAGAGAGACACCGGCCCGCGCGTCAATGATAAGATCCGTGCCCCCGAAATTCGCCTTATCGGCGCCGAAGGTGAAAATGTCGGGGTGGTTCATCCCGCCAAAGCCATGCAACTCGCGGACGAAGCCGGCCTGGATCTGGTCGAGATTTCGCCGAATGCAAACCCTCCGGTTTGCAAAATCATGGACTTTGGTAAATTCAAATACGAAACGCAGAAACGCGAGGCCGAAGCGCGCAAAAAGCAAAAAGTCATTGAGGTGAAAGAGGTCAAGTTCCGGCCCAACACCGATACTCATGACTATGAAGTCAAAATGCGCAACGTGTTCAAATTCCTTGAAAACGGCGACAAGGTAAAAGTGACTCTGCGCTTCCGTGGTCGTGAGATGGCACACCAGAATCTGGGCCGTGAGCTGCTGGAACGTGTTGCCGTGGACACCAAGGAAATCGGCAAGGTCGAGAACATGCCCAAGATGGAAGGCCGTCAGATGATCATGATGATCGGCCCGCTGCCGCAGAAGTAAGCCCTGCGACAACTGAGTTATTCGAAACCCCCTCGGTTTGAGGGGGTTTTATTTTGCGCTTCGGCTTTTGAGCCAGACCCTTGCGTCATTCACATCAAATGCCAGCGAAATCAGGTCAATAACCAGTAGAAACACCAGAAATTTCGCATATCCGGTCGCCAGTTCGGCTTCGCTTGCAAATGCTGCAATCACGACGAAAACCATTGGCACCCAACATATTAGATGCGGAATTGCCATCGCTTTGCTCATCCCTCGGGTCGCCAGCATGATCGGAAGATTCAATGCCATCCCACCGATTGCGAGTGCTGCGATTAGAATACCATTTGGCTGATCCAGATACGCCAGAGGTGCCAGATTGGTCGGGATGAGCAGCACCACCAACCAGATCTGTACCCAGGCGGGCAAGTCCCGAAAACTCTTCCAGATGTCGACAATCATCATCGCTCCTTCAGGAATTGACCTTTTGTCGATACCCTATTGAGTAAAAAGAGAAAGTCAGATCAAAAGAGCGTCAGATCGCGGCTTTGAGTGCAACCCCCAGCTTATCAACCAATTCCTCAATCTGTGCGTCGTCGATAATGAAAGGCGGCGCCAACAGAATATGGTCACCACTTCGACCATCGCGCGTGCCAGACATGGGGTAACAGATCAGACCAGCGTTCAACGCCGCCTTCTTGATCTTGCCCGCGAAACCAAGTGAGGGATCAAACGGTGTTTTTCTGGCCCGATCCGAGACCAGCTCGATACCGCGGAACAGCCCGCGGCCCCGAATATCGCCGACATTAGGGTGCTCGCTGAACGCAGTTTCCAGCGCAGATTGCAGTCTATGCCCCATAAACTCGGCGCGCTGGGGCAGTTGTTGGCTCGTCAATTCCTTCAGCACCGCCAATGCCGCCGCAGTTGCCACCGGATGGCCGACATAGGTATGCCCGTGCTGGAAAAACCCTGACCCAATTTGGATCGCCTTATATATCCGGCTCGTACACAACATTGCGCCGATAGGTTGATAACCCGCCCCCAAACCTTTGGCGATGCACAGAATATCCGGGGCAATTCCATCGTGATCGCAGGCAAACAAATGCCCGGTGCGCCCCATTCCGCACATGACCTCATCCAGGATCAGCAAAACGCCATATTGATCACAGATTTCACGTATGCGCCTAAAATACCCTTCGACCGCCGGGACCGCCCCCAGCGTTGCCCCCACGACTGGCTCGGCCATAAACGCCATGACGGTTTCAGGGCCAAGACGCAAAATTTCGGCCTCCAACTCATCGGCCACCCGTTGACCATAGGCGTGGCTGCTCTCACCATCTTGCTTTTCGGCATATTCGTAGCAGGGCGCGATATGGGTCATTTCGATCAGCATCGGTGCGAATTGCGCACGGCGCCAGGCATTTCCCCCCGCTGACAAGGCCCCCAAAGTGTTTCCATGATAGCTTTGGCGGCGCGCGATGACGTGGCGGCGCTCGGGCTGACCGATCTCAAGAAAATACTGCCGCGCCAGTTTGATGGCGGCCTCTGTTGCTTCGGACCCTCCGGATACGAAGTAAACGCGATCCAAATCCCCGGGCGCATGATCAATCAGAAGGTCCGCAAGGGCTTCGGCAGGTTCGGACGTCATAAACCCGGTATGCGCAAAGGCGATCTTTTCAACCTGGCTTTGAACCGCCTCGATCACCGCCCGGTTTGAGTGGCCAAGACAGGACACAGCAGCATCACCGCAATCCAGATACCGCTTACCTTCAGCATCGATCAGATAGCAGCCTTCGCCGCCAACCGCGACTGGCAGCTGAGATTTCGTATGGCGTGGGAAAACGTGGCTCATGATCTATCCTCTTTCAATCTGGCGACAAGGGCCGCGACTGAGGTGGCGTTATTGTCCCAAGTGTCTCCGTTCCGGTCTGCGATGCTGTTTTCAAATCCGACCCGGACATCACCGCCCAAGGACGCCGCATGTACCAGACAGTCATGCTCTCGTTTTCCAAAGGCACAGATCATCCAAGGCGAATCCCCGTCAGGAAACGCATCCAGATCCGAGGGCTTTGATTCCTGATCAGTCCGATAGCGCCCCAGAACAAGCAAACGGTCGGATTGCTGTTCGCGCACAACACCACGCTTTTGCCACCTTGTTAATAGGGCCGCATCTTCAGCGTCGTAAAGAATATGCTGAACCCGCGTCCCCTGATCCGCGCAAAGACCATAGATCCGGTCAGCCAGATCGTTATCGCGCGCGATTTCGCGGACCGAGATCGACGCCCAAGCCGGTCTAACCTTCCTCAGACATTCGAACTGGCTGCTTACATCAAAAATCCCTGCCGCCTCGGTTGTGATCTGGATGTCCAGGGCCGGAACCCTCCGCCGAAGTTCGGCAAGTGTTTCCAGATACTGTCCCGCGTCCAAAGAGTGACGGCCTTCTGTGTCCCGAATGTGAAGATGAAGACCGGCCGCACCGGCCTCATGGCATGCTCTGGCCGCTTCAAGAATTTGCACGGTTGTGACAGGCAGGGCTGGGTGATCTGCCGCACCTCGGCGCGCACCATTGGGCGCCGCCAGAATGTAGGGTTCGGATTTCGACCGATGCTGTGACATTCCCTGCCCCCGTTTACCTGTTGCCGCATCTATGCAAGCGGCCTATGTTTTACACCTCCTTCTTTCATAACATATGTTTTTTTCATGACAGAGACCCAACGCCAGCTGACAGATCACCTGAGGAAAAACATCGACCAGATGCCGCCCAGACTTCAGGCGGCAGCCAAATACATCATAGATCACCCCGCGGATTTTGGCCTCGACCCGATACGGGTAACTGCCGAGAAGATCGGTGTCAGTGCAAATGTCCTTGTCAGGCTTGCCCAGTATATGGGCTATGGTGGGTTTCAGGCCTTCCGCTCTCCGTTCCGTCAAAATCTGGCGACGGATAACGAAGAATTCCTTGGCCCTGCCTGGCAAACCCACATGCACGCTGAAGGAGCCCATGGTCAACTTCAAGCCAAGCTTGCCCGCAACGAACAGAATGTCGTTGTCAGGTCGCTGCGATTGATGAGGCCCGACACAGCGCACCTGGCCATTGAACATATACTCGGGTCCCGCCGATGCTTCGTAACAGCCACTCGTGCTAGTTACGCGCTGGCCTATTATTTCTCCTATAACGGGCGCATGGCGCACCCGGGCATTCAGTTGATCCCCCGCCACATTGGCTCGGCCACTGATGATCTGCTGGACGCGGATGACAAGGATTGCCTGCTGGCAATCACCGTAAGCCCCTATTCGGCCGAAACGATAAAATCCGTGAGGTACGCCCGGGAAAAAGGACTTCGGGTCATCCTGATATCGGATAGCGAAGTAATTGCGCCGGGCGTTGAACCGGATGTCGCCTTTACCGTCAGCACAAGGTCACAACATCACACCTCGAGCTTTACCGGTGTCATGGCTGTGTTGGAATGTCTCATCGGCCATTTATTTGACGCCGGTGGCAAAACAGCAGCGCACCGCGTTGAGGCCTATCAAAAGGCGCGCGAAGATACCGGGGCCTATTGGCAGCCAAACAAGCTTCCGAAAATTCGCCGAAAATAGAAAAAGCCCCGAGGGACACACCCCGGGGCTTTGCGACTAAAAGCCGACTTAATTACATGCAGGCCAGCACAGCCCGCTTGGTCATCACACTGACCAGATGCGCGCGATACGCTTTGCTGCCATGAAGATCGCCGATCATGTTGGCCGGGTTGATCTTCAGCCCCATCAACGCGTCCGGTCGGAATTCAGTATTCAGCGCCTGTTCTGCTTCGGACCAGCGGAACACCCCATCCTCGCTGGCGCCCGTGACCGCCACACGCACACCGTCGGCGAACCGGGCCAGATAGACACCCACCAACGCAAAGCGCGAGGCTGGCTGCAAGAACTTCTGATAGCTCGCGGCCTGTGGCACCGGAAAGCGGATGGATGTGATGATCTCACCCTCATCCAGTGCGGTCGAGAACATGCCATCAAAAAACGCATCTGCTGCAATCTGACGGGCGTTGGTCACGATCGTGGCCCCGGATCCGAGCACACCCGCCGGGTAACAGGCCGCCGGATCGTTATTCGCAACCGAGCCGCCAATCGTGCCGCGGTTGCGCACCGCCGGATCACCGATCTGACCGGCTAATGCGGCCAGCGCCGGGTATGATCCCGCTGCCTCTTGAGCAACAACTGCATGCGGCGTTGCGCCCCCGATAGAAACCGACCCGTCATCCCCAACACAGACGCCCTGCATTTCGGGAATTCCGCTGAGCGAGACCAGTGCCGATGGCGCCGCCAATCGTTGTTTCAGCGTCGGGATCAGGGTTTGCCCACCACCCAACGCCTGCGCATCCTCAGCCCCTAAAGCGGCAACCGCGTCGGCTATGGTCGAGGGTTTCTCAAATTCGAAATTGTACATTTCGTCTTCCTTTCCGAAAGGCTCTGTTCTGCCCTTCATCTGGCTATAAATATCTCGGGGAGCGCGAGGGGTTGACCCCTCGCACCCCAACCTCTCACCCGTGCATCGCGGTCCAGACACGCGATGGACTCACCGGCATATCGATATGATCGATGGCTCTGCCGCCTGAATTCAACGCATCCAGCACCGCGTTGACCACCGCAGGTGGTGAACCGATTGCCCCGGCCTCACCACAGCCCTTCACACCCAACGGGTTATGCGTACATGGCGTCTGGCTCGAGTGATCCACCGCATAGAACGGCACATCATCGGCACGCGGCATGGCGTAATCCATAAAGGACGCGCTCAGCAGCTGACCGTTTTCGTCATAGGCACAGTTTTCAAGCAATGCCTGACCGATGCCCTGACCGATGCCGCCATGCACCTGACCATCCACGATCATCGGGTTGACGATATTGCCAAAGTCATCAGCGGCGGTGAAGGCTTCGATGGTGACCCGACCGGTTTCGGGGTCAACCTCGACCTCACAGGCATAGGCGCCAGCCGGGAAGGTAAAGTTGGCCGGGTCATAAAAGGCGGTCTCCTCCAGCCCGGGCTCGACCTCCAGCGGAAAGTTATGCGGCACATAGGCCGTCAGGGTGACATCACCCCAGGCCACCGACTTGTCGGTCCCTGCCACGCTGAACTGACCGTCCTTCAGCTCGATATCAGCCTCGGACGCCTCCAACAGATGCGCCGCGATCTTCTTGGCCTTGTCGATCACTTTCTCAGTTGCCTTTACCATCGCCGATCCACAGACCGCCAAAGACCGCGAGCCATAGGTGCCCATGCCAAACGGAATCTTCGACGTGTCGCCATGCACGATCTCGATCATCGACTCGTCGATACCGATCATGTCCGCCACAACCTGCGGGAAGGCCGTTTCATGCCCCTGCCCGTGGCTATGGGCACCTACCATGACGCTGATCGAGCCGGTGGCATTCACCCGCACAGTCGCCGCATCATACAGACCCGCACGGGCCCCCAGCATACCAACGATGTTCGAGGGCGCGATGCCGCAAGCCTCGATATAGCAGTTGACGCCCAGCCCCCGCAGCTTGCCCTTGGCCTCGCTTTCAGCGCGACGCGCGGCAAAGCCTGCCAGATCAGCAGCGGCCTCAAGCTTGTCCATCGTCCCATTATAATCGCCTGTGTCATAGGTCAGCGCCACCGGTGTGTCATAGGGGAACTGGGTGATGAAGTTCTGCCGTCGAAGGGCGATCGGATCGACACCCAGTTCACGCGCTGCCTTGTCCACGACCCGCTCCAACTGGAACGTCGCCTCAGGACGGCCCGCGCCGCGATAGGCATCCACCGGGACCGTATTGGTGAACATCGCCTTGACGTTGACCTGAATGACCGGCGTCTTGTAGTTGCCCGCCATCAGCGTCCCGTGCAGCCATGTCGGAACCGAGCTGGAGAAGGTCGACAGATACGCACCCATATTTGCATAGGTGTTGGTGCGCAGACCGATAAAGTTATTGTCCGCATCCAGCGCCAGTTCGATCTGTCCGACATGGTCGCGCCCATGCGCGTCAGACATGAACGCCTCGGACCGGCTCGAGGTCCATTTGACCGGGCGGTTACAAGCCTTGGCGGCGAAGGTGCAGAACGCCTCTTCGGCATAGTGGAAGATCTTGGTGCCAAAGCCGCCACCCACATCCGGCGCGACCACGCGAACCTTGTGTTCGGGCAGGCCCAGAACAAAGGCACACATCAACAGGCGGATCACATGCGGGTTCTGCGACGTGGTATAAAGTGTGTATTCTTCGGTGCCGCGGCTGTACTCGCCCACCGCCACACGCGGCTCCATCGGATTGGCAACCAGACGGTTGTTCACCAGATCCAGCGTGGTGACATGGGCCGCATTGGCAAAGACCTCATTGACCTTGGCATCATCGGTTTCGCCCAGCTGCCAATCATAGCAGATGTTGTTTTTCAGATCGTCATGGACCAGCGTCGCGCCTTCTTGCGCGGCGGCCTTCATGTCGATCACGGCGGGCAGCTCCTCGATATCAAGCTCGATCGCCTCAGCCGCGTCGCGGGCCTGTTCCAGGCTGTCGGCGACCACAGCAGCAATCGGATCGCCCACATGGCGCACTTTGCCCTGTGCCAAAATGGGATGCGGAGGTTCCTGCATCGGTGCGCCGTGCTTGTCGGTCACTTCCCAGCCACAGGGCATGCCGCCCACGCCTTCGAAATCCTTGCCGGTAAACACTTTGACCACGCCCGGCATGGCCTCGGCAGCAGAGGTGTCGATGCTTTTGATCCGGCCATGCGCGATGTCGGACCGCAGAAAATGCACATAGGCCTGGCCATGCACGTTGATATCGTCGGTGTAATTGCCTGCTCCGGTTAAAAAGCGCACGTCCTCGCGCCGTTTGGAACTGGCTCCGATGCCACTGTCTTTGGGCATTGCTTGTTCTCCTCCCTGAAAAAGAATTTTCGTCGAAAATTCTTTACGTCGGTATTACTCGGCAGCGATGCCGCTTACGTCCTGGCCCGATGCGGCCATGATCGCTTTGACAATGTTGTGATAGCCTGTGCAGCGGCACAGGTTGCCTTCCAGATACTTTCGAATCTCGACTTCGCTCGGGCGCGGGTTCTCTTTCAGCAAGGCGGCGGCGCTCATCACCATGCCCGGCGTACAAAACCCGCATTGCAACCCGTGATGATCCTGAAACGCCTGCTGAATCACGTTCAAAGACCCATCCTCAGCGGCCTGGCCCTCAATCGTGGCGACCTCGGACCCGTCCGCTTCCAGCGCAAGCATGTTGCACGACTTCACCGCCGCGCCATTCACATGAACAACACACGCCCCACATTGCGCCGTGTCACATCCAACATGCGTTCCGGTCAGCGACAGATGATCACGTAAAAATCCAGACAACAACGTCCGACCCTCGACCTCACCGCTAACAGACCTCCCGTTCACGGTCATGGTGACCTGTGTCATAAGTTCCTCCCATGTCATATTTTTCTCTGTCGAGTTAAACACGGGACTTATTGTTTGAGAACAAAAATTTCGCAGGGCGCCGTTTAGGACAGATCACAATGCCGAACAAAGCGGCCCGATCTGGGTCTTAAATTGATGTCAAACGCCTTACCGCTTGATAGATGCGCGTGGCTGTGGCCGGGTCGGGATTTCCTTGAGCAATCCACCGACCCCCATGCCTGCAATATGCGCCGCTGTCGTTTCAATCCCGCAAGCCACGCGCGACAAAACCCAATCCGCACCGTTCAGTGCAGGAGAGCGCGCACACCCCGGCAAACCGATTACAGGTCTGGCGTCCAGCAGACCGGTGAACAACAGGTTGCCCGGATCTACTGGCATTCCAAACCGATCCACCTGACCGCCTGCAACACGAACAGCCTGCGGCGCAACATCATGTGCATCCGAAGTTGCTGAGCCCGTCAAAATCAGGACAATATCCCCTTTGACGCCCGTCAATGCAGCAGACAGCTCCTGAATCTCATGTGGCACCACCCGAATGTCATCCAAACCCATACCCAGGGCTTCGACACGCCCTCGGATTGCGGCAATACCCTTGTCGTTCGAAACACCTCCGGGGATGTCTGTGACGATCAGGCCAGCACTGCGAAACACCGGGCCAGACAGGCGCACCGCCCCTTGTGCCAGCGCCGAGGCACGCACCACATCTTCGCCGGGAACGGCATAAGAAATGACTTTGATCGTCGCCACCATCCCGCCTGATCCCATCTGTTGATATTGGGGAACTGTGGCCACGGTAATCATTGGGTTAACCAAGTTGAACGCTTCCAGCGCCTGTACGTCCAGAACAGTGACTCCGGGGCCTCTCGCCAAGAGGTTAACGCGCCCTGTGAACGGCTCGGTGACGCGCAATCCCACGGTTGCCGGGTCCGGGGCCAAAGCCTCTGCCAACCTCCGGGCAGCGTCGTTTTCGTGACAATCACCGGGTTCCAGCTGCGCAACAGTGACCGAGGTCAACCCGGCGGCGGCCATTTCATCCAGATGAGTTTGCGTGAGCAAGAGGCCCTTACGCAGCTTTGTGTCTTGGGCTTTTACTGAATGCGCCAGAATTGCACCGGCGGCCTCGCGCAGAGGAACCGAGCCAAACTTCATGCTTTGCCCCGCAACACCGCAGTCATTTCGGCCAATATTGAAATCGCAATTTCCGCGGGATCGGCGGCGCCGATATCCAAGCCTACGGGACCGTGAATCTGTGAAATCTGCTTTTCAGTAAATCCGGCTTCTTTCATCCGGGTGACGCGTTTCGCATGCGTTCGATTAGACCCCAGCGCCCCAATATAGAACACACCGGCTCTCAGGGCTGCCTCTAACGCGGGATCATCCAGTTTTGGATCATGGGTCAGCAAGACAACAGCCGTTCGCGCATCCATTCCAAGCTTTGCAACGGCCTCATCCGGCCAATCCGTCAGCACGGTTTCCAGAGGGAATCTTGCGGCGGTTGCAAACGCATCTCGCGGATCCACAATCGCAGGGTCGTACCCCGCAATTCGCGCCATCGGGACCAGGGCCTGAGCAATATGAACGGCCCCGACCACTATCAACCGCAAGGGCGGATTGTGGACCGAAACAAATGTCTTCGCATCCTCTTCGAAACCGGACCGGTCCATGCGCATGCGTTCGGGATAACGATCGCGCTGCAACGCACGATGGCCGGATTCGATATTCACCTCATAAGCCACAGGCTCGCGCTGCGCGCGTGCAGCGACCAGATCGCGCAATATGCTTTCAGGAAGGACCGATCCAATAGGTTCGACCAGTACCCGAATTGTTCCGCCACAGGCCAGCCCGACCGCAAAAGCATCTTCGTCACTGACCCCGAATTCAAGTAGGCGCGCTTCACCCTCTTCGATCGCTTCCAACGCCTCGACGACAACCGCACCTTCGACACAACCACCCGATACTGACCCCTCAAAGCGGCCATCACCTGCTATCACAAGCTGAGCGCCAACACGTCTGGGGGCACTGCCCCAAGTCTGAACAACCGTAGCCAGCGCAACTGGCTTTCCCGTTTCATACCAATCCAGAGCAGTCTCGGGGCTGTTGTCGAATCTGTCCATATCGCCCTCCTGGCGTTTCCCGCACCAACATAGGCAGGTTTGGCAGGATGAAAAGTAAGCCATCAGGCTAACTCATGGGCCTTGAAAGAAATTCCAAATGCTATGCAAAGCCCCGCGGGTTTCAGCCGAACATCCCAAGCATTGATTGCCAGCCCTCCCGATTCTGACCTAAACGCGGATCATGCGCAGCTGTGACGCAGATTATTTTCAAAAGGAGACAGAGACTTGAAACACATTATTACACTCGGATCAGTATTGGGAATGCTAGCAGCGACAGTGGCCAGCGCAGATACCTTCCTGCGCTATGGCGAAGTGGACGGATGGAAAATCTTCATCGACGAAGACAAGAAATCCTGCCTGATCGAAGCTGTCGATGACGCGGAAAACGTGGTTCAAATGGGCCTGACCGAAGACCGCGGCGTGGGATATGTTGGCGTATTCACCAAAGCTGAAACCAACATCAAGCGTGGCGAAACCGAGGCTGTGGCGATCCTGCTGGGCGAAAACCTGTATCTTGGAGAAGCCACCGGCATGAAGGGCAACATCACCAAAGGCTATTCGGGTGGCTATGTGCTGTCGGATGACCCCAAGTTTGCCGAAGACCTTGCCAAACAGAAAGTTATGGTCGTGTTCCCCGAAAAAGAATTCGCCTTCACCGTTGATCTGACCGGTACGTATAAAGCGATGGAAATGGCGCGTAAGTGCAACGAAGAACAGCTTGGTTGAGACCTACTTCGAAAGCGCGGCCATCAACCGCGCTTTCTCACCCATGTCATCCGGTTTTGAGATGACTTTGGCCAGATCTTCCAGCGACGCAATGGAATGACCGGCCCGAAAGCTGTCAACATGGGGAAGCATCGCCGCCACCCCCTGCGCTTTTGGCGCAAAGCCATCCCATCGCAACAAAGGGTTCAGCCAGATCAAACGGCGGGCTGACAGATGCAGGCGCTGGATTTCTTTTCCAAGCACCTCGGGTTCGCCCCGATCCAGACCATCCGTAATCAACAACACCACCGCACCCTGCCCCAGAACCCGACGCGACCAGTCACGGTTAAAAGCGTGCAGGCATTCCCCGATCCGCGTGCCACCCTCCCAATCTTGCGCCTCGGCCCCTGCCGCCGACAGGGCAGCATCCACATCGCGTTGGCGCAGGTGCCGGGTGATATTCGTCAACCTCGTGCCGAAGGTAAACGCATGAACCTTGGCCCACCCCGCGCCTTTGAAGTTTGAAACCGCATGCAGGAAATGCAGGATGATACGAGAGTACTGGCTCATAGATCCTGAGATATCGCAGAGAACGACAAGGTTCGGCCACCGTTGTTTCGGCTTCAAATACGCGATATCCCGCAGTTCACCACCCTGCCGCATGGATGCGCGCAGCGTGCGGGCGCGGTCGATCCGATGCCCAAGGTGGCTGGCTTGGCCTCGGCGCGACTCGATTGGTTTTACCGGCAATTTCAGCTGTGCCAGAATGCGCTTGGCCAAGGCAATTTCTTCGGTGCTCATTTGCTCAAAGTCTAGATTGCGCAACCGTTCTTCCGAGGACGCGGTCCGCGACGCATCTATCTCCAGCTCAGTTTCTTCCTCGATGTCAGAGCTGTCAGGCAAGTCCCGTTCAACGCCGTCCAGCAGAGCCTCGGCCGCGCGTTTCTCTGCAGCTTCGGCCTTGCGCTCTTCCTGGACGCCGCGGATCGCTGGCAACATCATCGACATCATATGCTCCATGTACCGCGGATCGCGCCAATACATGCGAAAGATCTGTGCAAAGACCGCCCGATGCTCGGGTCGGGTCACGAAACAAGCGTGCAACGTCCAGTAAAAGTCGCGCTTCTCCGAGAAGCCCGCAACCTGAACCGCCCGGATCGCATCCACGACCCGCCCGGTGCCGATGGGCAACCCGGCCTTGCGCAAAGCCCGCGCGAAATGAGTGATGTTCTGCGCCAGTTTTGGGTTGTCGGGGATGTCGAGAGGGAGCTGTTCAGCCATCAGGCAGGTTCCAGCGACGCCTTGGCTTCATCCAGAATACGTTTCGCCTCGGACCCTTGCAGTTGCTGGATATCGTCCTGATATTTCAGGATCGCCCCCAGAGTGTCGCCGATCACTTCGGGGCTAAGGTTGATGACGTCCAGCGCCAGCAGGCATTTGGCCCAGTCGATGGTCTCGGCCACTCCTGGTTTCTTGAACAGATCCTCTGTGCGCAGGTGTTGGACAAAGGCGACGACCTCTCGGCTTAGCGCCTCGGCGACCTCGGGGGCGCGGGCGTTCAGAATTTCAATTTCACGGTCAAAATCCGGGTAATCGACCCAATGGTACAGGCAACGGCGTTTCAGGGCGTCATGCACTTCTCGCGTTCGGTTCGATGTAACGATGACAATCGGTGGCTCCGGCGCTTTGACAGTTCCCAATTCGGGGATGGTGACCTGAAAATCGCTGAGCGCTTCCAGCAGGAAGGCCTCGAACGGTTCATCCGTGCGGTCAAGTTCGTCAATCAACAGGACGGGTGCCCCGTTTTCATCCGGGCGCATGGCCTGCAGCAACGGACGCTCGATCAGGTAGTCGTCAGAAAACAATTCGGTCTGCAACGAACCCCGGTCAGCGCCGCCCGAGGCTTCGGCAGTTCGGATCGCCACCATTTGCGCCGGGAAATTCCATTCGTAAACCGCCGAGGATGCGTCCAACCCCTCATAACATTGCAGGCGGATCAGACGGCGGTTCAGACCAGCGGCCAGTGCTTTAGCGATTTCGGTTTTTCCGACACCAGCCTCACCCTCAAGAAACAGTGGACGGCCCAGTTTCAATGACAAAAACACCACTGTCGCCAAGGCTCGACCGCATACGTAACCCTGTGAGCCCAGCATCTGCTGCACGGTATCAATGGAATCTTGCTGCGTCATGGAACCCTCTTTCTTTCGTTGCTTAACAGGTCATGCAAGCGCAGGGGCGTCAAGGCCCCGGCCCCGCCACCCAGACGCCATCGCCGCAAATAGGTGAAGTTTTTGCACCAGATCCTCACGGTTTGGTTGGTCTTTGGCCGAGGCTGTGCTAGCGGGTGCGCATGACTGATACGCTGACCATTCGCCGCCCCGATGACTGGCATCTGCATTTGCGCGATGGCGCCATGTTGCAGGCCGTTCTGCCCGAAACCGCACGCCATTTTGCCCGTGCGATCATAATGCCGAACCTCGTTCCGCCAGTTGTGCACGGCGATCAGGCCGCCGCATATCGCGACCGCATTCTGGCCGCCCTGCCCGAAGGCATGCCGTTCGAGCCGCTGATGACCTTGTACCTGACCGAAGACACCGACGCAGAGGATGTCGCCGCAGCCCATGCAAGTGGGCTGATCAAGGCCGTAAAGCTGTATCCCGCAGGCGCAACCACCAATTCCGCCTCGGGCGTGCGTGATTTCGACAAGGTCCGCCCGGTGCTTGAGAGAATGGCTGAGATCGGTCTGCCGATGTGTGTCCATGGTGAAGTTACCGATGCCGAGGTCGACATTTTCGACCGCGAAGAGGTTTTCATCGATACGATACTTGATCCACTGCGCCAGGCGACTCCTGGTTTGCGGGTGGTGATGGAACACATCACGACGGCTCAGGGTGCAAATTATGCGCAATCCGGTGGAGATGATCTGGCCGCAACAATCACGGCCCATCACCTGATCATCAACCGCAATCACATCCTGGTGGGCGGGATCAAACCGCATTACTACTGCTTGCCCGTGGCCAAGCGCGAGACCCATCGCCAGGCTTTGATGAGCGCCGCAACTTCTGGGATGTCTTGCTACTTCCTTGGCACCGACAGCGCGCCACACACAGATGCAAACAAGGAAATGGCCTGTGGCTGTGCGGGATGCTTCACCGCTACAAACACCATGTCCCTGGTGGCCGAGATGTTTGACAAAGCCAGTGCGCTGGACAAGCTGGAAGGGTTCACATCATTGAACGGACCTGCGTTTTATGGCCTGCCGGTGAATAAAGAAACCATCACCCTTACCAAGGGCGACCCCGTTGAATATCCCGACAAGATCGAAACTGACGACGGCCCGGTAACAGTATTCGAACCCGGGTTCCCCTTGCACTGGCGCGTCGTCTAACGCGCCAGCATTTTCGCCAGATCACGGGTGCGGCCACCGGTACGCAGCATCGACCAGATCGCGTCTGCGTCCTCGGCACCGATCAGCTTGGCCGCCTTGCTTCTGACCCGATCTTCCCGGTCGGCCAATGTCATAGGGCCAAGCAAATCGTGGCTGGCCTGTTTACGTGCCCCATCGCGGCGCAGCAAAGACAGATCCGCTTGAGTTTCAGACAGCGTCTCATCGGCTTCGACTGAAATCCGGTCCCGCAGCGATTGCAGGCGCCTATCCGCACATACCTTATCCGAAAAACTGTCTGGCAAGGCTGTGTCATATCCCAGCGCTTGCATAGCAATTACCGTCCGGTAGGAAAACTTGGCCCCCAACCCGGTGGTCGGAGAGGTTTGATTACACACTGTCATCCAACGTGGGTGGGTCCTGATCCTGATCTCGGCTACTTCGGGCTCTGCAATATCCAGGTCACGTGCGGCCTCTAATGCGGCGTGCAACCCATGACAGCAGGCATGAAACTTATGGCTTACATCTTTGAACAGCCACGTCTCTCCAATTCCATCCAGAGCAGCGGCCTGTTCGGACTGACCCATATGAGTTGCACCAAAACCATAGGGCCCCTCAAGCGCATCCGAGTTGGGTTCAAACCCCTTGGACACCAACAGCGCAGCCTCAACCCCTGCAGCGGCAGCTAGCCCGGCATTATAGGGCTTTCCCATCGTGCCGAAATGAGCTTTCAGCCCTGCGGCGCGGGTGGCAGCCAGACCAAGAACCCGGCGCATCTTTTCCGTATTGAACCGCAGCACCCGGCCAGCGGCGACCGCCGCACCAAAGGCACCTGACGTCGCGGTCTGATGGAACCCGCCCTGGTAATGCGCACGCCCCAGCCAAAGCCCTACGCGGATCGAAACCTCCATCCCGACAAGAGCGGCCTCAAGGATATCGACAAGAATCCGGTCGTCCCAATCACAAAGGGCAAAGGCCGCAGGCATAACCGCGACCGAAGGGTGCCCGATATGCGCAAAATGCGTGTCATCATAATCCAAAGCGTGGGAAATGGTTCCGTTAACCAAACCAGCTGCCCTGACGGGAGCCAGCCCCCCGCCAAATAGATGGGCCTGCGGGTTGCCCCCTTCATCCAGAACCAGCGCGCGCACGGTCTGAGATACGGGTTCGCTAACACCGACGCGGCCAACAGCTACCCAATCCAGCGCAGACAGAGAGGTTACGAGACGGGCCTCTGACGAGGTCGCAACAGGCCCCGAGGCAAAATCGGCCAATGCTGTGGTAAAATCAGTCATGTGGCGCAGTCTAGCAAGCGCCGCTTTCGGGTAAAGACTTAGCTGTACAATTCCTCTGCCCGGCCCTCGAACGCCCTCACGATCCTGTGCATCGCCTCATTGAAGACCACTCCGATGATACCCTGAAGAATGGCATTCTTGAATTCGAAATCAACATGGAACGAAACGTTGCACCCGCCTTCTGCCGCGTCCTCGAAATGCCAGTCCGACTTCATGTATTTGAAGGGCCCATCCAGATATTCCGTGTCGATCCGGCGTTGTTCGGCAAACAGGGTAACCCGGCTGCCAAAGCGTTCGCGGAACACTTTGAACGAAATGATCAGGTCAGCTTCCATCACCTGTGCCTCTCCTGCTGCATATGAGCGTCGAATACGTGCAGCCGCACACCAGGGCAAAAACTCGGGATACTTTGCTACATCGGCAACCAGATCGTACATCTGTTGCGCAGTGTAAGGCAGGTGTCGCGTTTCCGAATGTATAGGCATGGCGTCCGGTTTTTGCAGGTGACAATGGCGCGTCATGTCGTATGTTGCGCGCCAAAGATCAAGGGGGCAGTGATGAGCCAGCGCGGATATGTGATTGATGAGATGATCTCGGCAAAGGCCATTGCCGCCAGGATCGAAGAACTTTGCCGCGAAATCACTGCCGAATTCGACGGAACCGACAAGCTGGTTGTTGTCGGCCTGCTGCGTGGTAGCTTTGTCTTTATCGCCGATCTGGTGCGCGAATTGGACTTGCCCATTGAAGTGGATTTCCTTGAGGCGTCATCCTACGGGGATGCGATGGAAAGCAGCCGGGAAGTCCGCATTCTAAAAGACCTGCGCGGCGCTATTGAGGGTCGCGACGTTCTGGTGGTCGAGGATATCGTCGACACCGGGCACACGCTGAACCATGTTACTCATCTTCTGCAAAGCCGCGACCCCGGAAAACTTCGCTCGATCGCATTGCTGGACAAGCCCAGCCGGCGCGAAGTCGATTTCCGTTCGGACTGGATCGGGTTTGAAATTCCTGATGAGTTTGTCGTCGGCTATGGCATCGACTATGCACAGCGCAACCGCAACCTGCCTTTCATTGGCAAGGTCAGGTTCACCGAATAACCGCGGGTTGCCAGTCGCCGATTCCCAGAAATTCACAGATGCAGCGCAGGGCCCGTTCAAGGGCAACCAGTAAGTGGTGCCAGGTTTCTCTGTTTCTTTTGGTTGACTGAAAGCCGGAAAACTGCGCCTTTTCAAAAACTAATCCAATGTTCGGATGGTATCAGAAAAGAGGGCTCGAATTGAAAAACGCAATGCTCAGGACTGCCTCGCGCGCCATTTGTCGCCTGCCCGCGCCTGTCCTTCGCGTGCTGGGCGGCCCTCCGATCCAGAAAGATGGTCAGACCCTGGACCCCTTGATCAGCTACATCGTCAAGAATTTTTCGGACCCGCCCGGCGTTATCCCTCCGATCCAACAAAAGCGCTTGGATTACGACACCAAGGCCCATTGGCTGGCCTTTCCACTCAGCCCGGATGTGCCTTTCACCAAACATGTCTTTAGTGGCCCAAACGGGCCCATAAATTGTGAAACCCATCGGCCCAATGGACTGCCCGAGAAAGCGCCTGTATTCGTTTTCTACCACGGCGGCGGATATGCGATGGGATCGCTCACGACGCATCGTGAGGTCTGCAACCGGATTGCATTCGAGGTCAACTGCGTCGTACTGGCCGTCGACTATCGCCTTTCGCCCGAGCATCAGTTCCCTGTCGGAATCATTGACTGTCTGGCCGCCTATGACGGGGTCGTTTCAGAAGCCGCCGAATTGGGATTCGACCCCGACCGGATTTCGATCGGAGGCGACAGTGCCGGGGGCAATATTGCGGCTGTTGTCGCTCAGCAGCGCAAGACCGCCGACCATCCGCCCAGGTTCCAGATGCTTTGGGTGCCTTGGGTCGATATGAGCAAACAGACGCGCTCCTATGAGCTGTTCGACCTTGGGTTCCTCCTCGAAAAGCCCGAGATGGAATGGTATACAGAACATTACCTTCGCACCGAAGCAGACGCTCTGGATCCCCTGGCCTCGCCTTTGCTTGGGGACGTCGAAGGAGTCTGCCCCGCAGCGCTGATGGTCGCCGGTTTTGACCCCCTGCGCGACGAAGGTCTCGCCTATGGCGAAAAACTGAAAGAAGCGGGCGTCAGGACGGACGTCCGGCTGAAAAAGAACCTGACCCACCCCTTTATTCACTTTGCCAAACACATCCCCGCCGCACGGGCCGCACATGATGAAGTGGTACAGATCCTGCGCGAAAACATCTGACTGTCATGCAAACCAGTGAATCACCATCACCGGCAAAGGGTTGAATATGGTCTATGAGTTCAGCAGCGCGTCAATCACGGCGGTGAAAACACTGACCCCAACAGGTAGAGCCTGGTCAGGGAAGTCGTAATCGGGGTTGTGTAATTGGGGCTGATCAGCCCCTGATCCTAGCCAGAACATCGCCGTTTTTGCGAGCTTGCCGAAATGGCCGAAATCCTCGGACCAGCGCTGCGGGGTGTCACACATCTGCATCGGATGCCCGGATGAACGACCCGCTGCTTGCAAGATAGAAACTGCCTCCGAATGATTGGTACAGGCGTCGAATATGTCATCATATTCGATTTTGCAGGTTAACCCTTCGCTGGTGGCAACCTGTTCAACCAGCGCGCGGGCATCGACTAAAAGCTGCACCATGCGCGCGTCAGTAACTGTACGCAAAGTGGCCCATAACTCTCCCTGCCCCGGTGCGATGCCGAAACTGGCCTCACCCAGTCGCGCATGTGTCAGGGTGACCAAGGCAAACTCAGGCCCCAGATCATCACCTTCTGAAAGCGCCGTCAGAGCGGGCAGTAGGCGCGAGATCGCTCCGGCGGGCGAAACCCCATCCTGAGGCGCGGCAGCATGAGAGGTTTTGCCGAACAACCGGATACGCATCCCGCGCGAGGCGCAATTTGCCGCCCCAGAACACAGAGCGACCTGACCTATTGGCAACCCCGGCAGATTGTGCAGCGAAAATGCGTAGTCAGGCACGATTGAACTGAACTGCGGGTCTGCAATCACCTGCATAGCACCTTTGCCGGTTTCCTCCGCAGGCTGAAACAACAGCACCACCCGACCTTGGGCGGGACGGTTGACCGAAAGCCATTCGGCCAAGGCAATCACCATCGTCATATGCCCGTCATGTCCGCACAGATGGCCCTGGCCTTCGTGAATGGACCGATAAGGCTGGTTCGAGATTTCGGGGATCGGCAATCCGTCCAATTCGCACCGGATCAAAACCGTGCGCCCTTTGGACACACCGTCGAAAACGGCGGCTACCCCGTGGCCACCCAAACCGGTCAGCAACTGGTCGGGTTTACAAAACCGCAGTTGATTTTCAACCAATGCGGCGGTCTGTTCCTCGACCCCTGAAATTTCTGGGATCCGATGCAGTGCTTGGCGCAGTTTGACCAGCTCAGCCAGGCGCGCTGGCGTCATGCAAGCCCCAGCTTGTTGTTCCGGGCTTCGCGCAGCCGGGCGAAATCGTCTCCGGCGTGATAAGACGACCGGGTCAAAGGTGTGGCCGATACCATCAGGAACCCTTTGCCAAATGCCGCCTTTTCATAGGCTGCAAATTTTTCGGGCGTCACGAACCGATCGACTCCGTGGTGTTTGGGCGTGGGCTGCAGATACTGACCGATGGTCAGGAAATCAATTTCAGCGGCGCGCATATCATCCATGACCTGCCGGACCTGCTGACCATCCTCACCCAAACCGACCATGATCCCGGATTTGGTAAAGACCGACGGGTCCATCTCTTTCACGCGCTGCAATAGACGCAAAGAGTGGAAATACCGCGCGCCCGGGCGCACTTCGGGATAGAGGCCGGGTACGGTTTCAAGATTATGGTTAAAGACGTCTGGCTTTGCCTCAACGACAACTTCTAGAACGGACGGCTCGCATTTCAGAAAGTCAGGCGTCAGTATTTCAATCGTCGTACCCGGAGACCGGTGACGCACGGCGCGAATGGTCTGCGCAAAATGCTCTGCCCCGCCATCTGCAAGGTCATCGCGGTCGACAGAGGTGATGACCACATGGTTCAACCCCAGCTTTTCAACCGCATGAGCAACGCGACCCGGTTCAAACGCATCCAGCGAATCCGGGCGACCGGTGGCGATGTTGCAAAAGGTACAGCCGCGAGTACAAATCTCGCCCATGATCATCATGGTCGCGTGGCCCTGGCTCCAACATTCACCGACATTGGGGCATCCGGCTTCTTCACAGACCGTAACCAGATTGTTGTCACGCATGATCTTGCGCGTGTCGGCATAACCCTGACCACCGGGCGCTTTGACGCGTATCCAACTGGGCTTTTTCGGCTGCGAATTGTCGGGCCGATGAGCCTTTTCTGGGTGTCTTTGTTCGGGAATGTTCAGATCGCGCACGGCCTGTCTTTCTGACTTTGGGTCAATTCGGTTTACCCATAACATAAACTGACCTCTGCTATTACACCACCCATGCATAGCCGCTATGCATCAGGGTGAAAGACTTTGACGTCTCAGGGCCAAAATTCTAAATAATTTCCTATCATTAACTGCAACTTACGCGTTGTCAGGTAAATTCTGACGCACCTGGAACATCCGCCATTGAAGCGGATTTGGAATCCTTTTAAGTCCACGAAAACCGTACGTGATTCACAGGAGTTCGATCATGAAATCTGGCACCAAACTGCCCGAAGTGACCTTTCACACCCGCGTCCGAGACGCCTCTGTCGAAGGACCAAACCCCTTCCGCTGGGAAGACAAGACCACGGCGGACTATTTCGCAGGAAAGCGCGTGATTCTGTTCTCACTGCCTGGCGCATTCACCCCGACATGTTCGACCTATCAGTTGCCCGGTTTTGAAAACGGCCACGCAGATTTCAAAGCCGCAGGTGTGGACGAAATCTATTGCATGTCCGTGAATGACAGCTTTGTCATGAACAAATGGGCACAGGATCAAGGCTTGAAAAACGTCAAGGTCATCCCTGATGGCTCGGGCGAGTTCACACGTAAAATGGGCATGTTGGTCGACAAAGATAATCTAGGCTTTGGCATGCGGTCCTGGCGCTATGCGGCCATCATCAATGACGGCATCGTAGAAGCCTGGTTTGAAGAGCCTGGACTGATGGATAACTGCCCCGAGGATCCCTATGGCGTTTCGTCACCGGAAAACCTGATGAAACATCTGAACGAAGTCAAAGAGCCGGAACTGGCCTGAGTTCGTCCTCAACAGAAAAGCCCGCTTCAGGCGGGCTTTTTTGTGACTAGCGCGTTTGCGTGACAATGCTCTCGCCGACGGTCCGAATGGTATCCGCCAGGCTTTCGAACCAATCTTCTTGCGAGGTAGAAGATCGACGAACTAGCCCCACTGTCCTTGCGGGCTGCGGCGAGGCAAATCGCATCAGCTCAAGACCCGGTACCGCGTCGGATTCGGAACGGGCGGCAAGCTCTGGCATGAGCGTCAATCCAAACCCTTCGGCAACCAAACGGGATAATGTCGCCAAAGACGAGGCACCCATGTTAATCAGACCGCTGCTGCGGTCCTGACCACAAACCTCCAGGGCCTGATCCGTCAGGCAGTGCCCATCATCCAGTAGCATAAGCTGTGCATTTTGAAGGTCCAAAGGGCGCAAACGCTCTGTATCGCTGGAAAAATTGCGCAACCGTGCCGAACTTCCAGCCAATAAGAACCGATCCTCGAACAAGGGAAGTTCGAACAATTCGCTTCCCCCGGAGGGCAGCGCGACCACACCTGCGTCGATCTCACCAGCGCGCAGCATCGTCAACAGGCGCTCTGTCCGCGCTTCGCGTATCTGCACTCTCAAAGAAACATCGGCCGCCCTTAACCCCGCCAGAACACCTGGCAGAACATAGGGCGCAATCGTCGGGATTATTCCGATCGACAAAGACCGATGCCCGCTTGAGTGATCTTTGGCAAACTGGTCGAGCCTGTCCGAGGCACCAAGTATCTGACGCGCATATTCAAGCACATCCCGCCCCAAAGGGGTAAGCAATATGTCACGGGCCTTACGCTCGAACAGGGCACCACCGAGGGTCTCTTCTAACGCCTTGATCTGAACCGATAATGCCGGTTGCGAAACGTTACACATCTGCGCCGCCCGCCCAAAGTTGCGCTGCTGCGCAACGGCGTTAAAGTATAGGAGCTGTCGAAGGGTAAAATTCATAACCCCTAGCTATCACTCCACCCTGAAACCGCAACCAAAACCGATCAAAGTGTTATCCGATCATACGGCTGCGCTCTTCCTGATCCTGGTAGTGACGTTTCAGGCGCTGTAATGCGATACGCAAAACGATTTTGCCGGACCGCGCTGACCACCCCATTCGCTTTTCCGCCAATTCCAACCCCTCCAGATAGCAACAGCAGCGCAAAGCCACGTCGCTCAGCCCCGGTCCAAGATCAGACAATGCACGCTCTACGCGGTCGCGCGCTTCTGAAGAACCCCGGTTGCCAGTGTCGTCGCTTCCAAAATTTCCGCGCCCACCGGCAGTCAAGAAATGGTCCCAGTTCTGTGCAACCTGAGGTCCGATCTGAGCCAGTTCAAAATCCTCGCGCAGGCGCTCTCCTGCCCCGACAAGTGCTTCATCTAAAAACGGCTTTCCATCCCGGTCCCGGCGTCTGGCCAGCGCGATAAGCGGGCTTTCCGCGGCGCTATAGCGCATTCTTCTGGAACGTTCTGGATGGGCGCGATTTGTCGTCGCGTGAGAGGGCGCCCCATGAAACGAAGCAGGCGCGTCTGCCATTCCATGTTCGTTGCGAGACCTTGCCTGGTTCTCGAAGTCGGCCATTAACTGGCTCAGTGCCGTGCGGCCCGCGCTGGTAATCCGGTAGCGCGATATCCGGCCTGGGTTGTCGCAGGAAATCCAGTCCTTCAACGCCAATG
Source organism: Ruegeria sp. CDSB114 (assembly GCF_059611025.1). Taxonomy (NCBI): domain Bacteria; kingdom Pseudomonadati; phylum Pseudomonadota; class Alphaproteobacteria; order Rhodobacterales; family Roseobacteraceae; genus Ruegeria; species Ruegeria sp. CDSB114. The sequence goes on from NZ_JBXWOT010000001.1 coordinate 778,985, forward strand.
CCTGTGCGATCCTGCAATCAACCACTGCAGTCCTGGTCGCAGCGGCGTCGCCGGTATCGCGCACCACCACTGCTTTGTTCATTTCTTCAGCGACAGCCAGGACCGAACCGGTCTCACACAGTCTTCGCAGTACCCTTAGGGCCTCGTGGTTGAATTCCTCTTCTTTTTCGACGTGTGAATCATGACTGAACGCTGAAAACGCGCGATCAGAAGCATCATTGACCGAAAAATGTTCTTCGGCCAACGACTGCAAAGCTGCATCCACCAATGGATCGTCACGGCGCATCTCAATTCGGCGGATTTGTCTAAGAATGGTCGAAGCATGGCACCCCGCAGATCGCGCAATATCGCGGATCGACTGGCCGGTTTCTGTGTGGGCCAGGTATCGTTGTGCCCCCTCAGGTACCCAAGCCGGAATGGTGAAAGCCATGTTGTTTTCCATAGTTCTGTGCCCTCATCGACGAAACAATCTGTTCTCTATCGCCCCCGGTGACTTTGTTAACCAATTCTAACTAGAGTCGCTTTCGTTACTCGTTCGTTAACTGCCGGAGGTGATGACCAGATTTCATTCAAATTCATAAACACTCATGAAGCGAGAGTTCGGGGAGAACCCGATTAAGGCAACACCCGCTTAGGTTGTGAAACAAATGGGCCAACGTTAATCCAACATGTGGAGCCCAAATATGCAGGACCTGATGACCATGATTTCCGCCCTCCGCCGCCCCCGCCTATTGGCACGGGCAGCCAAGCACGGGGCGCAGGACTATGATCGGGAACGCCACCTGCAACGCATACTTGGGTACGGATCGCTACCTGGGTCGGGTGCGGCGCTGATGCGTTTGATGGATATTGAACGAGAGGTTAACGCGCAGAGACTGGCAGAAGATGCAGGCTATTCGCTGGTCCGTCATTTGGACCTTCTGATCGCGCTATTGGGTGAGGCGCAGCTGTACAAAGCCAGCCGCGCCTCACAGTTTTCAGTTATCAGCTGAAAGCGTCCGGCATAGAGGCCTTTTTCTTTTCAACATATTCGGCCAAAGCGCTGTGAATTCCCGGGTCGAGTTCCGGTTGCTTGTAGTTGGCAATCAAATGCTCGACCCGAGACGAGGCCAACTGTCGCGTATCGCGCGCACCCTCGTCTTCCCAGGTTTCGTAAGGTTTGTAGTCCAGCAGGTCGGACTTCCAGAACGCCTCTTTGAAGTTTGCCTGCGTATGAGCACAACCCAGATAGTGGCCGCCCGGGCCGACCTCGCGGATTGCGTCCATGGCCTGGGCGTTTTCATCATAGGCGACACCTTTGGCCAGACCGTGCAGAACGCCAAGCTGATCTGCGTCCATGACGAACTTTTCAAAGTCCGCAACCAGGCCACCTTCTAGCCAGCCGCAGGAATGCAGCATGAAGTTCACACCCGCCATCAGCCCCATGTTCAGCGAGTTCGCAGTCTCATAAGCGGCCTGCGCATCGGGCAGTTTCGAGCCACAGAACGACCCGGCTGAGCGGAACGGCAGACCCAGACGCCGCGCCAGCTGTCCCGCGCCATAGGTAACCATTGACGCCTCGGGTGTGCCAAAGGTTGGCGCGCCTGAGTTCATGTCGATCGACGAAACGAAAGCACCAAAGATAACAGGCGCTCCTGGGCGGATGATCTGACTGTAGGCGACACCGGCCAAAACTTCGGCCAGAACCTGTGTCAATGTCCCCGCTATCGAAACCGGCGCCATCGCACCACCGACGATGAACGGCGAGATGATGCAGGCCTGATTATTCCTGGCGTAGACTTCCAGCGACCCCATCATCACATCGTCGAAGGTCATCGGCGAGTTGATGTTGGTCAGCGAAGTCATGACCGTGTTTTCCTGAACAAACTCTTTGCCGAACAGGATCTCACACATTTCCACCGAATCCTGAGCGCGGCTGGGATCGGTGACCGAGCCCATGAATGGCTTGTCCGATAAGGTCATATGCGCCATCAGCATGTCCAGGTGACGCTTGTTCACCGGAACGTCTGTGGGTTCGCACACAGTACCGCCCGAGTGGTGCAGCCACTTTGACATGTAAGCCAGTTTCACGAACTTGTTGAAATCGTCCATGGTCGCATAGCGACGGCCACCTTGCGCATCACGCACGAACGGAGGGCCATAGACCGGCGCCAGAACCAGATTGCGACCGCCGATGACCACGGACTTTTCAGGGTTTCTTGCATGCTGCGTGAACTCGCTTGGCGCAGTTTTGATCAACTCGCGCGCAAGGCCGCGTGGGATGCGCACCCGTTCGCCATCCACATCGGCGCCCGCGTCTTTCCAACGTTCCAGTGCCGCAGGGTTGTCGACAAAATTGACGCCGACTTCGGCCAGAAGCGTTTCCGCATTTGTTTCGATGATCTGCAACGCTTCTTCGTTGAGAACCTCGAAATTCGGAATATTGCGTTCGATGTACTTTGCGGTCTCGATACGAACCGCTGTACGTTCGGCCCGGCGGGCAGCGCCACCGCCACCTCTCGCCCTGCGCCGGGTGTTTGCCTCTGTCATGAGAAAATCCCGTATCAGTTGTTGAATTTACATGTGTGTTACAGGAACCCGCCGCAATGGCAGTCGTGGATAACGGCGCTATAGGGGAAAAAGCGACAAAATGTCGGGGACAACCGCCACAAAATGACCCAGCACATGTTTTTGAAGTCGCGCGGCTCTTCGTCATTCGCTTCGGGACCGTCCACCAGACAAGCGGGCCCTAACCGCGACCAACTGGCGTGTCTATACCACTTGAAATCCCTTGCGCTTATCATCTTCGCAACCTAGTAGCAGACCCATGACCCAAGACACCCATGACCGCCTTCTGATCATCGACTTCGGCAGCCAGGTAACGCAACTGATTGCGCGCCGCCTGCGTGAGCTGAATGTTTATTGTGAAATCCATCCTTATCAGAATGTTACGACGGACTTTGTTCGGAAAATGGCCCCAAAGGCCGTTATTTTCTCGGGCGGTCCCGATAGCGTGACACGAGAAGGGTCTCCGCGGGTCCCGCAGGAAATCTTTGACATTGGCGTTCCTATCCTTGGTATCTGCTATGGGCAGCAAGTGATGATGCACCAGTTGGGCGGCAAGGTCGAAAGCGGCCATGGCACCGCAGAGTTCGGCCGCGCCTTTGTGACCCCCAAAGGCCAACTGGATATTCTCGATGGTTGGTTCACCGACGGCGATGAACAGGTCTGGATGAGTCACGGCGACCATGTCAGTGAAATCGCGCCGGGGTTTCAGGTTTATGGCACCTCGCCCAACGCACCGTTTGCGATCACCGCAGACACGTCCCGCCAGTTTTATGCAGTACAGTTCCATCCCGAGGTGCACCACACACCAAAGGGCGCCAAGCTTTATGAGAATTTTGTAAAGCTCGCCGGATTCAGCGGCGATTGGACCATGGGTGCCTATCGCGAGCAGATGATCGCGACGATCCGCGAACAAGTGGGCGACAAACAAGTGATTTGCGGTCTGTCCGGAGGTGTCGATAGTTCGGTCGCGGCGATCCTGATCCACGAGGCGATTGGCGACCAGCTGACCTGTGTGTTCGTTGATCACGGCCTGTTGCGCAAGAACGAGGCAGACGAAGTCGTCGGCATGTTCCGCGACAACTATAATATTCGGCTGATCCACGCGGATGAAAGCGATCTGTTCCTAGGTGAGCTTGAGGGGCAAAGCGACCCGGAAACCAAGCGCAAGATAATTGGCAAGCTGTTCATCGACGTGTTCCAGAAACATGCCGACACGATCGACGGGGCGGAATTCCTGGCCCAAGGTACCCTCTACCCTGATGTGATCGAATCCGTTTCGTTCTCGGGCGGGCCTTCGGTCACGATCAAAAGTCACCACAATGTTGGTGGTCTGCCAGAGAAAATGGGTCTGAAACTGGTCGAACCGCTGCGCGAACTGTTCAAGGACGAAGTCCGCGCATTGGGACGCGAGCTGGGCCTGCCCCAAAGCTTTATCGGCCGCCACCCCTTCCCCGGCCCTGGTCTGGCAATCCGTTGCCCCGGTGAAATCACCCGCGAAAAACTAGATATCCTGCGCGAAGCCGATGCGATCTTTATCGACCAGATTCGCAAACATGGGCTTTATGATGATATCTGGCAGGCCTTCGTGGCGATCCTGCCGGTTCGAACCGTCGGTGTCATGGGCGATGGCCGCACGTACGACTATGCCTGCGCCCTGCGGGCAGTTACCTCAGTCGACGGAATGACCGCCGACTATTACCCGTTCAGTCATGAATTCCTGGGCGAAACCGCCACCCGGATCATCAATGAGGTCAAAGGCATCAACCGATGCACCTATGACATCACGTCGAAGCCTCCGGGCACAATCGAGTGGGAATGAAAACAAGCCGGGCCAGCGCCCGGCTTTTTTGTTTCTGCGACACAAATATTTAGTTACCAATCAACATCGTAGAACTCCTAGTGCGCGGGCAACTCAATGGAAAGCAGCAAACCCCAAATCGGCAAAGCCGCGCTGTGGATGATCGGGGCAATCGCATCTTTTACGTCTATGGCCGTGGCCGGACGTGAGCTGAGCGTCACCCATGACACCTTTGAAATCATGTTTTATCGCAGCCTGGTCGGCATGTGCGTGGTCAGCCTTGTCCTGACGGTTACGGGAAAGTGGCATCAGGTATCGACCGAACGGATTGGCCTTCACGGGGTAAGAAATACCCTGCATTTCACCGGTCAGAATCTCTGGTTCTACGCTGTTTCCGTGGCACCACTGGCACAGGTCTTTGCACTTGAGTTTACGCAACCGATCTGGGTGATCCTGCTGTCCCCGATGCTGCTGGCCGAGCGGTTGACAGTCGTGCGGGTCCTTTCAGCACTTATCGGTTTTGCTGGTATCCTTATAGTCGCACGACCGGGGGCTGTTCCGTTAAGCGCAGGAATTGTCGCCGCCGCGATGTCGGCGGTGTTCTTCGCTTTGACTACAATTTCCACCAAAAAACTCACGCGTTCTGCAAGCATCGGGTGCATCATGTTCTGGCTGACCGTTATACAGGCCGGTCTTGGGTTGGGAGCCTCTGCGATCGACGGAGAACTTGCGTTACCAACGATGGCAACCGCGCCTTGGCTTTTGCTTGTAGGGCTTGCAGGCCTATTAGCGCATTTCTGCATTACGAATGCACTCTCAATCGCACCGGCTACGGTTGTGATCCCATTCGATTTTGCGCGCCTTCCTACAATCGCGATTGTCGGTATGCTTTTCTATCATGAGGCTCTCGATCAGTGGACGCTCGTGGGGGCTGCTGTCATTTTTGTGGGTATCTTCCTCAACGTTCAGTCGGAAAACCGTAACAGTTTAGCAACAGATTCTCGCAACACTCACTAAGGGTAACGTTCAGTCACCCGTTGACCAGCTATTGTTGAGAGAGTGAAATCCACCTGTAAGAATAACTCGGTTGTGCGCAGACACCACAAATTCGCGCAACTTAGCGATATAATTGGGAGGAATGGATGAAGAAGACGCTTCTACAGGCGTGTGCTTTGTGCGTGGGCGCAACAAGCATTCAAGCCGGTGGTCTGGACCGTAGTGGACAGGGAATCAATATCATTTTCGAAGAGGGATCCGTGGTCCAACTTCGTCTTGGATATGCGTCACCTGACGTAAGCGGTGAACAAAATGGCGTAGAATCAGGTGATGTGTCGAATGCTTTCTTCTCACCGGGCCTGGCTTACAAACGTTCATTTACTGACAAACTGGACTTTGCGCTGATCTATGACGAACCATTCGGTGCGGATATTGGGTATTCCGCCGACTATCCCCTGTCGCAGAATCCAACTGCAGCGTTTGGAGGACGCAGCGGGATTCTGAGGGCCAGCGCTGATGTCGACTCCCTCACCGCATTGTTGCGCTACAAGCTTGACGGTGGCTTCAGCGCCATTGGCGGTATTCGCGCGCAACGTGCTAGCGCAAAAGTCGTTGTACCGGCAGCAGCCGGATACGAATTTGATGCGGATGCCGATACTGACTTTGGTTATCTCGTCGGGGTTGCCTGGGAAAAACCTGAAATCGCAGCTCGGGTTTCGCTGGTCTACAACTCCAAGATCACTCACGATCTGTCGTCGACCGAGTCGTTCAACGTAGTGCCGCCCGTCCCCGCCGGGTTACAAACAATCGATGACACGACCAGGGTCGAGACACCGCAATCCATCAACCTGGATTTCCAGACCGGGGTTGCCCCAAAAACGCTGGTGTTCGGATCGATCCGCTGGGTTGACTGGCCTCAGACAGTAGTGGCACCTGCCGCCTATGTCGGGATCGTTGGGGACAACCTCGTCGACTTTGACGACGACACATTCACCTATACTCTTGGAATGGGATATCAGTTCTCAGAGGCTTTTTCTGGCGCGATATCCACATCTTACGAAAAGTCGAATGGTACCGAAGTATCAAACTTGGGGCCGACTGACGGTTTCTGGAGCATTGGCGTAGGCGGTACTTACACCGTGGAAAATGCTCAGATCTCGGGCGGTGTCCGTTATACGGACATTGGCGATGCGACAACCACCACGGGTGGTGAATTCAGCGGCAACTCTGCCTGGAGCGTCGGCCTTCAGTTGACCTACTCTCTGAACTGATCAGCGGCAAAACTGTTCACAAGGCTCCGCCCTCCGGCGGAGCCTTTTTTGCATAGATCCGCATGATCACGAATTGAGATGATGCGGTCCTGCGTGGCAAGGAACAGATATCTACTCCCATTCTGGCATAACGAAACCTGTGCCCAAGACTGTTGGTTCTAAACAACCGCTGCACGCGCGATTGACGCCGCCCCCCGCCCGTTTTAGCAAGGTCGGAAAAGGGATAGTGGACAATGATCTACAACTCGGCAAAAGACTGGCGGGAAGCCGCGCGCAAAAAGGTGCTGTTTTTTGGCATGTCAGGCCTGGGAAAGACCTATGTGTCCAACGTTCTGCGCGATTCCGGGGACTGGTTCCACTATTCGGTCGATTACCGGATCGGCACGCGATACATGGGCGAGTATATCATCGACAACGCCAAAGCCGAGGCCATGAAGGTCCCTTTCCTGCGTGACCTGCTGTTGTCTGATTCCATTTACATCGGATCAAATATCTCGTTCGAGAACTTGACCCCTGTCGCCGCCTATCTGGGAAAACCGGGCAACCCGGCACAGGGCGGCATGGAGCTGACAGAGTATAAACGCCGTCAGGAACAATTCCGTTTGGCAGAAATTCACGCTCTGCTGGATACCGAGTATTTCGTGGATCGGGCGCAGAGATTGTACCAATACCCGCATTTCATTTGCGATACCGGCGGTTCGATCTGCGAATGGGTTGATCCCGACGATCCGCGCGATCAGGTCTTGTCCGAACTGTCGCGCCAAACGCTGATGATTTGGATCAAAGGTGATGACGACCACACGTCCGAGCTGATCAGGCGCTTTGACCGTGCGCCCAAGCCCATGTCTTATCAGCCCGAATTCCTGACACGTGTCTGGGACGAATATCTGACCCAACAGGGCTGTTCCGCCGAACAGGTCGATCCCAACGCCTTCATTCGTTGGACCTATGCCAAAGCTCTTGCGCACCGGCAACCGAGATACAGGGCGATGGCCGACAACTGGGGTCTGACGATCGCTGCCAGCGACATGCACAGTATTCGCGACGACGGTGATTTCGATGAGTTGATCGAACGTGCACTTGAGACCCGGCCAAAGCGCGATTAACTACGGCACTTACACACTCAAACCAAAGGCTTGCATCCGATGCCGATCAAGATTCCCTCTGACCTGCCCGCATATGACGTTCTCACCAATGAGGGCGTCATGGTCATGTCCGAGGATCAGGCAATGCGTCAGGATATTCGCCCCCTTCGGATTGGGTTGCTGAATCTGATGCCCAAGAAGATTCAGACCGAAAACCAGTTCGCGCGACTCATCGGTGCAACCCCTCTGCAGATCGACCTGTCGCTGATCCGTATGACCGAACATCGGACCAAGAACACCGCAGCCGAGCATATGGCCGAGTTCTACCGCCCGTTTCAGGAGGTAAGGGACCAAAAATTTGACGGCCTGATCATCACCGGCGCCCCGATCGAACATCTTGAATTCGAGGATGTCACCTATTGGGAAGAGATCAGCGAAGTATTTGACTGGACCCAGACAAATGTCCATTCGACCTTTGGCGTGTGCTGGGGCGGAATGGCGATGATCAACCATTTCCATGGGGTGCGTAAGCATATTTTGGACGCCAAGGCTTTCGGATGTTTCCGGCACCGCAATCTGGCCCCCTCTTCACCGTTTCTGCGCGGGTTTTCCGATGATTGCGTCATCCCGGTCAGCCGGTGGACCGAGATGAAGCAGGCCGAAATCGACAACGCAACGGGCCTGACCACCTTGCTGGGTAGTGATGAGGTAGGCCCCTGCTTAGTCGAAGATAAGGACCATCGCGCGATTTATATCTTCAACCACTTTGAATATGACAGTGATACGCTCAAGCAGGAATATGATCGCGATATCGACAACGGCACACCGATAAACGTGCCGATGAACTACTATCCAGACGACGACCCCTCGCGCCAGCCTCAGAACAGATGGCGCAGCCATGCGCACCTGCTCTATGGCAACTGGATTAACGAAATCTATCAGACAACACCGTTCGATATGGATCAAATTGGTTCTTAAAACCATCATAGCTCTTGCCCTGCTGATTGCTGGCCTGGCCACCGTAACAACTTGGCGCGTGTCACGGAACGAAGCTGTAGCCGAGGCCAGTTTCCCACCCGAGGGTCAGCTGATCGACGTCGATGGAGTCAGCGTTCATGCCGTAGTCATGGGGCACGGGCCCGATGTCGTGCTGATCCACGGGTCCAGTGGCAACACTCGGGACATGACTTTTGCCCTCGCCCCAATTCTGGCAGAAGATTTCCGTGTCATTGTTTTTGACCGGCCCGGACTGGGGTATTCCGACAGCTTCAATCCGGACGGCGAAACCCTTGAAGAACAAGCCGAAATCCTACGCCGTGCAGCTGTCAAGCTGGGCGCGGACAAACCCATTGTTGCAGGGCAAAGCTATGGCGGGTCGGTGTCGCTGGCCTGGGCGGTTACACAGCCCGAACACATCTCGGCGCTGGTGTTGATTGCCCCCGCCGCGATCCCTTGGGAAACGCCGCTGGATGGTTTCAACCGAATGGCCGCGACCAAGCCCGGAAACGCGCTTGTGCTGCCGTTGATCAACGCCTTTGTCCCCGATTGGTATGTCGAGCAGGCCCTAGACGGTGTCTTTTCCCCCCAAACTGCACCCGAAGGCTATGCCGAACATTTCGGCCCCGGGCTGACCATGCGCCCGGCTTCGATGCATGCCAACGCAATGCAACGCGCCAATCTGTTGGACGAAGTTCGTGCGCTGCAGCCGCGCTATAAGGATATTTCGGTCCCGACCGAGGTTGTGCATGGCACCGCCGACACAACGGTCGGGTTGGAATGGCATGCGGAACCCCTGATCGACCAAATCCCCGGCGCTGAACTGATCGAATTGCCGGGAATTGGCCATATGCCACAGATCGTTGCCGCACCCGAAGTAGCGGCCGCAATCATCCGGGCTGCTCAGCGTGCGGGTTTGCGTTAATTCCGAGGCTAATCCATAGTAAGATATAGATTTTATCGCGAGGTGACTCATGACACGAACTGGCAAAGGCACCATCGAGGAATATTACAAAAAACGTGCACCAGAAGAAGTCCGGAACGAGATCAAAGAGGCCGATAAGGATGACATTCTGAACCCTACATACCCCTATGACGAACGCATGAAGCGTAAGGCGTATGAGAAACAAATGCAGTCCCTGCAAATCGAGCTTGTGAAAATGCAGCTTTGGGTGAAGGAAACCGGCCAGCGTGTCGCTGTTATCTTCGAAGGCCGCGATGCCGCTGGAAAAGGCGGGACGATCAAGCGGTTCCGTGAGAACCTGAACCCGCGTGGGGCTCGGAACGTTGCGCTCAGCAAGCCATCGGATCAAGAGCGCAGCCAATGGTATTTTCAGCGCTATATCCCACATCTGCCCGCAGCCGGAGAAATCGTGTTCTTTGACCGCAGCTGGTATAACCGCGGCGTGGTGGAAAATGTGTTTGGGTTCTGCAACACAGAACAGCGTGAACGCTTCTTCCGCCAGGTTCTGCCGTTAGAGACCGGCCTGTGTGACGATGGTATCCGCTTGTTCAAGTTCTGGTTGAACGTCGGACGGGCCGAGCAGTTGAACCGGTTTCTTGCGCGCGAAACGGACCCATTGAAACACTGGAAGCTAAGCCCAATCGATATCGCTGGTTTGGACAAATGGGATGAATACTCTGCTTCGATTTCCGAAACCCTTACACGCAGTCACAGCGAAGCCTGCCCCTGGACCATAGTTCGTTCCGACGACAAGAAACGGGCAAGGCTGGCAGCAATCCGAACCGTGCTTCATGCGCTGGACTATGATGAAAAGGACAAAAATGCGATTGGCGATATCGACACCAAGATATGTGGCGGGCCAGATATCTGGGATGCCTGATCTTTCTTGCCGGCCAATATCATCACAAAGATTGGACGAATACGTGCTACCGGTTTATGTCTTAGTTCCTCAAGAATTGAACAAAAAAGGCGTCTGAATCAGGGATGACAAAACGCGGGTATCACCACGGCAACCTGAAACAGGCTCTGATCGACGCAGCTCTGTCCCTGATCGAGGAAAAGGGTCCGACCGGGTTCACCCTGTCAGAGGCTGCAAAAGCGGCAGGCGTCACGCCTGCAGCTGTTTATCGCCACTATCACGGGCGCGAGGACCTGATCGCCGAGGCGGCGCGCCAGGGGTTCGAGATGTTCGCCGATCTAATTCAATTCGCTTATGACAAAGGCCAGCCTTCGGCGCTGGCTGCATTCGAAGCAACCGGGCGCGCCTATCTGGCCTTTGCGCGCAAGAATCCTGGCCACTATATCGCCATGTTCGAAAGTGGGATTTCCGTCAACCGCACCCCAGAACTTGCCCTGGCTGCAAACCGGGCCAGAGATGTTCTGGAAAAAGCTGCAGCCGATCTGTCGCAACATATTCCGCCGGAAAAACGTCCGCCGGCTTCAATGTTCAGCGCACATATCTGGGCGCTGAGTCACGGTGTAGTCGAATTGTTTGCCCGTAACACCGGCGCCACCGCACCCTTCCCGCCCGAAGATCTTTTGGAAACGGGGATTGGTATTTATCTGCGGGGATTAGGGCTGGTGCCTCCGGACGAATAAGGCCGTCAGAACACCGGTTTCCGTTGCGGAATGCTGAGACCGGATGTGACATTAATCAGATCCATCTCACCCATACCCTTGATGTCCACACGCCCGATATCAGAGACCTGAAACTCGTCAATCAGGGCGTATTTCATTTCTTCAGGCGCAACAATATTCATTGGGTTTGCAAAGACTTGTAGCCGGGAAGCGATGTTCACGGCGGGTCCGAAAACATCATAGACATATTTCTGAATACCAACCACTGATCCCACCGCCGGCCCCATACCCAGCCCCACACGTGCCTGCCACTTGTGCGGATGGCTTTCATTTCTCCGCTCAAGATAGCGAAGGAACCTGACTGCACAATGGGCAGCAGCAGTCGCATGATCTGGCGTAGCATCCGGCATACCTGACACCGCAAGATAAGCATCGCCAATGGTCTTGATCCGCTCACATCCGAACTGTTCAACGATCCGGTCAAAGGCCGTAAAGATGTCATTCAACTCGCTTAGGGTAACCGTCGGGTCCGTCTTGGCGGCAAAATCCGTGAACCCCACAAAGTCCAGCATCACAACTGACACCTGATCGTAAAGCTGCGGCGTGACCACACCGAATGTCTTGAATTCTTCATAAACAGCGCGCGGCATCAGGTTCAGCAACAGCCTTTCAACCCGCTCCTTCTCACGCTCCAACTCGCGCGTGTTGCGTTCGACCATAGTCGAGTAGCTGTCAATCATGCTTTCAAGTTCGCGGATTTTGGTGATGTTCTGAAACTCGATGACCAGAACCTGTTCCGAAAGACCGTTTGCCAGAGAAACTGCCGTTGCGAAAACCAATGTCCTGCGTTTCGGCTTGATCTGCAATTCGACCGAGTATCTGAGCCCCGATTGCTTTACGTCTTCAAGTTCACGCGCATCAAGGTCAGGAAAAATATCCAACAATGTCTGTCCATCAGCCGGAGGGCCAAACCATTCCTGAAAAGGGCCGTTGCAGAATACGAATGTAAGATCCGAAGCCCGAACCACTGCGACACCAACACCGATCGCGCGCAGCAGTTGTTCATTGATCGCAAGAATGCTCATGCCGCATCGCGCGTAACAATAATTGCACGTTTGGATTCGATCGCTCCCAAGGCAATCTTTACGTGCCGATCTTCCATTCCATGTAACGCCAGCGCTTCACCAAACAGATCTGCCATTTCGTCGAAATCTGCGTGCGAGATGTTCAGATTTCTGTGAACCGCTTCAATTCGATCATCACTAAAAGATGTCGGGCCACCGATCAGAGACGATACGAACTTGGTCTGGTGATCAATCAGCCTTGGCATGTCGATATCTTCGAAATGGTCACCGATCTGATCAGACTCCAGTGCCATTTCGTAAAAGGTCATAACGATCCGGCTGATCGTTTTGAAACCGCCATAATGCTCATAGATTGTCTGACCCACACCAACCCCAAACCGGAAAAACACCAACAACACTGGAAGATTATATCAATTTGACAGTTTTGTTAACGCTTATCGAGAATTACTATTTTTGCTTGGTTGGAAAGCCGTGATCAGCCCATGATCTAAACTAAACCCTCAGGTCTTCGGCACAGGGGATAAATCCGACATACCCCCCGCTTTCAAGCAATCGGGCTTCGCCTCTCTGGCGCCAATACAACTTGCGTTTCGCGGCCTGCAATTCGCGACGAATGCGAAACCACAGGGGTCCCTTATCCAGACCGCTATTGGTCTTTCTGTTTTGTGAACGTTCACTGACTTTCACGGAATCTTCAGCCTGAGCTTGCTGTTTCGACCAGATCATTTGAACACCGACAGCTGGAAAACACTGATACATTTGCCAATCCGGGCGGGGGATAGATACGAAATCATCCAGGTGATCCGAGTATTTCTCGGACCACTTCAACAATTTACGGCAGGCCGCCTGCGACAGGATATATGCGGCCGCGCTGGGTGCCATTTCCAGCATCGGGCGAACCGGTACGCCGGATATCTGCTGTTCCGGGCCAAACCTCAGCGACCGGGGGGAATAGTCCAGCTTTAGGAAGTCGAACCCTGACCCTGCTTCGAGCAATCTGGCAATCACACCGCCAGCTTGGGTCGACATTTCGACATCGTCTTCAAAGATCGCAACAGCCTTCAGGTCTTGCTGAACGGCACGCTTCCAAACGGCGCGATGGCTTTCGAAACAAGCGACTTCACTTTGTTTCAGACCCCAGCGGCTGCCAGAACCGGCAACATAGCCGTGACCATCCAGTGCGCCTTCTTGTTGCGCGTCGGTCGCACTGAAACGCGCGGCCCCAATCAGCCCGGTATGGGCGAACTGCGCCTCCATAAAGTCGCGCCGCTCGGGTACCCGATCCAGATTGATATAGTAGACACCCGTTCCCGGTGGCAGTTCATGATGGCCCACGGCTCTTCCTTTTTAATGTCTGCACCAGATACACATCGCACAATCGGACAATCAAGCCCACAGATCACCCCCACCTATCGCCGCCTGAAATTCCTGTCTAAGCTGCCAATGAATAGCAAGAAACGGGGGACTCGCCATGTCATCACATGGGTATAGCGGCGGGCGACTTAATCTGCCTTTCGTCGGCATTTCAACCTTCGGCAAGTCACCTTATGTCGAAGATTGGGAGAACATCGATGCAGATGTCGCAATCATGGGGGCGCCTTTCGACTTTGGCACCCAATGGAGGTCCGGCGCGCGCTTTGGGCCCCGTGCTGTACGCGAGGCCTCAACCCTGTTCAGCTTTGGCCATGCCGGAGCTTATGACCATGAGTATGACGCCACTTATCTGGATGGATCAGTGCGGATGGTCGATATTGGGGATGCCGACATTATCCACACCAAGACAGATGAGAGCCACGCCAATATTCAATACGGCGTCGAACGCATTCTGTCTGCAGGCGCCCTGCCCGTCACCATCGGCGGCGATCATTCGGTGAATATCCCCTGCATCAACGCCTTTGCCACAGAGTGCGCGCAGAACGGTCCGATCCATGTGGTCCAGATCGACGCGCATCTGGATTTCGTTGACGAGCGTCATGGCGTCACTGCTGGCCACGGAAATCCGATGCGGCGGGCGATTGAAAAGCCTTATGTCGCCGGCATGACCCAGTTGGGGATCCGAAACGTGTCATCTACCGCCAAGGAAGGGTATGAGGATGCCCGCGCTCGCGGCTCGGACATCTTGTCCGTACGACAGGTGCGCAAGTTGGGCACCGAGGGTGTATTGGAGCGCATCCCCGAGGGCGCGCGGTATTACGTTACGATTGATATCGACGCGTTTTGCCCCTCAATCGCACCTGGCACGGGTACGCCCAGCCATGGCGGTTTTTTGTATTACGATGTGCTGGAAATTCTTCAGGGGCTGGCGAAACGGGGTGACGTGGTCGGGATCGACCTTGTTGAAGTCGCCCCAAGTTACGACCCAACCGAAAGCACGCAGATTCTGGCGGCGCAGGTGCTGCTGAACTTCATCGGGTTTATCTTTCACGAACGGGGCAAGAAGGGCTGAACGCCCTTCCCGCCCATGTGATCAGGCGCTGATCGTGTTGTGTTCAGGCCCATAGGGGAAACCGGTGATGTTCTCGGCACCGGCCTCTTCGACCACTAGAATGTCATGCTCACGATAGCCACCGGCACCGGGCTGTCCTTCGGGAATCCACAGCATCGGCTCGATGGACACGACCATGCCGGGTTCCAAAACCGTGTCGATATCCTCGCGCAGTTCAAGACCCGCTTCACGACCGTAGTAATGGCTGAGTATGCCGAAGGAATGGCCATAGCCAAAGGACCGGTATTGCAGCAGGCCTTCGTCGGCGAAGAAACGGTTGATCTCAGCCGTGATCCCCGAGCAGGTCGCGCCCGGTTTGATCAGGCTCAGCCCCAACTCATGCGCGGCGACGTTTGCCTTCCAGATGCGCAGGCTGTCAGCGTCAGGTTCGCCCAGAAACAAGGTGCGTTCCAGCGCAGTGTAATAGCCCGAGATCATCGGGAATGTGTTCAGCGACAGGATATCGCCCTTTTCCAGCGCCCGCTTGGTGACCGGGTTATGTGCGCCATCGGTGTTCAGGCCGGATTGAAACCAGACCCAGGTGTCGCGGTACTCGGCCTCTGGATAGGCACGAGCAATCTCGGCCTCCATCGCGTCACGGCCTGCCATGGCGATATCGATCTCGGTCGCGCCTTCGCGGATCGCCGCGTGAATGGCTGCGCCGCCCACATCTGCAGTGTGTGCGCCGCCTTTGATCAACTCGATCTCTTCGGCGGATTTCACCATGCGTGCGGCCATCGTGTCAGGTGCGATATCAACCAGTTCAGGCTGGCCCAGCATATCCAGTGCGGTGTCGCGCATTGCCAGTGTCATATGATCGCCTTCGATCCCGACCCGACCGGCTGATCCAATCAGATCAGCCACCGCGCGCCAGTAATTGTTCCGCTTCCAGTCGGTATAGATCACGTTGTCTTCAACCGAGCGACGCCAAGGCTGGCCGGCGTCGATATTGGCCGACACGGTGGTGCATTTGTCCTGAGTGACAACGCAACCGTAGGGACGCCCGAACGAGCAATACAAGAAGCCCGAGTAATAGGCGATGTTTTGCATGGAAGTCAGCAGAACTGCTGGAATATCGCGGGCGGCCATCGTGGCGCGCAAGCTGGCCAGACGGCGTGCATATTCCGCCTTACTAAAGGGCAAAGGCGCCTTGTCACCGTTGTGGCAGGTAAAAAATTCGGGGCGATTGTTTAGATCATTCATCTTGGTCTCTCCTCGATGCCGGACAGGCAAAGCCCGGCCACAAGTCCCGGCGTTCAGGACAAGCGGCCTCGGGAACCGAGAGCCATGCACCCGCCTAGATGTCACGACGCCATCGTGACCGGGGTGCATGGTGAAATCGCTAAATCACCTTGTGAGTCGCGTCAAGCGGGACTGAGCCCCCGCAGGCGTTCAGACCGCCGCCGCAGCAGTTCTACCGTGGTCAACAGCGCAATCGAGATCACCACAAGGATGGTCGCTACTGCCAGAATGGTCGGGCTGATCTGTTCGCGCAGGCCGGTGAACATCTGCCATGGCAGTGTCTTCTGGCTGGCAGAGCCAACGAACAACACCACAACCACCTCATCGAACGAGGTGATAAAGGCGAAGAGGCCGCCCGAGATCACGCCCGGCAGGATCAGGGGCATCTGGATCTTGAAGAACGTCCGCACCGGGCCCGCGCCCATATTCGCCGCCGCCCGTGTCAGAGAGCGATCAAAGCCCACCAGCGTCGCAGTCACGGTGATGATGACGAAGGGGATGCCCAGAACGGCGTGGGCAAGGACAACTTTCACATAGCCCACGAAGTTCTTGTTCATGCCCAGCGTGCCTTCCATGAAGCGACCGATATCGCTGTAGAAGAAGAACATGCCGGTGGCCGAGATGATCAACGGCACGATCATCGGCGAGATCAGGACGCCCATGATGACGCGGCGGCCGGGTACGTGGCTCTGGCTGAGGCCGATGGCCGCCAACGTGCCCAGCGAGACCGAGATGATCGTCGCAATCGGCGCGATGATCAGCGAGTTCTTGAAGCTGCGCTGCCATTCATTGTTGGTGAAGAAATCGCGGTAGTGCTTTAGCGAATACCCTTCGGGGTCCAGACTCAACATCTCAGGGGTGAAGGTAAAGAAATCCTGCGCGTTGAACGACAGCGGCAGAACCACAAGGATCGGGGTGATCAGGAACACGAAGATCGCACCGCAGATAACCCGAAACAGATAGTGATAGAACACCTGTTTTGGCGTCAGATAGCTGAGCAGTTTGCGGCGATACCGGCCTTCATAGAGCCAATAGATAAAGAAGATAAAAAACCAACCGCCCAACAGGCCCAGAATGCCACCCATCGGACCTGACAACAGGAAACCTATGACGCCGAAACCCAGGATATTGATCCAGCGCGCCAGTTTTTCGTTCTTCAGAACGTTGATGTAGACCCAGGCCAGCGCGGCGATCAGAGCTGCGCCACCTAGTATGCCCAAAAGGATCGAGCCGTTGCCCGCGCCGACAAAGACGCCGGCGAAGGCACCTGCTAAGGCGACGCTGGGCAGAACCATTGAGAGCGGTTTGCGGGATATCGGTGTAAGTGCAGCCATGTCGATTATCCCAACTTCACGTTATCAATGCCCACGATCTTGTCGTAGACCCAGTAGAGCAGCATGACGACACCCAGCAGGATCGTACCCAAGGCCGCAGCCAGTCCCCAGTTCAGCGAGGACGATATGTGATAGGCAATCCGGTTCGAGATGAAGACACCCTTTGTGCCGCCAACGATTTCAGGCGTGATGTAGTATCCGATCGACAGAATGAACACGAGGATAGAGCCCGCGCCGATACCCGGAATGGATTGTGGGAAGTAGATGCGCCAGAAGGTCGTCCAGTTGGTCGCGCCCATGGATTTCGCCGCCCGCGTGTAAGTCACCGGGATCGTCTGCATCACTGAATACATCGGCAGGATCATGAACGGCAGCAGGATATGCGTCATCGCAATGATCGTGCCGATCTGGTTATTGATGATCACCAGTCGTGCATCATCGGCCACAAGTCCAAGCCAGACCAATGTTTCATTAATCACGCCCTGCTGTTGCAACATCACTTTCCACGCCGAGGTCCGCACCAGAAGTGAGGTCCAGAAAGGCAAGAGGACAAGGATCATCAGCAGGTTCGACACCCGCATCGGTAGGGTCGCCAGCAGGTAGCTAACCGGATAGGCCAGCAGGATACAGGACACTGTAATCACCAGCGACATGAACAATGTGCGGCCAAACAGCTTGATCAGAATCTGCTTGTCTTCAGGCTGCGACTGCGCGCCTTCGGGCGTGCGGCGCATATCGACCGCGTTCAGGAAATAACCATTGGTAACCGTTGGCGAATGGGTCTTGATCACGGCCCACGTCTTAGGATCGCCCCAGCCCTCGTGAATCTCGATAATCTGGTCCTTGAAGGGTCCATCGGTTTCAGGGTCAAGCTTGCCCATTTTCCGGCCAGAGCGGCGGAACAAAGAAGACATGCCAGTCTCCTCGTAGTTCAGACGCGAGCCAAGGCGGGTGTGGGTTTTGCTATCAACGGCAACGACCATGTCGCGAACGAATGCGTCGTATACTGCTTCGTCCGGAAGCTCACCGCTTTGGGCGTCCCAGCTTTGCAGGGCTTCCACCGTAAGCGGGAGGGTCTCTGAAACCATGCTGTTTTCAACCGAGCGGAACAGCATTGAAGCAATCGGCACGATAAAGGAAAACATGACAAATAGCAGAAGCGGAGCGACGAGCATCAATGCTCGTAACTTCTGCCGCCGCAGTGAACGTGCCAGCGATTGCTTAAGCGGCGTTCCGTCCGCTGCCAGCATCGGCCCCGCATTTTGGCTTGCGTCAGTCATCTGTGCCCCTTGACTCTGCTTGGGTCTGGGGGCGGCGCACCGCCCCCGACTGTTTCATGAAATCAAACGATTATTTCGCAAGCCAAGCCTGGAATTTCGCTTCGATGTCATCGCGGTAATCCGCCCAGAACTCGTAGTTATACAGGAACGTGTTCTTGGCGTTTTCCGGATCGGTCGGCATGTGCGGCGCCATGTCGATGCCAAGCTCGGCATGCTGACCAACCAGCGGAGCCGACGAGGCACGGGCCGGACCGTACGAGATGTACTTGGCCTGATCCGCCAGACGCTGCGTGTCCGTTGCGAACATGATGTAGTCCAGCGCACGCTGCTGACGCTCTTCGCTCAGACCGGCGGGGATGATCCAGCCGTCCAGGTCAAAGATCTGCGCGTCCCAAAGCATGGCAACGGGCTGCTTCTGCTCTTCGATCACGCTGAACAGACGGCCGTTATAGGTCGAGCCCATGATGATCTCGCCATCGGCCAGAAGCTGCGGCGTGTCGGCACCCGCGGACCACCAGACGACGTTGTCCTTGATGGTTCCCAGTTTCGCCAACGCCTGATCCTGACCTTCTGGAGTCGCCAGAACGTCATAAACGTCATCTTTGGCGACGCCATCACAGATCAGCGCCCATTCCATGTTGTTGATGGCACGCTTTTCCAGTGAACGCTTGCCCGGATAGGCCTCCAGATCAAATACGGCGCAGACATCAGTCGGAGGTGTGTCACCTACCAGGTCCGTACGATAGCCGAATGTAGTCGAATAGACGATCTGCGGGATAAAGCATTCGCTGACCAGCAGGTCACCGAAATCATCGGCAGCCGAGGTGCCGTCGGGCGCCGGGGCCAGCATTGTGTCTGGGTCGATCTCCATCGCCAGACCTTCGTCACACAGACGAATTGCGTCCGCAGCAACAACATCCACTACGTCCCAGGTGATGTTGCCCGCTTCGTTCATCGCGCGCAGCTTGGCAACCGCTTCGGCCGAGCTGTCATCGTTAAGGATAGTGATGCCGCTCTTTTCCGAATAGGGCTCGTGATAAGCCTTCAACTGCGACTTGGAATAGGCGCCGCCCCAAGACACGATAGTCATTTCTTCGGCCATGGCGCCGCCGGCCACAGCAACAATGGCGCTTGCCATCAAAGTGGTCTTAACTTTCATTGTTAACTCCCTGTTATACCCGTAAATTTCTGAACAGACCGGATCACGGGGCAACCCGGCCGTCATTTATCCCCCAGCGATTCACCGCGGGATGTTCTGCATCAGGCGTCAAGCGCCCGGCAATCATGAGCCAACCAGCCAATCTCGACTTCTTGGCCGGGCGACAACCGAATCGCGTCGGGGGCGTTTCGGGTCTTGATGATAAAGTCTTCATTACCCGCCACGGACAGGCGGAACCGGAAGACATCACCCATATAGATGAATTCTTTGACAGTCGCCTTGAGCGTATGCGCATCAGCATGCAGGCGATCTTTGTTGAATTCGACCCGCTCGGGACGGATTGAAACCTTGGTCCGTTCACCAGCAGCGCTGACATTGACCGGTTTGGCGTCAATTTCTGATCCATCATCCAGTGCAACCACGCACGAGTCGCCGTCGATTGACTTAACAACGCCTTCCAAGGTGTTGTTTTCACCAATGAACTGGGCAACAAAGCTATTTTCGGGCTCTTCATAGAGCAGATCCGGCGGCGCAAGCTGCTGGATGCGTCCGTCGTCGAACACGGCCACACGATCCGACATCGTCAGCGCCTCTGTCTGGTCGTGGGTCACGTAAACTGTTGTAATCCCCAGCTCATGCGCCAGACGGGTAATCTCGAACTGCATATGTTCGCGCAATTGCTTGTCCAACGCACCCAGCGGTTCGTCCATCAAAACTAGCTCAGGCTCGAACACCAAAGCACGGGCCAAGGCGATCCGCTGCTGCTGACCACCGGACAGTTGCGCCGGACGGCGGCTGCCAAAGGCGCCCATCTGGACCATATCCAGCGCACGCTTCACTTTTTCTTCCCGATCGCTTTTGCCGATGTTGCGCACTTCAAGCGGGAACGAAAGGTTTTCAGCCACAGTCATATGCGGGAACAGTGCATAGTTTTGGAACACCATGCCAATCCCGCGCTTATGTGGTGGAATGTTGTTGATCGGGCGTCCGTCCAACATGATTTCGCCATGAGTAGCGGTTTCAAATCCGGCCAACATCATTAGGCAAGTTGTCTTGCCTGACCCCGAGGGGCCGAGCATAGTTAGAAACTCACCCTTTGGCATCGAGAGATTAAGGTCTTTTACGACGAGTATCTCGCCGTCATAAGATTTTTGAACACGCTGAAATTCGACGAACGCTGCGTCATTTGACATTACCAACTTGGCTCCCCTGTGCGGTCTTTGCTTGCCCGGTTCATCCGGATCTCAAAGACCAGTCCACCCTATTTAAGGACATGGGGGACCAACCACGCAACCATAAATGTGACAGCTAGGCGACAAAGAATCCTGTAATTCACTTCAGCTCAACTGATATTTCGATATCTCGTCCGCAACGCAAGGCCTTGAATGGCGTAATTAACTTGCTTCATTCGCCTCGATTTAACTTCCCATTCAACAACATAAATATAATTATTTAAATGAGTTATAATTGCTATTTAAACCGCCGTATCTCCCGGCCCAGACCTCGACATCGATACTGAGTTGCTGAGAGATTCGCATGTCGAAAATCCGTGACCGATCGGAAAACGCCAAAATTATCTGGTGCAATCCAATCTAGAAACCGCGCTTTGGGGGGCTATTAATCTCATTTTGATAGGGCAGAGGTACGGATTTGCGAACCCCGCGTTTTCAGGCGCAATCGGATTCTGCCTTTGGGGGCAGTTGCACCCTCTTAACTTGCTGCTTCCTGCGCTTATTCCAGGGCAGGATTCAGATGCTTCTTGACCTTCTTCAATCCGGTACTTCGGATAAAATGCACAGAACTTGGGCATCGCTTCCAATGTTCAGGGCCTCGCAGACATCTGCATTCATCGCTGCTGCGACGCTGGCCCCGCCCGAAGCAGTTGTCGCCAACCCAGCCTCTGCCATGGCCGGTAAATACCGCACCACGTCGTCATCCGAGAGCGTCAGAAAACAGTCTGCATCCCGCGCCAGACCATTCAGCGCGATCAGCGAGGGTTCTTTACAGTCCAGCCGCCCCATGATGCTGTCAGGCCCATCCGCAAAGACGCAGGTACCTGCTTCGATACTGGCTTGCAACGCAGGGGCCGCTTCGGGTTCCACGACAATGATTTTGGGTCCATCCCCCCAGGCATGGCGCGCATAAGCTGCAACCGCCCCTGCCAGCCCACCTACCCCGGCCTGCAAAATGATATGCGTGGGCGCATTTGGGCATTGGCGCACCGCTTCTGCAGCCATCTGCAGATATCCCTCCATCAGGGTGTGCGGCAGCTCGTAATACCCGTCCCACGAACTGTCAGATAGCAATGTCCAACCGTTAGCCTGCGCCGCTTTGCCAGCAGCCTCCATACTGGCGGCATAATCCGTGCCTTGACGAACGACCCTGGCTTTTTGCGCACGAAGGCGTTCCGCGAAACTTTCAGGTACGGTTTCGGCGATATAGACCACTGCATCAGCCCCAAATATCCGTGCACCTGCTGCTACACTCATCCCGTGGTTACCCGCGCTAGCGGTGACATAGGTTTTCCCGCGTAAAGTAGACTTATCCGGTGTCTGCGCCAGATCAGCAGCGTGGCGGGCGATGACATAGGCAGCCCCCAAAGCCTTGAATGACCCGAGGTTCATGCGCCCACGCTCATCTTTGACCCATAGATCGGCGACATTGGCCAAATCCTTGGCTTCAACCAGATTGGTTTCTGCTGCTGCAGGGCATACTGTTAACAAATCAGCTACGCGAGCCGCGTTTATCGAAGGAAATGGAGCATCAGGAATCAATTTTTCCTTGCCGCGGTGTGGGTTTGAACTGAGTTTCAACAGTATTTCCTTCCTGAGTTGTCCATTGACGTGATCGGATTCGTAAAGTTCTGTCAACACGTCTCTAATCACGACACGAGGACCCGATGAGCCAAGTGAATCCGGTATTCACACGGGGGGAATTTAACCGCCAGCTGTCCAAAACACGAAAAGCCATGGCCAAGGCCGGGCTGGACGCGCTGTTCTTCGAAGCCCCTTCGAACATGACGTGGCTAACCGGATACGAGGGGTGGTCGTTCTACGTCCATCAGGGCATTTTGGTCTTTCATGACGCAGACCCGATCCGGTGGGAACGCAATCAGGATACGAATGGGGAACGACGTACAGTGTGGATGCCAGATTGTCAGATACGTCCACATTGAACGCCGCGCGTGCTGCGGCTATCCAGTAGGTCTGAGCTATCTCCCGGACTGGGGTGAGCGCACGATATCTCTGCGTCCCGAGGATGAGACAATCCTGGAACCTGGCAAGACGTTTCACTTTATGCCTGGCCTCTGGTTGAATGACTGGGGGTTAGAGATCACCGAGTCGATCCTGATCACCGATACCGGTCCTGCCGAATGTTTCTGTAACCGCCCAAGAAAGCTGTTTGTAAAGCCATGACCCTGCAAAGAACCCAAGATATCCTCGCCGATCTGATCGCGTTTGAAACGGTATCTGCAGACAGCAATCTTCAGATCATCAGCTATCTAAGGGACAGGTTGCAGGCCTTGGGTGCACGCTGCATCGAAACCCGGGATGATACTGGCACCAAGGCCAATGTATTTGCTTCCATAGGCCCAGACATTCCCGGCGGCATCCTGTTATCCGGCCACACGGACGTGGTTCCCGTCGCGGATCAGAACTGGACATCAGACCCGTTTTTGATGACCGAGAAAGATGGCAGACTTTACGGACGTGGCACCTGTGACATGAAGGGCTTCATCGCCGCCGCACTTGCACTTGCCGAAACGCTGGATGCCAGAAAACTGACCCAACCGCTGCACTTTGCCTTCACCTATGATGAAGAAACCGGATGTTTGGGCGCGCAGAACATGGTGAACGATCTTTCCGAACGAGGAATTGTGCCAGATATCGCAATAATCGGAGAGCCCACCGAAATGTGCCTGATCGAAGGGCATAAGGGGTGCTATGAATACACGACACGATTTGTCGGGCTCGAAGGACACAGCTCGGCCCCCGATGATGGGGTTAATGCGGCGGAATACGCGGCACGCTATGTAGGAAAACTTCTGGAACTGCGCCAGATATTGAAATCCCGCGCGCCAACAAACAGCCCCTTCGAGCCACCCTGGACCACTATAAACGTGGGGTTCTTCAATAGCGGCGTCGCCCATAACGTCATTGCCAGCAAAGCCGATATCGGCTGGGAAATGCGCCCGGTTCAGGCCAGCGATGCAGATTTCGTCAAGCAAACCCTGACTGACTATGTGACGCACAGCCTGCTGCCCGAAATGCAGGCCGTCCATAGTGAAGCCAACATCACGCAGGATATCACGGCCGAGGTTGCAGGCCTTGAGCCAATGGAAGAAAACGCCGCCCGCAAACTGGTTGCCGAGCTGACCGGGGCGAACGGAACAGGTGTTGTGTCATTCGCCACTGAAGCTGGCCTGTTTCAGCAGCTTGGCACCCATGCGATTGTCTGCGGTCCCGGCTCGATCACACAGGCCCATAAAGCAGATGAGTACGTCGAGATCGAACAGCTCGACCTATGCTGTCGGATGCTGGACCGGCTTGGGCAACGCCTGACCTCTTAACCTGCCCCATGGGTGCGATCATAAGCAGATCGCTTGGGCTGAATATGCGCGTTTCGGATGTCTTCACCGGGGTCATAGACTTCCATAACCAATGGATAACAGGCGGCTGCGTCCGAGGAATGCTCGGACGAGCAATCGCCCCCGGGACAAGCTGAAAGGCCGACGATCAGGTCAATCTCGGCGTAGAATTCCAGATAATCACCCGGACGCACCGGGCTTGCCTTCATGAAGTATTGGCCTGTGTCCTGCGTAAATCCGGTGCACATGAAGACGTTCAACACGTCGTGGACGTGCATTTCGGCCTCATGCAGCGGCAGGCCACAATGGCTGGCCAATGCCCGTGTCAGGTTGGAATGGCAGCAATAATGGTAGTCATCGCCAGACAGCAATCGCCCGGTATAGGGGTCACAGCGGGTCCCGATTACGTCATGCACGGATCCGCCGTATGAATCGAACCCATACCAATCCAGAGTATCCGTAACGATGGTCGCCATGGGCCGCATATTCGGAAAACTTGACCACATCCGATCCCCGGTCGACAGATGCGTGCCATGCAGCGCGCGGGTTTTGCCGGAATAGAACCGTTCGGTCAGGTCGTGCTTGTACCACATGTTCAGATCACCGACCTGCGCGCCATCGACCGACACCACCCGAATAAAGGCCCCCGCGGGCACTTCAATACAGGCCGCATCACGCGGGGCTGCTATGACTTCGGCGGTTTTCACCGCGCGCTGCCTCAGGTCAGTCAACGCAGCCAGATCAGGTTGCGGTATCGTTTCGGGCGGATAGCAAATGACTGGAGGGATCGCCCTCCGGTCATTTGCGTCTGCCGGAGGTTCAAAATTCGGATGTTTCAACTTCATGACCGCGCTCCGATATCTGTCTGACAACAGACCTAGCGCATCACAAACGGGTTCGCCATCGGCTCTTGCGAGGTGCTGATCCAGGTGGTCTTGGTCCGGGTGTAATCCAGGATCGCCTCAACCCCGGCTTCACGGCCATACCCTGATTGATTGAATCCGCCAAACGGCGCGATAGGAGAGATCGCGCGATAGGTATTAACCCAACAAATCCCCGACTTGATCCGCTTGGACACCCGATGCGCCCGCGCCAGATTCTGCGTGAACACGCCAGACCCCAACCCAAAGACCGTGCTGTTGGCTAATGCTATGGCCTCTTCTTCGGTATCGAAGGGCAGCAGAGACATAACCGGGCCAAACATCTCAACTTTCAACGTCTCGGTCTCGGGCGATATGCACTCGACCAGTGTTGGGTTCATGTAATTGCCGGGCCGATCCGCAGGTTGCCCGCCGAAATGGACCACGGCCCCCTGCTCCGCTGACTTGGCCAGGGTCTCTTCGATCTTGTTCACTTGCGCCATGGTACATAGCGGTCCGACATGGGTACCGGCATCCAGCGGGTCACCCAGAACGATTGCACCCGCCTTTTCTTTGATGCGGCCGATCAGGCCTTGCAGAACGGATCGCTGCACAAGCCCGCGCGTGCCCGCAACGCAACTTTGCCCCGACGCGCCAAAGTTTCCGGCGATCAGGCCATTTGCGGCCCCATCCAGATCCGCGTCTTCAAAAACAAGTATCGGTGATTTGCCACCAAGCTCCAGCGAAGTGACGGCGAAGTTTTCGGCAGAATTCCTGACCACATGGCGCGCTGTCTCGGGGCCACCGGTAAAGGCGATGCGATCCAGATCGGGATGGCGGGTCAGTGGAATTGCACAGTTTTCCGCATCCCCGGTGATGACCGAGACAACGCCCGCGGGGAATCCTGCCTGTTCAATCAAACGCGCGAACTCCAGCATCGGGGTCGGCGCAATTTCGGATGCCTTCAGCACGACGGTACACCCAGCCGCAAGCGCCGGGCCCAACTTAGTCGCTGTCAGGAACATTTGTGCATTCCAAGGCACAATAGCCGCGACAACACCAATGGGTTCGCGCGTGGTAAACACATGCATATCCTGCTTGTCGATGGGCAGAACCGTCCCTTCAACCTTATCCGCAAGCCCTGCGAAATAGCGGTAGTAATCCGCGACATACCCAGTTTGCGCCGAGGTTTCTGCCAGCAGTTTACCGCTGTCTGTTGTCTCAAATTCTCCAAGCCGTGCAGCGTTTTCGGCAACTAGGTCGGCCAGGCGATAAAGAAGCTTGCCGCGCGCGGTGGCCGTCATGTCGCGCCATTGCGGATCATCAAGCGCACGTTTGGCGGCGGCGACTGCCCTGTCGACATCCTCAGGTGCCGCACAGGAAAACGTAGCCCACCCCTGCCCAGTTGCGGGATTTGCAGAAGTCATAACCTGAGACGTCGCCCCCTCAGACCAGGCGCCATCAATGAAAAGCTGAAAATGCGGTAGATTTCCCATAGTGTTCCTCACTGAAAGGCTGGCATGACATCGTCGATGAACCGCGCCAAAGAGGCACGTTTTCGCTCGTTCGTCATCCCGCTGTCGACCCAGAACGAAAACTCATCATAGCCCAAATCTTCATAACGTTTGATCCGGTCAATAACCTGCTGCGCTGTACCAACCGTCAGGTCGCGCGCCAGCTTATCACTTGTGTACATCTGGTTTGCATCCATCTCGTCCTGGGTGATCCGTTGGATCAAACCCTGTGCGACCGGGCGTTTATTCATGAACCAGGCACCGAAATAGTTGTAATACCGGCGCAATTCCTGAACGCCTTGCGCAACATCGTCTGCGTCTTTGCCGACATATGTGTGATGCAACAGCATGATTTTGGGGCGCGGTCCGGTATGGCTGTCGCAGGCTGCATTGAAGCGGTCCATCAGCGTTTCAATCTCTTCCATGCCCTGCCACAGGGGGGTGACCTGGATGTTAAACCCGTTGTGGACACCGAATTCATGACTATTGGGGTCCCGCGCCGCGATCCAGATCGGCGGACCGTTTTTCTGAAACGGTTTCGGCGCAGATGTGGTCGCCGGAAAGGAATAAAACTCACCCTCATGCGCACAATCGCCCTGCCAGATCTGCGGAAGCAAAGGGGTTGTTTCCCGCATCCGTTGGCCCGCTTCCCAGGCATCCATCCCCGGCATCAGGCGCTCATACTCATAAGAATATGCGCCGCGTGCGATCCCCAGTTCGATCCGGCCTTTGGTAATCTGATCTGCCGCGGCGGCCTCTCCGGCCAATTTGATCGGATGCCAGAACGGGGCGACTACCGTACCCGTCCCCAGCCGTACATTCCGGGTGTGATGGGCCAGATCGACTAGCGAGATAAAGGGGTTAGGCGCGATGGTGAACTCCATCCCGTGATGCTCACCCGTCCAGACGGCGCGCATCCCGCCCTCGTCCGCCATTTTCACAAGGCTGACGAATTCGTCATACAGAACGTCATGCGGCTGATCTGGCGACAAACGTTCCATATGGGCAAACAGGGAAAATTCCATTGACCTGCTCCTTTATCGTAAGCTGTGAATGTCGCCCTGCGAGGCGTCACCTAGGTAGAGAGAGAAATCCCCCTCTTTGGCTTCCATCGCATAGCGGGTCATCATGTGGCGGACACCACCGGACACGTATTTTAGGTTCGGAAGGTCATCCGTTCTGATCCATTCGGCGCCCTCAAGCGGCGTTGGTCGGGAACAGCTGGCCAGAAAATAGGTGTAATGCTGCTTTGTTTCCGCATCGTCGAATGAGGAATAGACCTGTTCAACCTCTACCTTCAGTCCACGTTCTGACAAGCCCTGGGTCAATCGGTTTCGCTGCCCACCCCGCTCGACCCCGGCGATTTGAACGGGACGATAGGCACCGTTGCTCTGCTCCAGCAAAACACTGTCATCTTTGCGGATGATCGCGCCGCATATCGTCGGTACCATGGCGTCGATTTCACGTTCGAGCCCCAGGCTGAAATACGACCCTCCGACATATCCAAGACCCTGCCCGACCGAGTGCGAGAACTCTGCCACTTCACCGATCAATAAGGTATGATCACCGGCGGGAAGGACCTGATGGGTCTTGCAGCAAAACTGCGCCAGCGCCCCGTCGATTAGGGGTAGATCAAAAAGGCCATTGCTGTGCGCGACCTTTGCAAACCGGTCCCCTTTATACCCAGCGAAAGTGTTCGATATCTCTTGCTGTCCATCTGCAAGCACATTCACTGCAAACCGGGTGCAGTTGGCGAAAATATCGTGGCTGGACAGAAACTTCCCCGGACACACCAGCAGCAATGGCGGGTCAAGCGATACGGACGAAAACGAGTTTGCGGTGAACCCAACTGGCGCGCCCTGCGGATCCCGTGCCGTCACCACTGTCACCCCGGTCATAAAGCTGCCAAAAGCGTCGCGCAAAGCGCGCGGGTCTATGCTGGTCATGGCTGGCAATCCCTTACAAACTCCAACAGCCGAGCATTTACCTCGGCGGGATGAGTCATCGGCAACATATGTGCGGCACCTGCGATGATTGCCGCTTGTCCCGAGGGAACCAAACGCGCCATGTCCCGAGACATTTCAGGCGTCGAATTCGGCTCATCCGCGCCGGTCATGAACAAGGCGGGACAAGCGATACGGGCCAGTTCATCATCGGAAGGACCGTCCGTTTCGGCAAAAGCGGTATACGCGGATTTGTAGGCCGCCGGATCAACCTCAGCCAGCCAGCGCAGGCAGGCCAGTCGCTCGGCGGACGAGGCTTCGCCAAACCAACGTTGCAACGTGACAGTGGGATCATTTGGCCCCGATACGTCCAAGGCCGAGGCACGTGCGACGACGGCCTTGCGCGCGGCAGCCGGACGCCGATGGATCGCATTCAATGCCGCAACGCCAAGAACGCTATCTGGCACATCCGTCGCCAGTCGGAGCGCTATCAGGGCGCCCATTGAATGGCCGATCAAGACAGCGGGCTCTGTTAGCACGGACGCCGTGCG
Organism: Ruegeria sp. CDSB114; assembly: GCF_059611025.1. NCBI lineage: Bacteria > Pseudomonadati > Pseudomonadota > Alphaproteobacteria > Rhodobacterales > Roseobacteraceae > Ruegeria > Ruegeria sp. CDSB114. The sequence continues at coordinate 808,261 of NZ_JBXWOT010000001.1, forward strand.
GTGCACGTATGCCTCCAAGCCAGTCGGATGATCAAAGCTCGACTGACCATGTCCTGACATATCCGGGCACAAGACACGATACCCCGCCGCGACCAGAGCGTCGATCTGCGCACCCCACGCCTCGGCCCGCAGGCCAACCCCGTGCAGCAGAATGACCAATGGCCCTTGGCCCTGATCAATCACCGCCAGGGTGCTGAGTTCAGACCGAGGCCGGGTTGTCCACGTCATGGCCCAAATCCTTGAGGTCCTGATAACGGTCGCCGATCCGATGATGAGGACGGCCCGAGGTTGCGCCACCCAGCACGACCACAATTTCATCCGCGCGCGGTGCGTCGGGGATTGCAAACTGCAGCGTCAGATAATGCGATCTACGCCCGGCATCATTCTTGTCCATCATGGGCACCATGATCGGAGTGTTCGCCGGACCGCGGGTATTGGTGAAGGACAGATAGGACTTGGCCCCAACCGCTTGACGATAGTAATTCCCGAAATGCAGCGTGTGGATCAGGCCCGAGGCATGTTCGACCTCGCCATCCAGCCCAACAACCGCCGCTTTGCCATAGGCTTCGATCACCTCGCCGCCGCCTGCAAGCGTGACCATCCGGTCAGTCAACATTTGCCCCAGCACAGGCCCATAGGCCAGAATTTCCGGCCTCAGATCCTCGACATACCGGCCAGCCCAGGGGTTCGACACAATCGCCGCAACGGCAAACATGCGCCACGGGCGGTCCGCTGCCCGAAACCCTTCAACCAGAACCTCTTCGTCGAAAGTCACTATTTTTCTGATATTTGGCTGCACTGCCGTCTCCCCAAATCTGCTTGAGGAAATATCACCGTTAGAAACATCTTTTGACAAACGAAAGAACTTGAGCCTTAGGTATTAACAACACTAATAGGTCAGTTACCGATGGCAAAAACACTCCCTCCTCTAACGTGGTTTCGGTCATTCGAAGCGGCCGCGCGGCGGCTCAGTTCGACCGCGGCGGCAGATGAGATCGGGTTGACGCAATCCGCAGTCAGCCAACAAATCAAAGCCTTGGAAACCCGTCTGGGCGTCGTTCTGTTCCACCGCCACGCGCGCGGTCTTTCTTTGACGGATGAAGGGCGGAAGCTGCTGCCACAGGTCGAGGCAGCCTTGGATATGCTGCACTCCGCAGCCTCACCCTATTTGGCCGAAGAAAAAGCTCGCCATATCACGGTGGCTGCCTCTATCAGCATCATCGAATGGGTCATCTCGCCGGCATTACCCGAATTTCAGGCCCATCACCCGGAAACCTCACTCCGATTTGTCAGCACTATCTGGCCCGACGAATATGCAGCATCGCGCGCTGATATTGAGGTACGCTTTGGTTCAGAAAAACAAGTCGGGAAAAATGCGAAACCGTTGAATCCCAATCGCCTTGTCCCGGTGGTGTCGCCGAATCTAAGCGGCAATTGGCTTGATCTGCCTCTGATCGAATCCGTTGGCACATCGGACAGTTGGGCGTCATGGGGTGAAATCACCGGCCAGAAACTGCGCAAGCCATCATATTTTGTGGATTCCTATGGCCTCGCCCTGCAACTTGCTGTTTCAGGCAGCGGTGTTGCGCTGGTGAATTCTATCATCGCAGAGCAAGCCCTGAAATCAGGCAAAGTCCGCCTTGCCAGCAAAGATTCCGCACCCGCCAGTGAGGGCTATTTTTTATCCGTCCTTCGCAACTCAGCCGAGGTATCGGATTTCACCGATTGGTTTTCCGGCCTTATTTCTTGTGCCTGAGGGTCTGATTCAGACACACCCATGTCGCATATGGGGATATCGCCGCGCCCGAAAATAATGAAGTTTGGAAGAAAAGGTCCGATTCATGAGATATTCCGGCTTTCGAGTTATCAAAGAGGCGCTAACCGGCCACAAAGGGTGGAAACCGGTTTGGCGTGAACCTGAACCTAATGCCCATTACGACATCATCGTAATCGGTGGCGGCGGGCATGGTCTGGCAACCGCGCATTACCTTTCCAAAATCTACGGCCAACGAAATGTTGCCGTAATCGAGAAAGGCTGGATCGGTGGCGGAAATGTGGGCCGAAACACCACGATCATTCGCTCGAACTACCTGCTGGATGGGAATGAGCCGTTCTATGAGTTCTCGCTGAAGCTGTGGGAAGGGCTCGAGCAGGACCTGAACTATAACGCAATGGTCAGTCAGCGCGGTATCGTCAATCTGTTCCATACAGACGGACAGCGTGACGCCTATACGCGACGTGGCAATGCGATGATCCTGAACGGGGCCGATGCCGAATTGCTGGACGCAGATCAGGTGCAGCGCGAACACCCTTATCTGAATTTCGACGACGCTCGCTTTCCGATCAAGGGCGGCCTTGTTCAACGGCGCGGCGGTACCGTGCGCCATGATGCAGTGGCCTGGGGCTATGCCCGGTCAGCCGACCTGCATGGCGTCGATATTATCCAGAACTGTGAAGTTACCGGGCTGCGGATCGAAGATGGCAAATGTCTTGGGGTCGAAACAACCAAAGGCTTTATCGGCGCCTCCAAAGTCGGATGCGCCGTTGCGGGCAGTTCGGGGCGCGTTATGGGGATGGCCGGACTGCGCCTGCCTATCGAAAGCCACGTTCTACAAGCCTTTGTATCTGAGGGGCTAAAGCCTGTCCTGCCCAGTGTCATCACCTATGGCGCGGGGCATTTTTATGTCAGTCAGTCCGACAAGGGCGGGCTGGTGTTCGGTGGCGATCTTGACGGCTATAACACCTATGCCCAACGCGGCAACTTGCCCGTGGTCGAGGATGTTTGCGAAGGTGGCATGGCATTGATGCCGATGATCGGACGCGCCCGGTTGCTGCGGATGTGGGGCGGCGTGATGGATATGTCGATGGATGGCTCACCGATCATTGACCAAACGCCGGTCGAGGGCCTCTATTTCAACGGGGGCTGGTGCTATGGCGGGTTCAAGGCAACTCCGGCTTCGGGCTATTGCTTTGCGCATCTGCTTGCAAAAGACGAACCGCACCCTGTCGCAACAGCCTATCGGTTGGACCGGTTCCGCACGGGCCGGATGATCGACGAAAAAGGCGCGGGCAATCAGCCCAACCTGCATTAAAGGGGACACCAGACATGATAATAAACCACCCCCTTCTTGGGCCTCGCGATGCATCAGAATTCACCTATCTGGGCGACGCCGCGCTGATTGACCGCCCCGATTGGCAGGCGGAAAATGCCGCCGAGGCCTTTCACGACTATGCCTATTTGCGTGACAACCCGGCAGGCGAGCACCGTGAACTTTGGTACCACGAAACAGGTGACCGATCCTGGCTGGTCGTCACGCGCAACACGCTGACCCACGAGATTTCAAAGGTGGAACTGGCCCGCGATGTGGCCCGCGAACGGGGGCGCTCCAAATGACGCAGGTGAACCGGCTGAATGGCGGACAGGTCGACCGCAATACAACGCTGAACTTCCGCTTTGACGGGCGCAGCTATACCGCCCATCCCGGCGACACTTTGGCATCTGCCCTGCTGGCCAATGATGTGCGTCTGATCGGGCGGTCTTTCAAATACCACCGTCCGCGCGGATTGCTGACCGCAGGATCCGAAGAGCCGAACGGCCTGGTCGAACTGCGCTCGGGCGCCCGCAAAGAGCCCAACACGCGCGCCACGGTGACCGAGATGTTCGAGGGGCTTGAGGCGCGATCACAGAACCGCTGGCCCAGCTTGAAATTCGACGCGCTGGCCGTGAATGACATGTTTTCCAACTTCCTGTCTGCGGGTTTTTACTACAAGACGTTCATGTGGCCTGCAGCCTTCTGGGAAAAGCTGTACGAGCCGATCATCCGTCGCGCAGCCGGCCTTGGATCGCTTTCGATGCAAGAGGACCCGGACGAATACGACAAGGGTTTTCGCCATTGCGATCTGCTGATCATTGGTGCCGGACCAGCCGGTCTTATGGCGGCATTGACCGCGGGTCGTGCGGGCTCGGATGTCATTCTGGCGGATGAGGATTTCGCCCTTGGCGGTCGCCTGAACAGCGAAACACTCATCATTGACGATGCTGCGGCGTCTGACTGGGCGGCGCAGGCTGTGGCCGAACTGTCCGCGCTGCCAAATGTTCGCTTGATGCCGCGCACCACAGTGATTGGCGCGTTTGACCACGGCATCTATGGCGCGGTCGAGCGTACGGGCGATCATCTGCCCAGCCTGCCCGCAGGCAAACCCCGGCAAGTCCTGTGGCGCATCTATACCCAAAAGGCGCTGCTGTGCGCAGGCGCGACCGAGCGGCCAATCGCATTCGAGAACAATGATCGCCCCGGCATCATGACAGCCAGCGCCCTGCGGACCTATGCCAACCGGTTTGGAGCAGCGGTATCGCAGCGCGTCGCGGTCTTTACCAACAATGATGACGGTCACCGCACCGCAGCTGATCTGCACGCCAAAGGTGTTAAAATCACCGCAGTGATCGATGTACGCAAGGACGCACCTATCAGCCACGATTACGAAGTTCTGCAGGGTGCGCAGGTCACAAATACTAAAGGCCGCCTGGGGCTGAGCTTTGTCGAAGTCGCCCTGCCCGATGGCTCAACCCGGACATTGGAATGTGGTGCCTTGGGCGTTTCGGGCGGATGGAACCCGAATGTCCACATGACCTGTCATCAGCGGGGCCGCCCCACCTGGGATGAGACGCTGGCCGCCTTTGTTCCCGGTGCGGACCTGCCGGTGGGCATGTCCGTTGCCGGCGCGGCAAACGGCGATATGTCGACCCACGGCGCGCTGCGCTCTGGCGCCGAGGCCGCAATCGCCGCTTTGGACCTGACCAGTGCCAAACCCGATCTGCCCGAGGCCGAGGACGCGCCCATCGCGCAGACACCATTCTGGTACGTCCAGGGCTGCAAACGCGCCTGGCTTGACCAACAGAACGATGTGACGGTCAAGGATGTCCGTCTCAGCTATCAGGAGGGCTTCCGTTCGGTCGAGCATCTGAAACGCTATACCACGCTGGGCATGGCCACGGACCAGGGCAAGACCTCGAATATCGGCGGGCTGGCGATCATGGCCGAGCTGGCCGGTAAGTCGATCCCCGAGACCGGTACCACCATCTTCCGCCCGCCCTATACCCCCGTCCCGATTGCTACTTTCGCAGGCCGGATGAAGGGCAAAGAGTTCCACCCTACGCGCCTGACGCCCTCACATCACTGGGCCGAAGAACGCGGCGCGGTGTTTGTCGAGGTTGGAAACTGGCTTCGTGCGCAGTGGTTCCCCCTGCCCGGCGAGACCCATTGGCGCGAGAGCGTGGACCGTGAAGTGCGTCAGACGCGTGCCTCGGTCGGGGTGTGCGACTGCACGACATTGGGCAAAATCGACGTCCAGGGCACCGATGCGGCAGCGTTCCTGAACCGCGTCTATGCCAATGCTTTCGCCAAGCTGGCAGTCGGCAAAACCCGCTATGGCCTGATGCTGCGCGAAGATGGCATAGCCATGGATGACGGCACCGCCGCGCGACTGGCCGAGGATCATTTCGTCGTAACCACAACGACCGCAAATGCCGTATTGGTCTATCGCCACATGGAGTTCGTGCGCCAGTGCCTGTGCCCGGACATGGACGTGCAGTTGATTTCCACCACCGAGGGATGGGCGCAATATGCGGTCGCCGGGCCCAATTCGCGCAAGCTGTTGCAAAAGATCGTCGACCCGGAATTCGACATCTCGAATGAGGGCTTCCCTTTCATGGCCTGCGGCACCATCACCGTGTGTGGCGGCCATCGGGCGCGGCTGTTCCGGATTTCGTTCTCTGGCGAGTTGGCATTCGAAATCGCGGTTCCCTCTCGCTATGGCGACGCGCTGATGCGGCGGCTGATGACCGAGGGCGAAGAGTTCGACGTTGTCCCCTATGGCACCGAAGCACTGGGCGTCATGCGGGTCGAAAAAGGCCATGCTGCAGGCAGCGAGTTGAACGGCACCACAACCGCCCTGAACCTGGGAATGGGCCGCATGGTGTCCAAAAAGAAGGACAGCATCGGATCAACCCTGTCGGAACGCGAGGGACTGAACCAACCCGATGCACTGATGCTGGTGGGGATCAAACCGTTGGAGCCTGAAAACAAGGTAACCGCCGGTGGCCACCTGATGAACACTGACGGCCCGGTCGATGCAGCCCACGATCAGGGCTATGTCACCTCAGCCGTCTACTCACCCATTCTGAATAGTAGCATCGGGCTGGGATTGTTGAAAAACGGCGGCGACAGGCTGGGCGAGAAAATGCGCCTTGTCTCGCCGCTGACGGACCTGACGGTCGAGGTGGAAATCGTCTCGGCCCATTTCGTTGACCCTGAAGGAGAACGTCTGCGTGGATAATCTGGTTGCGATAACCGCCCTCGGCGCGGCTGACCCTCGGGTAGACACGGTTGGGCCTGTCACCTGTTCCGAGATACCGGGCGTGGCGTTGGCATCAGTCGCGGCGCGGCTCGGTCAGGAAACAGCGGCCAAAGCCGCATTGAAGAAACTAATTGGCGCTGAGGCACCAAAGGTCCAGAGGTTTGAAGGAACCGCAATCACCGCCTTTTGGGCGGGGCCAGAGCAATGGATGGTTGAAGCACCGCATGACACGCACGAGGACCTTGCTACGCAAGTAAAATCTGCCATTGGGTCTGCGGCCTCTGTCACGGAACAGACCGATGCCTGGGTGCGTTTCGACTTGGCTGGTGCGAACATTCAAGCAGTGCTGGAGCTTTTGTGCCAGTTGGATCTGCGCATATTGACTAAGGGAACGGCGGCGCGCAGCTCGATCCACCATATTGGCTGTTTCGTGCTGTGTCGTGGTTCGGATCACTACAGCCTGTACGGTCCGCGCTCGTCCGCCAAATCTCTGCACCATGCGATCCTGACGGCGATGCGATCGGCGCTTTAGTCAGCGCCTAGACCGAGGGCAAAGGGGCGTTATCCTCAACCCGGAAACGGTTGATGCGGCGCCTGTCCTCGCTGGGGCTCAGGCCAAAAGCCGACCGGTAATGTGTCACCAAGGGCGCGACAGATCCATAGCCGACAGCGGCCGCGATCTGGGAAATGGGATCTTTGGTATAAACTACCATCTGACGCGCCGCTTTCATCCGCATTGCGCGGTAATAATGGCTGGGGCTGTGTCCGGTTGCCTGTTTGAATGCCCGCTCGATCTGACGAGGTGTGACGCCCATTTGTTTCGCAACTTCGGCAATCGAGATCGCTTGACCAATATTGGCGGCAAACATTTCAACGCTGCGTGAAACAAGCGGTGGAAGGCGGTCTCCCGTTTTCGGCGCTGTCGCATTGGGTACCTGCTGACGCACTGCCGCACCGCGCATCATCGGATGTTGAAACCAGCACGCAACCTCATGCGCAATGTCACCGCCCAAGCGATCGTGAACCAAATGCAGTGCCAGGTCGAACCCTGCAGCTGCACCGGCGGCGGTATAGCGCTTCACGGTGCGCACGATCACTTCGCTCCGGGCGTCCATATCGGGAAACTCGGCCTCAAATGCCGCCTCATAGCACCAGTGGACCGAGACCGGCTGACCTGCCATTGCACCGGATCGCACAAGAGGGAATACGCCACCGCTGATCCCGCCCAGAACTGTTCCGTGCCTCCCAAGACCACGCAGCAAGGCATTGCCGCTAACAGCGTTGCCAAAGACCGAAGACGGGCTGCTGAGCAGGAATAAAATGTCGATATTCCTGCAATCCGCCAACGCGCGATCTGCTTCGAACCCAACCCCTGCGCTTGACTGAACCTTTTGGCCACGTTCAGAAACCAGCGACCATCTAAACGCTTGATGACCCGCGATTTCATTGGCCGCCCGCAGGGGTTCAATCACCGATGTCAAACAAGCCATCGGAAAGCCATCAAACAGCAGAAAGCCGATATCGATTCTGTCCTGATCCGTCATAGATCCGTCCTAACAAGTTCCTGGCGGCAACCCTACACCAAGTTTATGCCCAACGGATCAGTCCAATAATGGCAGAGGTCGCGTAGAACGCCTGCAACAGCAAAAACGTCCAGCGCCGATCAATCAATGCCCATGCGGCAAACAGTGCCGACGACACCAACAGTAGGGAGAATCCAAGAATCTCAGCGCCAATATTCGAAGCAATCAGCAAGGCATAAGCCATAGCCAGAACCGATCCGGTGATCTCAAACAATGTTGTCAGGCGGCGGTTAGCTATTCTGTCTTCCGTCATCAATTACACTTACCTTTGCCGAAAGAAGAAGACTGCGTCAGCGGGCCAGATTTGCATTCCGACTGATGTTCGAAGTCTGTGATATCCTCCGGGTATAGATTGTTCATTTCGAAGCTCCGCGTACATTGTGTTCGCGATACCTAATCTGACATTTGCCTTTGCCGCAAATGAATGATTATCATTCAATGATCAAAATCTGTCATGGGATTTCATGAACGAACGTTTGGAAATAGACGCCTTGCGCGCGCTGCTCGCAATCGCGACCTATGGTGGTGTGACCCGTGCGGCCCGACATCTGGCGCTTTCGCAATCGGCAGTCAGCCATAAGATTGGCCGTTTAGAGCGCGCAGTGAATTGCAAACTGCTGACTCGCCGCAAAGGTGCCCCCTTGTTCACCGAAGACGGGCTGCGTCTTTGTGAATACGCCCGTCGAATTACCACTCTGCATGACGAAGCGGTGGCCTCACTTGGTAACAGGCCGCTCACCGGCCACTTGCGGCTTGGCATGACCGAGGATGCGACAACCAGCGGGATCGCCCAAATTCTTGGACGTTTCACGCGGCTGTACCCCGATGTTCGCGTACGAACCCGCACTGGTCAAAGCCTGAATGTTCAGGATTGGTTGAAGGCCGGTGAATTAGACTTGGCGGTGATTCAGATATTTCGCAACGACGTGCAGCCCGAAGATCTGATCCTGTTTCAGGATTCCCTTCATTGGGTCAAATCACCCGACTATCGTCTGAATCTGTCAGAACCGGTTCCGTTTCTGTCCTTTGACACACAGTGTTTCTACCGAAGGTGGGGAATGGAAGACAGTCAGCAGCGGGACAACCGTTTTGACAATATCCTGGAATGTCCAAGTGCAGCAGGAATCCAGTCGGCTGTTCGATCAGGGCTGGGCATAGCGCTATTGAACGGGATGCACATTACACCTGACATGGAAGTCATCAACGATGTCTTCCCTACCCCTCCAGAGCTTGCCTATGTCGCGCGGGTTCAGATGAACAACCGCAACGCCGTGACAAAAGCGCTGATTGCGGAGATAGCAAAAGAGGTCGAACGCGCGTTTCCCTTGCGCGTAGCAGTTTAGTGGTCAGGTCTTCATTAAACCAAAGCCACTCGACATCCTCTGTCGCCGACGGTCGATTGACTTGCGAAACGCTGTTTCGCTGACCAGTGACAGCGGAAAAAGAACCCTCTCGCCAACGCCGTCAATCACGGTCAGCTTGCCGCCTCTTTCCTGCGCACGAACGATGTTTTCGAACCCCATGTCACCCACAATGATCCGGCCGCTTTCGAGATCGTCAAACAGTTCCATCAATTCAGCATGAAGACGTTCACGTCCGGCGTGATCCTTGGCCAGCGCGACGCGTTCCGAATGCAGGGTTGGCGCAAGATCTCCGTCCGGGCCGGTCAGTTTTTCAACCACTATCGCCGGGCCCGCTGATGTTGGCGCATATCCCATGAATTGCGCCAACCTCTCGATCTCGGGGCATCCTCGGTTGAGCGCCGCCAGATATTCGTTTGCTTCGCGGTTCCATTGGCGCAGATTGCCATAGCGCCATTCGGCATAACGCGGCAGAAAATGGCTACGCACAGGTTCGTCCACCCGCACTTTCAGCAGCGCCCCTTCGACCTCGGGGTGCTGATAAATCAGATAGTTGCGACTTTTTCGCAGGGGTTTGTGGTCGCTCAGGTCAATCATGTCCGGGTGTTCCAACAGGGGTTGGGGTCTGTGTCCTTGAATGCCGGACAGCCCAAGTGGGCGCATTCATAGAATTTTCTCAAACCTGTTACAACTCACCTTTTGATCAGGGCCCCAGATTGGGACGCGGCAAAAGGATAAAGGCCTGGTCACCAGTTGATGCGACAACAGGCGTCGAGACCCAGTCGCCTGGATCGAACGGAGGTGTAATCCCATCGCATCTATCGGGCTGCTTCCAGCACATGATGATCTCGGCACCGGTCAGATAGTTTAACCGCAACCGCAGCCCCCGTTCGAATTGAACTCTGGCGTCTGCCGCACCATTCACGCCAAGAAAATGTCCATAAATATACACGGTTTCGGCCTGTTCAGGCAGGCTTTGCGCCAATGCGCGCGTTGCTTTTTGCCAAGGCGGGATGAACATAAACGATGTTTTTCCAATGAGCATCAAATTGATCATCAACACGCACATCAACAAGATACGCGAAACACTTAACCATCTTTTTGAAGACTGCAGAAACTGAACCCCACACGTGGTGAGCACGACCCCAAACAAGATCCAAAGCCAGTTCAATGCCCGGACAGGGACCTGCACCCCCGACATCATCGCCTTGAGGATAAGCGGTGCCAGGCCAGCAAGTGCAGCCATCAGGATCGCGACGGCAAACAGCCGTCTTCGGGTAAACAGGAACCCCCAGGCGCCTGCAAATAGGGCCAAGAGCATCAAGCCATAGCTGATTGTCCCTCCGCCCATTGTATAGATGATGGATCGGAGGAATACTTTGACCTTGGTAAGGTTCAGAAGCAGGTCATCGACCGAATTTACTTCGTTCGGCCCACGCCATTCAGCAACCGGAATACCGAATATGCCATGGTAGAAGTAGTTCAGGGTGTAAACACACAGCAGCGCCAGAACCAGGCTGACAAAGAAAATGATCAACGTAACAGCGACGTTTGTATAGGTTTTTGGTGCCTTGTTTGACAGTAGGATCAGTGTCAGCAACAGGAACGGATAGGTCGTGTAGGCCATGAAGGATAAGGGCACTGCCAGAACCAACAGGGCCAGCGACACACGATGCGGAAGAAACAGAACTGCCAGGCTGTACAAGGTGATAACCCAGATCCCCGGCAGCAACGTGTTGAACCAGTATGAAATTAGGAATGCTGGAACCGAAAACGCAATGAATAGCGCAAGATAACCTTTATACCAGATCGGATCCGAACGCTCCATGATCGCGACTGCCGCCGCAGCCGAGAACAAGCCCCAGGCTATGTTATAGAGATACATGCTTATCTGTGAGGGCCATAGAAATGGCCGGAACTGCCACCAGTAGTTCAACCAACGACCTTCATCCAAGGCCTTGTGGTAGGCAATCTCGGTCCAGCCCAGCAGCGCCGGGAAATCATCATGACGTACGAAAGGGTCGAAAAGCTGTGGCCAGTTGATCAGGAACAACGCAGCGGTGCAAAGCAGGGACAGAAAAAGAAACTCCTGCCGAGGTGTTTTTTCCGTCATGATTTGTCGCCATATGACCTTGCAATAACAGAGGCCCGGACCTGCGCGATCGCGGTGACAGCCGACCGGGGCAAGGCACGCACAACCAGCTTGCGTAGGGTCCAGCCTAAACTGCCGACCTCTTTCAACGCGCCGGGCGCGACTTTGGTATCCAGCACGTCCTGAGACAGCCGGGCTGCCCCTGACTGGTTCGCATAGAGGACAGAATTATACCGATACCAGGGTTCGATCGATTGATCCCCGAACATCTCAGGCCGCAAACAATCATAGGCCGTGTATCCCCGTTCAGCGAACAAACCCTGCCAAAAGGACAGGCGCTGTTCATTTATGTGAAACTCGCCGCCCTGCCCCGGAACGGCGGCTGAGAACAGGACCAGATCGCTATGTGTGGTCAGACTCTGAACCAGGCTGGCCGACGCGTCATGCGGCAAGTGTTCACCGACCTCAAGCGACTGAGCCAAATCAAACTGGCGTCCAAGCTCGACCGGTTTGGACAGATCTGCACCGATAAACGCCTCAGCCGGTATCGCAAGCTTGTCACGATCCACATAGTCGCCATCGACACCGGCAATATCCTTGCAACCCGCGGCCTGCCACTCCGACAGCCACACACCCCGCCCGCAGCCAAAGTCCACGACACTGTCCGCAGAGATTTTTCCTAGAAGGCAAGCAATTAGCCTGTTTGCGGACCGCCGGGCGCCCTGGTCAATATAGTCAAAGAACTCGTTTGAATAGATATGCGACATTGCCAATCTCTAGGTTGAATTCTGCGGTTTATAGACCCACAGCCGTAGGAACGCGAAGTTGATCACAGGTAGAACAACTACAACGACAGCGGCCGAGACAACTTCGCTCAGGCCAAAACGAGGGCCGGCCAGTCCGGTAATCGCAGCTGAAACCAGCAGCCCAATTCCGACCATGCAAAGAAACCGCCCAAACTGTGCAGGAACCACCAGCGCCTGCCCGAAGGTCCAGACTGTTTGCCCAATATATTGGATCAGGATTGCGGACCCAAAAGCCAATGCATTGGCGATCCAGGGCGAATGAAACACGCCCAACAGGCCCAGATAAGCCAGCATGTAGTAACCAGCCACGCCTAAGCCCACGATGGCAAACCGGATTATGCGGCGCCGTTCGTTCATTTCTGCGCGGTCTTCTCTTCTACTATGGTGTCCGAAATCTCTGAGGTCTCTTGATCTACAAAATAGAGTGGTCGGTTTTTGGCCTCGATATACAGACGTCCGAGATATTCCCCCATGATTCCAAGCGTCAACAGCTGGATACCCGAGAAGAAACTGATCACCAGAACCGTCGACGCCCAACCCGCAACTGCGTTGTAAAGGATCAAGGACCAAAAGACGTAGACCGCCATTAGCGCGGCGATAATCAGTGTCAGAAATGCCATTCGTGTGGCGATCTGCAGCGGTTTGATCGAAAAACTTGCCAGTGCATCAAGCGCAAAGCGGATCATCTTGGACATCGGGTATTTGGTCTCGCCCGCGATCCGTGGGTCGCGGATGTATTCGATCCCGATTTGACGGAAACCAACCCAAGCGAACATGCCCCGAACGAACCGCGCGCGTTCCGGCATACTCAGAACCGCATCCAGCGCCCGACGGCTGACAAGCCGGAAATCGCCCGTGTCATTTGGAATGGGTACGTCCGAAAGCCGGTTCAATATGCGGTAGAAACTATGAGCTGTTACTTTCTTAAACCAACTTTCGCCTTTTCGCTCACTCCGACGCCCGTAAACCACATCATAACCCTGATCCATCATCGCCATCATGTCCGACAACAGCTCCGGCGGGTCTTGCAGATCAGCATCCAACATGAAAATCCGCTGCCCTAGGGCTGCATTCAGCCCCGCTGTCAGAGCGATCTGGTGACCGCGGTTACCCGATAGCTTCAAACCGCGAATACGCGGGTGAAACTCGCTTTGGGCACAGATTGCGCGCCATGTTTCGTCATTAGACCCATCATCCACCAGAATAATCTCGGATTCGGCGTTCCACTGTTCAGTCGCAGCGATCAGGCGCTCCACCAGTAAGGGGATCGACTCCTCTTCGTTCATGCATGGAATGACGACAGACAGTAACATCTAACCTCCGGGCGCAATTTTGCTGCGCACCTAACGCAAAACGGACCAGCCAAGGAATAACGTTCACTTGGCGTTGTAGATGTATTGATATCTCAACACACGCATCAGCAAACAAGCCGGGCGCCGAGTTTTCACCTGTAGTTACCCAACCGACACAGGAATAGGCCCTAACCAACAGTTTGACTGCCTTGCATCCTGAAATTCCCTTGCCTGCAAGAAACAGTAATTCGGGGCCATCTAAATTGGATGATTTCGCTCAACATGGGTTTTGTGAATCGCTTACCGAGCCTTTTTTGCTCGGGGGCTCCAAAACAATGTCTGAGATGTGAAACACCTAAGCGTCCAAGACAAGAGCTGGTGTTGTGGCGGAGAGACAGGGATTCGAACCCTGGAGACGGTCTCCCGCCTACACACTTTCCAGGCGTGCGCCTTCGACCACTCGGCCACCTCTCCGTGCGGGCGTTATTTGGACTATCGCCTGGGGATTTGCAAGGCCCGATTAGTGTAAAATTCTCTGGCTCGTTTCAGGCCCGAACTTGCCTCAAGGTTCGTCACCATCACCGTCGGAAAGATCAGCCTCGGTCAATTCGGCGGGCGAAGAGGCCGGGGGTGCTTTTGTCTCTGAAACAGGCTCAGATGGGGGCATTTGCGCGTTACCTGACGATTGAAGGGCCTCGGGGTTTCGCAGCCAGACATCACGCTGAGCAAACGGTATCTCGATCCCCTCTTCGACAAAGCGGCGATTGATCTCATGGTTCATGTCGGACTTCACCGAAAGAACCCAATTCACATCCCGCAAAATGGCGCGGATTTCAAAGTCCAGAGAATCCGCACCGAACCCCTGAAACACTACGCTGGGTGCCGGATTCGCCAATACCATCGGATGTGCGTTGGCGATTTCGCCCAGGATTGTCTCGACCACGCGGGTATCGGTACCATAGGCTACCCCGACCGGGACAATGACGCGTCCGATCGTGTTTCCACGGGTATAGTTGGTGACAACACCGCTGATCAGGTCCGAGTTCGGGACAATGACATCTGTTCGATCGAAGGTCTCAATTCGGGTCGAGCGTACCGAGATGTCGCGCACATAACCCATCATCCCGTTTACGTCGATCCAATCGCCTTTTGAGATCGGACGTTCGACCAAAAGAATAATGCCGGACACAAAGTTCGAGACAATAGTTTGCAGACCAAATCCGATCCCGACAGATAGCGCCCCGGCCACGATGGCCAGAGACGACAGATCGAAACCCGCAACCATGATGGCGACCAAGGCTGCCAGGAAGATACCGACATACCCCGTCCCAGAAACAATCGCGTTTTGACCACCGGGATCAATGCTCGTCTTTGGCAGCAATGAGGTCCGCAACCCACCCTGCAGGGCGCGTGTCAGTCCGTATCCGATCAGGAAAACCACCAGAAAAGTAAAGAAATTACTGGGCGAGACGGTCACGCCCCCAATGTCGAACCCCAAAAGGAGCCGCGACCATGCCTCTAACAAATCGGTCTCGCGTGCGCCCCAGATCAGCGCCAGAACCGGCAGGGCCAAAATGGCCATGGCAAAGCCAATCAGAACCGAAAACAATGTGTCCCGGGCTGCCTCACCCTTGCGGGTTATCAATCCATAAACCGAAGTCAGGAATCGTTGAAGGATGATCAGTGCGGCAATCAGGATCAACGATTTTACCGCTGGAAAAACAATGGCCTCAGCCGCGTTGTTATAACCGATGGCAGCCAGAACTGGGCTGACAACTCCCAACAGGAACAATGCTCGGCGCAAGAATTCGACCAGCTGGATGACCCCGGTTCCACGGGCATTGCCATCAGGTTCTGCCTGCACCTCGGCAAGCCGTATCTGCCGCGCACGCAACAGAACCAGAGCAGTTGCAAGAATAACTGGGAAGCCCACAACCGCGCGCGTCGCATCCGAAGTATTCTCGATCTGTTCGAAAAGGTTCCCAAGATCATGCAAAATGAGAAAAACGGCAAGCAGATCCAGGTAGATTCGAAGCTCGGTGATCCGCTTTGGCGAGAGCTTTCTGAAACCCTGCGCCTGCTGCATTACATAGACCTGACGACCAATCCAGTCGTAGTACAGAACAATGGCCGCCCAGAACGGTACGTTTTGTATCAGAAGGGTTCCCCGCAATCCCAATATCCCCGTCAAGACGACGGCTTTTACCAGCAACAAAACACCCAGCCATGGCAGAATTATCCGAAACAGCGATGTCAGGAATGTCCATACGCCAGTTCCCTGCCCCCCTATGGTACGCAGATAGTTCCCAGCAGCCTCGGACCAACGTTTTCCATAGCCCAGCAAAACAATGGCCACGAAGACCAGCAAAAGAATTCCAAGCCCCTGTTTGCGAAGCTGCTCATGCACCACGTCTGTTTGGTAGTTCTGCACAGCCTCGTTGAAAAGGCTTCGGCCCGCTTCAGTCAGGTCAACCCAGGCTGGTCGCCAATAGCTGGGGTTCAGTGGCGATGGGCCGCGCTCCAACAGCTCTTTTTTCTGCCTATTTCGCAGGATCTGGTCAATTTCTGCAATCAGTCCGTTGGCGCGACTGAAGGCCTCGTCGGAAATGATATGCGGCACCCGCAGCGCGTTCAGTTGGTTTTCAAGATGTGAACGCAGCGTAGCAATGTCTTCCGGTTCGGTTGCATCACCTTCCGGTCCGGGACCCAAAGCCTTGATCTGGCTTTCCAGGGTCTGAATACGTTCGGTATTTGCACCACGCGCGCTGTTGAAAACATCTCGATAGGTATGAATTTCCGATCGCAGATTTTCCAGCGAAGCGTTCGAGGCCCGATTGGCCTCGATCACATCTTCGGCCCGATCCGCCGTTTTTACCCAACCCTGATAGTAGTCACTTTGCCGATCCGAAAGCTGGGCCGTTGCAGGACCAGACAGAACTGCAAACAAAAGTGAAACAAGGGCCAGAAACAGGCGGACCTGCCGCAACATCATACGTCCTCGAAAACGCCCGGAATGCTACGCGGCGCCTCGGTCATCCAATCAGGAACAGGCAATTCTTTTTCGCGCAGGAATTCCGGGTTGAACAGCTTAGATTGATAGCGCGTGCCATAATCACACAGAATCGTAACAATGGTATGGCCCGGACCCAGATCCTTGGCCAGGCGCACGGCGCCAGCCATGTTGATGGCGGTCGATCCGCCCATGACCAGACCTTCGTCGCGCAGAAGGTCAAAGATATAGGGCAACGCTTCGTTATCCGTCATCTGATAGGCGAAATCCGGTTTGAACCCCTCAAGGTTCTTGGTGATCCGCACCTGGCCAATACCTTCCGCGATCGAGCTTCCCTCCATCGCGATCTCACCGGTTTTGTAATAGGAATACAACCCGGCCCCCATCGGATCGACCAATGCGATCTTGACGCCTTTGGGCTGCAGCGCCTCGGCCACACCGGCCAACGTGCCACCTGAACCAACCGCACTGACAAAGCCGTCGACCTTACCGCCGGTTTGCTCCCAGATCTCGGGGCCGGTGGTCTCGACATGGCTCTGACGGTTGGCGACGTTGTCGAACTGATTGGCCCAGATTGCGCCATTGGGTTCCGTCTGCGCCAGTTCTTCAGCTAGACGGCGAGAGTAATGTACAAAGTTGTTTGGGTTGCGATACGGCGCTGCCGGGACCTGAACCAACTGTGCACCCGCAAGACGCAGCATGTCTTTCTTTTCTTCGGACTGGGTCTCCGGGATCACGATCACGGTCTTGAAGCCCATCGACGCCCCGACAAGCGCCAGACCGATACCGGTGTTTCCGGCGGTGCCTTCAACGATGGTGCCCCCAGGTTTCAGGTCGCCCCGTGCTATGGCATCGCGAATGATATAAAGAGCGGCACGGTCCTTGACCGATTGACCAGGATTCATGAACTCGGCCTTGCCAAGAATTTCACACCCGGTTTCCTCACTGATACGGCGCAGCCGGATCAACGGAGTTTTCCCTACTGCGTCGGCAAGGTCTTTCGCAATGCGCATGGCGCCCTCATTTCTTTACGTATCAACGAAGATTTACAGTTGCTACGCAACAACCACAAGCCGCGATCACGCCCCACGCAACCTGTCTCTGTTCCGAGCCAGCCAATGCGCCAGTGACAATAGCGGCAAATCCTTGAACCCATGCCCGTCGACTTGATCCATGAACTGAGCATAGGGAATGATTTTGGTGCGGATATCCTCACCTTCTGAGGCCAACCCGCCATCGTCTATCGTTTTCTCAAGATCGGCCAACCCTACGTAAAGATAGACGTATTCGGTGGACGATCCGCTGGACGAATAGGCCTCTCCGGCAAATTCAAGCGACTTGAGGTTGATCTGGGCTTCTTCCATCGCCTCACGCCGCGCAGCCTGTTGCGGCGTTTCACCGGGGTCAATCATGCCTGCAACGGGTTCCCACATCCACGGCTCGGGGTCTTCGATCAGGAAAACCGGTGTCCGAAATTGTTCAACCAAAAGCACCGAGTCACGCCCCGGATCATATGGCAGAACCACCACAGCACTGCCCTGCATCAATCCGTTGCGGTTCAGCATCGACCCCATCGTGCCGTCATTCCTTCGGTGTTGAAGCTGAACCTCCTGCATGCCGAAATAGTCAATATAGGCATGGGTATGCTCGTGTACGATCACATCCTTCTTCGGATCACGCGCGTCACCGGTTCCGCGTTTGCGTGCAGCCAGCTTGGCCCAGGCGCGGGTTCGGATCGAAGGAAAACTGCGCGCGATCTTGACGGCATCGGCCTTGCCGTAATAACCCATGACCTCTTGCGCGGCGGTTAGGGTCAGATCCCCCCACGCGTCTGCCCAGTCCTGCAAGGACCATAGCTCACCGGGCGACCACAGGTCAGGCTCGGGAAAGAACACGCTGACTTCGACAACAGAGCCATCGGGCAATTCAACGGGCTGCCGCTGCAGATCATAATCAAACCCCCCTTCATAGAATATCAATCGCCTGAAATCCTCGGGTTCGAGGCCCTGAACCAGAAGGCCATCCGCAACGGCCCCACGTTCTGGCTTGATCATCGGAAATGCCTCGTCGCGCACGCCGTAAACCGCGTGATCCTTCAGCTTGGCCTCTGACAAAGTCAGGCGTGACAGCGGACGGCCAAGCACCAATTGCAGCAGTGGCAGATGCCGAAGCGTGCCATAGAAAAACAGATCGTTCACAAGGGTATCTCGCGTTGGTGTTTGGGTGCTAGCGCCAGCGGCGGCTTGCTTCTTCCGTCGCCAAACCGGCGATAAGAGCGCCAATAGCCAAAGTCCACAGAATTTCCGGAGCTAACAACTGTTCGCCATAGCCAACGCTGATTTTGAAAATCGCAGTAAGGGCCTCGAACGGTCCATCATAACGGTGGCGCATGGCCAAGCGGAACATCTCATAGGTGCCCTGAACGAAAAGACCCCAAAACACCAGCGAGGCAATGCCTGTCAGTCCGTTATTGACGGCAGCGGTCCACCCTTTGCCGGTCCGTTTACCCATGATTTTCCAACCACACGCGACCCCAAGTGCCATGTTGACGACAGTGAAGTAGCCATAGCTTTTGCCTTCTTCACCATTTGCGATGATCATACTGGAAACCAAAAATGCCACCACCGCCAGACAAAGGGCTGCGACAAGACGTGAGGCGCTGGGCATTCTAAAGGTCCGTTTACTAAGTAGGTTTCGCTATGGTGATCTGTGTCACATCACAGTTGCCGGTGTCAAAGGCCGCGCCGCAAGCGGTCAAATAATAATTCCACATGCGGCGAAAACGCTCATCAAACCCCATTCCCGAAATCTCGTCCCATTTGTCATTGAACGTCTCGTACCAGCGGCGCAGTGTCAGATCATAGCTTTTGCCGAATTCTTTTGACTTCACCACGGTCAGACCCGCATTCGCCACCTGCTCCTGCAGAATTGTCGGAGCCGGAAGCATCCCCCCCGGAAAGATATATTTCTGAATGAAATCAACACCATTCTTATACACATCCCAGCGATGATCGCCGACTGTAATGATTTGCAAGGTTGCCTGTGCGCCAGGTTTTAAGCGATCTCGGATGGTGTCGAAATAAACCGGCCAATATTTCTGACCAACCGCCTCGAACATCTCAATAGAGGCGATCCCGTCATATTGGCCCCGTTCGTCACGATAATCCTGCAGTTTCAGATCAACTAAATCCGTAAGTCCTTCTTTTTCAATGCGTTGACGGGCAAAGCTCAACTGTTCCTTGCTGATCGTCAAGCCTGTGACCCGCAGGCCACGCTCTTTTGCTGCATATTCGGCGAAACCACCCCATCCGCAGCCGATTTCCAAAATATGGTCACCGGGTTTGGCACCCATTTCATCAACCAGACTGGCGTATTTAGCGGTTTGTGCCTTTTCCAAGCTTTCCTGTCCGGTTTCGAACAATGCACTGGAATAGGTCATGGTATCATCCAGCCATAACCCATAGAATTCATTACCTAAATCGTAATGATAAGAGATATTCTTTTTAGCCTGTCGACGGTTGTTTCGATGCAGCCAAAAGCGCAGGCGTTCATAGGCCTGTACCAGAAATTTCCCGGTGAAATCGTCGTACACGGTCTCGGTACCCAGATGCACTAGATCCATGAAGGCACGCAGATCTGGTGTGCTCCAATCGCCTTCCAGATATCCGTCTGAAAACCCCAGCTCACCCTCCCGGATAAGTCGCGCAAATACGTCCGGATTGTGAATATCGACCCGTGCGACAGGACCAGGGCGTTTACCTTCGGTTCGAAATACACGACCGTCTGGCAAGGCAATATCAAGCTGCCCCCGCTCCATCTGGTTCAGCATATTCAGAACATGTGCAAAATATCTTGGCAGGTCTGTCTGCCCTTCGATTGTAGTTAGAACCATCCGCTCTCCCCTGTGCGGTTGTTGTAGAAGGCTAAAACGAGTTTGTGTTTCTGGCAAGTTTTCAGTTCTTTACCGGCTTTTTCGGCCCTCATAGGCCGACAAGGCACGCGCGCGCCCTTCGGCCAAACCCACAACAGGGTTTGGGTATGGCGCAGACGGATCAAGACCCCACTTGCAGGGAATGGCTTCAAAATAATCAAGTGCGCTCGAGGGCGGGTTTGACTGTCCTTCGGCCACCCATTTCCGCACATAGTCGCAATAGGGATCATATTTTTTTTGCTGCGCCTCGGGGTTAAAAATACGGAAAAACGGGGACGCATCAGGGCCGGACCCAGCAACCCATTGCCAACCCATCGCATTTGAGGCCGGATCCCAATCGGTCAGGCAATCAGAAAACCAGCCCATACCGATTTTCCAATGCGCCATTAGATGTTTGGTCAAATAACTGGCGACAATCATCCGGGCGCGATTGTGCATGCGACCCGTGACGTACATCTGTCGCAACCCAGCATCGACCACGGGAATGCCTGTCCTTGCCTGCTTCCAAGCAATGATCTCGGGTCTAGAGGTGTTTTGGCCCCAAGGGAACTGATCCCATTCCGGTTTCCAGTTGTTGCTTAACAAATGAGGCATATGGAACATCAAATGATAGGCAAATTCACGCCAAACCAACTGTCGCAAATAGGCTTGGGTACCGGACATGCCGAACATCTCTGCGCCCTGAAGGGCGTGCCAGACGCTACGCGGTCCAATCTCACCCAGCGATAGATATTCGGAAATGCCCGACGTTCCATCCTCGGCCAGCTGATCCCGGGCTTCGGGATACCCCGAAAGCCGTTCCAAGAACCGATGGAGCGTTTTGAACGCTGCGTCTTCCCCTGGCTGTACATAGCGGGCGCAAACTGATGCCCCGCGGTGCATTCCCGCGGCCATTTCCCACGACTCCAGAGTATCTGTATGCGGCCATTCCTTCGGCGGAACCAGCGCGGCGGGTCGCGCATGTGGAAATGGAACCTCGCGTTTTTGTACCGATCGCCACATTGGTGTAAACACGCGAAAAGGCGTTCCGGTCTTGGTCTGGACGGTCCAGGGCTCAAAAAGCAGGTGCCCGGAAAACGATTTGGGCTGTACGCCCAGTTTGGTCAAAGCCGTCTTGATCCTTGTATCTCGGGCAATCGTGTCCGGATCGTAAGCCCGAGACCAATAGACCTCGGTGGATCCGGTTTCGTTGATTAGGTTTTGCAGAACCTCCAACGCATCCCCGCGCCGCAAGATCAGACGGCTTCCCAACTGCGCCAACGCGCGGTCAAACACCTCAAGGCCCTTGCCGAGGCGCCATTTAGGAGCCGCACCCAAGGCCTGCCCGAGATCGTCGAAAATATAGACCGGAATAACTGGCCGCCCCGTTGCCGAGGCAGCACTGAGTGCAGGATGGTCCGACAGTCGCAAATCTTGTCGGAACCACATAATTATCGGCGGGCTCTTGGGTCCCATGACTGCTCCGTATTGTTTACCTTTCTACGCAGCAGTGCCAGAACTGGATCACAAAACAGCGTCCAACGCATTCAAAAGCTGATCAATTTCTCGTTTCGATGTGTAATGCGTAAAGCTGACTCGCAAAACACCTTGACCCAGATCCACACCCATGGCCTGCAAAGGACGCACGGCATAGAAATCTCCGCCACCGGCCATAACCCCATGCGATGCAAGACTGGCAGCAACAGATTCAGCATTTCGGTTCAGCGCCAGCGCGACCGTTGGCGCACGCCGCGAGGCATCAGAGGTTCCGATCAGACGGACTGCATTGCGATCTTTAACCGCATCCAGAACCGGTTGTAGCAGGGCGATCTCGTGCCCGCGCATCAGGTCGTGGACAAACGCCCCCCGCGCTGCAGCACCAGTTCCGGGTCCGTCATGATGTTCGCATAAAAGATCGACGTAATCCGCCATCCCCGCACTGGCGGCGATCTGTGCGTGATCCGGCCCTGCAGGGGTAAAGCGTTGATAAAGAACATCGCCGTTGAAATAGTGCCCCTGATTGGGCAACAGCTCACCCAATGCCCGGCGGATCACCATGCATCCCTGATGAGGGCCATAGGTTTTATACGCCGAAAACAGATAGATATCCGGTCCCAGATCACCGATATTCGGAAATCCATGCGGCGCGTAAGAGACACCGTCGACGCAGACAAACGCGCCTGCCGCATGTGCAATCGCAGTTATCTCGGTAACCGGATTGATTTCCCCGACCACGTTCGAACAATGCGGAAAACAGACCAGACGCACCTTTTCGTCCAGAATGTCCTCAAGATCCTGCGGGTTCAGAGACCCGGATTCGGGGTCTATCTGCCATTCGCGAACCTCTATGCCTTCATCAGCAAGACGGCGCCAAGGCCCCGAATTGGCCTCATGATCTTGATTTGTCACGACAATCGCATCACCCGGCTGCATCCACTGTCGGAATGCCTGCGCCAGAACATAGGTGTTCTGCGTGGTCGACGGACCAAAGCTCAGTTCATCTGCATCCACACCCATGATCGCAGCCATTCGGGCGCGGGCCTCGTCCATTTCCTCTCCGGCCAGACGGCTGGCATCATAGGGGGCATAGGGCTGTACCTTGCGCTGGGTGTAATAGCGCGTCAAACGATCAAGCACCGGCTTGCAAGTATATGATCCACCAGCATTTTCGAAAAATGCCTGTCCCTGCAGGCTGAGTTCGGAAAAAGCCGGGAACTGCGACTGAACAAAATTGATATCCAGAGTGCTCATGGCACGTGCCTCCTTGATCATGCTTGCTTATCCAAGAGGTGCCCGAGCATGATTTCGGAACCCTCAGAAATCATGGCAGGTCTTCCAGCCCAGCCGACACTATCAGGTGCCCGCAGAACCTGCGCCTTTGCCGCGCAAGTACGCCGACAAATTGCCCACAGCTTTTGCCATCGTCAAGAACACTGTGCCCTGAACCAAAGAAAAAGCCGGGCAATTATGCCCGGCCTTGAAAATGAGTATCGTTCGGGTGTCAGCCCTGAACTTTTGTGTAGGTTCCCTCACCGGCTAGGATACCGCGGAAACCGCCCGGCTCATCCAATCCGAATACGATCAGAGGCAGGTTATTGTCGCGCGCTAGCGCAATGGCTGATGCATCCATGACTTTCAGCCGCTTTGCCAACACGTCATCGTAGCTGACCGTGTCATAACGCACCGCATCCGCATGTTCTTTGGGGTCTTTGTCATAGACACCGTCCACGCCGTTCTTACCCATAAAGATCGCCTCGCAAGCCATCTCATTGGCGCGCAGTGTCGCTGCAGTATCTGTGGTGAAATACGGATTCCCTGTTCCAGCGGCAAAGATGCAGACCCGTTTCTTTTCCAGATGCCGCACAGCGCGGCGGCGGATGTAAGGCTCGCAAACCTCATCCATACGAATGGCCGAAATCACACGAGTAAACACGCCAACCTCCTCAAGCGCCGATTGCATGCCAAGCGCATTCATGACCGTAGCCAGCATACCCATGTAATCCGCCGTCGTCCGTTCCATCCCCTGAGCTGAACCGCTGAGACCGCGAAAGATGTTGCCACCACCGATGACCATACAAATCTCGACCCCTAGATCGTGAACTGACTTTACCTCTTGCGCGATGCGCTGAACGGTGGGCGGATGCAGGCCAAAACCCTGATCTCCCATCAGCGCCTCGCCCGAAATCTTCAGCATCACTCGGCTGTATTTCGCCTTGGTTGTATCGACAGTGTCGGTTGTGGGGGAAAGGGTCATGTTGCGCTCCGGGCTGGCACGGGTTTAATTCCGGCGCAAAATGAAGCAAAAGCTCCGCGGGTTCAATGCGGATGATGAGGAATGAGGCAACCTGAATGGCCAATGCCAAGATGACGCAGTTTTGGGACAGCCTTCCCCCTATTCCTGACGACAAACCCGTCTTGATCGCCGGGCCTACCGCATCGGGGAAATCAGCATTGGCGCTGAAGATCGCCGAAACGTTCGGCGGCGTGATCGTCAATGCAGACGCAAGCCAGGTTTATGATTGCTGGCGCGTGATCTCGGCGCGTCCCTCCGCCGAGGAAGAAGCCCGCGCGCCGCATCTGCTTTATGGTCATGTGCCTTATGATCAGGACTATTCGACTGGCCACTGGTTGCGCGAGGTCAAGCCATTGCTGTCCGGCGGAAAGCGCCCCATCATTGTGGGCGGTACAGGTTTGTATTTTTCTGCCCTGACCGAAGGTATGGCCGATATCCCGGCGACTCCGACCAAAGTTCGGGCTGCCGCGGATCAACTGGACCTAGCTACACTGATTGATGGGGTCGATGCCAAAACCCTGGCCGGGATTGACACCCGGAATCGCGCCCGCGTTCAACGTGCGTGGGAAGTTCAGCAAGCCACCGGGCGCAGCTTGCGGGACTGGCAAGCCGACACCCCTCCTCCGGTTCTGAACCCGCAAGACGCCGTGCCCATTGTGTTTGATGTCGACAAAGAATGGCTATTGGATCGGATCAGGCGCCGGTTTGACCTGATGCTGGAAAGTGGTGCTTTGGAAGAAGTTGAGGCGATGCGAAACCGGTATGACGCCTCGCTGCCGTCTTTCAAGGCCATCGGCGTTCCCGAGTTGGTAGCCTATCTTGAAGGCCGTATCACACTGGATGACGCGCGCGAGCGTGCCACAATCTCGACCCGTCAATTTGCCAAACGTCAGCGCACGTGGTTTCGCGCACGCATGAAAAACTGGATTCGCGTTGATTTATCAAAGTGATACTTAACGTAGTTACAAACCCATTTTCAGGACACCAACCGCAGATTCGAAGTGATCGAATCTGATTGGCGGTCACTATTCGAATTACCTAGAGCACAGTTTAAGCATCCGCGATGACGGAAACTTCGGCCGCAACATGTCGCTTTTGTGCAGTTGATGACGATTTCCGACATTGACCTCATGGGAAATCTGGTGCCGAATGACGCCATGGGGATGCTGCTTATCCAAAAAAGAACACACGAACCTGCTGCCTGGCACCAACTGGTCTGAGCGGTTCAGAGCTACTTCATCAAAATCGATGTCACAGGGAGAGACATTAATGAAACACCAAACCATTACCGGAGCGCCGATCCATCGTGCCGCGGAAATGCACGCGCAAGAGTACCGCGACGGGCAACTAAGCCGCCGCGAGTTTTTGGCGCGCGTGACGGCATTGGGGGTTACCGTCCCCGCCGCCTATGGAATGATCGGCCTGGCGTCTCCGGCACAAGCACAAGAGCCACCGCGCGGTGGAACTATCCGCTATCAGATGGAAGTGCGCGGCCTGAAAGATCCACGTACTTATGACTGGACGCAAATTGCGACATTCACGGCTGGCTGGCTGGAATATCTGGTCGAATACAACAATGACGGTTCGTTCAAGCCGATGTTGCTGGAAAGCTGGGAATCCAACGATGACGCGACTGAGCACACGCTGAACGTTCGCAAAGGCGTCAAGTGGAACAATGGTGATGACTTCACCGCAGCGGATGTCGCCCGCAACATCGAAATGTGGTGTGACGCGGCAGTCGAGGGGAACTCGATGGCATCGCGCATGTCATCCCTGGTTGACGAGGCAACCCAGAAAGCGGGTGAAGGTGCAATCACTGTGGTCGATGATCACACGGTCAAGCTAACCTGCAACACGCCCGATATCACGATCATTCCTGGTATGGCCGACTATCCGGCAGCCATCGTGCACAGCAGCCACGATCCCAACAATATGCTGGCCAACCCGATTGGCACTGGCTTCATGATCCCTGAAAGCCACGAAGTGGGCGTAAAGGGTGTACTGATCCGCAATGAAGAGCACGACTGGTGGGGATATGCTGCGGGCAAGGGTGGCTATATCGATCGGATCGAATTCATCGACTACGGCACAGACCCTGCGGCCTTCCTGGCTGCTTATGAGGCCGAAGAGATCGACATGAACTGGGAGTCGGTCGGCGAATTCGTCGACATCTTTGACAGCATCGGTCTGACACGGTCCGAGATCCCATCGGGCTTTACAATCGTCATCCGCCCGAACCAGCTGGCCGAAGATGCCGACGGCAACAAGATCTACGCCGACAAACGTGTGCGGCAGGCCCTGGCCATGGCCGTCGACAACGCCGTCTGCCTGGAGCTGGGCATGTCAGGATACGGCATTCCTGCCGACAACTGCCATGTTGGCCCGATGCACCCGGAATATGACTCGGCTGTGACCCGCCTGCCCTTTGATCCCGCAGCGGCCAAAGCGCTGATGGACGAGGCCGGAATGGGTGACTTCGAGCATGAGGTTCAGTCCATCGACGACGACTGGCGCCGCAACACGACCGCGGCCGTGGTCGCTCAGTTGAACGATGCCGGCATCAAGGCACGTCATACGGTTCTTCCGGGTTCGACCTTCTGGAACGACTGGACGAAATACGCCTTCTCGTCGACCAACTGGAACCACCGCCCGCTGGGCACGCAGGTTCTGGCGCTGGCCTACAAATCGGGCGTAGCCTGGAACGAGGCTGGTTTTGCCAATGACGAGTTCGACGCGCTTCTGGCCGAGGCAAACTCGATCGCGGATGTCGACAAACGTCGCGAAGTCATGGCCAAGCTGCAGGCGATCATGATCGAAGAAGGCGTGACCATCCAACCCTATTGGCGGACGGCGATGCGTCACCACCGGGACAATATGGTTGGGGTTGAAAAGCACATCGCCGACCTGCCACAAATCTATAAGTTCGGCATTCTTTCCTAAGCCGACAGATACAAGCCGCGCCGATTGGGCGCGGCTTTTTCGTCCGTATCGTGGCGACCAAAAAACAGCGAAGTGTGGGGCTTTTGACACCTGCACTGGCCACCAACAGGGGCTAATATGGGACTATTCATTCTAAAGCGTGTCGGCATCATGCTCATCACAGCTTTGTGCCTGACATTCTTGGTCTTTTTCCTCACCAACCTGTATCCAAACCTCGAAAAGCTTGCGAAAACGCAGGGTAATTTTCGTATGTCCGACGAACAGGTTGAAAGCTATCTGCTGAAAAACGGGTATCTGCAGCCGACGCCGATCAAATACGGCGAATGGTTGGGCGTGCTGCCATCCTATCGGCACACCAACGACGACGGTAGTGTGCAAGGAAGATGTATCCTGCCCGGCGAAACTGCAGAAAGCTCGCCAAGTTTCTGCGGCATCCTGCAGGGATACTGGGGATACTCGTCCGTTTTCAAAGAGGAAGTTTCGAAAGTTGTTGGCACTCGGTTGGCCCTAACCGGTCGGCTGATGCTTTGGGTTATGTTGCTGATGGTCCCTTCGGCGCTGATCCTTGGGGTGCTTGCGGGTATGAAAGAAGGATCGGCCACCGACCGAACCCTTTCAACATTCGCCATCACGACGACAGCGACCCCGGAATATGTCTCGGGCGTGATCTTTATCGCGATCTTCACTTCGTCTGCCGTTGGCCTGAAATGGTTCAAAGGCACCGCGACACAGGCGATGGAGAACCCGACCTTTGAGAACTTCTTTCTACCGGTACTGACTATTGCTCTCTACGGGATGGGCTATATCGCTCGTATGACCCGCGCCTCGATGACCGAGGTGATGACGGCGCAATATATCCGTACCGCGCGGCTCAAAGGTGTTTCCTTCCCGAATATCGTCATGAAGCACGCGCTGCGAAACGCGCTGATCGCACCGTTCACAGTCATCATGCTGCAGTTTCCCTGGCTGCTGAACGGCGTGGTGATCGTCGAGACCCTGTTTAACTATAAAGGGTTCGGCTGGGCGCTGGTTCAGGCAGCAGGCAATAACGACATCCAGCTTCTGCTGGCGATTTCGGTAGTGTCGGTCTTTGTGGTGCTAGTAACGCAGCTGATCTCGGATATCGGCTATGTCTACCTCAACCCACGCATCCGAATTTCGTAAGGAGGGACAGAACATGGAACCACTTACCTGGACCGGCTCTATCGCCATTCTGAACCCCTTGCTGATGATCGCACTGGTTGCACTAGGGGTATCAATCATCGTCTGGATCTTGGGCAGCATCGTGTTGCCCGAAACGCCGGTCGTCGTGAATATCGACGGCACAATCAATGCAGATACCGGCCTGCGCGGCCTGACGCAGATCGCGCTAAGATACAGCTTTTTCGCCTGCGTTGCGCTGTGTCTGGCATATGTGGTGCTTGGCATTTTGATGGGGACAAGCGCCGGGATTATCGGAGCGATCTCTCGGCAGTTTTTACCTGTCTGGATGTCGCTGATCATCCTGTTTGCAATGTCAATCGCCTTCAAGCGCAAGCTTGGCCTGTACGGCAAACTGTTCGACAGCCCCATCGGCATGATCGGTTTTGGCCTTGTGATGTTCTGGGTCTTTACCGGCATTTTTGGTGCGCTGGACCTGATCGTTACGCATGATCCGCTGGCGCAAGTTTCAGGTATGAAGAACAAGTTGCCCGGAACTCCAATGCCCAGCACCGAGGACGGAACATATTCCTGGTATCTACTGGGTGGGGACAATCTGGCCCGCGATGTGTTCAGCCGGATGGTCAAAGGGGCATGGATCGTGGTGCAGATCGCACCGATGGCAACCATATTTGCCTTCATGGTCGGGATTACTCTGGGCCTGCCTGCGGGGTTTTATGGCGGACGTCTGGACACGTTCCTGTCCTTCCTGGCAAACCTGATCCTGGCCTTCCCGGTAATCCTGCTGTTCTATCTGCTGGTCACGCCCGAGATCGTGGCAACCGGTGTGCCGAACTATATGGCAGCTGTGTTGTTCGTCTTTCCGATCCTGTTTCTTTGCGTCCTGCTGAATTCGCGGTTCTATACGCGGCCCAATTTCCGCACACCTCTGCTGATCGGAGTGTTGGGCATCGCGATGTGGCTCTATCTATCTCTGATTTCAACAGACGGCTACATCATCGAAACCAACAGCTACAACATCTGGGGACTGCCCACCTATCTGGACCTGTTCAATATCCCCGGCGGCATTCTGGTCGTGTTCGTTTCGGTGGTTTTCGTAAACTCACCCACGGTATTCCGTATCGTGCGTGGCCTGGCGTTGGACATCAAAACCCGCGATTATGTTGCCGCAGCGCAAACCCGTGGTGAAGGTCCATGGTACATCATGCTTTGGGAAATCCTGCCCAATGCGCGCGGGCCGCTGATCGTCGATTTCTGTCTGCGCATTGGCTATACGACCATCCTTTTGGGGACCTTGGGATTCTTTGGCCTCGGGCTACCACCCGAAAGTCCCGATTGGGGGTCGACGATCAATGAAGGGCGCAAGCTCTTGTCGATCTATCTGCACCCTGCCCTGCCACCTGCGCTGGCGCTGTTGACACTGGTTCTTGGGTTGAACCTGTTGGCTGATGGCCTGCGCGAAGAAAGTCTGAAGGACTGATGTATGAGCGGCCGGGGGCCCTGCCCCCGGACCCCCGAGGTATTTTTGGCCAGATGAAGGGGATCCCCGGGATCTGGTGAGGAGCAACACAGATGACCAAACTTGCGTCCTATGAGGGCCCGATATTGGAGATCGACAAGCTGTCGATTTCGTTTTTCACGCGGTTGCGCGAGATCCCTGCAGTGATGGATTTTTCGGTCAGCGTGCAGCCTGGTGAAGCTGTGGGGCTGGTTGGGGAATCGGGGTGCGGGAAATCCACCGTTGCGTTGGGCGTCATGCAGGATCTGGGCAAGAACGGGCGTGTTGTTGGCGGATCCATCAAGTTCAAGGGTCGTGACCTATCCGAGATGACGGCCGAAGAACTGCGCGATATTCGCGGCAATGAAATAGCCATGATCTATCAGGAACCTATGGCCAGCCTGAACCCCGCGATGAAGATCGGTCGGCAGCTGATGGAAGTACCGATGATCCACGAGGGCGTCAGCAAGGACGAGGCCTATGCCCGTGCGCTGGAAGTGGTCACCGATGTACGCTTGCCCGACCCTGAACGGATGCTGAATTCTTTCCCCCACCAGCTGTCGGGAGGCCAGCAGCAGCGCATCGTGATCGCGATGGCGCTGATGTCCAAGCCATCGTTGCTGATCCTGGACGAGCCCACCACCGCGCTTGACGTGACCGTCGAGGCCGCGGTGGTCGAGCTGGTCAAGGATCTGGGCAAGAAATACGGCACCTCTATGCTGTTCATCAGCCACAATCTGGGGCTGGTGCTGGAAACCTGCGACCGGCTGTGCGTGATGTATTCCGGCGAAGCGGTCGAGCGCGGCTCGATCAAGGATGTGTTCGACGAAATGCAGCACCCCTATACGCAGGCGCTCTTCCGGTCGATTCCACTGCCGGGTGCGGACAAGAACGCGCGCCCGCTGGTGGCCATTCCGGGCAATTTCCCCCTGCCCCATGAGCGCCCTCCGGGCTGCAACTTTGGCCCACGCTGCGACTATTTCGAGGAAGGTCGCTGTGACGCGCAGAACATTCTGATGGAGGCCGTGCCAGGCAATGACCGGCATCATACCCGCTGTCTGAAATTTCAGGAGATCGACTGGAACGCGCCCATCACACTGGCCGAGCAAAAGGAAAAAGGTGAGATTGGCCGCGTTGTTCTGAAGATGGAAAATCTCAAGAAATACTATGAGGTTGCGGCAAATGCACTGTTTGGCGGCGGCGAAGCGAAGGTAGTCAAAGCAAACGAAACTCTGAGCTTTGAGGCGCATGAATCCGAGACACTTGCCATTGTGGGCGAATCCGGCTGCGGCAAATCCACCTTTGCCAAAGTTCTTATGGGGTTGGAGACGGCCACGGACGGGCAGATCCTGCTGGACAACCGCAATATCGAGGACGTGCCCATCGAAGAGCGCGACGCTAAGACGGTGGGCGAGGTTCAGATGGTGTTCCAGAATCCATTCGACACGTTGAATCCTTCGATGACCGTGGGCCGTCAGATCATCCGCGCTCTGGAAATCTTTGGCGTCGGTAAGTCCGAGGCCGAGCGCAAGAAGCGGATGCTCGAACTGTTGGACTTGGTGAAACTGCCCCGCGCCTTTGCCGAGCGGATGCCGCGACAGCTTTCGGGTGGTCAGAAACAGCGTGTCGGCATTGCCCGCGCCTTTGCCGGGGATGCGCGGATCGTGGTGGCGGATGAGCCGGTCTCGGCGCTGGATGTATCGGTGCAGGCGGCGGTAACCGACCTGCTGATGGAGATCCAACGCGAGCACAAAACCACACTGCTGTTCATCAGCCACGATCTGTCGATCGTGCGCTATCTCAGCGACCGGGTGATGGTGATGTATCTGGGCCATGTGGTCGAGCTGGGCACCACTGATCAGGTGTTTGCACCGCCCTATCACCCCTATACAGAAGCCCTGCTGAGCGCGGTCCCCATCGCCGATACATCGGTCGAGAAGCAGCACATCGTCTTGGAAGGCGACATCCCATCAGCGATGAACCCGCCTCCTGGCTGTCCGTTTCAGACCCGATGTCGCTGGAAATCCGAAGTCCCCAACGGTCTTTGCGAAAGAGATGTCCCACCCGTGAAAACCCTGGCAGACGGTCATCAGGTCAAATGCCATCTGGCAGACGACATCCTGGCACGTATGGAACCCGTCATAAAAATCGCCGCTGAGTAATGGGATTGGGTACGCAACAAGGGTGTCGGTAAGGTGGATCCGGCACCCTAATTATGCGACACGACCTCGAGCAGCCTGTCACTGAACGCGCTGATTTGGCCAAGCCGCATCACCTGTTGATCCGGCAATTCATCGGGCGGCCTAACCGCCCCAAATCACCTTCACGTAATTCTGGGTTTCCTTGTAGGGTGGTACGCCACCGTGTTTTTCAACAGCCTGAGGTCCGGCATTATAGGCGGCCAGCGCAAGCCGCCAGGATTTGAACTTGCGGTATTGCCAGGACAAATACCGGGCCCCACCTTCAAGATTCTGTTTCGGGTCGCGCGGGTTCACGCCCAATAATTGCGCGGTCCCGGGCATCAACTGGGCCAGACCCAACGCGCCTTTATGTGACACGGCATGCGGATTCCATCCACTTTCCTGCTGAACAAGGCGCAGGAACAGCTCTTCGGGAACATCGTGTTTACGAGCCGCTAGCCGCGCCATCGTCAGGTACTCACCCCGATAGTTGCCGGAATATCGCTTACTGAATTGTGGTTGAGGCGTCTTAGGCTTCAACCGATCTGAATCGCGGTACTGGGTGGCCGCACGGCCGTCCAAATATTTGGATTGCTTCAGAAAGATGTCCTTACGGCTTTTGGTAGACAGCGTATCCGCCGCAGCGAGTCCACAGGTCAACGCAAAGCATAGAACCAATAAAAAACAAAATCTGAAACGCATTAATGCCTGTCCCGCACTGTCACGAACCCGAGTGAGTATATGTATTTCAGCCAATAATGAAAGCATGGTAAATTTTCTCTGTGCAAACTCCCGACCAGTTCATTTCTCATGATCCATGTTCCAACCATGGTTCAGGGCGTATAGGGTCTCAGAAATACACAGCGCCAGATTCGGGCGCACTCAAGTCAGTTAAGAACGGGGAAATACATGGCGGGTTCTGTCAACAAGGTCATTCTGGTGGGAAATCTGGGGCGCGATCCCGAGGTACGGTCGTTCCAGAACGGTGGCAAGGTCTGCAATCTGCGCATCGCCACTTCCGAGACCTGGAAAGACCGCAACACCGGCGAACGCCGCGAGCGGACAGAATGGCACTCGGTCGCGATTTTTTCAGAACCATTGGCCCGCATTGCCGAGCAATATCTGCGCAAGGGCAGCAAAGTTTATATCGAAGGTCAGTTGGAAACCCGCAAGTGGCAGGATCAGTCCGGTCAGGACCGCTATAGCACTGAGGTGGTTTTGCGCCCCTATCGCGGCGAGCTGACTTTGCTGGATGCGCGTGGAGAAGGCGGCGGCGGTGGCGGTGGCGGCGGTCAATCCGGCGGTTACGGTGGCGGCCAGGCAGGTGGTGGCTATGGTGACCCCTATGGCGGACAATCCAGCGCCCCGGCACCCGCATCTGGTGGAATAGACGACGACGAGATTCCGTTCTAAGCACACCGGAGACACATCATGACATGGTCCTTCTCGCTCGGCCGACTATTGGGGTCGGAACTGAAGGTCCATGTCACCTTTTTCCTCTTGTTGGCATGGGTTGGATTCGCTGCCTATTCTACCGGAGGGATGCAGGCCGCGATCGGGAATCTGATTTTCGTGCTTGCCCTTTTTGCATGTGTGGTCGCGCATGAGTTTGGTCACGCGCTGATGGCGCGGCGCTATGGCATAAAAACTCCGGACATTACTTTATTGCCGATCGGCGGTCTTGCCCGATTGGAACGGATGCCAGAGAACCCCATGCAAGAGGTATCGGTGGCTTTGGCCGGTCCTGCGGTAAACGTCATCATCTGGATCATCCTCGTCTTTTTGGGCGCAGGAATGCCATTTGAAACACTCGCCAATATTGATTCACCCGAGACCGGGCTTTTGAACCGCCTCGCCTATGTGAACCTTCTTCTGGCCGCATTTAATCTCATCCCCGCATTCCCGATGGATGGTGGACGCGTTTTTCGCGCGCTGCTCTGCCTGAGGATGGATCGGGTCAAGGCCACGCGCATTGCCGCATTTGCCGGTCAGATAGTGGCGGTAGGATTGGGGTTTCTGGGGCTAAGCACAGGCAATCCGTTGTTGGTTCTGATCGCGGTTTTTGTATTCGTTGCCGCCAATGCAGAAAGCCAGGACGTCGCAATGCGATCAGTGGCGCGTCAGGTTCTGGCCCGCGACGCCATGATCACCGAATTTCACGCCCTATCGCCAAGCGACACGCTTGCAACCGCCGCTCAAGCGGTTATTCACACCACCCAGCATGAATTTCCATTGTTGGATGCAACAGGGAAACTGCAGGGCTTTGTCACGCGCGACCGGCTGTTTGCTGCCCTCGCCAAAGATATTCCCCGGTCAGAATTGGCCAGTTCAATCATGGTCGAGGAAATCCCGACAGTGACCCTGAGCAGCGGATTGGAAGCGGTTCTGAAACAGTTCCACGGGGGTGCCCCCGCAGTTGCCGTCTGCACGCGGTCAGATCAGATGGTCGGCTATATTACCCGTGAAAATATTGGCGAGTTAATGATCATTCGCGGACGTTGATCAACCCAGCGCGTCCTTGAGGACACTCAAAACCGCATCCCGCGGAACATCCGACGTGACAAATGCCTGCCCGATGCCTCGGGCCAGAATGAAACGCAGCTGGCCATCGATAACCTTCTTGTCCTGCGCCATCAGCTCGACCAGCGCTTCGGCGTCGGGCAAATCCCCGTGGATATCGGAGATGTCGGTTTTCATGCCCATCGCACGCAGATGTGCCCGAACCCGGCTTGGGTCCTCTTGCGAACATAAACCAAGTCGCGCCGACAGTTCGAATGCCAGTGCGCATCCAATCGCAACGCCTTCACCATGCAGCAAACGATCAGAATACCCGGTCGCAGCCTCAAGCGCATGACAGAACGTATGCCCGAGATTCAGCAGGGCGCGATCCCCCTGCTCGGTCTCATCACGAGCGACGATGTCGGCTTTCATCTGAACGGATCGGGTGACGGCCCGAACCCGCGCGGCCATATCCCCGCCCGAGACATCGGGGCCATGGCCCTCGAGCCATTCAAAGAATGCCGCATCCCCCAACAGCCCGTATTTTACGACCTCACCATAACCGGACAGGAAATCCCTGTCGGTCATTGTGCCCAGAACCGAAGTATCCGCCAGCACCAGTGAGGGTTGATGAAATGCGCCAATCAGGTTCTTGCCCTGCGGTGCGTTGATCCCGGTTTTGCCGCCGACCGAACTGTCGACCTGCGCAAGCAGCGAAGTTGGTATCTGAACAAACCGTACGCCCCGGCGCAAAACGGCCGCGGCAAATCCGGCGAGATCACCTATAACCCCACCTCCGAGCGCAACCACCACGTCACGCCGCTCGATTTTCTCGGCTAACAACCATTCGACCGCACGCTCAAAATGCGGCCAGCTTTTGGTCGCTTCGCCCGCGGGCAGCGCCAATGCGGACATTTCGATCCCTGCGCTGGCCAACCCATCCCGCAACGCGTCAAGATGCAGGCTCGCCACGTTTTCATCGGTCAGAACCGCTACTTTGGGTCGCGGTAGCAAAGGCGCTATGCGCTGACCGGCCTGCGTCAGCAGATCGGGGCCGATCTCAACATCATAGGACCGATCCCCAAGCTCAACATGTACGGTTTGGTGCATCTATTTCCGTTCCAAAACATCAGGTCGCGTCATCAGAGCTTTGACGACACGCTCTACCATATCTTCAATCGAGACATCCCCGTCGGAGGAAACCGCCAGATCGGCGCGTTCATAGATCGGAACACGCTGATCGTACAATGCACGAAGGGTCGCAAACGGATTTTCGGTGCGCAAAAGCGGGCGCGTATCCTTGTGGCGAACGCGATTCCACAACACACCCAAATCGGCGCGCAACCAAACGGACACCCCGCGTTGAGTGATCATGTCGCGGTTTTGTTCAGTCATAAAGGCACCGCCGCCAGTAGAAAGGATACCTTTTTCTTCGACCAAAAGCCGCCCGATAACCTGGCTTTCCTTGCTGCGAAAAAAGGCTTCGCCATCACGCTCGAATATCTCGGGGATGGTCATGTTGGCCGCTGATTCGATTTCGGCATCGCTATCGAGGAAAGGAACCCTCAACCGAGCGGCCAATGCGCGGCCTACGGCGGTCTTTCCGGCCCCCATCATACCTACAAGCACCACTGTTTTGTGCAGTGTATAGTCCGAAACGGCAGATGCCGCATGGGTGTTATGCTTAATTTCGCTCATTTCATCGTGAATGACGTGATCTTAGGAAAAATGCCAGTTATAACTTGGTCAAAAGAGAAAATTGAGGCAGCGTTTGACCATGGGCCGTCTGATCAAGTTCCTGATATATCTGATTTGCCTGTGTTTCATCGGGCTGGTGGGATATGTCTACCTGGGTGAGTTTTTTGGTGCGGATTTCTCTGCGCCGCAAAGCGAGGTCAGGGAGCCGGTAATACTGAATGTCGAATAAAGTGGCGGTGGTTGCGCTGTTTCTTGCAGGAACAGCGCAGGCGCAGCAGGAACCCCTTTCTGTTATTGAATGGCTGGCCAATCCTCCGGAAAATCTTCCGGGGACGGTTTTGCTTGAGCCACCCGTGGCGCAGCCCGGCGGTCAGCCCGATGTTCTTGTGACCCCACTTCAGGCATTGTCACAACCCCTGGGCCTGGTTGCTTCGACTGTCACAGGATTGCCTGTCGACATGTGGCAGAACAGCGATCCCCAACGCCTGTCCGAACTGATCGAAAGCGTCCCGGTCAAGTATAACCCTGCAATGCAGCGTTTGCTGTTCACGTTGCTTTTAACCGAAGCTCGGGCACCGACGTCCAGTAAAGGGGAAGAGATTTTGCTTTTGGCGCGGCTCGACCGCCTCATGCATCTTGGCGCTGCGGACCCCACGCAATCATTGGTACAGCTGGCCGGCCCGACGAACAGTCTCGACCGATTTCAACGCTGGTTCGACGCCACCCTTCTGACCGGGGATGAAGATCGCAGTTGCACGGCGCTGATTGCTCAGCCGCATTTGTCACGGGACTATGCCGCTCAGATTTTCTGCAAGGCCCGGCGTGGGGATTGGGACTCGGCCGCTCTCACGCTTGAGGCAGCCCATGCCCTACAGGTTCTGGCACCACAAGAGCTGGAGGTTCTGGACAGGTTTCTAAGCCCTGAACTGTACGAAGACGCCGAGTATCTGCCGCAACCGGACGACCCCTCGCCCCTGATGTTCCGCTTGTTCGAAGCTATTGGCGAGCGTTTGCCCTCGGCTGCTTTGCCCCGCGTCTTCGCAAATGCGGATCTGAGGGATGTTGCGGGCTGGAAGGCTCAGGTCGAAGCCGCAGAACGGTTGACCCGCGTTGGAGCGCTAACGCCAAATCAACTGCTGGGGCTCTATACAGAACGGTCTCCGGCGGCGTCTGGAGCCGTATGGGACCGGGTATCGTCGATACAGCGGTTCGAAAAAGCACTGGATTCTGGCAATTCCGCAAAGATCGCCAAAGCTCTGCCGGTGGTTTGGAACCAGATGCGCAATGTCGGCCTGGAAGTGCCATTCGCTGAACTTTTCGCCGGGCGCCTCTCTCAGGTCAAACTACAGAAACCCGCGGCCGAGGATCTGCGGTGGCGCATTCTGTTGCTGTCAGATCTATATGAAACAGCGGCGTTGTCGGCTCCGGACAATTCTGAAGAAAGTCAGTTTCTGGCTGCGCTGGCTCAGGGTGATCCGGGGCGCGCGCCCTCCCCTTCGCCGCTGGCGGATGCCATCGCAGAGGGGTTTGCATGGGCGGCGCCGGTGCCAACCGATATTGGCAACATGCTGGACGAAGGCCGCCTCGGTGAGGCGCTTCTGGAGACGATGGTCCTGTTTGCCCATGGATCGCGGGGAAATCTGGTCGACCTGACAGCAGCCATGGCAACCCTGCGCCGGGTCGGTCTAGAAGATACCGCGCGCCGCGCCGCGCTGAACCTGCTGATCCTGCAGGGCAAGTGATCATGACGTCTCCGGGCTCTGACGAAATCTGGATTTCGACCTTTCTGGAAGCACAGGCCGCCGAGTTAGGCGCTGCCCAAAATACGCTTGTTGCCTATGGCCGCGATCTCAAGGATTTTGCGGCCTGGCTGCGGCGCCGGAAAATTGGGTTTGCCGAGGCCGACGCCAAGCAGGTTGAGGATTACCTGATCAGTTGCGACGCACAGGGATTGGCTCAATCCACCCGCGCCCGCCGTTTGTCTGCCATAAAACAGATTTATCGGTTCGCATTCGAGGAAGGCTGGCGTTCGACAAACCCCGCGATCAAGATCAAAGGCCCAGGACGGCCAAAGCGGCTGCCGAAAACTCTGGATGTATCCGAGGTGGACCGGTTATTGGTTGCTGCGCGCGAAAGCGGGCGAAACAACATCGAAAAGCTGCGCAATACCTGCCTGATGGAAATCCTGTATGCCACCGGGATGCGTGTCACTGAACTGGTATCGTTGCCGGTGTCATCGGCGCGCGGCGATCCGAGGATGCTCTTGGTATTGGGAAAAGGCGGCAAAGAGCGGATGGTTCCACTGTCCCCTCCGGCTCGACAGGCGCTTTCGGCATGGTTGGCGGCTCGGGATGAGACTGAGGAAAAGCGTGTTACAAAGGGTGGGCAGAGTTCCCGATTTCTTTTTCCCTCACGTGGCAAGGCCGGGCATCTGACACGGCATATGTTCTATCATCTGATCAAGGAACTGGCGGTTCACGGTGGGGTTTCGCCCGAAAAGGTTACACCTCACACCTTGCGTCACGCTTTTGCGACACATCTTCTTGCCAACGGTGCCGATTTGCGATCGATCCAAACATTGCTTGGTCACGCGGATGTGGCGACCACAGAAATCTATACTCATGTCCTGGAAGAACGGCTGGCTGAACTGGTGTTGCAGCATCACCCATTAGCTAAAGATCCAGTTGAAAAGGGCTAACTCCTTGATCCAGTCAAGCCGCGCCCCCATAACAGACGCAGAAACACAAGCAGCTAAGGACCGATGGAACCCTCAACTTCTCTGATCGACGGCACATTCTGGCTTACGTCCGGTGCCATATTGCTATTGCTCTTCTTATCGGGGTTTTTCTCGGGTTCTGAAACGGCTCTGACGGCCTCGTCACGCGGCAAGCTGCGGGCGCAGGCGGACAAAGGGTCGCGCGGGGCGCAGAAGGCGCTGGACATCACCGACGACAACGAACGGCTGATCGGATCGGTTTTGCTGGGCAACAACCTGGTCAACATTCTTGCGGCCTCGTTGGCCACAGCGATGTTCACGCGCCTCTTTGGCGAAAGCGGCGTAGCATTGGCAACCCTGGTCATGACCTTGTTGGTTCTGATCTTTGCTGAAGTTTTGCCCAAGACCTATGCCATAACCAATTCGGAAAAAGCGGCATCCGCCGTTGCTCCGATCATCAGCGTGGTTGTCACCCTATTCTCACCGGTCGTTTCGGCCGTACGCCTATTGGTACGGGGAGTTTTACGCCTCTTCGGTGTACAGATCGACCCGGATAGCAACATTCTGGCCGTGCGCGACGAAATCGTTGGGGCCCTGCATTTGGGCCATTCCGAAGGCGTGGTCGAGAAGGAAGACCGTGACCGCATTCTGGGCGCTTTGGATCTGGGTGAACGTGCGGTTGAAGAGATCATGCTCCATCGTTCGAATATCGAGATGGTTGATGCGGATGACGCTCCCGAGGCGATCCTGAAACAATGCCTTGAAAGCCCCCATACACGCCTGCCTGTCTTTAGGGACGAACCAGAAAACATCGTTGGGGTTGTTCACGCCAAAGACCTGTTCCGCGCTATGTATGCTCATGCAGGAAGCAGCGAACGTGAAAACAACCGACTGAAAGAGTTCGATGTCTCAAAGGTAGCGAACGCCCCTTATTTTGTGCCTGAAACGACCACTCTGGACGATCAGATGCGGGAATTCCTGCGGATGCATAGCCATTTTGCGCTGGTGGTCGACGAATATGGTTCACTCAGGGGTCTAATCACGCTTGAAGATATCCTCGAAGAAATCGTCGGCGAGATTGCTGATGAGTTTGACATTGATGAGGACGTCCCGGTAACGCGAACCGAAGACGGCCAGTACCTTGTTGAAGGCGCAATGACGATCCGCGATGTAAACCGCGCGATGGAATGGTCTTTGCCCGACGAAGAGGCCAATACCGTGGCCGGTCTGGTCATCCACGAAGCGCAGATGATCCCGATCACGGGTCAGGTATTCTCGTTCCACGGGTTCAGATTCGAAGTCGTCGCGCGCGAAGGCAACAGGATCACAGAGCTGAAGATCCGTCCCCTCTGATCCTCTCGCTGCGACAGCCTTTGTCGTGAACGGAACAGTATCCCTGGTTCTGCGATTGCAGGCTTTGACTATATCGCAAGGGGAGTCTGTGACGTGAAGACAACAACTCAGGTAGCTGTAATCGGTGGCGGCGTTGTCGGGTGTTCGGTTCTTTATCACCTGACCAAGCTGGGCTGGTCGGATGTGATGCTGCTGGAGCGGTCCGAATTGACCAGTGGCTCGACCTGGCACGCGGCGGGTGGTTTCCACACATTGAACGGCGACACTAATATGGCCGCACTGCAAGGCTATACGATCCGGCTGTATAAAGAGCTGGAAGAGATCACCGGCATGTCCTGTGGCCTGCACCACGTTGGCGGCATAACGTTGGCCGACGACCGCGACCGGTTTGACATGCTCCTGGCCGAACGTGCCAAGCACCGCTTTATGGGGTTAGAGACCGAAATCGTAGGCCCTGAAGAGATAAGGAAAATCGCACCGATCACCAATACCGACGGCATCATCGGCGCGCTCTATGATCCGCTGGACGGGCATCTTGATCCGTCCGGAACCACCCATGCCTATGCCAAAGCGGCGCGGATGGGCGGCGCAACAATCGAAACCCATTGCATGGTGCACGAAACAAATCAGCGCCCCGATGGCACCTGGGATGTGGTCACCAACAAGGGCACGATTCATGCTGAACATGTGGTCAACGCTGGTGGGCTCTGGGCGCGCGAGGTTGGCGCCATGGCCGGTGTCTATTTCCCGCTGCATCCGATGGAACATCAGTACCTGGTCACCGACTCGATCCCCCAAATTGAGGCAATTATCGACGCAGGTGGCGAACATCCCCATGTCATGGATCCCGCCGGCGAAAGCTATCTGCGGCAAGAGGGACGCGGTCTGTGCATCGGCTTTTATGAACAAACCTGCAGGCCCTGGGCTGTCGACGGCACCCCGTGGGATTTCGGTCACGAGCTTCTTCCCGATGATTTCGACAAGATCACCGATAGTATTGAATTCGCTTATCGCCGCTTTCCTGTTCTGGCCGAGGCTGGTGTGAAATCGGTGATCCACGGGCCGTTTACCTTTGCACCGGACGGCAATCCTCTGGTCGGGCCGGTTCCGGGGTTGCGCAACTATTGGTCGGCCTGCGGCGTGATGGCCGGGTTCAGCCAGGGCGGCGGCGTTGGTCTGACACTGGCGCAATGGATGATTGAGGGTGAGCCAGAGCGCGACGTCTTTGCGATGGACGTGGCGCGGTTCGGGGATTGGATCAGCCCGGGCTATACCCGTCCAAAGGTCATCGAGAACTATCAGAAGCGGTTCAGCGTCTCTTATCCGAACGAGGAATTGCCGGCAGCCCGCCCAGCCCGCACAACGCCGATGTATGATATCTTTACCGATCTTGGTGCTGTGTGGGGTCAGCAATACGGGCTTGAGGTGCCCAATTACTTCGCCCAGGGGGATGAACCAGGCTATGAAACGCCCTCGTTCCGCCGATCCAACGCATTCGATGCCACCGGGCGCGAAGTTCGGGCCGTGCGATCAGGTGTTGGCATCAACGAAGTGCACAATTTTGGCAAATACCGCATTGTTGGACCTGCTGCCCGTGATTGGCTGGATCGGATCATGGCGGGCCGAATCCCGAAACCGGGCCGCGTGTCGCTAACCCCGATGCTATCACCAAAGGGCAAGCTGATCGGTGATTTTACCGTTTCCTGTCTTGATGAGACCGAGTTCCGCCTGACCGCCTCCTACGGCTCTCAGGCGTTTCACATGCGCTGGTTCCTGCAAAATGCGCAGAATGGCGTGACTGTCGAAAACATCAGCGATCGGCAGAACGGGTTCCAGATCGCAGGCCCAAAAGCCACGCAGGTTCTGGCGGCCTGCACCCGTGATGACCTGAGCGGATTTCGGTTCCTCGATCTGCGCCGTATGACCGTTGGGATGACCGACTGTATCGTCCAGCGCGTCAGCTATACCGGCGATTTGGGGTACGAGATTTACTGCGATCCCATGGCACAAAGGCAGTTGTGGTGGACCTTATGGCAGGCCGGGCAAGAACGCGGCATCGTTCCATTTGGCATGCGCGCGATGATGAGCCTGCGTCTGGACAAGTTCTTTGGCTCCTGGATGCGAGAATTCTCGCCTGATTACACAGCCGCGGAAACCGGTCTGGATCGGTTTATTTCCTTCTCTAAGAACGCCAATTTCATTGGCCGCGCAGCTGCCGAGGCTGAACGCGCCTCTGGCCCTGCCCGCCGACTGGTCGCGTTCGAGGTTGATGCCGAGGACGCTGATGTCAACGCGTATGAGCCGATTTGGCTGGACGGAAAAGTCGCCGGGTTCTGCACTTCGGGTGGCTATTCACACTATGCAGGCAAGTCCATTGCCATGGGGTTTCTGCCTACAGACCCCGCTGTGGACGGGCTGGAAGTAGAAATCGAAATACTTGGCCAGTTGTGCAAGGCACGCGTGATCTCAGAACCGTTATTCGACGCCGATGGCGCGCGTATGAGGGGATGACACTGCGTTCATACGTCTGCATTGTCGGCGCATGACGCAAATACCCATCATCCTTCTGGCCGCCGGACAATCCCGACGTATGCGAGGCGCAGATAAGCTGCTGCAAGAGATTGATGGCTGCCCGCTGCTGCTCCGTTCCGCCCAGACAGCACGGGCCGCATCGTCGGTTATTGTTGCCCTGCCGTCCAAGCCTCATCCCAGGTACGACGTGTTGCAGGGGCTGGACCTGCATCTGGTCGAAATCGCAGATGCGGAGGAAGGTATGAATGCCAGCTTACGAGGGGCCCTGTCTGCTGTTGGGCCAGAGGCCGAAGCCGCCATGGTTCTGCTAGCTGACCTGCCTGAAATCACTCTGGATGACCTTCAGACGCTGATCAAGGCGACTAAGGCGTATCCGGATAAGCTGATCTGGCGCGGGTCGACGGCGTCAGGACAGCCTGGCCACCCTGTGATCTTCAGCCGTCTCCTGTTTGATCAGATCAGCCGCCTGACCGGAGACGAAGGCGCACAATCTGTGGTTCGGGACCATCGGGACAAGGTCCATCTATGTGTGCTCCCCGGCCAACATGCCGTGCTGGATCTGGACACGCCCGAAGCATGGGATATCTGGACAAAAAATCGCAACAGTTAAAACGAGTACGGCCCGGTCAATAGAGACCGGGCCGGTTACCCAATTAAGGACTACCACTTTTCACTGATCCTGAAAGCGCGTCCAGAACACACTAGGCATTCCGAATATTCCGCAACCGAACCTAAACAAGACCCCCTCGTTAACATGCCGCTCAGCGCTTCCAGAGACTGTGACAAGCCGTTGGCACCCCCTAGTGCCGCCGACTTCCCTTCGCTTGGGCAAGACCATCGTCACCTATCAGATGCTCTCAAACAACGTAAAATTGGCCTAAACTTGCATTTTCTGATGTTTCAGTTTGGTTTTTACGCAACATCTCCCTCAATGCGTTTCTACTATAGGTTGTTCGTACGAAAAAATCTAAAAGCAAGTACACTCCATTTATCACAGA
Organism: Ruegeria sp. CDSB114; assembly: GCF_059611025.1. Lineage (NCBI taxonomy): Bacteria > Pseudomonadati > Pseudomonadota > Alphaproteobacteria > Rhodobacterales > Roseobacteraceae > Ruegeria > Ruegeria sp. CDSB114. The sequence goes on from NZ_JBXWOT010000001.1 coordinate 852,040, forward strand.
CCATATATATAACATGTTCATAATATGATATGTTTCCGGCAAATTCAGCCTATGAGACCAGATCCACTCACAACCAGTGGCTGTGTCATAAATCCATCAATTTCTGAGAGCTCGCTTTGTTTATCAAACAGATTTAATTCAACTAAAATCATCATTTGACTGCCGAACAGGCAACAATCCACCGATTCTAACCTTATGATTCGGAAGATTTCCGCGAATCTTTGCCACCCGACGCCGGGATAGAGCCTCTCGTTTGTGGCAAAATTAAGATTTATTAACCAACCAATCAGGAAAGTCACAGACTGATGCAGCATCTCTTGATCCAAGGCGCGGCCAGTGTCGCGTGCTTCAATCAGGAGACCAAAATGAGCATCCGTAAATCCTCTCTTCTTATGCCACGCACATCAAACTGGATAGGCGTCTCAGCGCTGAGTGCGGCATTGTTGGCGACGACCGCCCTGCCCTCGAAAGCTGACGAAGCGCTGGCTGATTTAGTTGAGAGCGTGTCACCTTCTGTCGTGACCATCATCGCGGAACAAAACGCCGCCAAGGGCCCGGAAACCGGACAGCAGTTTGATTTCGAAGGCCAACCTTTCGGTGAGTTCTTCAAACGCTTTGGCGTGCCTGAAGGGTTCGATGCCCCCCGTCGTGGTCCGTCTCAGGGTTTGGGGTCAGGTTTTGTACTGGATGAAGCCGGGTACATCATTACGAACCATCACGTGGTCGACGATGCCGCGACCGTGACCGTGCGCCTCAATGATGACCGAACTTTTGAGGCTGAGGTGATCGGTACCGACCCGTTGACCGATATCGCGGTTCTCAAGATCGACGCGGGCGAGCCACTTCAGGCCGTAGAGCTTGGCAATAGCGATGTGATCCGTGTGGGCGAGGATGTTGTCGCCATCGGGAACCCGTTTGGCCTCAGCTCGACCGTGACGACCGGGATTGTATCGGCCAAGGACCGCAATATTTCGCAGGGACCTTATGCCGAGTTCATCCAGACGGATGCGGCCATCAACAAAGGCAATTCCGGTGGCCCGCTGTTCAATATGGATGGTGAGGTTATCGGCGTGAACTCGGCCATCTATTCCCCGAGCGGTGGGTCGGTCGGGTTAGGTTTTGCCGTCACGTCGAACATTGTGGACCATATTGCCGCGGATCTGCGCGATGATGGCCAAGTCAGCCGAGGTTGGCTGGGTGTGTCAATCCAGAATGTCAGCCCTCAGATCGCTGCGGCGATGGGAATTGATGCCTCAAACGGCGCGTTGGTTTCGGACGTTGTTGCCAACAGCCCTGCCGAAGGCATCCTGGAACAGGGCGACGTCATCCTGACCTTTAACGGCGAACCCGTCGCGTCCAGCAGCGACCTGCCGATCCTTGTCGGGACTACCAAGGTTGGAACAGAAAGCACGCTTACAGTTTTACGCAACGGCAGTGAGCAAGACATAAAGTTGACGATTGGACAACATCAGTCCGCATCGGCCGAAATGGACAAGTCAGTGGATGAAGGCATTTCGGGCACCGCCCTGGGCGTCACCGTTGCACCGCTAACAGAAACCAACCGTGCGGAACTGGGCGTGGCCGAGAATATTGACGGTGTGATCGTCACGGACCTGAAACCGGACAGCCCTGCAGCCAAAGCCGGTCTTCAGCGTGGCGACGTGATCGTGAAGCTGGGCAACCAGGATACGGCCACTCCTGACGCGCTGAAAGACGCGCTGGACAGCGAAAAAACCGATCCCGCGCTTGTCCTGATCAACCGTGGCGGCAACCAGATCTTTGTTGCGGTGGAAATCGCCTGATCGAACACCTGCGCGCGCCACGTGATGGGGAGATCTGGCGGGCGCCTCTCTGGCATGATTGAATTGTCCGCAATCTGCCGGAGCAGCCGGGTGCGCAACGACGCACCCGGCATCTAAACCGGTCAAATCTTGTACTTTGTTTGAAAAATTGTGTTTAAGTTCCGGTAGAAAGGATTTCAGATCATGAGCCGACGCCTGTTGATCGTTGAAGATGATGAAGACACCCGGGAATTCATAGCAAAAGGGTTCAGCGAGGAAGGATATGTCGTCGAACAGGCCGCGGATGGGCGCGAAGGGCTGTATCACGCCACAGATGGTGGCTTTGACGCCATCGTTCTGGACCGAATGCTGCCCGGTCTAGACGGCCTGTCACTGATCAAATCCATGCGCGCCGCGGGTCTGAAAACTCCGGTTCTGATGTTGACCGCAATGAGCGCGGTCGATGAGAGAGTCAAAGGCCTGAGGGCCGGTGCAGATGATTATCTGGTCAAACCGTTCTCTTTTCAGGAACTGCATGCGCGGATCGAAGCTCTGTTAAGACGCCCGCAGGAATCTGAGGAAAACCCGACCCTTACCTGCCGCGATCTGGATATGGATTTGCTGACCCGCAAAGTTACCCGCAACGGGCGAGAGATTACCCTGACACCGCGTGAATTTCAGATTTTGGAATTCTTCCTGAGACGCAAGAACCGCGTAGTGTCACGCACTATGTTGCTGGAAGGTGTCTGGGATTATCATTTCGACCCGAACACCAATGTGGTTGACGTCCATATCTCGAAACTGCGCCGCCAATTGGATGAAGGCGGAGAGATCCCGTTGATTGAAACAGTCCGGGGCGCAGGTTACATGATATCTGATGGATAACCTACGGCTTTCGTTCAATAATTCCAGAACACGTTTGGTTCTGGCCAGCATGGTTCTGAGCACATTGCTGACAGCCACCGTGCTGGCCCTTGTCTATGTCACCGCAAATCGCAGTATCGAAAGCGAAACCCGCTCGGTGGTTTCCGCGGAATTGACCGGTCTGGCCGATGAATACGAAAGGCGCGGGCTCATCGGTTTGCTGACAGCCATCGAACGCCGTATTCCCACCGCCTCTGAACGGGATGCCCTCTACTTGTTGACCGACCGCAACGGGACGAAATTGGCTGGCAACCTGAGACAATGGCCCGAAGACATCACTGCCGGAAGTGGTTGGGTCCAACTTGAGCTGCGACGCTCGGACAGCGAACAGCTGGTGCCAATCTCGGCTGCATCCATTCGTCTGCCAGGTGGAGAGCGCCTGCTTGTCGGACGGGATGCGCTGGCACGACAGCAGTTTGACCGTGTTCTTTTACGCTCGGTCGGCTTCGCGCTGGCAATCGCGCTGGCGCTGAGCGTCCTGACAGGCTGGCTGTTTACCAGGCTCGTCTTTTCGCGCCTGTCTGACATCGCCTCGACCGCAGAAAATATCGTTTCAGGCGACCTGTCGCGCAGGATGCCCTTGCGCGGGACCGGTGATGAATTCGATCAGGTTTCAGGTACGCTCAATACGATGCTGGACCGGATCGAGGAGTTGGTCAGCAATCTACGGACAACCTCGAATTCGATCGCGCATGATCTACGCTCTCCTTTGTCGCGTTTGAAACAGCGGGTCGAATCCCTGTCAGATAGCCGCAAATCCGAACAGGATCGCGAAATCGACATCGCGCGCGCGACGACCGAGGTTGATCATGTCCTGCGGGTTCTGGGCCAACTGACTGAGATTTCGCGTGCCGAAGCAGGTGTCGGGCGAGAGCAGTTCGAAGATGTCGACCTTAAGCAACTCGTGGCGGACGTGGTCGAGCTCTATGATCCGGTTGCCACGGATCAGGGCGTAACACTTGAAGTTACGGGGTCAACTGCCCCCCTTCCCGGCCACCGCCCCCTTTTATCTCAGGCACTGTCCAACCTGTTGGAAAATGCTCTGCGATACGCGCCTGATGGTTCGACCATCACGATCAATATTGCGGATGACGGCCTGTATACCAACCTCAGCGTGCGGGATCACGGCCCCGGTGTACCACAGGACGATCTGGCCCGTCTGCAGATGCCCTTTGTGACACTCGATCCCGCCCGGACCGAGCGCAATGCAGGTCTGGGCCTGGCATTGGTCGCAGCGATATCGCATATGCACAAAGGCATGTTCGACGCCCGCAACTGTGATCCGGGCCTTGAAGCTACTATTCGTCTTTCGCGCAAACCCTGATCCGGTAATCATGAACCGCAAAGGTAAAAAAGGATCGGGTGACAGTAATTCTGACACCGGTTAAAACGTCGATTATGTCTGACCCGATCTCAACTATCCGTAATCTCGGCCCGGCCTATGAACAGGCTTGCGCGCGTGCCGGTATCCACTCGGCCCAGCAACTGCGCGAGATAGGCCCCGACGCGGCCTATGCAAAACTCTTGCAGGCAGGATCGCGCCCTCATTTCATCGGCTATTATGTTTTGGTGATGGGGCTGCAAGGCCGCCCCTGGAACGATTGCAAAGGCGAAGAGAAAAAGGCCCTACGGCAAAGGTTCGACGCAATCAAAGCCAGCAACAGCACTGCGCCGCAAACGAAGATGATCGCCGACTTGGATGCGATCGGCGTCCGGATATCTTCGGACGATTTGAAACCCGCATAGAAAAAGCCGCCCCCGACCCCGGGAGCGGCTTTATAGGCTTGATCTTAAAACAGATTAGCCGACCAGTTCGATGCCCGAGAAGAAATAGGCGATCTCAACCGCTGCGGTTTCCGGTGCGTCTGAACCGTGGACCGAGTTCTCGCCAACCGATTCAGCGAACTCGGCGCGGATGGTGCCGGGGGCCGCATCTGCGGGGTTGGTAGCGCCCATGACTTCGCGGTTCTTGGCAATGGCGCCTTCGCCTTCCAGAACCTGTACAATAACCGGCTCGGACGACATGAATTCGCACAGTTCGTCATAGAACGGGCGCTCGGCATGGACGTCATAGAACTTGCCAGCTTGTGCTTTGGTCATGTGAATGCGCTTTTGCGCTACGATGCGCAGACCGGCCTCTTCAAACTTGGCGTTGATCTTGCCAGTCAGGTTGCGGCGGGTTGCATCGGGTTTGATGATCGAGAATGTGCGTTCCAGTGCCATGTCGGCCTCTCCTTAAAATTGGGCGCGGGGCCCGCGCCGAAATCCATCGCGGGCCGCGTATCATGGTCTGTAGCTTATGAAAAGTGTTATGATGCCCTGCTCCGGCGCTTTGCCGGTCACAATGTGCCGGGCAACGGGTCCAGACTGTCGATCCTACGAACATAGAGCACGGCCAGAAGGCCGATAAAGCTGCACCCGCACATCATGCCAAGCACAAGAAAAGGTCCGTTTTCAGGGCTGACAAAGGCGCCGGTGATCGTCGTCAGAACCGCCCCCAGCGCAACGATCATTGCACCTGACAGGCCCGCCGCGCTGCCTGCCAGTTTGGGACGAACCGACATCACGCCCGACGATGCATTGGCGTTGGTCAGTCCATTGCCGAAACCGACACAGATGGCCGAGCCGAAAAAGACCCAAACCGTACCAAGCCCGACCCAAAACAGAAGCAGCCCGCAAAGCGGCCCTGCCGTGGCCACATTCCGCCCTATCAGGATCATCGTTGTTAACTGCGTCCGCGCCGCCAATCGGCCAGTGACAAAATTCCCGACCATGAACCCGCCGGTGATAATGCCGATCCCAAGACCCAGCATCGCGGGGCTCAGATCAAACCAAGCAGCTGCAACCAACGGTGCACCGGTGATAAAACTGAAAAAGCCGCCGATCGAAAATGCCGCGCACAGGGCATAACCCCAAAACCTTCGGGCGCGGAACAGATGCGGATACTCCTTCAGCTGAGCCGCGAATGTTGGGGCGCGGTTTATATTGGTCTCTCCCATATCAAACCACAGCAAAGCCAGCAGACCGGTGCCAAGTAAGGAATACAGAATAAACCCCGAGCGCCAACCGAACAGCATGTCCAACGCGCCGCCCAACATCGGTCCTAGCATTGGCGCCAGCGCCATAGCCATTGCGACATAGCCCAGCTTGCTGGCCGCCTCGTTGGGGGGATAGCGGTCGCGGATTGAGGCGCTGGACAGCACAGACCCGGCGACGACCACAGCCTGAATGAGGCGAAAACCCAGAAACACCCAGATTGACCCAGCCAGCACGCAGCCGATGGATGCGACCACGAAGATCGACATGCAGATCAACAGGACCGGTCTGCGCCCATATCGATCCGACAGAGGACCCATGATCAGTTGCAGCACAGCCGAAACCGCCAGATATCCCGCAACCGCCAGATTCATCACGCCATAATCCACCGCGAAATCTTCGCTCATATGCGCCAGCGAGGGCAGGAACATATTCAGCGTCAGCACCGACAGCGCCGTGGCAAAGACCAGCGTGACCAACGACGGAGGTGTTCGGGCTGTATGCATGATGGAACCGTGTGAAAACTTCAGGCAAATCAGCGCTAACACATTGAATGCCGGTTGAACATGCAAGCTGCTGGTGGCGGCATAACAGCTCTGCTAAGAGCAGCATATGTTACGGATCCAAGACATCACCTATGCCGTTGAAGGCCGCCCTTTGTTCGAGGGCGCAAGCGCAACCATCCCCGATGGCCACAAGGTTGGACTAGTGGGGCGCAATGGCACCGGCAAGACCACCCTGTTTCGCTTGATCAGGGGGGAACTGGCGCTGGAATCGGGCAGTATCGCAGTCCCGAAACGGGCGCGTATTGGTGGCGTGGCGCAAGAGGTGCCCTCGTCCGATGTCTCGCTGATCAATACCGTTCTGGCCGCCGATACCGAGCGCAGCGCGTTGATGACTGAAGCCGATAGTGCCACGGACCCCGGACGCATCGCCGATATTCAGACCCGGCTGGCCGATATAGACGCCTGGTCGGCCGAAGCGCGCGCAGCCTCGATCCTCAAGGGGTTGGGGTTCGATGACGAGGATCAGTTGAAACCCTGTTCGGACTTTTCCGGCGGCTGGCGCATGCGCGTCGCGCTAGCAGCGGTGCTGTTCTCGCAGCCTGATCTGTTGCTGCTGGACGAACCGACCAACTATCTGGATCTGGAAGGCGCTCTGTGGCTGGAAAGCTATCTGGCGAAATACCCGCACACGGTGATCATCATCAGCCATGACCGCGGGTTGCTGAACCGCGCTGTGGGGTCGATCCTGCATCTGGAAGACCGCAAGCTGACCTATTACGCGGTGCCTTACGATAAATTCGCGGAACGCCGCGCCGAACGTCTGGCACAGGCGGAATCGGAAAACACCAAGGCCAAGGCGCGCATCGCGCATCTGCAAAGCTTCGTGGATCGCTTTCGCTATAAGGCGTCCAAAGCAGTTCAGGCTCAGTCGCGCCTGAAGATGATCGAACGCATTCAGTTGGTCTCGACCCCGCAAGAGGCTGCTCTGCGCGCTTTTTCCTTCCCAGAACCCGAAGAACTGTCGCCCCCGATCATTCAGATCGAAGGCGGTGTGACGGGATACGGCGAGACCGAGGTGCTGCGCAAACTGAACCTGCGCATTGATCAGGATGACCGTATCGCGCTGCTGGGCAAGAACGGTCAGGGCAAATCGACCCTGTCCAAGCTGCTGTCTGATCGTCTGCCGTTGATGGCTGGCAAGATGAGCCGCAGCACCAAGCTGCGCATCGGCTATTTTGCACAGCATCAGGTGGATGAGCTGCATGTGGACGAGACGCCCTTGGATCATCTGCGCCGATTGCGCCCGAATGAAGCACCGGGCAAGTGGCGCTCGCGTTTGGCCGGGTTCGGATTGAATGCCGATCAGGCAGAAACCAAAGTCGGGCGGCTGTCCGGCGGTCAAAAGGCGCGACTGTCGCTGCTGCTTGCCACCATCGACGCCCCGCATATGCTGATTCTGGACGAACCGACCAACCATCTGGACATCGAAAGCCGCGAGGCGCTGGTTGAGGCATTGACCGCCTATTTCGGGGCCGTAGTGCTGGTCAGTCATGACATGCACCTACTGTCGCTGGTGGCGGACCACCTCTGGCTGGTCTCGGACGGATCCGTCAAACAGTTTGACGGGGATCTGGAATCCTATCGGTCCCTTCTGCTGGGCCGCGACAAACCTGTTAAGGAAAAGCCGCTGACGGCCAAGCCCAAACGCCCATCGCGCGAGGTGGTTCTGACCCTGCGCGCCGATCTGCGCAAATGTGAGGAACGGATCGAGAAATTGACGGATATGCACGAAAAGCTCTCGGCCAAACTGGCGGACCCCAGTTTGTATGAAGACGACAAGATCAACGACCTGGCAATCTGGAACCGGAAATTTGCCGAGGTGGTCAAGGCCATGCAAAAAGCCGAGGCACTTTGGGTGGTTGCAGCAGAGCGGTTGGAACAGGCAGAGACCGCAGCATGATGGATACAGCCTTTCTCATAACCTCGTTTACAACATTGCTTGTGGTCATTGATCCGCCAGCACAAACGCCGATCTTTGTGGCCCTGACACAAGGCATGGATCGGCATGCGCGCTATACAATAGCGGTGCGCGCCTGTCTGACAGCGGCTGGGATTCTGGCCATGTTCGCCGCATTCGGCGAGGCGGTTCTGGGCTTTATTGGCATCTCGATGGAGGCGTTCCGCGTTGCGGGCGGAGTTCTGTTGTTCCTCACAGCGCTGGACATGCTGTTCGAACGGCGCACCAAGCGGCGCGAAAACAGCGCCGAAGAAGAAGATCATCCTGATCCTTCGGTATTTCCGCTGGGTATTCCCCTGATTGCAGGACCCGGCGCGATTGCCACAATGATCCTGCTGGCCGGGCAGCATCCGGGCATAGAGGGTCTGGCCGTGGTGATCGGCATGATGTTGATCGTAGTGGCGATGGTGTTCGTCACCTACTTGTCTTCAGGCGCGGTGGCACGAATTCTGGGCAAGACCGGGCTGAATGTGCTGACCCGCCTGTTGGGCATGCTGCTGGCGGCCTTGTCAGTTCAGTTTATCTTGGATGGGCTAAAAGCCTTTGGATTTGCGTCATAAATCCCCATATTGGATTCGAGTGACGCAGTAAGGTAGCGGTATGGACGGCGACAGCATTGCAAATCTGGCCTATCTTGGATTGCTGGGCGCAGCGGTCGTGGCCTGGTTTATCTCTCAGAACCGGCAAAGCCTGAACAAAACGTTGCAACAGGCTCTGGCCTGGGTGTTTATTTTTATCGGCATCATTGCCGCCTATGGACTATGGGGCGATATCCGCAGCACTGTTGGCCCTGCCCCGCAGATGACAGTGACCGGCGAAAGCATCGAAGTGCCGCGCGCCTATGACGGGCATTACTATCTACCGGTTCTGGTCAACGGAGAACCCATCACCTTTTTGGTCGATACCGGCGCCAGCCAGATTGTGTTGAACGAGGCGGATGCCAGACGCATCGGTGTTGACCCCGATCAGCTGAACTATTTCGGGCGGGCCCTGACGGCCAATGGCGAGGTGCGCACCGCCCCGATACGGCTGGACAGCCTTGAACTGGGGCCAATCACGGATCGCAATGTCTCGGCCTGGGTGAATGAAGGGGCGCTGGATCAGTCCTTGCTGGGCATGGATTACCTGCACCGGTTCTCGAATATTCAATTCGCGGATGGGCGTCTGATCCTGTCGCGCTGATGCCCTCTCGATATTGAGAACATAATGAGAACATGCTAGAGTAATAGCATGTCCACACATCTTCTTGGCCGCAAGCCTGCACGACAAATGGCGGGGCTGCAGCTCCATCCGCAGATCACTCTGCAACTGGCCCGCGTGCACGAGGCCTGCGGCCCCGCCCGGCGCAGCTTTGCCATGTGGTTGGCCGGTCAGGCACAGGGGCCGGTGTTGTGGATTTCCCCCGCGTGGGAGGCCAGCCAGTTGCACCCAGGCGGGATGATGGCCTTTGCCGATCCTGCTCGGTTCCTGTTTGCCCGCCCCAACCATGCCGAGGACCTGCTGTGGTGCATGGAAGAAGCGTTGCGCAGCGGGGCAACCCCACTGGTGATCTGCGATCTGCCCGAGGCACCCGGCCTGACGCCGGTCCGACGGATGCATCTGGCCGCGGAACAAGGCGGCACGATGGGGCCAGCCCCGCTTGGCCTGCTACTGACCCCTGGCGATGGCGGCGCACAGGGGGTTGAAACCCGCTGGCACATGGCTGCGGATCATCACGCCGGGGTTCCCTGCTGGACCCTGACCCGCCGTCGCGCCCGCGCCCTGCCCCCGGTCAGCTGGCAGGCCACCCAGACCAAGACGCATGCCGGGCTGAACCTGACGCGGATCAAGGCCCAAGATGTGTATTGGGGGGAATAAGTTACGCGGCTCACGGCACTTGTGACTAGCCAAGTGCTACATCCACCCCTAGCGTTCCGGTATGAGCCATCCAATCCATGACAGCCGCTATTCTTGGCTTCGCCTTCTGATCACCCTCGCAATCGCTACGGTGGCGAATGTGGGCATGTGGGCGGTAATCGTCGTGATGCCCGCGATCGAGGCGCAATTCAGCGCCGGTCGGGCCGAAGCCTCATTTCCCTATGTCCTGTCGATGATCGGGTTTGCACTGGGGAACATGTGGCTGGGGCAACTGGTTGATCGGTTGGGCGTGACCAAGGCACTGATCGGTGCCGCCCTTCTGAGCGCGGTCAGCTATCTGTTGGCAACATGGGCGCCGAATATGCTGCTCTTGTCACTGGCCCATCTGCTGTTGGGGTTGGGCACGGCTGTTGGTTTTGGCCCTCTGATCGCGGATATCTCACACTGGTTCATGAAACGCCGCGGGATTGCGGTGGCGTTGGTTGCCAGCGGAAATTACCTGTCCGGGGCGATCTGGCCAACGCTTCTGTCAGGCATCCTTGCACGTGAGGGATGGCAGCAGGTCTATCTGACGCTGGCGGTCATAACGCTGCTCGTTGTCATACCCCTGTCTCTGCTGCTGCGCCGGCAAGTCCCGATCGAGGCCCATCAGACCGCCGCCGCCAATGCGCAGATCAACGCGCGCAGCGTGGGAATATCGCCGCGCAGCTTGCAATACGTTCTTGGTCTGGCCGGAATTGGCTGTTGCGTGGCCATGTCGATGCCGCAGGTCCATATCGTGTCCTACTGCGTCGGGCTCGGATATGGCCCGGCGGTCGGGGCCGAGATGCTCTCGCTGATGTTGCTGGGCGGCGTGGTCAGCCGAGTGATCTCGGGGTTGGTCGCCGACAAGCTGGGCGGGTTGATGACATTGCTGGTCGGCTCTTTCCTGCAATGTATCGCCCTATTTCTGTTCCTTCCCTATGATGGGATGGCCTCACTTTACATTATCAGCCTCATGTTCGGTCTGGCGCAGGGCGGCATTGTACCCAGCTATGCGCTGGTCGTACGTGAATATATGCCCCCGCAAGAGGCCGGAGCACGCGTTGGCTTTGTCATGATGATGACCATCATGGGCATGGCACTGGGCGGATGGATGTCCGGGTGGATTTACGACTTAACCGGAAATTATCAACTGGCCTTTATCAATGGCATCCTCTGGAACGGGCTGAACATCGCTATCCTGCTGATGTTGCTAAGGCGATCGCGGCCCCGCAGGCAGGAGGTCATGATATGACCCAACTGACAAGGCGCGCTGTACTGTCCGGGTTTAGCGCCCTTCCATTTGCGCGCCCGGCTCTGGCCGGGTTGCGTCCCTATGAACTGGTCCGCAATGGCACTTCCGTAGATTTTACGTTCGAGCTGTCCGGCATCACACAGTCCGGAACCATGCCGATACAATCTGCAGATATCCGAATTGACATGACCGACCTGACCAACAGCCGGGTGGATGTCTCGCTAAACGTCGCCAAGGCGCGCACCAACCTGCCCTTCGCCCGCAAACCGATGCTCAGCGCTGGGGTTCTGGACGCCACAGGATTTCCCACAATTAATTTCACCTCGACCGATATTCAGCTTGGCGAAGGTGGGCGTATCTCGAACGGGGCCGAGATCACAGGAGATCTGACCTTGCGTGGCGTAACGCGACCAATCACATTGCGCGCCAATATATTTCGCCCGCCCGGCAGCGCCCGAGACAACTTGAATAACCTCTCCATCCAACTCAGCGGTTCACTGAACCGTCACGAATTTGGCGCCTCGGGTTATTCCGACCTCGTAAAGGAAACTGTTGGCCTTGATATCCGGGCCAAGATCAAAAAGACTGGATAGATCAAAAACGACGCCACAAAGTCGATAAGCCGCGCGCACCGCGCTGGAAATATCGCAATCTGAGCCCATCATGCGCACGATCATTTCCTTTGCCGCCCTATTTCTTTCCGTCATTCTGCTTCAACTGTCCACCGGTGGCGTTGGCCCGCTGGATGCGATTTCCGGCCTGACCCTGAATTTCACCACTGGGCAGATTGGTCTGTTGGGTTCGGCTCATTTCGTTGGCTTCTTTGTCGGATGCTGGTGGGCCCCGCGCCTGATGGGAAGCGTCGGCCATTCGCGGGCATTTGCCGTTTGCACAGCTTTGGGCGCAATGGGGTTGCTGGGGCACACACTGACCGACGACCCCTATATCTGGGCGATGCTTCGGATCGCGTCAGGCGCCTGTGTCGCCGGGTGCTACACAGTGATCGAGGCCTGGCTGAACGCAAAGGTCACGAATGAGACGCGCGGGCGCGCCATGGGCACCTATCGCATCGTCGATATGGGCGCGTCCCTCTGCGCCCAGCTGATCATCGCAGTTCTGCCACCAGCATCATATGTCTCGTATAACTTGCTGGCGATCCTGTGCTGCGCTGCCCTGTTGCCGCTAACACTGACGCGCGCCAGCCAGCCCAAAACGCCCGACGCCCCGCGGCTGCGCCCGAAACTGGCCTGGAACAGCTCTCCTCTGGCGGTGGCCGGGGTGGTGGTTGCCGCGTTGAGTTCCGCGTCCTTTCGGATGGTTGGTCCTGTTTACGGGCAAGAAGTGGGGCTTGGCGTCGATCAGATCGCGTTCTTCCTGGCTTCCTTTGTCCTGGGCGGCGCGCTGGCGCAATATCCTATGGGATGGCTAGCAGACAAATATGACAGGCGCTGGGTCTTGATCTGGCTTTCGGTTGCCGCAGTCCTAAGCTGTGGCGTAACCATGGCCGCCAGCAACACCGGTACCGTTGGTGTTATGTTGTCTGCAAGTTTGTTCGGCTTTACGACCTTCCCAATATTCTCGGTCTCGTCTGCGCATGCCAACGACTTTGCGACAACCGAACAAAGGGTCGAGCTGTCGGCCGCCCTGATGTTCTGGTATGCGCTCGGAGCGATTGCGTCTCCCTATCTGTCATCCACACTTATTCAGTCCTTTGGACCCGGCGCGCTTTTTGCCTTTGTAGCGCTTGGCCACGTGTTCCTGATCATCTTTGGTCTGGCGCGGATGCGGTCTCGACCAACACCCGAGGAACGCACCAGTTATGTCTATTCACCGCGGACCTCGTTTACCATCGGACGCTTGCTGAAACGATCCCGCGAGGGGCGATAGAAAAAGGGCCGGGAAAATCCCGGCCCATTCGCTTTAGTGTTCGGTATGTGGTTCCTTGTCGACAACTTCGACCTCTTCCACCGGATCAACCGTCGGCTCGAGCGCGCCGTTGACGATACCGCCCACACCGTTCTCCATCGATAAGCCCAGCTCTTCGCCCAGCTTTTTCAGCGCGGGCATCTGCACGGCCATACCCATGATCGAATCCAGCGCCTGGTTCACCACCGGCTTGTCGCCATTGGCGCCTCCGCCACTACCGGCGGCACCGATCCCGCCAACCTGATGGATCTTGATCGAGTCGATCTTTTCGGCGGGCTTGACCATTTCCGCAATGATCGTCGGCATCGCCTCAATCCGGGCCAGATCAACCTTCAGACGGATTTGATCGACGGACAGGGCATTGTCAGCCTCGACAATCGCGCGCTTACCTTCCGCTTCGGCCAGCATGTCGTTCTTCTTGGCCTCGGCCCGAATGTTCAGCGCATCCGCTTCGGCCTGCGCCTCTTCGCGGCGCGCCTCAGCACGGTCAGCGGCGGCCTCTTTCTCGGCTTGGGCGGCCAGACGGATAGCTGTTGCCTGACGCTCGGCCTCACGCGTCGCTTCGATCAGAACGATCTGCTTCTGACGCTCGGCCTCGGCCACATCGCGGGCGGTAACCACGGCTTCGGTCGCTTTGGTCGCCTCGGCACGGGCCAGATCAGCGGATGCACGCGCGCGGCTTTCCTCTTCGGATTTCTGCGCGATGATGATCTGACGCTCTTGCTCGGCAACCTCCAGCTCGCGCTCTTTCGAGATCTCGGCCTCGCGGATTTTACGCTCGCGCTCAATGTCGGCGCCACGAATGGCTTCTTCACGGGCAATCCGGGCACGCTCGGTTTCACGTACCGAATCCTCGGTCCGCGCGGCAATCTCGGCCTCTTGCGCCACGCGCAGGGTTTCGATCTGTTGCGTCTGTTCGATGCGCGCCTGCTCTTCGTCCTTGTCGATCAACAGCTTCTGACGCTGAGCTTCCATCGCTGCACGGCGCACTTCCACCTCGGCATCCGCATCGATCTGCGCCCGCTCTTTTTTCGAGGTCGCAATCACCTCGGCCAGCTTACGCATACCCACGGCGTTAAAGGCGTTGTTTTCATCAAGTGCTTCGAACGGGGTCTGGTCCAGCGCGGTCAGCGAGACCGATTCCAGCGACAGACCGTTTTTCAACAAATCTTCGGACACAGCGTTCTGCACCTCTTGCACAAAGTCGGCACGGTTTTCGTGCAGACCGTCCATGGTCATCTGCGCGGCCACGGCGCGCAGACCGTCGATCAGTTTGCCTTCGATCATTTCCCGCAGCTGTTCGACATCGAATGTGCGGGCGCCCAGGGTTTGGGCAGCACGTGCGATACCCTCTTCAGTGGCCATGACCGAGACATAGAACTCGACCCCCACGTCAACACGCATCCGGTCTTTGGTGATCAAAGCGGCCTCGGCGCTGCGCTGCACCTCAAGACGCAGGGTCTTCATGTTGACCGGGCTGACCTCATGCAACAGCGGCACGACGATGACGCCACCATCCATGATGACTTTCTTACCGCCAGCACCGGTTTTCACCAGGCTGACCTCGCGGGTTGCGCGGCGGTATAGTCGGGCCAGTACAAGGCCGATGAACATAACGACCGCTAAAATGGTCACAACTGTGACGGCTAGGAATGTAAGTTCCATGCAAATTCCTCCGAGATTGGGGTTTGAAATTTAGTTAGTTTGACAAGCCGACCAGAACGAACCGGTCTTGCCGTCGGTCGCGCAGGACAAGCACTTCGGTGCCTTGTTCCAGCGTATCCTTGTCCTGCAGGGGCTCAGCGCGCAGGTAATGCGCATTGCCAAAGCGATCCATGACCCGCACTTCGGCCGGGCGGCCACGCGATGCTGTCCCTTGCGAGATGAAACCGCGACGGCGGGCCAGCATCCGTTCGGACATAGCCTCGGTCTCGGTTTTCGGCAGCAGGCGGGCAAAGACCGCGCTAAAGCCACGCGCAAACCAGATGCCAAAGGCCCCGGCCGGGATCGCAGCAATCCATGAGGGCAGATCAAAGCCCATCACATCACGCAGGCCCAGCTGCAGGCCGATGCCCGACAGGCCGAAACCAGCCAGCAGAACCACCAGCCAGATCATGAACGGTACTTTGCCAAAGCCCAGCCAGCTTGCAGGACCGTCCGAGGTCACAACCGGCGTTTCCGCCGCAACCTCGGCCAGCTCGAACTCACCCAGATCAACATCCGCGTCCAGATCAAGTTCGAAATCACCAATGTCCAATTCCGGAGCGTCAACCAGATCAAGGTCAACCTCGCCCTCACCCGCCATCAGGCTTCCACCCAGCATCAGCGCCACCAGTTCCAGCCCCAAAAGGCCAAACAACAGCGCAATCGCAATGGTAAAGGGCACAAATGCACCCTCGAGTAGAAAGCTGAACATCAGTGGGCTGTCTCCGCTATTGTATACTATGGTATGCAGTTAATATGGGGAGTCATGACAAAGTTTCAAGAGGTTGTGATCCTATATTTCAACCTATGGGTAATTGACACTGTGCCTTTGGGGCAGTCGTGAAATCAGTTTTCAGGGGATTTTTCCGTGCATGGGGCCGGAAAGTTGCATCCGTGCAAAAGCCGGGCTTTTGCTGGGCTGTGACATAAGATAGACGGGCCTGCAGTTACATACGCGGAAACGGAACATGGCTCGGATTCTCATCACCTCGGCGATCCCCTACATCAACGGGATCAAGCACCTCGGCAATCTGATCGGCTCGCAACTGCCCGCCGACCTATATGCGCGGTATCAGCGCGGCCGGGGGAATGAGGTCATGTTTCTCTGCGCCACCGACGAACACGGCACCCCGGCCGAGCTGGCCGCCGCCAAGGCAGGCAAGCCGGTCGCCGACTACTGTGCCGAGATGCATGGCGTGCAAGCCGATATCGCACAGCGCTTTGGCCTGAGTTTCGATCACTTCGGCCGCTCATCCAGCCCCCAGAACAAGGCGCTGACCCAGCATTTCGCAGGCAAATTGGATGACGCCGGCCTGATCCGCGAGGTGAGCGAGAAACAGGTCTATTCCCACGCCGATGGGCGCTTTCTTCCTGACCGCTATATCGAAGGCACCTGCCCCAACTGCGGGTACGACCGTGCACGTGGAGACCAGTGCGAAAACTGCACCAAGCAACTGGATCCGACCGACCTGATCGAGCCGCGTTCTGCCATTTCCGGTTCGACCGACCTTGAGGTTCGCGAAACCAAGCACCTGTATTTGCGCCAGTCATCAATGAAGGATCAACTAAACGCCTGGATCGACTCCAAGACCGATTGGCCGATCCTGACCACCTCCATCGCCAAGAAATGGCTGCATGATGGTGACGGCCTGCAGGATCGCGGCATCACCCGCGATCTGGACTGGGGCGTGCCGGTCAAGAAAGGCGATCAGGACTGGCCGGGTATGGAAGGCAAGGTCTTTTACGTCTGGTTCGACGCGCCGATCGAATACATCGCCTGCGCCAAGGAATGGGCTGATGCGACCGGAAAAGCGGATACCGAGTGGGAGCGCTGGTGGCGCACTGACAAAGGTGCCGATGACGTGCGCTATGTTCAATTCATGGGTAAGGACAACGTGCCTTTCCATACCCTGTCCTTCCCGGCGACCATTCTAGGTTCGGGAGAGCCGTGGAAGATGGTCGACCATCTGAAATCCTTCAACTACCTGAACTATGACGGCGGCCAGTTCTCGACCAGCCAAGGTCGCGGCGTATTCATGGATCAGGCACTGGACATCCTGCCTGCCGATTACTGGCGCTGGTGGCTGCTGAGCCATGCGCCCGAAAGCAGCGATAGCGAATTTACCTGGGAGAACTTCCAGCAATCGGTGAACAAGGATCTGGCCGATGTGTTGGGTAACTTCGTCAGCCGGATCACCAAGTTCTGCCGCTCAAAATTCGGCGAGGCGGTGCCCCAAGGCGGCACCTATGGCGACCGCGAGCAGGCCCTGATCGAGGAGCTGACCCGCCGCGTCCGCGCCTATGAAGGGTTCATGGAGGCGATGGAAGTTCGCAAATCCGCCCAGGAATTGCGCGCCATCTGGGTTGCCGGGAACGAGTATCTTCAATCCGCGGCACCCTGGTCGACCTTCAAGGAAGATCCCGAACAGGCCGCGGTACAGGTGCGTCTGGGTCTGAACTTGATCCGGCTCTATGCCGTGCTCAGTGCGCCGTTCATTCCCGAAACCAGCGCCCGTATGCTGAGCGCGATGAACACGCTGGATACCGCCTGGCCTGACGATGTTGCGGCGGCCCTGTCCGCCCTGCCCGCAGGCCACGACTTTGCCGTTCCCGATGTTCTGTTCGCCAAGATCACCGACGAACAGCGCGAAGACTGGCAGGACCGTTTTGCAGGTGTCCGCACCTAAGACACCCGACCGGGAAAAAAATACAGGGGGCTTAACGGCCCCCTTTTTCATTTTGCATTTGATCCAGATTGCCGGAAACGCCCTTGCCAGATCAGGAAACTAGCCCTGGCCGATTTACGTAAACCTGCCACCTTACAGAAAAATATCCTTGGGTAAGCGATTGCCTTACGGGCTAACACGCTTGAGAAACCTACCAAAACCAGCCATCCTCACAAAGAGTTTAGGCGACTCGGACCGCTGGCGGCGACCCGAGTTGTGTCCAGTTTTTGTTTCAATGGGGCTTCTGCCATGATCCTTGCATCAACACTTTTCAGCTTTCGACCGAACGACCCCATAGCCAAATCCGTTTGGTATGCCGCAGCTTTGGCCCTGTGTGGGTTGGTGGTGCCAGCTGCCGCGCAGGATAAAAGTGACGCCCCACCGCCGAAAGTGTCCATCGCTGCGGCCTATACACAAGAAATCACGGACGAGGCGACTTTCATCGGTCGAGCTGAGGCGCTGAACAAGGCCGATATCGTCGCCCGGGTCAGCGGTTTTCTGGACAGTCAGAATGTTGAAGACGGCGCGATGGTGAATGAAGGCGACCTTATGTTCACGATTGAGCCGGACCTGTATCAGGCAACACTAGATGCACGGAATGCCGATCTGGACCGTGCCGAAGCAAATCTTGAGCTCGCCAAAGTTGACCTGGCCCGTAAAGAAGAACTTTACAAACGCGATGCCACTCCGGAAAGCGAACGGGATATCGCCCGTGCCAACGAACTTGTGGCCATTGCCGAAGTCAAAGCCGCGAAAGCCGCAATCCAACAGGCCGAACTTGATCTGAGCTATACTAAGGTCCACGCACCGTTCACCGGCCGTATCGGGCGGGTCGCTATCAGCGTCGGGGACGTTGTCGGCCCGAACAACCCACCATTGGTGAATATCGTCAGCGAGGCACCAGTGTATGTGAATTTCTCGTTGAACGAGAAACAGTTTACCTCGGTTCTTGAACAATATGGCGAGAATGCATCGTCGCTGGCCGAAAGCCCCAAAAGCCCGAATGTGCATGTAACACTGCCCAATGGATCGGACTTGGGCGAAACAGGTTCGATTGTTTTCGTTGACAACCGTATCGACCCGCTAACTGGAACGATTGCAATGCGGGCCGAATTCACAAATGCCGACCGGCTGATCCTCGATGGTCAGTTTCTGAGCGTTCATATCGAAGCGCTGGAGCCGACCTTGCAGGTTCTGATCCCGCAGGCGGCCTTGTCACGTGATCAGCGCGGTGATTTCGTTCTGGTCGTTAACGATAAGCAAATGGTCGAACAGCGCTATATCACCACCGGCGACAATGTCGGAACTGCTGTGATCGTTCTGGACGGCCTGCGCGAAGGGGAAAGCGTGATCGTCGAGGGCCTCCAGCGCGTGCGCCCGGGTGTGGCAGTGGATGCTGTCACCGCATCCGAGCAGCCGGGAGAGTAACAGATGTTCTCATCCCTGTTCATCAGCCGGCCCAAGCTGGCTCTAGTTATTTCGCTTGTCCTGACGATCATGGGCGGGATCGGCTATATGGTTCTGCCGGTCGCCCAGTTTCCTGATATTACGCCACCGGTCGTCAGCGTTTCCGCCACCTATACCGGTGCCAATGCCGAAACGGTCGAGAACACCGTCGCCGCGCCGATCGAGGCGCAGGTCAACGGCGTGGATGACATGATCTACATGACGTCCACCTCTTCGGATAACGGCTCGTATTCGTTGAATATTACCTTCGAAGTCGGCACCGATCCCGACATTGCATCCGTCAACGTGCAGAACCGCGTTGCGCAGGCCATGTCTTCGCTTCCGTCAGAGGTGACTTCGTCGGGTGTCGTTACGCAGAAGGCATCGACCAATATGCTGATGCTGGTCACGCTGACCTCACCCAAAAGCACCTATGACAGTGTATTCTTGTCGAACTACGCTTCGATCAACCTGAAAGATGCGTTGGCGCGCGTACAGGGTGTTGGTAAAGCCGATGTTCTGACTAACCTTGAATATGCAATGCGGATCTGGATGGATCCCGACAAGATGACCGCCCTGTCGATTTCACCGGGTGATGTCATAGACGCTATCCGCGAACAGAATATCGAAGTGTCTGCCGGTTCAATAGGCTCGCCGCCGGTCCCTGAGGGGCAGACATTTCAATATACGATCAAGACCAAGGGCCGGCTGACCTCGGCCGCTGAATTTGGCAATATTGTCATCCGTACTGGTGATGCAGGGGCAATCGTACGCATAAGGGACATTGCCAGAACCGAACTTGGAGCGCAGTTCTACTCGGCTTCGGGCTATTTCCAGGCAGAACCCGCAACGGTTATCGGTATCTATCAAGCCCCCGGTGCCAATGCGTTGGCTGTTTCTGATCGTGTTCAGGCCGAATTGGACCGGCTGTCGCGTTCGTTCCCAACAGATGTTGAATATCAGGTACCCTTCAACACGACAGACTTCGTGGAACAATCTCTGAACGACGTGGTTTCCACCCTGATGCTGACGTTCGTTTTGGTGATTTCGGTCGTATTTGTCTTTTTGGGCAGTTGGCGTGCCACGATCATTCCGGCGGTTGCTATTCCTGTTTCGCTGATCGGGACGTTCGCGTTCCTGCTGGCGTTTGGGATGTCCCTGAACACAATTTCTTTGTTCGCGCTTGTACTGGCCATCGGGATCGTGGTCGATGATGCCATCGTGGTGGTTGAAAACGTTGAACGCATTATCGCCGACGAAGGGTTGTCCCCGCCTGAGGCGACACGGAAAGCAATGGGCCAAATCACCGGACCCGTCATAGCAACCACACTGGTTCTGCTGGCCGTTTTTGTGCCCGTAACCTTTATGCCTGGCATCTCGGGGCGACTGTATTCTCAGTTTGCAGTCACCATCTCGACTGCGGTCGTGATTTCTTCAATCAACGCTTTGACCTTGTCTCCGGCGCTTTGCGGATTGGTTCTGCGCGCACGCTCGGGTCCGCCCAAGGGTATTCTGGCCCTGTTTGAGCGTTTCATCGGAACGCTGCGCGACGGTTATGTCGTCATTGTGCGCAAACTGTTAATTCTGCCAGTCGCCGGACTGGGCGTCATCGTTGTTCTGGCAATGGGTACAGGGACGATCATGTCGAACACATCAAGCGGTTTTATTCCGCTTGAAGACAACGGCTATCTCTTTGTGGACATCCAGTTGCCAGATGCGGCAACGCTGGAACGCACCGAGACTATCGCAGGTCGGGTCGACGACCAGATCCGCGATATCTCGGGGGTCGCCAGTACGGTTCTGATCAACGGATTTTCGCTGCTGAACGGCACAACCACAAATGGAGCGACCGTTTTTGTGAACCTCGACAACTGGGACGAGCGGCAAGATCCCGACCTGTCTGCCGATGCCATTCTGGGCAAGGTTCTGGCGATTGCAAATGGCGAATCCGCAGCTTCGATCGTGGCCTTCAACCCGCCACCGATTCAGGGCCTCGGCATGTCAGCCGGTGTGGAAATGGAGGTTCAGCAAGTCGGGGGCGGTACGCCTCAGGATCTGGCCTCGGCCGTTGGGTCCTTCGTCTATGCTGCAAACCAGCGACCCGAGATTGGTCAGGCCTATACAACATTCCGGGCCAATGTTCCTCAGCTATTTGTCGATCTGGACCGTGAGAAAGCGAAAACCCTGGAAGTGTCTGTTGCTGAGATTTTTCAGACGATGCAAGCCCAACTAGGCTCGTACTATGTGAACGATTTCAACCTGTTTGGCCGCGTCTACCGCGTGATGATTCAGGCCGAGGGGAGCTATCGGAACAAGGTCGAAGATATTTCGAACCTGTATGTGCGCTCGACCAAGGGCGATATGGTTCCATTGGGTACGTTGATCGACGTGGAAAACGTGTTGGGGCCAGTCCTGTTAAAACGGCATAACCTGTTTCGTTCGGCAACTGTTACAGCTGTACCTGCGCCAGGGCTGTCCAGTGGCGACGCTATCACTGTGATGACAGAAGAATCCGCCAACGCCCTACCCTCGGGATACGCGTTTGAATGGACAGGTACCGCGCAACAGCAGCTTGCATCCGGCAGCCTTGTGATCATTATCCTCGGGCTTGCTGTCCTGTTCGCTTATTTGTTCCTGGTGGGGCAATACGAAAGCTGGTCGATGCCGGTGTCTATTCTTCTATCGGTTATTGTTGCCCTGTTCGGGGCGGTTGCGGCAGTGGCCATCGTGGGCAGCGACATAAACCTGTACACGCAGATCGGGATGATCATGCTGGTGGGGCTTGCGTCGAAGAACGGTATCCTCATCGTTGAATTCGCAATGGAACAGCGTGCCAATGGCCTTTCGATCAAAGATGCTGCAGCCGAAGCCGCCCATCAACGTTTCCGCGCGGTGATGATGACTGCCCTCTCCTTCCTGTTGGGTGTTGTACCGTTGCTTGCCGCGAACGGCGCGGGAGCGGCTAGCCAGAAGGCCATCGGTGTCGCCGTCTTTGGCGGAATGCTGGCGGCAACTCTGGTTGGCGTTATCCTTGTGCCGGTACTTTACGCCCTGATGCAGGGGCTGAGGGAATGGCTCAAAGGGACAAAGAACGACCCCGACCCTTCGGAAGAAGCCGCATAAATCAAAAAAAGCCCCGCCAAAAACGCGGGGCTTTTCTTTAATGGGCCAGGCGCTTTTCGATCCAGCGCTGGATGGCAGCGATCTGATCGGCATCAAGTCTTAGGCCCAGCTTGTTTCTGCGCCAGATGGCATCTTCAGCGCAGCGCACATATTCCTTGGTGACCAGCCATTCCATTTCGCGTTCGGTCAGAGTCGCCCCGAACTCTTCCCCCAGATCCTCAGCGGTCTTTGCATCGGCCAGAATAGCGCGCGCCTCGGTTCCATAGGCGCGCACCAGCCGTTCCGCCCATGTGCGATTCAAAAAGGCATAGTCGAATTCCAGACCGGCAATAAGGTCTTGCACTGCGCTAACGGGGAAATCGCCACCCGGCAAAGAAACACCAGCGGTCCATGGACCGGGCAAATCCGGGAAGTACTCAGCGATTTTCTCAAGCGCACTTTCGGCCAATCTGCGATAGGTCGTAATCTTGCCGCCGAAAACATTCAAAACCGGAGCGCCGCCAAGCCCATTGACCTTCAGAGTATAGTCTCTGGTCGCGGCCGTTGCGCTGCTGGCCCCATCGTCATACAGAGGGCGCACACCGGAATAAGTCCAAACGATGTCTTCGTGGGTCACAGGCTGCTCAAAATATTTTGACGCAAATGCACACAGATATTCCTGTTCAGACTCAGTACAGACTGGAGGAACCGATGGATCTGGGTGATCCTGATCAGTTGTTCCAATAAGGGTGAAATCTCTCTCATAGGGAATGGCAAAGATGATGCGCCCGTCTTCGCCCTGAAAGAAATAGCATTTGTCATGGTTGAATAACCTGTGGGTTACGATATGGCTGCCGCGAACCAACCGAACGCCTTCACGCGAGTTCACGTGGATTTTGTCCTGAATAATGTCCCCGACCCAAGGGCCACCGGCATTGATCAGCATCTTGGCCTGGACGACGCGCGTTTCATCACTCTGCTTGTCGCGGATCGTGACATGCCACAGGTCATCGACCCTTTCGGCAGACAGAACCTCTGTCCGGACCAGAATTTCGGCACCTCTGGCCTCGGCATCACGGGCGTTCAGAACCACCAGACGGGAATCCTCAATCCAGCAGTCGGAATATTCATAGGCAGTTTCGAACCTGTTCTGCAGCGGGCCGCCTTCGGGCGCAGACCGTAGATTCAGCGACGAAGTTCCCGGCAGAATTTTCCGCCCCCCGAGGTGGTCATACATGAACAGGCCCAGACGGATCAGCCAGGCCGGGCGACGACCGCGCATCCAGGGCATCACCATGCTCAGCAGGCGCGATGTCGGCGTGTCCGAGTCAAAGCGCATCCCATCGTGGTACGGAAGCACAAAGCGCATCGGCCAACTGATATGCGGCATTGCCCGCAGCAAGGTCTCACGCTCGATCAGCGCCTCGCGGACCAGTCGGAATTCAAAGTACTCAAGATACCGCAGGCCGCCATGGAACAGTTTGGTCGAGGCAGAGGACGTCGCCGATGCCAAGTCGTTCATCTCGGCCAATGTCACCGACAATCCCCGCCCGGCCGCATCACGCGCGATCCCGCAACCGTTAATACCGCCACCGATGATGAATAGGTCAGTAACCTGGCCAGTCTGCTGTGCCATTTGCAGGTCAGTCCTTTTGCTGAAAACGTGCGGCAATTAACCCGTTCGATACTCGGTTCGTCAATGTGGATTTTCGTTTTTTTTCGCGTAACGAACAAGAATAGCGATTTTTTGTTGTTGTCCAAACGATGTTTGTTTTCTGCCGGTTGCAATATTGCGAAAAAAGGAACAAAAACGAAAGAACCCAATAACCGGAGCTTCCCTTGTCTCTTTCGTTCCGCCAGTCAGACATCATAGAAATCGCCAAGCAGAATGGTCGCGTCATGGTCGAGGATCTGGCGTTGCAGTTTGGTGTCACGGTCCAAACGATCCGGCGTGATCTTTCCGAGCTTGCGGAACTGGGCAAGCTGGACCGGGTTCATGGCGGCGCGGTCCTGCGATCCGGCGTTTCGAATATCGGTTACGAGGACCGGCGCGCCCTGAATGCTGAAATCAAGACCCGTATCGCACAGGTTTGCGCTGCCAACATACCGGATGGTGCATCGCTTTTTTTGAACATCGGTACATCGACCGAGGCTGTCGCGCATCAGTTGCTAAACCACAAAGATCTTATGGTGGTGACAAATAACATGAATGTCGCGCGTATCCTGGTGGAAAACACGAACTGCCAGATCGTCGTCGCCGGTGGTGTTCTGCGCCGGTCGGACGGTGGTCTGATCGGCAACCTGACCAATTCAACGATTGAACAATTCAAGTTCGATTATGCGGTAATCGGGTGTTCCGCACTGGACGCCGATGGTGATCTTCTCGATTTCGATTTCCAAGAAGTCCGTGTCAGCCAGACTATCATTGCACAGGCCAGACACAGCTTTCTGGTTGCCGATCATTCGAAATTTCAGCGCTCGGCCCCTGCCCGTATTGCCTCAATGTCCGAAGTTGACGTTTTCTTTACAGATCAACCTCTTCCAAGTGGGCTTGCACGTAAATGCAAGGTATGGGGAACGCGGGTCGTATACAGCGGCCGAACCACCGGAGATTCGCATTAAACGCGTAATTCCAAACGTGGTTCTTGTCATAGGCGACCGGCCCTGACAGTATCGCAACATATTGCAATCAGTGCACGGCAAGGGGGAGATCCGGGCCATGATCGCGCTTTTATTTGCGTTACTCACAGCCACTATGGGGCTGAATTATTATAGAAAAACCAAAGCGGCCAATGTTGTGTTCTTCATCACCATGGCCCTAAGTGTTTACTGGCTGAAGTTTCATGCCACCAGCCAACTGACCATTCAGCTGTAGGAGGCCACAATGACACCCGAGCTTTCCCGCACCCTGAACGCGTTGGGAACCCTGGCGGTCAGCCTCGTTCTTGTGCTGGCCTTCGGATACCAGCTGGCGCTGAACGAACTGCCCTGCCCGCTTTGCTTATTGCAACGGGTCGGGTTCGTAGCGGTGGGCGTTGGTTTGGGCCTGAACCTGCTATACGGAGCCCGGCCGCAGCATTATGCGTTGATGTTGCTTGCGGCACTGTTTGGGATCAGCGTTTCAGTTCGCCAGATCTTGCTGCATATCGTACCGGGTACGGGCCACTATGGTTCGCCTGTTTTTGGGTATCACTACTACACATGGGCCGCGATCTGCTTTTTTCTGATCCTGCTGGGCACGGCAATCATGCTGCTTTTCGACCGTCAATATCAGGACACAACCGTCGATCAACCACGGTTCGGGGGCAATACGCTGGCCAAAACCGCGTTCTTTGTGATGCTAGGGCTGGCCGCGCTGAATGCGGGGTCGACCTTGTTGGAATGTGGACCAGGTATCTGCGCTGACCCGCCGACAAGATACAAATTGATTGACGAACTGGACACCAACAACTGAGGATGGATAAACCTTCCCTCATGGAGGCATCGGAATGGGACTACTGGGGCAGCCGCTAGGCTATTATGACTATCTGACATTTATCGCACTTATACTGCTGCTGGCCGCTGTAATGGCGCTGTTTCTGTTCATAATGGGACTGCCCGGCCGCATCGCAATCAAACGCAACCATCCCCATGCCGAGGCAGTCAAGATCATGGGCTGGATGGGGTTTCTGGCCGTCGTTCCCTGGATTCACGCCTTTATGTGGGCTTTCCACGATGCAGCCACAGTCGATATCCGCCGTTTGCCCGACGATGAACGCGATGCGATACGCAAGGATATCAAACGGTTGGGCGGTGAACTGACTGAAGAATATCGCGATCCGCTGGACCCGGACGAAACACAAAAAAGCTAAGGCTAAAGGAAGTCCCACAATATGTTTGTCGCTCTTGGCATTACGCTTTTCTACATCATTTTTGTCTGGCTGATCTTCTTCAAACTGCAATGGCTTAAGTTCAGTATCGCCTGGGGCATCGTTTCCTTCTGGGTGGGTGCTCATCTGTTATTGATCTTTATGGTTGCGCTGCGGTTCTTCCAGCCGTTTTCGATCGACAGCCACGTGGTCCGCTCAACCATACAGATCGTACCGCGCCTGACTGAACCAACCATCCTTTCCGAGGTTCTGGTCGAGCCGAATACAGAGGTGAAGAAAGGGGATCCGCTGTATCGGTTCGACGACACCGTCTTTGCGCTTGAATTCGAAGAGGCATCCGCACAGTTGGTTGCAGCCCAGCAGAACGCCAAAATTCTGGAACAGGATGTGATCGTCGCGGGTGAAGCCGTCGAGCGAGCAAACGCGCAACTGGCATATGCACTGACCCAGCAGGCACGGTATGAAAACCTTGTCCCTGCGGGTGGTGCCCGAGAGGATGAGCTGGATCGCTGGAACGAGCAGGTCACGGAAGATCAGGCCAAGATAAAAGAGGCCGAAGCCAATCTGGAAAAGGCAAAGCTGGCGCTGGATTCGCAGATCGACGGGGTCAATACCGGAATCGTTCAAGCTCAGGCTCAGTTGGAAAAGGCCCGGTACTTTCTGGACAATACTACGATCTACGCGCCCGAAGATGGTATGATCGTTTCACAACAGGCACGCCCGGGTCTGGTTGTCGGTGATATCCGATTGGGCGCAATCGCCAGCTTTGTGACCAAGGAAAACCCCTATATTCTCGCCACTTACCGGCAGCAGAACCTGAAATTTGTGAAACCCGGGCAACAGGTTGAGGTCGCGCTGGACTTATATCCCGGAGAAATCCTGACCGGCAAAGTCGAGGCAATCTGGTGGGCAACCCGCCAGGGTCAATATCTGCCATCAGGCCGCCTGCCCGGATTTGAACTGCCAAAAATTCCTGGACATATTGCCGTGCAGATTTCGGTCGATATTCCAGATGGCCACGTCTTTCCCGCCGGTGGACATGCCGCGGTGGCAATCTATACCGGCCAGGGCAAAAGCTTTGAGTTCCTGCGGCGCATCAATATCCGCCTCTATTCCTTCGCAAACTTCATCCGACCACTGGACATTTAAGGACACGCTGTATGACACGGGCCAGGCTAAACCGCAGTTTGATGGGCACAGCCCTGTGTGCCGCGCTGCTGGTGGGATGCGCACCTGTCGGTCCTGATTTTGTGCGACCGAACTCTCCGGTCGTGAAGGAATGGATCGAGGTAAACAACCCCTCAGTCGGTCCCAGCGGCCTCACCTCGCGTAGTGCCCCTGTGGCAAAATGGTGGGAGACCTTCAACGACGCCACTTTGAACCGTTTGATCGCCGAAGCCTATGCCCAGAACCTGGCGCTACAGGTGGCCGGTGCGCGCGTATTACAGGCCCGCGCACAGCTTGGGATTGCCTTTGGTGAGCTTTACCCCCAATCGCAGGCCATCGGAGGTTCGATCGAGCGGCGCCAGATCAGCGATAATATCGGGCCGATTTCCGATATCAATCGGATCATCCCTCTGGATACCGAATTCTCGACCTCGCAGGTTGGCTTCGACGCCCAATGGGAACTGGATGTGTGGGGGCAGCAACGCCGGGGTGTGCAGGCCGCACGATCCAATCTGGCACTTCAGGTCGCTAATTACGATGACGCTTTGGTCACGCTGACCGGCGATGTAGCAGCGTTATATGTAAGCTTCCGCGCGCTGCAAGAAACTCTGTTCGTGGCACGAGAGAATATCAAGCTGCAACAGGAATCGGTTGATCTGACGCAACTGCGTTTCAACAACGGCGTCACCACTGAACTGGATGTGCAAGAGGCCACCGCCCTGCTGAACAATACCATGGCGCTAGTGCCGGAGATTGAAAGCGATCTTCAGCAGACCAAGAATGCTTTGGCTGTTTTACTGGGAACAACACCCTCGCGCATGGCCGGGTTGCTGGGTAATTCCGGTCGTATCCCTTCGGCCCGATCCAACGTCGCCGTTGGAGTACCAGCGGAATTGCTGCGCCGACGCCCGGATGTACGCGCCGCAGAACTGGCCGCTGCCACACAGTCTGCGCAAGTTGGGATCGCGATTGCTGACCTGTATCCCCAGTTCATCCTGTCCGGTTCGATCGGCCTGCAGGCCTCGGGCAGTCAGGACCTGTTTTCATCCGCCAGCAATACTGGTCTGGCCAGTGCCGGAGTGGTCTGGAATGTGCTGAATTATGGGCGGATCAAGAATAATGTCCGCGCCCAGGACGCAGCTTATCAGGCTTTGATTGCGAACTATCAAAACACCGTCCTGACCGCCTATTCCGAGGTCGAAAGTTCTATGGTCGCCTATACGCAATCACGCAAACAGGTGACATTCTACCAAAACAGCGTCACCGCATCGCGCAAAGCTGCCGAGATCGCGGTGAACCAATACCGGGATGGCATCGCCAGCTATTCCCGCGTTCTGAACACGCAAACCGCATTGCTGCGATCACAGGCCAACCTGATCGAAGCCCGCCAGCAGGTTTCGAGCAATCTGGTTGCAGTCTACAAAGGTTTAGGCGGTGGTTGGCAAATCCGGCAAAATCAGGAGTTCCTGCCGGAAACCGTGCTGGCCGAAATGGCCTATCGCACCGATTGGGGAGACCTGCTGCAACAGGCTCCGACCCAAGCCAGCCTGAACTGAGCGCTATTTCGCCAGACCGCGCAAGCCGCCCGAAATCAGAATGTTGACCTCGTACAGGATACGCGGCGCAGCCAGCCCTCCGGGGCTGGCCAAATAGTTCGGGCTCCATTCCGGTTCGAATTTCTGCTTGAACGAGCGCAGCCCCTCAAAGTGATAAAACTGTTCGCCATGTTCATAGACAAAGCCGCCAATGCGGTTCCACAGCGATGCCAGTTGCCGGTTTTCGATCCCGGAAAACGGTGCCGCCCCCAGCGAGAACCAGTGGAACCCCTGCTCGGCGCCCCATGACATCATCTCGGCAAACAGCGCATCCATAACAAAACTTGGGCTATCTGGTTCATACCGCATCAGATCCAGCGACAGTTCTGATTTTTGCCCGCCCTGAAACAGGTTAGCAAACGCGACGATCTCACCTGTTTCGCCATTCCGCAGCACCGCGTGGTCGAAATAGGACAGATAGGTTTCATCAAATCCGCCAAGCGCAAAACCTTTCTCGGCCCCAGCCTTTTGCGCCAGCCAGTCATCCGAAATCTTGCGCAACTCGGGCAGGATCGGGGTTAGTTCCGTTTTTGGGATAATCTCGAAAACATACCCTTCGCGTTCGGCACGGTTCTTGGCCTGACGGAACCGCTTGCGGGATTTTCCGTCCAGCGAGAAATCTTTCAACGGCACCCGCGCTACTTCGCCAATTTTCAGGATCGACAGGCCAAGGTCTAGAAAGGTCGGCAGGTATTTGGTGGAAACGCTGTAGAAGGCACAAAGTTTACCCTCACGGTCCGCCATCTCGCGCAGCTGCCATATCAGCTGTTTACCGGCGGTTTCATCCCCTACTGGCTCACCTTTGGTGACCAGTGCGTTGCCGGTATCGGCATAGGCCAGAAAAGCGGTTTCATCCGGCGCGATCAGGAATTGTTTGTCCCCGGTCAAAGATATCTGGGATTCTGTGTCTTCGCTTTCCATCACCAGACGCTCGACTACTTCGGGGATTTCTGTGCGGACTGGAACAGGAATCTCGCGCCCGAACAGTGAGCTAACGGCAACCACCCCAAGGATGACCGCAACCACAAGGCTGGATCGTAGGAACCGCGAGGCGTCGCCGTTCCAGGCAAACTCCCACCACAGGGCATTTTGATATTCGACATGGGAATAAGCAAACAGACCCACCCAAAAGATCACGGCAAGCAATGCAAGAACGCTGACCAGCCAAGGTATGTTCAACCTGAAGATCGACGCGCCGCTAACCCGATAGAAAGCATCCCGGAACATGGCCAGCAGAACGATGCTACCCACCATGCTGAGCGCTTCGTGCGTATCCAGCCCTTTGGTCAGCGAAGCGACAAAACCGGCCAGCATCAACAGCATGGCCACAACCCAAGCCCGGTAAAGCTTGCGAAACAGCCCCCGTGACACAAGGATCAGCAAGACCCCTACCGCACTTCCGGCCAGGTGGGACGCTTCGACAAAGGAAAGGGGCAGGAAATCCCGTAGCACACCCAGGTTACCGCTGCTTGCAGGCAACGCGCCGGAGACCAGAAGTATCACACCGGCCACTGCGGCCACGCCTGCGGCCACCATGGGCACGATCGGACGGATCACTCGATAAACCCAAGTGGCTGCACCAGTAATATGTCGCCGGTGGCTCAGCGCTGATGCCACAGCGATTGAAAGCGTGGCGATGAGGAAGGGAAGAAACGTATAGACCAGGCGGTACAGCAGCAGCGCGGCAATGACATCCGACCGGCCTGACGCGCCAAGTCCCGCGATCATAGTCGCCTCGAAGGCGCCAATTCCGCCCGGCGCATGGCTGAGGATGCCGACCGCAATCGCGCCAATATAGATGGTGAAGAAATAGGGGTAGCCGATCCCAAGGTCTGTCGGCAGCAGCACATACAGAACCATCGACGCACCAAACACATCGCCCAAGGCCGCCAGCGTCAGCAACCCGGCCAGTTTGCCGCCGGGAAGGTTAAATCCAACCCCGCCATAGGCCAGCCTGCGCCCGCCTTTCGACAGCCAGATGAACAGCGTTGCCAGAGCGATCAAAAGGCCCAATCCTATGACCGTCTCGACCGTATCGCTGATTGGCAAAACCTTCGATATCCCGTCGGGATGAAAGGTCAGCAAAGCCCCCAACAGCAAGGTCATGCCAGACCAGAAAGCGATCCACGAGGTCGCAATAACCCCAGCGACACGCCCCAGATCCAGCCCCAAAGATGCGTAGATCCGATACCGGATCGCCGTGCCCGTGATGTAGGAAAACCCAAGGCAGTTTGACACCGCATAACCACAGGCCCCGGCCATGCCTGCAACCGGCAAAGGGACCTCACCGTCGGCAACGCTCTGGACTGCAAAGACGTCGTATAAAGACAGGGAAACAAAGCTAAAAGCGGTCCAGCACAAGGCGATGAACAACAGCGTCCAAGAGGTGTTCGCCACATCCGTCTGAACGGATGACCATTTCACATGTGCAGACAGTTCATGCAGCACGGTCAGGGCGACCAGCATGACAATTACGGGAATGGCGATTCTGACCAGGGGTCGTTCCAGAAAACCGGATACTCTTTCGGCAAGTCGGATGGCCCAGAGTTCTTTGCCTGTATCCTGATCAGTCATGTGATTTCCCTGTTTCAGGTTTGCAGCTGCCTTTGCGCGGGTGGCGAACGCATCGCAACTTTTACACATATTCATTGCTGCTCAAAGCACTACAGCAATCAGACGCGGCCTTTCCGAGTAGAAAGAAGTAAGTTGGTTTCGGATCGCGTAATCCCCTCGATCCTGCGGATGCGAAACAGGATTTCATCCAGTTCGGCCAGGGTCTCGGTCCCAATCTCGGCAATCAAGTCCCAACCGCCATTTGTCGAATGGACAGCCCGCACCTGTGGCATGGCGGCAATTTGGGCCATGGTGCGCTCGGTGCCGCGCCCTTCGATTTCCAGCATCATCAACCCTCTGACCGGGCTTTGCGCCACATCCTGCCGTGTCAGAACCGTAAAGCCCACAATCTCGCCGGATTGCTTCAAACGTTGCAGACGGCTGCGCACTGTTGTGCGTGTGACCCCCAGTGTTTCAGCCAGTTCCGAGAGTGAAGCACGGGCATCCCGGTGCAGAGCGCTGAGAAGCTTGCCATCCAAATCGTCCATTCAATACTTCCGTTATGTCACTTGCGGTTCCATTTTGAGCATTTTGATCCCTATCCGCAAGCCACATTGCCGGAGTAGTATTCCATATGGATACAAACAACGTAATTCTGGTTGGCGCCCCGATGGATTCGGGCAAGCGTCGACAAGGCTGCCGGATGGGCCCCGATGCCTATCGGGTTGCGGGGCTTCAATCAGCTCTTTCTGATCTCGGCCTTCACCTACGGGATCTCGGCGATATCACACCTGACATTCCGGATATGTCCGAACATTCGCATCTCTTCGCCCTGCCCGAGTGTGTCGGCTGGACCAAGGCTCTCAGCCGTGTTGCGCAGGATGTCGCCCCACAAGGCCTGCCAATTTTCATGGGCGGCGATCATGCACTTTCGATGGGCACGGTTTTGGGTATGGCACAGCACGCCGAGCGGATCGAACGCCCACTGTTCGTTCTCTGGCTGGACGCGCATAGCGATTTCCACACACCCGAGAGCACCGATAGCGGCAACCTGCACGGGACACCCGTAGCCTATTTCACCGGACAGCCCGGATTTGACGACTTCCCACCGGTTTCATCGCCAGTTCCGACCGACCGGGTCGGCATGATCGGTCTGCGCTCGGTCGACCCAGCCGAACGGGCTCGGCTGGAACAGGATCGCGCAATGCTGGCCGATATGCGAAGCATCGACGAAAACGGCATCAAAGCACCGCTGATGGCCTTTCTGGAGCGGGTCCGGGCAGCGGATGGCATCCTTCATGTTTCGCTGGATGTGGATTT
This sequence comes from Ruegeria sp. CDSB114, assembly GCF_059611025.1. NCBI lineage: Bacteria > Pseudomonadati > Pseudomonadota > Alphaproteobacteria > Rhodobacterales > Roseobacteraceae > Ruegeria > Ruegeria sp. CDSB114. The sequence goes on from NZ_JBXWOT010000001.1 coordinate 884,845, forward strand.
CCTTGATCCGTCCATTGCTCCTGCAGTTGGCACAACAGTTCCAGGTGGCGCGACCGAACGCGAGGCCCATCTAGTGATGGAACTGCTACACGAAAGCGGTCTTGTCTGCTCGCTGGATCTGGTAGAATTGAACCCGTTTCTGGACGAACGCGGCCGCACTGCAAAGCTGATGGTCGATCTGGCCGCCTCATTGCTGGGTCGCCGCATCTTTGACCGCCCCACCCGGAGCTTCTGATGCAATCTCTACAAGCCCCACCAGCCGTTGTGATGATCCGGCCCCATGCATTTGCTTCGAACCCCGAGACACGCGACGACAATGCGTTCCAGACCTTGGCCAACCGCTCAGCAGCGGCCACGTCTGTCCAAGCACGCGATGAACATGATCAGGCGGTGGCGCTGCTGCGCGATGCGGGTATTAAGGTTCATGTCTTCGACGATTTCGGAGACCTCGACACACCAGACAGCGTATTTCCGAACAACTGGTTCTCGACCCATCCCGGCGGACATGTGGCAATTTATCCGATGTTTGTGCCGTCGCGCAGGCGCGAACGTCGCGCCGACGTCATAGAAATGTTGAAACAGGAGTATCGTGTTCAGGACGTGATCGATTATTCCGGGCTTGAACAGGACAGACTGGCGCTGGAAGGCACCGGAGCGATGGTTCTGGACCACATTGGCCGCGTGGCCTACACGGTCAAATCCAACCGCGCCGACCCCGTTCTGTTGGAGCGTTTCTGCACCCATTTCAACTATGAGCCCATCGCATTCGAGGCGCATGATGCCGCAGGACGTGATGTCTATCACACGAATGTTCTGATGGGCATCGGCTCCAAATACGCGCTGATCTGTCTTGATATGATCGCGGACCCCGAACGCCGCGCGACAGTGAAAGCCAGGCTGGAAGAATCCGGTCGCACGGTCATTGACCTGACCCATGATCAGATCGCTGAATTTGCTGGCAACGCCATCGAACTGAGCGGCCTGAATGGTCCCGTGCTGGCGCTGTCCAGCAGGGCACTTGCCGCCCTGACCCCGGAACAAATCGTTACAATCGAAGCCAGCGCGACACCTCTGCCGCTTTCGATTCCCACCATTGAAACTGCCGGTGGATCCGTGCGCTGCATGATTGCAGGCATCCACCTGTCCCGCCGATAGGAGCCCCTAATGCAACCATCTGAAAAGGCCCTGGTGCCGTTTGTGTCTGTCGACAATATGATGAGACTGGTCCACCACATCGGCGTCGAACGTATGATCACCGATATTGCGGCGCAAATCGAAGCTGATTTCAAACGGTGGGAAAGCTTTGACAAAACACCCCGCATCCCTGCCCACTCGCCGCATGGGGTGATTGAACTGATGCCAACCTCAGACGGTGAGGCCTATGGGTTTAAATACGTCAACGGCCACCCCAAGAACACCTCCGAGGGCCTACAGACCGTTACCGCATTTGGATTGTTGGCAGACGTCTACACAGGCTATCCGACCCTGCTGACCGAAATGACCATGCTGACTGCATTGCGCACCGCAGCAACCTCTGCCCTGGTCGGCAGCTATCTTGCGCCCAAATCGGCCTCGACCATGGCAATGATCGGGAATGGCGCGCAATCCGAATTTCAGTGCCTCGCCTTCAAGGCCATGTGCGGGATTGATACTGTTCGCTTGTACGACACCGACGCGGCTGCCACCGAAAAATGTGCGGCCAACTTGGCGGGCTCTGGCCTCTCGGTCGTGAAATGCAAATCCCCTGAGGACGCCATCGAAGGCGCGCATATCATCACGACCTGCACAGCGGACAAGAAAAATGCCACGATCCTGACCGATAACTTGGTCGGCCCAGGCGTCCACATCAACGCGATCGGCGGCGACTGTCCTGGCAAAACCGAACTGCACAGAGATATCCTGCTACGCTCTGAAATATTCGTCGAATACCCGGAACAAACCCGTATTGAGGGCGAGATTCAGGCCCTTGAAGACGATCATCCCGTCACCGAGTTGTGGCAGGTCATGACGGGACAGGCCGAGGGTCGCAAAGATGATCGTCAGATCACGTTGTTTGACAGCGTAGGCTTCGCGATCGAGGATTTTTCAGCCCTGCGCTACATCCAGTCCGCAGTCCGGGGCACAGATTACTACGAACCCCTGGACATGCTGGCAGACCCTGACGACCCGCGCGATCTGTACGGAATGCTGATGCGAGCGAAATAGAGATACCCTGCCCCCGTGCGCCAGCCGGGGGCAGGTATCACCAAAGATTGACTTTGCCAGATGCCACCAATTACCCGGCCAGCGAAGGCAGGTACAGAACGATGCCCGGAAAGGCGACCAGCAGCGCAATCGTCACGGCGTCGGCGATGAAAAACGGCGTCACGCCCTTGAACACGTCCTGAACGCTCAGATCAGGGCGGACGCCGGCAACGACAAAGCAATTCAAACCGATCGGTGGTGTGATCAGGCAGAACTCGGCCATTTTCACTACCAAAATACCAAACCAGATGGCGCACATCGGACCGGACATCCCAAACGTACTTTCCGCAGCGGTGACGGCCTCGCCCCCGTTCAGCGCCATAACTGCCGGATAGACAACCGGCAGAGTCAGCAGCAGCATCCCGATGGCATCCATGAACATGCCGAGCACCGCATAGGCCAGCAGGATGCAGATCAGGATCAGCATGGGTGACATGGTCAGCGATGTGATCCAATCGGAAAACGCGTTCGGCAAATCGGCGAATCCCAGGAACCTGACATAGATCAGCACACCCCAGATGATCGAAAAGATCATTGCGGTCAATTTGGCTGTCTCGAGCAGTGCGGATTTCAACTCTGCCCATCTCATGCCGTGGAACAAGGCGAAACAGAATACGATGAAGGCACCTATTGCGCCGCCCTCGGTTGGTGTGCCCCAGGCTTTCTCACCAAAGGGGTTATAGACAAAACAGATGATGATCAGGATCACCGCCACAATCGGCAGAGCGCCAGGCAAAGAAGCAAAACGCTGTTTCCAGGTAAAGCCAGTGACCGGTGGGCCGACATTCTTGAACACCACCGCGATACCGACGATCAGCAACCCGTAAATAACCGCCGAAAAGGCTCCCGGTATGAACCCGGCGAGCAGCAGTTTGCCCACATCCTGCTCTACGATGATCGCATAAATCACAAGGATCGCAGAAGGTGGGATCAGCGAGGCCAACGTGCCGCCTGCAGCAACTACGCCCGCCGCAAATTGTTTGTTGTACCCGACCTTCAGCATTTCCGGGATCGCGATCCGGGCAAATACCGCAGATGTCGCGACCGATGCCCCCGAGACTGCAGCAAAACCAGCGGTGGCAAACACGGTTGCGACCGCAAGCCCACCCGGAACCCAGGCCACCCAGCGCTTGGCCGCCTCGAACAGCGCGCGCGTCAGGCCTGCGTAGTAGGCAAGGTAACCGATCAGGATAAAGGTCGGGATCAGGCTGAGCGTATGGGCTGCAACCTTGGAATGCGGCACTTGCCCTGCGGTTTTTACCGCAACGGTCAGCGCCTTGCCAAATCGGTCAGGATCATATCCGAATTTGGCCCAGAATATCCAAACCAGACCGATCAGCCCCGCCAAAGCCGCGGCAAAAGCCACACGCATTCCGGTGATAACCAGAACCAGCAGGCCACCGGTGACCCAGAGGCCAATCTCAATCGAGTCCATTTACTAGTCCTGCCCTTCGAATTGTTCGGCTTCAGCGGCAGCCTGCGCAGCAGCGTCCTGTATCATCGGCACCGCAACTGGGTTTTGTAGGCCCAGCACAAAGGCCCGTCCATAACCCCAGATTTGCAGCACAAGCCGCAAGCAAAGTACCGAAAACGCAATAGGTGCCAGTAACTTGGCAGGCCAGAGCGGGATGCCAATGTCGATCGAGCTGTCCCGGCTCCACAGAGGTGCGCCAAAGTCGAATGATCTGTCGAAATGGGACCAGCTGCCCCAGACCAATGCCAACATGAGCACCAGGATGAGAACGACCGAAATCAACTCGAACAGCCACAAAGCCCGTCCGTGTAGCCGCGAAATGACAATATCCATCCGGATATGGCCCCCATCGCGTTGTACGTAAGAGATACCTAGAAACGCAATCAAAGGCATGGCTTGCTCGATCCAATCGACATAGCCCGGCAATGGCGCGTTATAGGCGTTGCGCCCGCTCACCGAGACAACTGCCAGCACCATTAACCCGAACACGGCAATTCCGCTGATCAGTGCAAGCGTACGCTCGGCCCTTAACAGCAGCTGGTCCAGCCTGCTCAGACGGCTATCATCCGCAAGCACCGTCGCCTGTCCTGCCATTCCGCTGGCCCTTTCTGTATTGGAATCAGTGTCCGGGTACCGCGCTGGGTACCCGGAACGCGTGATCAGTTCCCGCCACGCTGTTGTTTCAGCGTCAGTTGAACAAGATCATATAGATCCTGCGCAGGCAGACCCTGCGCGGACATGTCAGCGATCCATTGCTCGCGGATCGGATCAGCAGCCTTGGTGCGGAATTCCTCCAGCACGGCCTCGTCGATCTGAACTTTCTGCACGCCTTTTTCGGTCAACACACCATCCCACTGCTCCAGCAGACCGCCGTAATTGGCGAGATAATGGGCAATGGCCTCGTCGACAGAACTGTTAAGCGCTTCACGATGTTCTGCAGGCAGCGCTTCGTAGGCGTCGATATTGACCACAACCGGACAGTTTACAGTGCCGGGGTTCAGGTTGGCTGTCCACCAGTCGGCTTCGTTGATGGTGCCGAAAGACAAATGTGCGTGCTGAGCAAAGGCCACTGTATCAACTACACCGGATTCCATCGCATTAAACGCCTCGGTCGCGGGCACCGATGTTGGAACACCGCCAACGGCCTCAAACGCCTTGCCCAGCCCGCCAGTCGCACGTACACGCATGCCGTCAAAATCGGCAAGCGTTGAGCGCGGATCACCGGTTCCAACGATATTATACTGGGGCATTGGCGACGTCATGATGATCCGGGCATTCCACTGAGCCATCTCATCCTTAACGGCGGGATGATCATATACAGCGTGGCTGACGGCCACCTCTTCTTCCAAATTGTTCACACCCAGGAACGGCAGTTCAAGTACAGTGATCGCCCGATTTTTGTCGCGGTGATAGCCTGCGCAGAACTGCGCCATTTCGAATGCACCGATCTCAATCCCGTCCAGATTCTCTTTCGGCTTTGACAGCCCGCCATAGCTGACATTGATCGTGAATTCGCCACCGGTTTTTTCGCTGACCAGTTCAGCCAGTTTCTCGACATGTTCGGTAAAGGCCCGGCGTTTGCCCCAGACCGAAGCATTCCATTCTGTTGCTGCAGCTTCGGTAACGAATGCAACAGTCAGGGCGGCGACGGCGGCACCGCTCAACATTTTAGTCATAGTGATTTCTCCCATTGATGCGCCCCCTTTTTTGGGTCGCTTGCGCGTAAAGCTAGCGCCAACATCGATATGTGCCAACCCCTGCCAGACCACCCACCAAAATCTGCAATCCGCCCGCCAGCGCTAACAATCATAAGGTGTATATGAAATGTGTAAATTTCACGGGCGAGCACTTTGAAAACAGTTGAAATGTGGTTAACATCTATACTCCTGTTTTAAATATATTTTTTTACTATATTACGATTTCCTTTACAAATCCCCCAGACGGAATGAAATTTATTAACAAATAAACCCTGCTATTTCTGTAATTTATTTCTTTGTTTTCTGATCTCCGTATTATCCTGCATCGGGAGGAAACAGGTCGACATTGCCTGTTCAGCGGGCAAGATTGTCCCAGTGAATTTAAGTCCAGAGGGAGGAACCTCAGAATGACAACCGCTGCTCAGGCAGATGCCAAAGTTTATCCGCCATCCGCAGAAATTTCAGCGCGTGCGCATGTCGATGCCAAGAAATACGGCGAAATGTACACGGCTTCTATAAACGACCCCGTTGCATTCTGGGGCGAACAAGGCAAACGCGTTGACTGGATCAAACCCTATACCCAAGTGAAAGACGTCAGCTATGATTTGGGCTCGGTCGGGATCAACTGGTATGCGGATGGCACTCTGAACGTTTCAGCCAACTGCCTGGATCGTCATCTGAATACACGCGGCGATCAGACTGCGATCATCTGGGAACCTGATGACCCGAATGAACCCGCCCAACACATCACCTATGCCGAGCTGCACCGCCGTACCTGCCGGATGGCAAATATCCTGGTTTCCATGGGCGTGCGCAAAGGCGACCGTGTGGTCATTTATCTTCCGATGATCCCCGAGGCTGCATATGCCATGCTGGCGTGCGCACGTATCGGCGCAATCCACTCGATTGTTTTTGCAGGGTTTTCCCCCGATGCCCTGGCTGCACGCGTCAACGGATGCGACGCCAAGGTTCTGATTACAGCTGATGAGGCCCCTCGCGGCGGCCGTAAGACACCGTTGAAGTCAAACGCAGATGCGGCCCTGCTGCACTGCAAGGACACGGTGAAATGCTTGGTTGTCAAGCGTACCAACGGCCAGACCACATGGATCGACGGGCGCGACTACGACTATAACGAGATGGCGCTCGAGGCGGATGACTATTGCACGCCTGCGGAAATGGACGCCGAAGATCCTCTGTTCATTCTGTATACCTCCGGTTCGACCGGTCAGCCGAAGGGTGTCGTGCACACGACCGGCGGATATCTGGTCTATGCTGCAATGACGCATGAGATCACCTTCGATTACCATGAAGGCGACGTCTATTGGTGTACCGCCGATGTCGGCTGGGTGACCGGCCACAGCTATATCGTCTATGGCCCGCTGGCCAATGGCGCGACCACGCTGATGTTCGAAGGTGTTCCGACCTATCCGGATGCATCCCGCTTTTGGCAGGTCTGTGAAAAGCACAAGGTCAATCAATTCTACACGGCCCCTACCGCTTTGCGCGCCCTGATGGGGCAAGGCAATGAATGGGTCGAGAAATGCGATCTGAGCGATCTGCGCACGCTGGGCACTGTGGGTGAGCCGATCAACCCGGAAGCGTGGAACTGGTACAATGACGTTGTCGGCGGTGGGCGCTGCCCGATCGTGGACACCTGGTGGCAAACCGAAACCGGTGGTCACCTGATGACCCCCCTGCCCGGTGCCCACGCGATGAAGCCCGGCTCGGCCATGAAGCCGTTCTTTGGCATCCAGCCTGTGGTTCTGGACCCGCAATCCGGGGTCGAGATCGACGGCAACGGCGTCGAAGGCGTGCTGTGCATCAAGGACAGCTGGCCCGGCCAGATGCGTACGGTCTGGGGCGATCATGAACGGTTCGAGAAGACTTATTTCTCGGACTACAAAGGCTACTACTTCACCGGTGATGGCTGCCGCCGGGACGAGGATGGCGATTACTGGATCACCGGACGTGTGGACGATGTGATCAACGTCTCGGGGCACCGCATGGGTACGGCCGAGGTCGAAAGCGCTCTGGTGGCACATGCTGCCGTGGCCGAGGCCGCGGTTGTGGGCTATCCCCATGATATCAAAGGGCAAGGCATCTATTGCTATGTCACCTTGATGAATGATCGCGAACCCTCGGACGAGCTTGTGAAAGAGCTGCGCACCTGGGTTCGGACCGAGATCGGACCGATTGCCAGCCCGGATGTGATCCAATGGGCTCCTGGCCTGCCAAAAACCCGCTCGGGCAAGATCATGCGCCGTATCCTGCGTAAGATCGCCGAGAATGATTTTGGATCGCTCGGTGACACATCGACCCTGGCTGATCCGTCCGTGGTCGACAACTTGATCGAAAACCGCGCAAGCAAGTGAGGATGTGATGGACGCTGCCACGATCACTACACCCACCGTACTGATCCTTCTCGGCCCCCCGGGCGCCGGGAAGGGTACACAGGCCCGTATGCTCGAAGACAAGTTCGGGCTTGTCCAACTCAGCACGGGTGACCTGTTACGGGCGGCAGTTGCCGCGGGAACCGAAGCCGGAAAAGCCGCCAAAGCTGTCATGGAGGCAGGTGATCTGGTCAGTGACGATATCGTAATTGCAATCCTGCGGGATCGTCTGGCCGAACCGGACTGCGCCAAGGGCGTCATTCTGGACGGCTTCCCCCGCACCACGGTTCAGGCACAGGCGCTGGACGCGCTGCTGTCAGAGACCGGTCAGAAGATCAACGCAGCCATCAGTCTTGAGGTTGAAGACGCTGAAATGGTGATCCGTATTTCCGGCCGTTACACATGTGCCGGATGTGGCGAAGGGTTCCATGATCGGTTCAAAACGCCCGCAGTCGAAGGCAAATGCGACAAATGCGGCAAGACCGAGTTCAAGCGCCGCGCAGATGACAATGCTGAAACCGTCGCCTCACGGCTGGCTGCCTATCACGCGCAGACCGCGCCGCTGATCACTTATTACCAAGACCACGGCGTTCTGAAAGGTCTGAACGCAATGGGCAATATCGAAGACATCGCCGGCAATCTGGAACGGATCGTCAGCGACACAATGAACTAGGGGAATATGGCCCGCCCTCAATAAGGGCCGAATTCCTAAAGGAAAACTTCAAAGGACCCGCTCTGGCGGACCAGAGAAGTCTTGCCTGATGCCACCTGGCATCAAGCATATCGAAAAGTGGCCCCGCGCGCTGGAGGGTTAGGACAACGGGCCGCTCAAAGAGGAAGCGAAGGAGGAACCCGCGATGGCGGATCAATCAACACACTCCGCGCAGACTGCCGAAGCCGATAAGGGCTATTGGCAGGCCAACCTGCGTCTTATCTACATCAGCCTGGTAATCTGGGCGCTGGTGTCGTTTGGATTCGGCATTTTGCTGCGTCCACTTCTGTCCGGCATTTCCGTCGGCGGAACCGATCTCGGCTTTTGGTTCGCTCAGCAGGGATCCATCTTGGTCTTTCTGCTGCTGATCTTCAACTATGCCTGGCGGATGAACAAGCTAGACGCTGAATACGGCGTTGAGGAGGAGTAAGGCCCTATGGACCAGTTTACCATCAACCTGCTGTTTGTGGGCGCGTCCTTTGCGCTTTACATCGGCATCGCGATCTGGGCCCGTGCTGGGTCCACATCAGAATTCTACGCCGCCGGTCGCGGCGTTCACCCGGTCACCAACGGTATGGCGACAGCGGCAGACTGGATGTCTGCGGCCTCGTTCATCTCGATGGCGGGCCTCATCGCCTTTACCGGCTATGACAACTCATCCTTCCTGATGGGTTGGACCGGTGGTTATGTGCTGCTGGCGCTGCTTCTTGCCCCTTACCTGCGTAAGTTCGGCAAGTTCACCGTGTCAGAGTTCATCGGCGACCGCTTTTACAGCCAGACCGCGCGTATCGTGGCGGTGATCTGTCTGATCGTAGCGTCTGTGACCTACGTGATCGGCCAGATGACCGGCGTTGGCGTAGCTTTTGGCCGCTTCCTTGAAGTGTCAAACACCACCGGGTTGTTAATTGGTGCAACCGTTGTGTTCGCCTACGCGGTGTTTGGGGGGATGAAGGGCGTGACCTACACACAGGTCGCTCAGTACTGCGTGCTGATCACCGCCTACACAATCCCAGCCATCTTTATTTCCCTGCAACTGACTGGCAATCCGGTTCCGGCTCTGGGTCTGTTTGGTGATACCGCCAGCGGTGAACCGCTGCTGACCAAGCTGGATGCGATCGTGACCGAGTTGGGCTTTAACGAATACACCGCCCACCACTCGGACACGCTGAACATGGTGCTGTTCACGCTGTCGCTGATGATCGGTACGGCCGGTCTGCCGCACGTTATCATGCGTTTCTTCACCGTGCCGAAAGTGGCTGATGCCCGCTGGTCTGCCGGTTGGGCGCTGGTGTTCATCGCACTGCTGTACCTGACCGCCCCTGCGGTTGGCGCAATGGCCCGTCTAAACATCAGTGACATGATGTGGCCAAATGGCGGCATCGAAGGTGGCGCCGTATCCGTCGAAGATATCGACAACGACGCCCGTTATGACTGGATGGCCACATGGAAGAAAACCGGCCTGCTGGACTGGGAAGACAAGAACGGCGACGGCAAGATCCAGTACTATAACGACAAGAATGCCGACATGCAGGTGCTTGCGGAAGAGAAGGGCTGGGTCGGAAACGAGCTGACCAAGTTCAACCGTGACATCCTGGTTCTGGCCAACCCCGAGATTGCCAACCTGCCGGGTTGGGTGATCGGTCTGGTCGCTGCCGGTGGTCTTGCGGCTGCTCTGTCGACCGCTGCGGGCCTGTTGCTGGCGATCTCGTCCGCGGTGTCACACGACCTGATCAAAGGCGCGATCAACCCGCAGATTTCGGAAAAATCCGAGCTTCTGTCGGCGCGGATCGCAATGGGCGTGGCCATTGTTGTGGCGACATATCTGGGCCTGAACCCTCCGGGTTTTGCAGCGCAGACCGTTGCCCTGGCGTTTGGTCTGGCAGCTGCCTCGATCTTCCCGGCGCTGATGATGGGGATCTTCTCGACCCGCATCAACAACACCGGTGCGGTTGCTGGTATGCTGGCTGGTCTGACTGTGACCCTGGTCTACATCTTCCTGCACAAGGGCTGGTTGTTCATTCCGGATACCAACTCGTTCACGGATGCTGATCCTCTGTTGGGTACGATCAAGTCGACTTCGTTCGGTGCGATCGGTGCATTGGTCAACTTCACTGTCGCCTATGTGGTGGCTGGCATGACCAAGGAAACCCCGCAAGAGATCAAGGATCTGGTCGAAAGCGTCCGCATTCCCCGTGGCGCGGGTGCCGCTCAGGATCACTGAGTAGAGATGCGGCCCCTGAGCACCTTGCCAAAGGCCGTGTCTTTCGACTGACTACTCCCGCCCGGCATTCCACCGGGCGGGATTTTTCGAATAGAAACCGAGGAGTATCCGATGCCCCTGCCCCAAGCCGAGATCACGCGGTTTCTGAAATCCGTTCACCCTTATGACGCCCTGCCCGCCGATGATCTGGCAACGCTGTCTGATCAGATCGAAGTTTGGGAGGTCGAAGAAGGATCCCCGGTGTATCAACTGGGCGCGCCCCTGCCCGGCGTATTCGTCATTTACGAAGGACAGGTTGAAATCACTGACAGGAACGGCGCGATTGTCTCTCATCTGGGACTGCGCAATTCTTTCGGGGAACGCGGTTTACTGAAAGACGGTAAAGCCGCGACCAAAGCGCAGGCACACGCAAACTCGGTTTTTCTGGTGATCCCGCCCAACCTGATCCGAGACCTCATTGACGAACATGAAATCGTCGCCAAATTCTTTGATCGGACCCGCACGGAACGCTCCAGCCCCCAAAGCCTTGCAACCAGCGCTATCGACGTTCTGATGGCACATAACCCGGCAACCTGCCCCCCTAATACCACCGTTCGCGAAGCGGCGCAGATGATGAGGGACAAACATATTTCCTCTCTCTGCATCACCGAGGGGGACATTCTTTTGGGGATCGCCACCTTACGAGATATCTCGGGCAAATACGTTGCCGATGGGATGTCTGTGGATACGCCTGTCTCGGCAATAATGACGGCAAACCCGGTGACGCTGTCGCCGTCTGATATCGGATCGGATGTTCTTCACATCATGATGGAGCGCGGCATCGGCCATATTCCGGTATCCGAAGCTGGGCGTCTGGTCGGAATTGTCACCCAGACAGACCTGACCCACTATCAGGCGGTCAATTCCGCCGAGTTGGTGCGCCGGATAGCAACTGCGCAAACCGCGCAGCAGATGGCAGAAGTGACCGAAGAGATTCCCCGGCTTCTGGTCCAGCTTGTCGCTGCCGGAAATCGCCACGAGATCGTTACACGCCTGATTACCGATATCGCCGACACAGCCACCAGACGTTTGCTGGCAATGGCGGAAAAACAGCTTGGACCACCACCTGTGCCTTACCTATGGCTGGCCTGCGGATCGCAGGGACGACAGGAACAAACCGGGGTGTCGGATCAGGACAACTGCTTGATGCTGGATGACAAAGTAACCGATGACGACATGTCATATTTCCAGACACTGGCAAAAATCGTGTCGGACGGGCTGGATAAATGTGGGTACTTTTATTGCCCGGGCGACATGATGGCGACAAATCCACGCTGGTGCCAACCGGTAAGTGTCTGGCGTGATTATTTTCGCGGGTGGATCGCCAAACCAAACCCCGAGGCGCAGATGCTGGCCTCGGTCATGTTCGACCTGCGCCCCATTGGCGGCGCATTTCACCTGTTCGATGACCTGCAGGCCGAAACGCTGGCCGCGGCCCAAGCGAATTCAATCTTTGTGGCGCATATGATCTCGAACTCGTTAAAGCACACGCCGCCGCTGGGCCTGTTACGCGGGTTTGCCACGGTACGCTCGGGTGAACATCGCAACACGCTGGATCTAAAGCATAATGGCGTTGTGCCTGTGGTTGACCTGGCCCGGATATACAGCCTTCAGGGGCAACTGTCCCAGGCCAATACACGTGCCCGCCTGAAAGCAGCTGGGGCGGCAGGCGTCCTCAGCGCCTCAGGTACCCGCGACCTGCTGGACGCTTACGATCTGATCGCCGAAACGCGGCTGGACCATCAGGCCCACCTGGTGAAAAGCAACAAGAAGCCGGACAATTTCCTGCCCCCTTCCGATCTTTCGGACTTTGAGCGAAGTCATCTGCGAGATGCCTTTGTCGTGGTAAAAACAATGCAATCGGCGGTCGGCCACGGTAAAGGAATGCTGGGCTAAACCCTCAGGAACCTTGGAGAGTATTCATGTTCTTAGAACTGATCGGCACGATATTTGCAGGCGTCGCCCTAGCCGGCATCGTGATGGTGATCAATAAACTGACAGGTGGACGCCTGCCTCGTTGGTCCGCACCAGTCGCGGCGGGCATTGGCATGATCGGGATGACGATCAACAGCGAGTATTCATGGTTTGACCGCACGCGCGATACGCTTCCAGATGGTCTGATCATCATTCAAGAGGTCGAAAGCCGCGCTTTGTACCGTCCCTGGACTTATGCGATGCCCTTTGTTGATCGTTTTGCCGCAATCGACACCCTATCTGTGCGCACCAATGACCAAGTGCCTGAACAGCGCCTCGTTGAACTGTATTTCTTTGGCCGTTGGGCACCGGTTTCAAAATTGCCGGTCGCTGTGGATTGCGACAAGAACCAACGCGCCAATCTGGCGGATGGGGCAGAGTTTGGTGACAACGGCCAGTTGCTGAACGCCGATTGGGTAACAGGTTCTACCAACGATCCGATCATCGAGGCCACTTGCGGAGTGTAACATGCTGACCCGATTAAGCCTGCGCCTGCGGATTTTCCTCTTCTTCTGCCTACTGGCGGTCGGCGGGGTTGCCGTCAGCTCGGTTGCGCTTTGGGTCAGCTACAGGCGGGCGGCGGATCCGGCCCTTTTTGACGCGTTCATCTTTGCAGAGATCGTCATCGGGTTCGGTCTGCTGGCCCTGATCGCCGCTGTCTGGCTATTGTTCGATGATAATGTCGCCAAGCCGATCGAAAGGCTTTCCGCTGAACTGCGCGCACGAGCGCATGCCGGTGTCAGCCGCGACCTCGATCTGCAAGCCGCGCGGTATCTTGGCGACTTGGCCCCTGCGGCTGCCGGTCTGGCCAACCAACTGTCCGACAAGACCATGGGCGTGGCAGAGGCTGTCGCTGCTGAAACCGAGCATCTGGCTGTGGAACAGCAAAGGCTTAGGGCGCTTTTGACTGAAATTCCTGTAGCCATATTGCTGGCTAGCCCCTCTCACAGGCTCGTTTTGTATGACGGACAGGCGGCCGAGGTTCTGGCACAGATTTCGCATCCACGCCTGAATGCGCCACTGTTCGATTACTTCCAGCCAGACGCGCTGCAGAAAGCCTATGCCAAACTGGCCAAGACCGGGATGGAGGCATCCTGTTCGCTGACCAGCATTGATGGGGCGCAGACCTATTCAGCCCGCATGAAACCGCTGGGGGAAACTTCCGGCTATATGCTAATCCTAGATGACAGCGCCGCCAATATAGCGCCTGAGGCTGCCAGACCTCTGGTCTATGACTTTGGTTTGCTGAACACATCCACCGACCAATCATTCGAGACATTGCCTCTGCGCGAGCTTTGTTTTGTTGTCTTCGACACCGAAACCACAGGCCTGCTGCCGCACAAAGACGAGATCGTCCAGATCGGCGCAGTCCGTGTGGTAAATGGACGGATGGTCGAAGGCGAAAGGTTGGATATGCTGGTGAACCCGGTCATGCCGATCCCTGCCGCCTCGACCAAGGTTCACAAGATCACGGATCGAATGGTCGAAGGCGCGCCGGAAATCGCCGAAGCCGGGCGTATCTTTCACGAATTCGCGCGAAATGCTGTAATCGTGGCGCATAATGCACCTTTTGATATGGCGTTTCTACGACGCCACGCTGACCGTATGAAAGTTGAGTGGACGCATCCCGTACTGGATACGGTCCTGCTATCTGCGGTCCTGTTCGGCGCCAGCGACACGCACACTTTGGACGCGCTGTGCGAACGGCTGGACATTACAATTCCGCATGAGCTGCGCCATACGGCATTGGGTGATGCAGTTGCCACCGCCGAGGCGCTGGTTCGGATGCTTCCAATGCTGCAAGCGCGCGGGATGAATACGTTTGGCGAGGTCATCGAAGCAACCCGCCGGCACGGTCGTCTGCTTGAGGACCTGAACTGAGGGCGAAATATGCACCTCAGGCGCAGCTTTTCATGGACAATCCCGACTTGCCGTGGCACCTGAGGCGCGGCCACAGAATGAGCGTGAGATGACGGACCGCACCTTCACCCCAACCCCGGACAACAGCACCGCGTTTCGCGAGGCATTGGGGTGTTTCGGAACCGGCGTCACCGTTGTCACCACCGAAACAGCGCTGGGGCCCCGCGCAATCACGGTCAATTCGTTTTCCTCGGTCTCGCTGACGCCTCCGCTGGTGCTGTGGTGCCTGGCGAAGGATTCAAACCGGTTCGACGCTTTCAAAGACTGCGATCACTATTCGATCCATGTGATGGCTGAGGAACAGCAGGAACAGGCCCTAAAATTCGCGCGCGAGGGTGCGGATTTTTCACATGCCAACTGGGCCGCAGATCACCGTGGTCGCCCTCGTCTGGCGGATTGTCTGGCACGGTTCGACTGCCAGCTTCATGCCCGGCACGAGGCAGGGGATCATCTGATCATCGTGGGTGAAGTAGAACAGGCCATGTACCGCACCGGCAAAGGTCTGATCTTCAAACGCGGTCAGTTCGGCGGGTTTGCCGATCTTCTTTAAGCCCTATTCGTCCAGCGATCCGTGGACGGCCAGCGCCTCAAGCTGGGTTTCCTGCGGTGTGATGATGCGAAACGCCTCAAGCACCCCGGTTTCAGACAGCTCACGGGCGACCGTCAGCAAGGTATTGGCGGCGTGATCATCGCATAGCTCTGCCATATGCGCGATCTCTTCCTGCGCAACACCCATGGCGGCCTCGACCGATGGGGCTCCGTAGAATTGCACGAAATGTTCCGCCAAATTCCGGGCAATCTGGTCTATCTCGGCCTGTTCAACCTGCGTCACCGCTACAAAGGTCGCCCGGCCGAATGTCTCAACCCCCAACCAACCATTCGCAAAGGCCTGGCGGGCTTTACCCTCCAAATCGCCTTCGCCCCAATTCGAAAACTCGAACCCGCCGGAAATGCACCACTCACCCGTTCTCGCCGGAGAATGAAACACATTCATGTCGCTTTCATCGAAATGGATCGCACGGGCCAATTTCATTATCCGTTCTCCAGTAAGTTAGTCAGCGGGTGCAGGCGGGTGTCCGCACCATTGCGGATAAGCATACCAAACCGTTCATCAGTGCCCAAAAAGACCCCGATCTCGCCATAGGGTTCGCCAACACCACGCAACAAACCCAACCATTCGCTGTGCAGGGGCGCATTACCGTCTTCTTGCCAGCGGTTGAGCCATGTCAGCATGTGGCGCGACCAGCTTTCGACCAGCTGGACAGGCTGGACCTCGGCACACCCTTCATCATAGAGCGCTGTGATATCCGGGGTCTGGCCTGGCGCAGTGCTGGTCTGTAGCAAGGCCAGCCCCCAGCCGACAATCAACCAGTCAGGCTCAATCTGAGGGTCTGAAGTCGACGCAGCAACCTGAAACTTGCCGCAGGTCGCACCATTCACACAGATAGGGCCGCCCCAGTCCAGATGAACGGCAACCTCGGGCGGGGCCAGAGCGCCCAGCGCATTCTGAAACCCAACTCCGCACAGCGGCAACATCACCATGGCGTCCTGCAATGGAACCTCAGGTGCAAATACAATGGCAACGCGCAAACGGTTGGCCTGAATGTTGTAGACCACCGTTCCGGCATCACAGCCCAGCGCAGCCATCGCCTGGGCGCGTTCGAACGGGTCTTCCCCGCCCTGAACGGCATGTCCAGTCAGCAACGGAGGAAAGACCGGCTGGGTCATGCATTGCCCTTGGTGATCATGTCGCGGGCAATCTTGCGGAAAGCTTCGGCCTGTGCGCTGTCCGGCTTGCTGACAACGATGGGCGCTCCCCCATCCGCCGCAACCCGGATATCCAGATGCAGCGGAATCTCACCAAGCAGCGGAATGCCCAGCGCCTCGGCCTCAGCGGCGACGCCGCCATGTCCGAACACATGTTCCTCATGCCCGCAGCTGGAACAGATATGGGTCGACATATTCTCGATCATCCCAATAATCGGCGTCTTGAGCTGATTGAACATATCGATCCCTTTGCGCGCGTCGATCAGGGCCACGTCCTGCGGGGTCGACACCACGATGGCCCCGTCCACCTTGAACTTCTGGCTGAGCGTCAGTTGCACATCGCCGGTGCCCGGCGGTAGGTCGACAATCAATACATCCAATGCGCCCCATTGCACCTGCCCCATCATCTGCTGCAGCGCCCCCATCAACATCGGGCCGCGCCAGACGACCGCCTGACCTTCGTTGGTCATCAGCCCCATCGACATCATCGTGACGCCGTGATTGCGCAGCGGCAGGATCGTCTTGCCATCTGGGCTGGCCGGACGGCCCGACACACCCAGCATCCGGGGCTGTGAGGGGCCATAGACATCCGCGTCCAACAGACCAACACGACGCCCTTCCGCTGCCAGAGCACAGGCCAGATTTGCGGATACGGTAGATTTGCCAACGCCGCCCTTACCGGAGGCCACAGCGATGATCCGATCCACGCCCGGAACCGCCTGCGGCCCGGTCTCCGACGGTTTCGGCTTGGGCTTAAGCTCGGGCGGGGCCTTTTCGGAATGCGCGGTCATCATGGCGGAAACCTTGTCGACCCCCTCCACCAACTGCGCAGCCTGCTCGGCGGCGGCGCGCACCGGCTCCATCCGCTCTGCCTGTTTCGGATCAATCTCAAGCACAAACCGCACTGTATCGCCATCGACATTCAACGCGCGGACAACTCCGGCGCTGACGATATCCTGGCCTGAAACCGGATCGGTGATTTTCTTCAGGTTCGCCAGAACCGCGTCACGAACACTCATGCCATTACCCTTTTGGTTTGCCCGGTCGTTGGGATACGTTTCATTGCATGTGTCTCCGTCTTTTTTTCGTTCATTTGACGCATTCGGGCGCAGGCCGATAAGCTGCCTTCATGCGGGTTACCTTCTTTTGCCTGAGCTTGCTGCTCTCTGCTACCCCCTCTTGGTCGCAAGAGGCGCTGGGGCTTGCCGCCCCGGATGAGGTTACAGACTCTGGTCTGTTGCAACATATTCTTCCGCGTTTTTCTCTCAAGACCGGGATACGCGTCGTTGCAGACGATTCCGGCGCTATGGCTTTGGGCGGTTCACCGCCAGGTGATCCGGTATTCGAGCGTCATGGCGTCACCTATCACCTGCGCATTGTGGACGACCCAAGGCAGATTCGGTTTCGGGAGTGGCTGCTTTCTGACATCGGCAAACGCACCGTTGAAAGCTTTAACCCCGAAAGCGGCCCGTCCTATTCGGCCAGTTTCACTGTCGAAGCCGCAACAGAGGGTCCGAAGATCGAAGGCGACGCTGTCCTGGGTGCGGAATTGTCGATGACCCATTGCGGGCGGTGCCATGTGATCGGTCCAGAGAACCAAATGAACGGGCTTGGCTCCACCCCCTCTTTTGCCGTGCTGCGGGCTATGCCGGACTGGTCCGAACGGTTCGAGGCCTTCTTTGCCCTGAACCCTCATCCCGCTTTCACGCAGATTGAGGACATAACCCCACCCTTCGATCCTCTGCGTCCCCCTCCAATCCACCCGGTCGAGATGACGCTAGAGGAGTTAGAGGCCATTCTGGCCTTTGTCTCGGCCATCAAGGCAGCAGATCTGGGCGCGCCGCTACAGCTTCAATGATCCTTTCTTTTCGAGAAATAGTCCTCGGTCGTGACGACTTTGGGTTTCGGGTTTGACTGAAACGGGTTGTCCTTGTGTTGGAACTGCGCGTTCACACGACAGTTGTCACACATCTGGATCATGCGCGCCTGCTCGGATGTCGCAAACATCGGATGCGTACCAGACAGCTTTTCCATGATACGTTCGACGGTCGATTTGACACCAAAGAGGGCACCGCATTCCACACATGCAAAAGGGTCTTCTTCGTTCAACACGTCCTGAGACAAGGCCGCATCACTTAAATCCAGTTGCGGAACCAGAGTTATTGCATTCTCGGGACAGATTGTCCGGCACAGACCACATTGCAGACAGGCGTCCTGCTGGAAATTCAACTGCGGCATATCCGGGTTGTCGGCCAAAGCGCCTGACGGACAAAGGGACACGCAGCTGAGGCACAATGTACAGGCATCCGTATCCACCGCGATGGCCCCATAGGGTGCATTCTCGGGCAAGGGCAACGGGGCTGCGGCCTGCGGGTTCAGCGCCTGTGCGGCCAGTCGCGTAATCTGCCTGCGATTTCCCAGCGGCAGAACCGTGTCAGCCGAGGGGGGCGGCACGTCCTGCGCATATAGCAGGTCGGACAGAGCATCGGGGTCTGCCTCGTCGATCAGTGCCAACCCTGTAGTCCCAGCGATAGCCTGCGCCAGCGCCAGTTCGCGGTCCAAGGCATCCCTTTCGGTTGTTGGGGCCAGCAGCACATCAACCCGCGCAAACCCATGCGCCAGCGCGGCCAGCATCTCGGCATGGCCAAAGCCCGAGATCACGTTCAGTTCTAGCGGGATCACATCCGCTGGAATCCCGCGTCCGAAACGGGCGGACAGACGGATCATTTCGGCCCCATGCGCGTCATGCACCAACAGTCGGGGTGCTTGCCCGCCTGCACGCCGGTAGGTTCGCGACAGAATGTGCATCCGTGACAGCAGCGCAGAAACGGGCGGATCCTCGTATGTGATCGCAGTCGAAGGGCACACCGCCGCGCATTCTCCGCATCCCGCGCAAACCATAGGGTCGATGGCTACATGTTCGCCCGCAGGGGTGATCGCCCCCGTCGGGCAGATATCCAGGCAATTCGTACACCCGACCTGTTCGGCACGGGAATGCGCACAGAGGGATTCTTCCAACCGGACATAGAGAGGTTTTTCAAATGTCCCGACCAGTTGCATGGCCTCAAACGCCAGCCGTTCGACAGCGACCGCATCTTTGGGATCAGCTCGCAAATACCCTTCGCGCTTGGCTGGGGCCTGAACCAGAGGCGTGCCGCCGGTCAGATCCACAACCATATCGCATGAGGAGTTCGCCCCATCGCGCGGTTCGGTCCAGCCAAAGGCCCCGCGCCCACCGGGTTCAAGCTGTTGCAACGCATCCAGCTTTATCGAAAACCCGCCCAGCGCACCTTTCACAGTACGAACGCGCCCGCGCACCACATCAAAGCTGCGCGACATGGGGTCCATGTCATCAGTAGCCAAGACCGTCACGGCCAACTGGTCCGACAGGCGTTCTGCCACTTCAAAGCTCAGCGCGCCGGGCCCGACGATAAAGCATGTCCCTTCACTGACCACATCCACGCTGCGTGTGATCGGCTGAGGCAATACCGCCTCAGCAGCTAGCGCGGCCATTTTGGGGGCGGCATCCTGCCCTTGTTCAGACCACCCGGCCCGATCGCGCAGATCGACAAAGCCCGGCGCCTCGACACCTAACTCATCGGCCAATGCCAGGAAAACATCCTGCTCTTGCATACAGGCAATTACGACGTTGCCCTCTTGCAGCGGCTTGGCGGCGGATTCCAGTTCTTTCGTACATAATGCGGTGTGAATTCTGGAGCAGGCGACATCGCAAGCTGACGATAGCTTCTCAGCGTCAATGGTTTGCGTTCCCGCACAGTCACATAGCAGCAATCTCGTACCCATAACCTCCCCCGGATGTCCTCCCCAGTCCAAGGTCAGCTTAGAACCTCTGAAGAAAGTAGCAATGCCCGTGGGGGCCGGATCGCCGGAACAAAGCCCGATAAGAGCCGCGAGGACCGTAAACAATCGGTGAAGGGTGCATATTCGACCACCCAAGGACTTGGCAGGAAGCTACTTTGTGTACCATAGTAGACCCTGAGGAAGGCAGGGGAGAGCTTTCCAGGGAGGACTTAGTGGCCAAGGCCGCCAGCCAGATTGAAATGCCAATCGGCGTCGTCGTGCGCAAAACACCCGGGGTTACACGCTGGGCGCAATGGAACTGGCGCGCCGTCGCCGTGCTGCCCGGCGCTGGACCGGCCGATTGGTTGGAGATGCGGCGCGAGGGTGAAGCGGTCGAATACCACGCGGCCACCCTGCCGCTGACCCTGTGGTCAGATGAGGCCGAAGCCTACATGGTCAACCTGTCGGACGGGCAACCCTCGATCTATCTGGTCCTGCGCGATGCGCTGGATGGAACACAACCGATGGACGCTGTGCTGGTGACCGCCTCACCCTTCGAAGGACAGGACTACGCCGATACCGGCGAAGAGCTTGTCGAGAAAATCCCAATGACTGATGGGCTGATCGCTTGGGTACGTGACTTTGCTCTGGAACACCATCGCAACGAAGTCTTCGTCAAGCGCCGCCGTGATAAGAAACGCACCGATCTGGTTGAGGACGGCAAAGGGGATGTACGCATCCGGCAGGACTCGGATGTTTTCCGCGCCCCGCGGAGGATCGTGCAATGACCGAAACCCGCGATTTCTGGTCGCGCCGCAAGGCCGCCGTTCAGGCTGAGGCCAAAGCTGAGGTTGTAGCAGCACAAGAACAGGCTTTCGCTGAACAGCGGGGCGAGCTGGAAGAAAAGACTGACGCTGAAATTCTGGCGGAATTCAATTTGCCCGACCCTGATCAGTTGCAAGTTGGTGACGACGTCTCGGGTTTTATGGCCAAGGCAGTGCCTGACCGATTGCGCCGCCGCGCCCTTCGGCAGCTCTGGCGCCTAAACCCGGTTCTGGCCAATGTCGATGGGCTGGTGGATTACGGCGAGGACTATACCGACGCCGCCTGCGTGATCGAAAATATCCAGACCGCCTATCAGGTCGGCAAGGGAATGCTGGCCCATATCGAAGCTTTGGCCGCTCAGACCGAAGAGGAAGACGCAGCGCCTGAGGTTGAAGACCCAACACCAGAGCCTGAGCCTGAGTTGCCCGAAACGCCCGAGGTACACTCGGCAGGACCCGTAATGATTTCTGAAATCGACGACCCGGAAGAGGCAGAGCTTACGCCTGCCCCACGCCGCATGAAGTTTGAATACGAAGGATAACCGTATGACCGCAAGCAACGCGCAAAACCTGGACGTCTCAGCCGAGGATCGTCTGCGCGCGGATTTCTATAACTTCCTTGGGCTGCTGCTTGCGGCGCCTCCGGATCAGATGCTGCTGTCTCAGGTTACTGGTCTGACCGGCGATGAAACCGATCTGGGTCAGGCTATCAAGGCCATGTCGCGGGTCGCCAAGGTGACCAAACCCGCGGCTGCCGAACGCGAATTCAATGCCCTGTTCATCGGGCTAGGACGCGGAGAACTGCTGCCCTATGCCAGTTTCTACCTGACTGGTTTCCTGAACGAAAAACCGCTGGCGCAACTGCGCAACGACATGGCGGTTCGTCAGATCACACGGGCGCAGAACGTGTTTGAACCCGAAGACAATATCGCCTCGTTGATGGAGATGATGGCGGGTATGATCGTCGGTCGCTTTGGCGCGCCCGCCTCATTGGAAGATCAAAAAGCGTTCTGGAACAAACACATCGGCCCCTGGGCCGCACATTTCTATTCAGATTTGGAAGCTGCGGAAAACTCGGTTTTCTATGCCTCGGTCGGCACCGCCGGTCGGGTTTTCATGGAAATCGAGCGTGAAGCCTTTCGAATGACGGCGGGATGATCCCGCCATTCGCCAGCGCCCCAATAGGCGCTAGATCGCAATTGGGAAAGGAGGATCCCATGAGCAAAACCAAGGAAGAAGGCGCCACGCGCCGTGACTTCTTGAAACTGGCCGGAACCGCAGCGCCCGCTGCAGTCGCCGCCGCCAGCCTGAGCGGACAAGCCGAGGCAGCCGAGCTGCCAACGGATGAAACCCGCATGCAGGACACCGCGCATACGCGCGCATATCTGGACAGCGCCCGGTTCTGAGCCCCGGACGATGTCACCACCCGACTGACGGTTGCGATTGGCCCTGACGTCGGCACCAACAGGACCAAGCCAGCCATGGAAAACATGGCCAGCAAGGGAGGAAAGAAATGCTTAGGAAAAAGACCAACGGGGTTGCGAGACGCTCCCAGCGGACAAGTATCCTGTCCCAGGTCGGCGAGAAAACCGTCGATCGCCGCGCATTCCTGCGCGGATCGGGCCTGACGATCGGCGGGTTGGCCGCGATCAGCGCCACGGGTGGAACCGTGACGCCAGCCAGTGCCCAGTCAGCGGCCAATCAAGCCGTCGAAAACATTAAATCCATATGCACGCATTGCTCGGTCGGCTGTACCGTTGTGGCCGAGGTGCAGAACGGCGTCTGGATCGGGCAAGAACCCGGCTGGGACAGCCCTTTCAACCTGGGTGCGCACTGCGCCAAGGGGGCCTCGGTCCGTGAGCACGCCCATGGTGAACGCCGCCTGAAATATCCGATGAAAAAGGAAGGTGGCGAGTGGAAGCGCATCAGCTGGGAAGAGGCGATCAACGAGATCGGCGACGGCATGATGAACATCCGCGAAGAATCCGGACCGGACAGTGTGTACTGGCTTGGTTCCGCGAAACATAACAACGAACAGGCCTATCTGTTCCGCAAGTTCGCCGCCTATTGGGGCACGAACAACGTGGACCATCAGGCCCGTATCTGCCACTCGACCACTGTTGCAGGTGTTGCGAATACATGGGGCTACGGCGCCATGACCAACAGCTATAACGACATCCACAACTCCAAGGCTATCTTCATCATCGGTGGCAACCCGGCCGAGGCACACCCTGTCTCTCTGCTGCATGTTCTGCGCGCAAAAGAACAGAACAACGCGCCGCTGATCGTCTGCGACCCGCGCTTTACGCGCACCGCAGCGCATGCGGATGAGTATGTCCGGTTCCGCCCCGGCTCTGACGTGGCTCTGATCTGGGGTATCCTCTGGCACATCTTCGACAACGGCTGGGAGGACAAGGAGTTCATCCGCACCCGTGTCTGGGGCATGGATCAGATCCGTGAAGAGGTCGCCAACTGGAACCCGGAAGAAACTGAGCGTGTGACCGGCGTACCCGGATCACAGCTTAAGCGCGTGGCGCGCACCATGGCCAACAACCGTCCTGGCACGGTGATCTGGTGCATGGGCGGCACCCAGCATACCAATGGCAACAACAACACACGCGCCTATTGCGTGCTGCAGCTGGCGTTGGGCAACATGGGAACGTCGGGCGGTGGCACCAACATCTTCCGTGGCCACGACAACGTGCAGGGTGCGACGGACCTTGGTGTTCTGTCCCACACCCTACCCGGCTATTATGGGCTGTCCGCAGGGGCATGGGGCCACTGGGCGCGCGTTTGGGGTGAAGACCCTGAATGGCTGTCCGGCCAGTTCGCCTCGATCAAAGACAAGGACGGTAAGGATAAACCGCTGCAGAACGAGCGCGGCATCCCGGTCTCTCGTTGGATCGACGGTGTTCTGGAAGACCCCGCCAACATGGATCAGGACAACAATGTCCGCGCCATGGTTTTGTGGGGCCATGCACCGAACTCGCAAACCCGCGGGCCGGAAATGAAGACGGCGATGGAAAAGCTGGACATGCTGGTCGTGATCGACCCGTATCCCACCGTTTCCGCCGTTCTGCATGATCGGACCGATGGCGTTTACCTACTGCCGGCCTGTACGCAGTTCGAAACCCGTGGCTCGGTCACGGCCTCGAACCGCTCGTTGCAGTGGCGCGACAAGGTGGTCGAACCGCTGTTCGAAAGCCTGCCGGACGAGGTCATCATGGCCAAGTTCGCCAACAAATTCGGCTGGGCGGATCGGTTCTTCCGCAATATCGAGATGGAGGATGCCGAAACCCCGAATGTTGAAAGCATCACGCGTGAGTTCAACTCGGGCCTCTGGACCATCGGCTATACCGGCCAGTCGCCAGAGCGTTTGAAAAGCCACATGGCCAATCAGCACACGTTCGACAGAACCACGCTGCAAGCTATAGGTGGACCAAACGACGGCGAATACTACGGTCTGCCCTGGCCGTGCTGGGGAACGCCAGAGATGGGTCATACGGGGACACCAAACCTCTATGACATGTCCAAACCGGTGGCCGAAGGTGGCCTGACCTTCCGCGCGCGCTTTGGCGTGGAACGTGATGGTGACAACCTGCTGGCCGAAGGGGTCTATAGCGTTGGGTCGGAAATTCAGGACGGATACCCTGAGTTTACGATGCAGATGCTGATGGATCTTGGTTGGGACGGCGATCTGACGGCCGAAGAACGTGCGGCCATTGACGCCGTTGCGGGGCCAAAGACCAACTGGAAAACCGACCTGTCAGGCGGCATCCAGAGGGTTGCGATTGCACATGGCTGTGCGCCCTTTGGCAACGCCAAGGCCCGCACCGTGGTCTGGACTTTCCCGGACCCGATCCCGTTGCATCGCGAGCCGCTTTATACCAACCGGCGCGATCTGGTAGAAGACTATCCGACCTATGAGGATCGTCAGTCCTATCGCCTGCCAACCCTGTATGCCTCGATCCAGAAGAACGACTTTTCAAAGGATTACCCGATAATCCTGACGTCTGGTCGTCTGGTCGAGTATGAGGGTGGCGGCGAGGAATCCCGGTCGAACCCCTGGCTGGCCGAGTTGCAACAGGACATGTTTGTCGAGATCAACCCCCGTGATGCCAACAATCTGGGCATTCGCGATGGGGCTCAGGTCTGGGTCGAAGGGCCTGAGGGCGGCAAGGTCAAGGTGATGGCGATGCTGACCAACAGGGTTGGTGCCGGCGTGGCCTTTATGCCATTCCACTTTGGCGGCCATTTCCAGGGTCAGGATCTGCGGGACAAATACCCCTCAGGCGCTGATCCCTATGTGCTGGGAGAAAGTTCGAACACCGCCCAGACCTATGGCTATGATTCAGTAACCCAGATGCAGGAGACCAAAGCGACTCTCTGCAAGATCTCAGCAGCGTAAGGAGGACGACAATGGCTAGAGCAAAGTTTCTCTGCGACGCTGAACGCTGCATCGAATGCAACGCCTGCGTAACCGCGTGTAAGAACGAGCACGAGGTGCCTTGGGGCATCAACCGCCGCAGAGTGGTGACGATCAATGACGGCGACCCGGGCGAACGCTCGATATCGGTTGCCTGTATGCATTGCTCGGATGCGCCTTGTATGGCGGTGTGCCCGGTTGACTGCTTCTATCAGAACGAAGAAGGGGTCGTCCTGCACTCCAAGGACCTGTGCATTGGCTGCGGCTATTGCTTCTATGCGTGCCCGTTCGGCGCGCCGCAATACCCGCAGGCGGGCAACTTCGGATCACGTGGCAAGATGGACAAATGTACCTTCTGCGCCGGTGGCCCCGAGGAAACGCACTCGACCGCAGAGTTCGCCAAATACGGTCGCAACCGGATCGCAGAAGGCAAACTGCCCATCTGCGCCGAGATGTGTTCCACCAAGGCCCTGCTTGCCGGTGACGGCGACGTGGTATCGGCCATTTATCGCGAACGCGTCGTGGCGCGCGGTTTCGGGTCTGGCGCCTGGGGTTGGGGCACGGCCTACGACCAAAAAGACGGCTGATCCATAGCTGAACTTTCCCCGGCGCGTACCGCGTGCCGGGGAGCACTAAGATTTTTCGACGAAAAATCTCTGCCCGCCCGCAATCGGGCCTACGCCAATGACCGCGTCACGAGGTTCATATGATTTTCCTGCGACTTCTGTTCTGTCTCATTGTTTTGACTGTTCCTGCCCTTGCTCAGGATGCTCCGGATCGCAATTCGACGGGTGGTGCGACCACGCTCGAGGATATCTTGGCCCGGCAGCGTGGCGAGACGGTCGATAACGGTTATCGCTCAGGTAACACCGGTCAAGGCAACGCCGAAGGTCTGATGGGCCAGTTGGGCACACGTGGCGTGGCGTCTGACAGCGACGTCTATCGCGCTTTGCGCTATGGCTCGGCGGATGTGACGGTTTCGTCGAACGGTCCTGCGGCCAGCGTCTTGATACAGGACGGTGGCATGTGGTGGTTGAATTTCCGAACAGGCCCATTGCGCGATTACGGCACGTATATTCTGGCCGGGATGCTTGGCATTCTGCTGCTGTTCTTCTTGATCCGGGGTAAAATCCGCATTGATGGTGAAAAGACGGGACGCACGGTTACGCGTTTCTCGGGCTTTGAGCGGTTCGGACATTGGCTGTTCGCGGGCTCTTTCCTGATCCTTGGCCTGACCGGTTTGCTGACCCTTTATGGTCGAGACTTTCTGATCCCGATCTTCGGGAAAGAAGGTTTTGCAGCCATAGCGCAGGGCTGCAAATGGCTGCATAACAACCTCGCCTGGGCCTTCATGCTTGGTTTGATCATGGTCACTGTGAACTGGATCGCCCACAACATCCCCAACCGCACCGACCTGAAATGGCTGGCCGCCGGCGGCGGGTTGTTCACGAAAGGCAGCCATCCCCCGGCCAAAAAATTCAACGCGGGTCAAAAGATCATCTTCTGGGCCTGTATCCTGCTGGGCGTATCGATCAGCCTGTCTGGCCTGTCTCTGCTGTTCCCGTTTGAGATGCCGCTGTTTGCTAAGACCTTCTCAATCGCAAATGCCACCGGCATCCCGCAGATGTTGGGTCTGAACCTTCCGGTGCAGATGTCCCCCCAAGAAGAGATGCAATATGCTCAGGTTTGGCACGTGATGGTCGCCTATGTCTTCATCGCCATCATCATCGCGCATATCTACCTGGGCTCGGTGGGCATGGAGGGCGCTTTCGACGCGATGGGCACCGGCGAGGTCGAGGAACAATGGGCGCGTGAGCACCACTCGCTTTGGCTGGAAGAGGTCCAGGAAAAAGAGGCCAATAAGGCAGCGGCCTCGCCTGCGGAATAGATGCGCGGTCTAATCCTTGCACTGGTGTTGACCCCCCTGCCCGCAATGGCCGAGTTCTTTACGCTCAAAGGTCATGGAGGACCGATCATGGGGATTGCCGCCGCGCCGGACGGCCGGATTGCGACGGCCAGCTTCGACAACTCCGTCGGCCTGTGGTCAGACCGCACGCCGCAATGGCTTGAAGGGCACGAGGCTGCCGTGAACAGCGTCGCCTTTGGCGACACAGCGATCTATTCTGCTGGTGACGACTTTACCCTGCGCCGGTGGCCGGATGGCCAAATCCTCGGGCGGCACAAAGGCAAGATCGTCGATATTGCTGTTTCAGACTCCTACATCGCCACTGCCAGTTGGGACGGCACGATAGGGGTTTGGCCGCTTGACGGGTCAGAGCCAAGGATATTGGGGCCCACAGGCAGCGGTGTGAATGCTGTTGTGTTCACACCAAACGGGGATGCGCTGTATACCGGCGGGGTTGATGGGGCGGTTCGTCTTTGGGATGTCGCAACCGGTCAGGAAAAACTGCGACTGGTTGATAACGGGTTCGGCATCAACGAACTGGTCCTGAATCCCCATGAAAACTGGATTGCCTATGGGGCCGTCGATGGCGTCACGCGCATTCGTGATCTGACTACAGGCGACGAGCATGATTTCACCCTGGACCGCCGTCCAATCCTTGCGCTGGCTCTCAGCCCGGACCGCCGCCTGCTGGCGGTGGGGGATGGTGAGGGTCATATCATGTTGGTCGATACCATCGACTGGCGCATCGCGCAGGATTTCCGGTCCACACTCCGCGGCCCGGTCTGGGCGCTGGCCTTCTCAACCGATGGTAAAAACATCTATGCAGGTGGTATAGATGAGGCGATGTATAGCTGGCCGGTATCTGACCTAAATGATCAACAACGGATGGCCGCGACTGAACCAAGTTTTCTGAAGAACCCTGACCAGATGAATAATGGCGAACGCCAATTCGTGCGCAAATGCTCGATCTGTCACAGCCTGACGGCGGACGGGCACAGACGTGCTGGACCTACGCTCTCTGGTGTGTTTGGTCGCCGGGCGGGCAGCTTACCGGGATATTTCTACTCGGACACGCTGCAAGACTCTGATATCATTTGGAATGACGAGACGATAAATGCCCTTTTCGACCAAGGACCAGACCATTACATTCCGGGATCGAAGATGCCCATGCAACGGATTACACAAGCGGATGACCGCAAAGATTTGATCGCCTTTCTGCGCCGCGTCACGGCACCGGAAAACTGAACCGGAGGTAAATATGAAAGCCTTTCTAGCCGCAGTTGCCACGATGGCTGTAATTGCCGTCGCTGCGCCGTTTGCCTTAGGCCAATTCGGATTCAGCGCGGCGAATGCCAGCGCGGGTTCGGCCGTGCGCCTCGACTGAATGTCAGAATACCTGACCACCAAAGAACTGGCGGACCTGCTGCGCATTGGCGAGCGTAAAGCCTATGACCTTGCCTCATCCGGCGAGGTCCCCTGTGTCCGTGCCATGGGCAAACTCTTGTTTCCAAGGGCCGAAGTCATTGCCTGGCTGAACGCATCGCGTAGCGGACCGCAGGTCGCAGAACCGTCGCTGCCGCCGATCGTGGCGGGCAGTCATGATCCGCTGTTGGATTGGGCTCTGCGGGAAAGCGGGTCGGGCCTGGCAACTTATTATGACGGCTCATTTGACGGCTTGAATCGTCTGAAAGAACGATCAGCGCAGGCTGCGGCGCTGCATATCCACGAGACAGACGGATTCAACACGCAATCTCTGCAGGACCATCTGGGAGAGGCACCCGTCATTCTGTTCGAACTAGCAAAACGCCAGCGTGGGCTACTGATGGCCCCCGGTGTGACTGGGATATCGGACTTTTCTGACCTCAGGGGCCGTCGCATTCTTCTTCGTCAGGACAGTGCCGCCAGTCAACGGTTGTTCGACACGCAACTGCAGGCGCACGGCCTGAACCGAGACGATCTGGATACCCTGCCGACCTGCGCACGTACCGAAGAAGAGCTGGCCATAGCCCTGCATGACAGCAAAGCCGATGCCGGATTCGGCCTGGGTGCGCTTGCGGGGCTGTACAATCTGGGCTTTGCCCCGACCCATACCGAACGCCTGGACCTTGCCATCTGGAGGCGCGCCTATTTCGATGGCCCGATGCTTCGGTTGCTCGGCTTTGTGCAATCCGACCGCTTTGCCACCCGGGCAGAAGAATTCGGCGGGTATGACTTGTCGGATCTGGGAACCATCCATCACAATGGAGCCAGCGGCTAACCCTATTGGGCGTTGGGAAAGAACAGCTGCTGGCCGTCGAGCGTGTAAGATGCGATGGCCGCCTGCCCTTCGGGCCCGGTCAACCAGTCAATAAAGCGCTGCCCCGAGGCCGCCCGCACTTTGGGATGCTTGTCAGGGTTCACAAGAATAATCCCATATTGATTGAACAGGAGTGGATCGCCCTCAACCATGACCTCAAGGTTTCCCTTGTTGCCAAAGCTCTGCCAGGTCGCCCGATCCGTCAGCGCATAGGCAACCATCCCACTAGCCACGTTCAGTGTCGCCCCCATCCCGGATCCAGTTTCCCGGTACCAAGTGCCCGAAGCGTCGGTCGGGTCGATACCGGACGAGGCCCAATGGCCCAATTCTGCCTTATGCGTCCCACTGTCATCCCCGCGCGAGGCGAAGGGCGCCTTCGCCTTAGCCACGGCGGTCAGCGCCGCGATAATGTCAGTCCCACCTTTCACTTTGGCGGGATCGGATTTTGGCCCTACAAGGACAAAATCATTGTACATCACGTCCGACCGCTCAACACCCCAACCATCTGCCACAAACTTCTCTTCGGCAGGTTTGGCGTGAACCAGCAAGACGTCCCCGTCACCGTTGATCGCATTGCGGATCGCCTGCCCTGTACCAACAGCCACCACGCGGACATCAATCCCGCTTTCGGCTTCAAAGCCTGGCAGGATATGGTCGAACAAGCCCGAATTCTGCGTCGACGTGGTTGATTGGACTACAATAAATGGGGTTTCGGTCAATGCGGCTGTAGTGTTCAGGCCAAGCGCTATTACTGCAGCCCCGACGAATTTGCGGATCATTTGAACTCCATATTCTGATTAGGTTACCAGACCACCGGCAACAAACCGGCGCGCGGCGTCACTTGTCGGGGCATCCAGCACTTGTTTGGCAGCACCGTGTTCGACCACGTGTCCGGACTGCATCATGACGATATCCGCTGCCAGACGGCGTGCCTGACCGATATCGTGGGATACCATGACAATGCGCACCCCTCGGTTCGAAGCGCGCAAGATCATCCGTTCGATCATCTGCGTAGCACCGGGATCAAGCGAACTGGTTGGTTCGTCCAGGAACAAAGTCTCCGGGTCCAGCGCCAGCGCGCGCAGGATGGCCAGCCGTTGCGCTTCGCCCCCGGACAGCGATCTGGCGGACTGGCGCGCCTTACCCTCTAGCCCACCTTCGGCCAGCAATTCGTCGATCCGGGATTTGCGAGTTGCACGGGACATGCCCTGACGCTTTAGCACAAAATCAAGATTGGCTGACACGGACCGGCGCAACAGAACCGGTCTTTGAAACACCATCGCCTGTCGTGATTTGTGATACGCATTCAGGGCAATCCCGTCCTGCTGAACCTTGCCGCTATCCGGGACGATAAGCCCGTGTAAACAGCGCAAAAGCAGGCTCTTGCCCGCTCCGTTCGGCCCAAGGATCAAAGTTGGTCCCAGCCCCATCAGGGATAGCTCTGGCACTTGAAGCAGTGTCTTTCCTTTGCGGGAAATCTGTAAACTGTGAACAGAAAGACATTTCACAATCTCGGGCACCAGATCACGCATGGCGCAACCCTTCCTTCTCGGCCCGCAGGCTAAGCGTGCAGACCATGGCGTTTACTGCGATGGCTATGGCAATCAGGATGGCCCCAAGCGCAAGCGCCAACGCCAAATTTCCCTTGGACGTTTCAAGGGCGATCGTCGTCGTCATCACCCGCGTGACGTGGTTGATATTGCCGCCAACGATAATAACCGCTCCAACTTCGGCAATCGCACGGCCAAACCCCGCCAGCAATGCCGTAACAAGAGACAGCCGCGCATCCCACAATAGCACCGGAATCGATGCCATCCGCGACAGGCCGAGTGAGCGGAGTTGCTCGGAATATTCCTCGGCCAGCATTTCGACCACTTGACGTGTCAGTGCGGCAACGATCGGGGTCACCAGAACGACCTGAGCAATAATCATCGCCGTTGGTGTGTAGAGTAATTCAAGGACCCCCAACGGGCCGGAACGCGATAGCATCAGATAGACCAGCAAACCTACCACAACCGGGGGCAAGCCCATCAAGGCATTCATCAAGACGATTAGAATCCGCCGCCCTGGAAAACGCGCAACGGCCAAAGCCGCGCCCATGGGCATCCCGATAACGGCAGAAATCAGAACGGCAAAAACAGAGACTTTCAGGGACAACAGAACAATCGCCCACAGCTCCGGATCCCAATGAAGGATCAAAGCAAGCGCCGACCTGAATTCTGTTGTAAAATCCTGCATTATCTACCCAGTATCCCCCATGTTGAACAGTTTGCTATATTTTACAGTTAATTACTATGACAAACGCCCTACAAGTGCAGTCACATTTTCGACGCTTCCAACAAAAAACGCGGCCCCGTTTGGGACCGCGCCATATTCCATCGTGAACCTGACTCAGTTCAGTGCTGCATCCGAAATCTGATGCGTCCAGGCACCTTCGGGTTGTTTGGTGATAACGGGATCAGAACCACCGGCAAGCAGCGTCCCTACAGTGCGCTCAAAATCCGCCGGATCAAGCGATCCGTTTGAGCCCGCAGTCAGCTTGGCAATCTCACCCATCATACGTTTCTGATGCGCTTCGGTCTGGGCGCCAGTCGCGTCATTTTCAAGCACGATATCGGCCGCTTCATCTGGGTTCTCTTCGGCATATTTCCACCCCTTCATCGACGCCCGCACGAAACGTTCCATCTTGTCGACAAATGCCGCGTCGCTCAGGTTCTCTTCAAGAACGTACAGGCCGTCTTCCAGCGTCGCGACGCCCTGATCTTCGTATTTGAATGTGACCAGTTCGTCGGGGCTGACGCCGGAATCTATGACCTGCCAGTATTCGTTATAGGTCATGGTGCTGATGCAATCAGCCTGACGCTGCAGCAGCGGGTCGACATTAAAGCCCTGCTTCAAAACCTCGACGCCATTTTCGCTCTTTCCACCGGTATCAATGCCCAGCTGGCTCATCCAGCTCATGAAGGGGAATTCGTTGCCAAAGAACCAGACGCCCAGTGTCCGGTTCTTAAGGTCTTCTGGTGCGGAAATACCGGCATCTTTCCAGCAGGTCAGCATCATACCCGAGCTTTTGAAAGGCTGGGCAATATTCACCAGCGGCAGGCCCTTTTCGCGCGCGGCCAACGCAGCTGGCATCCACTCGACCGTCACGTCAGCGCCGCCACCGGCAATGACCTGTGTCGGCGCTATGTCCGGGCCGCCTGGCAGAATGGTGACATCAAGACCTTCTTCTTCGTAGAACCCTTTGTCTTTGGCCACGTAATAACCTGCGAACTGAGCTTGCGTGACCCATTTCAACTGCAATGTCACCTCATCCGCTGACCAGGCTGCACTGGCGGCCAGGCTAAAGGCGGCAACCGCCCCGCTGAGTATCTTTTTCATCTTCACATCTCCTAGTTTCAGTTGGCGCCCCATTTTTCATTTTTGGGGTCTGTTGAATTTTTATCCGCGCTGCGATGGGTGCCAGAAGGTCACCGCCTTTTCGATCATGGCCACCAGACCATAAAACGATGTCCCGGCCAAAGCCGCCACTACGATCTCGGCCCAGACCATATCCAGTGAGAGCTGCCCCACGCTGGTTGATATCCGAAACCCCATGCCAAGCGTCGGTGAGCCAAAGAACTCGGCCACGATAGCGCCGATCAATGCAAGGGTGGTGGATATCTTGAGACCATTGAAAACAAATGGCATCGCGGCAGGCAAGCGCAGCTTCAGAAAGCTTTGCCAATAGGTGGCGGCATAGGTCTCCATCAGGTCGCGCTGCATTGCTGTCGCCTCGCGCAGCCCGGCGACGGTGTTCACCAGCATTGGGAAAAAGACCATCACGACAACCACCGCCGCTTTGGAGTGCCAGTCGAACCCGAACCACATGACCAGAATCGGCGCGGTGCCAACAATCGGCAGAGCGGCCACGAAGTTGCCCACGGGCAAAAGCCCAAGGCGCAGAAAATCCCACCGGTCCACTGCAATCGCCATCAGGAAGGCGGCTCCACAGCCGATGATGTAACCGCTCAGCGCACCCTTGATGATGGTTTGCACGAAATCCATCCAAAGCGTTGGCAAACTGTCCCAGAACCGAATCCAGATAACCGATGGAGCGGGCAGAATGACCAAAGACACCTCAAGGCCGCGCACTAAAAGCTCCCAGATGACGATGATAGTCAGACCAAAGATCAGCGGAGCCAGAAACCGGACCATCCGCGTATCAGCATAAGGCCCGCTGGCCAAGCGGCTGTTCAACCACCATCCCAACAGCCACACACCGAGTGCGCCCAGAATTGGTATCATTGCGCAATCCCCATCCGTTTCAGGACCGACTTTTCAATCAGCCCCAGAAGCCCCACAAGACAGGCCGCCAGAATCGCCGCCGCAAACAGGGCCGACCAGATTTGCACGGTCTGACCATAATAGCTGCCTGCCAGCAGGCGCGCGCCCAGTCCCGCAACTGCCCCGGTGGGCAATTCCCCCACGATGGCCCCTACCAATGAAGCCGCAATGCCTATCTTCAGCGATGTGAACAGATACGGCATCGAGGCCGGCAAACGCAGCTTCCAGAACCCCTGCGCGTGGCTCGCGCTATAGGTACGCAGCAAATCCAGTTGCATCGCATCAGGGCTGCGCAAACCTTTGACCATGCCGACCACGACAGGAAAAAAGCTGAGATAGGCCGATATGACCGCCTTGGGGATAATCCCCTGCACGCCAACGGAATATAGGACCACAATGATCATCGGGGCCAGAGCGATGATCGGGATGGTCTGGCTGACTATCGCCCAGGGCATGACCGACAGGTCCATGACCCGGCTATGTACGATCCCAACAGCCAGCAGAATTCCCAGACCGGTGCCAATGGCAAAACCCAGTATCGTCGCACTCAGCGTCACCCAGCCGTGATAAACCAGCGAGCGCTTTGAGGTGATTTTCTTCTGAACTGTTGTCTTCCATATCTCAACGGCCACCTGATGCGGAGCGGGCAACCGCGGACGATCCTGTTCCCACGTGGCTGGAATGGCAAAGCTATTGTCCAGAACCAGGCTGAATTCGGACAGATCGCGACGATCTTTTGCCGAAGGTGGCTGAACAGTTGCGCCGGCCCGTTCTTGTTCGGTCAGAACGCCTTTGATATTCATCGGAATACAAGCGGCGTACCAAAAGGCTACTATGACGGCCAGTACCGTCAATACAGCCCAGAATGCCTTGAACCCGCTGCTATTCATCCGAATGCCCCGCGCGCAACCCTTCTCGCACCCTATGGGCAACTTCGATGAATTCCGGCGTGTCGCGAATATCGAGCGGCCGCTCTTTCGGCAACGGACTGTCGATCACGTCAGTGATCCGTCCGGGCCGAGGGCTCATTACAACGATCTTGGTGCTCAGATAGACGGCCTCAGGGATGGAATGGGTGACAAACCCAATGGTCTTTTCAGTCCGCGCCCAAAGTGCCAGAAGCTGCTCGTTCAGGTGATCGCGGACAATCTCATCCAACGCGCCAAAAGGTTCGTCCATAAGCAGGATATCTGCATCAAAGGCCAGCGCCCGTGCAATGCTGGCCCGTTGCTGCATTCCACCCGATAACTGCCAAGGAAACTTTCCGCCAAACCCTTCAAGATCAACAAGTTCCAAAACCTTGTTTACGCATTCTTCCTGCTCGGCAGCTGTAAACCCCATGATTTCAAGCGGGAGCTTTATGTTCTTGGAAATGGTGCGCCAAGGGTACAGACCCGCGGCCTGAAATACATAACCATAGGCCCGTTTCCGCCGCGCTTCATCCGGGGTCATACTGTTGACGGTCAATGTCCCGCCAGTCGGAGTTTCCAACGCAGCGATGCACCGCAAAAAGGTGGTCTTACCACAGCCGGAAGGTCCGATGAAGCTGACGAATTCTCCCTTTTCGATGGTCAGGTTCACATTCTTCAGCGCGTGGACCGGCCCGTCATTGGTCTGAAAGGTCAGATCCAGTTGCCGCGCCTCGATTACAGGCGGTGCAGCGGTTTCAATATTCATTCCATCCCCTTGAACTTAAACCGTAATAAGGCGTGATATCTGCCACATATTCTGTCATACACCGGTTGCTGGAATACCCGTGCGTACCACCGGTCGCGGCGCAGTCAGCTCTTTCCAAGTACTCAGCGCCTTGTTGACGGTTGTATTGGCCTCGCGTTCAACAAATTGGCCATGGCCTTCCTGAGTCCTGATCTCTCCGTCATGCACTGCAACCTGCCCACGGGTCAGAGTAAAGCGCGGCAAGCCTTTGACCTCTTTGCCCTCAAACACGTTGTAGTCGATCGAAGATTGCTGAGATTTCGCGCTGATCGTCTTGCCTTTCTCAGGATCCCACACCACCAAATCGGCATCGGCACCTACAAGAATTGCGCCCTTTTTTGGATAACAATTCAATATCTTGGCGATATTTGTTGAAGTGACTGCCACAAATTCATTTGGCGTCAGCCGACCAGTGTTCACCCCATGAGTCCACAGCATCGGCATCCGGTCTTCCAACCCTCCGGTACCGTTCGGGATCTTGGTGAAATCCCCCACGCCAAAGCGTTTCTGATCCGTCGTAAAGGCGCAATGGTCGGTGGCCACGACACTCAACGAACCAGATTGTAATCCGTTCCACAGGCTATCCTGATGCTGCTTGTTTCGGAACGGAGGGCTCATGACCCGCCGCGCCGCGTGGTCCCAATCCTGGTTGAAATACTCGCTCTCATCCAAGGTCAGATGCTGGATCAAAGGTTCCCCCCACACCCGCTTGCCCTGCATCTTGGCACGCCGAATGGCCTCATGCGCCTCTTCGCACGATGTGTGCACCACATACAGCGGCACTCCGGCCATATCCGCGATCATGATCGCGCGGTTGGTCGCTTCGCCCTCGACCTGCGGCGGGCGGGAATAGGCATGTGCCTCGGGGCCTGTATTGCCTTCGGCCAACAGCTTGGCGCTGAGCTCGGCAACAACATCGCCATTCTCGGCATGCACCATGGCCGTTCCACCCAGCTCGGCAAGACGCTTGAACGAAGCATACATTTCATCGTCATTGACCATCAACGCGCCCTTATAAGCCATGAAATGCTTGAACGTGTTGATACCGCGTGTCTCGATCACCGTCTTGAGGTCATCAAACACCTGCTCGCCCCACCAGGTCACCGCCATGTGGAAAGAATAGTCGCAATTTGCACGTGTCGACTTGTTATCCCAGCGCTTGAGCGCATCCAACAGGCTTTCACCTGGGTTGGGCAGAGCGAAATCAACCACCATCGTGGTTCCTCCGGCCAATGCCGCCCGGGTTCCGCTCTCAAAATCATCGCTGGAATAGGTGCCCATGAACGGCATTTCCAAATGCGTATGCGGGTCGATCCCGCCAGGCATCACATAGCAGCCTGTCGCATCCAGTTCCGTGTCACCTTTCAGGCCCGGCCCAATCTCGGTGATCACCCCATGCTCGACCCTCACATCCGCATGGTAAGACAAATCCGCGGTTACGACGGTCCCGTTCTTGATAACAGTGCTCATATCAATCTCCCTGATGCGGTCTGCGCCGCTTGCTTCATCTGGCTACAAATACCTCGGGGGGAGTCGCCCAACGGACGACGGGGGCAGAGCCCCCTATTCCACAATTCCAGCCGTCTCTACGACCGCATGAAACAGAACATCCGCCCCGGCGGCAGCCCAATCCTTGCTGATTTCTTCGGCTTCGTTATGGCTTAGCCCATCCACACAAGGGCACATCACCATCGCTGTTGGTGCAACCCGGTTGATCCAGCAGGCATCATGACCGGCGCCCGAAATGATATCTGTATGAGAATAACCCAACCGTTCAGCCGCATCGCGCACGGCTGCCACGCAGCCTTCATCAAATTGCACCGGATCAAATCCGCCGACCTTCTCGAATTCGATCTGTAGGCCCATCTCATCCACGATATCTTCGGCCGCTACGCGCAGACGATTTTCCATATCGGTGATCACGTCCAGATCGGGCGAACGGAGATCGACAGTAAACACAACTTTCCCCGGGATCACGTTACGCGAATTCGGAAACACATCAATATGCCCCGCCGCACCCACCGCGTGGGGCGCATGGGACCAAGCAATCTCGTCAACCTTTTCAAGGATACGCGCCATCGCCAATCCGGCATTCTTGCGCATCGGCATCGGCGTAGACCCGGTATGGGCGTCCTTTCCGGTAACTGTAATCTGGGTCCAGCTGAGACCCTGACCATGGGTGACAACGCCGATATCCTTCCCCTCGGCCTCAAGAATGGGGCCCTGTTCGATATGCAGCTCAAAAAAGGCGTGCATCTTTCGGGCACCAACCTCTTCGTCACCGCGCCAGCCAATGCGGCTCAGCTCATCTCCGAACTTCTTACCATCGGCATCCTCACGGTCATAAGCCCAATCCTGCGTATGCATCCCGGCAAAAACCCCCGAGGACAGCATCGCAGGTGCATAGCGCGTGCCTTCTTCATTCGTCCAGTTGGTCGCAACGATTGGATGTTTGGTCTTGATTCCCAAATCATTGAGCGTGCGGATGATTTCCAACCCGCCCAATACACCCAGAACACCGTCATATTTGCCGCCTGTCGGCTGCGTATCCAGATGTGAACCCACATAGACCGGCAATGCCTCGGGGTCCGTGCCCTCTCGATGCGCAAACATATTGCCCATTTGGTCCAGCCCCATGGTGCACCCAGCCTCTTTGCACCATTTCTGAAACAGCGCGCGGCCTGCCGCATCTTCATCCGTCAGGGTCTGACGATTATTGCCCCCCGCAACACCCGGGCCAATCTTGGCCATCTCCATCAGGCTGTCCCACAACCTGTCGCCATTGATCCTGAGGTTCTGCGCCGGAGCTGCCATCCTAGTCTTCCCTGTTGCTTGCGATTTGCTCGCTTTTGGTGTCTTGATTTGACCATCTGGTCAAACTCACGCTATCACGGGTTCGACATCAGTCAAGAAATAGCAGAGCTCGGTGGGAATTTTTGGCATATTCCGCACTTGCGAGCCCAAAAATCAGACAGGCAAAGACATGTCCAAAGATCGCGCACCAACACGAATTCAGAAAAAAAACCGCGCTGCAATTCTAGAAGCCGCTTTGAACGTGTTTTCTGCCTACGGTTTCCGCGGTGCCACCGTCGACCAGATTGCTGCCGAGGCCGGGTTGAGCAAGCCGAATCTTCTGTATTATTTCCCCTCAAAAGAAGCGATTCACACGGCCCTTCTATCTGGCCTTCTCGAGATTTGGCTGGCCCCCCTCCATGATCTCGACGCCGACGGGGACCCATTGGAAGAGATACGCGCTTATATCCATCGCAAACTGCAAATGAGCCGGGAACTTCCGCGCGAAAGCCGTCTGTTTGCCAATGAACTGGTCCAGGGTGCGCCACGCATACACGATGCATTGTCCAATGATCTCAAAACTTTGATGGATGAGAAGACCGCAATCCTTACGGCCTGGATGGAACAGGGTAAAATCGCGCGCCTCCATCCCTACCACCTTATTTTCTCCATCTGGGCTTTGACACAGCATTATGCGGATTTCGATGTCCAGGTTCGGGCCATTCTTGGCGACGAAGACCCATATGAGGGTGCTGAACCGTTTATCGACACGCTCTACCGCAAATTGCTGGCGCCTTAGGTTTTCGTTAGCCGGAACCCGCTCACCCTGAGCCTAGGATGACGCTACTCTTTTCTTCCCTGTCCACACACACGTGCCGTGGTAAGGCTTTCGTTGGGTGGGTAGAGCGAGAAGTGGGACATAAGGCGTTCCAAGACTAAGTGAGGAGGCGCGGATATCATCTGATCCGCACCGCCACCCAATATGTCGCAAACTGCCACAACGCCCCCCATCGACATCCTGTTCTAAGAAGATTCGACGAATTTTCTTGGACTACTCGGCGGCTTTCGCCATTGGATTGTTGGGATGGGTTGTCCAGTTGCTATATTCGGGCTGCACTTCCTGTCCCGTGCGCGGGTCGATTTCGCCAGCGTCCATCGGCACCATGGAAATACATCCCTCGACCGGGCACACATCCACGCACAGGTTACAGGCCACACATTCGTCATCCATAACCTCGAACACGCGCTCTTCGGACATTGAAATGGCCTGGTGGCTGGTGTCTTCGCAGGCGGCATAGCAACGACCACACTTGATGCACTGATCCTGATCAATCTTGGCTTTGGCGACATAATTCAGGTTCAGATATTGCCAGTCGGTCACGTTCGGAACCGCAAGACCGACAATTTCCGAGACGTCCTGATACCCTTTTTCATCCATCCATTTCGACAGACCCGCCGTCAGTTCGTCAATGATCTTGAACCCATAGGTCATCGCCGCCGTGCAGACCTGAACATTGCCGCAACCCAATGCCATAAACTCTGCTGCATCGCGCCAGGTAGTCACACCGCCAATACCCGAGATCGGCATTCCGTTCGTTGCCTGTCCACGCGAAATCTCGGACACCATCGACAGGGCAATCGGTTTCACCGCAGGGCCACAATAGCCGCCGTGGCTGCCTTTGCCGTCAATCGAGGGTTCAGGGCTGAAGCTATCCAGATTGACACTGGTAATCGAGTTAATCGTGTTGATCAGCGATACCGCATCCGCACCACCATTCTTTGCGGCTTCTGCCGGCTTGCGGATATCAGTGATATTCGGCGTCAGTTTCACGATGACCGGTCGGTCATAGTATTTCTTGCACCAGCGCGTCACCATCTCGATATATTCCGGCACCTGCCCTACGGCCGCCCCCATCCCGCGCTCGCTCATTCCGTGTGGACAGCCAAAGTTCAGTTCGATCCCGTCGGCACCGGTTTCGGCAACACGCGGCAGGATAGCCTTCCAGGCTTCTTCCTCGCACGGCACCATGATCGAGGCGATCAGGGCGCGATCTGGATAATCAGACTTAACCCGCGCCATTTCTTCAAGGTTTACCTCTAATGGGCGGTCTGTAATCA
The DNA here is from genome assembly GCF_059611025.1 of Ruegeria sp. CDSB114. Lineage (NCBI taxonomy): Bacteria > Pseudomonadati > Pseudomonadota > Alphaproteobacteria > Rhodobacterales > Roseobacteraceae > Ruegeria > Ruegeria sp. CDSB114. The sequence continues at coordinate 925,489 of NZ_JBXWOT010000001.1, forward strand.
GCTCGATGTTGTTCAGACCCAACAACCGACGGTCTGCGCCGTAGATCGCCCCATACCGCGGGCCATTAACATTGACGACCGGTGGACCTTCGGACCCGAGTGTTTTCCACACGACCCCCCCCCATCCGGCCTCAAAGGCACGGCGGACGTTATATTCCTTGTCCGTCGGCGGCGCAGATGCCAGCCAATATGGGTTGGGGCTTTCAATTCCCAGAAAGTTCGATTTCAAATCAGCCATTTATCCGGCCTCCCTGATGCTTGCAGGCATCTTGATCATTGAGTTTCACGCAATCAGACTTGCGTGGATATCCATCGCGGCATCGCGCCCCTCGGCCACTGCGGTCACGGTCAGGTCATCCCCGCCTGCGGCGCAGTCGCCTCCGGCCCAGACCGCTTGTACCGATGTGCGCCCGGCGCCCGTGACGGCGATCTTGTTCCCGTCCAACGTCAGCCCTTCGGGCGCTCCTTCCAGCGTCTGACCTATTGCCTTCAGCACCTGATCGGCAGGCAGGCGGGTTTTCTCGCCGGTGCCCTTCAACTGACCGTCATGGCTGGCAGTATACTCCAATTCGATCTCGGCGGCTGCCCCGTTGCCGTGTACGGCTACGGGCTGAACATTGGTCATGATCCTGACGCCGTGCGATGCGGCCAGATCCTGCTCATAGCGGCTGGCACCCATCGCCTCGCGTCCGCGCCGGTAGGCGATGGTGACGTTTTCCGCGCCCAGCAATTTCGACTTTACAGCTGCGTCAACCGCGGTCATGCCGCCTCCGATGACGACGACATTCCGCCCAACGGGCAGCTCAGCCAGATCGGCCGCCTGACGTACATCCGAGATAAAGTCGACCGCGTCGCGCACGCCGGTCAGATCCTCGCCGCCCGCCCGCAATGCATTCACACCTGTCAGACCGATGGACAGGAAAACCGCATCATAGTTGTCAACAAGGCCATCCAGCGACAGGCCCTCGCCCAGAACCGATCCGGTCTCAATGGTGATGCCACCGATCCTCAGCAACCAATCGATCTCAGCCTGAGCGAAATCATTGGTCGATTTATAGGCAGCGATTCCATATTCATTCAGACCGCCCGGTTTGGGGCGTCTTTCGTGAATGACCACGTTATGCCCCAGCATCGCCAGCCGATGCGCGCAGGCCAGACCTGCGGGCCCTGCCCCGATCACGGCCACCGTTTTGCCGGTGACTGCAGCGCGCTGGAACGGATGATCGTCCGAGGCCATAACGCTGTCGGTCGCATAGCGCTGCAAACGCCCGATCTCGACTGGCGATCCTTCGGCGGTTTCGCGTACGCAGACTTCCTCACACAGAGTTTCGGTCGGGCATACACGGGCGCACATGCCCCCCAGAATGTTCTGGGCAAGGATGGTCTCACCCGCCGCTTCGGGTTGTCCGGCCTGGATTTGGCGCATGAACAACGGAATATCGATGTCGGTCGGACAGGCCGTCACACACGGCGCGTCATAGCAGAAATAGCACCGATCCGCGGCCACGGCGGCCTCATGCGGGGCAAGTGGTGGATGCAGATCCGTAAAATTCGAGGTCAGCTCATCGCTGGAAAGCCTCCCGGAGACTATGCCGGGGACCATCTGGCCCTGTGCCATCGCTCTACTCCCTGTAGATATGTTGTTATGGCCTCAGCTTGGCACAATCTGATTTTTTATCAAATGGTAAATTTTGCCAAATGGTCAAAAAATGAATAACCAGGCCGAAACACCCGGTTTTTTGCTGTGCATTGCTGGTTTTTTGGGCCGGAACCGCTCAGATCATCTGTGACAGGTGCCCGGATTTGATCCAAATTCGCGCGCCCTCTGCTCCGGCCAAAGCAGTGGAACGCGCACCTGGCGGTAATCTCAACCAGTCCCAGACCGAAAATTCTTCGTCGGATTCCTGCACCGAACCTGCGATGACAAACAACTCCAACCCATCGACTGCATCCAGATCCAGCTTTTCGCCAGGTGACAGATTCAATACGCGAACATCTTCGCGTGCGTCCTTGAAAAGCTGAAGATTCGAATCCCCGGTAATCGACCGACGAATTTCGGTCCTGTCCTCAGGGTCAAACTGGTGCAGTTTGACTAGTATCGTCGCGCCTTCTTTTGCCGAAGGCGTATGGGAAGATGTCGGAGGATTGCGCACATAACTACCTGCAGGAAAATCACCGGTCTCGTCCTGAAACACACCGTCCAGCACCAGATACTCCTCTCCTCCATCATGCGTATGGGCGGCAAAGGCGCTTCCTGGGGCAAAGCGGACAATCGTGGTGGCGCGGGCGACCTCTTCCCCGATCCGGTCCAACATCTTGCGCTCGACCCCTGCGGCAGGTGACGCAATCCAGTCATTCCGGTCGAAATGCACAGCAACACGTTTTGTGAAATCTGCGTTAACTCTCATGCGGCTTCTCCTGTTTGGTCTGGTCTCTAGATGGTTGCGCAAGTCCTGAATTCAAAATTCAGATGTATGATCTATGATCACATCTGGTTTTGTGCCACGTCTCTACCTAGTGTACGCCCAACCAAAATTCGAGCAGTGCTGGCCCAACGCCACGAACCCGAGAGACGCCCGATGCAGACCGCCAACAATAAATTCAATATCGTGGTCATCGGCCAAAACAATCGGCTGCAATACGAGGCACTGCTGTTTGCAGCCTCGTTACGACACAGCTGTCCCGATTTCGCTGGCCGCCTGTTTGTAGCCGTTCCTCAACCGGGGGCCCGATGGTCACAGGATCCCAGCATTCAGGATGAGGATGTCCTGAAAGCGCTACATCAGCTTGGGGCCGAAATTCTACCGTTTGAAAACCGGGCTTTCGGTGGAAGCTATCCCTATGGAAACAAGATCGAGGCGCTCTTGGCCCTGCCCGAGGGGGAACCGTTTGTCTTTTTCGACAGCGATACGCTTGTCACCGGAGACCTGAATAGTGTGCCCTTCGATTTTGACCGCCCCGGTGCCTCGCTGAAAGTCGAGGGAACATGGCCGCGCCCGACCCTGTATGGTCCGGGGTATGACGGTATCTGGCGCGCCCTGTATGAGCGGTTCGAACTGGATTTCGACAGCTCATTGGACAAGGCCCAACCAGCCGAATACTGGCGGCGCTACCTGTATTTCAATGCGGGTTATTTCTTTTACAGATGCCCACGCCAGTTCGGCGAACGGTTCCTGGAATATGCCTGTACCATCCGGGATGAGGATATCCCGGAACTCGCGGGCCAAACACTGGACCCATGGCTGGATCAGGTCGCATTACCGCTGATTATCCATGCCCTTGGCGGCGGCCGCGACGCACTGCCCACTGGCCTGCTGGACGGGTCGGTCACGTGCCACTACCGTCTGTTTCCTCTGCTGTATGCCCGCGAAAGCGACCATGTGATCGAGGTTCTGGAAACCGTGGTTGCGCCCAACAAGTTCAAGAAAGTGCTCAAGGGCTATGACCCAATAAAGAAACTGGTGCTCCAGCGCAAAGGGCACAAAATACGCGAGATGTTCGATCGCGAAAACCTGCCTCAGCGCGAGCAGGTCATTCGCAACAAGATCAAAAGCAAAGGTCTATGGATGCGCTGACAGCAATGTTGTGCGCACGCGTCCAATCGCCTAGAGATTCTGCAACACATAGCCCAACAGGAGATTTTCACCATGTCTGACGGCCCCACCTACGGTTTCGACACGCTTCAAATTCACGCAGGCGCACGCCCTGACCCGGCAACAGGTGCGCGTCAGACGCCGATTTATCAAACAACGGCATATGTGTTTCGCGATGCAGACCACGCGGCGGCTCTGTTCAACCTGCAGGAAGTCGGCTTTATCTATTCCCGCCTGACCAATCCCACCGTGGCGGTTCTGCAAGAACGCGTGGCAACGCTTGAGGGTGGCGTTGGAGCAGTTTGCTGCTCGTCCGGTCATGCCGCCCAAATCATGGCACTGTTCCCGCTGATGGGACCTGGCTGCAACGTGGTGGCCTCGACCCGGCTGTATGGCGGCACGATCACTCAGTTTAGCCAGACGATCAAACGGTTCGGCTGGTCTGCCAAGTTTGTGGATACTGACGATCTGGATGCTGTGAAGGACGCGATCGACGAAAATACACGAGCGGTGTTCTGCGAATCCATCGCCAACCCGGGCGGCTATGTCACCGATATCCGCGCACTGGCGGATGTGACGGATGGCGCCGGCATTCCGCTGATCGTCGACAACACCTCGGCCACACCCTATCTGTGCCGCCCGATTGAGCACGGCGCGACGCTGGTTGTGCATTCAACCACCAAATACCTGACCGGCAACGGCACTGTCACCGGCGGCTGTATCGTGGATTCGGGCAAGTTCGACTGGTCCGCGAATGACAAATTTTCCTCGCTCAGCCAGCCGGAACCGGCCTATCACGGGCTGAAATTCCACGAGACATTCGGTCCGCTGGCCTTCACATTCCACGGCATCGCCATCGGCCTGCGTGATCTGGGCATGACGATGAACCCACAGGCGGCGCATTACACGCTGATGGGGATCGAGACCCTGTCTTTGCGAATGGAGCGTCATGTAGAGAACGCGCAAAAGATCGCAGCCTGGCTAGAGGCCGATGACCGCGTGGAATATGTGACCTATGCGGGCTTGCCGTCCTCGCCCTATCACGACAGGGTCAAGACGCATTACCCCAAAGGGGCCGGTGCGCTATTCACGTTTGCGGTCAAAGGCGGCTATGACGCCTGTGTCAAACTGGTGAACGCGCTGGAGATCTTCAGCCATGTGGCCAACCTGGGCGATGCGCGGTCGCTGATCATTCATTCGGCCTCGACCACCCACCGTCAGCTGACCCCGGAACAGCAAGAGGCCGCAGGCGCCGGTCCCGGCGTTGTTCGGGTTTCCATTGGCATCGAAGACGCCAACGATCTGATTGCCGATCTGGATCAGGCGCTGGCCAAGGCGACGGCCTGACAAATGGCTGGGCACGATACCAACGATCTTGGCCAACCCGTCGGCCGGCCGGTTTCGGGCAGTTTTCCGCGCCCGACGCCGCCATATACGCCGATGGAAGGCCGCTATTGCTCGGTCGTGCCCCTTGATGTGAACAGGCATGCGCCCGGTCTGCACCGGGCGTTTGCCAATGACACTGATGGGCGGAACTGGACTTATCTGCCCTATGGCCCATTCGACAGCGAAGAAGATTTCGCCGCCTGGACCCGCGCGTCCTGTATGGATGCCGATCCCATGTTCCACACAGTGCTAGACGGTGATGGCACCCCGATTGGCATGGCCTCGTTCCTGCGGATAGAACCTGCGGCCGGTGTGGTCGAGGTTGGGCACATCCATTTCTCACCGCTATTGCAACGCAGCCCGAAATCCACCGAGACGATGTACCTGATGATGCGCCGCGTGTTCGATGAACTGGGATATCGCCGTTATGAATGGAAATGTGACGCGCTGAATGCCCCGTCCTGCAGCGCGGCCCAAAGGCTGGGCTTTACCTTCGAGGGCATCTTTCGGCAGGCCACCCATTATAAGGGGCGCAACCGCGATACGGCCTGGTACTCGATCCTCGATACAGAATGGCCGCGCATCCGCTCTGCTTTCAATGCCTGGCTTTCACCAGATAATTTTGATCAGTCGGGCCAGCAGCGGCAATCCCTGATGGCCCGAACCAGCGACACATCCTAGTCGGAAATCAGAAATTCCATCGACACGTTGACCGAGACCGAAATTTCGCCCCCGGAAACCGGAACGCCGCCCTCAGCCGCCATGTTCATTGCACGCATTTGAGGCATGGGATTGAACCCTCCGGCCTGTTCGCGGATCATCTGAACCGGACCCAGCGTGACTTCGGCCGCCTGTGCCAGTTGGTTGGCCTTTGCCCGCGCCTCACCGACAGCTTTGGCCCGCGCCTGTGCCTCGAGCGGTGCAGAATCCTGAATTCCGAAACTCAGCCCGCCGAAATTGTTGGCCCCGTCGTCAATGACCGCATCCATGATGGTACCCAACTGCGACAGATCGCGAACACGCACCACGACGCTGTTGGATGCGACAAAGCCGGAAATCTCGGGCCGCTCTCCGCTAGAACTGTTCCGCCCAGACCATACCGGCGACAAAGACAGATCACGTGTTTGCACATCACGGGTTTCGATCCCCATCTCATCCAGTCGAGTCAGAATTTTGGTCACCGCGTCCGAAGTCGCCTGCATCGCATTTGATGCCTGTGCATCTTCGTTTGTTACACCCAGGGTAATGGTGGCCATATCCGGGGCCGCATGCACCATGCCTACCGCATCAACAATGATGCGACGTTCTTCCGCAGTTGCCATCCCTACCGACGTCATGGCCAGCACAGCGGCCAGAAAAGCGATTTTCTTCAATATCTTCCCTCCAATTATCCTGATTTCAACATGGGGCTGCACCGGGTCACGGGGCAAGAGGAGACGCAGGCTTTTTCTTTCCCTCGGCGAGATCCTGCTTTAATGTCGGTCTGCGGACGAGGCATCGTTTGCATTGCAACTGACAATTATGGTTCTTCCGGATTATGAAACCCGCTTTTGCGCTGTCCATTTCTACAACCGGAATTTCTTTGCATCACAATTCCGATGGCGACTGGTTCGCCATAGGTGAGGTGTCGTTGGATGCCTCCAACTTGGAAGAGCAGTTGAAAGTGCTTCGGGACAAGGGGTTTGCGCTTGAAAATGACCTGAGTTGCAAGGTCGTCATCCCAAGGGATCAGGTCAAATTCATCAAATTCGATACCGCCGGATCATCCTTCGAAGACACCGAACAGGCTGTGCAAAACGCTGTATCCGATGCCACCCCTTATGACCTGACAGAGCTGGTATATGTCACGGCAGATGACGGGGCGACCACATGCGTCGCCGTCGTTCCACGCGATACACTGGAGGAAGCTCGGGGGTTTGTGCTGGGATACGGATTCGTTCCGGTCGCGTTCAGCGCTGCATATGAAACGGATGACTTTCCGACCGAACCGTTTTTCCCGCTTGGGGACGCGCCTGCGACGACAAACGCGCCCAAAGTGATCGCCACAGACCCCGCGCAGGATAGTCCGGTTGTTCACGCGATCGCCGATTCTACCGCTCCGACCAGCTTTTGGCCTGTCCAAAAAGTGGCCGCACCTAACTGGGCCTCTCTGCCATCAGTGCGAATTGCAGCGGCGGTGGCTTTGATGTTGGTGGCCGGTGGCATATGGAGCCTTTTCGGAGAAGACAGCCCTGCCCCTGCCGATTCAGAACTGGCCCTGCTGGACGAAACAATATCCCAACCCGAACCGAGTTCTGGACCTGTCGAGCCTGCAGAGACACCCGCAGCACAGGCCGAAGTCACAGTGCCTGAGACCGCAGAGCCAGAAATGGCACCGACCTCTGAATCAGAGCCCGAGCTGTCTGCAACCGACCAGGCCATTCTTGAGGCGCTGAACGTTGCGCCCGCGTTGGTAGACGAAATCGAGCTTGAGCCTGAACCTCAGTTAGTTCCGACACAGCCGGAGATCGAAATCACGTCACCGGGCCTTTTGATAGCGCCAGCGCAGGATCCGCAAATTGAGCTGTATCTGGCATCCAAAGACGACTCGAATCTGTCGCGTGATGCAATCGCATTGCCGCCAGTACACACATACGACACCGACCTGCCATTTGATTTCGAACCACTTTCAACCGCTGCCGGGGCTAGGTTCAACCTTGATGAGCGCGGGCTGGTAATACCAACCAAAGAAGGCGTCTTGAACCCGGACGGAGTGGTTGTCTATTTGGGAACACCTTCTAAAACTCCCCCTCCATCGGCTTTGGTCCGGCTGGAAAAGGCACCTGTTGAGGAAGTGGTCGACAACAGGCTGGCGACATTGCGACCGAAACCAAGGCCCGAGAACCTGGCCGAAAATTTTGAACGGCAGCGGCTTCAAGGGCGTACATTGAAGGAATTGTCTGGAATTCGCCCGAAACCGCGCCCGGAATCCCTGTTGCGTGCCCCGCCGCCCCCGGAATCGACTGAGCCCCTTGCGGAAATGAGGGTGCCGCGCCCCAAACTCCGACCGGCCGGACTGACCCGGCAGGCCAGTGCAGGTACTGCGACTTTGGGTTCGGCAGCTGGAATTGAACAGCTCAACAATGAGGTCGGAACGTTCCAGCCCAAAACCACAGCGCCCAAAATCCCATCCTCGGCTTCGGTTGCACGGCAGGCCACAATCGACAATGCAATCAACCTGCGGAAACTGAACCTGATCGGGGTTTACGGCAGCCCAACCAATCGCCGCGCATTGGTTCGGCTGCCCAGCGGCAGGTACAAAAAGCTCAAGATCGGGGACAGGCTTGACGGCGGCAATGTCATTGCTATCAGCGACAATGAATTGCGCTATCAGAAACGCGGGCGAAACGTAGTTCTCAAGATGCCACGTGGTTAAGAGGCGGCCTGCGCGGGTCACCACGCAGGATTACCTTCTTGCATCAAGCTGCTGAAATTTCTCCACTTTCAATCTGCTCTCGCTCGATGGATTCGAACAGCGCCTTAAAGTTACCCTCGCCAAACCCATCGTCGCCTTTGCGCTGAATGAACTCGAAGAAAATCGGTCCGATGACCGTTTTCGAGAAGATTTGCAGCAGAATCCGGGTCTCACCACCGTCCAGAACGCCCTCTCCATCAATCAGAATACCGTGCTTCATCATCCGGTCCAACGGCTCTTCATGATCGACCACGCGGGTTTTAGACAACTCATAATAGGCTTCGTTCGGGCCGGGCATGAACTTCAGCCCCTTTTCGGCAATCGCATCGGTCGAGGCATAGATATCCTCGCTGCCCACAGCGATATGCTGGATGCCCTCGCCCTTGTATTTCTTCAAGTAGGAAACGATCTGCCCGGTTTCGCCGCGATCTTCGTTGATCGGAATGCGGATACGCCCGCATGGAGACGTCAGCGCGCGGCTAAAAAGACCGGTGAATTTGCCCTGAATGTCAAAAAAACGGATTTCACGGAAGTTGAACAAATCACCATAGAACTTGAACCACTTGTCCATATTGCCCTTGTAAACATTGTGGGTCAGGTGATCGAGATAATAGAACCCATCCCCCCGGGGCTTGGACTGTTCGGTCCATGTGAATTCCTGATTATAGGGCGATGTTTCGTAATATTGATCAATGAAATAGATCAACGATCCGCCAATCCCCTTGATTGCAGGCACATTCAGTGTCTTGTCTGCCGCGTCATAAGGTTCAGCCCCTTTCGCTACAGCGTGCTCATAGGCTTTCTGCGCATCCACGACGCGCCATCCCATCGCCGGAGCACAAGGGCCATGCTCGCCCACGAACCGGGCAGAATAGCTGTCGGGATCTGCATTCAGGATGTAAGTCACATCACCCTGTTGCCACAACTCAATCGCAGGCTCGTCCTTGTGGTGACCTACCAGCGCGAATCCCATCTTTGCGAACAGATCGCGCAGCTCTTGCGGCTCGGGATGTGCGAACTCGACAAACTCGAACCCATCGGTTCCGGCGGGGTTTTCATCCGATATGATTGATTTCGGGGCGTTGTGAGGGAAAGGACCCATGGCGCGTCTCCGTTAATACAGGAATTTATTTGCTGATTTCAAAATACGTCTTAATCGGCACTTTTTTCGCGCATAGTTTTTCAATAACTTAAAAGGGCGCGCGTAATTTGCGCATAAGATTGGCCAATCACGGAGTTTTTCCGCATATGCTTGATTCCACTGATACGCGCCTGCTGTCAGCGCTGCAGAAAAACGCCCACCTAACAGCACATCAACTTGGAGAGATGTTGAACCTGTCGCCCAGTCAGGCTGGTCGCCGGCGCCAACGGCTGGAAGCTGAAGGGTATATCACCAGCTATGTCGCACGCCTCGATCCTCTAAAGTTAGGGTTGCAGGTGCAGGGTTTTGTTCAGGTTCATCTGAGTACGCACGGCCCCGAGCAATCTGAAGGCTTTGCCCGTATGGTCGAAACACGCGCCGAAATCACCAGCGCATGGACAATGACAGGTGAGGCCGATTATTTACTACATGTCTATTGCGACGATCTATCCGCGCTTAATCGCTTGCTTCATCAGGTAATCCTTCCACATCCTGCAGTGGCTCGGATACAAAGCCAAATCGTTATGGATCAGCTCAAACGCGACGCCCCCCTGCCCACCTGAGCGCATTGAAAGGACGATCATGGACAACTTCCTTTACCAGGCGACGATCTATCTGGCTGCGGCTGTGATCGCCGTGCCGCTTTCGGCGCGTCTGGGACTGGGCTCTGTACTGGGATATCTGGCCGCGGGCCTTGTCATAGGGCCGTTGTTCGGATTGGTGGGTGCGGAAACGGAAAACCTGCAGCATGTGGCTGAATTCGGCGTAGTCATGATGCTGTTCCTGATCGGACTTGAACTGGAACCGCGCGCTCTTTGGGATATGCGGGACAGGCTTTTGGGGCTTGGCGGCCTCCAGGTGCTTTTATCGACCGCAGTGATCGCCAGTGTCGCCATGTATGCAAATCATCCGTGGTCCGTAGCCCTGGCAGTGGGGTTGACGCTTTCCCTGTCATCAACTGCGATTGTTTTGCAGACCCTGTCGGAAAAGGGCTTGATGAAAACGAATGGAGGACGGGCGACCTTTTCAGTACTGCTGACTCAGGACATCGCAGTCATACCAATCCTGGCACTGCTTCCACTGCTGGCTCTGCCTGCCATTCCCCAGATTGCAAATGACGGATCTATCAACCGCATATCCTCGGGGCACCACGGCGCGGCGCATCATAGCTTGTCATTGGTCGAGGGGTTGCCAGGGTGGGCGGTAACGCTTGTCACCATTGCCGCGATCGGTTTCGTCATTCTTGCCGGAGTGTACCTGACCAGGCCCTTGTTCCGCTTTATTCATGCGACCCGCCTCCGCGAGATGTATACGGCGCTGGCGTTGATGATTGTGGTTGGCATTTCCTTCCTGATGACGCTGGTTGGCCTGTCACCCGCTCTGGGCGCGTTTCTTGCAGGTGTGGTGCTGGCCAGTTCCGAGTTCCGGCATGAAATGGAGAGCGACCTAGAGCCGTTCAAAGGCCTTTTCCTTGGTCTGTTTTTCATCACCGTTGGCGCAGGCATCGATGTCGCCTATTTCTTTGACGACCCCTTCGACCTGATCGGACTGGCCCTGTTGGTAATCTTGGTCAAAGGGATCATTCTGTTCCTGGTTGGCCGCGCCTTTAAACTGCGCGGGCGCGATCACTGGCTGTTTACACTGGGGCTGGCGCAAGCGGGTGAGTTCGGCTTTGTCCTGCTGGCGTTTTCGACCCAGCAGAATGTGATTCCAGGGGATCTGTCACAAAAACTTCTGATGATCATTGCGCTGACCATGCTGATCACGCCGCTTTTGTTCATCATTTATGATCTTCTCTCGCGCCGGATGGGGGATGGCACACCGGCACCCGAACCGGATGAGATCGACGAGAAAGGCCCGGTCATCATCGCCGGGATCGGGCGATTTGGTCAGATCGTCAATCGTCTGGTGCAGGCAAGCGGGTTCAAAACCATCGTTCTTGACCATAACATCGAAACCATCCAGCTGATGCGTCGCTTTGGCGTAAAAGGGTTCCTGGGGGATCCGACCCGACCGGAACTGTTGCGCGCGGCCGGCCTTGAAAAAGCATCTGTTCTGGTGGCTGCGATGGATGATCGCAAGAAGGTGACGCGTCTTGTCGGCTATGCGCGCCGCCAGCGCCCAGACCTACACATCGTCGCGCGGGCACGGGATCGGACCCATGTGTACGAGCTGTATCAAGCCGGCGCGAACGACATTGTGCGCGAGACATTCGATGGCTCATTACGGGCCGGGCGATATGTGCTCGAGAATGTGGGTCTCAGCGAATACGAGGCAGCGCAGGCCGAACAGACTTTCTACCACCATGATCGCATGTCGGTTCGGGAACTGGCCGAACTGTGGATTCCCGGCTTGCCCACCGCCGAGAACAAGAAATACATCGAGCGCGCGCAGCAGCTGGAAAAAGACCTTGAGACCGAACTGCTGGAATTGGCGGAAGAAAACGACAAAAAATCGGCCTGACCTTCAACTGACGGTCAGGCCGCGCGGATCAACCGTCCGAGACGCCAGCTTCGGCAAAGGTCGCCATGCCGGAATGACAGGCAACAGCGCTTTTGAGGATATTGATCGCCAGCGCCCCGCCAGAGCCCTCACCCAGTCGCAGCCCCAGCTTCAGCAAAGGCTCTTTTCCGAGCTTGGCCAACACAGCGCCATGCGCACCTTCCGCGCTCTGGTGCCCGGCGATCGTGTGATCCAGCGCGCGCTCTGAAAGGTCAGACAGGCACGCGGCGGCCGCTGAGCAGATAAAGCCATCCAGAATAACCGGAATGTGCAGCGCGCGTGCGGCGGCAATGGCTCCGGCCATAGCGGCGATCTCGCGTCCGCCCAGACGGCGCAGAATCTCTAGCCCATCGCCCGAACCGCCATGTAGCGTAACACCTTCGGCCACCACACGGGTTTTGTTTGCCAATCCCGCATCATCGACACCTGTTCCGCGACCAGTCCAATCGCCCGCCTCACCTCCGAACAAGGCGCAAGCAATCGCCGCTGCGGGGGTCGTGTTGCCGATACCCATTTCACCAACAACAAGAAGATCGGCGTCTGGTCTGACCGCAGTCCACCCGGTGCGCAGCGCCTGCAACAGGTCGTCCTCTGACATAGCTGGACCTGATGTGAAATCCGCGGTCGGTCGTTCAAGCTCCAGCGCGTGGACATCCATCGTTGCCCCAGCCGCCTCGGCCAGCTGGTTGATGGCCGCCCCGCCATGTTCAAAGTTCAACACCATCTGCACGGTCACTTCCGGCGGAAAGGCCGAAACACCCTGTGCTGTGACACCGTGGTTTCCGGCAAACACGATAACCTGCGGCGAGGTGATCTGCGGGCGGGCATCCCCGCGCCAGCCTGCATACCAGATTGCCAGGTCTTCCAACCGACCAAGCGCGCCCGGAGGTTTGGTCAGCTGCCCATTACGGTCAGTCGCCCCTTGCGCAGCGGCATCATCGGGCCCGGAGGCTTGCCGGACAGCTTCGCGGAAAGAATTCAGATTGTTAATTTCGGGCAGCATCCAAAGCCTCGTTGCATCAGAGTGGTCCTGCGTGTTTAACCGAAGCGATCAAACCGACAAGACCCTGAAAGGCGCAGGAGTGCTAAAAAACGACACCAAGCTCATTTCTGCCTGGGATATTCCGCTGGCTTTGGTCCTGTTGACGCGTTTGCCCGTGCCGCGGCTGCCTGACAGAGTGTTCTCGCGTCAGGCCAGCGCCGTTTGGGCCTTTCCATTGGCGGGGCTTGTTGTCGGCCTGTTGGCCTGTGCCGTGGGATGGATGGCGACGGCTATGGGGCTGCCGTCGATAGCGTGTGCCATACTTGTCGTTCTTGTCCTGACCATCGCCACCGGCGCGATGCACGAGGATGGGCTTGCAGATACCGCCGACGGGCTGTGGGGCGGCTTCACTCCTGAACGGCGGCTAGAGATTATGAAGGACAGCCACATCGGCACCTATGGCGTCCTTGCCCTGATTTCTTCGCAATTGCTGCGCGTGTCGTTGATTACTGCGATCCTTTCGAATGCGGGTTTTACCACCATATTGGCCGCATGCATCGTTTCGCGGGCTATGATGCCTGTTGTTATGTCCGTCCTTCCAAATGCCCGCCAATCAGGCCTTAGCCATTCAGTGGGCGCACCCGGATCGACCGCGGTGATACTCGGCGGGGCCATGGCGCTGCTGCTCACTCTGCCAATGATCGGGTTGCAGGTGGTTTTCCCTACGCTGATTGCCGCTTTGTCTGCGGTGGCAATGGCGATGCTAGCCAAGGCCAAGATCGAGGGTCAGACCGGTGATATACTGGGCGCCACTCAACAACTGGCCGAGATAGGGTTTCTTATGGCCGTAGCTACGCAGGTTTAGTGGCCCCGATTTCATCTGGTGACTGCAATATAAAAAGGCCACCTCCTTGCGGGGATGGCCCTAAAATTTTGATTTCAGCAGGTTCAGGCCGCCGCTGCCGCGCGCGAGGTCAGAACCTCATCCACCTGCCTTGCCGCAGACACTTCGCCTGCGCCGGATACTGCCGCGACTTCGCGGGTCAGACGCTCAAGCGCGGCTTCATAAAGCTGACGTTCGGAATAGCTCTGTTCGCGCTGATCATCGGTGCGGTGTAGATCGCGGACAACTTCGGCAATCGAGATCAGATCACCCGAGTTGATCTTTTGTTCATATTCCTGTGCCCGGCGGGACCACATGGCACGCTTGACCTTGGCCTTGCCCTTCAGCGTTTTCATCGCCTGGCTGATGACATCCGGCGAGCTGAGCGATCGCAGACCAGACTCGGTCGCTTTGTTGGTCGGCACGCGCAGGGTCATTTTGTCTTTCTCAAAGGAAATGACGAACAGCTCGAGCGAGTATCCGGCAACTTCCTGCTCTTCGATCGAAATGATCTGACCGACACCATGGGCCGGGTAAACAACATAGTCGTTGGGGCGAAACTCAAGCTTCTTCGACTTAGACATACAGGTTCTTCCTTGGTTACGAGAGCGCGGGACAGACAACAAAACGACCCACCCCGTGCCAGTACGGCCCGGTCAGGTTGCTGTGTTTTCAACTAATCAGAACTCCAAAGCGAGCATACTTACGGAGTCATCCCCATCTCAATCAACGTTCAATTTCCGAGTATATCACAAAATTGAGACACTCGAAAGGCTGCCCCTTTCCACATGAAAGAAAGATGTTAAGAAACAGATAGATAAGGCGCCATCCCACTGCTGAACTGACAAGTTCAGAGCGCGAATCGCTTAGCCGCCTTCGCCGGGGGCCTCAGAGAAGTATTTCTCCATCTTACCCTCTTCGCCATCACGCTCTTCTGCGTCGGGCAGCGGGTCTTTCTTGGTCACGATCACCGGCCACTGCTCAGAGAACTTACGATTAAACTCGACCCATTGATCCATGCCCGGCTCAGTATCCGGACGGATCGCATCAGCGGGACATTCCGGTTCGCAAACACCGCAGTCGATGCATTCATCGGGATGGATGACCAGTGTATTCTCACCTTCGTAGAAACAATCCACCGGACACACTTCGACACAGTCGGTGTATTTGCAGGCGATGCAGTTTTCAGTGACAACATAGGTCATGGTGAGTTTCCCGTTTGCGGTTTGGGCGTCTAGCTAAATCAGTATGGCGTCAGCTTCAAGATATGTTCAGCTATCTTGATTGCGAGAAAGATCAAGTAGACGCCGATCCTTCTTGGTGGGACGACCTTTTCCCTCAAACCCTGGATTTCGCGGCTGCGTGTCCTGCTTTTCGGTCAAATCGGTATATAGTGTCTGCGCCTCGGTTGCCGGACCACGCCGATCACCCAGTTTTTCGATACGCACAACGCGCACAATCCGCCCCTGAGGGAAGGTCAGAACATCACCGGGGGCCACAGGCTGCGCCGGTTTCAGGATCCGGTTTCCGTTGACACGGACATGGCCGCCACTGACCTGTTTGGCGGACAGGCTTCGGGTCTTGAAGAACCGAGCCTGCCACAGCCATTTATCGATCCGAAGCCGGGCCTCGGTCATCAGGCTTTAGTTGCCTTCCTTCAAACCCATAAGCGCGGCCGCGAACGGGTTATCGGGATCAATGGGCTTTTCTTTCCTGGGCGGACGAGACGAGAAGGTCTTGGCACCCTGCGGCTTGCCACCTTTCTTGCCCTGCGGCTTGCCCCGGCCATCCTGAGGCTTACCGCGCGGCTTACCTTTGCCCTGCCCCTGTCGCTGTTCGCGGCGTGGGCCTTGGTTGGCCTGACGCTGACGGCCCCAGGTGAAGGTATAAAAGACCTCAACTTCGGGTTCATCTGTTGCGGCTGTCGGCGCGGCGACCTCGGCTGCTGCCTCGGTGCTTTCGGTGGCCTCGGCTGACGCCTCGGTGGGTGCGGCGACCTCTTCGGGGGTTCCCTCTGGTGCGGGTACTTCCTCGGAGGCAGCTGCTTCCGTGGCCTCTGCGGCAGGTAGCTCTGCCGGTGCGGGCTTAACCTTTTCACGCTCGGCGCGTTCGGCCTTGTAGCCCAGCCCCTGCATCAGGTCAGCGAATTGTTCCAGCGTCATACCGGTGATCGACAGCATGTCAGGCTTGGCCTCGAACCCACCACGGCTGTCTTCAGCGCGCAACATGTCGGCCAGACGTTCCAGCATGTCGATCCGGATCGAGCGTTCGCCCGCATCGCGATAACCACACATAGTGTCATAACCGTCAGGTGCGCCCTTGGCGATGGGCACAGTAACAAGACCCGGAGGCGGCGCGTCGGGAAATTCCTGCAGGCCATTTGCCAATGCCCACAGAACAAGACGCAGGCGCGTTGGGGCCGGTTTCAGCAGCAGCGGCATGAAAATGGTGAACTGACCAAAGCGGATACCGTGTTTGCGCAGCGCGCCACGGGCGTCCTGATCCAGATCCTTGACGTCTTGCGCGACACCTGCGCGCGGCAATACGCCCAGCGCCTCAACCATGCGGAAGGCAAAGCCCCTGGCCAGCCCATTGAGTTCTTCATCGCGCGACAGGTTCAGCAGCGGCTCGAACAGTGCGGCCACTTTACGGTCGATGAAATGCTGCAGGCGACGCTGAACTTTCTGTTCAACATCGGGGCCCGCGGCCTCGTCCACAAAAACCTCGACCAGCGGCTTGAGAGGCTCTGCCCCGGCAACCAGCTTGCCAACGGCATATTCACCCCACATCAGGCCACCCTGATCGGTAAAATCAATTTCGGTATCGGGTGCATTATAGAAGCGATCGGCACGCAGATGGAATTGCGGCGCGAGGGCTTGCAAGGACGCCGATTTCAAGGCTTTCGCCTCGGCTCCTTGCGCGCTTTTGTCCGGACTGAACCGGAACCCTTCCAGACGACCGACGAATTCACCTTCGACGGTCACTTCACCCTTGTCATTTACTTCGGCCAAAAGGGCCTCCTTCTGTTTGAGCCGGCGCAACAAAACGGATGTGCGCCGGTCCACAAATCTCTGAGTCAAACGGTCATGCAGAGCGTCTGACAGCCTGTCTTCTACAATGCGCGTCTCATCACGCCAATGGGATTCGTCACGCACCCAACCATTTCGTTGCGCAACGTAAGTCCAGGTGCGAATATATGCCAACCTTTTTGACAGTGCATCTATATCGCCATCTGTTCGGTCGATCCGGCGGATTTGCCGCGCCATAAAGTCATCTGGGATCGAACCACCTTCATGCAGGTGGCCAAATATAACTTCGAGCAGGCTGGCATGTTCGGCATGGCTGATGCCGCGAAAATCGGGGATTCGGCAAACATCCCATAACAAACGAACAGATTGCGGATCACTGGCACGGGCCGCAATTTCGGCAACTTGCGACAAGGATTTAAGCACATTCAGATCATCTGCCGGACGGGCTTTGATCAGGTGTTCGCTATCCGGGCTAATCTCGAGCGTGTGGATCAGAGCGTCAATCGAACCAAACTGCAAGGCGGCATTCCGCCAGTTCAGTTTTTTCATCGGCGCAAAGCGGCTGTCCATAATGGCCTGCGCGACACCGTCGTCCAGAGGCGGCGCCTCGCCGGTCACGCCGAAGGTTCCATCGGACATACCGCGCCCTGCGCGGCCAGCAATTTGGGCAAGTTCATTCGGGGCCAGGGGCCGCATCCGCCGGCCATCGAATTTGGTCAGGGACGAGAACGCAACATGGTTCACATCCAGGTTCAACCCCATCCCGATGGCATCGGTGGCAACCAAATAGTCGACCTCACCATTCTGATAGAGCTCAACCTGCGCATTCCGTGTACGCGGGCTAAGCGCCCCCATGACCACAGCTGCCCCACCCTTTTGACGGCGTAGCAGCTCGGCGATGGCATAGACGTTGTCGACCGAAAACCCGACGATGGCGCTGCGCGGTGGCATGCGGCTGATTTTCTTGGAACCGGCATAGACCAGTTGCGACATCCGCTCTCGCCGGACGAATTGTGCTTCGGGCACAAGTGCCGCGATGGGGCCGCGCATGGTATCGGATCCCAGAAACAGGGTTTCATTGGTGCCGCGCGCGCGCAGCAACCTGTCGGTGAAGACGTGGCCGCGTTCCGGGTCGGCGCAGAGTTGGATTTCGTCGATAGCCACAAAATCGGCACCCATGCCTTCGGGCATCGCCTCGACCGTACAGACCCAATATTTCGCACGCGGCGGTAAGATACGTTCTTCCCCGGTGATCAGTGCCACTACCGACGGTCCGCGAATGGCGACGATTTTGTCGTATACCTCGCGCGCAAGCAGGCGCAGCGGCAGGCCGATCACCCCCGTGCGGTACCCCAGCATACGTTCGATTGCGTAATGGGTTTTGCCTGTATTGGTCGGGCCAAGTACGGCCACGATTCGGGATGACCCGCTCACCTTTGCCCCCTGCCCCCGGTTCTCAGAGGGCCGAGCCCTCGACCTGGGCTTTCAGTCGATTCACTGCATTGGTTACTTCTTCGTAATGGGGATGTATAGCCAAGGCATGGGAATAGGCCGCAAATGCCTTTTCGGGCTGACCCAGAATCTCAAATATCAATCCAAGCCCGTAGATGGCCTCATAGTTGTTCGGGTTCAGCGTCAGGGCATGTTCCAGATCTGCGGCAGCCATCCCGAACCTTTCGATCCCAAAAAACGCAGAGGCCCGCGCGTGCCAGCCTTCGGCGAAATCAGGCGCGTGGTCTGTCAGGGCCGTCAAATGCTCGATCGCGGCATAGGTGTCACCATCATCCAGTGCTTCGCGACCACGCTCCAGCAGCAGGTCGGCCGAGGCCGAACCCGATTGCGACCAGAGCGCCCGTAACTGGCGGTCGATTCCAGTCGCCTGGTCCGGTGTGGCCTGTGCAAGGTTCTGCAACAACTCGGCCTCGTCGCGGGAATCCTCCTGCTGCGCAAGGCAAGTGGAGGAAAACATGACTAGGACAAAAAGTGCCGCAACGGTACCTTTGAGATTGTTGATTGCATTGCTCATAACAAGTGTCAGTGTAGCGTTGCGACCGAGGATGTCCATTCACGGCGTACTAACAAAATGAGGAAGATCATGAGCGATTCATTGGAAAAAGCCGCAGCAGTGCTGAATGAGAAACTGTCGGGCGGCGATTTCGACGCATCGGCTAAATTTGCCATCGCGGATTTGGGCGCGATCGTAGTTGATGCAAGCGGCGCGCGCATCAGCGATGAAGAAACGGACGTGACTTTGAACGCTGATGCGGACACGTTCGAGCAAATTCTCAATGGTGATCTGGACCCGACAAGCGCCTTCATGGCCGGAAAACTGAGCATTGACGGCGACATGGGCGCGGCAATGAAACTCGCCTCGGCCCTGGCCTGATGGAATACCCGTCGGCCCCTTTGTTCGAAGACGTGGCTGGCGGCCCCGCTGGCGGTGTTGCTCATTGGTTGAACACCGCCGACGGTACCCGAATTCGCGTGGCGCATTGGCGCCCCGAAGGTACAGCGAACGGGACTGTCATGCTGTTTCCCGGTCGCACTGAATACATCGAAAAATACGGTGATGCGGCGAGTGAATTCGTCAAGCGTGGCTTTGCCGTGCTGGTGATCGACTGGCGGGGTCAGGGATTGGCAGACCGGTTGCTTGACGATCCTCGGGTTGGCCATGTCGATAAATTCACTGACTATCAGCAAGACGTAGATGTGTCGCTGGAGCTGGCCACAAAGCTTGATCTGCCCAGGCCCTGGCATGTTATCGGCCACTCTATGGGCGGTGCCATTGGATTGCGGGCAGTTTTGGAAAACGATTGTTTTGCTACCTGTGTTTTTACCGGTCCGATGTGGGGGATTTTCTTTACGCCCCTTATGAAACCCATCAGCCGGTTGACCGCAAATTGGGCCCCACGACTGGGGTTTGGCGAAAAGACGCCCCCGACCACATCACTGGACAGCTATGTTCTGACACAGCCTTTCGAAGGCAATAGCCTGACGCGCGATCCTGCCATGTACAAAATGATGCAGGATCATCTGGCCAAGTATCCCGAACTGTCCCTTGGTGCACCGTCGACGATCTGGCTGCGCGAGGCATTAGATGAATGCGACTGGTTGATGGTGCAGACTGCCCCAGCCATCCCATGCCTGACATATCTTGGCTCCCACGAGCAGATTGTGGACCGCAAGGCCATCCGCGCACGCATGGCAAACTGGCCGAACAGCACGTTGATCGAAATTCCAGACGGTGAACACGAAGTCCTGATGGAACCGCCAGAGGTGCGCGACCCTGCATTTGACCAAATCGTCGCGCATTTCAAAGCTGCATAGACGGATCACCCCTGGAACCGGCGCTTTCCCTTTGACTGTCCGCTTGTGATCCTCGTCGGTCGCGCCTAGATGTTTGCCAAAGCAGATTTTCGAGGTGATCCATGCGCGACCTTCCTTTTCCAGTACGTGACGCAAACGCGGTCGGCGGGGCCGATAATCTTGGCAACCTGCCGGAATGGGATCTGACGGATCTCTATGCTTCGGAAGACGCGGCCGAGCTTGCGCGTGACCTGGACTGGTTGGAAACCGAATGCGCCGCCTTTGCCGCAGATTACGAAGGCAATTTGGCGGATCTTGATGCCCAGGGTTTGCTGACCTGCGTGTTGCGGAACGAAAAGATCAACTCGATCGCCGGGCGTATCATGTCCTTTGCCGGACTGCGCTATTATCAGCTGACAACCGACGCCGAGCGCGCCAAGTTCCTCTCGGACATGCAGGAAAAGATCACTGTCTTTACCACGCCGCTGGTGTTCTTCACGCTGGAAATCAATCGCCTCGACGACGACGCGCTAAAAGCGCATTTCGACGCCAACACCGATCTGGCCCGTTACGAGCCCGTATTTCGCCGCATCCGCGCGATGAAACCCTATCAGCTATCTGACGAGCTTGAAAAATTCCTGCACGATCTGGGTGTTGTTGGCGATGCCTGGGAACGCCTGTTCGACGAGACCATCGCGGGCTTGACCTTTGATGTTGACGGAGAAGAGTTGAACATCGAAGGCACGCTCAACCTGCTGACCGAGCAGGACCGCAGCAAACGCGAAGCGGCTTCTCGCGAATTGGCCCGCGTGTTTCAGGACAACGTCAAGACCTTCGCGCGCGTTCACAACACGCAGGCCAAGGAAAAGGAAATCGTCGACCGCTGGCGTAATATGCCGACCGCGCAGACTGGTCGCCATCTGTCGAATGACGTCGAACCCGAGGTCGTCGAGGCCCTGCGCGAGGCGGTCGTGGCCGCCTACCCCAAGCTGAGCCACCGCTATTACGAGCTGAAACGCAAATGGCTGGGTCTGGACGTGATGCAGGTCTGGGATCGCAACGCACCCCTGCCGATGGAAGACACGCAGATTGTCGGCTGGGATGACGCCGAGAAAACCGTGATGGATGCCTATGAGGCCTTTGATCCGCGTATGGGTGAGATCGCCGCGCCGTTCTTCTCGAAGGGTTGGATTGATGCCGCGGTGAAACCGGGCAAGGCGCCGGGCGCCTTTGCGCATCCCACCGTAACTGACGTCCACCCCTATGTGATGCTGAACTATCTGGGTAAGCCGCGCGATGTGATGACCCTGGCGCATGAGCTGGGCCATGGCGTTCATCAGGTGCTGGCCGCCGATCAGGGCGAGATGCTGTCATCCACCCCGCTGACGCTGGCCGAAACCGCTTCGGTTTTTGGTGAAATGCTGACCTTCCGCAAAATGCTGGACAAGGCCGAAACCCCTGAGCAGCGCAAGATTCTGCTGGCTGGCAAGGTTGAGGACATGATCAACACGGTCGTGCGCCAAATCGCCTTCTATGACTTCGAATGCAAATTGCACGCCGCACGCCGCGAGGGCGAGTTGACCCCGGACGACATCAACGCCCTGTGGATGAGCGTTCAGGCCGAAAGCCTCGGCCCCGCATTTGAATTCATGGAAGGGTATGAGACGTTCTGGGCCTATATCCCACATTTCGTGCACTCGCCCTTCTACGTCTACGCCTATGCCTTTGGTGATGGACTCGTGAACGCGCTCTATTCCGTCTACGAAAGCGGCGCGGACGGGTTCGAGGACAAGTATTTCGACATGCTGCGCGCCGGTGGATCAAAACACCACAAAGAGCTGCTGGCCCCGTTCGGTCTGGATGCTAGCGATCCCAAGTTCTGGGACAAAGGCCTGTCGATGATCTCGGGCTTTATTGACGAGTTGGAGGCGATGGAGGGCTGAAGCCGCCTGAAGCGGAGACGGTGATGTCTGCTTCGCGGACAAAGGGTGAATTCGCTGCGTTTGCACCAAGGTTTGCAATATCGAGTAACCGGCCGCATATGCGCGGCTGGTCTTTCAATTTTACCGATCTCTGAGGAGATTTTCAGGTCGATTCCGTTTCTCCGGCGGGTTGGAATGTTCAGCCGGTCTCATCAAATCCTTTCGGTACTGGCAGATCAGGCAAGGTTGCCGCTCGTTTTTGCAGGGCACGCCCGATAACTACACGGCTGATTTCAGTTGTCCCGTCCACAATCCGCAGCATTTGCGCGAGGCGGGACAAACGATCCAGACCATAAGGCTGCAACAGCCCCATGCCGCCCAACACTTGCGTACAGGTATTTGCGGCCTTCACTGCGGCATCTGGCACAAACCGCTTGGCATGGGCGGCCATCAGTGGGCCCTCAGACGTGCCAAGGGCTTCCGCCGCTTTGCGATAAAGCAGCTTGGAGGCTTCAAGATCGGTCGCAACTTCGCCCAGCATCCATTGGATTCCGTCCAGATCGAGATTCTTGCCACCAAACATCTTGCGGTTCTTGGAATAGGACAGCGCCGTATCCAGGGCCGACTGCATCAATCCACAGCAACCCGATGCGATTGAGACGCGGGCGATATCGATCGCCATGAGTGAGCCTTGCAGGCCCTGACCGATCGGCAGGATGATGTTGTCTTCACTCACCACGACCTTGTCCATGTACATCTCGGCCAGAGGCAGGAAGTTGTAGGACGGGGTATCATAGAGCGGTCCAAAGCTGAGACCCGGCGCGTCGGCGGGAATGGCGACCATCGCCATATCCTTGTGGCCGGGTGCGTCGCTAGTCTTGACCACGGTGAAATAGATATCGGCCTCACCCGCCAGGCTAACCCAAGCCTTCGCACCGCTGATCGTCCATGTGCCGTCGTCATTGATCATGGCCCGCGAATACATGTTTGTTGCGTCCGATCCGGATTGCGGTTCAGTCAGTGCAAAGTTCGCCAGTTTGCGGCCAGACGTCAGGTCCCGTGCCCATTTTTCCTTGAAGGCATCTGTGCCATAACCGCAGCCCGCGAAGGTGCAGATGTTATGCATCGACAGGGCAAAGGCATAGGCACCATCGCCCAGTCCCAGTTGTTCGTAGACCTGAATGCCCTCTGAAAGGGGCAAGCCTTGGCCGCCAAACTCTTCGGGGGCGTAGAGCCCCGTCAGGCCAGCGGCCCCGGCTTTGTCCGACGCATCACGGGGCCATGTCTTCGCGGCGTTCCAGGCGTCCACATTGGGCAGGATGACCTGCTCGGCGTGGTCGCGTGCGGCTTGGAGTATGGTGGCGAGTTTGTCTGACATTGGTCGGTCCTTTTGTGAGCGGCTATTTTCACATGACGCCACACTTCAGAACCTGCTGAGCAGGCAGCGGGTCAAGCTTCTAGAGGAGAACCAGGTGAGAACGCCATGTATTGCGCAAGATTTAGCAGGAGAAACTTCTTCGCTCTATCTCGCGTGGTGACAGGGTATTGTCCAAAAGTGACAAAAAGTGCGTCTCAGATATTCGTCCTGCGATACGAACTGGGGGTGCTGCCGGTCCAGCGTTGAAAGGCCCGGTGAAAATTGGCAGCAGAGGAAAAGCCGACATCATGTGCGATGGCCTCGACGCTTTTGCGTCCCGCCTGCAGGTCGCGGATCGCGATGTCGCGCCGCAGGGCATCCTTGATCGCCTGAAACGAGGTCCCATCCGCTTGCAACCTGCGGATCAGGGTGCGCGGGGTCATGTGCATTGCGGATGCTGTCTGGGTCAGGGTCGCCGCGTCCCATCCCGTTTGGCCCAGATAAGTGCGCACCCGCAGCGATTGGGTGTGCTCGCGCGAAGAGGTGAAAATCCAGTCCCGGGGCGCGTTTTGCAAAAACCGGTCAAGATCAGATGTGCTACGCGCTTGCACAGGGCCCAGAGCGTTCGGGGAGAAGGAGATCGCAGTGGCGGGTTGGCCAAACTGAAAGGGTGCGGGAAAGATAATCGCGTAATCCTGATTAAAGTCCGGGCGATCAAACGCGAAATCAACGGCTTTAACCGGAACCTCATGCCCTGCCAGCCAAGACATGAGCCCGTGGGCAAGTTTGAGGATCAGCATGTGGCCAAACCGTTGTACAGGCGCATCTGTTTGCGGGTTCAGGCTCAGTGTGAGGGCGCTGTCAGTGTCATCCAGATCAAACTGATAGTCATCCAGCAGCAAATTCCAGAAGGTCGAAAACCGGTAAAGTGCAGATGGCAAGGATGTGGCTTCGCGCACTGTCGTCAGAAGGTGTTGCAGGGCACGCGGTCGCACGGGCCTGCTCCAAAGCCCCATCATCTCATCGCCGGTCTCAACTGCAGCAAGTTGATAGAGGCAAACGATCTGATCCAGCGTGACGCGACCATTCGGCGAGCGCGTATCCGCGTTCAGACCGGACCGGCTCAGCAGCGACACCATCTGCGCCTCTGGGCACAGGGCACGCAGCGCCGCCAGCCAGTCATCGACAAACTGGCTGGAAACCGTGGAAAGGATCGTTGGCGCGACATTGGTCATAACGCCTCAGGAGGTATCACCAATTCCGGTCGACATGAAATGCAGGCTTGCAGATGGCGGCTTTCGCAGATGACAGAATGTCAATGTCTCAACCAGATAACGCTCTGCTTGAACTCATTTCAGTGTGGTCAGGCGACTTCGAACAGTGCTGCGGCGCCCATGCCTCCGCCAACACACATGGAGGTCACCACGTATTTTACGCCACGACGCCTCCCCTCAAGCAGAGCGTGCCCGACTTGTCTCGCACCTGTCATGCCGTAGGGGTGGCCAATCGATATCGCACCGCCGTTCACGTTGTAGATTTCGGGATCAATCCCAAGATGGTCGCGGCAATAGAGAACCTGGCAGGCAAAGGCTTCGTTAAGCTCCCAAAGGCCGATGTCTTCGATGCGAAGACCTGCATTCTTCAGCAGCTTTGGAATTGCAAAGATCGGGCCGACCCCCATCTCTTCCGGTGCGTTTCCTGCAACAGCCATGCCGCGATAGATACCTAGCGGTGTGAGGCCCTGCTGCTCAGCCACTTTGCCTTCCATGAGCACACAAGCCGAGGCCCCGTCAGAGAGTTGGCTTGCGTTTCCGGCAGTAATCACGCCTCCTTCGACAACCGGGTTCAACTGGCCAAGAGTTTCGGCCGTCGTGCCCGGCCGGTTGCCTTCGTCTTTTGACAAGGTCACCTCGTCCAGGTTTTCCTCTCCGGTTTCGCGGTTCTTGACCCGCTTAATCGCAGTGATCGGGACGATCTCATCTTCAAACGCGCCAGCCGCCTGAGCCCGGGCGGTCCGACCTTGCGAAAGTGCGGCGTATTCATCCTGGACGTCGCGGCTGATCCCATAGGTCCGCGCCACATTTTCCGCCGTCATCAGCATCGGCATGTAGGCATGCTCAGATTGGGCGATAACGTTTGGATCTTTCTCATCGCCCGCCCATTTCAGATAGGCATTCTGCAGGGCGGAAATATTCTCCTGCCCGCCAGCCACGGCAACGTTCTGACCATCCACGATGATCTGCTTTGCAGCCGTCGCAATGGCCATCAACCCGGAGGAGCATTGCCTGTCGATCGTCTGTCCTGCCACCGTATTGGGAAGGCCCGCAGCCAGCGCCGACAAACGAGCGACATTCATGCCTGCTGTTCCCGCAGTCAGGACCGATCCGATGACAACATCTTCGATCAAACCGGGGTCCACGCCTGCACGTTCAACCGCGTGCTGCATGGCGTGCCCCATCATGGTAGGGGACTTGATGTTGTTCAGCGCACCTTTGAAGGCAACCCCAATGGGGGTTCGTGCGGTTGAGACGATAACGGCTTCTCTCATGATTTTTCCTTTTTGGCATCAAAATGTGCGTCAAGTGTCACGCCCGAGGTTGCAAGTTGTTCCAGCAAAGGCGCAGGCGTGAACCACATCTCACCATAGGCACCTAGCGACTGCCGATAGTGGGTCATGCGTTCCATAATCTGACTTAATCCAATCTCGTCAGCATAGTGCATTGGGCCGCCGCGCCAGTTTGGGAAGCCATAGCCATTGACCCAGATCAGGTCGCAATCACCCGGGCGCGTTGCAATTCCCTCTTCAAGGATCAAGAAGCCCTCGTTGATCAGGGGGAACAGACAACGCTCAAGGATTTCCTGATCGTCGATGTCCCTGCGCTTCACGCCATGCAGGTCCGCCAGCTCGGAACTGATTTGAACCATCTCTGGGTCTTCGACCCGTGTCCGCCCCTCGTAGACATAGCTTCCTCGCCCGGTTTTCTGACCCAGTCGGCCCAGTTCAAACAACATGTCCTGCACGGCCTGGTATGTGGGGTCATGCGCGATTTCACTTCGCCGCTCCTGACGCACGCGGGCGCCCACATCGGCCCCAGCCAGATCCGCCATCGCGTGAATGCCCATGGCCATGCCGAAGCCTTCAAGGACGTCATCCACCTGTTTCGGCGTCGCCCCCTCTAGAAGCAGACGGGATCCTTCGCGGAAGTATGGTTCCAGCATCCGGTTTCCAACAAAGCCGTAGCACACGCCAACCGTGACAGGGAGCTTTCGGATCTTCTTTGCGACCGTGATTGCCGTTGCAATGACATCGGGAGCGGTCTTGGCGCCCCGCACCACCTCTAGCAAGCGCATGACGTTCGCCGGGCTAAAGAAATGGAGACCAATCACATCCTCCGGGCGGGACGTGACCGTGGCGATTTCATCAAGATCCAACGTCGATGTGTTTGAAGCCAGTATTGCGCCAGGTTTGGCGTGTAGGTCTAACGCTTCGAAAATCTGGCGTTTGACATTCATGCTTTCAAACGCCGCTTCAATGATCAGGTCAGCCTTCGCAAGGCCTGCATAGCTGAGCGTCCCGGTGGCGTTGGCGGAGATTGCCTCTGCCCGATCGGCACTGAGCCGCCCTTTTTGAGCAGCACGCTGGAAATGCTCCCGGACCTTTTCCAGCCCCTGTTCCAGCGCAGTTTGTGTGGATTCCAGAAGCGTGACCGGATACCCCGCCTGCAGAAAGGCGATGGCAATGCCGCGCCCCATTGTTCCGGCACCGATCACGGCGACCGATGAAATGCTACGTGGTTGGTCAGCACGGGTAGGCTCGGAGAAGCAAGGCTCACCGAGTTGAGCGACCCAAGTAGGATTCTGAACTACGAACCAAGCTGATAGACCAAACAGGATGTTGATTATTCTTGAATGACTTACAATACGAAACGAACATCTCGCTTTGAACATCGAATGTAGGATCAACCTGTTTTGAGTTTTGCTCTTGTTGTACGTGGTGTTTGATTTGTCCAGCGCCGGTAAGCGGTAGAAAACGTCGAGTGATCCGAGTATCCGAGCCGGTGAGCAATCTCTGCAATGCTTAAACCGGTTTCCAAGAGGTAGCGATCCGCCTCTTTCACGCGTATTTTCTCAGCCAACTGACCGAAGCTGCTGCTCTCTTGTCGGAGGCGCCGACTAAGTGTGCTTACGCTCATTCCAAGCTCTACCGCGGCGGCGTCGATCGTAAATGTGTTGTTTCTGAGGTTTTGATAGATCAATTCCTGAACCTGCGAACTGACCACCCCGGAAACAGCGGGCAACTCCTGCAAAAGCCTGTCGGCATGCATTGTAAGATGGGGTAGTAGCGTTGCATCAGCTTGAGGGATCGGCGAAGCCAGCGCTGAGTAGTCGAATAGAATACCAGTTGATGAACAAGACATTTGCAATTTGTGTCCCAGCAAACTAGCCAACCCTGTAGCAGTTTCTGTGGGTCGTTCGTGGGAGAAGCGCACTACCTTTATTGCTGATACTATTGAGAGTGAGTTCATGGTCGCAACGAGCGCTGCGAGAACAAATTCCGCATGCGAAGACAGAAAAGGTACTTCTGAAGAAACCGTTCCGATTTCGAGCATGTGCCCAAGGTGGTCTGACTTCTCAACGAGCTTTGCATTCGGGCGCATCAGGCGCGCAAAGCGTACAGCATTAGACAATGCTTCCTTCAGAGTTGCGGAGTTGTGCACGATGTGACTGGTGAGTGTTGTACTTCGAGATTGAAAGTCACTTCCACAACGAGCTGCAAACAGCACATCTTTGGTCTGCTGCATTCCGATATCCAGCAGCGTAGCTTCGCTGGAAACACTTACAGAGGCCGGAGGAGACTGCAGCAGATCATCCGGCAGTTTCGCTGCTGCCAGCGCCGCACTTACATCGCCAGATCGGTTCTTAAGGCTCTTTGCGATGCTGATCACACCAAAGCTAGGTACTTGATCAAGTCGGGATGCTACCATTTCTAGACTCGAAACCTCATAACGCTAAAAATCCATCTAAGGTGCAGCCTCCCTACTTAAGTGCACATAAGCTGCTTTTTCATTCCCGCTTCGGCTGCCACCGCTGGGCAAACCCGGTTCCATCCTTGTTTCGAATGGAGACAATAGTCGAGGAGCAAAACGCTAAAATGAGGCATCCAGATCTTGAATTTGCGAAGATTGAGACCCGATGACAATGAACTCGGGCCGGAACGGACCTACCCTATGTTCACTAGGTTGTTCTTTGTTTCACGGGAGTCCGTAGTCCAGCGCAAACCATTCAAATCGTCAACGCTTGGAATTGGAGCTATCCCATTTTCAGTCAACTAATCTGACAACAGCAGCAAAGAAATTGACCACGATTCCAAAGAATTCACGATAGCACTACACTACATGTTTCTTGTCTCCGGGTGAAAAGCTTGATGGTCAGTGCGTTTGTTAATCAGTGAAAAAAGAAGCTTAGAGAATCCCGGAGACACCGCACAACTGTAGCCGCAGCCGCTTGTGCATAAGTAGGAGAACCATGCATGCCTGAAACAACCTATTGGTTGCGGCAACACGCGGTTGAGTTGCACAACTTAGGCATCCTGGATTTAACTGATCCTAAGGCCTATCCAATTTGGCTGGCAGCTGATCTGATAGATCAATTAGAGGCGCAGCTTGCCCAGTACATATCAGGTACTTTGATTGTAGAGCCAAAGAGTGCCGAGCACGCGCAAGCGATGATTAACGAGGCCGTTGCCTATATCAATTCCGAAAAAAACTGTTTTGAGTTGCCAGAGACTACGTCTTGACTGCAGTTCAACATCACATTCGAGCCTTTTAATAGCCCAAAATACTACACTTGCCGCGATGATGTCTTTGCGCCCAGCGCTATGCAGGGAACCAAGATGCAGGGGATGAGCGTGACCAGCCCTGCAATTCCCAAGAATGCCGAGGCTAGATTGATGCTGTCAGATGTGAAGCCAATGAGTATTGGACCAACAACATAAGCTATGTTCCCTATTGCAGAAGCTCGGGTAATCGCGAAGACACGGTGATTGTCGGACACGTATTGCCCGAGGATGGTAAGTGCAAAGGGTGAAATCAATGCAAGAGAAAGTGACGCCATCGTAAAACCAACATAGGCTTGAGTGGGTACAGAGGCGGTTGCTGCGATCGCGAGGCCTATTGCCGCTGCAGTAGCCGCGGTAGCAAGTACGATAATCGACTTTATTCGTTGCGCTAGCCAATTCCCGGTAAGCAGTACAATACCGTTGGCCAAAGCAGCCAGTGCTGGAGCATAAGATCCTTCACCTGGGTCGCCGCCCAGATCCCGCTCAATAAACAATGCTGACCAGTCGCTAGTGGGTTGTCCGGCAAGGTATTCAATAAAGATGATCGCTGACGCCATTGCGAATACAAGTCCCAACCTTGAACGGCCAATCACACTATCCTTGATCTTTTTCGCAGGTTCTGCGCGCATCCAAAAGGACAAAGCTAACATGAGAACGCAAATCCCGAACAAGATGGAAAAAGTCGAATACCCTGCTTCGCGAGCCAGACCAGCCATGAAGGCGGCGACTGCGTACGAAAAGGAATAGAATGACCAGGTCATCGCCATAAGTGGTTGCTCGCGACGTGCTTCAACTTCGGAAACACGCGCGTTCGACAGCACATCACTTTGGCCAATCCAAAATGATATGAAGAAAAACGTTGCAGCCAGCCACCATATCGAAGTCAGCAGACCGGGAATAAGCAGGAGCAGTGCCGCCAAGCATGTTGTGATGGACATGGAATAGGCTCTGAGCCTCTGATCGACCAAAGGTGCCGCCAGCATCCCAACCACACCGCCAATGGCTGATATCAAAAACGCGATCCCAAGTTCGGTGTCCGTAGGATCCGTCAGTTCGACAAATCCGGGTACCATCGCCGCAATTGCTCCCCACAACATACCTTGGGCTACGAATGCAACAATTGCAGGGCGCGTCTCTGCGAGCTGAATCAATCCGACCATAAGCAGCAAAACTCTTTGGAAAATGCGAAAACCACCGCCCTCAACCTTCAACTCTAGGCATAACTGGTTCAAGTGCTTTCGTTGTAAGCATGTGCTTTTCGTAGCACTCCTTCATGGCCGAGACGATCGAAGATCACCTTATACCTTTCCAATCCACCCAGACGGAAAAAGGCGCAATACTCTATCAGCAAGTCAGAACAGGTATGAAAGCCTCAAGTCACCACCATATGTTTGTTCATTCTCACCCAATAGTGCGCCAACCGAGAGTTTCAGAGTTGTCTGCTTGCCAATCCGGCCTGCAATGCGTGCCTTTAGCTCAAAGAACTGATCGTCATAATTCGATGTCGACCTGAAGGTCCCCGCAGTTGCGGCGTGATCAACTGCCGAGACGTCGCTTTCAAAGTCATCGCCAAAAATGCCCAGGTAGCCAACGCCAAAGCGCATATCCATCGGGCCGTTTTTGGTTTCAAGATCCCATCCGAATTCGACACCTGGGTCTATCGAGTACTTGGTTGTCGATGAAGAACCAATATCAAGACTGAACGGCAGCGATCCACCGATTTCGCTCCCATCTTGTCCTACCCACGTCACGCCAAGGTCGAAGTAAGGTTCGATGAATGAGCCACCAGACCGTTCAAAGAGCTGCGAAACACGCCCATGTAGCGCCAGCCAGCTATTGGAGATATCGTTTTCAGTCGGCGACACGCTGAAGCTGTCTAGACCATTTCGGGTCAGGCTATAGTCGCCCCGTCCACCTGACAGCGAAAGTGCATAGGTACGATTTTTGTTTTCGCGTTTGAGGACCGCACCGACGTTGTATCGGTCGCCATCGCCAGAAGAAATTGATGTGCTGTAGTTCACGCCTTCGTAGGACAACGCACCGCCCAAGAACCATCCATCCGAGACCTCAATCTGAGCACCCCCTGCGATACTCCAAGTGTTTTCATCAAATGAAAGATCGCCATTGTTTGCGTCCGCATTTCGCGTCAGGCCACCAAAGGAAAACCATGAACAAGTTCCCTCATGCGAATAGGAAATCTGCCCGTCTTCATTTGCTTCTGGGCAAGACATCAGACGCTCTGAAAACCGGTATGAGCTTCGCAATGACGCGTCCGACAAACGTAAGACATCTGCACTGGCGACATGCTCGTAAATCTCGACCACTTCCTCAACTGTTTCGACGGCAAGTAACGGGAAAACAAATGCATCCACATTTGCGAACTCATCGCTGCCCGACGCGACAGCGGTGTTTCGTGCGTCTGCCAGTCTACCTAGGTATCCTGCAACCGAATTTAGGTTTGGATTGGAGGCATAAACGCTGGGCTGAGAACGCGTAGTATCTCGGGTGTCATTCACCCCAGAACTTATCGGCTCAGATTCCCAGGCCGCATAGTTAACATCATAATTTAGCGAAAGAATATCTTCCCCATTGCTGGTAGTCTTTGCCAGACTATAGGTGACAATAGCGGTGTCACTAACAGTCAGATCGGTGGTTTCCACAGTAGTTGCTCCGTGGACAATCTCAATGCTTCCTGTCGCGCTATTGATAGGCAAATGATCAACCGGGTTGGCCACGACAGTCCCTGCAAGGGTCGCAGGGCCATCCTGAATAGAGATCAAATCGCCAGAGTTGCTGTCAAAGTCGAAATCAACCCAAAGAGATCCCGTATCAGATTGTGTGATTGAACCGGTTAGCTGAGTGGTGGCCACATCGCCCAGGGTTCCTCCCACGCTACCGATTGACCCGGCTGACATAGTGCCGTCGTTGGT
Source organism: Ruegeria sp. CDSB114 (assembly GCF_059611025.1). Classification (NCBI taxonomy): domain Bacteria; kingdom Pseudomonadati; phylum Pseudomonadota; class Alphaproteobacteria; order Rhodobacterales; family Roseobacteraceae; genus Ruegeria; species Ruegeria sp. CDSB114. The sequence goes on from NZ_JBXWOT010000001.1 coordinate 957,813, forward strand.
CAATTGTGACGTGCTTGTCCCTAAATCGAAAACAATTCCAAGACCAAGCGATGCGTCCTCATAGTTGTTAAACGCATTCTCGGTGGCAGAACCATTTCCCTTTGTCGCAACCAGCGATACTGAGCCCTCCCAGATGCCGTAGTTGTCCACAGCCATTTCGCCATCATGGTTCTTCAACGCATAGCCATATGTAACACCCTCCGAGGAAAATGTTTCTGACCGCTTTATGGTGCCATGGTTGACAAGACTGTTGTCACTGTTCCCCATTCCCCAAAGAATGGCTTCTGTCGTGTCTTCGCTGGCGGTGATCGATCCCCCCTCGTTGACCGTTAACGAGATCGCGCCATCGCCATCATAGCCATCGCTTTGCAGAAATACGCCACGGCCATCCACTCCGGTCGCGGTGATATCGCTATTCACGATCAAGGTCACATCACCTGCATCCTGACCACCAGCGGAGCCGGCATCAACATCCGCTCCGCTGGCACTTTGAGCAAAAACACCCACAGCACCGGCACCCGAGACCGATATAGGTGCATTCACCGTGACATTCACATCACCGCCTGCACCATTGTCTGCTCCACCACCGGCCCAAGATATGGCTTCGCTTTCAGCATCGGTAATCAAGCCGCCCCAGCTTGACGCACCGCCACCACCGCCAATCGATTGAGCCCAAACGCCATGTCCGCGAATGCCGGTCGTGGATATTCCCCCAGACCCGTTGCTTGCATTTCCAATTGTAACGTCGACTTCACCGCCGTCGCCACCGTCGCCCGCGACCAAAGCTGTCCCCACGGCAATACCAACGTTCAGATCAACGCCAAATTCACCAGTCAACGCACGCGCAACAGCGCCTGCGCGACCGCCTCCGCCACCTACAGACTGAGCGAAGACGCCCATTGCATCAATTCCTGTGGTAGCGATGTAACCTGTCGACTCAACCTCGACCGTATGGCCATTTCCGCCATTTCCACCGGTTCCACCAACGGCGAACTCACCAATACTACCCGCACCCGTCGACGCGGTGCCGCCATTGCCGCCGCCTCCGCCGATGGATTGCGCAAGGATTGCATCTGCTGCAAATCCTGCGGTCGAGATCGAACCGGAATTGGTCACAGTAACGGCGTCACCATCACCACCGCTTTCCCCTTGGCCACCAACTATCGCGGAAACGGATCTGAAAGAACGGACGTTGCTAAAGCCTTGACCTGCTGCAGCCGAGATATACCCGAGAACTTCGTCTGCCGTGGCATCCGGTAGAACGTACTCAAGGCCGAGCGAACCACCGCCGCCATTGCCGCCGCCGCCGCCAATCGATTGTGCAAAGATGCCGTAGCTTTCAGTGCCCTCTGTCTCGATCGTTGCAGCGTTGTCTACGACAACCGCGCCACCATCGCCGCCGTTTGATCCGTTGCCACCGATCTCGACACTGGCTGATGCCGAATAGGTTGTTTTGGGTGAATCCTCATCGGTTGAGGAGGCACACGTGACCGAGCTTGGCAGCACCGCCTTGTCGAAGGTGCAGGCCCCTACAACACTTTGATTGTAACCCGAAACGGAGCCTCCGTCACCGCCCCCACCTCCAACGGATTGCGCGAAAATACCGTAAGAAATGCGGTCCGCCACCTTGTTACCGTCATCGTCATATTCTTCGTAACCCACTTTGATGCTGCCGGTATTGTTGACCGTGACATCACCGCCATGGTTACCACTTCCTCCTTTGCCGCCAACCGAGATCCCAACATTGACGCTACCCGTCTTGTCGGTGGTGCCTTGTTGGCTTGAGGTATAATCGAAAATAGCAGTCCCTGCGTTTCCAGCGCGGCCGCCTCCGCCACCGACGGATTGGGCATAGAGGCCGTGCGACTCTACACCATTTGTTGTCACGGCGGCCGAATTCGTTACGGAAACGTCACCTGCAGTTCCGCCCCCTGCACCCGACCCGCCTACGGCAGCTTCAAAGTTTGCGCTACTGCTCTCGGCCATTTGGATCGCAGCAGCAACAGCATTCCCACCATAACCGCCGTCACCACCAATTGAAGTTGCCATGATCCCGTCAGAATAAGCGCCAGCGGTGACAATCGAGATCGTGTTTTCAACGCTCACATCATCGCCAACGCCGCCTGATCCTCCGTCCCCGCCAACTGTGACATCGGCTTGCATTCCAGCGTCAGAGCTGAGCGTGAGTGCACCCGAATAGGACGAACCACCGAATCCACCATTTCCACCAACGCTCGAGGCAAGAATACCCCGTGAAGCATAGCCGTAGGTCGTAATCAGGTTCGACGAGTTTACCGTAGATGTAGAAGTTGCGACCGTAACGGTACCTGACGAACCACCGCCCCCACCGGCACCGCCAATAGTAACGCCGGTTTGCGCAGAGTATTCTCCCGCGCTCAGGCTACCTGCCGCGGAGAACGCACCATGGCCACCGCTGCCGCCAAGGCTCATAGCCATGATTGCATCCGCATAGTCACCTGAAGTTAGCACTTGGCCCGACTGTTCAACCGAGACATCTCCGCCGGTTCCGCCGCCGCCACCTTCACCACCAACTGTGACCTGAGCCTGCCCCATCGAGGATGTCGTGCCCGAGATCGCGGCAGTAGCGCTACCACCGCCGCCGCCAACGCTCATAGCCTTGACAGCAGTTGCATGATCTCCTGCAGTCTGCACGAGGTTGTCCGTGGAGACAGAGACATTCCCAGCCTTGTGCCCTCCGCCACCGTTTCCTGAGACTGATACTGTGGCTGCTCCGGTCGATGTACCGTCTCCTGCGATCGAGATACCGCCGCTGCCTCCGCTGCCGCCAACCGACTTAGCCAGGATCCCAATGGAATTGTCTCCAGCTGTAGAGACCGTGCTGGCTATTCCCAAAGTCACATCCGCAGCATCGCCACCGCCGCCACCTGTTCCTCCAACCGCAAGGTTCACTGCACCCGAACTCGTTAAGGATCCCGCAATTGTCATCGAACCGTGGCCGCCACCGCCACCGATTGATTGCGCGTTGATCCCGATTGCAGAACTTCCTTCTGTGCTAACCGCAGTGGTATCATCCATGGAAACCGAAACACTGCCAGCATCGCCACCTGCGCCACCGGCTCCGCCGATAGACAAGTCCGCATCAGCTGTCGACGAACCAGTTGCTGCGACAACGAGCGCCGCATTGCCGCCATTGCCGCCAACACTTTGTGCGAAAACACCATCCGAGGCGTCACCCGTGGATGAAATTGCAGCTGTTCCAGTGATATCCACGGAAACCGTGTCAGCAGATCCACCACTACCTGCGGCACGTCCAACTGCTGCTGAGAGGCTGATGTCCGAAACGGCATTGGCATCAATCGAGATGCCGGACGACCCACCACCGCCGCCTACAGACTGTGCCTTTACGCCGGTGGAATTGTCTCCGGACGTGGCCACATTACCGGCACTGCTCACCGTCACAGCGCTGGCGTCACCGCCGGTTCCGCCCTCACCGCCAATAGACGTACTGGCCGCAATGTTTGAAGAATTTGCAGAAGAAATGGACATTCCACCAGTGCCGCCGCCACCGCCGACCGATTGGGCATGGATTCCTGCAGAATGATCTCCTGCAGTTGTCACGCTTGTCATGGCCGAGGCACCATTCGCCCCGGTAAAGGACACCGCAGCGCCGTCACCGCCAGCTGAGGCATCGCCACCGGCACCTACGGACATATCAATCACTGCACCTGCGCTGGCCGAAATGCCGTATCCGCCATCTCCGCCGCCACCGCCAATCGATTGCATGTAAATGCCGGTGGAGTGGTCACCCTGGGTTTCAACAGCACCGGTTCCCGTACCGACCACGGCGATGGCCCCGCCATCGCCACCAGCTCCGCCATTGCCACCAATCGCAGAGGAGAACTCTGCGCCGACCGAGATCGAATTCGACCCTGATCCGCCGCCACCGCCGGCACTCTGCAAAAAGATTCCGTCGGAATCCTCGCCTTGGGAAGAGATAGTCGCTCCACCGGATGACCCCACGGCCATGTTTAGGGTGGCATTAATGGTGCCACCATTACCACCGTCGCCGCCAGTACCGCCAATTGAGGTCATTCCGCTGGTAGAATGGCCTCGACCACCGCCGCCGCCGATTGTCTGGGCGTGCAAAGCATCAGAATATGCACCTATGGTCCCGATCGTTCCGTTAAGATCTATAGTGACCGCGCCGCCATCACCGGCGGAACCCGCATCGCCGCCAATGGCAACAAGTCCGGTTGAAGATCCCGATGCTCCACCGGAGCCGCCTTGGCTTTGCAAGACTATCGCATCCGCGTTGTCACCATTGGTGTTTACGGCACCACGACCGGTGAAGGACACCGCGCCACCGTCACCGCCAGCTGATCCATCGCCACCTAGCGCGACAATCCCGTCGGCCGAGCCGCCGATGCCACCTCCGCCGCCAACCGATTGAACATAAGCAGCAACGCCATAGTCAGAATTCGTGACAATGTTCGCTTCATCATAGAGGGTCAAACTCGCTCCGGCGGATGCTCCTCCTGCCTGCCCGCTAGCTCCATAAGTGTCTAGGCCAGAGCTTGAGCCGCCTACCCCACCAAGCCCGCCGACCGATTGCAAGACCAAACCATAGACCTCGCTGTCCGAGGAACCAGCACCTAGATATCCGTTGAAATCCAGGCTGACATTGCCGGCACCGCCGCCGCCGCCGCCACCACCGGATTTCCCACTCGACAATCCGCCACTGCCATCGCCCCCATCGCCGCCGCTGCCACCCAATGATTGCAACACAATGACTGGTTGATGGTAGTTTTCAATTTGGTTGCCGCTATTGCTTAGATCAACAATCACATTTCCGCCGACACCACCCTCGGCTCCGTCGCCTCCGCTAGCTTTGTAACCATTGCTTCCATCGCCACCAGACCCACCGTGCCCGGCCTGCGACTTAAAGAGAAAAGTCGGCTCAACAGAATAGTGATCATTCCATATGATATACCCCTGGCTTGCATCGAAATTGATGTCACCGCCATCGCCACCGGTTCCACCATTTCCAGCCTTGCTATCATCCAGATCACCACTTGCGTTGCCACCATGGCCACCCTCGCCGCCGATGGATGAAAAGGCCAGAAAGGTCTGCGTACCAGTTTGTTCGTTGTTCAGGTAATTGTAGAGCGTGAAATCGATGTCGGCACCGGCCCCACCGACGCCGCCTTTACCTCCGGTTGCGGTCTTTAACACGCTAAAGCCTTCACCGCCATGGCCGCCTTCACCACCTTGGCCAGTCACCGACAAAAGTTGAATATCGGTATCAACGCCTTGTGTTTTTCCAATGCTGAGCGTGATCGATTCACCACTTCCCCCGGCTCCACCCTCACCGCCATGGCCGTTACCTAGATCAGACTTTCCCGAACCGCCTTCTCCACCATCTCCGCCATAGGTCCCGAGGGTAACGTCGGTGCCCGACATGAGACCAGAATCCCAATACAACAAAACCGGGCCACCGGCTCCACCGTCGCGTCCATCGCCACCTTCATGAGTTGAGGTCGAGGTGTCGCTGCCATTGTCGTTTCCGCTGTGCCCTTTTCCACCTGTGCTGGTCGAGTAAACGACGCTCCCGGTCACTTGTATGCCATAAGTCTCGTCACCGTTTTGACCGTCAACGACGATCTCAAGTTCGCGACCGCTCGTACTGTCGTCAGTGTGGTTCTCACCTTCTTTGCCTGTGGACGTAAACCAGAGGCCATAGTTCACACTGTCTGATTCATTGGTCAGGAAATCCGTCTGCTGATCCATATGAATACCATAGTAGTCACCGCCTGCCGTATCGGATCCGTCCGTATCTTCTTCTTTGAACGAAGTGAGATCGCCCTGACACCGCCAGGTGGTCACGTCGGATTCGAAGTAGCATTCATCTGCCAGCGCCTGCGACCAACCAAAAACCGTGAACATCACAACCAGGGATGAGGGTGTTCCGGACATGACAAAAGCATGCGAAATCGTTGAAATCGGTTTCATGTAACGTACCCGTTTTTTGTTCTTCAGAGCAAACCTCGGCTCACTCATTTTGATCCAAGACGTAACAATTCAATCCGGGTCGTTCATTGTCACAGCGTCTCAGTCTGCAACTGAGGAAATGACCTCGATCTTTACCTCAAAAGTGTCTGTAGTTTCTGGACCTTATTGGGTGGGCGGCCCTTGATCTGCCATCAGGCAGGTCGTCGAGATGGACTACATCAGAACCGCTTTAGTTCAACTTAGCCCGCGGAATGCGAGACAACTCCTAGTTCAGAAATCGGAGTTGGACGGATCGACCTGCAATTGGTCGGTCATGTTCCCGAGAAACATACACGTCAAACCCGTTTGTATTTTCGCCATAATTGAAACAAACTCTAAAAATACTCATTTAGGTGTATGTTAAGTTTAGAAGCTGACCGATGGTGTGTCCTGATGTTGAGGAATGGCACGGGAGTATTGATCCATACGATGCCACCAGCGCCGGGGCACTAAACAACGACACACTGGCTTATGTCACATTCGGCACCGAGCGGAGTGAGTTTTGTTACATCGGTTAGCCATGATGGAGCATTTGTACGCAAGTGACCAGCACAGGAAAACCTGCCCAAGAGGGCCATGACCCAGTTCCAGTGTTTACGATGACTTCTTCGTGCTCACTGGAAGAGCAAATGGAGTTCGCCTTGGACACCAATCGCGAGGGATTTGATGTTGATTTGGCAACAGATCTCGAGCGAGTGAAAATCGACCAAAAGATGTGGTTCGCAGACAGTTTTGCCCTTTCCGCCGGAACGTGGAATGGCCTTGCCTTTTCTCGCATTCCCAACAAGCATTCACTAAATGACGTTTTCGCGATTGAGATCCTGTATTCGGGGGTCGAGCACTGCCATACTTCAGGCGACCGATCAGAATTCAAAGTTTCGACGACCCATATGCATTCGGGTAGCGAGTATCGAGATACCTTGGAAGATGCGACTACAGCGGGCCTCTACGTCCCAATTGAAGCTGTCGGGTTTGATCCTTCTAAACACACAGAGCACCTGTTTCATTCATTGGATTCATCAATAGGCGCGCTTATTGGAACTGCCCTGCAGAATGTAGTCCAGCGTATGCCCTACATGCCCGCAAATGACGTGCCTGACGCTATTGAAGAAGTAACAGATCTGGTTCGCGACCTTATTCTGACCAATCGAAAAGACGTCAATCGGGGCAATGTTTCACGCGCCCGTAGGCTGGCGATTGACGCTTATATCGACGAACACATCTTTGACACGACGCTGAACGCCAACAAGCTTTCAAGCGAATTCGCGGTATCCCGCGCAAGCCTGTACCGTCTATTCGAAGCTGACGGCGGTGTAGAAGCCTATATCATAAAACGAAGATTGCACCGCACCTTGTTGACACTCAAGCGCACGACATCGAAACGCGGAGCCGTACGCCGGATATCGGAGAGTTTCGGCTTTTATGATGCCGGGAACTTTACGCGTGCTTTCAAAAACGAATTTGGCTTTAAGCCATCTGAGGTTCTTGGCACGGGCGAAATCCAAGTCACAAATCTGGTATAGTTGATACTGGTTAGAAACGAACCCGGGTACGACACGGTACAACGCGTTAGCTGTCTGAGAAACTTGGGTTATGCGACCTTGGGAATTTCAATTGTAAGTTTTGGTCCCGTTTCGATTGAAACCATCAGCTTATTCTAGGCTCAAGACCCATCGCCAGTATATGACCAAATACTAGATGCGATCCCTGAATCGCCAGTTCCAATCAGAGTTGATTGACCCACTTTCTGACCACATTGCCTTTGCCGTGCGGACTTGAGCCATAGATGCGCTCCCAAACCGAGCAGAAACTTGGCTTCACTGTTTCTTCAACAGTAATCCGGCATTTGATTTAGCCGATTTACGAAGAATCAGATTGAGACGTGGAGACAGTGATCTGCCGCATTCGAGCCGTATTATTTTTACACGCTAAAGGTGTAAATAGGTGCGCACTTTATTTTCGTTAACGATTTCAGCGGCTTAATAACCGCAAACTTGTCAGTCGAATACTGAATTGTCAATTGTTTTGGCAGGTGAAGGCGTTTGCGTTGGTTCAGCATTCAACGCAGTGCGAATTCGCAGCTGGAATTGAAAGAATGGCTGCCCGTATCACCTGAAACTACCGGAAATAAATTCGGGATAATCCCCGAGTGCATTTCTAACGACATGGCAATTCCTGGTTGCAAATTAAGTAGTTAGGGATCGGAACTTTGAAGAAAAACATCACAAACATCACACCCGCATATCAGTCATCATATCTGTTGCGGGGAGGGCGTATGACAAAACACAAGGGTCGGGTGGCCAGTTTTGCACCGTTACTTGGGCGACTAGGCAGACATGCCGCATCAGGTGTGCTTGGCTTGGCTCTTATTTTTGGCGGTGGAACTGCTCATGCAGGTGTTTGCTCGGGGACCGCTACCCCTGGTAGTTTTCTCTGTAACGGAGGAGCAAACCCCGCCTCTGATATCCCTGTCTACATCAATCGAAACGGACCAGTCATCGTAACAACCGAGGGGGGTTTCGATCTGAACATCAACAGTTATCCCAGCAACAATGCTTTTGATTTAACTGGTAGCGCGATCAACTTCACCGATGGGGTCGCTTCAACAATCACGGCCTTGGGCTCGAACTCCAATGGAATAGATGCGGATGTTCAACTTGGTTTTTCGGGCGATATTCAGATTACTTCAAATGGCATTATCAGGGCTGGACGCGCAGGGATCTTTGTAAGGCAAGGAGGGTCCGGGGGAGTTCGGATAAACACCAGAGATGTGACCGGTCAAAACACCCACGGAATCTTCACGAGGACAGACACCGGAGGAACCGGTGACGTGGAAATAAGTGCAGGAGAAGTCAACAGCCGACTGGCCGGTATTCGCTTGGTTCATTTCGGAGGTGGTGATGTCCGGATTGATGCCGGGATCATTAACAGCACAAACGGAGAAGGCATAAGCGCGATTTCTCTTGCAACCACCGACTATGACATGACGGTTACCGCACTTGGCTTGATAACCAGCGGAGGACCGGGAATTGCCGCACGGCACAATGGTACCGGGACCTTGGCGATCACGGTTCTGGGTTCGATCGATAGCCAAGGTGGGGTTGCAATCGCTGCTGATACCTTAGCCGGACAATTGTCTACGATCGACATTCTAAGTGGTGCGACGGTTGTTTCGCGCTCCGGTCAGGCGATCACGAACAATGAAGGCGACAGCCGGGTGACGGTTGAGAACGGATCTATCGTTCTTGGTGATGTTGTGCTGGGCGGCGGCCGGGATGAGCTGATAGTTGAAGGGGCTGCGGATATCAGTGTACCGTCGCGCATTGACGGCGGCGACGGTACCGAAGATCACCTGACGCTATCGGGGGTATCGGGCCGATTTGACTTCGATCCGTTTATGAACTGGGAACACCTGAAGCTAAGCAATGATTCCGATTTGGGAATAACCTCATTCTTCGCCAATCAGTTTGACACGATTGAGATTGACAGTGGTGCGATCATGAATGTGTTGCCCGGATCAGTCATTGAGAGTGATCTGACTGTTCAAGCAACTGGCAACCTACGGGCACAAGCAGGATATGTGACCCGATATCTTTTGGACGGCAGTGTTTTAAATGACGGGTTGATCTCGGTTTCTGACACCGTTGCCGGTGACGAGTTGTTCTTTGGCCGGAATCTGTCAGGCAGCGGTACAATTGAACTGGATGTGAATTTCACCAACGGAGCAAACGATTTCGTGCAAGTGGACGGTGACAGCGCAGGGGCCAGTCAAGGCTTAGGGGTGCAAAAGATAGGCAGCGGCAATGGTCGTTTAAAGGAGTTCACGCTTGTCAGAGTGTCGGGCTCCAGCACTGAAACCGATTTTCGCCTTGTTGATGCGGATTTCGTTACAAATAGCGGCGCACAGGCGATCAGCGATGGCACCATTTCCTACGTACTGGAATACGATGCCGCCGCCGGAGCATTCGTTCTGACGCCATTTACCCGCCCGGGAACACCTGGTGGTGTGAATGGCAATCCTGGTGGAGATTTCCTGGCTGCAAGTGCCCAGCAAGCGAGCGATCACATGGCCTTTTCAAGTGCATTGCAGCGTGTTCGGATTGCAACGCGAAGCAGCGGCACTGAAGCCAATACGGTCAGTCGCTCGCTTAACAAACTGACATCGACCACGCGACCCTTGGTCTGGGTTCAGGCCGAGGGACAGCGTGACCACTACGAATCCGGTGGCCGGGATGTAACAACCAACAGCGGCGGCTTGCGATTTGGCGCCGGTCTGCCCTTGGGTGAAGTCGCGGGTGGGCAAGTGTTTGGTGGGCTCGAGTTTGGTGTAAGCAGCCTATCAACCGACATAAGCACTTCTTTGACCAGTGCCGATGTCTCGACCGACGCCTATGACGCGACACTCAGCTCGCTTTGGGTTGCGGATAGTCTACTCTATGTCGACGGTCAGCTTCGCTATGGGTATTTTGATAGCACCACTCGCCCCAACGGGGGCGAGTCTGTGGACACCGACAGCAGCGGGTACGGGATATCTGTCGAGATCGGTAAACCATTTGCGATGCAAAACGGGCTGACGCTCATTCCGCAATTACAGCTGATGTACAGCGATATTGACATGGACGATGTTGCGGATCTGGCAGGCGGTGGTCAAACCGGCTCATTGGTAGATGGTGATACTCTAACAGCGCGGTTCGGGATGCGTGCAGAGCGCGCTTTTTCAGACTACTCAGTTCTCTATGGTCAGATCGACTATTATCACGCATTCGACGATGAAACCTCGGTGGCCTTCGGCCAGAACACGGTGCTGACGGAGCGTGGCCAGAACGCCGTCGCGCTGGCCCTTGGTGGCAATATCGAACTGTCAAGCCGAACGCGCGTGTTTGGCGAACTTATCGCCGAAACCGGACTGGGCGGCAGTTCTGACGACTACGCCTTTGGCGGAAACATTGGCTTTGAGTTCAGGTTTTGAAAACTAGCTAATGCAACCTCACCCAACACAGCGAACCTTAACAGGAACTAAATGGGGCGATCACTACGCAAATGAGGTTCTTCATGACGTGAGTCTATCGTTTCAATCTATGCCTCCCCCCTCCTGCATTGATGTGAAACGTCAAACCGCGACGCGCTTGGAACCCGCAGTTTTCGACGCGCCCTTAGCGGGCCTCCACTCCGATCCCTGGCTCGCTAAACTGCCGTCGCAGCTCGCAACAGCTGCGGCGGCTTTTTTCGGTAGAGTTTGAGGAAAGCGAATGCCCGGAAGCTCTAAAGGGAAGCTGGGCTAAAAAAGGATAGTACCCTTGAAACATGATCGGCACGCAAGTTGAAACTCTTTGGTCAACACCAACCGGTAGAGCGAGAAATCTACGGCACGGAAAAAAATTGATACGCTCAGACAACGATCTCACGCTCAGATCTTGCTAATTTGAGTTCCAGCTTGATCGCAATTCTGCGGTCATGAACCCAAAGCTGATGGCCTCGAGTTTTGGGGATTTGGCTACTAGCAAGGTAGAGCAGAGAGAACTGGTGAATTGCTGCACTTAATTGATACCAACATGGAGCGAAAAAAGGGTAACCGGGCACCTACTCGTTGCGGTTATCGAGGCTTTTTGAGCTATGTGTCTTTTTCGTTTTGCGCGCTTTTTATAGTTGCAATTGGTTCGAGTCGGATGGGTTGCCCTGAGGCCACCGGCATAGCGCATGGTTGCGCCGAAAAGCTGATAGTTAGACTCAATCCTTCCGTCTCACTGCCAACAAAGGTCGAAGACTTGAGGCTCATCGTTGCACCTACGACATCGAGTGCGAGTGTTGAAGCGTCTGCGTTGAGCTACGAAGGTGAACACTTCCCAAGAATGGTGATTTCCTCGCGGGATAAAACCGCTTTAGATTTCGATATTGCGAAAAGCGCAACGGGAACAACGCAACGCTCAAATAGGCACAACTTCAATATGCAAAGCGACATCAGCTACGATGAATCATCTAGCAAGCCGACACAGTACTCAAGCATTGGAGTGGGGACAGCGGGCAGCTTGTACGATTCAACTGACGCTGAATATGACATAAGAGAAGTTGGGGGTGAACCGACTAACAACTTTGGCGGAGGCGGCAATGAAACTACATTCATTAGAATTCATCACGGAACTGTTGGTGACGCTGCTATGGATGCTGAAGCACCCAGTGAATTGATCAAGATGCGCAATCGCCTTAGCGGCAGTTGACTTATTTGGGTTCTTCTTTCGTCGAGTGCGTCCAAACTCAGCGACCGCTTCCGATCCGACAACGTCGGTCAAAGTTAGAGCGCTCAAACCGGTAAAGGTAGCTGTACTCAAGAGTATTGGGTTTCATGCCAAGGTTGAATGGAACAACAGGTAGTGACGATATTGAGGTCACAAACGATAGCGGCACGCTAAACGGTAATCCAGTTGGGTCACCGATCGACAATGTTCGTGGCCGGGCTGGCGATGACCAGATTGTAATAACCAATAGCACCATCGCGAATACTGGCCAGGGCAATACTGGCAATGTGGTGGGCAATGCTGGAAACGATACCATCATCGTCTCCAACAGTGTCATCGGCGGCCGCATTGCCAGCGGTGCAGATGATGATACGGTCGAAGTAAGTGGCTCGACCGTCCAATCTATTCAGCTGGGGGGCGGTGACGACACGCTGACGTACGCAGCACTACGATCAACGGAGTCGTAGCAGGCGGCGGCGGCAATGACACTTTGATCCTGCCCGAAGGTACCATTGTTGATGATAACTTTTTGGGTACTTTTATCGTTCAGGCCGGGTTCACTTATCCTCTGACCAGCGGAACCATTTCGCTCCCGTCATCGGGGGGTCGAGTGCCCTATTCGGCATTCGAAACCGCCACTGGATTCCCGTGTTTTACCTATGACACACTGATTGCTACAGATCAGGGCCTTTGTAAGATCCAGAACGTTCGGTCTGGAGATCTGATTAGAACGGTTGGTAACGGGGCGCAGCCTGTACGTTGGACCGGGCGGCGGGCATTCACGACTGATCATCTCGATAGCGACCCCAAACTACGCCCTGTGCGTATCTTGGCAGGCGCTCTTGGGCAGGGAATGCCAAACCGCGATCTGCTGGTATCTAGACAGCACCGAATGCTGGTTCAATCAAAAATCGCACAGCGCATGTTCGGAACACCCGAAGTTCTTATTCCCGCGATCAAACTGACTTCACTGCCGGGTATCTACGTTGATCACGAGGTTCAGTCGGTGGAGTATTTCCACCTTTTGTTTGACAGACACGAAGTTATCTATGCCGAGGGCGCGCCGACTGAGAGCCTGTACACCGGGCCTGAGGCATTGAAATCGCTCAGTACCGCCGCGCGGTGTGAGATATTCAAGATATTCCCGGAAATGGCCGATCACGATCACAGCCCCGATCCGGCACGGCTGATCCCTCGGGGGAAGCAGCAGGCTCAACTAATCTCTCGCCACTCAAAGAACGATAAACCTTTGTTGTATACGCCGTTTGGGACCGCCTAGGGTGTGGCTGCATTAGGAATAGCATACCAGCATGGTCTATTACTTAAGAGAATGGGATCGCATTTCAAACCTTTGGACGACGGCTGCAACGAGAATGGAACGATGAAAGAGCGGCAACTGAAGAAGTACAGGAAATTGCACCAGAACCCGATGACGAATGGGAAGTCATTGCGCTTGAGAATGGTCTGTCTGTCCGAGCTTATCGAAGTCGTGTTCAAACTGGTTGCCCTGCACCAATCGCTGCGACGATGGGGCTTAGTTAGCGAAATTGGTAGGTCCATCTTACAGGCGCACGTACCGGCCCGTTGCGGACCTTCACCCCATAGTCTCCATGCTGCGGCGCGGCCCGTCGAACCTGCCGTTCGCTACGAGCGCAAAATCAAAGGCTGACTGAACTTACGCTGGGCGGGACTTAGCCGCCGTTGCCCTTCCAGATGTTTGTTGACGCAGCATCCGCTCGCAGGTGCGGCACAGTCATCGCTGCGTTGCAGCCGATGTCGCCAAACCGGCCATTGAAAACCAGTCCGGGCGCGAAATACAAATCACTCTTTCACCGCAACCAGAGCCGACTATCGAGGAGCGGACATCGCTGACGCCTGCAGCGCAAATTTGACTGTCAGGTTTTGTGAAGTTGGTTTTCCTTTAGTCCTAGAGCAGCCCGCATATTGTTGAGGGCTGGTCATGTTTTTAACTCAAACGAACTGAAAATCGGCTTCCGAGATCAGCGTGGAACTCATACCCGCCAAGGTGATTGCACCCAGACCCGCTAGATCAATAACCGCACCGTCTGTATTGTCAGTGATCGCGAGATCCGCATAAGTCAACCCTGAGCCCTCCAAACGCAAAATGTCCAGTCCGTCCTCGAAATCAGTAACCCGGTCATCGCCTTCGCCTGTTTTGAACACAAATTCATCTTGTCCGAGACCGCCGGTCAATGTGTCATCACCAAGTCCGCCAACAAGCGTGTCAGCGAAATTTGTCCCGACAAGCACGTCATCGCCGCTGCTCGCGGTGTCATTAATCGCACGATAACGGATGCCCAGTTGGTCAAGAGAACCATCTGAGAACAGAATGTTCTCAATGTTTGTCTTTATTTGCCCAATGTCATAGTAGTTCTGATAGTCCAGCTTAATCTTACCGTCCGGAGTGTCTATCAGCGTGTACCGGCTATCCTTGGAAATTGTCACCTGATCCGCGCTGTATTTGGAAAGATCAAGTGTGTCATTTCCCCTATTCTGCTGGCCTGTGATCAAGTCATCACCAGAGTGATAAATGATCGTGTCATCACCGTAGCTCAAGTGGAATGTATCGTTACCGGCACCATCGGTTAGAACATCGTCGAAACGGGTCCCTGTGACGACATCGTCACCGTCGGTCGACTGATCGGCCATCGCCTTGTTCAGAATGGCAGCCTCGTCCAGCTCGCTGTCAGAGAACACCACCTTGTCGATGTTGAGGTGCACACTTCCCAATTCGCGTGAGAACTGACTGTCGACTTTGATCGTGCCATCCGGCGTCGTGATGACCAGATTGCTGCCATCAGAGGCAAACCGAACCTCATCCGTTAGGTACTTGCTTAAATCCAGCGTATCAAAGCCCTCATTTCGGTTGGTGATCCGGTCATCGCCCGAGTGATAGATGATCGTGTCGTTACCATGACTGGCGTAGAACGTATCGTTCCCCGCTCCATCCTGGAACACGTCATCTTGGTTGGTCCCTTTGACAATATCGTCACCGTCGGTCGACTGGTCTGTCATTGCCTTGTTCAGAATGGTGGCTTCGTCCAGCTCGCTGTCAGAGAACACCACCTTGTCGATGTTGAGGTGCACACTTCCCAATTCGCGTGAGAACTGACTGTCGACTTTGATCGTGCCATCCGGCGTCGTGATGACCAGACTGCTGCCATCAGAGGCAAACCGAACCTCATCCGTTAGGTACTTGCTTAAATCCAGCGTATCGAAACCATCATTTCGGTTGGTGATCCGGTCATCGCCCGAGTGATAGACAATCGTGTCATCGCCATGGCTCGCGTAGAACGTATCGTTACCCGCTCCGTCGACAATCGTCTCGCCATATTTGGTTCCAACAATCGTGTCGTCACCATCTGTCGATCGATCTGACAGTGCGCGATCTCGGATGCCGATTTCATCCAGTGTGCCATCGGAGAACATGATGGTTTCAATATTCGTCCCGTCCGCACCGATGTCATGATAGTGCTGATACGTCAGGGTGATCGTTCCGTCAGGAGTCTCGATGAGTACAGAGTCACCGCTGCTGGAGAAGCTGACCTGATCAGATAAATACTTGCTCAGATCAAGCGTGTCCTGACCCCGGTTCGAATGGTGGCCATGAATGACGTCATCACCCGAATTGTAAATGATCGTGTCGTCGCCATATCCAGCCTTAAGTACGTCGTTCCCCGAACCGCCAATAAGCTTATCATTTCCACCCCCGCCATCAATCACATCGTTGCCAGCCCCACCCGCAAGAACCTCTGCCTCATTGGTTCCGGTGAGGGTTTCGTCTGCATCAGTTCCGAGTATTTGTGCCGCCGCTGCGGCTTGCCATTCAACAAGAGAAACGTTGAGCAACGTTATTGATTCATCATTGCCATAAGTGACGACGACGTCGCTGTTTTGCTGCGCAATCGAAACGCCTGCTGGAGGTAAACTGGGATTTAATGCAGCGCCCGAGATTGTAATCACACTTGATGTGGGCTGAAACCCTGTGAAGTACTTGTTGCCGCTTCCAGGCTCGACGTTGATTTCCGTTTGATCTCCAATGTTCTCCGGGCCAGAGGGTGTTTGTGGGTCATCCAGCGTAATGGTAATTGAGCCATTCGATGAAACGGAATTTCCGTCAAAACTCCCGCCGTGCACAAACCAAGTACCCAAATCTGCCGCGTTGGAAATCGTTCCAACCTCATGAAGGAAAGACGTGTAATCGTCGAATTTCGCAACTCCGGCACCATCTTGTAGATAAACGTCAAAGAAGTCGGTGGAGGACACACCGGCCGCCGCATATACGATCCATGATAGAAAATAGTAATCGTTAATGTCTGGATCTCCGGATGATTTTAATCCGGACGCGAAATCACGAGTACTTTTGTTTACCCAATCCTCGAAATTGTAGACTTCACCGTCTAAGTACTCGTCCCCGTTTTCATCTATGAAGACTTGCAGGGTTACGTCGCTAACACGGATTGCGTTTGTTTGCACCGAAGCCGTTGCCTGACCCTGAATTCCCAAAAAGTCGACAATCATATCCTCGACGCCTCCAGGCGAGGGCGACTGCGAGCTTCCTACGTCGGCTTGGAAGGAATAGGTCCATACAAGCTCCGCGCCGGTTGAAGGCGCGAAAGCATAAACGTCTTCAGTGTGCGTATCCACATCAATCACGCGACCATCAACAGCGACGGTATCAGTGCTGTCCGGATTCAGGAGGACAACGTCAATTTCGTCCCAGTTGAAACCTGGCCCGAGACCGAAATCATCAAGCGTCATAGTTTGGAAATTGTCTTCGGTAAGGTTGGTTACATCAACGACCAAGATCCCTGCTTGGTCACTTGGGCTTTCTGAGGTCAGTTGAATCTTGTCAGCACCTTCGCCGCCCCAGACAATAGCGGTACCAGTAGACCCGATGTCTATGTTGAATGCATCGTCAAGATCACCACCAGCCAAAAATGAAACGTCATTGGCGTTGGCGGTAAACTCGTCGACACCAACGCCACCAATGGCAACTTCGATACTGGAACTCTCGAGGTTCAGAGTGACACCGTCAGTTCCCTCAACGATGGCGGTATCGCGCCCTTCGCCGCCGTCAACCACAGTATCTTCGGCGTCGAAGTAAAGGATGTCATTCCCACCTTCGCCACGAAGTTCGTCAGCACCAGCCCCGCCTTTGAGAATATTATTCTGGTCATTGCCTTTGATGGTGTCGTTGAAATCTGAACCGATAGCATTCTCGATATTGTCAAAAACTATCTGAGCATTTGTCGAATGCGTGGCACCACCAGAAGCGCCGGTCACATAACCAAAGTCCTCATCTGTTCCTAGCGAAATTTTGACACCAGTTCCTTCAGTAGCAGAAAGATCAATAGTATCTCCCACAGTCTCACTTGATCCATCGTTCCCATCAAACTGAAGTGGATCGGATGGCGACAGTGAAACAAGTGTTCCCTGAAACTTGAAGACGTCATCAAACTTTGTGCCAGAAACGAACTCGATAGAATTGAGACTGTCAATGCCCCCAAGGCCGTCAACAACGACACCTGATTTTGCAGCACCCATTGTCGCCACGATGCCGAGAACTCTGTCATCAACTGAGAGATCGTGAACCTGCGCATATTCCGCAATATCAAAATCATCTCCACCATCTAGGACATCGTCGCCGCGGCCACCGATGAGCACATCGTCTCCATCTCCGGCAAAATACTGATCATCTCCGTTTCCAGCCGAAAAGCTGTCGTCTCCATCTCCAGTACGAAGAAAATCATCACTTTCAGTACCTTGGAGGTCGGTAATAGAGTAAACTAGTTCTTGACCGGTAACGCCATAACCATCCGTCAATACGTTTCGACCAACACCTGGAATTTTGCTCCAAAAGTTGGGATCGGTCAGCAATGATGGAGCTAAATTAGGGCCGAAGATATCAATTAGTAGCGCTAGGGTGACGCCTACCGCGTCAGGTCCTGTTACATCATTTGGGGTTGCATCCGCGAGATGATCGTTGACATCTATGCCAACCATCCAAAGCAAGGTATTGGCATACGAGTTGCTGTTTTGACCGAGACCGTAGAGGAAATCCGGATTGTCGAGTACAAACTTCTGATGGATCGACAACAATAGTTTCCAAACTTCATCTGGGTCGCGATCACCCACATCGATTTCAACAATTTCATATTTATCACCCCGTTCATCAGTCCCTGTCGTATTGTCTTGCTCAAGATGAATACGGTCCTCAGGAAAAGCGAATGTTATATTCTCTCCTTCAGCCCATTCCGCGAGAGTGTAAGGTGCTTGAACTTCAATTTCTTGAGTTCCATGAACGAGTTGTAAATGACCCCAGTGAAACCCACCTGGCCCAGTCGATTCGATGTAGTTGACGGCCAACTGAAGTATTGCCATTGAATGCACCTTTTATTTCATTTGGTGGAAGCTAGAACTGACGCTCCAACTAATTCTTTTTCTTCAGAAAAGCTTAGTATAACCTCGTACCGAACAACTGTTTCAAATCCAGTCAGAGTACTAATTATGGAGGGTGATTGGTCCCGATATTGCTCTACAGTCCAATATCCAGTGATCTTCTCAACTGGTTCATTCCTTCGGTAAGATACGAAGTCTTCGCTTCGAGTACGATATGGACCTATAACTTCGAAGCCATGATACCTCAGCCAATTTGATGTTTTCTCTTGATCACCTAAGCTTTGGGCCACCCGAAACACACAAACAGCGGCCCCGCGCCCCGTACCGACCACGCCCCAATCAAACTTGAGTAGATTAGGCTTTTCCCTATTTTGCTCTTCTTCTACTAGGCAACTCTGAACATCCGGATATGCATGAATTGCCTTTCGAAACTGGCCCCATCGAGCTTGTTCAGAGTCCATAACATATCCGAGGAACATGTATGGCTCGTCTGACTGAGTGGATAGGTGATCATATTCAATCGTACAGCTATCGTCTGCACGGCAGTATTCCCAAACATCATCAGGGGCACCTTCCGACAGAGCAGCAAACCCGCTGCACGCCCACAGGAGTGATGATGTGAAACCCAGAATTACAGTTTGAAGCTTTGACATTGCCTAGCTCGCACACCTTAAAGCTGTGCGTCCTTTAGTTGATTCACGTTAAGGGCAGGTTTTAGACTCGTACTAGTCAGGATTACCTTACCCTGAATTTTCATCGAGGCTGGTTTCGGGTCTAGACGGCTTTGTTGATGGCATGGATGCCTCCTCCTGACGGCATTCATGCCATCAGCAGAGCCAGTTTGGGCTCAGGCCTCAGTTTCACCGCCTGCAGCGCGAACCTTGGCTCCTGAATTGCGAACGACCGCGCATTGATCGAGACAACGCAAGATCAAAGGCTAGTCCGATTTAAAGATGGCGGTTCCGTTCGGTCAACACCTAGGGCTCTGCTGCACGGGCATTCGGCGGCTCTGAGCCCATACTGTGAATCTGATTTTCATGCTGCGCGCTCGCAGCGCGCCGATCCGCTGCACTGCCGAATTTCTCTCGCGTCATGGCAGAGGAGAATGCAGCCATTCCGGAAGGCCGAAGCAAGTCTGAAACCTCGAATTCACAGGTCACGGACAAACCAGAAATCCACTTTGGGTGGGTTGCGACACTGCATCTCGACTTGCATGATTACCCGAATGCAATTGTGAGAATGATCAATCATGGATGTCCTGAGAACACCGGATGAGAGGTTTCACGCTCTGCCCGGCTACAATTCCGACCCAAACTACGTCGAAGACCTCGAAGGCTACGAAGGTCTTCGCGTGCACTACGTGGATCAAGGCCCGGGTAACGCACCGCGAACATTCCTGTGTTTGCCGGGTCAGCCAACTTGGGCCTATCTTTATCGACGGATGATACCAGTATTTACGCAATCTGGTGCGCGTGTCGTCGTGCCGGACTGGTTGGGGTTCGGTAGATCCGACAAACCCGCCAGTGACGCGTTGTACAGCTTCGATTTTCATCGCGATAGGATGATCGCCCTTGTAGTAAAACTGGACCTGAAAAACACCACGCTGGTGGTACAAGACTGGGGCGGCATTCTGGGATTGACCCTGCCAATGGATCTTCAGGATCGGTTTTCCCGTTTAATCGTTATGAATACGGCACTGCCGACCGGAGAGAGCCTTGGGGACGGTTTCTTAAGCTGGAAAGACTATGTGGCCAGCCGACCGAACCTAGATTGCGGCGCGTTGATGCAGCGGGCTTGTCCACACTTGAGTGAGGCCGAGGCGCTTGCGTTTGAAGCCCCGTTCCCAGATCAACGGTACAAAGCTGGTGTCCGCCGGTTCCCCCAAATGGTGATGATTGAGCCGGGTATGGCCGGTATTGAAACAGCAAAGCGCGCCCAAAAATTTTGGCAAACAGAATGGGCTGGGGAGAGCTTCATGGCAATCGGAGCGAAAGACCCAGTTTTGGGCGTACCTGTGATGAGCAAGCTGCACAAAGTCATCAGAGGTTGCCCTGAGCCATTGGTTTTAGAAGAGGCTGGGCATTTCGTACAGGAATGGGGCGATCAGGTCGCAAGTGCAGCACTGAAGCATTTTGGCGACGCTCTATGAATTGAAGCAGAAGAACCGGCCGCAACGTAGCGCTTAAGGTCCGCCTCGGGCTCAAAGCAGACTAAATAAGCTCACCTCAACTGACTGTCCTTCGACCCGCGCCGGTTGATACCGCCGCGCTTTTTGTGCGCCCCGTCACGTTCTTGCTGGCACTCGAGGCACAGTTTCACGCCAGGCAGTGCTGTGCGGCGCTTTTCGGGGATTGGTTCTTCGCATTCGGCACAATGGGTCAGGCTTTCGCCTACGGGCCGTTTCTGGGCCTGCATTCGGGCCAGCTCATCCGAAATGGATGCCTCGATCTGTTCGCTTACTGCTCCGTCGCGCGCCCAGCCACCTGCCATCGGGATGCCTCCTGTAAAGGTGTTAGCCGATTTTGCAGCGGTTCAAGAAGCGTGGCAAGTCATGGCAGCGCCATTGCATTCTCCAGCACACGGTCAATCACTTCCTGCGTGCCGCGTGAAAACTCCAGCGGGCACGGATATTCGGCACCCTCACGGACCGACCGACAAAAAGCTTCGACCTGCAGCTTATAGTGATCGTCTGCGGGGAAACGTGTGACCTGTATTTCCAGGCCGGGGCGGTGCAATTCGACACGCGCCTCTCCGAACACACGCGGATTGAACGGCGCAGTCAGCCGGATCATGCCGCGGTCGCCATGAAACACCATCTCTTGATGCGGATGCATTCGGATCGAGACATAGCTGGAATAGGTGAAATCCGGGAACTGAGCGCGAATCTCGGTAAAAGCGTCGACCCCATCCTCCCACCGGATGGCGGATTCGACCTGAATCGGCTCCTGCCCGGTGACAAAGCGCGCGCTGCCAATCACATAGACGCCAATATCACGCAGCCCACCTCCGCCGGTCTCAGCCCGGTTGCGAATGTTTGCCGTATCTGCCCGGCTGTCAAAGCTGAACGCACCCGTCACATGGGCCAATTTCCCGATCGCCTTGTCGGCGATCAGCTTGCGTACAAACTTCCATTGAGGGTGTTGGACGATCATATAAGCCTCGGCCGCCAACAATCCGGTCTCATCCCGTTTGTTGATCAATGGGGCAAATTCGGACACGGTCATAGCCATCGGCTTTTCACACAGCACATGTTTACCGGCGTCCAGTGCCTTAAGGCTCCATTCGACATGCAAATGGTTGGGCAGCGGGATGTAAACGGCCTCAATCTGTGGGTCGTTCAGCAACGCATCATAACTGTCATAAACCGTCAAATCCGGGCAAACGGCCTGAAACGGTTCGGCTTTGGCGGGATCGGACGTCGCAAGGCCTGCCAGACGCGCACCCTCAGCTGCGTGGATTGCAGGGGCCATATATTGCCGCGCGAATTTCGCAGCTCCCAATACGCCCCAATTCACCGGATTCTGCATCATTGACACCCCCTATGGCTTTGATCCGGTCTGTTGTAATCGCCCTCAGTCCGAGTGTCATTAGCGCTAACACAAATAGAAAACCCGGCACGACCAATGTCGCACCGGGCCCGTTCAATTAACGAAGAGGTCAGGCTGTGGCCAGCATCCCCTTTTCTCGGGCAAGCTCTCGCATCTTCTTCTGAAGTTTCTCAAAAGCGCGGACTTCAATCTGGCGAATGCGTTCGCGACTGACATTGTACTGCGTACTCAGCTCTTCCAGTGTGACGGCCTGATCCATCAGGCGGCGTTGGGTCAGAATGTCTTTTTCCCGGTCATTCAAAACTTCAAGAGCAGCCGCCAACAGCTCGCGGCGGGCGTCGAGCTCATCGCGGGCCTCATAGTCGCCCGCCTGATCGGCATCCTCGTCCTCAAGCCAGTCCTGCCATTGCATGGTGCCTTCACCCTCGGACCCGACGGTCGCATTCAGAGAGGCGTCGCCACCGGACATCCGGCGGTTCATGCTGATCACTTCTGCTTCGGTCACACCAAGGTCATTTGCGATCCGGGCCACGTTTTCCGGACGCAGGTCGCCTTCTTCCAGCGCACCGATGCGTGCCTTAGCTTTGCGCAAGTTGAAAAACAGCTTTTTCTGCGCCGAGGTTGTACCCAGTTTGACCAAAGACCATGACCGCAGAATGTATTCCTGAATCGAGGCGCGAATCCACCACATGGCATAGGTCGCCAGCCGGAACCCTTTTTCCGGGTCAAACCGTTTCACGGCCTGCATAAGACCGACATTGGCCTCGGAGATCACTTCGGCCTGTGGAAGCCCATAACCGCGATAACCCATAGCGATCTTGGCCGCCAACCGTAGGTGGGAGGTCACCATTTTATGTGCAGCTTCAGTATCTTGCTTCTCAACCCAGCTTTTGGCCAGCATGTATTCTTCTTCTGGCTCCAGCAGGGGAAACTTCCGAATTTCCTGCATATAGCGGTTCAGCCCGCCTTCCGGCGTCGGCGCGGGGAGATTTGCGTAATTGGCCATGTTTCTTGTCCCTCCGACAAATGTTTAAGTCGTTAACATGGATATGGGAGGTCGTCCCGATCCGTTCAAGAGGTACCGTTAACAGTTTGAAATTAACGTTTGATAAAGGAAACCTAAGAAAACGTTATTCACGTAACTTTGCTTATTATGTCAGCGGTGTGCGCAGCTGTTCAATCAGATTTTCCATATCATCCGGCAACACAGCCTCGAAGCGAAGGTTTTCACCCGATATCGGGTGCTCAAAACCCAAAACCGCAGCATGAAGCGCCTGACGAGGAAAGTCTCGTACGGCCTCTGCGGCAGCCGCGCTAAAGGCTTTGGCTGCGAGTTTCCGCTTGCCACCATAAACCGGATCACCGACCAGACCATGACCGGCATGGGTCATGTGAACCCGAATCTGATGTGTGCGGCCCGTTTCCAGCCAGCATTCGATCAGAGCCAGCCCCTGCGGCGCCCCAAACGTTTCGACCAGGCGGGCGCGCGTGACAGCGTGGCGACCACCGTGAAACAGCACGGCCTGACGTTGCCGGTCTGTTTTGTGACGGGCCAGCTGAGTCGTGACCCGCATGATATTTCCGGGTTCAAAACTGACACCTTTGACACCGCGCAACCGGGGATCATTGGCATCCGGGACACCGTAACAAATGGCGCGATAATAGCGTTCGACACTATGCGCCTCGAACTGCGCGGCAAGCCCGTGATGGGCCGCGTCGGATTTGGCCACCACCAGCAACCCGCTGGTTTCCTTGTCGATACGGTGCACAATGCCGGGGCGTTTGACCCCGCCCACACCGGACAGGTCATCACCGCAGTGATGCAACAACGCATTAACCAATGTCCCGTTCGGAGAACCCGGCGCAGGATGCACAACCATACCCGCCGGTTTATTGATCACGATCAGGTCGGCATCCTCGAACACGACCTCCAGCGGGATGTCTTCGGGGCCGATATGGCTGTCTTCGGCCTCGGCCACAGTGATCGCCACCACTGCGCCTTCGGCCACCTTGGCCTTGGGGTCGCGGGTGGCGGTTCCGTTGATCATCACGGCCCCCTCTTCGATTAACTTCCCCAATCGGGTCCGCGACAGGCTTTCCCCCGCTGGCACATCGCGGGAAAGCGCCTTATCAAGGCGGGGCGGCGGATCGGCCGCGATTTGAAACTCAATCTGGCGAGTGCCCATGACTGTCCCTTCCGAACCCCAAGAACCGCAGGAAACGCCGCAGCTTCGCCTGCTGCGGAGAATGGTCATGCTGCTGACCGCGGTGATGATTGGCGGGGTTCTAGTGACATTCGCACTGATTGTCATCCGGCTATCGGACCGGACCCCTACCCTGCCCGATCAGGTTGAGTTGCCCGATGGCGCAAAAGCACAGGCGGTCACCATTGGAAACAACTGGTTTGCGGTTGTGACTGATGACAATCGCATCCTGATCTTTGACAAAACCACTGGCCGGCAGCGCCAGGAAATTACCGTCGAATGAGGTCTAACCCTCTAGCGCCATGCGAAACACGATCTCGGATGCCTGGCGCAGCGCCTGATATTCCGCGGCTGTGTCCCGGCGAAACGACTGATCATGCATGCTCAACCTGACAGGGGCAAAAAGCTGCGTCCGGTCGGGAAAGAACTCTTGATGAAAACTCACATCTTCATTTGCCATAAACGAGTCCAGCCAGGTGCGTTCTTCCGGTTCAAGCACATCATTCTTACGCATCATCACGGGATCATCGACAGACCGACGTCGCAACTGGCGACTTTTCTTGCGTCCCATAGCCCTAGTGACCACACCAAACGCCTCACACGCGGCTCTTGAATGCGAAGGATTGGACGATGTTTCGGTCTTGCTGCCCAAGGGCAGTTGGACGCCGATGCGATCCAGAAAATCATCGACAATGTTGCCATTGGCCATTTCAGAGCGCTCATACAGCATAGGCACCAACGAGACGCCCGGAAAAGCTGACCTTATCCGAGCCGCAGCACTGGCAAAGCTGAAACGCTCAGGATGCGCACGTATCTCGTCCAGCTGGGTACGAATATATTCAGAGCCGCCCCCGGCAAGCCTGCCGTTCTTTGCCCTTTGTTTATAATCGGCTTCGAAAAAGTCAGAATATCTACGGCAGTAGAAAGCAATCCTCATCTCACGCGCGGGGATCTCGGCGAAAATCTCGGCCAGTTTGTGCAGATCGACTGAATACAACATCTCAGACGATACCAAGCATGCCTTATCCTCATGCTCAGCATATTCCCGTGCCATCGCTTCGCGCAGGGCGGTGACCGGCTGATCGGTTTGGTTCATGTGGAAGGCAATCAGGTTATGACTGCTGGCCAGACGCCCCTGCCCCTCGGTTCGCCTGCGGCCCGTTTCCATATAGTGTAATCCGGCCCCAGCCATCACTTGACCGTTTTTGCGAACAAACCCCTGTAACGCGGTCGACCCAGTCTTGGGCATTCCTATGTGTAGCCAGAGCATGAAACGTTCCTATTCGCCAAGCGACCTCAGGTCTCGGCCTTGGCTGAGAACCCGGCGGTCATCTGACGCATGAGGTCTTGCATCTCGGGTTGTTCGCGCAACTGGGCAACCTGTTGGCGATGCAGATCGCAGGTCATATGGTGCAGGCGGGCCGTCTCAGCGTCTGACAGCATTTCGTAATACAAAGCCCGTTTCCGATCGAGGATTGTGTCGATCGAGGTCTCAGTTTCGGCGTTTTGGTTCATCATGTTCCAATATTCCATCCCAAGGCTTTCCCCCAGATGATGGGCCCGACCACGCATTTTCTTGACCAGATAGCTTTCACAGGATTTCAGAGCATAGTGATTGATCTGAACATGCTCGTACCCAACGGAGTCCCGCGCCGATCGCCAACTGGCAGTAAAATACCTTTCGGGCATCGGTTGCCCGGATCCGTTGTACCAATGGCATTCTTCCATCGTTTCAACGGTCGGCCTTTTCGGTCGATGGACACCGAGCGCATCCCATACGCCGCGTTGGAACATGGTCTTAAAGCCCCAAGCTTGCGGCGGTCGAAAAATACGCTCAGGTGCAGCTTGGCGAAACTGATCCGACAGGAAACGGTCCTCGTACCGAACAATTCCGGCGTTTCCGAATAGACGCCAAGTCATTGAAATCGTTTTTGCATCCGGCATGGCACCCGTCAGCGCACGCAATGTATGGTCGCCGGTTCTGACGTTAATATGTTCATCCGCGTCGATAACGATCACCCAATCCTGTGGACGGGCCACTTCCATTTTCAGAAAGGCGTTATAGGCGCGTTTTTGCGGGCTGGTCTGACGTCTCGAGTTGTTGTCGACATGCGTGACAATGCCAAGGTCATGCAATCGCTGCAGCAAGGCATCTGTACCATCGGTACAGTCATTGGTCATGACCACAATCTGGTCCACACCAATGGCACGATTATGGGCGATCCATTCAAGAACGAATGGTCCTTCGTTCTTCATAGGGGTAACGCTGATATATCGAGGATCCTGTTCGGCCATACCTGACTGCCCTGCTTGTTTTCATTGCCCCGGTGGTATCGGAGATTTGTTTAAGATTTTGACCGCAAACTACCGGTATTCAAGCCGGTCACCAAGAGAAATCCGTCAATTTTCCACCTGCACGTTTCAGCTGATTGGAATATCGTTTAAGGGTTGGGCACAGCGCGTGGGCCTTGGAAAGATGAACGCGCGCATTCTGCTTTTCACCTCGTTGCAGATATATCCTGCCGGCCTCGCCTTGAATCGCCGCTGTATTGTCATCCAGTTCCGCAGCCTGAATAATTTGGTTTTGCCCCTGTTCTTCGGCCCCGTTCCTTTCAAGGTATTGCCCCATCGCAAAGACCAGAAATGGGTTGCCCGGATCACAGGCCAACGCATCTGCCATGGCCAGCCTTCCGTTTGCAAAATCTCCATCTTTCTCATACAGTTCGGCCAGTCGCTTTAAGTATAACGGGTTATCCGGAAGGCGCTTGGCCACTTTCCGCGCAATATCCAAAGACTGCGCCAAAGATGTATCTCCCAAATGCAAACGCAGCAAAGATTGCACCCCTTCAAAGCGCGGGTCTTCGCGGGAAATGCGAACATCCTCGGGCAACTGAGTTGAGCTTTCTAGCCCGTCAGCCAAAGTCTGCAAGCGGGATCGGTTGGAGGTTAGACGGCGCGCCCTTTGATCTACGGACAGACTAGCCCAATCCAATAGGATCAGGTCGAAATTACAGGGCGGGCGACCCAGTACCTTCCTCTGCGCAACGTGCGCATTGTAGTTGAACCAAGGCCTCCGAACAGCCTTCTGCATCACCCAATCCATTGGCGGCATTGCGCGCTGCGCAATCTGTTCACGATACAAAAGGCGAGAGCCAAATATGATGACATCCGGGCGCATTGGTTTTGTCCAAAACGCCCTGCTGAACACCTGCGCAGCCTTCCAGCGTTTCTTCTGCCCTCCAAATATCGCGGCTTGAAGTGCAGTTACGACAGCAAAATCTTCGGGCCAGATATGCGGGTTTTCGAAGGCTGCTTCAGTCATCTCTAACGCTTCGGCCCAACGATTCAGATAAAAGTAATTCAACGCCTGAAGAAGTGGAAGGAATGCATTATCCGAACCTGCATCCATCAACGGCTGCACCAGTTCCAATGCCTCTTCGGCCCGATCTCCCGCGCCCAAACCATGAAGATAAAACGAAGCCTTGGCATAGATATGAGCGGCTTCTGAGAGATTCAGAAATTCTTCTGGACCGCGGTGCAGGCGTGCGATCACTTGTTCGTTGGCGCGTTTGACTTCATCTTCGTTCAAAACATCGCGAAAAACTTTTCCCTGCTGCCCTGAAATTCGCGCCGCTGCCATGGAAAAGGCGGAAACGTACGGCGCTATCAACTGATCCGCGCGCGACATGGTATAGAGCTCCAGAAAGTCTCGTTGTGCACGGGTCAGACTGGAAAGATCCGCGATATCTGACATTTGCATAAGGTGCGGAAACTGCACTTGGAATCGGGCCACAAGCTCGGGCTGATCTGAAAACATGATCGCGGCACACCCTGCGTTTTTTCCAAGATGCGCCGCATACAGTTCTTCCGGTTCGATCTTTGCCGGCCAGGTCGTATGCTTCCACGGCAGGCCATTCAGGATGTCGCCACGGCGAATGTGATAGGCCGACACCCCCTTGCCACTTAGTTTGACATCTGCCTTTTCCATGATCGTCCGGATTTCATCCGTGAACCCGATCCGATGGATGAACTCTCGGTACCGGGGACGGATCTGCTCGATATCTTCCCATTGAAAGGCCAGAACCTCAAAGCCTTCCTCGACGACAACAGAGCGGCCGGAATTCAGATGGGATATCAGCCGATCCGGTGTCGCATCGCCCTGAAACGACCATATCGGCAAGGCATCCTCGCCTAGAGCATCAAAGGATTCGGTGCTCAGGAAATGCTCATCCATCCACTCTTGTGAGAACAATTCTTGCGGCTGGTCCAGCTCTGGCGCATCCGCACCTTTGGGAAACCAGTTGACCCGATAGTTGGTGTCAAAATCCTCGGCCAACCGGATGCAGGTCAGCATCATCAGCAACCGGGCACCCATCCTGTCTTTGCGCTGTCCGATAAAGACTCCCTTTTCGGGCTTCATGAGGCTGCTTCGGCCAAGGCTGCGCGCCGCAGCCGTCGGAACCTCTGCCTTGCTTGCGCAACAAGCTGTGGGTGACGTTCGCCGCCAATCGCCTCGATCCCGCGCATATACAAAGGCAGTCGCCGCCGTGCCCGCATCATCCGGTAATAGGCCTGGGGTTCCAGTGTGCCGTCCATCGCCTCGAGCATAACCGGCTTCAGTATATCCAATTTGCGCAGCATCGGGGCCGCGAAATGGTTTGAAAACCATGTCTTCAGCAGCACGACATTATCGCCTTTCAATCGTGTCACCTGTTGGCGATCAAGATCAAAAAAGGGATCATAGAAAACGTAGGCTTTCCCCACATTCTCAACGGTTTGTGCGGCATCGCTAAAGGGAAGATCCCAGTCTTGCACCTGCCCGAACCGATACCGGGTCTCCCACGGGACCAGCCGTTCATCCAGCGTTGTCTGCGGATTGAAAGCGATGACATTGGCACCGGGAACAAGGGCCGAGAATGTCAGCGCCCCAAACCCGCCCATCGAAGCGCCTGCAAACACAACCTGATCAAACTGTGCAAAAAAACCCTGATCCGCTTGGGTCTGAAAATACGAGATGATCTCGGGATCGCGGTACCAGGCTTTGGTCCGCGCAAATATCCCCATATGGGACCAGCCTTCGTCACGGAAGAACTTCCAGCCCCAGGGTTCGCGGGAAAAAGACAGGTCGTTGGCATTGGCAATGTTGTCAAAGCTGACCACAAGCCGGGACGCAGACCTTTGGTGAAACAAAACCGAGTGTCTGTTCAGCTTTTGCAGAAACCCGGTCCCGTCCCCACCTGGATACAGCTCGACAAACCAAGGGGGCGCAGGGTCTGTCAGAATCCGTTCATACCCCGTCTTACGATCGGGGTGATCAGGCTTGAGCTGCTCTTTTGAAAGGTCTTCTGCCATGGTGATCAGACCAGATTTTCCGCAAGCCAGAGGCGGAAATCCACCCAGTCAGGCCGCAACTTGATCTCTGATATCTTGGCGCGATGCCAGTCACATGCCTTCGCGTGCAGGCGGCCGAGTTCTTCATCGGCTTTCAGTTCGGCCAGCAATGGGGCCGCGCGATGCGCTGCTGGCAGTATCGAGTGATCTGTTTCTTTGTTGGCATTCATGTCCTGCCAATAGGCTTGCCCTTGGTCTACGCGGATATGATTGGTCCGGCCCCGATCCCTTTTGACCAGAAACCCATCCAAAGACCGGACGGAATAGTGATGAATCCGCCCCAGAGAATGATCAAATTTCCGCCATGCGCGCCACCCGACCTTCTCGGACGGAAACAGCCTGCCACCGGCATCGGACCACGCGATTTCGCTTTCTTTCCCTTCTTCGACCCCTTTCGGGCGATGCGGGCCGAACCGCGTAAATTTTCCGTTGTTACGAAACAGGGTTTTCAGACCATAGGCCCGGCCGGAATGATACGGGAATTCCTGATCCCCCATCGAAAAGGACTCGGTCACAGGTTTGTCTTCAAAGCTGATATTCCCCGAACTACCAAACAATTTCCACGCGAATGAGATCGCATCCACCGGCTTTCCGGCCCGCTGTTCGGTTTCTGCGATCAGCGCCGCAAAGCTGTTGTCACCGCAGCGGATGTTCCAGAATTCATCAACATCCAGACACATCAGCCAGTCGGCCTCTTTCACTTTGGGCTGACGCCGCGCGCGCCGTAGCATCTGATGCTGCGGGTTTCCCCCTTCTTTGACCTCGTTCGGGACATGTGTGGCAAGACCCAATTCCTGCAGCCTGCGGGCAATGGCATCCGTGCCGTCTTCACAGCTATTGGTGAAGATCACAAAGTGATCGACTCCCAGTGTTTTGTGGAATGCGACCCATTCCAGCATATAGGGGCCTTCGTTCTTCATCGTCGTGAATACGGTGAGCGCCTGAGACATGTATTTCCTGCCATAACTTCTTTGCCCAAGTCATACACAACCCGGCAAGCACGGGCGAGATGGGATTTGGGTGCAAAAGAAATACTGCGCGAAACTGGTGCAAAGCTACACCCACTGGATAGGGATCATACTATTTCGAATGAGTATCCAAGTGGTTGAGGCGGCTAACCTTAATCACGCCAAAATGCGCCTACTCTTTCTTTGGCTGCAGCAGGACGCATTTGGCTGGTTCAAGGTTAGTCGGTTCTGAATCGTCGTGAATCAGGTCAGAATCTCAGCGACAGACATGACATTCCGCCATCCAGTTTGGCGCATTCCACATTGTCGATTTCGACCACATCATAACCGTTCTGGCGCAACATCTCGGTGGTATGCGGGAAGCCAGCCGGAGCCAGGACAAATTGGTTGAACCGGATCGAGTTTGCAGCGGCTTCTTCGCCTTCTGCCACATGCAGAACCCGATATCCTTCGAAGCAGCCGGATGCGTCCAGCCGTTTCGTGGACAGGATGGTTTCCCCATCCAGCAACGAACAATCCGTTTTGAAGTGCAGCACACCCGGTGGTGTAAAAACCTCGCGTACGGTGTGACCCCAGTCGGAAACGATTTCGGTCAGCTCTGCGACACCGGCCGCATCGGTCCGATCTGACCGGCCAACCAAAATTTCGCGACCCGTTACCAGAATGTCCCCGCCTTCAATATGGCCGGGCCCAGCGATCTGCCGAACCTCGTCATAAACGCCGCGGATTGTCGGCTCCATCTCGGCCACCTCACCCATGCGGCTGGGTGCACCGGGGCGCATCATCACCGCACCCTGAGGAAGACACAGTGTGGTATCTTCGACAAAGACGGCATCCGGATACGTCTCAAGGGAAGCCAGTTCGATAACCTCTGCTCCGGTTTTCTTGAGGGTTTCGACATAATGCACATGAGATGCAAGCATTCGGTCTAGGTCCGGCGCACCGATATCTTCGGCACGCAGACCATCGGTGATGGTCGCTGCTGGGCGACGAGTGATCGCACGAGAGAATTCATAGGTCGGGTCAGTCATTTTCGGTCTCACTTTTCATCAAGAGTGTGATTGGTTGGGCGCGCGGATTTCAACAAGCCGCGGGCCATCTTGGGATTGTGCAGACGACAAAGCTTGGGCCACGTCCAACGGGTCGGGGCCAGTGCGCCAGAACGGCATGCCGCACGACCGGGCGACGCTTTCAAAATCCGGTGGGGTCGGATCGCATCCCAGCACAGTCACACCGACCGCCTGCATTGATGTGGCGATTTCCTGATAACCGTGGTTGTTCCAGATCACGAAGGTGATCGGCAGTTTTTCATCAACGGCGCACATCAGCTCAGGAAGGCTGAACTGCGCCCCGCCGTCGCCTGCGATACAAATGACCGGAGCGTCAGAGTCCGCCAATGCAGCGCCGATCGCGGCGGGTATGCCATATCCAAGCGATCCAAACCCGGTCGCGGCGTTGAACCACCCGCCAGGCCGATCATGATCGTAGTACAGGTTTCCTGCATAGATCGGATAAGCAGAATCGCCCACCATGATCGCGTTAGGGACTGCATCGCGCATGGCGTTCAGCACATCCAGTAACGCCTGCATTTCCGGCCCGATTTCTTCGACCGCGTTCTGCCGCGAAGTAGCCGCGCGCGCGGCACCGTTTGCCGACTTGGGCGATGCGGCAAACCGATCCACAAGTTCGGCCGCTGCCATTGCCGCATCACCAACAATGGCGATGTCCGCCGCGTGGCGCTTCAGCTGATCGGGGCATAGGTCCACACGGATCAGGGATGGCATTTCAGCCATCGTGCCGGTGGCGTACATATCGTAGTCCGTCTGGCCCAGCTCAGTCCCCAAAGCCAGAACCACGTCGGCCTGTTCGATCAAAGCACGCACTGAATTCAGGCTTGGGCTTGCTGGTACACTCAACGGGTGATCGTACATCAACCCGCGCGCATTCACGGTTTGAACAACCGGCGCATCCAGCGCTTCGGCCAGCTGCCGGATCGACCTGCCCACACTGCGCGCACCGCCGCCGACCAGAATGACCGGCGCTTTTGCCGACCCCAGTAGCTTGGCAGCACGGTCAAGAAGCGCCGGATCAAGAGACTTATCGACGGGACCTTTCGCAGCATCGGTCGGACCAGCAAACTCGTCCCCCGCAACGTCTAGGGGGATTTCGATATGTGTTGGCCCCGGGCGACCGGATTGAAACATGGCGAAAGCGCGGTCCAACGCGGCTGCTAGTTCAACTGACTTTTCAACTCGGTCCGATGACAGAGCGACTGTTCGCGCCATCGCTCGTTGATCCGGTAACTCATGCAAGTGACCAAGCCCTTTGCCAAGACTGGACAACGTGTTGACCCCAGACACAACCAGCATCGGAACGCTGTCTGCCCGAGCCTGCCCCATCGCCGTGAGTGTATTGGTCAGACCGGGGCCGGTAATCACAAAGGCAACGCCGGGCTTGCCGGATACCCTGGCATAACCATCAGCCATGAACCCTGCCCCCTGCTCGTGTCGTGGGGTGACATGGCGAATGCCCGATGCGGCCAGCCCGCGGTACAGTTCGACCGTATGCACGCCGGGGATGCCAAACACGGTATCCACATCGCGCCTGACCAGTTGATCAACCAGCGCCTCACCAATGCTCGTCATGCGTTTTCCAGTTGCAGTTGGGTCGCGTGGGCAACGATCCGGTCACAGGCTTCGGTAAAGATCGCGTCGTCCACCGTCAGCGCGATACGGACCCAGTTATCAACCGTGTCACCGAAAGACGGCCCCGGCATCACCGCGACTTTGCCATGTTCGAGCAGATGAAAGGCGTACTCGTTTCCATTCATCCCGGTGGCCGAGACATCAATCATCGCAAACATACCTGCCTGTGGAAGATGCACACGCAGATGTGTCTCGTTCGGCAGCCTGTCGTTCAGCATCCGGGCGCGGCGGGCGTACCGTTGTGCCATGCCTTCGGCCACGGATGATCCGTTGCGAATAGCCGTCTCGGTCATGTCGGCGATGAAGGGCTGATTTCCAAACAGCATGGTTTCCGACAGCGACAAAAGGCGCGCGGTAAACTCCTCGGGGCCAATGCACCAACCGCTGCGGAATCCGGGGGCGGCATGGGATTTTGATATCGACGAGACGACGATTACCCGATCCGCCAACTCGGACCGCGACAGGGGTGAGGTAAACACAGATCCGTCAAAGATCAGTTCTTCATAAACCTCATCAGAAATGATCCATAGATCATGCTCGATAGCCAGCTTGCCGATTGCGTCTATGTCTTCGCGTGTCAGGATCGACCCGGTAGGATTATGCGGTGTGGTTAACAAAAGCGCAGTGGTCTTCGCGGTAATCCTGTCCGCGATATCATCCGCAGAAATACAAAAACCGTTTTCCGGCCGCAATGGAACCGGCACAATATCCGCACCGCTTGCGCGTACCACACCTTGATAGGTTGCATACATTGGATCGCCCACCAGCACCTCACAACCCGCCTCGGCCACGCCCATCAGGACGGTAAAAAGCGAGGTCTGGGTGCCTGGAAAACACAACACTTGATTATCCGTGATCGTGCGCCCGGATCTGGCCGAATAACGGTCGGCCAGTGCAGAGCGCAGTCCAGCCTCACCACGCCCATTGGAGTAGTTGGTACGCCCGGCGCGCAAAGCGTCCACAGCGCTTTCCACCAGTTCGGTAGGCGTTGGCACATCCGGCTCGCCAATGGTCAATTCGATGATATCCTGCCCCTGCTCGACACGTTCCTTGGCCTTGAGATAAACTTCCCATTTGGCGCCACCCAGGCCGGCAAGGCGTTCGGTAATCGCTGTTTTCTTCATGTCTGCCTCTGCTCAAGATCCGTCAATTCAACACCGATAATTGCCCCAACCGAAGCAAGCCCAATCTCGGGCAGCTCATCCGGCTCAAAGGCGTATGGCAGGGCGCCGCCTTCCATCCACAAGCCGTCGACCACGGCGTTGCATGCGATAGCCAACCTGCGCAGTTCCGCCGGGCTGGCTGGTATGCCTACCTCGTTCAGCGCATCTGCAATGAGTGATTCCAAGCGGTCACGAAAATCCCGATATGTCTGTTCGTGGATCGCTTGCATTTTGTCGTCCGCCAGAACTTTGTTCAAAAAGCCCGCCCATAGGGACACTGACCCCGGATCGACCACCGGATGGGTCAGCCCGGTTGTTACAAACGTCGCCAGCCGCAATCTGGCTGTGCTATAATCTCCGTCTGCAGGGGCCGACGTCATATCCGTCAGTCGCCGCATATGAAAGTCATAAGCTGCTGTAATTAAATCTTCTTTCGAAGAAAAATAGTGCCGGATCAGACCCTGAGTTACACTGGCCCGCTCGGCAATCGCCCGAACGGTCGCACCTTGCAAACCTTGCTCGGCGATCAAAGACAGCGTGGCCTGGATCAACGCCTCTTTGCGCTGCTCCGCGGGTTCTCGCTTGAATTTTGTTGCGTGATCCGACATCTATCTTTCCAGAAATTACAATTATACAGTTGCATAATTGTAGGGATTTGCTAAAGCTGCAAGTAAAAAAACGGTTGAGAGGGATGAAACTGCAAAATGAACGCTGACCCAGAAACCACGCCGGATGAAGCCATTCGGGTCACTGACTTGCACAAGTCTTTTGGCTCGCTCGAAGTTCTCAAAGGCGTTTCACTTACTGCCCATCAGGGTGATGTCGTCGCCATCATCGGAGGCAGTGGTTCGGGGAAATCCACGTTCCTTCGCTGTATCAATTTCCTTGAAACGCCCAGTTCCGGAGAAATCGTCGTAAACGGCGAGCCGATTGAGATGCGCCCGGATGGCACGCCTAAGGACCGGCGTCAGCTGGAACGCATCCGCACCCGACTGGCAATGGTGTTTCAGGCCTTCAACCTTTGGACCCACCGCACGTTGCTGGAAAATGTCATCGAGGTGCCCGTTCACGTGCTGAAAGTGCCGCGAGACGAGGCGATCAAGCGCGCACACCAGTTGCTGGAGCGCGTCGGGCTTGGCGACAAGGCGGATACCTTCCCTTCCTTTCTGTCAGGCGGTCAGCAACAGCGCGCTGCGATTGCGCGTGCTCTTGCCGTTGATCCCAGCGTAATGTTGTTTGACGAGCCAACCAGCGCGTTAGATCCTGAACTTGTTGGTGAAGTGCTGACCGTAATTCGCGATCTGGCGGCCGAGGGCCGAACCATGTTGCTGGTCACGCATGAGATGAAGTTTGCGCGCGAGGTTGCGACCCATGTTGTGTATCTTTTCGAAGGAAAGATCGAGGAACAGGGGCCACCCGACGAACTTTTCGACAATCCGAAATCCGCAAGGCTGCAACAATTCCTAAAATCAGTCGGCTGAACAAACAAAATATCAAACAGGGAGAATATCAATGAAAAACAAAAAGCTAATCGTGGCCGCCATGGCTGCCGCTGTGCTTTCTGCCGGAACGGCAAGCGCAGATGAAGTCAAGATCGGGATCGCCGCCGAGCCTTATCCGCCGTTCGCATCGCTGGATGCCTCTGGCAAATGGGTCGGCTGGGAGGTCGAGGTTATTGATGCGGTCTGTGCCGCGGCCCAGCTTGAGTGTGTGATCACTCCGGTTGCGTGGGACGGGATCATCCCATCACTGACCGGTCAGCAGATTGATGCCCTGATGGCGTCGATGTCGATCACCGAAGAGCGCATGAAAACGATCGATTTCAGCGATCCTTACTACAACACTCCGGCCGTTATCGTCGCCGACAAGTCGATGGACATTGAACCGACACCAGAATCTCTGGCCGGTAAGATCATCGGCATTCAGGCGTCCACGATCCATCAGGCCTATGCCAATGAGCATTTCAAAGATGCCGCAGAAATCCGGGTGTACCAGACGCAGGACGAGGCAAATCAGGATCTGTTCGCCGGTCGTATCGACGCGACCCAGGCCGACAGCATCGCCATGGCAGATTTTGTCTCTTCTGACACTGGTGCCTGTTGTGAAATCAAAGGGGCGGTCGAGAATGACGTTGCCATCCTGGGCCGTGGCGTCGGCGCGGGTGTCCGCAAAGGTGACGATGCGCTGCGTGAAAAGCTGAATGCGGGTATCGCGGCAATTCTTGCCGATGGCACGCATGACGAAATCACCTCGCGCTATTTCACAACCAGCATCTATAGCGAGTAAGGTTCGCCGTGGAAGCTATCCTCGAAAGCCTGGGTTTGGCCCAAAGCATGGAGTTGCTTGCCCTTAGTCCCCCGGGATGGGGCGGCAACCTTCTGCGTGGCCTCGCAAACTCGTTGCAGATCGCTTTTGGAGCGTTCGGGTTCGGGTTGATCATCGGGCTTTTCGGGGCCTATGGAAAACTATATGGCGGGCCGGTTACGCGTGACCTGCTCGGCATATATACGACAGTGATGCGCGCCGTGCCTGAGCTGGTGCTAATCCTTATCCTGTATTACGTCGGTACAGACCTGATCAACCAGGCATCGCAGGCAATGGGATATGGCCGAGTCGAAATCAGCGGCGTTGTCGCCGGTATATGGGTTTTGGGCATTGTTCAGGGCGCCTATGCGACCGAGGTCCTCAGGGGGGCGATTCAAGCGGTTCCTACTGGTCAGATCGAAGCCGCCCGTGCCTATGGCATGCCCTCTCTTTTGCTCATGCGGCGGGTGACAATTCCCGCGATGATGTCTTTTGCCACGCCTGGATTGGCCAATCTGTGGCTCATTGCAACTAAAGATACGGCCCTGCTGGCCATTGTCGGCTTTAGCGAATTGACGCTGGAGACCCGTCAGGCTGCGGCCAGCACCCGCGCCTATTTCACCTTCTTCCTTGCTGCAGGTGCCTTGTACTTGATCGTCACGCTTTGTTCCGGTGTCGTGTTCGCGCGTATCGAGAAATGGGCCCGTCGTGGGCAGCCTTCGTTGAAGGGAGGAAGCCGATAATGGACTGGCGAGCACTCATGCAGCCGCATCGGATCGTGCTGATGGCACTTTTTGCTGCTTTCGTTATCTGGTGCGCCGTCTCACTGCGCTGGGATTGGATTCCAACCTATGCCCCGCTGGCGCTTGAAGGTCTGTGGAGGACCATTTGGCTGTTGGCCGTCACCTGTGTGCTTGGGTTCTTGCTCGCCGTTCCACTGGGTCTCGCTCAGGCGATTGGTCCCTGGTACCTTTCGGCACCGGCAAAAGTGTTCTGCACCGTCATTCGCGGCACCCCAATTCTTCTGCAAATCTGGCTGTTGTACTATGGGCTTGGATCGCTTTTCCCTCAGATTCCATGGATACGCGGCAGCGAGCTGTGGCCCTATCTGCGACAGGCTTGGCCCTATGCGGTTCTGGCCCTGACCCTGTCTTACGCGGGCTACGAGGGCGAAATCATGCGCGGCGCCTTTGCCAGCGTTAAGAAGGGTCAGCTCGAAGCGGCGCAATCCTTTGGCATGCCTCGGTTCACCATGTTCCGCCGGATCTGGCTGCCTCAGGCCATTCGCAGCGTGCTGCCGACGCTAGGCGGTGAGACGATCCTGCAGCTGAAAGCAACCCCGCTGGTGGCGACGATCACAGTGGTCGAGATCTACGCCGTGTCGTCCAGAATTCGGGCGGACACCTTCGTGGTCTATGAACCGCTGCTGCTGTTGGCACTGATCTATCTGATCATTGCAGGCTTCATCACGCTGATATTCCGGCGAATTGAATTGCAGGTCCCTGCCCGGTAAGTCGACGCCGAATAGTTCCACAACCTGAATTCTAAGATCGGACAGTTATCCAGCTACCTGTCCTTGTCAGCTGTCTACTTGTGGGCGGCTTTCGCATCGTTGATTGAAGGCGCCCAGAGCGTCGCGAATTTCGGCCTAAAAAGAATGAAGTCCAATCACTTGGTGCGGTCGAGAAGACTCGAACTTCCACGGGTGTTACCCCACAGCGACCTCAACGCTGCGCGTCTACCAATTCCGCCACGACCGCACTGTTAGTGACTTGGTAGTGGGGCGTATAGACCTTGATGATCAAGATGTGAAGAGGCAAAAATCACGTTGGTTTGAATTCCCATTCGGCGCTCTTATCTTTAACAGGTTGTCGTCCAAATGACCCCGTCAGGAGCCCCGCCATGACCTCGCCCGACCCTCGCCCCATCGTTCAGATCGACATAGTCTCGGATGTGGTTTGCCCCTGGTGCATTGTTGGATTCCGGCAGTTGGATCTGGCGCTCAAACAGCAAAATATTCTGGCAAAGCTGCGCTGGCATCCGTTCGAATTGAACCCAAACATGGCGCCCGAGGGTCAGAACCTGCGTGAGCACATTGCCGAGAAATACGGCTCCTCGACGGAACAAAGCCAAGCGATGCGGGATCGATTGACGCAAATCGGGGCTGACTTGGGCTTTACCTTCGCCTTTGATGAAGAAAGTCGCATCGTAAACACATTTGCTGCACATCAGCTTCTTGACTGGGCCGAGGCTCAGGGTCGCCAGCATCCACTGAAATTGGCCTTGTTCGAGGCCTATTTCACCAAGCAAATGGACGTTTCGAATATTGAAGTTCTGCTTGAGGCCGCGGAAACTGCCGGTCTGGATCGGAATGCTGCGCGCAGGGTGCTTGAATCAGGTGCTCATGCCGCGCCGGTTCGAGAGAAACAGCAATACTGGACCAGTCGTGGTATTTCCGGCGTTCCCGCAATGGTGTTTGGCGGAAAGTACTTGCTGACTGGGGCGCAGGGAGCGGACAGCTATACACAGGTCCTGCAGCGCTGTTTGACCGAAGCAGCCTAGGTCTTTCCATCCATGCATCCAGCCGCTAAGGAGCCGACATGGAATGGAAGATTACTGACGGATTGACCGACTATGATGAGGCCATCGCCTTTATGGAGGCGCGCGTGGCCGAAATCGCGGCGGGTGAGGCGGATGAGTGTATCTGGCTACTTGAGCACCCTGCCCTGTACACAGCGGGCACTTCAGCCAAGGTCGAAGACCTGAAAGACCCGGACAGATTTCCAGTCTATACGTCAAAACGCGGTGGTGAATACACCTATCATGGTCCGGGGCAGCGCGTTGCTTATGTCATGCTGGACCTGAACAAACGCGGCAGGGATGTGCGCAAGTTTGTAAAGCAGCTTGAGAATTGGGTGATCGCAGCTTTGGCCGAGTTCAACGTGACCGGGCAAATCCGCGACGGCCGTGTTGGTGTCTGGGTGCAACGGGATGACAAGCCGCTGACGCCAGCAGGCGAAAAAGCCGAGGACAAAGTCGCGGCGATCGGCCTGCGATTGCGTAAATGGGTCAGCTTTCACGGCATCTCGATCAATGTCGAACCGGATTTGAGCCATTTCTCTGGGATCGTACCCTGCGGCATCTCGAACCATGGCGTGACTTCTCTGGTCGATCTGGGTCTTCCGGTCGCGATGGATGATGTGGACAACGCGCTTAGAAAAACCTTCGCTGAGGTTTTTGGGCCCGCGGGGGCGGAATAACTCGGATCACGAATCGAAAAACAGCCCGGCACCGACTACAATCCTGCCGTCAGATCCGCTCTGTTTCAAAATTTGGAAACAATTCCCGATTGGTCCGTCTGGTTTCCGACGGAATCTAGTTAAATTTCACAAATATGAATACTTGGGTCCCATTAACGCCTAGTATGGATTTACCGTTCTAGAGTGAGTGGTGTGTTAAGCCGGTGATCGCAGGTATACCCTGGGAAAACAGGTAAGTGTTTTGGTTAC
Source organism: Ruegeria sp. CDSB114 (assembly GCF_059611025.1). Taxonomy (NCBI): domain Bacteria; kingdom Pseudomonadati; phylum Pseudomonadota; class Alphaproteobacteria; order Rhodobacterales; family Roseobacteraceae; genus Ruegeria; species Ruegeria sp. CDSB114. Next base: position 998,291 of record NZ_JBXWOT010000001.1, read on the forward strand.
GAGTCTGCCGTTCCGACCCCAAATCGGAACGGCAATTTCTTTTCTAGTGCTCGTGTTTGTCATGTCCAAACCGGGCCGGATGGCCACAAACCTCTTCCCCACTTTCAATTTCAAGCGTTGCATGGCCGATCCCGAACTGATCCTGCAGCGCATTCTTGATGGTTGTGGAAAGCCACCTGGCATCTTCGTCTGCGTGGCTGGTCGCAACCACATGTGCAGTCAGGGCAGGTTCATGCTCCTGCATACTCCACAGATGAACGTGATGGACCGAAACAACGCCCTCGGTGGCCTCGATCATCGAAGCGACCTCTTCTGGGTCAAGGTCGGATGGTGCGCCCAACATCAAGACGTGAATGGTTTCGCCAATTTCAGATTTCACATGCCAAAGGATGTAGACCGAGATCAGAATGGTTACGGCGGGATCCACCCATGTCCAGTTGAACACGATGACCAAGGTTCCGGCGACGATCACTGCCAACGAGCCCAATGCATCTGCCACATTGTGCAGAAAGGCCGCCCTGATATTCATACTGTCCTTTGCCATCGAATAGGTCAGGGCAGCCGTGATCAGATCGACGATCAGGGCCAGCGCTGCGATCCAGACGACGATCCAGCCATTAACCGGTTCGGGCTCGATAAACCGCATGACACCTTCGTACATCAGATAAACGGCAAGAACGACAAGAGTGGTGTAGTTAACAAGAGCGGCCACAACCTCTGCCCGACCATAACCAAAGCTCATCCGTGGATCTGCCGGGCGTCGCGCAATCTTACGAGCGAAAAACGCGATGATCAGCGCGATGGCATCTGAAAAATTATGCAAGGCATCTGCGATCAAGGCCAGTGAGCCAGACAAAATGCCCCCCACTATTTGTGCAAGCGTCAATACCATATTGACGCCGATCGCTCCGACCACCCTCCGGTCACCGGCATTCGGATCAATGTGAGAGTGGGTGTGGTTATGTGACATGGCAGATCAGATCCTTGTTTTGAACTGCCATCTTATGTAATTCCTCTAGTCACTAGAGGTTCAAGAGGCAAAAAGCACAAAATGTACTCAATCGGAGATTTGTCGCGGCAAACCGGGGTCAAGGTGCCCACGATCCGTTTCTATGAGGAAAAAGGCTTGTTGGCCAAACCGTATCGGACGGCGGGCAATCAGCGCAGATATGACGAGACTGCTCTGAAACGCCTCCAATTTATCCGGCACTCGCGTGATCTGGGCCTGCCTTTGCCGGATGTCGAGGCGTTGCTTTCTTTGGAAGGGGCGCAGGGGGCGGATCTGGACCATGTTCATGAAATCGCGGATCGTCAGCTGACTGAACTGCGCAACCGGATAACATTGCTGCGCAGCCTTGAGGCCGAACTGGAACGCATCACAGCCGCCTGTGACGGCACCCACGACCATGTATGTGAAGTGCTGAACGCGTTTGGCGACCATAGCAAATGCCTTGGATCGCACTGATCCTGTAGCGGGTGATCAGGCCAGTGCGTCTTTGATTTTATCGGCGTGTTCAGCGATCAGGTCAAAATCACCCATATTGCCCGGTGGTCGCATCGAAACGCCTTCGTGCCGCGGCAGAACGTGAAAATGCAGATGAAACACTTCTTGCCCACCTGCAGCCTCGTTGAACTGCTGGATAGTGACGCCATCCGCATCAAAGGCCGCTTTCACCGCCTGCGCCATCTTCTGAACCGTTGAGATCACAGAAGCAAGCTGTTCTGGGCTGGCATCCAGCACGTTGCGACAAGGTGTTTTCGGGATCACCAGCAAATGCCCGTCCGTGCGCGGCATGATGTCCATGAAGGCCAGTGTGTCGTCGTCTTCATAGACCCGGTTTGCAGGGATTTCACCACGCAGGATTTTGGCGAAAATGTTATCGGGATCATAGGCAGACATACTCGGCCTCCGTTTGGACGTTTTTCATGAGGTGTTTGTGCGGTGCCGCATCTTGGCGGTCAAGACGCAATGCACATGCGATCAAAGCGACAAGGGTGTTTCCAGAAAATCGCGGTATACCCTGTCCCGATGCACCAGCAAACCTGCCGAAAGCGTATCCCGCACAGGGTCGGTTATATGCTCGAAAACCCTTCGGGTACTCAGCCGCATAGCACACAACTCTTCCGGCAACGGTGCGAACAAAGCCATGAAGGCAGCGCAATAAATATCTGCTGCAGTGAGCGTGTTGCCAAACAGAAAATCACCACTTTCTGTGAGCTTGCTACTGACGCGTTTCAATATCCCATCAGCGCGATCGGCAGCCATTTCACCTGCTTCTGTATCATAGCCGTATTTCTTGCCAAGATAGTCGGCAATCTTGGGATGGAACCCACCTTCTTGGCCTCGCATACCAGCATGGATTTGCTGAAGCCGCCTTTGCCAGCCCAATCCATTTGGGGCCGCAAGTAAGTCAATGAAGGCGAGAATGTCGGGCGCCATTGATGCTGGCAACAAATCTGGTTCAGGCGCGATTCGTTGTGCCAAGGCGACAATATCGGCCGTTTCGGAAAGCGGTGCCTCATCTTTCCAGAACACAACCGGTGCGCTGTCCGTTTGCGCCCAGATGGTCTGCGCCCGGTCCTGATGGTCCAGATAAACTGGCAGCCAAGGCAGACGCTTTACGTGAAAAATACCCTTTGCGGCTTCGCTCCAAGGGCTTGGCACACCTCCGACAACGATCATGCGTAGCCCGGTGGCCGCCTGAGCCTTTTCGGTTGTCACGTAGTTCAGAACCATCCGGTCTCCTCCATTTGCCGAAAGTTGTGCTCTTTTTCGAAGCCCTGCAACCGGCACCCGCGACAATTAATCTTGATCCAGATCAAACTCGACCATTGAAGGTCGCCCCCACGCAATCTAAAACCAGCAGGAATCCCGCGCGTTGGAGAGGTCCGACAGCGCGGTGTAGTTGCAACAGGAGGCACCTAATGGCAGACGCAGCCATTCATGGTCACGACCATGAAGACCAGCGCGGGTTCTTTACCCGCTGGTTCATGTCGACCAACCACAAGGACATCGGGATTCTGTACCTGATCGTCTCGGCCCTGGCCGGTCTAATCTCGGTTCTGATGACTGTTATCATGCGGATCGAATTGATGGAGCCCGGGGTACAGCACATGTGCATGGAAGGGTTCCGCTTGTTCGGCAGCGGTGCCGAGCTCTGCACTCCGAACGGGCATTTGTGGAACGTGATGATCACCTATCACGGTGTTCTGATGATGTTCTTCGTGGTCATCCCTGCCCTATTCGGCGGATTTGGTAACTATTTCATGCCGTTGCAGATTGGCGCGCCGGACATGGCGTTCCCGCGGATGAACAACTTGTCCTTCTGGCTCTATGTCGCCGGTACTTCGCTGGGCGTGGCCTCGCTGCTGAGCCCCGGTGGTAACGACCAGCTTGGTTCGGGCGTCGGCTGGGTTTTGTACCCGCCGCTGTCGACGAGCGAGGGCGGCATGTCCATGGACCTTGCGATCTTTGCCGTGCACGTATCGGGCGCCTCCTCGATCCTCGGCGCGATCAACATGATCACCACCTTCCTGAACATGCGTGCCCCGGGCATGACCCTGTTCAAGGTGCCGCTGTTCAGCTGGTCGATCTTCATCACTTCGTGGCTGATTCTTCTGTCGCTGCCGGTTTTGGCAGGTGCGATCACCATGTTGCTAATGGACCGCAACTTTGGTTTCACCTTCTTTGATCCGGCCGGTGGTGGTGATCCGATCCTGTATCAGCACATCCTGTGGTTCTTTGGCCACCCAGAAGTGTACATCGTGATCCTACCTGGATTTGGCCTTATCAGCCACATCATTGCGACCTTCTCGCGCAAGCCAGTCTTCGGTTACCTGCCGATGGTTTGGGCACTTATTGCGATCGGTGTACTGGGCTTTGTCGTGTGGGCACACCACATGTACACAGTTGGCATGTCGGTCCAGCAGCAAGCCTACTTCATGCTGGCAACGATGGTCATCGCGGTTCCTACCGGCGTTAAGGTCTTCTCGTGGATCGCAACCATGTGGGGCGGCTCGATCGAGTTCAAGACACCGATGCTGTTTGCCTTCGGCTTCCTGTTCCTGTTCACCGTTGGCGGTGTGACTGGTGTGGTTCTGTCGCAGGCTGGTATCGACCGCGCCTATCACGACACATATTATGTGGTTGCACACTTCCACTATGTGATGTCGCTGGGCGCTGTGTTTGCGATCTTTGCCGGAATCTACTTCTACTTCTCCAAGATGACAGGCCGTCAGTATTCAGAGTTCTGGGGCAAGGTTCACTTCTGGCTGTTCTTCATCGGCGCCAACCTGACCTTCTTCCCGCAGCACTTCCTGGGCCGTCAGGGCATGCCACGTCGCTACATCGATTATCCCGAAGCGTTCGCGCAGTGGAACTATGTCTCGTCGATTGGCGCCTTTGTATCCTTCGCCTCGTTCCTGCTGTTCTTTGGTATCGTGTTCTACGCCTTGTTCCGTGGCGCACGTGAGACCCGGAACAACCCGTGGAACGAATACGCGGATACGCTGGAATGGACCCTGCCCTCGCCGCCGCCCGAACACACGTTCGAGCAGCTGCCCAAGCAAGAAGACTGGGACAAGGGCCACGCGCACTGATCCCTCTGAACCAACAGAAAACCCCGCCAACTTGGCGGGGTTTTTCATTTCTAAGTGGCGTGCCACCGGAAATTCGCCAGATCGGTCAAAATAGGGTACTCTGGTAAAGGCAAAACAATCGGCAACCCCGAGGGTTCATATGCCCGATCTTGATTTCTGGTACTCTATCGGAAGCACCTACAGCTTTCTGACGATCATGCGCCTGGACGATTGGTGTTCTGAACACGATGCGTCCGTCACATGGCGGCCGTTCAATGTACGCACAGTTATGTCGCAGCAGAAGAACATCCCCTTTGCAGGGAAACCCGTCAAATCCGCCTATATGTGGCGCGACATTGAGCGTCGGGCGGCTAAGTACCATATGCACGCCCAGCTTCCTGCGCCCTACCCCATTTCTGACCTTGCCTTGGCAAATCAAGTAGCGCTGTTGGGAATGGAAGAAGGCTGGGGCAAGAACTTTACGCAAATTCTATATCGGATCTGGTTCGAAGAAGGTGTAGAGGCCGGTAGCGAAACCGCCCTGTCCGAAGCGCTACACCGCAGTCAGCAGGATCCCCGACTGATCCTGTCCCGCGCGCGCAGCCCCGACATTGTCGCCGCACTTGAGGCTGAAACACTACGCGCAATCAAGCTGGGCATTTTTGGCGCCCCAAGCCTGGTTGTGGGGAACGAAGTCTTTTGGGGGGATGATCGGCTGGACGATGCCCTATCGTGGGCCCGCGTCGGGCACGTCATCTGAATTTTCAGCGTCGACTCGGACGCGCTTTGGGCTATCTTCCGGCCATGCCCTACAGATGGAATCAAACCACCACTTCAGAACTTGAATTGCACCTGTGGCCGCATAACTCACTGCCGCGCCATTGGGCGGTGCGAGTTGTGTTTGGGGTCTTTCTATTCGGGCTGATCCCACTTTTGGCCGTTCTTGGCTCGGCCTTGCTTTGGGGGTTGCTGCCCTTCCTGCTGCTAACAGTTATTGGCCTTTGGCTGGCGCTCCGGTCAAACTATCGGGCCCGTAGCATATTCGAAGTCCTGACGCTGACCGGAACCCAGGCGCATCTGATACATCATGACCCGCGACGGGGGCAGCAGGAATGGGCCTGTAATCGCTATTGGGCCCGCCCCGAGATCCATCAGAGCGGCGGCCCGGTTCCGAACTACGTCACCCTCAAGGGTGAAGGTCGCGAAGTCGAAATCGGCGCATTCCTGTCCGAGGAAGAGCGGATTGCGCTATATGATGACCTCAAAGAAAAACTGCGCGAACCAATCGCGCAGTAAACTCTCAGCATGTCACGGCAGTCAGCCGCTGGCAGCCGCACAAAGCTGATCTTTGACCATGGGCCCAACTTTCCCAAAGTCCATCTGGCCAGTATAGCGTGTCTTGAGCTCACCCATGACCTTGCCCATATCCCGGATCGACCCGGCACCAGTGGCCGTAATCGCTGATTGGATGGCTTTCGTCACCTCATCGTCGTCCAGTTGCTCGGGCAGGAATTCTTCTATGACTTCTATCTCGCGCAGTTCACGCTCCGCCAGATCGAGGCGTCCACCCTCTTCGTAAGCACGCGCACTTTCCTTACGCTGCTTGGACATTTTCCCTAGAATTTCAAGAACTTCGGCATCACCGCAACCCTTGGCTTCCTCGTTGACCGCAGCACGAGACGCGATATCCCGGTCCTTGATTGCTGCATTGATCAGACGTAGGGTCGACAGACGCTCGGCGTTCTTGTCTTTCATTGCTTGCTTCAGGGCGGAATTCACCCGTGATCGCATATCCATTTAGTTTGTCCATCCCCATGACAAAAGGAACCCCGACCATATCGAAACAAAAAGCGTGATACAACCGGGGGCCTCAACATCTAAGTCATTGATATTGCTCAATAGCCCAAAAATTGAACACACTTGACCCAAGCGCATAACCCCCTTAGGTATGCGCCGATTTACCCTGCAGGAGAGTCGCGCTATGGCCCAGAACGCCCCGTCCAAGCCCACCGCATGTCTGGCTTTGGCCGATGGAACACTGTTCTACGGGGTCGGTTTCGGCGCCACAGGCCAGACCGTGGCCGAACTGTGTTTCAACACCGCAATGACTGGCTATCAAGAGATCATGACCGATCCTTCTTATGCCGGGCAGATCGTGACCTTCACTTTCCCTCATATCGGAAATGTTGGCGTGAACCCCGAGGATGACGAAACCGGTGATCCTGTCGCGGCCGGAATGGTCGTCAAATGGGACCCAACCGAACCGTCCAGCTGGCGGTCTGCTGAAGAGCTGAAATCATGGCTTGCCGAGCGTGGGCGTATTGCCATTGGCGGTGTCGATACCCGCCGGTTAACCCGCGCAATTCGCCAGCAAGGCGCACCTCATGTGGCATTGGCCCATGATCCTGAGGGCAATTTCGACATCGAAGCTCTGGTATCGGCTGCGCGTGGCTTTGCCGGGCTTGAAGGTATGGATTTGGCCAAGGAAGTGACTTGTGCGCAAAGCTATCGCTGGGATGAGATGCGTTGGGCCTGGCCAGATGGCTATAAACGGCAAGAGGCCCCAGTACATAAGGTTGTGGCACTGGATTTCGGGGCAAAGCGCAATATCCTGAGATGCCTTGCCTCGACCGGGTGCGATGTCACTGTGCTGCCCGCAACGGCCACCGCGGCTGAGGTTCTGGCCCATAGTCCCGACGGCGTATTCCTGTCCAATGGCCCCGGTGATCCAGCGGCTACGGGTGAATACGCAGTACCGATGATCAAAGAGGTATTGGACACCACCGACCTACCCGTATTCGGGATTTGCCTTGGTCATCAGATGCTTGCGCTGGCCCTTGGCGGTCAGACTGTCAAGATGAATCACGGCCACCACGGGGCGAACCACCCGGTAAAAGATCTCGAGACTGGGAAGGTGGAAATAACGTCTATGAACCATGGGTTTGCGGTAGATGCTCAAACCCTTCCCGACGGTGTCGTTGAGACTCATCGTTCGTTGTTTGATGGTTCAAACTGCGGAATTCGCATGACGGATCGACCGGTCTATTCGGTACAGTACCACCCAGAGGCATCTCCGGGCCCACAAGACAGCTTCTACCTGTTCGAGCGGTTCTCGCATGCGATGGCCGCCCGGAAGGCACAGGCATAATCATACAGTCTTAACGGCCTATTAACCTTAATCGCTCCACCCTGACGCAGATTACCACGTCTGGGTTGATTGAATGGTTGAACTGAACCTGCAGCATTTCGCATCGGCCGCGCCGATTTCTACAACGGTGCGCAAGCCTTTGGGGGCTTGCCTGATCGACCGCGGGCTACTTTCGAACCATCAGTTGCAAAAAGCCCTGCACCTGCAATCCAGACAAAATGTTGCACTGGGCGAAATCCTGGTCGGCGAAGGCTGGGTAGATCGGTCCGAGGTTCTGACGGCGCTGTCTGAACAAACAGGATTGCAGATCGCGGACCTGGATCTGCATCCACCAAATCCGGACCTTTGCAAAACCCGTCCCGCCAGCTTTTGGCTGGATCACAACATCATTCCCTGGATGCGCATCGGTCCCATTCTGTTGGTCGCTACCGCCAATCCCGATCAGTTCGACGCAGTTCGCAAGCAGTTGGCAAAGGAAAAGCAAACGATCATACCCGTGCTTGCCGATGCGGACCGGATCGACGACGCGATCGCCAGAATTTTCTCGGAAAGCCTTGCTGAAAAGGCTGAAACCCGTGTGGCAATAGCTCAGAGTTGCCGATCCTGGACTCGGCACTCGCGTATTGGGCCGATTGCCATAGTGCTTGGCCTCGCCACACTGTTCCTGGCGCAACCCATTCCGGGGCTGCTGGCTCTGGTCGTTTTGGCCGTTACGTCGCTTGTATTATTCCTGACATTGCGACTGGCGGGATTGCTCTCGTTTCTGTGTTACAAAGGAAAACGCCACAGTCAGACCACCACCACGCTTCCTCTTCGACTGCCTCGCGTTTCCATCATGGTCCCTTTGTACAAAGAGCGAGAGATTGCTGGCGCTCTGATCCGCCGATTGCGACGTCTGACATATCCCAAAGCTCTTTTGGACGTCATTCTGGTTTTGGAAGAAACGGATATGGTAACCCGTGCAACCCTGGCCAAAATCGAGCTGCCCTGTTGGATCCGCACGATCGAAGTACCGGCTTTAAGCGGGCTGACGACAAAACCGCGCGCGATGAACTATGCGCTGGATTTCTGTCGTGGTGATATTCTGGGCGTTTGGGATGCCGAGGACGCCCCTCTTCCCGATCAAATCGAACGCATCGTCGGACATTTCACCCAAGCCAGTGAAGACGTCGTCTGCTTGCAAGGCGTTCTGGATTATTACAACCCGCGCACCAACTGGCGGTCTCGCTGCTTTACCATCGAGTATAACAGTTGGTTTCGGGTCATCCTGCCTGGCATTGCCCGGTTGGGACTGGTGGTTCCACTTGGTGGTACAACCTTTTTCTTTCGTCGCGAAAAGCTGTTGGAACTGGGCGGTTGGGATGCCCATAATGTGACCGAAGACGCGGATCTGGGCGTCCGCCTCAGCCGCGCGGGTTATCGGACCGAGATTGTTGATACCGCCACTTTCGAAGAAGCAAACTTTCGGGCCTGGCCTTGGGTCAAACAGCGTTCACGATGGCTCAAGGGCTTTATGGTCACATATCTTGTCCATATGCGCGCGCCGATCCATCTGCTGAAAGAGCTGGGTGTGCTGCGCTTCCTTGGGCTTCAGGCGTTTTTTCTGGGCACCGTCGGACAATTCCTGCTGGCCCCGGTTTTGTGGCTGTTCTGGCTTACCACATTCGGATTGGCCAGCCCGCTGGATCCCGTCATTCCGGGCAAGGTCATGACCATACTGATAGCTCTATTCGTATTTGCAGAAATCACGAATGTGACCATCGGGATACTGGCTGTCGCCGCCCGTGAAAGACGGTTTCTGATGCCGTGGGTGCCGACAATGCCGTTGTATTTCCCCTTGGGTGTGCTGGCAGCTTACAAAGCCCTTTGGGAATTGGCTATCAACCCGTTCTTCTGGGACAAAACCCAACACGGTCAAGCTAGTGAAGAAGCCTTCGACATGTGACCGTCAGCTTTCGCGACGAACCGCATCCTGCTTGAGACGCGTCATGAAAGCGACCGAGATATGCTCTTTCAACGCACGTTCCGCGGCTTGCTCGTCACGGGCGGCAATAGCCTCGACGATGCCTTTGTGTTCACTTTGCGCGATCTCACCGCGCCCGGAAACCGCAAGCGATGTCGTTGCCATCAAGGCCATTGTACGGTGCACAAGGTTCAGCTGTTGCACCAAATAGCGGTTGTGCGAGGCCAGATGGATCTGTTCGTGAAACCGCCGGTTCGCCCGAGACAGGGCGTTTGGATTGTCCACCAGCGCATCATCTTCGGCAACCATTTCCTGCAGCACCTTGATCTCTTCCTCGGTCGCGTGCTTGGCGGCCAAACTTGCAGCGAGACCTTCAAGTTCACGGCGAACGACATATAGCTCTGCCATCTGATTGTGGTCCAATGAGGCCACAATCAGCGAACGCCCGTCGCGTTCAAGCAAGGATTGGGTCTCTAACCGCTGCAACGCCTCGCGGATTGGCGTGCGCGAAACACCGAACCTTTCGGCCAGCTCGCTTTCGACCAGCCTGTCACCGGGCTTGTAGATGCCCACATCAATCGCTTCGAGAATAAGGCTGTAGGCGTCGCTGTTGGACTGCTTGGATTGGGGCATCTTTTGTTTTTCTCCTCGTTCGGACATGTCTATCCGTCTGCAGTGCGCACAATCAAGTACTGCATTGAAAACCTGCGCTGCGCGGCTTAAACGGCAGGCATGGTCAAACCTGCCTTCAGCCATGTCTCCCAATGGGTGTTCGATCTGGACAACACCCTGTACCCGCCGCATATGCGCCTGTTCGATCAGATCGAGGTGCTGATGACGGATTATGTGGTCCAGGCCATCGGCGTCGACCGGGCCGAGGCCGACCGGCTGCGATCCCATTACTGGCGCGAATATGGCACCACGCTGGCCGGGCTGATGGCCGAACATGATCTGGATCCCGACCCTTACCTGCATGCCGTGCATCAGGTGGATATGAGCCATATGGACCCGGACGTGGATCTGGCGGCACATATTCGTGCTCTGCCCGGGCGCCGCATTGTCTATACCAATGGCAGCGCGCCCTATGCCGAACGCGTCCTTGCGGCGCGTGGCCTCAGCGGTTTGTTCGATGCCATCTATGGGGTCGAGCATGCGGGATACCGTCCTAAACCCGAGAAGGCCGCATTCCAGGCCATCTTTGCGCAAGACGGAATCAAAGCAGAAAAAGCGGCCATGTTCGAAGACGATCCGCGCAATCTGGCGGCCCCGCATGAGATGGGGATGCGCACGGTTCATGTCGCGCCCGAACCGCACATGGCCGATCACATCCACCATCATACAGACGACCTGACCGCCTTTCTGGCCCGCCTGCGATAGGCTGTCACTCTGCGACGATCTGCACGTACTGCGACCCGGGCACCGCCCCTATATCCCAACTGCGACGAACAGAACGGAGACCCAGATGTCCGCAATCGAAATGCCCCCGCGCTCACCCATCTGGCAGCGCCTGCTATTTGCTGTTCCCCTGTTTGGTTGGATGGCGCGCGATGCGGCCGATGCAGATGGGGACGACTGGTATTACACCGCTGCCGCCATCTTCAGCATGTGGGGCTGTTCAGTGATGCTGTTTGGCTTGCCGGGCTTGTATATCCCCGCCGTCGTGATGGTGCCCGTGATATTCCTGATCCTCATCCTGATCTCGCGCGGCTGACCTGCGAGACAGGATGTCACTTGGCGCAGGCAGCGGAACCGCTCTAGGGTCGGCTCAGAACCAAAGAGGGCGCCATGAACGACCAGTGTGACATCCTGATTTCCGGCGGCGGAATTGCCGGTTTGACCGCAGCGGCGGCCCTTGGCGCGGCTGGATTCAATGTGGTCTGTGTTGATCCTACCCCACCTGTGACCCAGCGGGACGTGGACGGATCGGATTTACGGACCACCGCGTTTTTGCAACCAGCCCACGGTCTTTTGGAACAATGCGGGCTGTGGGAAAAACTCGACGCGCATGCCGCCCCTCTTCAGATCATGCGGATTGTGGATGCAGGCGGCGATGTGCCCGAGCCGCGCGTGGTGCGCGACTTCAATGCCGCGGATATCTCGGACCAGCCCTTTGGTTGGAACCTGCCAAACTGGCTCTTGCGGCGCGAAATGGTTGCCCGTCTCGCTGAACTGCCCAATGTCGAATTTCGCCCCGGAACGGGCACGGTCAGCTTGTTCACCCGTACAGCCGAAGCCCGCGTTGGCCTGAGCGACGGGACGCGCATCCGCTGTAAACTGGTGATCGCCGCAGATGGTCGCAACTCGCCCATGCGAGAGGCCGCCGGGATCAACGTGCACACCACGCGCTATGGGCAAAAGGCGTTGGCCTTCGCGGTTACACACTCGATCCCGCATCAGAACGTCTCGACCGAGATTCACAGGTCCGGCGGCCCGTTCACGCTAGTTCCCCTGCCCGACTGGCAGAGTCAGCCCTCGTCCGCGATTGTATGGATGGAGCGTGGCCCGCGCGCGGTAGAGCTGTTGAACACCGATCCGGAAAGTTTTGAAGCGCTGATGACCGAACGGTCCTGCGGGTTGTTCGGTCCGTTGAAACTGGCTTCACGCCGAACAATCTGGCCGATCATCAGCCAATCGGCAGAGCGCCTTTCGGGCGAACGCGTGGCCCTGATGGCCGAAGCCGCCCATGTCGTGCCCCCCATCGGTGCGCAGGGGCTGAACATGTCCTTGGGTGATCTGCGATGCCTGCTGGATTTGGCACAGGCCCGTCCCGAGGGCCTGGGTGACGCGCAGATGTTGGATGCCTATCACAAAGCGCGTCATGCCGAGATCGAGGCCCGGGTCAAGGGTATCGACTTGCTGAACCGCGCCTCGATGATCGAAGCGCGGCCTTTACGGGACATACGTGCAATGGGGTTGAACGCGCTGTATTCGCTGCCGACCGTGCGCAAGACGCTGATGCAGATGGGTCTCGGCGTCCGTTAAAGCCCGATGGTCACAAAACTTGGTCCAGCACGCGCTTTAGACGCGCGATTGTGCCGTCAACATCGTACAGCTTGTCCAGACCGAACAGGCCCAGACGGAAGGTGCTGAACCCGTCTGGCTCATCACATTGCAAGGGTACACCAGCAGCGATCTGCATGCCCAGGGCGGCGAATTTGCTGCCGTTCTGGATATTGGGATCCGAGGTATAGCTGACCACCACACCCGGCGCACCAAACCCATCGGCGGCGACAGAAACAATGCCCTTCTCCTTCAGCATTGCCCGTACACCGTCCCCCAATGCCCACTGGGCGTCACGCAGTTTGTCAAAGCCATAGTCTCGAGTCTCAGCCATCGTGTCGCGGAAGGCTTTCAGCGCATCTGTTGGCATCGTGGCGTGATAGGCGTGACCGCCATTTTCATAGGCTTGCATGATCTGACGCCATTTCTTCAGGTCGACGGCAAAACTGTCCGAAGTCGTCTCCTCCAGCCTTGCCTCAGCCTGTTCGGACAGCATGACAAGACCCGCGCAAGGCGATGCGCTCCACCCTTTCTGAGGGGCCGAGATCAGGACATCCACACCCGTCGCCTTCATATCCACCCATGCGCAGCCCGAAGCGATGCAATCCAGAACCATCAGCGCCCCAACCTCGTGGGCTGCGGCTGCCATCGCCGAAATATAGTCGTCGGGCAGAATGACCCCGGCCGCCGTTTCGACATGCGGCGCAAAGACAACATCCGGGCGCCCATCGCGGATCGTTTCGATTACTTCCTCGATCGGAGCAGGCGCAAATGGGGACGTTGCCGAGTTGCCGGTCTGGCGCGCCTTCAGAACTGTTGCCGACGCCGTCAACCCACCGGACTCGATGATCTGGCTCCACCGATAGGAAAACCAGCCATTCCTGACCACCAGAACATTGGCATTGCGGGCAAACTGGCGCGCGACTGCTTCCATTGCATAGGTACCACCGCCCGGGATAACGGCCACACCGTCAGCGTTGTAAACGCCTTTCAGCATCTCAGAGATGTCGCGCATCACATGCTGAAACTGAACCGACATGTGATTAAGCGAGCGATCGGTGAAGACGACCGAAAACTCCTCTAACCCATTGGGGTCAATTTTGTCCAAAAGCGGGGGCATTGGTATTCCTTTCAAATTTCACGAAACGAGCGGGTGTTCGCAACTTCGCTCACTGCCTCTCAGTTATTACTGAAAATTGACCCGACGGAACCCGGTTTCCTAAGAAAATTTTAACGCCTCAAAGGCCCTATCGACAACTAATGACGCCAAACAGTGTCAGCAACCCTTTACACCCCTACGTGTTTCTGACCAGATACATACACTTTGGAGAAGAAAGGTATTTTCACTCGTGACTGCGCATAAGCGGATCAGTTTTCAGTTTGTACGTGACGAAGTAAAACGACGAATAGAAACCAGAGTTTGGCCACAGGGGTCGGTGCTGCCGACAGAAACCCAGTTGGCAGAAGAATTTAATTGTGCCCGTGCCACGGTAAATCGTGCTTTGCGGGAACTGGCAGATCAGGGCTTCGTTGAAAGAAAACGTAAAAGCGGAACGCGGGTCAAAAAAGAACCCAGCAAACACGCAAAACTGGAGTTTTCCCTGACCCGACTGGATGTCGAGGGGCAGAACTCCACCTATCGTTATGCGCTGGTCGAGCGTAATATCGTCTCCAGCCCCGGATGGCTTGCCTCTCAGTTAAGCGTCTCGCAAGAAGCGCGTGTTTTGCATATTGTCTGCATGCACTATGCAGACAACCGGCCGTTTCAACTGGAAGAGCGCTGGATCAATATCGACGCAGTTCCAGAAGTGGAACATGCTGACCTCGACACCAAAGGCCCGCATGAGTGGCTGTTGCACGCCGCCCCCTTCACCGATGCTGAAGTCGCCTTTTGCGCGATTTCGGCAGATGGACGGCTGGCTGAATTCATGGGGACAACCTCGGGGACGTCCATGATCCAATTAGAGCGCACGACATGGAAAGACGGGCAGCCAATTACCTTTGCGCGCATGACACATCATCCCGGATATTACATCCGCACTAGGTACTGAAACGGGCCTAGCCGATAGGCCCGGGTAGCCTCTCTTCGCTCAGCAATACATTGGCTTCGACATCTCCGGCCCCGGGCAAAGTCATTATCCGGCGGCGCAGAACACGTTCAAAGTCCGAGAGATCCCGTGCCACGACGCGCAAACGGTAATCATAGAGGCCCAACACATGTTCAACGGTTTGAACCTCGGGGATCGCACTGACGGCACGTTCGAAATCTTCAAGGCTGACCTGACCTTTCCGCGCTAACTTGACCCCCAGAAAAACTGTCACCCCAAACCCCAACGCTTCTGCATTCAAACGCAGGTGGCGCCCCTTTATGATCCCCATCGTTTCAAGCCTCCGGATACGGCGCCACATCGCGGGCTGAGACAGGCCAAATCTACGCCCCAAGGCACCCGCGCTTTGCGTTGCATCCTGGATCAGAGCGCGCAGAATTTTGCGGTCGAGCTCATCCAATTCGGTCATAGCGGCAGCACCTCATCGCTTTTGACCCGCGCGATATGCATCAATGCCTCGATATCTGCGATATGCGGTAAAGTCAGGATACGGTCACGATACAGCTGCTGGTAATGTGCCATATCCTTGGCAAGCACAGATAAGCGCACATCCACACGGCCCAAAAAGGTCTGAATCTCGATCACCTCGGGAACCTCACGCGCGACACCCATGAACTCGTCGAATGCACGCGGTTGGGTCTTATCCAGCGTCACCCGCAATGAAACCTCGACTGCATATCCCAATGCGGCCCAGTCAATGATCGCCTCTTGGGCTTGAATAATCCCGGCCTCTTGCATTTTTTCGATACGCCGCCAGCAGGCACTTGTGCTGATGCGACAAAGCTCGGCCAGCTCAGCGGTTGTCAGCGTCGGGTCGGCCTGGAAATGACGCAGAAGCCTGCGGTCAACATCATCAAGCATGATTTTTTCTTTTTTACTATACTTCAAGAATAGATACTCGAGTTATCCTTGATAATTCAAGGATAACAGTATCGCTATCCTTGGAAAATCGCCTTAAAACCCACAGCAATCGAAACAGAAAGGACCAGCATCATGCGCGTCTATTACGATCGCGATTGCGACATCAACCTGATCAAAGACAAAAAAGTGGCCATCCTGGGTTATGGCAGCCAGGGTCATGCACACGCGCTGAACCTGCGCGACTCGGGCGCGAAGAATCTGGTCGTTGCCCTGCGCGAAGGCTCGCCTTCGGCAAGGAAAGCCGAAGCCGAAGGCCTGGCGGTCATGGGCATTGCAGAAGCGGCAGCCTGGTGTGATGTCATCATGTTCACCATGCCCGATGAATTGCAGGCCGAAACTTACAAGAAATACGTGCATGACAACATCAAGCCGGGTGCTGCGATTGCGTTCGCCCACGGCCTGAATGTTCACTTTGGCCTGATCGAACCGAAAGCAGGCGTAGACGTCATCATGATGGCCCCCAAAGGCCCCGGCCACACCGTCCGTGGTGAATACACCAAAGGTGGCGGCGTTCCCTGCCTTGTGGCCGTTGACACTGACGCAACCGGCAAAGCGCTGGAAATCGGTCTGTCCTATTGCTCGGCCATCGGTGGCGGCCGTTCGGGCATCATCGAGACCAACTTCCGCGAAGAATGCGAAACCGACCTATTCGGTGAACAGGCGGTTCTGTGTGGCGGTATCGTCGAGCTGATCCGCTGCGGCTTTGAAACTCTGGTCGAGGCTGGTTATGCACCCGAAATGGCCTATTTCGAGTGTCTGCACGAAACCAAGCTGATCGTGGACCTGATCTATGAAGGCGGAATCGCCAACATGGATTACTCGATCTCGAACACTGCTGAATACGGTCAGTACGTCACTGGCCCGCGCATCCTGCCTTATGAGCAGACCAAGAAGGCAATGAAAGAGACCCTGTCGGACATCCAGAGCGGCAAGTTCGTACGCGACTTCATGCTGGAAAATGCTGTGGGTCAACCCACCATCAAAGCATCGCGCCGTTCCAATGACGAGCACCAGATCGAAGTGGTCGGCAAAAAGCTGCGGGACATGATGCCCTGGATTTCGGCCGGCAAGCTGGTCGATCAGGAAAAGAACTGATCCTATCGTGACGCCGCCCCCCCCGGGGCGGCGTCATTCATTTAATGGGCGTCAAAAATTTCTATCGACGGCCCGCCAACAATATCCACATGGGTATACATCGGGTTCCAATGCTGCTCGAACCGCACCGGCTTGTCGACAACCACCGAGGGCCATTTCCCGGGCTTCTGACAGAGGAAGATGTTGAGCAGCAAATGGCTGGGATTGATCCCCTGCGGATTGGCGATAACCAACATGGGCTCGACCCCTGGATTACCAACCGTGACAATGCCCGTCACAATCAACCTAGCGGGCCCCGGAGGCATCTTGTTGTTCCAAGCATACCAATCTCGTGAAGCCACATCGTCTCCGGGCTGGCAAACAGCATTCACTTCTTTGTAGTCCATAATTTGTCTCCAAATTCTTTTTCCAATACCCCTACAATACCACACTCGCAGCTAATTGTGACGAAGCAGACAATACCATGAGCGAACCCTCTGAAATCACCAATAAAAACTGGCTTATGGTCGCTGTACTTGGCTTCATCTGGGGCGGCACATTTATGGTCGTGGCCATCGCGCTCGAAGGGTACGGGCCCGTCACAGTAGCAACAGCGCGCACGACTCTGGGCGCGCTCACCCTTATACTGCTGATGGGGGCGACGGGTCGCAAATTGCCAACAACCACGCGGGGCCTTTGGCCCTCAATCATCGTGATCGGCATTCTGTCGACGGCCCTACCTTTTTTGCTTCTCAGCTGGGGCCAGCAATATGTTCCGTCCGCCTTTGCAGGCCTGTCGATGGCGGCCATCCCGTTGATGGTGTTGCCACTGGCGCATTTCTTTTCGGATGAGCCCCTCAACGCGCGGCGTTTTGTTGGCGTATCACTTGGATTTGCAGGCGCGCTGGTGCTGATTGGCCCTGGCCTTGCACAGCTTGGTCAAGGTGCGGAACCACTGGCACAGCTGGCCTGTATTGGTGCTGCACTGTGCTATTCCTGCGCTTCTATATTCACGCGCAGATGCCCTCCGGTCGATCCGGTTGTTCTGGCTGCGCTCACTTTGCTGGTCGGCGCGGCGATCTTGTTGCCCATCATGCTGGTAACCGAAGGGGTGCCAAATTGGCATGGCGCACGGCCTAGCCTCGCCATAATCGCATTGGGCCTTGTTCCGACCGCCTTTGCCACGTTGTTGCGCGTCTCGATTATTCGCAGCGCCGGGTCTGTTTTTCTGACGCTGGTCAACTACCAAGTTCCGATATGGTCGATGGTGTTTGGCGCGTGGGTTCTGTCCGAGGCATTGCCGATACGGTTTTACGTTGCTCTGGCGATGATCCTGACCGGGCTAGCGATCAGCCAGTGGTTCAGCCTGCGCAGAATGCTGGCCGGTCGCTAGCCTGCAACCGCCGCGACCTCAGCAACGATACTGTCAACGACTTGGGCCAACAGCTGATCATCTTCACACTCCGCCATGACGCGGATCAGAGGTTCAGTGCCGGATTTGCGGATCAGCAACCGGCCTTTTCCTTTCAGGCGCTTTTCGGCATCCGCGATTGCTGCTTTTACGCCTGCCGCCTCAAGCGGGGTCTGGCCCTCGCCATAACGCACGTTCTTCAGCAGCTGCGGGACGGTTCCGAACTGGACCGACAGCTCGGATGCTTTGCGCCCGGAATGCACCATCTCGGCCAGGAAATGCAGACCCGCCATCAGGCCATCGCCGGTGGTGGCATAGTCGCTCATGACGATGTGACCAGATTGTTCGCCACCCAGGTTGAAACCCCCTTCGCGCATCCGCTCGACAACATAGCGGTCGCCAACGGCGGTTCGTTCCAGGCTAAGCCCCTGCGCAACCAGATGGCGTTCCAGACCAAGGTTGGACATAACCGTCGCAACCAATGCGCCGCCGCGCAGGCGGTCGGCCTTGGCCCAAGAGGTCGCCAACAACGCCATCAACTGATCGCCGTCGGCCACGTGTCCGTGCTCATCCACGATCACAACCCGATCGGCATCACCATCCAGGCAGATCCCGACATCGGCCCCGTGCGCCACCACTGTTTCAGCTGCAAGCTGAGGTTTGGTCGAACCGCAATTCAGGTTGATATTCTTACCGTTAGGAGATGTGCCTACAGGAATGACCTCGGCCCCAAGTTCCCACAAAACTTCGGGCGCAGTGCGGTGCGCGGCGCCATTGGCGCAATCCACCACCACTTTGAGACCGTCCAGTCTAAGATCGCGGGATAGCGAAGATTTCACCCGCTCGCCATAGCGAAACCGCGCATCGTCTACCCGGCGGGCCCGACCGATATTTTGCGCCTGCGCAGGCTTAACCCCTTCTTCGATCAGCCGTTCGATTTCAATTTCCGCCTGATCCGACAGCTTGAAGCCATCAGGCCCGAAAAACTTGATCCCGTTGTCTTCGGCGGGGTTGTGACTGGCCGAGATCATCACGCCCAGATCGGCGCGCATTGACCGCGTCATCAGGCCGACAGCCGGCGTTGGAACTGGTCCCAGCAGCAAAACATTCATCCCGGTCGAGGTCAGCCCCGCCGTCAGCGCGTTTTCCAGCATATACCCAGACAGGCGCGTATCCTTGCCAATAACAACACGGTGCACGCCGGATTGGTCACGTCGGAAGTACCGCCCAACCGCGGCCCCCATGCGCAGGGCCATCTCAGCCGTGATCGGATGCGTATTGGCGGTGCCACGCACCCCATCGGTTCCGAACAGCTTGCGCATTGGTATCTCTCCGTAAATTCTTGCTTGCGACCGGATTACCGGACGGCGGCCCATAGACGCAAGGCCTGAGCGGTTTCAGCGACGTCATGAACACGAAGGATCTGCACACCCTGTGCCAATCCGGCCAGCCCCACGGCGATAGATCCCGGCGCACGGGCATCTTTGCCGGGTTCTTTGCCTATCTGACCAATAAACCCCTTTCGGGACACGCCCAGCAGGATCGGACACCCCAAACCGTGAAACAGGCTGAGATTCTGCAGAAGGATAAGATTGTGCTTTTCGGTTTTGCCAAATCCTATGCCCGGGTCGATAACGATCTGGTCCCGGCTCATGCCGAGGTCTTCAAGAAACCCGACCTGCCCATGTAGGAAGTCATAAACATCCAGCAAAACACTGTCGTAAGTCGGGTCGTCCTGCATCGAACCGGGATCGCCCTGCATGTGCATCACACAAACGGACGCACCAACCTGGGCACAGAACGGCGCAAGGTCCGGATCGAAGGTAAAGCCCGAGACGTCGTTGATCAGCCCTGCCCCGGCTTTCCAAGCGGCTTTGGCAACGGCGGCTTTGCGGGTATCTATTGAAATCAACGCATCGGTGGCCGACCTGATCGCCCTAATCAGCGGTTCGGTCCGGGCGATTTCCTCATCTTCAGGGACAAAGGTTGCACCCGGGCGTGTCGACTCGCCTCCGATATCGAGAATGCTGGCGTCCTGCACGACCATGTCCCGCGTCGCAGCCTGTGCCGCCTCGACCGAGTTATGCACCCCGCCATCCGAGAAACTGTCCGGCGTGGCGTTGAGGATCCCCATGATCTGAGGGCAATCCATCGCAACTCCAGAAACAGCTGCCCGTGGACGTGTCAGTCGATCCAGCACATCCCCCGGAACCTGCGCAGCCGGGATGATGCACGCGGCTTCAGTCCGGCTCAGACGTTCGACATGGGTAAACCACAGCTTCTGACCGGCTAAGGTCACCGCCCCTTCAGGGCGCGCCTCACCATGCTGAACCAGGGGTCGGTAGTAAGCAGTCACAGATTCGCCTGATCCACCGGCACAGCGCGCAGCGGAATCTGCGGCGAGTCCGGCAGGGCGCCTCCGAAAACCAACAGCTCACTTGCTTCGAAAGTCGCGGCAAACCATGCCGCCAAAGCGACCGCGTCAGAGGGTGCGGCAGATGGCCCATCCACCGCATCAAGAACGATCTTGGACGGGGCCCAAACGCAAATCTGTCCGTTCTTCATGGCCCAATCCAATTCAGTCCGCGTGGATACGACGACACAGCGCAGGTCACGCGCGGCCAATACCCAGGCGTTTTGCTCGATGGCCAAAAGGTCGATCCGGCGTTGTGTCATGGCGTGCCCGGTTTGTGAAACGGCCATCTCCGCCGCCCCAACGCATAGGATCAAGGGGCGTTTCCGATTCTCCAACTGGTCGATCCAACCGGTCAGATTGTCCGAAGCGATTGCTTCGTTTGACAGGAAGGCCAAACGCGGGTGCGGACGCTCTTCCTCGACCAGATCGTGGTGAGATGCATCTTTACCGCGCACGATCTCGACGCCCAAAGCGCCGGGTCCTCGGTCCAGTTTTTCTATTCTGACAAAAGCCCTTACGGCCTGAGGCTCAAGCAAAATTCTTTCCGCAATCCGGTCTGCCAGAGTTTCCAGCAGGTTCAACCGCTCGGCTGACAGTTCAAAGGCGATAGCCTCGGTCACACGATCATATGACAAAATGCGATCAACATCGTCGTCAATCGGGTCGGTCAAAGGGCGCACCTCGACAACGATATTAAAGCAAATGCGTTGCGTCGTTCCGCGCTCTGCCTGAAAAGCGCCAATTTCGACCTCGACAATATGGTCCCGCAGAGAAATGCGATCCAGAGGTCCCCGCGTGGCTGTCGCTTCGGACCGCTCGGAGGGGTGCGCAAAGGCAAGACGGATTTCAGAACTCATGCGGTTGACCCTTTGGGCTTGGTGGACTTTTCGGACCTATTTACACATTGCAGGCCCTATAACACTGCAACAAGCGCCATTCCAGTCTTCGAATGCGGCGTCAGCTGACGCGAAACCAGCTCATCATTCCCGATGCTGAATGACCCAGCATATGACAGTGCAACAACCAGTCGCCTGGATTGTCAGCAATCAGCGCGATTTTACGGGTCTGACCCCGCCCTATCAGTATCGTGTCGCGCCAGGGGCCCAGCGTGCCGTCATCCAGGATGATGCGGAAATGGTGCCCATGCAGGTGCATAGCATGGGAAAATACCGTTTCATTGACAAACTCAATCTGATGAGCACTTCCCAATCGCGCATCCAGAAACGGCTCATCCGGTCGATCAGAATAGCCATTCAATGCCCAAAACCTCCCGAGTTGGGCCAATTCACGGCCTGATAGCTCGGTCTCGCCCATATTGGCGGAATCCAGCCAGCGCATGGCCCCGCCTTGCAGCGTCATGCGATGGATCGGTGCGTCGTCCAGCCGAACCTTAGGCATCTCATTTGCTTGCAAGGGGCGGATTCCAGTCCTGTTTGCCGCCACCTGACCGACCACTGCAAGCCGAACCAGACCGAAGCTTTCACCGCGTTCTTGACTAACAAGCCCGGCAATCTGACCCTCATCACTTTGCACATCCGCGATCAGATCCATCCGCTGAGCAGGTGCAAGCGGGACGTTCCCAGAAAACGGCAAAGGGTCAACCAGAGGCATTCCATCCAAAGCGACGATCCAACCTGTCAGACCATCAAGCCCCAGATCGAATATCCTGGCATTTGCCGCATTGATCAGCCGCAGCCTCAGGCGCGCGCCGCGCGCCACTGCATATTCTGGATCAAACTGGCCGTTAACTGTGACGAGATTACCCAAACGCCCGGCGTGGCTGAGGTCGTGCTGGTTATCAAAATCTTCTACGATCTGCCCGGTTTCCGGGGTCAACCGCCAGTCGTCCAGGACAAGGGTCAAATCCTGATCCACATCAGGCAGATTATCTTCTTCGACAATCAATGGGCCGTAGAGGCCACGCGCAACCTGCTCCATGGATCGGTTATGGGCATGATACCAATATGTCCCCGCATCCGGGACCACAAAGTCATAGGTAAAACTGTGGCCAGGCTGAACAGCGTCCTGCGTCAGACCCGGAACTCCGTCCATTGCATTGACAATCCGAATGCCATGCCAGTGGATCGTAGCGGGTTGGGGCAAATCGTTTACCAATCTGCGCCGGACGCTTTGCCCTTTGCGCAGGCGAATTTCTGAACCGGGCACATTTCCACCAAAGGACCAAACCGAGGTCTCGGGGTACCCGTCAGGGGCCAGCTGTCGGGAGACGATTTGGGCAACCAAATCATCTATTGCGGCATGCACTGCCTTGGGCAACAGCAACATTGCTGTACCGGATTGCAAAATCTGTCTGCGTGATAACACCAATACGGGCCTCCTGGACCCGCAATCTAAACCGATTTTCGTCCCGCGCCAGTAGGGTTCCAGCGCGGGTGCGTCAATCAGTTACTCGCCGTCTGATAGTTGTGACGGTAGAAAATATGGACACCGATACGCGCGGTTTCCTTGTAGACCTTGGCCCAAGACGGGCGCACTGCGGTCGTGTGATAATGCGTAGCACCTTCGGTCAGCTTTTTGGCATCCCCGTCGATGGCTGTACGCGCGACTTTCGCTACACGCTCATAGGCCTTCTTTTCACGGATCACTTCTTCTTGACCGTCACAGGTATAGGTGAATTGGCACTGGTATTTCTTACCTGTGCCCTGATTGATCACACCACACAGCGTGTCGGGAAAGCGGCTGCTGGCAACACGGTTGAGGATAACCTCCGCCACAGCAAACTGACCGCGCACGCCTTCGCCGCGCGCTTCAAAGTACAACGCCTCGGCCAGGCACTTGAATTGTTCGCCTCCGGTGGCGGTGGGTTGCTCGTCCAACCAGCTCTTGGAGTAGGACACTTCTTTCGGCTCAGGCTCCTGTCGGGGCTTGAACAAATTCAGATAATCGCGAAAATTCTGACCGGGCAGTTCGCTACGGGCGACCAGCTCACGTTTCGCAGTATCGGTTGCTTCCCTCTCAGCGAAGGACACACTAGGCAGCATGGTTGTCGCCATAACGGCAACAGCCAGAATATATCTTAGCATCAGATAACCTCGCACAGGCACATTCTGCGCCATACCCTCCCCCGGCGGGCGCGATGAGGCTCATACCGAATTGAATCGGAAACGTCCAGATCAGAAGAAGATGCAAGTGGAAAATCGCCGTAACGTCAAAATAAGTTGACGACGGCTACCTTCTTTTCCCACTAATCCTTGGGTCGGCAGTTACTGTCAACCCCCAAGTCTGGACGAAATCGCCAGTTGAGCGGCAGCCAGCCGAGCGACAGGTACCCGGAAGGGTGAACATGACACATAGTCGAACCCCAAATCCCGACAAATTGCGATTGATTCGGGGTTTCCGCCATGTTCACCACAGACCGACAGGGTCACGTCCGGCTGAACCCGGCGTCCGCGTTCAGACCCCAGCTTCAGCAATTCCCCTACACCATCGGGATCTAGCACGTGGAACGGATCCTCGGCGAAAACACCCTGACGCACATAAGCAGACATGAAACGACCAGCGTCATCACGAGACAATCCGTAGGTCATTTGGGTCAAATCATTGGTGCCGAAGCTAAGGAACGCAGTTTGTGGAGCGATTTCGTCCGCCCGCAGGCAGGCACGCGGCGTTTCCACCATGACCCCCAGCCGATATTCGAACTCTTGCCCTCGTTCAGCGGCTACCGACGCCGCAACCGTGTCTATCCGAGATTTGACAAGCTCAACCTCGCGCTTGGCCGAAACCAGCGGTATCATCACCTCGGGGACCACCAGAGCGCCCTCTTTGCTGGCCTCAAGCGTCGCCTCAAAGATTGCCCGGGCCTGCATATCATAGATTTCCGGCACCGTGATGCCCAGCCTGACGCCGCGCAATCCCAACATCGGATTATATTCGGTCATCTCGGCGACACGGCGTTCCACATCCGAAACCGGCAGATCAAGTGCCTCTGCTAATTCACGCTGGCCACTGCGAGTCGTGGGCAGGAACTCATGCAACGGCGGATCGAACAGGCGGATACAGACCGGTTGACCTTCCATAATTCGAAAAAGTTGCACGAAATCTGCGCGTTGCATCGGAAGCAGACGTTCCAGAACCGCCGCACGACCGGAAGAGGTTTGGGCAAAGATCATTTCGCGCATCACGATCAGGCGGCCGGGATCAAAGAACATATGTTCCGTCCGGCACAGGCCGATCCCTTGTGCCGAAAAGTTCCGAGCGGTCTGCGCATCCGCAGGCGTATCGGCATTGGCGCGGATCTCAATATCACGTTCGGCGTCTGCCCAGCTCATAAGCGTCTGAAAACAATCGTCTAGAGCCGCCTCAAGCATCGCGGGCTGCCCCGCCAGAACCTGCCCCGAAGTTCCGTCTATCGTCAGCTTGTCGCCCGTTTTGAATACGCGGCCATCCTGAGCTGTCAACATCTTCTCTTTGGTCTGAAACCGCATTTCAGAGGCGCCAACGATGCAAGGCAGGCCCAAGCCGCGACCGATCACGGCCGCATGGCTGGTCATCCCACCCTTTTCGGTCAGAACAGCCACTGCGGCGTGCATTCCCCGGACATCCTCCGGGGACGTCTCTCGGCGCACCAGAATACAGGGCTCGCCCCGCGCGGCACTGGCCTGCGCCTCGGCCGCAGTAAACACAAGCTTTCCGGTTGCCGCCCCTGGACTGGCTGCAATGCCTGTGGTCAGCACATCGCGGCGCGCGTCGGGGTGAACCTGCCGGTGCAGCAACTCGTTCAGAGAATGCGGATCGACCCGCATCACCGCCTCTTGCTGAGGAATGATGCCATCCTCGGCCAACCGAACAGCAATCCGCATGGCGGCACGGGCACTGCGCTGCACGCGCACACCGTCCAGAATGTGAACGTGCCCATTTTCGATGACGAATTCGACCTGCATTTCCTCACGCAGCTTTTCGCGCATGATTGCAGCATGTGCCTTGAGTTCCGCGAATGCCTTGGGCGCAACTTCCTCAAGCGACTTACCACGCGGATCCTTTTCCAGATACAGAGCAGCGACCCCCTCGCCCAACGCATCGCGACCCTGGCTTTGGCTGAGGTAACGACCGGTTATCTGCTGCAGCCCTGTTGTCGGATCAATCAGTTGCAGAACGCCGGACCCGCATTCGCCCTGCCCCACACCCGGGACCATCTCTTGAATGACCAGGCCCAGACCTGCATCCGCTGGCGCACCTTTTGCTTGGCGTAACAGCCGGGCTGAGGTTCCATCCCATGCCCGCGCCATCGAACGCAGAACCGCAACCAGCTGCTCACCACGATCCTGTGGGAAAGGCTCGTCGGTTTCATCCTCATAGGCCCGCAACGACTGGCGCAGACCTTCCAGCCCATCGGCCTCGATGTCGTCAAACACATCCGCATCCAGACGCGCCACATGAATGGCATAGCTTTGAACAAAGCGCAGCGACAGTGCAGCCGCGGCCTCGTTCCCCATCTCGTCTGACAGATCCACATAGCGCGCATCATTCATACCGATGTTGAGGATTGCCCCAGGCCCGCCCCAATCGGGGTCCTCGGAACTTGGACGAACACATAGCAGCGCCGCCTCGTCGAACTGTTCGAGAATGGCCGCAATGTCGGGCACCTGCCCGCCGGCGATCCGCTGCACTGCATCAAAGGACAATGCAACCGTTCGTGGTACGGGAAAATCCAGCCGAACCAGGCGCTGCAGGCATTTCGCGCGCCCGCCATGAGTATTCGCCGCTACGGGCGCTTCGGCTGTGATCAGAGTGGTATGCGGGTTATTCTGCACTGCGGCACCTTTTGGTTTCACCGCAGCATAGGCCCCTGCGCCCGTGGCGCAAGAGCGTTAACCTTCGATTCGGACCAGATCGGCCACGCTGGAACAGACCTTCCTGATCTGGCTGAGCAGGTTCAGGCGGTTGCGGCGCAGGATGTCATTGTCGGTATTGACCTGCACATCCTCAAAGAACGCATCCACCGGCCCGCGCAGCGCGGCCATGGCCGTCATCGCGGCCGGGAATTCCTCGGACGCCAGTGCTGTATCGATCCGCGCCTGAGCCTGATCCAATGCTGCAAACAGCGCCTTTTCACTGTCTGTTTCGGCAAATTTCACATCTGCCCCATAAGAGTACTCGACCCCATCCTTTTCCTCGGCCTGAGTCAGGATGTTGTTGGCCCGCTTGAACCCCTGCAGGAGGTTTTCACCATCCTCGGTGGCAATCACCGCGTTCAGCGCACGGGCACGTTTGACCAACAGGTTGAGGTCGTCATTGCCCTCCATCGCGATACAGGCGTCGATGATGTCGTGGCGGATGCCCTCGTCACGGAGAAAGGTTTTGAGGCGGTCGTGGAAGAAGGAGAGAAGGTCATCCACATTATTAAGAAAAACTGCAAACGCGTTCTCGAATGCTGGATCAAAGTCAGAACGGTCTTTCAATTCTTCGATGCTGTGTACATTGATGAATTCAACAGCGGAAATAGACTTTTGCATCGCCTTAGAGAGCTCAGAACCAAATCCCTCATGAAGTGCACTTTGAAAGCAGGACTTGGCTATCTGACCAAGAGGCAGATTTAGACCATTTTCCAACACCAACCGAATAACCCCCAACGCCGCGCGACGCAGCGCAAACGGGTCTTTCGAGCCGGTTGGTTTCTCATCAATCGCCCAGAACCCGGTCAGCGTGTCCAGCTTATCGGCCAGCGCCACGGTCACGGAAAGCGGTGCCGTTGGCACATCGTCAGACGGGCCCAGCGGCGAGTAATGCTCCTGCGCCACGGCGGCCACGGCAGCGTCTTCGCCTGCTGCCTCAATGTAATAGCGCCCCATAAGCCCCTGAAGTTCGGGGAATTCATAGACCATTTCCGAGCTCAGATCGGCCTTGGCCAGACGCGCGGCTTTCTCGGCCTGATCCGCATCTGCTCCGACCACTGGGGCCAGTTCGCGGGCAAGTGCTGCGATGCGGTCGATCCGTTCCGCCTGTGTGCCCAGTTTGTTGTGGAAGGTCACGTTCTCTAATGCGCGGGTCCACTGAGTCATATCCGACTTGGCAATGCGCAGGTCATTCTCCCAAAAGAACTTCGCATCCGCCAGACGGGCCGACAGCACCTTTTGGTTGCCCGCCAGAATGGTCGCGCCATTGTCGGCGGTTTCGCGGTTGGCGACGGTGATAAAGCGTTCAATCCGGCCGGTTTTAGGGTTCTTCACAGAAAAAAACTTCTGGTGTTCCTTCATCGAGGTTTGCAGCACCTCGGGCGGCAGTTCCATAAACTCCTGATCAATCTGCCCCATCAGCACCACGGGCCATTCGACCAGCCCGGCCACCTCGGCCAGCAGGCCCTTGTCGTCGACCACTTCCAGCCCAGCAGCAAAAGCCATGTTCTGCGCGTCGTTCCAGATGTGTTCGGCGCGTTCCTCAGGTGACAGCACAACAAAAGCGCGTTTCAGCTTGGCAGCGTAATCCTCGAACGATGTTACAGAAAACCGGTTCGGGGCCATAAAGCGGTGACCCTCGGTTGTGTCGCCGGATTTGATCCCTTCAACTTCCAGAGGCACGACCTGCGCTCCGGTCTCATCATTGAGGATGCACAGGATCGAATGCAGCGGACGCACCCAGCGCATCGACCCACGTCCCCAGCGCATCGACTTGGGCCAGGGGAAATTACGGATGGTCGCCTCAAGCACTTCGGCCACGATATCAGTCGCCGGTCGCCCGGGCTTTTCGATCATCGCGAAATACACCGCGCCTTTGGGCGTTTCACGCTCTTCCAACTGGTCGCGGGTCAGGCCGGCGCCGCGCAGGAAGCCTTCGATGGCCTTATCGGGTGCGCCCACTTTCGGGCCTTTGCGTTCCTCGCGGATGAACGGGCTTTCGGCCAGCAAGCCTTCGACCGCCAAAGTCAGACGACGGGGCGTGGTCAGTGAGGCGGCCCCGGCATAGGTCAGACCGGCCTCGACCAAACCATCGGTGATCCGCTTTTTCAGGTCTTCACCGGCACGGGTTTGCATGCGTGCAGGGATTTCCTCGGAAAACAGTTCGATCAGCAGGTCGGGCATAGTCGGTCCTTAGAAATTGACGATCGTCTGGATGACGATGGCATTAGCGATATCCACAAAAAAGGCGGATACAAGGGGCAGTACGATAAAGGCAATAGGTGAAGGGCCATATCGCTTGGTTACAGCGGTCATATTGGCAATGGCGGTCGGAGTTGCGCCCAGCGCAAACCCACCGAACCCGGCGGCCAGAACTGCAGCGCGATATCCTGACCCCATCACCGGAAACAACACGTAGATAACGAAGATTACCGTAAAGGCGGTTTGTGCCGCCAGTACGACCAAAATGGTCACACCAAGTTCCGCAATCGTCCACAACTGCAGGCTCATCAGCGACATGGCCAGAAAGGTACCCAACGCAAGCTCTGAAACCAGCCCAAGCGCGGATGTGCGGCTGACGGGAACTGCATTTGGCCGCAACCAGCTGCGCAGGTTGCCGATCAAAATGGCAATGATCAGACAAGGTACAAACAGGGGAAGTTTCAGGCCGGCCTCTGCGATCAGGACATTCACGCCATAGCCAATGATAATGGCAAGATGGAGGTACAGCATGACCCGCATCAGACCAAGCGGCGTAATATCAGGATAACGCTGTTCTTCGGTTGCGACACCAACTGTCAGTTCTTCATTGGGGCGGTCGGGGGTCAGAGTATAGCGTTCGACAAGATACTTGGCCACAGGACCACCAACCACCGCGGCCAACACCAGGCCCAATGTCGCCACTGCGACCCCCAACTCGGTCGCGCCTTCCAACCCAGTTACGGCACCAACGTCCGGCGCCCATGCGATGGCGGTTCCATGCCCGCCGATCAGTGCAGCTGATCCGAATAACACTCCGGATTGGGCAGGAAAACCAAATGCAACAGCCCCGACCGCACCAATGCCGTTTTGCATGATGATGGTGATCAATGTCAGAACCAACAGCAAGAACAGAGGTTTGCCGCCGGTAAGCAGATCCAGGAACCGGGCATTCAGGCCGATTGCCGCAAAAAACAGCACCAGCATATAGTCCCGCGTGGCCATCTCAAAATCGAATGAGATGCCTGTGGCCATGTATAATCCCAACATCACCAGCGCTGCGACCAACCCGCCGCTGACCGGTTCGGGTATGTTGAAGCGCTGAAGCAGTTTCACCTGCGTGTTCAACTCCGCCCCCAAAAGATATACAGCCAGACCCAACGTGGCGGCGATCATATCCGGGATGAGATAAGTCATTGCCCCGTTTCCGGTTGCTGCGGGCATTCCTCTCCGACGACCGTGCCGTCATAGGCCTTTTCCCCGCAGTTGTTCAGCGCGTGCCAAACATAGCCTTTTCCATCCTGGGTTACAGCGACGATCCGGTCCACGCCAAAGTGTATATTCTTAGCCCCGATAAAGGCCTGCGCCTGACCGGTCTGCAACGCGTTGGCAATCTTTATGGCATCGTAGCACTCAAACCATCCGGGCGCCGTCAACGGTTCGGGGTCATTGGCGGTCTGATAACCAGCCAGATCTGCTGGCGTCAGGTCAGTTTCAAAGCAGGCGCGGTATCGAATCGGAGAGCTGTCCGCATCAATCGCCTGAAAGTCCGTATAGGCGATGGTCTCGGGCTCATCTGCGCCGATTGCTAGCAAACGGACATCCTGTCCCGGCTTTGAGACCACTTCATAATAAAAGCCGTAAACTTGCAGATAGTACATGGCCCCACCAGCCAGAACAGCCGACCCAAGAAGGAGAATAGCAAGTAGTTTTCCGGTCATCGTTCGAGCATCCTATTCACGTGGCCTCTTTCATTGAGGTCGAAAATGGGCCAGTTTCCAACCTGATACAGGCTGACATTAGGGTAATGAAAATGGACACGACTCTCGCCGCAGGTTTTTTCGGCGCGCTTTTTGCGATCATGAACCCGATCACCAACTTGCCCGTTTTTCTGAGCGTGACTGATGGTCTGACCCCCGCAGATCAACGCAAGGTTGCGGTGAAAACCGTCACCTACTGTCTGATCCTGGGCGGTGCTTTTGCAGCCATTGGCAGCAAGACATTGGGGCTGTTCGGCATCAGCGTCAATGATCTGCGCGTTGCGGGCGGTCTTGTTGTCCTGATGATCGGCCTGAACATGCTGAGCGGCACCGAGAGCACGGCGCATCACGGAACCGAAGGCGAAAAGAAATCTTATCCCGAGCCCGACACCGTCGCCTTTTATCCGTTGGCCTTTCCCATCCTCGTGGGGCCTGGCACAATCACAACGTTGATCCTCTATGCACATCAAATGTCCAAACCTATGGAAGTCATACTCTATGCGGGCGTTTTTCTGGCAGTGCTGTTTTTGCTGTTCGTCACATTCTGGAACGCCGCGGCGCTGTCCAAGCGGCTTTCGGACAACGCTCGGGTGATCATGAGCCGCTTTATGGGTATGATCCTGTCTGCCATCGCAATCAGCATGATCGCGGACGGACTTAAAGTTCTGCTTCCCGGTTTGGCGTAACTGCCGCATCAGACCTCGTACCCTGCGGCATCGGTCTGAACGAAAGCGTCGGCGCATTGCTTTGCCAAGGTCCGCACGCGCCCAATATAGGCCTGCCGTTCCGTCACCGAGATCACGCCACGCGCATCCAACAGGTTAAAGATATGTGATGCCTTGATGCACTGATCATAGGCCGGGTGCGCCATTACGATACGCTTACCGGTTTTTGGATCGTCATGCTCTTGCGCCAGAATATTGGCGCATTCGGACTCGGCCTCTTCGAAATGGCGCAGTAGGACTTCGGTGTTGGCCACGTCAAAGTTCCAGCGGGCATATTCTTCTTCGGTCTGTTTGAATATGTCACCATAGGTCAGCGGGCTGGGTGACTGCGGATCGTTGAAGGGCATGTCCATCACGTGATCAACACCCAGCACATACATCGCCAGCCGCTCCAAACCATAGGTCAATTCACCTGAAACCGGCGCGCAGTCATGGCCTCCGACCTGTTGGAAATAGGTGAACTGGCTGACTTCCATGCCGTCGCACCAAACCTCCCAGCCCAGGCCCCAGGCGCCCAGGGTTGGGCTTTCCCAGTCATCCTCGACAAACCGGATGTCATGCAGGTCCATGTCGACGCCGATTGCCTCAAGGCTGCCCAGATACAACGCCTGCAGGTCCGGCGGGCTAGGCTTGATCAACACCTGATACTGGTAATAGTGCTGCAAGCGATTGGGGTTCTCGCCATAACGCCCATCTGTTGGGCGGCGCGAGGGCTGCACATAAGCTGCGGCCCAGGACTTGGACCCCAAAGCGCGCAAAGTAGTCGCTGGATGGAATGTCCCTGCTCCGACCTCCATGTCATAGGGCTGCAGAATGGCGCAGCCTTTTGACGCCCAATAGGTCTGAAGGCGCAGGATGATCTCCTGAAAAGAGCGCGGTGCGTTGGACTGAACGGTCATCACATTCCCTTTGGACGCCATTGCGCCCTGTTCCGGTGGGTTTTGCCCTTCCTATGCAAGGGGCCAAGGGGCGTCAACGGGACAGTGTGCCCGGGAAGCCACTGAGCGGCCAAACTGGAAATTCCCCGTATTCCAGGCATGGTGTTTCAACCCGCATATCGCGTACTCTTCATCGCAGAAAAACACCGCGGACACAGGCACACAATGAGACGCATATTAACGGTAATTTCAGTTCTTTTCCTTTTCGGCGTGCGGGCATCATTTGCGCAGCAAGACGGAGGTGTTTGGGTCCAGGTCGAGGCGCAGCCTTCGCTGCGTGAAGCCCAGGAACGCGCACAAGCCTATTCTGGCGCGTTGCCAGACGTAAATGGATTTCGCCTGAATTCGGGCTGGTATGCCATTGTGATCGGCCCGTATCTGCGCGGCGATGCCGAGCAAGTTCTGCGGGTGTACCGCGCAGAGGGGCAAATTCCAGCCGACAGCTTTATCGCCTTCTCGAACACACTGGGGCAGCAGTTCTGGCCGGTCAGTGCGAATACTCAGGACCAGGCCGCTGTGACAGCGCCGGTCGCATCTGAACCGGAACAACCAGTGGGCGAGGCAACCCCGCAAATTGCTGATGAAACCAGATCACAGGCGCTGCAAAGCGAACGATTGCTGAGCGCGCAGGAGCGTATGGGCCTTCAAACCGCACTTCAGGCAGCCGGTTTCTACAACTCGACGATTGACGGTGCCTTTGGACAGGGAACGCGTCGCTCGATGGGCGACTGGCAAAGTTTCAACGGATACGAGGCGACCGGGGTTTTGACGACGGCACAGCGCAAGGCCTTGATGGATGACTATAACGCGCCATTAATCAGCGCGGGAATGCAGCTCTACACAGACCCACAGGCAGGTATCGAGATGGCCATGCCGCTGGGTGTTGTTGCATTCGACCGTTACGAGGCCCCCTTCGTGCATTTCAACGGCTCGACCGACCTGAAGGCTCAGGCCCTGCTGATCAGTCAGGATGGCACCAAAGCAACCCTGCGGGCCCTTTTTGAAGTCATGCAGTCGCTGGAAATCGTTCCGCTTGAAGGCCCTCGCCAGCTGCGCGGTGACAGCTTTACGCTGGAAGGTCGCGGCAATGACATTGTATCCTATACCGAGGCCAAGCTGAAAGATGGTCAGATCAAAGGTTTTACCCTGGTCTGGCCCGAAGGGGACGAGGCGCGCCGTACCCGCGTTCTTGCCGCCATGAAAGCGGGCTTTAGCACCACTGATGCGGTTCTTGACGCCGCCGCCGGATCGGACGCTGCGCAAAGCATTGATCTTGTATCCGGCCTGCAGGTTCGCAAACCGCGCCTGTCACGCTCGGGGTTCTTTGCGGATGCCAAAGGCACCGTCCTGACCGTGACCGAGGCGGCAGATAGCTGCTCGCGGATCACGCTGGACGGCGCGCACGAGCTTGAGGTCGCCTCGACCGATCCCAATATCGGCATCGCCGTTCTGCGGCCAAGCCGCGACCTTTCCCCGATCAGCGTGGCCGAGTTCAGCAGCACCAAGCCGCGGATTCAGTCCGAGGTTGCGGTCTCCGGATTCTCGTATCAGGGCGTTTTGGGCGGTCCGACACTGTCATATGGGCAGATCGCCGACCTGCGCGGCCTGAACGGTGAGGATGGCGTGAAGCGTCTGGCGCTGGCCACCCAACCCGGTGATGCAGGAGGCCCCGTGTTTGACGGCAATGGTCAGGTGGTCGGGATGCTTTTGCCGACCCCGACGAATGGGCGGACCCTGCCCGCCTCGGTCAGCCTGTCTGCCAATACAGAGAGCCTGAACAAGGCGCTGAGCAAGGCTGGGCTGGCAGGTCAATCCAGCGCCACCGCCGCCACGCAGGTCTCACCCAATGAGCTTAGCCGCCGGGCAAATGGGATGACTGTTCTGGTACAATGCTGGGATTGAGTTCGTAAAATCGCGCATTAACGCCGCCCATCCGGGCGGCGTTTTTTATTCTGCGCGCCATATGTCCGGAGTGATCCGGATCAATGTCGGCCCCTTAGCGGTAAACGCTTTTCGCACCGCAGACTGCATGTCTTCCAGTGTTGAGGGCGCGGCAGACAAGGCGCCGAATGCCTCGGCCAGTTTGCAAAAGTCAGGGTTACGCGCAACGACAGCATTCGGGGCGATCTGACTGCCCACCATGCTGTCTTCGATCTCTTTCAGCTTGCCATTGTCCCAAAGAATGATCGGCAGGGGCAAACCCAGCTCTACCGCCACGCCCAATTCCATCATCGTGTAGTGAAAGCCATAATCCCCAGCAATCACAGCAGTCGGCCTGCCCGGCCGCGCGATAGCGCCACCTATTCCAGCCGGCAACGCATAGCCCAGCGTGCCAAAGCCGTTCGGGTGGTGCCAATGATAGGGGAAGGGCATTTCCCACACCCCCTTGGCAACATAGGCGAACTGGGTCATGTCCGAATACACCATCACATCCGCTGGCATTGCCTTACGCAAGGCATCCAACACCGGGACAATTCCGGGCCGTTCTGCGTCAATCTCCGCGCGCCATTTACTGCGGGCTTCGGAGACCTCATCCGAGGACCAGCCATTTGCCGGTTTGACATGGTCGATAGACGCCCACATCGCTTGGGCAAAGCTTTCGCCATCCGCCTGCAACTTGACCGATGCCCGATGATGGTCCGACAGGACCTGAGGGTCCAGATCAATGCGGATCATATTGGCCGTATGCCCCAGCGCATCGCGCCACAGATCGACCTCACCCAGCTCGGCTCCGACGACCACCACAAGATCGGCGGAGGCGATGATCTGGGCGCTTTCGGGGCGAGACAAGGCAGCGCCAAAATCCAACGCATAATCCAACCCCACCATTCCACGCCCCGCATAGGTGGTGAAACAGGCCGCTCCGATCTGTGTCAGAATCTGCCGCCACAGGTTTGATCTTGCACCGCCTCCCAGAATGAACAGCGGCCTGCGCGCAATGTTCAGCATCGACAAGACCGGCGCGACGTCCGGCGGCAGAGCCTTTGTCCGCAAACCCGGCTGGTTCGGGAATGGGGCTGGGTCAGCCTGTGCCTTAAGCTGCGAAATCGGCACCTGTATGTGCTTGGGTCTGGGGCGGCTCAGCGCGAACTCTTCGAAAGCACGTTCAACCAGGCCATAGGCGGCCGAAGCTGTACTAGCCTGCAACGACCAGTCCGCGACCGTTTCTCCGGCGGCACGTTGATCCTTCATCTGATGAAGCTGTCCCTGCAGCGCCTGATCATCATCAAGGCAGGAGGACAGCACCAGCATTGGCACCGAATCCGAATACCCCTGCCCCATGGGTGTCATGATGTTGCACAGGCCAGGCCCAGTGATCACATAGGCCACGCCAGGATTGCCGCTTGCACGCGCATATCCGTCCGCCATGAAACCGGCCCCCTGCTCGTGCCGCGCAAGAACATGGGTGATGCCTGCTTCTTCGATCCCGCGATACATCTCTTGATTATGGACGCCGGGGATACCAAAAATCACATCAACACCCCGATCCCGGAGCATGTGCGAAATTTGAGCGCCAAGTGGTCTTTTCATCAACTTCTCCAGAAATGGACTGTGAACAGCGCATAGACCGCGAGCAGTTCAAGCCGACCGACCAGCATCCCCGCAGATAGTAGCCATTTGGCTGTATCGCTGAGCCCGCTGAAATTACCCGCTGGTCCGATCTGATCCCCAAGGCCGGGACCAACATTGGCCAACGCTGTTGCTGCACCCGATACAGAGGTAATGAAATCCAGCCCGGTCAGCGCCAGCGCCCATGCCAGGAAGCCCAAAGACAATACGAAGAACATAAAAAAGCTCATGACCGAAGTCAGGACATCCGTTCCGATGGGACGCCCATCATAGAGAGGCATGAACACCCCATGCGGTGAACGGATACGCCGGATTTGAGTTTTGATGGATGCAAACAGCAGTTGATAGCGGAAAATCTTGATCGAACAGGCAGTTGATCCTGCACACCCTCCGATCAGGCCAATCAGGAAGAACACCATGATCGGAAAACTGCCCCAACCCATATAATCGACGCTGGCATATCCGGTACCTGAAATGATCGATGTGATGTTGAACAGCGATTCCCGCACCGCCTGTTCCCAGTGATGCGGAAAGACAGAGGTCAAAAACACCGCCATGACGGCTACAAGAACCACGATCGTGGCCAAAAACGCCCGAATCTGACTGTCGCGGAACAGGGAGCCGGTGCTGCCATTGGCAAACTGAACATAACGCACAAATGGCAGGGCAGCGAGGATCATGAAAATCGACGCCGCATATTCCGCCGGACCCGAGAAGGTACCGAACGATGCATCATAGTTTGAAAACCCACCGGTCGAGATTGTGGTCATAGAATGAACCACGGCGTCAAAAAAGCTCATGCCAAGACCGGTGTAAACAAGCGCGCAGACCACGGTCAGGAACACGTAGATCAGGGAAATCTGGCCTGCGATTTCTTGCGCCCGCGGCAGGATCTTACCCATGGTTTCGAAACCTTCCGAACGGAAGATCTGCATTCCTCCGACCCGAAGCTCGGGCAGAAAAACCATTGCAACAACGATGATCCCGATACCGCCCAGCCATTGCAGCACACCGCGCCACAAAAGCAAGCCCTGCGGCAGCCCATCGAGCCCGGAAATCACGGTCGATCCCGTGGTCGTAAGGCCAGACATGGCCTCGAAATAGGCATCTACAAAGCGCAACTCGGTTTCCCCAAACAGGAAAGGAATTGCCCCAAATAAAGGCAAAGCCACCCAAACGCCGGTCGTGAGCAGAAAGGTCTGGCGGATCGTCAACCCTTCGCCAACGCCATTTGAGCAGCTCATAGAAAGGACAGCGCCGGTCAGAATGGTAATAACGCTGCTTTCAAGGAAAACATGCCATTCGCCGCGGCCCTCGATAAGGTCCGCAAGCATGGGCAACATCATGGTCGCCCCAAGAATGGCGACCAACAGGCCAATCACATATCCTACCGGGCGCATGTCCGTCATGAGGCGCAGCGTTGGCGCGCCTGCACGACTGTGTCAAGCGGATGTCCCGATTACTTTTCGGTTTTGCTGCTCGAGACGGGCATCACGGGCGGTTTCGAAGGCGCGCGTGACCGGCGTGCAGCTGCCGCCTGTCCCGCCTGAGTCTTCGACGCGGCCGGATTTGCGGGTGCAGGTTTGGCGGTTGCGACCCGATCTGCCTTCACCTTGGACGCTACGGGTTTAACAGCTGCGGTTTTTGCAACAGCAGCGTCGATCGCAGCGGCGGGAGCAGCAGATTTTTCCACTGCAGGCCTAACTGCAGCAGGTTTAGCGGCTTCTACTTTGGGCGTTTCAGATTTGGCAGTTACGGTTTTGGTAACAGCAGGCTTTGCCGTAGCGGCTTTGGGGGCAGCGGGCCTAGCTGCGACTTTTGGGGCTGCGGCTTTTGCCACTGCAGGTCTTGCCGCGGATTTGGTCTGTGCCTTTTTCGCACCCCCCGACGCTCTGGCTTTTGTCACAGGTTTCGCCAGGGCGGGCTTGGGCGATTCGGCCTTTGCCTTGACTTCTGCCTTCTTCTGGACGGCCACTTTGACCTTTGCCGCAGGTTGCGGATCAGCATTGACCACAGGCATCGCCTGAGATTTGAACTCAGGTGCCTTCACGTCAGCAACAGTCTTTTCGGAGGCGACACGCAGGGCCTGAACCTGGGCGAAGGGCAGTTCAATCGCAGAGTTGGTCAGAATTTGCATGATTTTCAAATGGTTGGTCATTGCCTCACCGGCAAATCGAATTGCTGCTGCCTGAAATTCAAATGGCTGGGTAAACGGGTTCATGAGGTTGTTCTCCTGTGAAAGTGATGCAACCCGCGAATGAGTAAAGAACCCTGCCCGCCCTGACTAAACGGGCGGATTACGTTGCCTTGCAGTCCTTGGCGTCGCACGTGCCGGCTTCCTGATTGAGTGAAATGATCACCAGAACAGTGACCACGAGATGGCTGCATTCAAGGATAGTTTACAGCAAGAATTTCGCGCTTGCAGCATTTATTGCTGCAATGCGGCGAAATTTCACCGCACAGGCACTTAATCAAGTTTTTACAAAGATTTAGCACCTATCCGACGTGAAACAATGTCGTAAACAGTCTCGGATCCAGGCTGGAGGACACAAAGGTCGGGCCCTCTGTCAGAACAGAAACGGCATCATGACTGTGCAGGCTTTCTTGATGGCTGGCGATCACGCGGAAATCGCCGATATGATGGTCTGCCAAAAGTTCGGCACAAAACAGGCGTGCCGCGTCTTCGACAAAAATCGGGTTTGCGGCGTTCAGCTCGGCAAAGGCCTGCTCATCTTCACGTTTGACCATGACCTGCGTCTCGGTCGGCACCGCTCTGCGACACAGCGCAATCAGATCTTCGAACCAGAGGCAATCGGCATCGCAATCGACCGCAACCGATATCCGCGCAACCGAGCGCTGCGAATGCGGCGTCGCCAGTTGCCCTCGTGTAGACCGCGCATGCTCGCTGAGCTCCAGAGAACATGGGCACGTCGAGGAATACACATAATCCAGATGCATGATCTTTTGACGCAAGCCATTCTGTTCAACCAGTTCCAGCGCGATATCGTAATATTGATAGCCTTCCAGACCCGAACGCAGGCTTTGGGTCCTGTCCGGGTAAGAGAACCGCATCTGGATACGCGCGTCAAAGCTGTCCAGATCGGTCATATAGTCGTTCAGCGCAGCCTCGATCACCTCAAAGCTGAACGTGCGCTCGGCATGTTTGTAGAACGAACGCATGATACGGGACATGTTGATGCCCTTCTTTTCCGCATCAAGGCTGACAGTGCCAGTCACTGAGGTCTCCAGCGTCAGGTCGTCGCCCTGCTTGCGGTGAAACCGGATCGGCAGGCGGAAATTCGATATGCCAACATGTTGAATCTGTTGCTTCGCCCCACGGATCAGGCTGGAAGGTCCATTCTGAAGGTCAGGCAACGAGGCGCGGTAGGCCTCATCCACAGCAAACCCCTCGGGGTAATGCCGCGACAGGGATGGGTAGTTGACCGGCAGGAGCCCCGGCACAAGGCGCGCGACAGCAGGATCAAGCTGACCGATTTCAGCCTCGGTCGCGTTCTCGGCCCATTTCCGCAGGGTTTTCAACGCTGCCGCGGCCTCATCATTGTTGGGGGCGTCATCAATGTCACGGGGATACACGTTCATCGATCAGGGTTCCTCGGGTTGGTCGCCGGACTATATATATGTTCGACGCGATTTCCAGTCTAATGGTATACGCGCCGAAACACAGCCCGGATCGAAACTTCGTGATGGGCGCACCATGCGCACAAGTCACAAACCGTTTTCGAACCATGCCTAACAGTCCAGCTGACGCCCCTATTGCTGAGAAACGTCCAATGCGCGTTTGATATCGGCAAGAAGATCATCGGCGTCTTCCAGACCTACCGAGAACCGGACGAGGCCCGGAGCAATGCCCAGCTCAACTTTTTGGTCGTCACTCAATCTTTGATGTGTGGTGGTTGCCGGGTGGGTGGCAATCGACTTGGCATCGCCCAGAT
Organism: Ruegeria sp. CDSB114; assembly: GCF_059611025.1. Lineage (NCBI taxonomy): Bacteria > Pseudomonadati > Pseudomonadota > Alphaproteobacteria > Rhodobacterales > Roseobacteraceae > Ruegeria > Ruegeria sp. CDSB114. Next base: position 1,037,907 of record NZ_JBXWOT010000001.1, read on the forward strand.
TGTTCGAAATCACCGGAATCGTCAGGGCGTTAAGGAAGGAAAATGCCGCCTCTTTTCCGCCCTTGATATCCAACGACAGCACTGTCCCGCCTTTGCCGCCAAGCTGCGTTTGTATCAGATCATTCTGCGCATGAGACTTCAGACCGGGGTAAAGCGTCCGCTCCAACGCCGGATGGCCCTCTAGCGCCTCGGCAATCCTCTGGGCGGTTTCGGCCTGTGCGTTGACCCGCAAGGCCATGGTCTCAAGCCCTTTCAACATGATCCATGCGTTGAAGGGGCTAAGCGCGCCTCCGGTGTGTTTCATATAGGGCTCGACCGTACCACGGATGAACTCTTTGGTGCCGATGATGACACCACCCAGGGCGCGGCCCTGCCCGTCAATATGCTTGGTCGCCGAGTAGACAACCACGTCAGCCCCCTGAGCGATCGCGCGCGAGAAAACTGGGGTCGAGAACACATTGTCCACGATGACCGTTGCACCAACCGCATGGGCCAGAAGGGAAACGGCTGAGATGTCGATGACCTCAAGCGTCGGGTTGGACATGGATTCGAAGAAAACCGCTTTGGTATCCGGGCGGATCGCAGCCTCCCATGCGTCAAGATCGGTACCGTCCACAAAGGTCACTTCAACCCCGAACCGGGTCAGCACGTTTTCCAGAATATACAGGCACGACCCGAACAGAGCCTTGGCAGAAACAACGTGGTCACCGGCTTGCAACATCGAAGTCAGTGCCGCATTCACCGCAGCCATTCCAGAGGCGGTGGCAAAAGCGTCTTCGCCCCCTTCCAGAGCCGCGATACGCTGTTCGAACATCGAAACTGTCGGGTTGCCATACCGAGCGTAAATGAACTCATCAGGGCCGGTTTCGATGAACCGCGCCTCGGCCTGCTCGGCCGTATCATAGACAAATCCCTGGGTCAGAAAGATCGCCTCGCTCACTTCGTTGTATTGGCTGCGGCGGGTGCCGCCATGGACGGCTTGTGTGCGCTTGTTCCAGCTCTCGCTCATGTCATTCCTTTCAGCCCCTTGAGGGACGTAAACAAAAAACCCCAGACGCGGCCAAGCGAAAGGGGTCTTTCATCCTGACCTTTTAGCGGTGTTGTTTAGCGTGGCCCGCAATCCGGTAACAAATCGCCACGTGGTGATGCTGAATTACGCCGCGGCTGCAGCATCGTCAACCCCGCCCCCCGCAACGTCGCGCAGCTGTAACAATCCCTTCACCTAGGGGGCATAGGCTGTTGGGATATTGCCGCCACAACATCTTGTATGAGGCAGTGAGAATGCCAATAATCCGGATCAACGCGACCGGCGACACGCTTACGCTGCACAACAGCCCACAGTCCCCCTTCAGCCTGCTATGTCAGACCCGGCACATCCAAGGCCCGGTCATCCTCATGTCACATGGGTACAGATTCCGGCCAGGCCTGGCCACGGCCTGCCCGCACCAACATTTCTTGTCCCTGCCCCGGACATCCTCGCCAACATCTTTCTGCAGCTGGCCGCGGCAACTTGGTTTTGGCACTGGTTTGCAAACCGAGGGGCTGGGCATTGCCTTTGGCTGGAATGCACGGGGCCCGTTTTGGGGTGCCCTCCGCCGGGCGCACGAGGCAGGACGTGTTCTGGCCGAATTGATCCGGGAACTGCGCCATCTGAACCCGCGACGTCCGATCCACTTTATTGGCCACTCGATGGGGACCGAATTGGCGTTTGAAGCCCTGCATCACATCCGACCCGGATCCCTGGGCCGCATCATCTCGTTGACCGGAGCCGCCTATCAGAGTCGCGCGTTAAGAGCGCTGGCCACTCCGGCGGGTAGACGGGCAGAATTCATCAATATTACGAGCCGCGAAAACGATCTGTTTGATTTTCTATACGAATGCCTGATCCCTCCGCCTGAACAAGGCGATCGCAGCATAGGCAGCGGCTTGACGGCCCCGAATGCAATAACGCTGCAACTGGATTGCCCGGACACGCTGAATCATCTGGCGCATCACGCTTTTGCGATCCATGCCTCCAGACGCAGGTTCAGCCGTTGGTCCAGCTACACACGAACTGGTGCGTTGGAAGTTTATCAGGCATTGATACGTAACCCAAACGCCCTGAGCTTGGCCGTCCTGCGCAGTGGCATCCCACCCTTACCCCAGCGCCGATGGTCTCGGCTATTTGCATGGTCAGAACCCTTGGCTTTCAATTCGCTTTCCAGCAAAACCTCATGACCTCGGCAATCGGCGTATTATTGACCCTCGACCTCACAACGGGCAGCCGCTGACTGGCTATGCCAAATCCAGTCGGTAGCTGCGGGTAAAAATACAGCGAGCAGAAGAACGGGAGGGGAACAAAGGCCAAGAATTCCCAGACGCGGCACATCGAGTCGCAAATGAGGCTGGAAACACCTAAATGCCTTGACTAAGGAAGGATCTAACATCGCAAGAGGAAGACGCACGCAATGGCAAAGATCACTTATGTCGAGCATGGCGGTACCGAGCATACTGTCGAGGTCGCCAACGGACTAACCGTCATGGAAGGAGCCCGTGACAACAACATTCCCGGCATCGAAGCGGATTGCGGCGGCGCCTGTGCCTGTTCGACCTGCCATGTCTATATCCACCCCGACTGGGTTGAGAAAATTCCCGGCAAGGATGACATGGAAGAAGACATGCTGGACTTTGCCTATGAGCCCGACCCTGCCCGTTCGCGCCTGACCTGCCAGATCAAAGTCACAGACGAGATGGATGGCCTGATCGTTCAGATGCCGGAAAAACAGATCTGATGCCCTGCAAAGCGCCGCGCCTACCCTACCGAACTTGGCAGGGTCAGGCCCGCGGCGCAGCGCTGACGTTGTGCTTCTGGCTGACGAGCCATGTCCCGCTGGCACTGGCAGAGACCGTCTCAGCCGCTCGTTTCACCGAGCCGACAACACGGTACGCCCACGGAGTTCTGGGTGATAACATCGAATATGGCGCGTTAGAGCTGACTACCCAAAGCGGAAACGTGACCATCCGTCTTCCATCTGATCGCGTATTTGAAGATCTCGCTCCACGGCTTGTGGACGTAGATCAGGACGGGACCTCCGAGACCATTGTCATTGAATCTCAGGATCAAGCGGGCGCTCAGTTGGCCATCTATGATGCCAGAGGGGACAAAATCGCCGCAACTCCGCATATCGGTACCCGCTTTCGATGGCTTGCTCCGGTCGGGGCGGCGGATCTGGATGGGGATGGCAATATCGAGATCGCCTATGTCGACCGCCCTCATCTGGCCAAGACATTACGCATTTGGCGCTTTGTCGACGGCGAATTAATCCAGATTGCCGCTCTACCAAGGCTGACAAATCATCGGATCGGCGAAGATTTCATCACAGGGGGTCTGCGCGACTGTGGCAATGGCCCGGAACTGGTTGTCGCGTCTGCGGACTGGCGCGAAATTGTCAGCATCCGCTTTGACAATGGCTGGGTGCAGCATCTGGTCGCCCCCTTTAGCCCGAAAGCAATGACCTCTGCGCTTAACTGCGTACCCTCGCCCTGACTGCAGCCCGCGTCAGAGGGCTGCCCGGCCCAAGTCCATTGGCGCTGCATCTCTGATGCAGTGGCTGGGCGCGGGAGCCGTCGCGATTACAGCGCCCGCCATCCGATATCCCGGCGAAAGAACCCCTCTGGCCAGTTGATCCCGTCGATCAGCTCATAGGCGCGGTCACGCGCTTCCTGCAGGTTCTGGCCGCGTGCGGTGACATTCAATACCCGGCCACCACTAGAGACGATCTGACCGTCGGATTCTTTGGTTCCTGCGTGAAACACCATATTACGGCTATCTTCAGATACGTCATCCAGCCCTTTGATCACGCTGCCTTTTTGGTAGGCGCCCGGATAACCATTAGCGGCCATGACTACCGTCAAGGCGTGATCATCCGCCCAGTTTACACGCGCCTCGGCCAACCGGCCTTCTGCTGCGGCGTGCATCAGGTCCATCGCCTGCGCGCCCAGGCGCATCATCAGCACCTGACATTCCGGGTCGCCGAAACGCACGTTATATTCAACCAACCGTGGCTGGCCGTCCTTGATCATCAAACCAACATAAAGAACGCCCTGAAACGGCGTACCCCGCCGCTTCATCTCTGCCATGGTGGGGCGCACAATCTCGTTCATCGCGCGCTCTTCGATTACAGCGCTTAACACAGGAGCCGGAGAATACGCGCCCATGCCGCCGGTGTTCAGACCGGTATCGCCCTCGCCTACCCGTTTATGGTCTTGCGCCGTGCCAATGGACAGGATGCTTTCCCCGTCGCACAGCACGAACAGAGATGCCTCTTCACCTTCCATGAACTCTTCGACCACAACTTCGGCACCGGCACCACCAAAGGCTCCGCCAAACATGTCATCGATCGCATCCAAGGCCGTCGCTTCGTCCATCGCAACGATCACACCCTTGCCCGCGGCTAAGCCATCAGCCTTGACGACGATAGGTGCGCCCTTCTTTTTGATAAAGGCTTTGGCTGGCTCGGCCTCGGTAAACCGGGCGTATCCTGCGGTTGGAGCATTGGCGGCGTCGCAGATCTCTTTAGTAAAGCTCTTGGACGCCTCGAGACGTGCAGCCTCGGCCGAGGGGCCAAAAACCAGCACACCGGCCTCGCGCAAACGATCCGCAACCCCCGCAGCCAATGGCGCCTCGGGGCCGACGATCACAAAGTCGATCGCGTTCTCATCCGCAAATCTGACCACCTCACCGCCATTTTCGATGTCCAGTGCCGCACATTCGGCGATCTGGGCAATCCCAGCATTGCCCGGAGCCACAATCAGGCGATCACATTTCGGGTTTTGCATCACCGCCCAGGCCAGGCTGTGTTCGCGCCCACCACTGCCGAGAATGAGGATGTTCATGACTGCTCTCCGATCTGCTTGGCCTCGCCTTCCGCGCGTTCTAAGCTGGCCGGGCATTTGACACAAGGCGCTGAAATGTCCGACCTGCTTGACGACCCCATTCCCGGCCAAAATACCCCAGAATACACTGTTTCCGACATCTCCGGCGAGGTGAAGCGGACGCTGGAAGGCAGTTTCGGCCGAATCCGTGTTCGGGGTGAAGTCGGTCGCGTGTTCAAAGCCAGATCTGGTCATCTGTACTATGACATCAAGGACGACAAGAACGTACTGGCCTGCACCACTTGGAAAGGCCAGGTTGCTGCCCTGTCCGTGGTTCCCGAGGAAGGTCTGGAAGTGGTCGTCACAGGCCGCCTGACCGCTTTTGGAGCGCAGTCCAAATACAATCTGAACGTGGATGAGGTTTCAGTGGCCGGACAGGGTGCCTTGATGGCCCTGCTTGAAAAGCGAAAGAAACAGTTGGAATCCGAGGGCCTGTTCGCACCCGAGCGTAAAAAGCCTCTGCCCTATCTTCCTCAGATCATCGGCGTGGTGACCTCACCCTCGGGCGCGGTGATCCGCGATATCCTGCACCGGTTGCGTGACCGGTTTCCGCGCAAAGTGCTGATCTGGCCTGTCGCCGTACAAGGTTCGAATTGCGCGCCTGAGGTGGCGAACGCGATTACTGGTTTCAACCAACTGACCCCTGGCGGTGCGCTGCCACGACCGGACCTGATCATCGTCGCCCGTGGTGGCGGGTCAATCGAGGACCTCTGGGGGTTCAACGAAGAGATCGTGGCCCGCGCTACGGCGGCATCAGAGATCCCGGTGATCTCGGCCGTTGGGCACGAGACCGACACGACACTGATTGATTTTGTGTCGGACCGCAGGGCCCCAACCCCCACAGCCGCAGCCGAACTTGCGGTGCCTGTCCGCATGGAACTTCTGGCCTGGACCGGAGAGCAAGGCGCGCGCCTGTCCCGTGCAGCCACGGACGCTGTGCAAAGACGGTCGCAACGGTTGCGGGATTTATCCCGCGCATTACCACGCCCAGATAGCTTGTTGAACAACCCGCGACAACGCCTTGATTTAATTGCGGACCGACTGACACCAGCACTTGAGCGCGGCGTACAAAACCGCCGCCTTCAAGTTGTGAAACTGTCCGCCCATCTGCGCCCGTCCACATTACGCTCACTGGTCGGAACCCGACAGGAAACACTGCGCAGCCTTTCGTCGCGCCTGTCTGTCCGGCCGATCCAGCGCGAAATCGACAGCCAACGGCAAAACATCAACCGCCTAGCCGAACGCTTGAGTACAGCGCAAGCCTCGCGTCTGGACCGGATGCGTCAATCCCTAGAAACCGCAGACCGGCTGCGGGAAACGCTCAGCTACAAGGCCACGCTGCAACGTGGATATGCGGTCGTACGCGCCGAAGGGCAAGTACTGACAACCCGTAAACAGGCGGCAAAACACCAATCCTTTGACATTGAATTTGCAGATGGCGAATTGAAGACCGGCCCGTCGACCGCGTCACCGTCAACTTCGAAAAAGCCGCCGAAAAAAGATGCGCCGGATCAGGGGTCGTTGTTCTGACCCCTGCACAGGCTAGACACCGACTTCGGGACCGTAACAGACCATCTCGGCGTCTGTGTCTTCGTTCTCATATAGTTCGGTCATCTCAGGATTTCCCTCGAACTGAGCGATCAGACCGCCGCCAGATTCGGTGAATACCCAACATTGCGGGTCATGCCGGTCTTCATAGACGAAACAGATCTGTCCTTCCTGCTCGTACCAGAGCCCTTCTTTGCAGTTCCCATCCAGAAAAGACCAAATCACGCGGCGATCCGGCAGATAACGCTCGACCCCATAAATCCTGCCTTCAAAGCCATAGAACAGGGTTTTTCCCAGCGTATAGCGGTCAAATTCGGCGCCGGACAGGGATGTGTCGGCACAAACCGCCGGGGCAGCCAACGACAACAGAATCGCAATTCGTTTCAGCATGGGACCATTCTGTCAGATGGCAGGCCGCTAGGCCAATTCCCTTTTCATTCCAACCGGGTGCCTTCACGTCACCGATTGAGTTTTGCGGTTATGCGCTGCGAAAGTGTTCAGCACATGCTGCGGAGATAACTCTATGACCAATGCCCTCTTTCTGATTGCGACAGCTTGCGCTCTGGCTTACCTGCCATTGACCTCGCGTGGCGCTGGCGCTGTTCGGTCAATCCTAAAGACCCTATCCGTCGCAGTTCTGGCGGTCATTGCCGCCCAAAGTGGCGCTCCATTTCTGTTGATCCTTGCGCTGGCATTCTGTGCGCTGGGGGACGCCCTTCTGTCCCGGGAAAGTGATGCCACCTTCATGGCCGGGATCGGTGCCTTTGCAACTGGTCATCTGGCCTATATCGGGCTGTTCTTGTCCCATCCGGCCAGCAACGCCGCGCTTATTCTGGAGAAGCCCGGATATTTCTGGTCTTTGATCCTCCTCGGTATTGTCGTTGTCACCCTATTACCGCCGCGTGCCAGAGACCTGAAATGGCCCGTTCTCGGGTATATTCCGATCATTCTGGGCATGGGCATCACGGTCCTGGCCCTGCCCGAAACAGGCGCGCTGCGTTGGGCTTTACCTGCGGCTTTGTCCTTTATCGCGTCCGACCTGATCCTGGCGACTGAGAAGTTTCTTTTGCCAGTGGACCATCCCAGCCGCCGTTTCACCTCCTATCTGGTTTGGGTATTGTATTGGGGGGCGCAAGCCGGTCTTCTGATCGCCTTCCTCTGACCCTTTGCAACTGCTGCAATTCCGCATTAGGTGAGAGGAACACCTGCGGAGACCAAAAATGGCGCTATTCTCAAAGCTCAAGGACAAGCTGTTCAAATCCTCATCCCGCCTTGAACAGGGGTTGGATGCCATCGTTGAAGATGGGGGCGAGGAAACAACTGCACCGGATCCAATCCCACCAGCGCCGCATTCCGAACCGGAACCCGAAGTCGCGCAACCGGACATGGCACCGGAACAGGCAGTTGCCAAACCGGTGGCCACTACAGCCGAGTCTGCTCCGTCCAAATCCATGCTCGGGCGGCTTTTCGGGCGCGCCGAGACCGAGACAACAGTTCGCCGCACGCTGGATGACGACATGCTGGAACAGCTTGAAGAGCTGTTGATTGCATCCGACATGGGTGTGGACACAGCGCTGCGCGTCACCGCCAATATGGCCGAGGGCCGTTATGGCCGCAAACTTTCGACACAAGAGATCAAGCAGCTTCTGGCGCAGGAAGTCGCCCGGGTTATGGAACCCGTTGCAAAGCCCATGCCGCTCTATTCCAAACGCCCACAGGTGGTACTGGTCGTTGGCGTCAACGGATCGGGCAAGACCACCACGATCGGCAAACTAGCCAGCCAGTTCAGGGCGGCCGGCAAGAACGTAGTGATCGCAGCTGGAGACACCTTCCGCGCAGCCGCCGTAGAACAGCTGCAGGTCTGGGGCGACCGCGCAGGCGTTCCGGTCCTGACAGCCCCCGAAGGCTCGGACCCCGCCTCCCTGGCCTTCGACGCGTTGACCCGCGCACAAGAGGATGGCGCCGATCTGTTGATGATCGACACCGCCGGTCGTCTGCAAAATCGTGCCGACCTGATGGAGGAATTGGCCAAGATCGTCCGGGTGATCCGCAAAGTCGACGAAACCGCACCGCACAATACCCTTTTGGTTTTGGACGCCACCACCGGTCAGAATGCACTCAGCCAGGTTGATACTTTTCAAAAACTGGCCGATGTCTCCGGCCTGGTGATGACCAAGCTGGACGGCACCGCAAAAGGCGGCGTGCTGGTGGCACTGGCCGACAAGTTCGGCCTGCCCATTCACGCAATCGGCGTCGGAGAACAGATCGACGATCTCGCCCCTTTCGATCCCGAAGAATTCGCTGCTGCTCTAACCGGCCTCGATCAACGCTGATCCGAACTTCAACTGGCTAAAAATATCTTCGGGGGTGTGGGGGGCAGACAGCCCCCCACCCTCTCCACCCGCGAAAGGTCGATGTCTTGAGCGACTGGCTCATCTCTCTGGAAGGCACACCCAAGGGCCATGACCTTGCCCTCGGGCTCGCGCTGATGGCCGCCTTCTTGCACGCGGTGTTCGGAGCATTACAAAAGGGCCGTCACGACCCGTGGCTGTCCCGCGGGGCCATAGACGCCAGCTACTGTCTTCTGGCCGCGCCTTTCGCGTTTTTTGTAGTGCCCTGGCCCGAACCCTATATGTGGCCAATCTTCGCCACCGTCTGGCTGATCCACATCGCTTACAAGATACTGCAGGCAATGGCCTATACCAAAGGCTCTTATACAGTGGTCTATCCTGTTGTGCGCGGCACCGGGCCGCTGTTCACCGTTTTCGGCGCCTATCTTTTGTTTGGCGAGACCTTCTCTGCCACGCAATGGTTTGGCGTCGCGGTCTTGCTGGCCGGGATATTCGGGCTGGCGGCCTATAATTTGCGGTTTCTTGAAACCAACCGCGAAACGCTTGGGATCGCTTTGGCCCTGGCGCTGGCAACTGGCCTGTTTGTTGCGCTCTACACCACCTATGACGCCTATGGCATTCGCGCGACGGCCGATCCGTTCACCTTTCTGGCCTGGTTCTTCATGATCGACGGGGCGACGATGCCGATCTATGCGTTCTTTCGCTGGCGCGCGATGGCCCATCGCCCGGCCTTGGGACCCTTGGCGCTGCGCGGCATCGCCGGCGGGATCATCGCCCCTCTATCTTTCGGGGCCATCATGCTGGCCACGCGGTTGGACAAGGTCGGCGAAGCCGCCGTTCTGCGGGAAACCTCCACCGTCTTTGCCGCCCTGATCGGCTGGCTGGTTCTGAAAGAAACCGTCGGCCCAAGGCGGATCGCGCTGATGGCATTGATTGCACTCGGCGCCGTAATAGTTGAAATGGGCGGGTAAGCAGCAGGACAAAAGACATGACAGGCAAGACCGACATAAATCCATTTCTGAAACAGGTGCTGGAACTGGGTCCTCCGCTGGCCTTTTTCTTCATCTACCTGCGCTTGCGCGATGACAGCTTTATGATCGGCGGCATCGAGTATTCCGGTTTTATCATTGCCACGATCATTTTTGTGCCGCTGATGCTGGGGGCAATGGGCATCTTGTGGTACCTGACCGGCAAGCTAAGCCGGATGCAGATATTCACAGCTTTCATGGTCATTTTCTTCGGCGGCCTGACCGCCTGGTTCAATGACGAGCGGTTCTTCAAGATGAAAACCACGCTTGTTTATGGCCTGTTTGCTCTGATCCTGGGGATCGGGCTGCTGCAAAAGAAATCCTATCTTGCCTATGTTCTGGACGAGATGCTGCCCATGAAACACGAAGGCTGGATGATCCTGACCCGTCGTCTGTGTGCGTGTTTTGCTGTTCTGGCCGTCGCAAATGAATTCGTGTGGCGCACGATGTCGACTGACCTGTGGGTCAAGATTGAAACCTTCGGATTCCCCATTGCCCTTATGGCGTTCCTCATGCTGCAGTTCAGCCTGTTGCAAAGCTATATGGATGATCCCGATCATCAATGACGGCTAAATCCACAACCGCCCTTCGGATGACTTTTCCGTGAAGCGCGGGAGGCCATAAAACCTAACAAAATCCTTGGCTAAACGCTTGGGCTATGAAAAGTTGTGTCACCACTCACCTTTTCCCGCCGGAGCACCACACCAAATGACGGCTTTCCCAAATAGTGGCTTTCTATCCGAAGCTTCAGACCGGCTGAGATCAATGCTCTCGGCACAGGCGACAGAGATTTCTCTCGAACCTGGTGATATCCTTTTCGAACAAGGGGATGAAGGGGATGCCCTCTATGCCATTCTTGCCGGCACGCTAGAGGTGTCCTTCTTGGCGATGAGCGGTCGAAAACTCTCGTTGACATTGATGAAGCCTGGCGAGGTCTTTGGTGAAATCGGCTTGTTCGACAATGGCCCCCGTACCGCAACCGTGGCCGCGGCCGAGGCCTCTCGGGTGCTGCGTGTGCGTAGGTCCGATGTCATGAACCAGATCCGCCAACATCCTGACCTTGCGGTGGATATGATCCGACTGGCCGGTTTGCGCATGCGGTGGATGGGGTCGCAACTGAATGAACAGGTCTTTTTGCCGATGCCTATCCGGCTTGCGCGCAAACTGCTGCATCTGTCCAACCTTCAAGACGATCCAACCACTCGCATTACCCTGTCCCAAAGCGAGCTGGCCGAATTCGTTGGTGCCACGCGCGAAGCTGTCTCAAAGACAATTTCAACCTGGAAACGCGACAAGGTTGTCGAAGCTTCGCGGGGCGGCCTGATGATCCATGATTTTGAGGCGCTTCGGGAACTGGCGGATTCCGACCTCATTTGACCTGTTGTGACCTGCTTCACATACGACGGATCGCATTAAGATTACGTTAGGAACTGTTACCGTAGGAGGTCAGAGAATCATCCCCGATATCTGTCCACTGACCTCTCCCTGTACCAGAGCCATACGCCTTCCCCGGCGTGTGGCTCATCTTTTTTCAGCACAGAAAAAAGGCCAGAGCAGGTGCCCTGGCCTTTCTGTTTGTTCAACCTAAGAGATCACTCTTCAAGGCTCAGCGCGACAAAGCGTGGATCTCCACCGCGCCGCACCAAAAGCAGCAGTGACTTCCGCCCGGCCGTGCGGGCTTCTTCCATTCGGTCCTCGAGATCAGAAATCGCAGTGACCTTCTGCTGGCCAGCCTCGGTGATCAGATCACCGGCGCGCAAACCCTTGGCATAGGCTTCTGACGCCTCGTCCACTTCGGTCACAACCAGCCCCTCGGTATCCGGCTCCAGCCCCAGATCGGCACGCAGGGCTTCAGTCACGGGCGATATCGTCAGCCCCAGAATATCGGCATTTTCCTCAACCGGGGCTTCTTCGGCCTCACCCTCTTCGCTTTCGGCCCGCTCGGCATCTTCGCGGCGGCCCAGAGTCACAAGCACTGTCTGCGTGCTGCCATCCCGATGCACCACCACACGAACCGACTTGCCAACCGTTGTCTCACCAACCTGACGTACCAATCCACGGGTGTCATCGACCTCGACACCATCAAAGCTGAGGATCACATCGCCCGCCAACAGGCCTGCCTCTTTGGCCGGGCCCTCGGGTACATCGCTGATCAGCGCACCACCCGGCTTGTCCAGGCTCATCGCCTCGGCCATATCCTCGGTCACGTCCTGAATGCGGACACCCAGCCAACCGCGGCGGGTCTCGCCGAACTCGCGCAGTTGGTCGACAACCTTGACCACCACATTCGAGGCCATCGAGAAGCCAATCCCGATCGAACCACCATTCGGCGACAGGATCGCTGTATTCACGCCGATCACCTCGCCATCCATATTGAACAGCGGCCCGCCCGAGTTCCCCCGGTTAATCGCAGCATCGGTCTGGATATAGTCGTCATAAGATCCGCTAAGCGCGCGGTTCCGCGCCGAGACGATCCCCGCCGAAACCGAAAACCCTTGCCCCAGCGGATTGCCCATCGCAATCACCCAGTCGCCAACGCGCGCAATGTCACTATCGCCGAACTTGACATATTTCAGCGGCCCGGTGGCTTCGACCTTAAGAAGCGCGATATCGGTTTTTTCATCCGTACCGATCACTTTCGCAGGCAGTTCTTTCTTCGGTTGACCGTCGCCCGGGAAGAATTCGACCAGTATCTCATCAGCCTCGGCAATAACGTGGTTGTTAGTAACGATGAAACCATCCTCGGATATCACAAACCCCGAGCCCAGCGAATTGCTGCGGCGGGGGCGGTTATCTTCATCCCCGTTACGGTCTTGAAACTCGCGAAAGAAATCTTCGAACGGAGAGCCTTCGGGAACGATCCCCTGTGGGCCGGTCTGTCCCTCGATCAGTGTCGAAGTGGTGATGTTGACCACCGCTGGGCTGATCTTATCGGCCAGCGGAGCCAGGCTTTCGCCCCGCGCCTGGGCGGCCACTGACTGCGCCAATACAAGCAGCATCCCGGCAAAGGCCAGCCACATCAACCGCATGAAACCAACAACGTCGTCCCGCCGGACGGATATACTGCGCGCTTGTGACTGCACGTGGGAACTCCTTGTCGTCAACACTATCTGGATCGCCCACAGGCGGCCCTTCTTGATATCCAATGTAGCTGGTTTGTCCTTGCCCGCAACTGAGGATCGCGGGGAAATCACCATGAAGTGTAGCCGTTGTTCAAAACCCGACCTGATATGCACCCCATAGCAACACGAGACCACCCACCACACATAACAATCCTGCAAGCCGACGTGCCTGCTCTGGCATCGACCGCAACGCCTCTAGCATACGTTCAATAAGCGAAGGGGCCAGCGCATAGGCCAGCCCCTCGACAATCAACACCAGCCCAAAGGCCAGAAGGATCATACCCATTATTCAGACGCCTGCCCCGCCGATTGGCCCCGGCCGGTGGGTGATTTGAGATAGTTGAAGAACTCGGAATCCGGGCTCAATACCATCGAGCTGTTACCGCCCTGCAAAGCATTCTGATAGGCGGTCAGCGAACGATAGAATTCAAAGAATTCCGGGTCCGCACCGTAAGCTTCGGCAAAGATCGCATTGCGTTCGGCGTCAGCCTCACCGCGAATGATCTCAGCCTCACGCCGCGCATCCGACACCAGTTCGACAACGGTCCTGTCGGCCTGGGCACGTACGCGCTGTGCCGCCTCATTACCACGGGCACGTTCGTCTGTAGCTTCCCGCTCCCGCTCGGCCTTCATCCGGTCAAACGTCGCTTCGAGGTTGGCCTGCGGCAGATCGGTCGCTTTCAGACGCACGTCAATGACGGTCACACCCAGCGCAAGTGCCTCGGCAATCGCACTATTGCGGATACGCAGCATCAGCGCAGCCCGGTCCGAGCTCAGGATGTCACGGGACGAAACTGAACCCAGAACTTCGCGGGTTTCAGCGCGCAAGATGCGGTCCAGACGATCCTCGGCAACCGGGATACCACCGACACCAACCGCCTGGCGGAACTGGTTCAGATCGGAAATCCGGTACCGTGCGAAGGCGTCGACTACCAGACGACGATCATCCAACGGCGTCACTTCAAGCGGTTGAACGTCGATGGACAGGATACGGTCGTCATAACGGACAACTTCCTGAATAAGTGGAATTTTGAACGCCAGACCAGGCTCTTCCTTAACCGCGACCACACGGCCGAATTGCAGAACCAATGCGCGCTGGCGTTCGTCCACGATAAAGATCGATGACAGCGCAACAACGCCGAGGATCACCACAAGGATGAGGATAATGGGTGACTTACGCATCAGTTGCTCTCCCCGGATTGATTGCGGCGCAGTTCGTTCAGCGGCAGATACGGCACAATGCCCTGTCCCTGACCGGCCGAGTTTTCGTCCAGTATGATCTTGTCGACATCACCCAGAATCTGCTCCATCCGCTCCAGATACAAACGTTTGCGCGTTACATCCGGCGCTTTGGAGTATTCTTCCAGAACCGCGCTAAAGCGGCTGGCTTCACCTTGAGCACTGTTGATCTGCTGGGCGCGATACCCTTCGGCCTCTTCCACAACTTGCGCGGCTTCACCACGTGCTTCGGCCAGTACCTTATTGGCATAGGCGTCGGCGACGTTCTGCAGACGGTCACGTTCTTGTGCGGCGGCCTGAACGTCGCGGAAGGCCGCGATTACGTCCTGTGGCGGGTCGGCTTTGTCAAAGTTGACACGCACAATGTTCACGCCGGAATCATAGCTGTCCATCGTCGACTGAATCAATTCCTGCAAGCGATCAGCGATCACACCCCGATCTCGGTTCAGGATCGGTGCCAGCTCGCTTTGTGCAATGATCTCGCGCATGGCCGATTCCGACACGGCGCGGATCGTCTGGCGCGGGTCGCGCAAATTGAACAGATACTTGGCCGGGTCATTGATGTTCCAGACCACCTGATAGTCGATATCGACAACATTTTCGTCGCCTGTCAGCATCAAGCCATCATCGCTACCACGGGCTCCGCCCATGTCTTCGTTCTGTTCGCGGGTCACAGGAATGACCTCGGCAGTTACAAATGGCCAAGGCGCAAAGTTCAGACCGGGATTTCCAACGTTTGAAAATTCACCCAAAAACAGCTCTACCGACTGTTCTTCCGGCTTTACCGTATAAAAGCTGGCCGCACCCCAAAGGACTGCACCCACCACCAACCCAATGGCAATAGTCCCTTTGGTAAAGATGGGACCACCCCCGCCACCGCTCGAACCATTGCTGCCACGGCCGCCACCGCCGCCGCCCATCAGGACGCGCAGCTGTTCCTGGCCTTTTTTCATCAGCTCGTCGATCTCGGGGATCTGCGGGCCCTCGTTTTCAGGGGGCTTGCGCCCGTCCCCGTTATCACCCCGATTTCCTCCGCCGCCAGAAGAGCCTCCGCCCCCCCAGGGGCCGCCGCTGTTGCCCGCCATTTTTATCTATTCCCTTGTGTTGAACCGTGTGATCACGGGTTCCCTTGTAACTTGTGTGCGCGCGGTTGCAAATCAAGCCGTACGCACAGGATGACGCATTGTTACCAGTTCTTCCGCCATGACCGGATGAACTGCAACGGTGCGGTCGAAATCTTCCTTGGTTGCGCCCATTTTGACGGCAATGCCAGCCAGTTGAATCATCTCGCCGGCGCCCGGCGCCACAATGTGACAGCCCAGTACCTTACGCGTGGCCTGAGAGACGATCAGTTTCATCAAAACCCGCTGCGTGCCACCTGCGAATGCCTTTTGCATCGGCTTGAACGAGGTTGCATAGATCTCGACCGGCTCTTGGGCTGCAGCGTCTTCTTCACTCAACCCGACCGTGCCGAATTCCGGCTGCGTGAAAATCGCAGTTGGAATCAGGTCGTGATCCACAGGTGTCGGGTTGCCTTTGAATACGGTTTCGACAAAAGCCATCCCCTCGCGGATCGCAACCGGAGTCAGGTTTACCCGATCCGTCACGTCGCCAATCGCATAGATCGAGGGCACGCCGGTCTGGCTGTAATCATCCACGATGATCTCACCCTTGCGGCCGCGTTCAACGCCGATCGCCTCAAGTCCCAGATTGTCGGCATTGGGCGCGCGACCAGTGGCATACATGACCACGTCAAACAGCAGTTCCGTGCCATTGGTGGCCTTTACGCGAATCTTGTCACCGTCTTTGGCCATCTCAAGCACATTGGTGCCCAGATGCAGATCAATCCCGTTCTGGCACATCTCTTCGCTGATCAGACCGCGCGCTTCTTCGTCAAAACCCCGAAGGATTTGCGCACCGCGGTAGAACTGGGTGGTTTTCACGCCCATGCCGTTCATGATTCCTGCAAACTCGCTGGCGATATAACCGCCACCAACGATCAGGATGCTTTCGGGCAGTTTTTCCAGATGGAAAATCTCGTTCGAGGTGATTGCCAGCTCCGACCCCGGAAACTCGGGCACAACAGGGCGTCCGCCTGTGGCGACCAGAATATGCTTGGCCGTCATGCGGGTGCCATCGGCCAGCTCAACCGTATGTGCATCCACCACATGTGCACGCTGATCAAAGCTTTCGACGCCGTTGTTTTTCAGGATGTTGCGATAGATGCCTTCCAGCCGGTCCAGCTCGGCATGGAGTTTGCCGCGAAAGAAATCCCAGTCAAATGCACCGGGTTTGACGTCCCAGCCATAGGCCTGCGCATCTTCGACCATGCCAGAGAATTCGCTGGCAAAAACCATCAGCTTTTTGGGGACACATCCGCGGATCACGCAGGTCCCGCCATAGCGATCCTCTTCCGCCAACGCCACTTTGGCCCCGTTTTCGCCAGCCGCCACACGCGCCGCCCGGACCCCGCCCGAGCCGCCTCCGATGACGAAAAGATCATAGTCAAAGCTCATTTACAGTGCCTCTTTCAGTTTTCTGACAACGCTATCGAGCCATCATCAATGATGTACCCGGTCACTCATGACGGCCCAGACTGGACCACTGGGACAGTTGATCTTGCCAGGACGCATACAGATTTGGTCGATAATGCTCAATCGTCTCTACGAAACACTCAGATATGGGTTTCGGCATGGATTGCAACGGAAGGGGTAAACACTCATGCCCGCCATCTGACTTGTTGAAGCTAACAAAAAAAATAGGGCGTCGTTTTTGCTCGGTTTCGTCGAACGCATCAATGTAGCGTACATCAGGCCAAACAATGTCTTGGATCGTTCCTCTACGCGTGCGGAGCTTCAATCCACCGGAGTCCACTAGGGCCACAAGCGACGGCATATTGAGTGAGACTAGATAGTTCATGAACAACACGACGGAAGTAAGGACAACGAGCACCAATGTGAAAAGCGTGCTACCTGTCCACCCCGCGGAAACAAAACCCCACGCTGCCACCACAGCCGCAATCCCGATCTTGATCAGGTTACGTTTTAGCGTCCTGGCTCGCGCAGCCAAATCTGCTTCGGTTTCGCGGTATTCAGCAACCGGAGAGGTGCTCATTCCTTAATCCGCCAAATCCGTGAACAGGTTGTCTTTGCCGCCATCGAACAACTCGTCCAGTTCCACCGTTCCCTCGTTGATGTCGCGCAGTTCGACCCGGCCATCTCCATAACCGATCACGACCTTGTCGCAAATGTCGATGAACAACCCGTTCTCGACCACGCCGGGTACCTGGTTCAGCACCAGCGCCATCTGCCTTGGGTTTCCGATCCGTTGCAAATGCAGGTCCAGAACGTGATTGCCTTCATCCGTGACAAACGGCGCTTCTCCGTTCATGCGAAGTGCCGAGCGGGTACCGAGAACATCCATGGTATCCAGCACCTCTTCGATCAGGGTGCGTGTGGTCTGCCAGCCAAAGGGGATCACCTCGACCGGCAATGGGAAGGCACCCAGAGTCTCGACCTCTTTGCCGGCATCAGCGATCACGATCATCTGGTCGCTGGCCGTGGCCACGATCTTTTCCTGCAGATGCGCGCCGCCGCCGCCTTTGATCAGGTTAAGGTCTCTGTCGAATTCGTCCGCTCCGTCGATGGTGATGTCCAGCCATCCCGCCTGATCCAGGGAAACAACCTCAATGCCCAGTTCGCGGGCCAGTTGGGCCGTCCGGGTCGATGTCGGAACACCCTTGATCGCCAGACCTTCTTCTCTGACCCGTTCCCCCAGCCGACGCACCATCCATGCAGCGGTCGATCCGGTTCCCAGGCCGACTCGCATCCCATTCTGCACCATGTCAGCCGCACGGCGTGCTGCGACGTATTTTGCAGTGTCGATGGGCGACAGATCACCGGCCATTTCAGCATCCCCCTAATTTGCTGCGGAACTTATACGGAATGCCTACGACAACTGCGAGAGAGAATTGTCCGGATCGGTAGACCAACATGTCGCGAAACTACGCGTTTCCTATGGGAAACGTCGCAATCAGGTCTGTTGAAGACATACGTGAGGTATACATAGTTCGCATGAACACGCCTTACTGCCTGCACTATGCCCCGGACAATGCTTCGCTGGTCATCCGGCTGGCGCTGGAAGAGATGTGCCTGCCCTATGAAACGGTTCTGGTAGACCGCCGCCAAAGCGCACAGGACAGCCCGGAATATCGCGCGCTGAACCCCAATGGGCTGATCCCGGTATTGGAAACACCACAGGGGCCGATCTTCGAAACCGCTGCTATCTTGTTGTGGCTGGCGGATACGCATGGTGGGCTGGCCCCTACCCCCATGGACAGCAACCGCGCCGCGTTTCTGAAGTGGCTGTTCTTTGCCTCCAATACGCTGCACGCTGATCTGCGTATTCTGTTTTACGCCGAAAAATATATAGACGCAGCGCAGGTCAATCCCTTGCGCGCCGGTATCCGCCCTCGTTTGCGCCAGCACTTGCGCCAGCTTGATGAAGTTGCGAAAAGCGCGCCGCCCTGGCTGAGCCCGGACATACCATCGGTCCTGAGTTATTATCTGGCCTGTCAGATGCGCTGGCTGGCGCTCTATCCTGCGAAGGCTGATCGCAGCTGGTTTCAGATCGCTGACACGCCGCATCTGCAGCGAATGCTGATGCAGTTGGAGACGCTCCCCGCCACACGAGCCGCAATCGCGGCCGAGGGTTTAGGGGTTACACCCTTTACCTCACCAACCTATGCTAACCCACCGGAAGGCTTTGCTACCTGATATGTTTCTGTCTGTCTTCGATATGTTCAAAGTGGGCATTGGCCCGTCCTCGTCCCATACGATGGGACCAATGGTTGCTGCCGCGCGGTTTCTGGACATGATGCGCGCCTCTCCGTTCGAATTTTCAGGGCTGCGCGGGTCGTTGCACGGGTCGCTGGCCTTTACCGGTGTCGGCCACGCAACCGATCGCGCCACGATCCTGGGCCTGGCCGGATTTGTGCCCGACACATATGATCACGAACCGGCCGTGGCCGCACTGGCTGGCATAAGTGAGACCCACAGCGTAACCCCCGAAGGATTGCCCACGCTGCAGTTCGATCCCAAGACCGATCTGGTTTTCGACTATGAAAACAATCTGCCGGGCCATGCTAACGGTATGGTCCTGATGGCCACGGACGCACAGGGCGACGTGATCCTGCGGCAGGTCTATTACTCGATCGGTGGCGGCTTTGTTCTGACCGAGGAAGAACTGGCCCAGGGCAAGGCAACAGATGAAGGCGCACCGGTGCCCTTTCCTTTCAAATCGGCGGTCGAGATGTTGGACATGGCCAAAACCAGCGGCAAAAGCATCGCCGAGATGAAGCGCGCCAACGAGATCGCGCGCGGCTGTGCAGACAGTTTTGCCAAAGGCACCGCGCGCCTATGGCAGGTCATGAACGACTGTATCGAGCGCGGTCTGACCACCGACGGCATTCTGCCAGGCGGTTTGAACGTGCGTCGTCGCGCCAAAGGCATCTATGACGCGTTGATGGCCGAACGTGGCATGAATCTGAACGCCCCCCACACGATCAACGACTGGATGAGCGTTTACGCCATGGCCGTAAACGAAGAAAACGCAGCTGGCGGTCAGGTGGTGACCGCCCCCACCAATGGTGCTGCCGGGGTTCTTCCAGCGGTAATGCGCTATTATCTGGACCATGTACCCGGTGCTTCAGAGAACCACATCGAAGATTTCATGCTAACTGCGGCCGCTATTGGCGGGCTGGTCAAATACAACGCCTCGATCTCGGGCGCCGAGGCCGGGTGTCAGGCTGAAGTCGGCAGCGCCGCAGCCATGGCTGCAGCCGGGCTGTGCGCGGTTATGGGCGGCACGCCGGAACAGGTGGAAAATGCCGCTGAGATCGCGCTCGAGCATCATCTGGGCATGACCTGTGATCCTGTCGCCGGGCTGGTTCAAGTACCCTGTATCGAACGCAACGGGCTGGGTGCGATCAAGGCGGTGTCGGCAGCCTCTTTGGCCCTGCGCGGAGATGGTCACCATTTCGTACCGCTGGACGCTGTCATCGAAACCATGCGGCAGACCGGGCACGACATGCACGAAAAGTATAAGGAAACGTCTTTGGGCGGTTTGGCGGTGAACGTGCCGAATTGCTGAGGCAACGCGGGGAAGCGAAATGGAAGGCCATTGTCTTTGCGGTAAGGTTTCATTTCGGGTGGACTCGCCCGTTCTGTCCTGTGTGATCTGCCACTGCGACAGTTGCCGCAGACAATGCGCGGCCCCGATGACAGCTTATTTCGGGGTCCGCGACGGACAGTTGAAATGGACGGGCCAGGAACCAAAGACATTCGCATCCTCACCCGGCGTAGAACGCAGCTTTTGTCCTGATTGCGGCTCGCCGATCTCATTCCGGTCCGACACGATGTCCGGCGTGATGCATCTGTATGTGGCCCTTCTGGACGACCCTAACCAACTGCAGCCTACGCTGCATGTCGCGCATGAAGAGCAGCTGGGCTGGCTGAAACTGGATGACGGGCTGCCGATCTGCATCGGCCCGGACTACACCAAAGTACAACCGCTGCCCGACCCCTAGCTTTCACCTTTCCCCGGTTCAATCAAATCGCTAGCGTCTCATCATGACACAGGACCGTCCCGTTTTTGGCATCGTGCTGATGCTTGGCTTTTGCGCGCTTGCACCCTTGGGGGATGCGGTCGCCAAATTACTGGGTGAAACCGTGCCGCTTGGAATGCTGGTCTTTGTCCGGTTTGCCATTCAAGCCATGTTGTTGGTTCCGCTGGTCGCCTGGACTGGCAGGCCCTGGCGCATGCAGGGGCGTATATTTCGCCTGGCTGTCATAAGAACCCTGCTGCACATCGTCGGCATCGCCGCGATGTTCTCTGCCCTGCAATACCTGCCGCTGGCCGACGCTGTGGCCATCGCCTTTGTTATGCCGTTTATCATGTTGCTTCTTGGCAAACTGGTACTAAAGGAAGAAGTCGGCAAGCGACGCCTGATTGCGTGCCTTGTGGGCTTTGGTGGTACATTGCTTGTCATTCAGCCCAGCTTTGCCGAGGTCGGATATGCGGCTTTGCTTCCACTTGTCGTCGCGGTGGTGTTTGCCCTGTTCATGCTCGTGACCCGGCAAATTGCAAAAGCTACAGATCCCATTGCTCTGCAGGCCGTGTCGGGCGTCATAGCTTCTGTCATCCTACTGCCTGCCCTGTTGGTGGGAACACCCGCCGGAATCTGGGAGCTGTCCCTGATTGCTCCGAATTTGGGCGATGCCTGGCTTTTGCTTGCAATCGGGCTTCTCGGCACGGTCGCACATCTGTTCATGACCTGGTCGCTGCGATATGCTCCCTCTGCAACATTGGCCCCGATGCAGTATCTCGAAATCCCGGTCGCCACGGTGTTTGGCTGGCTGATCTTTCACGACCTGCCCGACGGTGTCGCCGCTTTGGGCATCTGCATCACCATCGCTGCCGGCCTCTATGTCATTCTGCGTGAGCGGGCCAGCGCCCGGACGGCCCCGACAGAAGCGCCTGCATGACCTGATCCAGCATCGCCCTGGGAAACATTACCAAAAGGCCCGGCCCATCCATACGCAATTCAACCGAGCCCAATGCGCGGTTGGACGTTCCGACAGCGCCGTTCGGCTCCATCACCAACCCGTCGATTGGCCATTCAAGGCCGCGGCTTTGCCCTGATACACGCTGTAATGGAAACAATGAGACGACATCTCGAGGCGCCATCGAAACCGAAATTTGGGGGGGGGCGTGAAAGATAATCTCACTTTCGCCAATCAGAATACAGGGCTGATCTTGCCTGCGAACCAAGACGTTGAGTGCTGCTAACTGGTGATCCAGACGCCCCCCGAGAAAACCGACCCCAATCACCAGCGGCGCCTCGACACTGCGCAGGGCCTTGTCGAAATCCGTGCTGTTTTGTTCGCTAATTGGAAACAGTCGATCCAGCGGAATCTGATCTTTGTGATCCGAATCGAGCGAATCAAAATCACCGATAACAGCGTCTGGAGTACGCCCAATTTCCAACAAACTTGCCGCCCCACCATCCGCGGCGACGGCCAACTTTGTGCGAATCAACGCCAAATCCAAATCTTCAGGGCCAATTTGACCGCTTCCAACCAGCGTGATTGACTCTTTCGAACGTACAATTCGCGTCTTTTTCATGAGATTGATCATTTTTTCCGGGTTTTGACACATTGAGACCACAAAATGATAGGTTCATGGACAAAGTTCTGAGCCAATAGCTCTGCCCACGACCGGGCTGATGGCTCGTGTAGTTTGTAGAGGACGTACGTCTGATGGTACAGAAAAACAAGGTTTTGACAGTTTCCTACGGAACCTTCTCGTGCACTTTGGAAGGATTTGACGATTCTTTTGAAACGATGAAGTCGATTGCCGAATACTTCCGCGACCTTGCAGCGGATGACAGGTATTTTGGGTCCGAACCTCCGCAACCAGACGCCGAAATGCTGACCCGCATTGCTCAGCGAGATGCGACGCGTAAAGTCGAAGCCAGCCAGAGCGAAAACGGATTGCTTCTGCGGGCGCAAGACCGTGCCGCTTCACCGTCCCTTTCTACCGCGCCCATGACCCCGCCCAGTACCCCGAGTGCTCCGGCCTATACCGCTGCCCCCTCACAGTCCGCGCCCATCGCAGAGGCCGAGCCGGTAGAGGGTCGACCCGAACCAGCCGCCGATAGTATCGCCGCAAAGCTGCAACGGATCCGGGCGGTAGTCTCTCATAGCGAAGAAAACTCGGTGATCTACGCCGAGGATGAAGATTCCCCCCTGATGAAATCCGAAACCGGCCCAACTGATGCCGTATCGGCTGCCTTTCAGGCTGGAACTCTGACCCCTACAGATCTGGTCGAATCCCCCGCGGCCGATGCAGAGGTTGAAGCGGCTCAGGAAATTGAGCCCGAACCTCAGATGGACATGCCCCCACCCGCCGCGGAAGAGGCAGAGATCGAAGGCCCGGCCCAAGAGACCCCCGCCGTGCCAGAAATTGATGTCGCACCCACTGCCGACGACGTGACCACTGTCGAGGCAGAAGAGGTTTTGTTTTCGGATCTGAGTGCCGAGACGGACGAAGCCGAGAGCGACGAAATCGACAATATCCTGACAGAAGACATTTCGGCGGACGCAGACGAATCTGAAGAGGTTGCCGGCTATTTGACCGAAGAAGACGAGGAAACTCTGCTTGACGAAATCGCCAGCGTCGAAGCCGTGTTGTCCGCCCGTGCATCCGAGCCTCTGCCTGAGGAACCGAACCTGGACGAGGACGTTTCTCGCCTGATGGAAAAGGCGGTCGAACAGATGGATGATCCCGCGACTGCCACTCAGCGCGAGACATATTCCCGTCTGCGCAATGCAGTGGCCGCAACCAATGCTGATCGTGCAGATGCGCTGAACCGTAATCAGGCTCAGCAGATCAGCCCGCGCCGCCCCGAAAGCAATGTTACAACTGCCCGTCCCAAGGCAGAGCCTGCCGCTCCCCTCAAGCTGGTTGCTGAACAGCGCATCGACAATAAAGACGAGGATGAAATGGGGCCGATTTCTCCGCGCCGTGTAAAATCCAAACCGCTGGGTCTTCCGATCGAGGAAAGCGGCTTTGCGCACTATGCGCAGGAACAGGGCGCACAATCTCTGCCGGACCTGCTGGAAGCTGCGGCATCTTATCTGTCGTTCATCGAAGGTCAGGAACAGTTCTCGCGCCCGCAACTGATGAACAAGATCCGTTCTCTCAAGCAGGACGATTTTAATCGCGAGGAAAGCCTGCGCTCATTCGGGCAACTGCTGCGCGACGGCAAGATTGAGAAAGCTGGCGGAGGTCGGTTTGCGGCTTCGGACGAGATAGGGTTCCGCCCTGACGGAGATGAACGCGCCGCAGGCTGAATTCAAACCGAAAAGAAAGAAGGGCCGGAGACCAACTCCGGCCCTTTTTCATTGGGCGATCTTTTGTGGGCAGGCGTATGAACCCGCCGCAGGATGAGCCCGGAATAGGCCGCTCAGTCAGAGTATCCGTTTGGATCTTCTTTTCCGACACCTTTGAAGATGAATTTGAAAGGCAGAGCCCACAAAATGCCGAGCGCTACGTATACCAGAAGTTCCAACCATATTGGTGGCCGGTCCAACCAGTTTATCACCGTCACCACCGCAACGATATAAGCCGGCAGGCCAATCAGCAGCAGCACCATCGACCAACGACGACGCGCTTTATAGCTCAGGCCATTTTTCTGTTCGCCCGCCATCAGTCAGCAAACGGGTCTGTCACCAAAATGGTGTCATCCCGCTCTGGGCTAGTGGACAGCAATGCAACCGGACATTCGATCAACTCTTCGACCCGACGCACATATTTGATGGCATTTGCAGGCAAGTCCGCCCAACTGCGCGCGCCTTCCGTTGATTCGCTCCAACCAGGCACCTCTTCGTAGATCGGAGTACATCGTGCCTGCTGATCGGCTGCGGTGGGAAGATAATCCAGACGCTTACCGTCAAGGTCATAGGCAACACAGATTTTCAGCGTCTCGAATCCATCCAGCACGTCCAACTTGGTTAGCGAAATACCGTTTACGCCGCTAGTGGCACAGGTTTGGCGCACCAGACAGGCATCAAACCAGCCGCAACGCCGCTTGCGCCCGGTGGTGGTACCAAACTCGTGCCCACGCTCACCCAGACGCTGGCCATCCGCATCATCCAATTCGGTTGGAAACGGCCCCTCACCCACACGGGTCGTGTAAGCCTTTACGATGCCAAGGACAAAATCAATCGAGCCGGGCCCGATGCCGACGCCGGTCGCCGCCTGACCGGCGATCACGTTGGACGAGGTCACAAACGGATAGGTTCCAAAGTCGATGTCCAGAAGGGCACCCTGCGCGCCTTCAAACAGAATACGCTTACCAGCCTTGCGCTTTTCGTTCAGCACTTTCCAAACGGGTGCTGCGAAAGGCAGAATCTCGGACGCAATTTCCCTCAGCTGAGCAATCAGTGCATCGCGGTCCACGGGTTCGATCCCCAATCCCTTGCGCAGCGGGTCATGGTGCTGCAGCGCGCGATCTACGCGTGCCTCAAGGGTCGCTTCGTCTGCCAGGTCAGCAACCCGCACAGAACGCCGCCCAACCTTATCTTCATATGCGGGGCCGATTCCACGACCGGTGGTCCCGATCTTGGTTCCTTTGCTTGCGGCCTCTTCGCGCGCGCGGTCCAGTTCACCGTGGATGGGCAGGATCAGCGGGGTGTTCTCTGCGATCATCAGCGTTTCGGGCGATATCTCGACTCCCTGCGCCTGGATCGTTGCGATCTCTTTCAGCAGGTGCCAGGGATCCAGAACAACGCCATTGCCGATGACACTCAGCTTGCCGCCACGTACCACACCGGATGGCAGAGCGTGCAACTTATAGACGGCACCGTCGATTACCAAAGTATGACCGGCATTATGCCCGCCTTGAAAACGCGCGATCACATCGGCCCGTTCACTGAGCCAATCGACGATCTTGCCTTTTCCTTCGTCACCCCACTGGGCGCCGACAACAACCACATTGGCCATATCTGGTCCTTTTGCGCTGAGATATCAAACCCGGCTCGTATAGCGATGTGTCAGCGACAGGGAAACCGATAATTCGCCGCAGATCATAACCACGCTGTGCGTGGTGCCTCCGGCGGAGGTATTTTTGGCCAGATGAAGAGAAGATCCCTTGCTTCATCTGGCACAAAATATCTCGGGGGAGTCGCGGCTGGCCGCGGCGGGGGCAGCGCCCCTTTTCTAGCCATTCGACAAATGAATGGGTTCACCATGTGGAGTCGTCAGATAGGCTTTCTCCCAATCCAACGATACTGCAGCGACATCACTTGGGTTCGCGTCACCCATTTCGGCTAAAAAGGCCTCGAGTGTTTCCAGCCAGGCATGGAAATAGTCGTTGCCACCATTCAGCTCTTTGCTCAGACCATGGCGTTTTAGCATCTTCGAAAACCGATCGGCCCATTCCGACCATTCGAATCGTCCCGCTTCATTCAACGCGACCGTGACCGCAAAGACCTGTGCATGCCAGGGCTCTGCGAATGCCAGC
Source organism: Ruegeria sp. CDSB114 (assembly GCF_059611025.1). NCBI lineage: Bacteria > Pseudomonadati > Pseudomonadota > Alphaproteobacteria > Rhodobacterales > Roseobacteraceae > Ruegeria > Ruegeria sp. CDSB114. The sequence goes on from NZ_JBXWOT010000001.1 coordinate 1,064,194, forward strand.
TCGGGTAATGGCTGTGCGTTACACTCACTCATCGGGCACCAGATAGCTTTGCCACAGATCTAATATGACCTCGTCATTTCGGTTCTCGGGATCGGCCCAAAGCTCAGAGGCCGGGAATGCAACCGCATATAATGGTTCAGGTGCCTCTCCCAGACCATGAGCATTGGAATCCGGCAAAACATGCGTCCCATGCAGGCGCAATATCCGACCGCGAGCGCCGGAAGCGTAAGATGGCAACCTGGTATGACCACCGATTTTCAGGCGGTTGGCAGCCGGTCGTACTGTACGCACCTTTTGGCCGGGATCAAACTGCACCGCGATATTCGAGGGTCGATCAGCCGGACCGCCTTTGGACAGTGCGCCCTCAACCGCCCCAGCTGTCAGCGCGCGGGAAGCCAAAGGATGTGAAGCATCCGTTCCTTGGCCCAGAAGGTCTTCCAAAGTCAGGACCCCCTGCTCTACCAACAGATCTGCAAGTGCTGACACCCATTTTTCGTAGTAAGAGAATCGTGCATAGTCTTTGGGCGACAGTCGTTCGCGTGCATGGCGCGAGATGTCGATATTCCATTGTCCCAGAAACCCGGCAGCCAATGTCAGTGCCAATGCGCGCCCGTGCCATTCTTCTGGGAAAATCGCTGCATCTTGGGATTCGGGGATCACCGGACCGTCGCCGAACCGTCCTCCCATATCGTGAACGCGGGTCATGACGGCACCTTTGGCAGGCCGGTTCCGATCATACTGTCACGGGTCACAAGCGCGGTCAGGTCGTCTTCGGTCATCCCATCGGTGCCATCGGGGCGCATGGGTAGAACAAGATAGCGTATCTCGGCCGTTGAATCCCAAACCCGCACGGCTGTCTCATCCGCCAGAGAAACTCCGAACTCTGACAAAATTTTACGCGGCTCACGCACGGCCCGCGCACGATAGGCATCCGATTTATACCACCCCGGTGGAATCCCCAACAAAGGCCATGGGTAGCAACTGCAAAGCGTGCAAACGACCATGTTGTGGAGATCAGGGGTATTTTCGACAACAACTATGTGCTCGCCTTGCCGACCGTAAAAGCCAAGCTTTGCCACCTCGGGCGTTGCATCCTTAAGCAGTGCTGCCTTAAAGGCCGGATCAGTCCAGGCTTTGGCAACAACCCGGGCACCGTTCTGCGGGCCAATCTTGTTTTGGTAAGTGTCGATGATCTCATCCAAAGCGGCCGGGTCGATCAAACCCTTGCGGGTCAGAATCGTTTCCAGCGCCTTGACGCGAAGGGCGGGTTCAGGCGGCAATAAGGCGTGCGGATGGTCGGGATCGTCATGTGGCATGGGTCGCAGCCTGCTTTACCATCCCCTTGCCTGTCCAGTCTCTTTGCTGTGATCCCGAAGATCACTTGGCGTGATGGTAACTCGTGACTTGCCCCCGGAACCAAACTTGCATAAGTACCTCGCGATACACGCCACGCTGTACAGGACCACCATGGAAAACGTCGTTCTCATTATCCATCTTCTTCTGGCTTTGGGCCTGATCGCCGTCGTCCTGATGCAGCGGTCCGAAGGCGGCGGCCTTGGCATGGGTGGCGGCGGAGGCGGTGCCATGGCTGGCCGGTCGGCTGCAACAGCATTGGGCAAGGTGACCTGGATTTTAGCCGCGTGCTTTATCGTCACTTCGATCACGCTGACCATTCTGGCGGCACAAAAATCCTCGGGCAGCTCTGTGCTCGACCGGATTGGGACACAGGCACCGGCCGCGACCGAAGAAAGCACACCGGCAATTCCGTCGGCGGATGACCTGTTGCCTCCGGCACAGGGTGACAACGCGCCTTTGATCCCGCAGGCCAACTGACACACAAAACCTAGAAACCGAAAAGAGAACTGCAACAGCATCTTGCGGTTCTCTTGCGCTATTGGCGCGAATCCTTTATACGTGAAGTCCCGTGATGCAGCGGTTTTTCTTGAACCGCCGGGCAGCTGATATTGACGTCTCACGGGGAGCAGCCGAAAAACATGGCGCGTTTTATTTTCATCACTGGTGGTGTGGTTTCATCCTTGGGCAAAGGATTGGCTTCGGCGGCTTTGGGCGCGCTGTTGCAGGCCCGCGGATATTCGGTGCGTCTGCGCAAGCTGGACCCCTATCTGAATGTCGATCCGGGCACCATGTCGCCTTTTGAGCATGGCGAAGTGTTCGTTACAGATGACGGGGCAGAAACCGATCTGGACCTTGGCCATTACGAACGTTTTACCGGCGTCGCCGCGCGCAAAACCGACTCGGTCAGTTCCGGGCGGATTTATTCCAACGTGTTGGAAAAAGAACGCCGCGGCGACTACCTGGGCAAAACCATTCAGGTGATCCCGCACGTCACCAATGAGATCAAGGATTTCATCGCCATTGGTGAGGATGAGGTTGATTTCATGCTGTGCGAAATTGGCGGCACCGTGGGCGATATCGAAGGCCTGCCCTTCTTTGAAGCCATCCGCCAGTTCAGCCAGGACAAACCGCGCGGGCAGTGCCTGTTCATGCATCTGACCCTGCTGCCCTACATCAAAGCCTCGGGCGAATTGAAAACCAAGCCGACCCAGCACTCGGTGAAAGAGCTGCGTTCGATCGGTCTCGCCCCCGACATTCTGGTCTGCCGGTCCGAAGGCCCGATCCCGACCAAGGAACGTGAAAAGCTGGCTTTGTTCTGTAACGTCCGCCCCGATAGCGTGATTGCTGCGCAGGACCTCAGCACCATCTACGATGCTCCGCTCGCCTATCACCGCGAGGGACTGGATCAGGCGGTTCTGGATGCCTTCCAGATCAGCCCTGCCCCCAAGCCCGATCTGACCAAATGGGAAGACGTCAGTGATCGCATCCACAATGCCGAGGGCGAAGTGAAGGTCGCCATCGTCGGTAAGTACACCCAGTTGGAAGACGCCTATAAGTCGATAGCCGAGGCGCTGACCCATGGCGGGATGGCCAACCGTGTCCGCGTCAAGGTCGAATGGGTCGATGCCGAGGTATTCGATACCGAAGAGGCCGCCCCGCATCTGGAAGGCTTCCACGCGATCCTCGTGCCCGGCGGATTCGGTGAGCGCGGTACCGAAGGCAAAATCAAGGCTGCGCAATACGCCCGCGAACATAAGGTGCCCTACCTGGGCATCTGCCTGGGCATGCAGATGGCCGTAATTGAGGCCGCGCGAAATGCCGCTGGCATCAAAGAGGCCGGGTCCGAGGAATTCGACCATGAATCCGGTAAAAAGCGTTTCGAACCGGTGGTCTATCATCTGAAAGAATGGGTGCAGGGCAATCACAAGGTCGAACGCAAAGTCGGTGATGACAAGGGCGGCACCATGCGCCTGGGCGCCTATGACGCGGTTCTGGCCGAAGGGTCAAAAGTGGCCGAAGTCTATGGCGGCACCGCCATCGAGGAGCGCCACCGCCACCGATATGAAGTGGACATCAAATACCGCGACAAGCTGGAAAAAGCTGGTCTCAATTTCTCAGGCATGTCCCCCGACGGGCGGTTGCCAGAAATCGTCGAGTGGTCGGATCATCCGTGGTTCATTGGGGTCCAGTACCACCCCGAGCTGAAATCCAAGCCGTTCGACCCGCATCCTTTGTTCCGCGACTTTGTGCGCGCTGCCAAGGACACCTCGCGTCTGGTCTGACACCAGGCACGAAAGCAGATTGTATCGGTCAGCGCGAAAAGACTGTACGCGCTGACCCTTTGCACGGTTAACTGTCCGCAACTCAGAGATAGGAGACTGGCCATGACCGATCAGATCACCAAAGCACTGACATTCGCGGCTCTGCACAAAAAGGGCGAACCGGTTATCCTGTACAATATCTGGGATGCTGGCAGTGCCGGTGCCGTGCGCGACGCTGGCGCCCAAGCCATTGCCACCGGAAGCGCCCCTGTTGCGATGGCACAAGGGTTCAGCGACGGCCAAAACATCCCGATGCAGGTCGCGCTGGACAATGCTCGCCGGATTGTCGAATCCGTTGATCTACCGGTTACTCTGGATTTCGAAGGTGCGTATGCGGCTGATGCTCAGGGTATCTCTGTCAATATCAGGCTGGCCCTTGAATCCGGCGTTGTCGGCTTAAACTTCGAAGACCAGATCATTGGATCAAATGAGTTGTACGATATTGAAACTCAGGCCGCCCGTGTCAGCGCGATGCGTGAAGGTTGCGATGCGGCTGGCGTTCCTGCGTTTATCAACGCGCGGACCGACATTTTCCTGAAGGCGCAGCCCGAAACCCATGATGATGCGATGCTGGAAGAGGCAATGGTCCGAGCACAAGCCTATTCAGATGCAGGGGCCAGCGGATTCTTTGCCCCCGGCCTACGGGATCAGGCCATGATTGCCCGGTTGGTAAAGTCAATCGACCTGCCGCTAAATATCATAGCATTACCCGGCACACCGGACACCGCCACTTTGGCTGGACTGGGAGTCGCGCGTATAAGCTATGGCCCTGTACCCTATCGGAAAATGCTGGCCTGGCTGCAAGACGAAGCGCGAAAGGTACTCTGACCCAGCGCGCTATCCGGCTGTAGCAGGCGGTCTTTTGATCATTCTGAGCCTTGCGCGATAGTCCGTGCTTGGCGGGTTATCAAATATGGAATAATCTCTGACCATGTTGAAAAAACTCTTTCAGGCTTTCCGCCCGCCACAACACGACAATCTGCCCGACCCAGACGCTGAACTTGCACTCGGGGCGCTTATGGTGCGCGTTGCACAAGCGGACAGGGATTATAAGCTGGAAGAGATCAGCCTGATCGACCGTATCCTCGCCCGACTTTATCAACATAACGCGATCGAAGCCGCAAAGGTCCGCGCCACCTGCGAGAAACTGCACGCAGCCGCACCGGAAACGGACACGTTCGGTAAGCTGATCCGGGAAACCACGGACCTGCACGAGCGCTTGGCCGCTTTGGATGCCCTCTGGGAGGTGGTTCTGGCCGACGGGAATACAGATGAGGGCGAGATGAAAATCGTCGAAGAAGCCCGCATCGCCATGGGTCTGAGCTTTAACGACAGCAAGACCGCCAGAAAGCGTGTGCAAAGACGCTTGGAAGAGGCGTAAGGCCTCTCTATACCTGTCTCATGTTTAGTGATTTTCTGTCTCGACTGACCCAGCCTCAGCCCGCCCCTTTCACCGATGACGATGCTCGACTGGCCTTGACGGCCCTGCTGGTGCGCGTTGCCCGATCTGACAACGACTATGCCGACAGTGAAATGGCGCGAATCGACCGGATTTCGGTTGAACGCTATGACCTATCCCCGTTCGAAGCCGCCGGCCTGCGCGCCCGCGCCGAAGATCTCGAGGCCGAAGCACCGGACACCGTACGGTTCACTCGCGCAATCAAAGAGGCCGTTGCCTATGACGACCGCCTGGCAGTCGTTCAGGCCTTGTGGTCGGTCGCTCTGGCGGATGGGCACCGCACGGGTGAAGAGGATTCCTTACTGCGACTGGTCGTCAGCCTGCTGGGCATCAGTGATGTCGACTCTGCAATGGCCCGTCAAAAGGCTGCCAAATCTTGATAGCCATGCTGGGCATGTACGACATGCCTGCGCTGCGCCCTGCGAATGATCGGTTTTGGGCATCGATTCGGGATTACCTTGGCTATGGCCCCGCAAACCTAAACCGAGACCGGGATGTCTGGGATGTCTGGTTGGACCCGGATCTGGTTTTTGCCCAGACCTGCGGCATGCCCTTTCGCACCCGGCTGCATGGCAAGGTGCAGTTGGTTGGAACGCCGGATTACGCGTTGCCTGGCTGCCCACCTGGCCATTACCGGTCGGTTTTTGTAGCCCGCCGCCACGACCCCCGCGATCTTGATGAATTGGCCGATGGTGTTTTTGCCTATAATGAACCGCTGTCGCAATCCGGATGGGCCGCCCCAATGGTTCACCTTGAACGATACCACCGAACACCATCGTCGGTTCTGCAATCCGGTGGTCATGCGCTGTCTGCTCAAGCCATTTCCGAGGGCCGTGCCGATTATGCCGCGCTGGATGCACTGACATGGGAGATGCTGAAGGTCCATTCCGACCTTCCAGAAGCTCTGCGTGAGGTCGCCGAAACAACCCCAACCCCCGCGCTACCTTATATCACAGCGAAGGATCAGGACGCCGCTCAGATCGCACACGCAGTTCGCAACGCGATTAAAACCATGTCACCGCAAGATCGGAACCTTCTGCACCTGCATGACCTGATCTCTTTTCCTGCCAAAGATTATCTGCGCGTCCCAAATCCGTCGAAATTGTAAACTGCGATGGATAATTCATGATCAAATTGACCAGAACGCTTCGTCAAATTGACGGAATCACCCGCTTACTCTGTCATTTGCGCATTGCATTGATCTGATTTTTAAGCCCTAGTACCGCACCAACACCAATAACACCTGGACCAACCGTGACAGATTCAACTCCCGTCATTAAGATCAAGAACCTACACAAGAGTTTCGGCAATCTGGAAGTGCTGAAGGGTGTGGATATCACTGCCAGACGGGGCGATGTTGTATCTTTGATCGGGTCCTCGGGGTCTGGGAAATCCACTCTATTGCGGTGCTGCAACCTGTTGGAAGACAGCCAGCAGGGCGAAATCCTTTTCAAGGGTGAACCTGTTCGTTGGTCCGGTAACAGCCATACGCGCCGGCCTGCAGATGCGAAACAGGTTCTGCGCATTCGCACAAACCTGTCGATGGTTTTCCAACAGTTCAACCTGTGGGCTCATTTGACCATCCTACAGAACGTGATGGAAGCACCTGTAACGGTATTGGGCCGTGACAAAAAAGAAGTTGAAGACAGCGCACGCAGATACCTTGAAAAAGTTGGTATTGGCGACAAATGCGACGTCTACCCCGCCCAGTTGTCTGGTGGCCAGCAACAGCGTGCCGCGATCGCGCGGGGGCTGTGCATGGAGCCCGAGGCGCTTTTGTTTGACGAGCCCACGTCGGCGCTGGACCCCGAATTGGAACAAGAAGTGATCAAGGTGATCAAAGACCTGGCTGCAGAAGGCCGCACCATGATCATTGTGACCCACGACATGAAAATGGCCGCTGATATCTCTAGCCATGTCGTTTTCCTTCACCAGGGCCTCATCGAAGAAGAAGGCCTGCCTGAAGATCTCTTTACTACCCCTGAATCTCCACGGCTTCAGGGCTTTCTTTCCGCCACTCAGGCGGCATAACTTCAGATCAGAACCAAAACTGGGGAGTATCCAATGAAAAAACTGATCCTGACCACTGCGGCCCTTGCGCTGAGCGCAGGCATGGCTATGGCAGACACCATCCGGATGGGGACCGAGGGCGCCTATGCACCTTGGAACTTCGTCAATGACGCAGGTGAGATCGACGGCTTTGAGCGCGAGCTGGGCGACGAGCTGTGCAAACGCGCAGACCTGACCTGCGAGTGGGTCAAGAACGACTGGGATTCGATCATTCCGAACCTGGTCTCGGGCAACTACGACGTGATCATCGCTGGTATGTCGATCACCGACGAGCGTGACGAGGTCATCGACTTTACCCAGAACTACACACCACCGGATCCCTCCGCCTATGTAGCAATGTCGGATGACGCCGATGTTGCAGGTGGTGTGGTCGCCGCACAGACCGGCACCATTCAGGCTGGCTATATCGCCGAATCCGGCGCGACCCTGGTCGAGTTCGCCAGCCCCGAGGAAACCATCGCTGCCGTACGCAACGGTGAGGCCGATGCGGTTCTGGCCGACAAATCCTTCCTTGCCCCGATCGTCGACGAAGACGCAGATCTGCGCTTTGTGGCCGATGAGGTTCCGCTGGGTGGTGGCGTCGGCATTGGCGTCCGTGAATCCGACGGTGAGCTGAAAGAAAAGCTCAACGCAGCCATCCAATCCATGAAGGATGACGGTAGCCTGAACGAGCTGATCACCAAATGGGAAGTGTCTTCGACCTTCTAATTCTGATCCGGCGGCGTGCCCCAGTCTACGGGCGCGCCGCCCCAGCGCCTTTACCACCTGAAGAGGCCCGCCATTTTTTCGTTCTGCACTGATCCCGACACGCTGGGAACCTTCCGTTGGTTCTCGTGCTATCTGACCAATGGTGTGCATTGGTCCTTTTACCTGTCCTTCCTCAAGGTACTGGCCCTACTTGCCGTGACGGCGCCCGTAGCACTGGGTTTCGGGTTCGTCGGGGCCATGGCTGCCCGTTCGCACGTTCTGCCGGTCAGTTGGCTGGGTAAGGGTTATATCGCCATCGTGCGCGGCGTGCCGGATATCGCCTTTTTCATGTTCTTCGTGATTGCTTTGGATCAGGCATTCGAATGGACGCGGCATCAAATTCTCTGCCCGGACTGGACGGATTCGATCCGACAGGGCAACGACTTTATCGTCTGCCAATCTGCCAAACTGCCACTGGGCACCTCGCCGGAATGGGTGCACGAAACCTATGGGTTCTTTCTGGCTGTCATCACTTTCTCTATTGTTTTCGGCGCTTTCGCCGCCAATGTTCTGTTCGGCGGCATGCGGGCCGTACCCTATACACAGCTGGAAACCGCCGAAGCCTATGGAATGTCCCGCCGCCAGACATTCTGGAAAATCCTTGTGCCTCAGATGTGGGTTTATGCCCTGCCCGGTCTCAGCAATCTCTGGATGGTTCTGATCAAGGCCACACCGTTGCTGTTCCTTCTGGGCATCGAAGATATCGTGTACTGGGCCCGCGAACTGGGCAGCACCAAGACTCCGAAGTTTACGCAATACCCACACGGTGACTGGCGCATGTGGTATTTCCTGTTCCTGCTGGTTTTCTACCTTGGCTTCACCCGTATGTCCGAGATCGGGCTTGAACGCCTGATGCGCCGGCTGTCCCACGGACAGGCCACCGCCGCCGGAGAATTGCTGCGCAAGGAGACCACCGCATGAGCTGCTTGCAGACCATTCAGGACTACGGCCTGCGATCTCTTGGATATGGCGAGCGCCTGCTGCCAAAATCCGACTTTACCTTATGTGAGCACTTTACCCTGATCGGGTCTGGTATGATCTGGAATATCTATTTCGGAGTCATGGCGCTTGCGACCGGATTTTTCCTGGCCACAGCACTGGCGCTTGGCAAAGCTTCACCCAGTTTCTGGCTGCGCAAACCTTCGGAATGGTTCATTTTCATCTTTCGTGGTTCGCCGCTGTTCATTCAGTTTTTCTTTGCCTATTTCTTCTTCCTGTCGCTGAAGAAATCCTATCCGATGTTCGATTCTCTGACGTCGGCCTGGATTGGGGCGCTGATCGTTCTGTTTCTGAACACAGCCGCCTATTCAGCCGAAATTTTCTTTGGCGCGCTCCGATCCATTCCCAAGGGCGATACCGAGGCTGCAGATGCTTATGGCATGTCCGGCTGGTCTCGCTTCCGGCGGATCGTCTGGCCCACCATGCTGCGGCTTGCCTGGCCCGCCTACACGAATGAGGCGATCTTTCTGTTCCACGCCACCACGCTGGTGTTCTTCTCGGCCTTCCCCGCCTGGCAGCAACGAGGCGATGCGCTGTATTACGCAAGCTATTTCGCGGACAAGACGTTCAACCCCTTTGTCGCCTATCCAATCCTTGCCTTCTATTTCATCTTACTGACGCTTGTGATCGTTGGGGGGTTCGGCCTGGTGAACAAGCATCTGAACCGTCATTTACCTGCGGAACGAAAAACAAAAATGCGCTTTCGCCTGAATCTGGCACGCTAAGAACCTACCGGGGATACAGCCGCTGCAATCCCCGGAAAAGACAATTTCTCAAATAATAATCGGTACCGTTTTGAGTGAAGGCAGCCCTTCGATTTGCGCGGCGGCTTAGCGGCCGAACTAGCTTGGGAATTTTCTGACAATCGGGGAGATGGTACCGCCTCCCTGGCTTGAACAGGGGACCTCTGGATCCACAATCCAGCGCTCTAACCAACTGAGCTAAGGCGGCACTTGTGAAGGGCGATGTACCGAACGCGTTCACGGAATGCAAGAGGATTAAAGCTGAATTTTCCAGCTTTGTTCGACCAGATCAACCCCGAAGGAATGGACCGGTTTGCTATCCATCAACTGCCACCCAGTGGACCCATAAAGCGCACAGGCAGCCTTGTGGCTTTCATGCGTCCACAGCCTCATTTCAGTGTAACCGGCGCCGCGAGCAAAGCCCATGCAGCTCTCCAGCATCCGCTTTCCCAGACCCATCCCGCGCGCTTCGGGCAACAGTAAGAACAACCGCAGTTTTGCGGTCGTTTCACTCAGGGCAACGCAGAAAATACTGCCCAAAGGTTTACCGTCACATTCGGCTATCCAGCCACGCTCGCGCTTGGCATCATGGTCCGAGATGAAATCGTCGAGGATTTCTTTCACCAACACGGCAAAAGAGTCGTCAAAACCCTCGTCTCGTGAATACAAAAGATCATGCACAGCCACCAACCACGGCGCGTCCAAAGCTTCAAAGGGTCTGATCTGAATAGAATGCATCCCTTATTTGAACGCAAAGGTAACTTGATTCTCAAGCCTTTGCGCGCTAGCACGAACTCTCATCCCCGGAGGCACACATGAGCATCAATACCGAAAGTGACATTCAGGCGAATTTGCAGATCGGACCAACAGATCAGGGGATGGTGCGCCTGTTCATCGAAGCGGAAAACCTTGAAATTCCAATGGATTTCGATCCGGAAGAAGCCGAAGAGATTGCCGATGAACTCCGTGCTGCTGCGCATGCCGCACGGGCGGTAAAAAGCTGACCTATCAGATTCTGGGATCTCTCAGGGACTGCAAGCGCCGGGCTGCATCTGTGGCAAATTTCTGGATCATCTTCTTCCGCCGAGCCGGAACAATCTTGTCCTCTGGCGCCATACGCACGATCTCGGCGTCATAAGCATCGGCAATGATCAACCCGGTCTCGGCAGGCAACAGCTCGGTCGGAAACTCCGTATCCACTGCCCAGAAGAATCGATCACACCACTCCAAATAGCCCTGCCATTTGGAATCCGACTGGAAATCAGCGCGGCTTGATTTACATTCGATCACCCAAAGCTCTCCCTTAGGACCCAGCCCCATCACATCAACCCGCAGTCCGCGTATAGGCACGAATTCCTCAACGGATACAAAGCCATGCGCCGTCAGGTGACGGGCGACGCCACGTGCAAGTCTTTGTCCGGGTTGCAGGTCCAATGTCATATCCCAAATGTGAACAATTAGTGAACAAATGTAAAGTGAGCCCATACGACTTGACATAGTACCATTTGGTATCGCATTAATGTGAAACCAAATGGTATCTCTTTAGGTTGCATATGGAAAATCAAACTCAAAACGCGTTCCGCGCTCTGGCTGACCCTACCCGCAGGGACATTGTGCAGATGCTGGCACTGCAGGACATGACGATTGCTCAGTTGACTGATCGCTTCGACATGACACGCGCAGCTGTCAAGAAACACCTGACCGTGCTCTCGGATGGTGGCCTGATCGCCGTCGAAGCCCGTGGCCGGGAACGCATAAACCGACTTGAACCAAAAGGTATGGCCCCTGTTCTGGATTGGCTCAGCTACTTTGATCAATTTTGGGATGAATGCCTTAACTCTCTTAAAGAAGCTGTTGAAAGGAAATCAAAATGACTGATGCCGTTCTAAGGAAATCCATCTTCCTGAGGGCCGAGCCCGAGACCGTCTGGGCCTATCTGACCGAACCCGACCGGTTGGCGGAATGGTTTCACAAACCCGAACGCCCCCTGGCGCAGGGCCAAAAGCTTGAGATGTTCGGAACGACCAGTGGCGACCTTCTGATCTGGGGAGAAGTCCGCGAAGCGCGCCCGCCGTCATATCTGGAGTATTCGTTTACGGTTAAGCCAATGGGCGACGCAGTCAGCATCGTAAAATGGACGCTGGAACCAGTTGCGGGCGGTACACGCCTTGACCTGTTGCACGAAGGTCTGCCGCAAGGTGCCGATGCCTTTGGCCTGATCCTGGCGCTGGACAATGGCTGGGACGAGCATTTCGGCAAGATGCGCGTGGCCTTGCACGAAACTGTTGACGCCTGACCCCTTGTGCGAACCCGCCGGACGCCCTACTTAGGCCCGTGGCGGGTTCTGCCCTTCTTGTGACTGGTAGCATTCTGGTGGCCTTAAGCAATTCCGAGGGGGCTGGCTCTGTTCAGGTCCTGGCCTGATTACCTGGCGCCCACCTGTACATACAGGTCCTCGGGAATCAAACCGCACGGTTGACTGGTGGTCCCGCCACACTCGATCCAAACTCCGGCAGGAAATAGCCGGATTTACGAGCTCTGGGTTCTGACCTGCGGGCCAGATCGCGCTAATCATACCTGGAGCAGACAGGCATCAAGAAATGCTTTTACGGGTTCGGGTTGCCGAATGGCGCGGGGCTGCACAATCACAACATTGAAATACCCGATATCCTGTGCCAGCGGACGCGCGACGACCGCATCGCCTTCTATCGTGCGGCTCGCCTCTGGCGGGAAACCAACCAGCGTGAACCCAAGCCCTTTGCCAACATAGGCATGCACCAACTCTCGTGATTGCGAGGTCAGCGGCACTTCTGGATCAAGCCCGGCGGCCTGCAACAGGTCAAGATAGCTTGGACCCGGACCGGAACGCGACACTGCGATGTAGGGCATGCCTGTCAGCTGCTCAAGCTGTATGCTGGCGGCATGCGCCAATGGGTGCGAGGCCGGGAGTAAAACCAGAGGCGCCAGTTCTTTAAGTACTTCAACGTGATGACGTCGGGGTTCAAACCCTTGATCAAACACCACAAGCGCGTCCAACTCGCCCGCATCCAGCGCAGCAACGAGGTTCGGGAAATCATCCTCAACAACCTCGATGCGGATACCGGGATGGCTTTGGCGAAAAGCCAGAACAGCTGGTAGAATGATCTTCTGCGCAATCGCATAATGTGTCCCGATCACAATAGACCCTGTTTTACCCTCAGCCATCACAGCGGCCCGATTGCCGAGCGCGCCTGCTTGCATCAGCAACGCTTCGGAATCCGTCAAAATGGCTGCGCCAACGCGGGTCAACCTCATCCCGCGTGCGGGAAAGCGGTCAAACAACGTCAAACCAGTGACATCTTCGAGCTTGTCGATTGCCGATGAAATAGCGGCGGCCGAAACATTCAGGTTCCTGGCTGCCTGCGCGATACCGCCACATCGCGCCGTCTCGGCGAAGAACGACAACTGGCGCAAAGTGAAACGTATCATCAATAAAATCTTCTTTTTATAAATTTTAAATCAGTTTTTTCGACCTTTTGCAATGCGCTACCCTGCGTTTGAAACTCAGGGAGAAAGCAGATGGACATCAGACCACTTACCGGCGGTGTGGGCGCAGAGATCATCGGCGCCGATATCCGAGACGGCAGCCAGTTCGACGCCATTCATACGGCCTTTGCTCAGCACTCTGTCATCGTACTCAGAGCGCAGGATGTCGGCCCGGATGAGCATCTGGCGTTTGCCCAACGCTTTGGCGCGATCAACATCAACCGCTTCTTCAGGCCGGTCGATGGGCATCCAGAAATCGCTATGGTGTTGAAGGAAAAGGATCAGAAAGAGGCCATCGGAGAGGGCTGGCATACCGATCATTCCTACGACCAAATCCCGGCGATGGGGTCTATCCTGCATGCTTTGGAAACCCCGCCCTTTGGAGGCGACACGCTGTTCGTCTCGATGGGTGCGGCTTATGAGGCGCTGTCACCTACCATGCGGAGCTTTCTGGATGGGCTCTGGGCGGTTCATTCCTCTCGGCACGTTTTTGGAACAAGCACACAGGACAGTGAAGCGGCGCAAAGTGGTCGGCTAAGCAATGCACAGGCAGCCACCCAAGACGCGCGACATCCTGTGATCATAAAACACCCCCTCAGCGGGCGGCGCGGTATTTATGTGAATCCAGTGTTCACAACCCATATCGAAGGCCTGAGCGCTGATGAATCAGCAGCCATCCTTGCAATGCTATATGACCATTGCCAGCAACCCGAGTTCCAATGCCGCATTCGTTGGCAAACAGGCGACATGACCATCTGGGACAACCGGGCCACATGGCACAAAGCGGTCAATGACTATCATGGATTTCGACGATTGATGCATAGGGTTACCGTGGAGGGTGTCGCCTTGTCTGCCGAATGACCCGAACCCTGTCAGAGAAAAGACAAAACGCAGTCAGACTAAAACTGACGCCCTGACCTACCAATTACGGCGGGCAAGCTCCGCGTCCACCTAAGCCGGTGTGTCACGTGTCTTAACGCCCTGTACGTGCCTCTTGTTTGATCAGGGCAGGCTTTAGCCTGACAGAAACCGGCGTTCCGCCGCGCGGGCCACCAGGTTTTTCGGCCATGCTCATAATGGCATAGGCAAACTGTACACCGGCAAAGACGATCCCGTTCATGAACCAGATCATCGCCAGAGCAACCAGACCGATATCAGAACCAGTAATCAGATGACGCAGGTTGGCGACGTTCAGGGCCAGAAGCACCCCGACAAAAATTGCCGAGATGGCAAAGCCCCAGGCCACTTGCGTGATATACAAACGGATCAGTTTGGGCATGGCGGACCTCATTGCGCTATAATATTCAGTTTAACGCATATTTGATCCGTGTAAACGCGTCAGAACGCCTCGGGCTTGGCCTCGTGCGCCATGTGATCCAGCACTGCGTTGACAAATTTGGTCTCTTTACCTTCGGGGAAGAAGGCCCGCGCCACATCGACGAATTCAGTGATGACCACCTTGGGCGGTGTGTCGTTCTGTGTCAGCTCTGCTCCGGCGGCCCGGAAGGCCGCACGCAGGGTCGGGTCGATCCGGGCAATCGGCCATTTGGCAACCAAAGCGCGATCGGTCATCTGATCGATCGGTGCCTGATAATTGACCGCATCTTCAACCAGCTTGCGGAACAGGCGAATATCGCCGCCCAGCATTTCCTCGCCCTCATAGACGGCGCCAAAGCGGTGATCCAGAAACTCGGTCACAACCTGATCGGTTGTCTGACCCGATTGCTCCATCTGGAACAGCGCCTGCACGGCATAGAGCCGAGCGGCGGATTTCATCAGGCGTTTCTGGTTGGCCGGTTTTGGCGCGTCTGTCTTGGTCATGCTGTTGTGGGTCCGTTGCTGTCGCCCGCCACAAGGATGGACTCGGACGGCGGCTTGAACCCGACGCCCTTTTTGGAAGAGCCCCACTTACGGCTGAGCGCGATCAGATGCAAGGCCGCAGCGGCAGCCCCGCCCCCTTTATTCATTTTTTCCGGATTGGCGCGCACTTCGGCCTGATCGTCATTCTCGACTGTCAGGATACCGTTGCCGATGCACAGCCCCTGCAGACCCATCAGTTGGATGGCACGGCTGGAGTCGTTGCAGACGGTTTCGTAATGCGTGGTCTCTCCGCGAATGACACAGCCCAGCGCGACATAGCCGTCAAAATTGCACTGACGGTCTGCCATGGCGATAGCCGTCGGGATTTCCAAGGCGCCAGGCACTTCGACCACATCACAGGTGCCGCCTGCCCCTTCGATCACGGCCTTTGCGCCAGCCACCAGATTGTCGGCGATGGCGCGATAGAACGGGGCCACAACGATCAACAGCTTGACGGGTTTGTCGAAACTCGGTGTCGGCAATACGCCGTGTTTGTCTTGTTCAGCCACAATCAGTCCTCCCTGAGGATTGAACGGGTCCCGACAATGGACAGGCCAAAAGCATCGAGCCCGAGATAAACGGTTTCCGGCGAGTCGGTCAGCAGCACAAGTTCCTGGATCCCCATCTTGGACAGGATCTGCGCCCCCAGACCGGTTTGTTTGATGGTGCGTGGGCCCTCATCTTCAGCCGCATAGAGCGAGTTGCGCGGTTGGCGGAACAGACAGACCACGCCGCGCCCTTCATCCGCAATCTTTTCCATCGCGCGCGGCAGCTCACGTGAGGATTTCGGGCCAAGACCCAGAATGTCGGGCGCCTCGTGCAGCGCATGGGTCCGGGTCAAAACCGGCTCGGGCGTGGTGATGTCACCCTTGACCATCACGACATGTTCGATGCCATGGGTCTGATCGGTGAAAATCCGCATTTCCCAGTCGCCGCCATATTCGGATGTGACGGTTTCCCGAGATGTCTCAACCACCAGATTGTCATTGCGCGACCGGTAGGCGATCAAGTCGCTGATCGTGCCGATCTTCAACCCGTGTTCCTTGGCGAATTCGACCAGGTCAGGCAGCCGCGCCATGGTTCCGTCAGGGTTCATGATCTCGCAGATCACGCCCGAAGGGTTCAGCCCGGCCAGGCGTGAGATATCAACGGCGGCCTCGGTATGGCCCGCGCGCACCAGCACCCCGCCCCGCTTGGCCCGCAAGGGGAAGACGTGACCCGGCGTGGCGATATGGGCCATCGTGTTTTGCTCGTTGATCGCAGTCGCCACAGTCAGCGCCCGGTCACCAGCGGAAATGCCAGTCGACACTCCCTCGCGCGCTTCTATCGACACGGTGAACGCGGTCTCATGACGTGACGAGTTGTTCACCGCCATCATAGGCAGACCCAACGTGTCAATCCGTTCCGCCGTCATCGGCAGGCAGATCAGGCCGCGACCATGGGTGGCCATGAAATTAATTGCCTCAGCATCAGCGAACTCGGCGGCAATCACCAGATCGCCCTCATTCTCGCGATCTTCGTGATCAACCAGGATATACATCCGGCCTTTGCGCGCCTCGTCGATGATCTCTTTGATCGGGCTGATTGCCGCGCGCAGCTGGGCCTCGACCGGTCCGGGAGTTTCAAAGCTCATGGGGCAGCCTTTCACATGCCAAGTTTGACCGGGTGGATAGACCACCGCGCGGTCAAAGACCAGACCGCATGCGGCACCGTTCCGGTCAGACGCGACGTTGAATTGTGGACTAGGACATTTCAGCGAGGCGCGCGACATAGCGAGCCAGCGTGTCGATCTCAAGATTGACCCGGTCGCCGATGCCGACATCCCCCCAGGTCGTCACCTCTTTGGTGTGCGGAATGAAGTTGATACCAAAATCGCACCCGTCCACATCGTTTACGGTCAAAGAAGTACCGTTCAGCGCAACTGATCCCTTGGGCGCAATGAAGCGAGCCAGATCTTTGGGTGCGCGCAAGGTTACCCGCGTGCTGTCGCCCTCGTCCAGAACGGCGACCACTTCTGCGACGCCATCAACATGACCAGACACGATATGACCGCCCAACTCATCTCCGACCTTCAGCGCCCGCTCTAGATTGACACGTTTACCGACGGTCCAGCGATCCAGATTGGTTTTCGAAACGGTTTCCGCGCTGATTTGCACATCATACCAGTCTTCGCCCAATGCGATGACTGTCAGGCAAACGCCGTCGCTGGCTATGGATGCACCAATATCAATCCCCGGGGTATTGTAGGCGGTTTTGATCCGCGCCCGCAGATCGCCTTGCTGCTCCAGTTCGGTGATGGTGCCGATATCTGTGACGATCCCCGTAAACATTGCGTTAATCCTCTGTTTCTAACCTGATGCCAGCGCTCACCGTCGAGGTAAGCGTAAGCGCGCCTACGGGCAAGCCCCAGGTTGCCGCAAATACGACAAACAGGCATAATTCCTCATCTAACGACAAGAGCAGCAGAAATGTTACCACTCAACGGCGCTGCGCAAAAACGCGTATTTCTTTTCCTGCAAGGACCGCACGGGCCGTTTTTTGGCGCGCTTGGTAAGATCCTGCGCGCCGCGGGTTCCGAGGTGTGGCGCGTGGGGTTCAACGCCGGGGATCAGGCTTTCTGGTCTGATAAGGCCAGCTTTATTCCCTATGCTGGCAAACCCGAGAACTGGCCGGCAAAATTTGTTGACCTGGTTGTCGGCCGCGAGGTGACAGACATAGTCCTGTATGGCGATACGCGTCCAATCCACGCCCAAGCCATCCGCATCGCCCGCGCCCACGGGATCACTGTTCATGTTTTCGAAGAAGGGTATCTGAGGCCTTGGTGGGTCACCTACGAACGCACAGGTACGAATGGCAATTCGCATCTGATGAATCTGGAAGTTACCCAGATGCAGCGAGCGCTGGAGCGTACTGATGCGCCGATGCCGCCCCCTCCGACGCATTGGGGTGATATGCGACAGCATATTTTCTATGGCGCGCTGTATCATTGGTTTGTTCTGTTCCTGAACGGCAAGTATCGCAATTTTCGAACCCACCGTGACCTACCGGTTTCGAAAGAGTTCAGGCTTTATTTCAAACGGCTGGCAATGATGCCGTTCCACAGAATCCGGCGGCGTATGGCGACGGAGCGGGTCCGGCGGGGCGGGTTTCCCTATCACTTGGCATTGCTGCAACTGGGACATGACAGTTCGGTTCAGTCACACTCGGACTTTGACTGCATGTCCGAGTTTCTTGAGCAGGTACTGCACGGTTTTGCAAATGGCGCACCAACGCACCATCATCTGGTCATCAAAGAACACCCGCTGGAAAACCATCGGGAACCATTGCGCCTGGTGGCACGCAAACTGGCCAAAACACTGGGTATCGCTGATCGGGTCCATTATGTACCCGGGGGCAAACTGGCCACATTGCTCAACGAAGCAAGCTCGGCCGTGACGATCAATTCAACTGCGGGTCAGCAGGTATTGTGGCGCGGCATTCCTCTGCGCGCCTTTGGCAATTCGGTCTATGACAAGCCCGAATTCGTTTCCAGCCAACCGATCACTGATTTCTTTTCCAATCCAGATATCCCCGATACCGAAGCCTATCAAAGCTATAGGCGTTTTCTGCTTGAAACCAGTCAGGTCCCCGGCGGGTTTTATTCACGCCGTGGGCGGCGACAGTTGCTTAGGCGCGCCGTGGATATGATGCTAAGGGCGAAAGATCCCTACCAATCCGTGCTGACCGACAAAGAGGCGCGGACGCCACAGTTGAGGATCGTTGAGTAAATCACCCCTCTTGATGCTGGCGATTGCAGTTGGAAACAAGTACGCTGCTGGAAACAAAAGACCAAAACCAAGACGTTCGAGGATATTCGGCAGTGCAGCGCTTTCCAATCCGATGGGGACGGGGTGTAACCCTTGTGGCCGCTCTTGGCCTGCTGGCCGCGTGCCAACTACCTAAAACTGGCCCAAACAAATCCGAAATCCTTGCCGGTTCGACCACGAAAGGTGGAAACGCCTATGTTGTTGAGGTTGACGACCGGGTGGCGCAGGTCACGTCCGCAGTGCCTCAATACGGGTTCTCGCAAACCTTCCGTAGCGCTCAGAACCTGACCGCCGACACGGTTCGTCCGGGTGATGTACTGGGCCTGACAGTCTGGGAAAACGTGGATGACGGGCTGTTATCCGGAGAGACCGGTGCCTCAACATCCCTGGAAGAGGTACAGGTCGATAGCGAGGGCTTCATCTTTGTTCCCTATGCCGGGCGCCTGCGCGCAGCCGGAAACACGCCGGAACAGCTTCGCACGTTGATCACGGAAAAGCTCCAGGACCAGACCCCTGATCCTCAGGTCGAAGTGCGCCGTATCGCCGGGGACGGATCAACCGTTTCTCTGTCGGGCACCCTGTCCGCGCCCGGGATCTATCCGATCGAACGACCAACCCGCACACTGGCCGGAATGTTGACACGGGCTGGCGGCGTGATCGAAGGGTCCGACATCGCCCTAGTGACACTGATCCGAGGCAATCAAAAAGGGACGGTCTGGTACAATGACTTGTTCCGCAACCCGGAATTTGACGTTGCCCTGCGGGGTGGCGACCGCATTCTAGTCGAAGCCGACAACCGGTCCTATGTCGCCTTGGGGGCGACGGGCGGTCAGTCGCGCGTGGCATTCGACAGTCAGGATCTGTCCGCGCTGGAAGCGCTGGCACAGGTTGGTGGCTTACAGCCCCTGTCTTCGGACCCGACCGGCATTTTCGTTCTACGAAAGGAACGACAGGACATTGTCCGGTCAGTCATGGGAAAACCGGACCTGCAGGGAGAGCAGCGCATGATCTACGTGCTGAACCTGACAGCACCCAATGGCCTTTTCATCGCCCGCGACTTTGTCATCCGCGATGATGACACAATTTACGTCACCGAAGCACCTTATGCGCAATGGAGCAAATCCATCTCGTTGATCGCCGGTGGCCTGACCCCGCTTGCCAATGTCACGACCCTGACAGGCGGATGATGCCCTCCGTTCCACAAGGAACGCATGCCGAGGCCGAACGCAGTCGTCTTTTGGTCTATAATGGCGGATTTCTGACAGCCGCGCGCGTGCGGAGAATTCTGTCACTGACCGGATATGATATCGGCATCGGCACGCCCAAGGGGTCGGATCTGGTGGGTATCTGGGGCAATAGCCCGACGGCACATCGTGGACTGCGTATAGCGACCAAATACAATGCTCCGATCTTGCGCGTAGAGGATGCATTCCTGCGATCTCTGCACTCAGGACGCAGTGGCGAGGCTCCGCTGGGTCTGCTGCTTGATCGCAGCGGTGTGCATTTTGATCCAACACAGCCTTCGGATCTGGAAACACTTCTTGCGACCGACCCGTTGGATAATACGGCCTTGCTGAACCGGGCACGTGGCGGGATGGCGCGGCTGCGCGAACTGCATCTGAGTAAGTATTCCGCCTATGATCCCGCGACCCCTGCGCCGGACCCAGGGTATGTCCTGGTTGTCGATCAAGCACGCGACGATGCTTCTGTAAGGGCAAGCGGCGGCGATGAGGCCCGGTTCCGCGAGATGCTGGTTATGGCGCAAGAGGAGAACCCCGGCGCGACCGTTCTGATCAAAACCCACCCCGACACGATCGCAGGGCACCGGCCCGGATATTACTCTGCCGATGATCTGACCGACCGCGTATCCTTTCAGCACAGCGCCATCAGCCCCTGGACCTTGTTAGAGGGCGCTGTGGGCGTCTACACCCTGTCCTCGCAACTTGGGTTCGAGGCCATATTGGCCGGTCACAAACCCCGCGTCTTCGGCCAACCGTTTTACGCCGGATGGGGTCTTACCCAAGACGAAGCCCATTTCCCAAGACGCCAACGAAACCTGACGCGCGCGCAACTCTTCACCGCCACCATGGTTCTTTATCCCAAGTGGTACGATCCCTATCGGGATCAGCTGTGCGAATTCGAATCCGTGCTGGACACGCTTGAAGGTCTGACCCGCGCCTGGCGACAAGATCACAAGGGCTGGACGGCATCCGGGATGCGGCTTTGGAAACGCAGGCACCTGCAGCACATGTTTGGGCGCGAGAAAAAGGTAAAATTCACGCCTGACGTTCCCGAAAACCCAGATCGTCCCCACATGGTTTGGGCGCGGCACGGCCGTGATATGGAAAACGTCACACGGGTCGAGGATGGCTTCGTTCGGTCCCGTGGGTTGGGGGCCAGCCTTGTGCCGCCTCTGTCGCTGTCGCTGGATGACCTTGGGATCTATTACGACCCGACCAAACCCAGCAGGCTGGAAGAGATGATCGCCAAGCGTGAAACCCTGCGGCCGGATCAGGAATTGCGGGCCGAGCGGTTGGTGACACAGATCATAGCTGGAGCGGTTAGCAAATATAACACCGGCGGCCCGGTTCCGGGCTTGCCAAAAGGCCACCGCATTCTGGTGCCCGGACAGGTCGAGGACGATGCCTCAATCCTGTTTGGAACCAGCACCGTTCGCACCAACACCGAACTTCTGCGCGCCGCCCGCGAGATGAACCCGACCGCCGTTCTGATCTATAAACCGCATCCCGATGTCGAAGCTGGCCTGCGTGAAGGTGAGGCCGAGGCTGAGGGGCTAGCAGACCTGATCGTCACGAACACCGATCCCGCCGGATTGTTGGGTGAGGTTCAGGAGGTCTGGACCATGACCTCTCTGCTAGGGTTCGAGGCGCTGATGCGCGGATTGCCGGTCACAACGCTCGGTGCACCCTTTTATGCTGGTTGGGGTTTGACGCAGGATTTGGGGTCCGTCCCCGCCCGTCGTGGTGCACGGCCCTCCCTGCTGGGATTGATCCATGCCGCACTGATCGATTACCCGAGGTATCTGGACCCTGTCACCGGCATGCCCTGCCCTCCGGAAGTGGTATTGGAAAGGCTGACAGACGGCTACCAGAGCCGATCTGGCCCCGGCCTTAGACTGCTCTCGAAACTACAGGGCGTTTTCGCAACACAGGCGCATCTCTGGCGCCGTTAGCGCAATGCCCGCGCCCAGCGATGCATCACGTCTTGACCGATGATGCGGGTCTCCAGCAGCTCAAACCGTGGTGCCTCATCCAGACGATCCATACCAAGCGCCCCGATGGCAGGCAAACCTTCGGCACCAATCGCAAGCCCGGCACTGAAGCCGATCAACTCATCAACCAGTTCATCCACCAAGAGCGACGCAGCCAGGGACGATCCGCCCTCGCAAAAGACGCGGGTCAAACCCTCCTGCCCCAACTGCAGCAACAGGTCAGCGGCGTCAATGTGATGATCGCGTAACGCGCAGGGGATAAGCCTTGCGCCCAGTCCTTCCCACGCTTTTGCACGTTCGGCATCCGGTGACGGACCATGGCACAACCACACCGGAATTTTCGAGGCGGTGCGTGCCAGTTGACCCATCAACGGGATATCCAGATGGCGCGAAACGACGACGCGCACAGGCTGACGTTCAATCCCAAGATCCCGAACTGTCAGAGAGGGGTCGTCTACGCGCGCCGTACCTGCCCCAACCATAACAGCATCATGCGTTGCCCGCATGGCATGAACAGCCCGCCGCGAGGTCTGACCCGTAATCCACTGACTATGGCCGCTTTCGGTCGCAATGCGCCCGTCAAAACTGCTGGCCAGTTTAAGCGTGACAAATGGCCGGCCCTGTTCGGTTTTTAAGAAGAAACCGGCGTGGTCGCGGGCCGCCTGATCGGCAAGGATACCGGTTGTCACGTCAATCCCAGCGTCGCGCAGCATGGCAAAGCCCTGCCCGGCAACACGCGGATCACTGTCTTCGATGGCTGAAACAACACGCGCCACACCGGCCTCAATAAAGGCCTGAGCGCAAGGCGGGGTCTGTCCGTGATGGGCGCAGGGTTCAAGCGAGACATAAGCAGTCGCGCCACGCGCCTGCGATCCTGCCTGTCTTAACGCTTCGGTTTCTGCATGTGGCCGACCACCAGGTTGCGTCCAACCACGCCCAACAATCCGCCCGTCCTGTACGAGTACGCAGCCAACGGATGGGTTGGGCCAGCACGTCCCCTGTCCGCGCCGCCCCAAGGCAAGGGCCAGCGCCATATATCGCTTATCTGTTTCGCTCACTCGTCCGTCGAAGGCTGCGGCGGGCGCAGTTCGTGGACAAACTCCTCGAAATCATCGGCCGCCTGGAAATTCTTATACACGCTTGCAAACCGAACATAGGCAACGGTGTCGATCCGCGCCAGAGCTTCCATAACAATTTCACCGATCTTGCTGGACGGAATGTCGGTATCGCCCATGCTTTCCAGCCGCCGCACAATACCCGAGATCATCTGATCAATGCGTTCCGGATCAATCGGGCGTTTCTGCATCGAGATCCGGATCGAACGTTCCAGCTTGTCTCGATCGAAATCTTCGCGCTTTCCATTGGTTTTGATCACAACCAGATCGCGCAACTGAACGCGTTCATAGGTGGTGAACCGGCCGCCGCAGGCCGGACAGAAACGGCGCCTGCGGATCGCGACATGATCCTCTGCCGGGCGTGAATCTTTGACCTGAGTGTCGATATTTCCGCAAAACGGGCAGCGCATCCGCCGTCTCCTCGTCTCTTGTTCCGCCTCTTTTAGTAAGCGCTGTGGCCCACTTATCCACAACTATAGGGCAGCCTCTAGGATTTGGGTAGTCGGAAATTTTCACCGCTAAATAAAGGGGTCACACGAAATGCGCAGCGACGCCTCTGTTGTGTGATTGGGTCCGGTGTTCAAACAGATAAACGCCCTGCCACGTCCCCAGCATGGGCACCCCTGCGGCGACAGGAATGCCCAACGACACAGGCAGCAACGCAGCTTTGATATGTGCTGGCATATCGTCTGGCCCCTCATAGGTGTGCCTTAAATACGCCATCGACGGATCATCCGCCGGTGGCACTAGACGTTCGAAAAAGGCCTGCAAATCCGTCCGTACCTCGGGGTCCGCATTTTCCTGAATGGCCAGAGAACACGAGGTATGGCGCACAAACAGGGTCAACAATCCGTCGCGACCGCTTGGGGCAAGCCAGTCTCGTATACCCGAGGTGAACTCATACAGCCCCGGCCCCTGCGTTGAAATGATAAACTCGGTCTGCAAAACGCGGGTCTTACTTTCTTCAGTCAAAAATTGGCTGCCGGAAACACAGGCCATTCGCGTTCTGGACGGACCTGCTCTGCCCCGGCTGGAAACCAATGGAAACAAAGCTTGTGCTCTGCTCGACATTTGCCGGAGGGGTCAACGAAAATTGGACCGCCGTGCGGCGACCGGTGGCTTCGCTTGGGCCATATCCACGCACAACATAGATATTCTGCTGCCACCCTGCCCCCAAGCTGCGACGAGCAAAATCTGCAGCAGCGCACCAATAGCCATCCACATCCCTGCGCGCGCGCGGGATCACCTCAAACACTTTGTCGTTTACTGCAACAGTTTGAAAACCGTTTGGTGCTGCTGTCACCGCCCCCGGTTCAAACAACGTGGCGGCGGCCAGAACCGCAGATGTGATCACTTTTTTCATAATGCTACTCTCTCATGTTTCTTGATAAATATTAAAGTAGATTGCAGGAGGCCATGGCAAAGCCACCTCACGTTCAATTCAGGCATTGTTCCTATTTACGTGAACCGGCATCAGCCAGCCCCGATATCGGATCAGTTGACCCAACATCGGCATTTCTGCCGAAACATCGAACCGAAACCGGCCTTGATCATCCTGCCATTCCACCGTCGCCGAACGCGGTAAAAGAAAGTTTGGGCATGGCACCCCCAATAGAGTGAGGTGCAGGATGTTCAAATGCAGCTTTTGACCTCGAACCTGTGGGCGCATCCAGATGGTCAGCCCTCCGATCCTCTCTTTCACGCACCGCCTGTCTGCGTCGTAGACCAGATGAGACAGCGTCTCATGCCCGCCAAAATCCCTGAACCATTCCCATTCCTGGCCATTGAGTTTGGTTCGAATGCGGACCGTCTGAGTATCTGCAGCGGGGGGAAACCCACCCAACCACAATGACAAAGAGGTCAACCACCCGGTTCCTCTTTGGATGCTGCATAGTCCTGTAAACTCTGCCGTTTCACTGTGGAATTTTCGGACCGCATCCGGCACCTCAGAATTGGCTGGAAGGGCCTGCAGAAATGGGTCCGGCCTCACGCATACCCTCCGGGGAAGAACCGCGCTTTCAGGGATGAATCCGGAACCAAGCACGTTTCGAACCGTCCAAAGAATGCAAATCGGTGGCGCGCGATGAAATGATAAAGCGGATCCTTCAAAAACCGCGGAAGAAATCGACAGGCCGACAGAACAGGCCACAAAGCTGGTAAGCTGCGCATTGCAGCAGCAAAAGCATCCAAGCGCTGATGCACAACACCGTCAACGATCACAAGATTGGTTTCAAACTCGTCGGTGGGCAGGCCGAGTTGCCGGTAAAGGCTTTGTCCTATGGGGGACTGGGCAATTACAAACTTGAACCGCTTCTTTGTGTCAGCCCACAGCATGAACCTGAAAAACCGAGAACACAGCACGCATTCTCCATCAAAAACGATGAGGTTCTGCTCGGTTCCCACATCTGAGATCGCCCGGTCTTGCATTGGATACCAGATCAATTTCGCCACAACCGGACCGTGCCATTGAAGGGTAAAATCCGCAATGCGACACGTAGGTTTTCAGATGAAACGTGCCGGGGAGCCACCGATCGCTAGTCTGAGACGACCGGAGCTCTACCCTCATCCCCACAAGGTGCTGACCCGACAACACGAGGTAACTATGCCTTTGCGTTGCTATATCCTTGCTGAAAAGCGCCAGAAACTTGTGAAAACCTGCCAGATGGGTTTGCCTGCACCCGTGCAAACTGGGTTCAAATTTTTCGCGAAAGCATTAAGAATTGGATATGGAGCTTGATATTGCCAGAATTCAACACCTGACCCGAACGGTAGATGAGCGTTCGGGCGGCCCAGAGTTAGCAGACCAGCTTTTGGAACGCAGCGGTCTAAGCCGAGCGGCAATCGCTCCCCCCACTACAGTCTACAGTGCGCAAACTGAGGCGATGTTCATCAGATATGCCTGCGACGCTATGCGCGACATAACTTTTGCCGCCTATGCGGGTTCGAAAGTCAGTTCGGCCTCTAGTATTACGGCCTATATCAGCAAGTACTCTCGTGACCTCCGACAGGTGTTTGAAAACACAACCCGCTTCTCTCGCATCATAGATCCCACAATCACCTTCAGTCTGCGCCATGCCGGGAATTTTGTGTCCTTCGAGGCGGAATGGGAAGACGCAAGTTTTGCCCGGTATCATAGACGCACAGAGTTTTTGATGTTTGGGACGCTGGCGCGAATGCGGAACCTGACGCAGTCAGACTTCCACCCCATAGCAATTCGCTTTCAACACGAGGTTGGAGAGAAAAGAAATCTATTTCAGAAGCTTGCAGGATTTTCGGTAGAATTTGGAGCAGAAAACCTAGAGATTGTTCTGTCGCCTTCATCTCTGGATCTTCCCGTGCCCACATATGACCCGATGCTTCGAGAGCATCTGATTGAGTACGGGGAACGCGTCCTGGCAGAAAGGGCTTCGCCTAAGCAAAAATTGCGGGCGCAGGTCGAGGGTCTGATTACACGTTCGATGCCGGGGAATTTTCCGCAATCCGATGACATAGCCGCCAATCTCGGCATGAGCCCGCGAACATTTGCGCGTCGGCTAAAGGATGAAGGGTCAAGCTATCGAGAGATCGCAGACGATCTGCGCTGTGATCTGGCCCAAACTTTCATCACCAACGGTATGCAGCTATCTGAAATTGCATTCTCACTTGGCTACGCAGACCAACCCGCCTTTTCCACCGCTTTCAAACGGTGGACGGGTCGCGCGCCCAGCGCTTTTCGCAGCCGCCTGGATCCTTGATCGTAACTTTGAGGTAGCCGGGGGTCGTCAGCCTTGCAGCCTCGCCCCGGCCCGTCCCATGAGTGGACATTGCGGATATAGGAAGACGCGCAGCGGGCTTCTTGTGAGTTCTCGCCAAATTGATGTTTTTACAAGCCACCGTGAACATTGGTTTCAAACGAAAAAGGCGCCTCGGTCGAGGCGCCTTTTCTAGGTTACTGATCCAGGAACGACCGCAACTTTCGCGACCTGCTGGGGTGTTTCAGTTTTCGCAGCGCCTTCGCCTCGATCTGACGGATACGTTCGCGAGTCACGCTGAACTGTTGGCCGACCTCTTCCAGGGTGTGGTCCGTGTTCATACCGATGCCAAACCGCATCCGCAGAACCCGTTCTTCCCGCGGGGTAAGTGAGGCCAGAACACGCGTGGTCGTTTCCTTGAGGTTTTCCTGAATAGCACTGTCCAACGGCAGCACAGCATTCTTGTCCTCGATGAAATCGCCAAGCTGGCTGTCTTCTTCGTCGCCAATCGGCGTTTCCAGGCTGATCGGTTCCTTGGCGATCTTCATCACCTTGCGGACCTTCTCCAGCGGCATCTGCAGCTTTTCGGCCAGTTCTTCCGGCGTCGGCTCGCGGCCGATTTCATGCAGCATCTGACGTCCGGTCCGAACCAACTTGTTGATCGTCTCGATCATATGGACCGGGATACGGATCGTGCGTGCCTGATCCGCGATGGACCGGGTGATCGCCTGACGGATCCACCAGGTGGCGTAGGTCGAGAACTTATACCCGCGGCGGTATTCGAACTTGTCTACGGCCTTCATCAGGCCAATGTTACCTTCCTGAATAAGATCAAGGAATTGCAGACCACGGTTCGTGTATTTTTTGGCGATCGAGATCACCAGACGCAGGTTGGCTTCGACCATTTCTTTCTTGGCCTGGCGCGCCTCTTTCTCGCCTTTCTGGACCTGCTGTACGATGCGGCGGAATTCGCTGATGTCCAGGCCAACATATTGCCCGACCTGAGCCATATCGTTGCGCAGTTCCTCGACCTTGGAGGTCGAGCGTTCGATGAACATCTGCCAGCCCCGGCCCGGCTTTTCAGCCATCTCAGCCAGCCAGTTCGGGTCCAGTTCACGCCCACGATAGGCGTCAACAAATTCGCGACGGTTGATGCGGGCCTGATCCGCCAGCTTCACCATCGAGCTGTCCAGCGACATGATCCGACGATTGATGCCATATAGCTGGTCGATCAAAGCATCGATCCGGTTGTTGTGCAGATGAAGGCCGTTCACCAGCTCGACAATCTCGGCGCGCAGCTTCTGATAGGTCGCTTCGTCCGTGTCGCTGAATGTGCCGTCTTCGTTCAGGGTTGCCGAAATCCGGCTGTCCTGCATTTCGCTCAGCATCGCAAAATCAGTCGAAATACGCTCGAGCGTCGTCAGAACCTGATCTTTCAGAGCAGCTTCCATAGCAGCCAGCGACATGTTCGCCTGCTCGTCTTCGTCATCGTCATCATCGGTCGCAATCGGGTTGCCATCGGCATCCAGCTCGGGGCCTTCTTCCTTGGCGGGCTTTGCGGCCTGCACGGTCGAAGTGTCGACGACCGGCTCTTCGACATCGCCGTCTTCGTCCATCTGATTGCCGAAAGTGGCCTCCAGATCAATGACGTCGCGCAGCAGAATGTCTTCGGACAGCAATTCATCATGCCAGATCGTAATCGCCTGGAAGGTCAGCGGGCTTTCACAAAGCCCCAGGATCATCGTATTACGACCAGCCTCGATCCGCTTGGCGATAGCGATCTCGCCCTCACGGCTGAGCAGTTCGACCGAACCCATTTCGCGCAGATACATGCGCACCGGGTCATCGGTACGATCAAGCTTTTCGGCGGCGGCACCGGCCAGCGTGACCTCACGGTTGCTTTCCGTTGTGATCAGGTCGGTCGAGCCTTTATTCTCTTCCTCTTCCGCCTCTTCATCTTCGATGATGTTGATCCCCATCTCGGACAGCATCGACATAACGTCTTCGATCTGTTCCGAGCTGACCTGATCAGGCGGCAGGACCTGATTGAGCTGGTCGTAGGTGATGTAGCCTTTCTCACGAGCCTCGGCGATCATCTTCTTGACCTGAGTCTGGCTCATGTCCAGCGAGATTTCCTGTTCCTGCTCGTCGGATTTGCTGTCTTCGTTTGTATCCTTGGCGGCCATTCAATGCTCCTGCAGGGATGGGTGATTCGATTGAACCGAATCATTAGCGCGTTGAAGTGATTCGGCCACCCGTTTACCTGTTTTTCTTTTCCAGTGCCTTACGAAAACACCACATTACCGGCGTTTTCGCTCGAAATTGATACCTGACATGATTGCCTTAAACGCATCCTTCTCGTCGCGGTTGATTCGCGCACCATTGTCAGCGATGTCGAAAACGGCCCTGTCTTCATTCTGGCTTCGGCTTGTTCTGTTGCGCTCTTCGGCGGCTTGCGCCAAGCGATAGGTCAACGCTTCATCGTCCAGATCAGACAGCTCCTCTGCGGCTTCGGCAATCTCTGCGTCCAGACCCCTGAGAGCTTTGATTTTGGCGAGTTCCTCAGCCAATGTCATTTCGGCCTTTTCAACGTCGCCCGGTTTATTCACGCAGGGGATCACTGCGACATGGCGAAGGGCCAGCAGGTTTTCAAGGGCGTGATGTCCCAAAGTTTCCGCAATATGTTGTTTGAGGTTCTCAGGATCATCTATCGCGTGCCGTAGAATGGCATCGCGCAGGCCCGCGTGATCTTGGTCACGGCACTCCATTTCTTCCAGTTGGTGTTCAAACTGCACCACGACTTGGGGGTTCAATGCGGCGATGGCCAGAATGGCGGCTTCGCGCATCTGGATATCGGCATTGTCGGACGATGCCAGGAATGACGCCCGCGCGCCCGGTGTGGCCGGTTGTGGCTGGGGCTTCCATTTCCCGCGCGTTTGCCAGGTGCGGTTTTGTGGCTGCCTTTGAGGGCGAAACAGCTGCCAGCGCAGGTCTTTGATCTCTTGCCCGTAATGCGACCGGATCGACGGGTCACGGATCAGCTTGATCTTGTCGCGCAAGACCTTGTCCAAAGCTGCTTTGCGTTCGGGGCTGTCGAACACCTTGCCTTCGGTTTCGCGCTGCCAGAGCAGCCTGACCATCGGCATTGCCCCTTCCAACACCGCCTGCACGGCTGCCGGTCCTTCCGCCCGCAACAGGTCGTCAGGGTCCTTGCCCTCGGGCATCAGCGCAAAGCGCAAGGACTTTCCTGCCTCAAGCAGCGGCAGGGCCAGATCGACCGCCCGCATCGCAGCACGCAAACCCGCCGTGTCGCCATCCAGCGCTATGATCGGCTCGTCCGAGATACGCCACAGCAGTTGCAACTGATGCTCGGTGATTGCGGTGCCCAATGGGGCCACCGATGCGCCAAAACCGGCCTCGGCAAGCGCGATCACATCCATATATCCTTCTGCCACGATCAATGGCTGCCCTTTGCCGGCAGCCTGCCGCGCGGGGCCTTGGTTATAGAGGCTGCGCCCCTTGTCGAACAGTTCGGTTTCGGGCGAGTTCAGATATTTCGCATTGTCATTGGGGTCCATCGCCCGGCCACCGAACGCAATGCAACGCCCGCGCGGATCCCGGATCGGATACATGATCCGGTTCCGAAACGTGTCATAGGGCTTTTTACCTTTGTTCGAGGGTTTGGCCAGACCCGCACCAAGGATCAGATCTTCGGCCACGTTCTTGCCGCGTAGATGATCCCAAAGCGCCTGCCAACCGTCGGGAGCAAAGCCGATTTCCCACCGATCCAGCGCCTGCTCTTTCAAGCCGCGCCGCGCCAGATAATCGCGCGCCTCCCCACCTGCCCCTGTTTTCAGTTGCAACCGAAAGAACTGCACTGCTTGTTCCATCACCTCGGCCAGTTGCGTGCGACGATCCTGTTTCTCTTGCGCCTTAGGGTCACGTTCTGGCATCGGCAATCCGGCTTCACGCGCGAGAATTTCGACCGCTTCGATGAACGAGACATTCTCGGTCTCTTTCACGAAGCTGATCGCATCCCCTTTGGCATGGCAGCCAAAGCAGTAATAGAATCCCTTTTGGTCATCGACGTGGAACGATGCTGTCTTCTCGTGATGGAACGGGCACGGAGCCCACATGTCGCCCTTGCCCTGATTGGACTTGCGCGCGTCCCACATGACTTTGCGCCCGACGACCTGAGACAAGCTCAGCCGAGTGCGCAACTCATCCAGAAAACCGGGTGGTAATGACATGGGTTAAACCTGACAGAAACGGCAACGCGCGCCAAGGGGAAGGCGCGCGTTTGTCCGCAAAGAAATCGCAAGGTTTTGGATTACTGCTGCAGGCACAGCTCCATCCACGTGGCGCCGAGATCCTTTTTGCGCACATCGCGCATCTTCTGCTCATAGACCCAAGGGGTGATCAGCGGGATCGCGGCATTATAGTTCGCGGGCCAGGTCGGACCTGTATCGGCCACGGCTTGCGGCACGTCGCGCTCTTTCACGCGGTCAAGTCGCGCCTGCTGGATCGCCGCCACGACATCCGCCTGATGCTGGCAGCTTTGTTCTTTTGTTTCCTGAGCAGCCAGAGGTGTGGCCAGTAAAATAGCCGCAACGGCAATACGCAACATGGTGGTCTCCGGGATTCGTTCTCGTCGCTAAAGTCTACTGCCGGGCGCGGATGCGCGCCATCGTCGAATTGCATCTTGCGCAGCCCTGTTGCGCCTTGGTCCTGCGGGCGATGGATCAGATGCCAGCCGCCCGCAGAGAGTATTGTCAAAGCCCCTTAGCGCGGTAGCTTTTCGAGACACGGTCAATGGCCACGATGTAGGCAGCGGTCCTCAGATCCTCGACATCGTCGCGACTGTGCCAGACTTCACGCATCGACTGGTAAGCAATCCGCATAGTGTCATCGAGCCCAGAACGAACAAGCTCAAGCTCATCCGCACCTTTCAGGTATTTCGCCTTGAAGTTCGGAGACATGGACCAGGCATCGCCCAGATAGCGGTCCAGCCGTTCCAGTTCACTGACGATCAGCTCGTGCCGCGACTCTTCCTGGCGACGCTGCATGCGGCCAAACCGGATATGGCTGAGGTTCTTAACCCACTCGAAATACGAAACAGTCACACCGCCAGCATTTGCGTACATATCAGGAATGATCACGACGCCCCTATCGCGCAGAACTTCGTCTGCACCAGCTGTCACCGGGCCGTTTGCAGCTTCGATGATCAACGGGGCCTTGATGCGATCGGCATTATCAAGGTTGATCACACCTTCCAGCGCCGCCGGGATCAGGATGTCGCACTCTTCTTCCAGTACGGCCCCGCCCTCGGCGGAATGGGTGGCGTCGGGATAATCGCTGACACCGCCATGCTTGATGATCCATTGGCGAACCGACTCGACGTCGATCCCGTCGGGATTATACAGCGCACCATCCCATTCAATGATGCCTACGATACGAGAGCCATCTTCCTCGCTCAGGAACTTGGCAGCGTGGTAGCCCACATTTCCCAAACCCTGAACAATTACGCGCTTGCCGTCCAACTTGCCCGACAGCCCTGCCTTTTGAATGTCCTCAGGATGGCGGAAAAACTCGCGCAGCGCATATTGAATGCCGCGGCCCGTGGCCTCGACCCGTCCGGCAATACCGCCAGCATTCAGCGGCTTGCCTGTCACGCAGGCGCGCGCGTTGATGTCAGTTGTATTCATCCGGGCGTATTGGTCCGCCATCCACGCCATTTCACGCTCACCCGTTCCCATATCCGGGGCTGGCACGTTCTGTGACGGGTTGATCAGGTCGCGCTTGGCCAACTCATAGGCGAACCGGCGGGTGATCTGTTCAAGCTCATGCTCTTCGTATTGGCGTGGGTCGATACACAACCCACCCTTTGATCCGCCAAACGGCGTTTCGACCAGAGCACATTTATAGGTCATCAGCGCCGCAAGCGCTTCGACTTCGTCCTGGTTGACCGCCAAGGCAAAGCGGATACCGCCTTTCACCGGCTCCATATGCTCAGAATGCACCGATCGATATCCGGTGAATGTGTGTATGTCACCGCGCAGCCGGACGCCGAAGCGTACAGTGTAGGTGGCGTTGCAGACCCTTATCTTTTCTTCAAGGCCCGGAGGCAGATCCATCAGGGACGCTGCCCTGTTAAACATAAGATCTACACTCTCTCGAAAGCTGGGTTCTTTTGTGGCCGTCATTTAAACCTCCGTGCCGGCGAACGACTTGCGTTCTGACGTTTTGTCGCACCCCTTTGCTAAACGATCAATGTTTAAGCAGAAATAAAATCTCAAGTTACGGGGAAATATTCGAACTCTGGCTGAGTCGCCAAACCCAGACATTATCCGCCGAATTGTTCACGCATCGAATACAGCCCCGCGCGACAGTCCGGAATTATCCCTCAATTTCCCTCAAACCAGCCAAAACTGGGCCCTTTTCGCCCAATTCCCGCCACGTTTCGCAGTTAATTTCCATACGTTAACTTTTCCTTAGCAGCTTTGGATGTCTGCTCAGCGAGGTCTGCAAGATGAAAATGCCCAAGTTTCTACGCGAAAGCAAAAGCGGCACTAAATCCGCGCTAAGCGCGCGCCGGTTCGCAAAAAGCGAAGACGGTACATTCACAATCTTTGTATTGTTGGGTTTCCTGGTGATCATCGCCTCGACTGGGGCTGGCGTTGACCTAATGAATTTTGAACGCGACCGCGCCAATCTGCAATCGACATTGGACCGCGCCGTTCTTGCGGCCGCTGACCTTGATCAGAAAAAGCCCGCACGCGAAATTGTCGATGCCTATTTCGAGAAGGCCGGGCTGGGCGGCAAAATCACTTCCGTCGTGGTGGAAGAAGGCTTTGGATCACGCAAAGTATCAGCCACCGCTGAGGCGACCATCAAAACCCACTTTATGCATTTCTCTGGCGTCAACAGCTTGACCGCCAACGCGGCCAGCACGGCCGTCGAAAGCATTGGAGCTGTTGAAATCTCGCTGGTTCTCGACATCTCAGGCTCAATGAACAACTATTCGAGTTCTGGCGGGAAGAGCAAAATTGCGCTTCTGCAGGATGCGGCCACAGAATTTGTCACGCTGATGCTGGATTCAGATGATCCGAACCGCACGGGCATTTCGATCTCGATCGTGCCTTACGCAACTCAGGTCAATGCGGGTGAACCCATCCTGAGCAAATTCACCAACGTTACAGCAGAGCACAACTACTCCCATTGTGTGAACTTTATCCCTGAACAGTATAGCGACACAGACCTGGAGCGTGATGACACGCTGGAACGCACCGCGCATTTTGACCCCTTCACCTATTCCGAAGGCTCGATCAGAACACCGGTTTGCCCGGTCCGCGATGGCAGTGCGATTACGCCTGTTACCGATAATCTGGAGGCATTGACCAAACAGATCAAGGCGTTGACTGCAACCGGGAACACCTCGATAGATGTCGGCATGAAATGGGGCGTGGCCTTCCTGGACCCAAGCGTTCGTGGCATTGTGAGCGACCTGGCTGACGACAACATCGTTCCAAATCACTTCCGGACCCGCCCGTCAGACTATAACTCGGACATCTTGAAAATTGTAATCGTAATGACCGACGGTCAGAACACGGACCAGTATATGCTGAACCCGTCCCTTCGGGAGGGCTTGTCGGATGTCTGGTACAATGCTGAGGCCTCCGAATACACAGTCTACCATTCGCAGGGTCGGCCTAACTTTTTCTGGCCACAGCAGAACACATGGGCGGACCATCCGTTCGGCAATCCTGATCCAGAGACACCAGCCAACGAAGAATTGGGTACGGCTGTTCGCCTGACCTATCCAGAACTCTTCAACCGTGTGTCTTTGGCCTGGAATGCAAGATATAACTATTACTGGCAGTCAAGTGCATGGGCCGAGTGGTACTCGAAAGCGTATGCCAAAGTTGAAACTTCGGCCAAGAACCAGCGCACCAAGCATATCTGTGACGCAGCCAAAGATGAGGGCGTCATTGTCTATGGCATCGCCTTCGAAGCACCCAGAGCCGGGTACAAAACCATCAAGGACTGCGCCAGCTCGGACAGCCATGTATACAATGTGAACGGTCTGGACCTGGAAGACGCATTTGCTTCTATCGCGTCGTCGATCAGAAAACTGCGGTTGACCCAATGATCAGAGCCCTTGTTTCAAAGCTGCGAAGCCTGAAACGCAGGGAAGATGGGGCGGTCACCGTCGAGTTTGTGATCATCTTCCCTGCATTCATGTTCTTCATCCTGAGTGCGTTGGAGTATTCTGTGGTCACTTTGCAGCAGGCGATGTTAGAGCGGGCTGTGGACCAGACAGTTCGCGACATTCGCCTCGGCACGGGCACCAACCCAACGCATGATCAGATCAAAGATACGATCTGTGATCGCGTCGTAGTGATCAAACGCTGTACCACCAACTTGCAGCTGGAGATGCTGCAACAAAGCGCGTTTGTCGGGTTGGACCTTCCCCCTGTTCCGGATTGCACTGACAATTCTGAAGAAGTGAACCCAGTTCGCGCTTTCGAAAATGGCCTTTCGAACGAGTTGATGATCCTTCGGGCCTGCGCAAAGGTCGATCCGATTTTCCCTACATCGGCGATGGGGCGTATTTTGTCGGATGAATCAGGCCAGATCGAACTTACCGCGACGACTGCCTTCGTACAGGAGCCTCTGTAAGCCTATGTTTTTCATTTCAAAGCTCCGGAATCTTCTGAAATCCAAGACGAAAGACGAGAGTGGGGTACTCACGGTTGAGGCTTTGCTTGTCTTTCCGATGCTGGTTTGGACGATCACAGGCGCTTTCACGTATTTCGACGGCTTCCGCCAAAGCGCATCTAACCTGAAAGCGGCGTATACTGTTGGCGATTTGATCTCTCGCGAAACCGGCACGATCACGGACACTTATATCACCTCATTGCATTCGCTGCTGGTGGCGATGGTCAACAACCGATCACAGATGAATCTGCGCGTGTCGCTGGTTGTGTTCGACGAACAGGATGATCGTCATTACGTCAGATGGTCAACCGCGCGCGGTTACGACAGCATCTGGACCGACGACAATATCGACCGCATGCGTGATAACCTGCCGCCTATGCCGAACCAGGACACACTGATCATTGTTGAAACGGCGAATGCTTACATTCCGGTCTTTGACTCGATCTATGGGGTAGATTTCCTCAAAGGCGAACATGTCTTTGAAAATTTCGTCTTTACACGCCCACGCTTTACCAATGAGGTTGCGGCAAATGTGTCGGGCGTTGTTGAAATTGAGGAAAATCCCGACGGGTCTGGCGAGATCGGTGAAATCGAGGACCCTGGCACAGGGGATTCCGGTGCGAGTGCGGAAAGCGCAACGAACTAGGACAGGGTGGGTTGGCATCTTAGTGCCTTCCACCCCGCCTTCGAATAACGAGGTGGCGCTGAAGGTCTGACCTAGCCGCGCTCTGCCACCATCACAGACAAAATCTCGGACATGAATTTGGTTTCGGCGGCGGATGTCATGCCGCCGATGCCAACGCGGCGTCCCAAGCGCCACCACAGCCCCGGCGCCCATCTATTTGCACCTGATTGCCGGGTTGTTACCAGAAAGCCATTCGACGGCTTGAAGGCAAACGCGCCTCTTTCGACGGTTTCAATGTCTTCTATTGCGGCGATCGGCTGCCCTGCCCCGGTTCTGAGTTCGGTCTCAGTCAGCTCGATCCAATCCGAGGTTGCCTGCCACATGCGATAGGCCAGCCAGAAGGACGCCGCGCCTACCACAAACAGGAATGCCTGCCAGGATGGCTCCGGCGGCGCGGCAAGCGCGACGAAAACAACCAGAAAGCCCACGGTCGACAACATTCCGACACCCATCCACCGCCTGGGTGATGAGGCTTTGACCACGGCCAGAACTTCTTGTTGCATTTGCTGCTCTCCCACTTTGCAGTTGGGTTTAGCCACTTTCCCAGCCAAACAACAGAGGCGAACGCACCTGCTGAATTTCGCACAGGTTGCGTGTTTCAGCGCAAATTGACCCGCCATGGCAGTGCGGTACATCTTCCCCATAGCAACAGGAGCGCAGCAATGTCCCTCAGACCGACTTTGGAAACCCGAAAGGCCATACCGACAATGGAGGGTGCAGGCGTTAAACTGCACCGCGCCTTCGGCTTTCAGGATCCGTCAGAACTGGATCCTTTTTTGCTGTTCGACGACTTTCGCAATGAACGCCCGCAGGACTATCAGGCTGGATTTCCATGGCATCCGCATCGCGGGATCGAGACGATCACCTATGTCCTGTCCGGCTCGGTTGACCATTCGGATTCACTTGGCAATAACGGAACACTTGGCGCGGGTGATGTGCAGTGGATGACGGCAGGGTCCGGAATCCTGCATCAGGAAATGCCCAAGGGAAGCCAAACCGGCCAAATGCACGGGTTTCAGCTGTGGGGCAATCTACCCGCGGCCCAAAAGATGACAACACCGCGATATCAGGACGTGCCGCGTAAAGAGATCCCTGAAATCATGGACGATGACGGAACCGTTGTCCGCGTGATCGTGGGGACGTTTTGGGGCAAGACAGGCCCAGTCGACGGCATCGCCGCCGACCCTCAGTATCTGGACATCCAAATTCAGGCAGGTGTGAAGAAGACCTTCCCCATAGACACCTACCGTCGCGCATTTGCATATGTATTCGAAGGCGCGGGCGCCTTTGCTGATTCCTCGCGGCCTGCGGGGGTCCTTTTGGAAAAAGAAGTTGGCGGCCAAGAGGTGAACATTCGTGACATGTCGGGAGACCGAACACTGGTTCGCTTTGGGAGTGGTGACGAAGTGACCGTTCAGGCAGGTCCGGAAGGTGTCCGGTTCCTGCTGATTTCCGGCGCACCGATCAATGAGCCGGTCGCGTGGCACGGCCCCATCGTCATGAACACCCGGACCGAGCTGGAACAGGCTTTTCGCGAATTGCGCAACGGGACGTTTATTCGGCCGGCACATTGACTGCCCCTTAAGCAGTCATCGCCTTTCGGACCATGTCCCAATAGACGGCTTCAACCTCGTCCAGCGAAAGCCGCCCACCGGCGCGATACCACGTCATGACGCCGTTCAGCATGGCGATGACCGCCAATGTCGCAATCTTCGTATCCGCGACCGCAAAGATACCCGCCCGCTGACCTTCGCGCAAAATGGCCTCAAGCCCGTCTTCATACTTGCGGCGCAGATCCTCTATTTCGGCGAAGTTTTCGGGCGTGAGGTTCCGAAGTTCCATATAAGCGATGAATACCTCGTCAGGGCGCTGCAGGTGGAACCGGATGTGAAATCCGACAAACCGACGCAAAGCATCCTGCGGATCGCCAGTTTGCTTTTGCTCGCCATAGGCGGACAACAAATCCTGCATATGGTCGCGCATCAAACGGAACAGAAGGCTCTGCTTATCCGGGGTGTAATTGTACAATGCCCCGGCCTGCACCCCAACCTCGCCCGCAATTTTCCGCATGGAAACAGCAGCATACCCATGGCGCGCGAAAAGCCGAAGCGCTGCCTGCCGGATACGCGGGCCGGTAATGTCCGAGTGTGAGCCTTGTGTACGTGCCATGTATCCACCATATCTGAACGGATGTTCAGATAGAAGCCCGCTTGAAACGACCGGACAAAAAGTGCATCACGGATGCCAGTTGCCACAATAAGGTTTCATCATGAAGCCCCTTCTTCTTCTGCCCCTAGTTTTGCTCTGCCTGGGATGCACCAATTTTCCCGAGCTGAAAGACCGCGAAGGGCCAAATGTGCAATCGGCCCCCTACCCCAAATTAACCCCACTGGCAGATGTTTTCGCTGTGCCTGTTGACCCGCTGTACGAAGCGGCAGAGGTCGAAAGTGAACTGACCGACCGCAGCAAGGCGTTGAAGAAAAAGGCAACGGCATTGCAAAACGCTCAGACCAATTAATCCTCAGGTTTTCTGCCGCCCGGCATGGGTGTCGCGGATTGCGCCTCGGCGCCGAACCCGCTAAGGCAGCGGGAACGGGGAAACACCCCAGTTTAGGATATTCGAGCGGAAAGGAACCCACAGGATGACACAGGCGCTGCGGCTTGGAATTGCGGGCTTGGGAACTGTTGGTGTGGGTGTCGTCAGGATCGTGCGCCGCCATGCCGACCTGCTGCAGGCACGAACGGGTCGTCCCATCCAGATCACAGCGGTTTCCGCGCGTGACGCTGGCAAGGATCGCGGTGTGAACCTGTCGGATTATGCTTGGGAAACTGACCCTGTCGCATTGGCGCAGCGCGACGATATTGATGTTTTTGTTGAACTGATGGGCGGGGAAAACGGACCTGCCAAAGCCTCGGTCGAAGCGGCGCTAGCCAGTGGTAAGGATGTCGTCACCGCCAACAAGGCCCTGTTGGCCATTCACGGTCAGGAACTGGCCGAAATGGCCGAAGCCGCGGGCCGTGTGATCCGCTTCGAAGCGGCCGTGGCTGGCGGCATTCCAGTGATCAAATCCCTGACCGAAGGACTTGCGGGTAACGAAATCACCCGCGTCATGGGGGTGATGAATGGCACATGCAACTATATCCTGACCCGGATGCAATCGCAGCGGCAGGGATATAACGCCCTGTTCGACGAATGCGCGCAGCTGGGTTACCTTGAAGCCGATCCAAATCTGGATGTGGGCGGGATAGACGCCGCCCATAAACTGGCGCTGCTTGCCTCAATCGCATTCGGCACCAAACCGAATTTCGACGGGATCGAGATCGAAGGCATTCAGCAGATCAGTCTGGATGACATCGACCAGGCCCATGACATGGGATACCGGATCAAACTGTTGGGCGTGGCTCAGCGCACGGCACGGGGGCTTGAACAGCGGATGCAGCCGTGTCTGGTGCCCAGTGACTCGCCCCTGGGCCAGCTTGAAGGCGGCACCAATATGGTGGTGATCGAAGGCGACGCGGTCGAGCAGGTTGTTCTGCGTGGCCCCGGAGCTGGCGAAGGGCCAACGGCCAGCGCGGTGATGGGCGATGTCTGCGATCTGGCACGTGGGCTTCAGATTCCGACCTTCGGCCGCCCTGCCAGTTCGTTGCAGGACGCAGTGCCAGCGCTGACTGGTCGCCCTGCCCCCTATTATTTGCGTCTGGGTCTGCTGGACAAACCCGGCGCCTTGGCCAAAGTTGCGGCCATCCTGGGCGATGCCGGGGTCTCGATTGATCGCATGCGCCAATACGCCCATGCGGAAAGCACCGCGCCGGTTCTGATAGTTACCCACAAAACCACCCGTGCCACGCTGGATGTCGCCTTGCTGGGCCTGCACGAGACCGATGTTGTTTCGGGCACACCGGTTGCTTTGCGGATTGAAGAGGTTTGACCCTTGCGGCCTGCACGATACGCAGGCTATGCCGGACAAGACGCCGATACTGACCTGAGGATAGTGAAAATGAGTGCTGCCAAGATTGATTTCAATGACCGCCTGTTGTCTCTGGGCCTGGCGCGGGTTGCGGAACAGGCTGCGCTTGCTTCGGCTTCG
The DNA here is from genome assembly GCF_059611025.1 of Ruegeria sp. CDSB114. NCBI lineage: Bacteria > Pseudomonadati > Pseudomonadota > Alphaproteobacteria > Rhodobacterales > Roseobacteraceae > Ruegeria > Ruegeria sp. CDSB114. The sequence continues at coordinate 1,104,649 of NZ_JBXWOT010000001.1, forward strand.
CTGGTTGGACGGGGTGATGAAAAGGCCGCTGACCAGGCCGCTGTGAATGCCATGCGCGAACAGCTGAACCTTCTGGATATCGCCGGTGTCGTTGTCATCGGTGAAGGCGAGCGCGACGAGGCACCGATGCTGTATATTGGTGAGGAGGTCGGGTCCGGCAATGGTCCCGGCGTCGACATCGCGTTGGACCCGCTGGAAGGCACCACGCTGACCGCCAAGGACATGCCCAACGCGTTAACTGTGATAGCAATGGGCCCGCGCGGATCAATGCTGCATGCACCGGACGTTTATATGGACAAACTGGCCGTTGGCCCGGGTTTCCCTGAAGGCGTTGTCAGCCTGGACATGAGCCCGCGCGAACGTGTGGAAGCACTGGCCAAGGCCAAGGATTGCGAGCCTGCCGACATTACCGTCTGCATTCTGGAACGCCCTCGGCATGAGGCTATGATTGCCGAAGTTCGCGAAACCGGTGCATCTATCCGCCTGATCACCGATGGTGATGTTGCTGGCGTCATGCACTGCGCCGAAAGCGAAGTCACCGGGATCGACATGTATATGGGCCAAGGCGGCGCCCCCGAAGGTGTTCTGGCCGCCGCAGCGCTGAAATGTATGGGCGGGCAGATCTTTGGCCGCCTGCTGTTCCGCAATGATGACGAACGCGGCCGCGCCGCCAAAGCGGGCATCACCGATCTGGACCGCATCTATTCGCGCGATGAGATGGTAACCGCAGATGTGATCTTTGCCGCAACCGGCGTCACCGGCGGCTCTTTGCTGCCGCGTATCAAGCGCGAGCCGGGCTGGGTTGAAACCACCACTCTGCTGATGCGGTCGAAAACCGGATCGGTTCGGCGCATGTCCTACCGCACGCCGACGTGGTCGCATAGCGACGGCTAAGTTCTTGCGCCTGACCATCGTGCAGGGCTATCCATAGAAATGATAAGGCCGGGTCCGCGAGGGTCCGGCCTTGGCACATCAGGGGCAGGACATGAGCTTTCTTGGGGTTGAACATTCACTGTCAGCACGTCGCTGGGTCGGCCCCTCGGCGGATGTAGAGCGCGCGACCGAGATGCTGGTACAACAAGCCGGCCTGCCGAGGGCTGTCTGTCAGGTTCTGGCCCGGCGCGGTGTTCCGGCAATGGAAGCACCGGGCTTTTTAGAACCCAAACTGAAAGAGCTGTTGCCCGATCCGCGCGCGATGAAAGACATGGAAACCGCGGCGACCCGTTTTCTGACTGCGGTCCGTCTAAAGCAGCGCATTGCGATCTTTGCCGATTATGACGTGGATGGCGGCAGCTCGGCAGCTCTGCTACTCACGTGGTTGCGTCAGATGGGCCTGCAGGCGACGCTCTATGTGCCTGACCGGATTGATGAGGGCTATGGCCCCAATGTCCCGGCGATGCAGGAACTGGCCGCCGCGCATGATCTGATTATCTGCGTCGATTGCGGAACCCTCAGCCATGAACCCATCGCCGCCGCAAAGGGGGCCGATGTCATCGTCCTGGACCACCACCTTGGTGGTGAAACTTTGCCCGATTGCGTGGCCGTGGTGAACCCGAACAGACAGGACGAAAGCGGCGATCTTGGCTATTTTTGTGCCGCCGCCGTTGTGTTCCTGATGCTGGTCGAGGCCGGACGGCAACTGCGCGAAGCGGGTGCAAAAGGGCCTGACCTGATTGCAATGCTAGACCTTGTGGCGCTGGCTACGGTGGCGGATGTGGCTCCGTTGATCGGTGCAAACCGCGCGCTTGTGCGTCAGGGGCTGAAGGTCATGGCGCAACGACAGCGACCGGGTCTGGTGGCGCTGTCGGATGTGGCGCGGATGGATTCCGCGCCCAACAGCTATCATCTGGGGTTCATGCTGGGCCCGCGCGTCAATGCGGGTGGTCGGATCGGTCAGGCCGATCTGGGTGCCCGGCTGCTCAGCACCGATTCAACCCATGAAGCAGAGGCTCTGTCCCAACGGCTGGACGAGTTGAACACCGAGCGGCGCGATATTGAAAATGCGGTTCGGGCAGCCGCCATGGAACAGGCCGAAGAACGGGGCCTTGATGCGCCCTTGGTCTGGGCGGCCGGGGAAGGCTGGCATCCGGGCGTTGTCGGCATCGTCGCGTCGCGCTTGAAAGAAACTGCCAACCGCCCGGCCATCGTCATCGGTCTGGACGGGGATGAGGGCAAAGGATCGGGCCGATCAGTGACCGGCGTCGATCTGGGCGCTTCGATTCAGCGGCTGGCTGCGGAAGGTCTGCTGGTCAAGGGCGGCGGCCACAAGATGGCGGCTGGCCTGACGGTCATGCGTGATCAGCTGGAACCGGCGATGGAACGGCTCAGCGAATTGCTGGCAAAACAAGGGGCAGGTCATACCGGCCCTGCAGACCTGAAACTGGAAGGCACACTTATGCCCGGCGCGGCCACTGTCGATCTGATTGAACAGATTGAAAAAGCAGGGCCTTTCGGCGCCAGTGCTCCGGCTCCGCGGTATGCCTTTCCGGACTTACAGGTGCGCTTTGCCAAGCGGGTCGGCGACTCCCATCTGAAGCTGTCGCTATCGGACGGGGTGGGTGCCGGGTTGGATGCCATTGCGTTTGGCGCCTTTGACGGACCAATGGGGGAACGGCTGACCAATCACGGCGGCGCGCGCTTTCATTTCGCCGGACGACTTGAGGTAAACACATGGGGTGGACGGCAAACCGTACAACTCAGATTGGAAGATGCCGCCGAAGCGATCTAAGGCCGCATTCGCCACCGCCAAAAAACTTTCACAACCCTGCGTTTTTCGGCTTGCGGGGGTCAGAGTGAAACCGTAAAAGGCCCCCCACAAGCTAGCGTGGCCCGTTCGTCTATCGGTTAGGACGCCAGGTTTTCAACCTGGAAAGAGGGGTTCGATTCCCCTACGGGCTACCAGCTTGAATTTTCGCCTATTTTCCAGCGGGTTGGCCATAGCTAGCCGTGGAATTCCCAAGGCTAGCCAATGCGGCCCGTTCGTCTATCGGTTAGGACGCCAGGTTTTCAACCTGGAAAGAGGGGTTCGATTCCCCTACGGGCTACCATTTCTTCACACACCGAACTTTTCCTGACACAGGGCCTGCACCTGTCCCCAGACAGATTTGAATTCCGGCGTGTTTTCGGCGGCATAGTGGAAGTTCTTCATCAATCCCGTAAGCTGAGTGAAGACCTGGCGCACCTCGGCCTTGTCGGCGAACTGCGCGGTGGATTGAGTGACGCCATAGACCAGTTTGAACGTCATCTTCTGACGCTCTAGCGGCACCGACGCATCCACCGGGTCAAAGGCATCCTGCTGCAGATAGACCATGTCGACAAACAGCGCCTTTTGCTGAGTCACAAAATCCTCGATCGTGACCCCTTCCTCGCCGGTCACCTGCATCATCTGGTCAACCTGTTCACCCCTTTCGATCAATGCCAGCAAGTCGCGCACTTTGCCCGTCCATCCGGCTTCGGCGTTGGTGTCGTACCAGTCCGAGAGCTGTTCCAGATAACGCGACCAGCTGAGCATCGGATCGACCGCAGGATAGAACCGCTTATAGGCGCGTTCGGACGACAGGCCGAGGAAACACTTCACCGTGGACAGCGTCGATTGCGTGACCGGTTCATCAAAGTTCCCACCTGCCGGTGACACGGTCCCGATCAGGGTCAGGCTGCCGGTGTCCCCATCATTGGTCTTCATCGCTCCGGCCCGCTCGTACAGCCCTTTGATTGAGCTTTCCAGATAGGCGGGAAAGCCTTCCTCGCCGGGGATTTCTTCCAGTTTGCCGGATGTCTCGCGCATCGCTTGTGCCCAGCGGCTGGTACTGTCCGCAATCAGCAGCACGTCGTACCCCATCTGACGGTAATATTCGCCCAGGGTGATCCCGGTGAATATAGACGCCTCGCGCGCGGCTACGGGCATCGAGGAGGTGTTGCAGATGATGATCGTCCGGTCCATCAGACTGCCGCCAGTGGTCGGGTCGGTCATCTTCGGGAATTCCGCAATCGTCTCGACAACCTCACCCGCGCGTTCACCACAGGCCACCACGATCACGATGTCCACCTTGGCGTTGCGTGCAATCAGGTTCTGCAGCACCGTCTTGCCTGCGCCGAACGGACCGGGAATACAGGCCGTCCCACCGCGGGCAATCGGAAAGAACGTGTCGATCAGGCGCTGAGAGGTCAGGACAGGTTCGGTTGGATAGAGCCGCTCGGACAAGGTGCGTTTCAGAACGTTTTCCGGCAAAGCCCGCCGTACCGGCCATTTCTGCGACAGGGTCAGCGTGTGCTCACCTCCCTGTGCATCTTCAAGCCGCGCCACGATATCATGGATCATGGCCGCACCCTTCTGAACCCAAATGACTTTGTAATCCCCAACCCAATTAAAGGGCAGCATGATCTTATGGGTGAAATGCCCCTCGGGCACCGCCCCGATGCTGTCGCCTGCAGTGACCGTGTCGCCCACCTTGACCGATGGGGTAAACGACCACTTTGCCTGAGTGTCCAGCGGCGCCACGTCCGCCCCACGCGGCAGAAAGGTTCCGAATTCTGCCGCCACTTTGGCCAAAGGCGACTGCAAGCCGTCAAACACCTGCCCCAACAGCCCAGGACCAAGTTCGACCGAGAGCAGCTGCCCGGATTGTTCGACTGGGTCGCCCACGGCGACGCCATCAGTGCTTTCGTAAACCTGCACATCGGCAGTGTCGCCCCGCACCCGTAACACTTCGGCTTTCAGACGTTCCTGACGTCCACCGGGGCCGGGCCGCGTGGGCAGAATGAAAACGACCTCATTCTTGACCAGCTGTCCGGGATGGCCTGTGGCATCAGGGTTCGCCTGAATTTGTACCAGCCCTTCCTGTACCGAGACGACGCGGGCAGTAGAGGTCTGCGTGGCGGAGGTTGGGGCTGTCATGCGCTTACTCCGTCAAAATCCAAGTCGATCGCACTTGCCATGGCGTGTTGCGCCAGTTTCTCAAAGCGCGTTGCCGCGTCACGCGCATTGCTTTGCGCCCAGCGATCAAAAATATTCCAGATCAGAACATAAATCGCCACGGCTTCGAAATCGAATAGATGGCGCGCGGCGTAGCGTTTCAGTTGCTTATGGCTGACCGACAAAAGCAACCGTTCAAGCCCCAGGGGATCATCGACATCCAGCAAGTGTTTGGCTTCTTTGATCCAGGGCATTGGGGTTTCCAGCCGAAAGGCAGGGTCGCCCCAGTTGGCCGGAATGTGTCGGCTCCAGCGTCCAACGCCATAGACGCCACTGGGTGCAGCACCCCCCTGTTTGCGCAGGCGCAGCGCGGCAACCGCCGTCCTCAAATCCATCCGTTCCATGAACAGCTTGCGCAAGGTCGGTTGTGGAATGTGCCGGAGCGCTTCTTTGCATCGCTCAATGGTCTGTGCATCCGTGACGTTCATATCATAGTTGTTCCAGTTCAGAGCGTGTTCCATTACCTCCAGAACCCGCGCATCCGCTGGTGTCAGCGCCCGCAAGCGCCGGTCCAGCCTGAGCCGCGACAGCGGAGGTTGTTTGGCGATGAACAACCGTTCCGAGCCCGGCAGGCTGCTGATCAGCGCGATATAGGCGTCAGGGTCCGACATGTTACCGGATCACACCTTCCAAAACGGCACGAAAGCGCGGCTGCAAATGTTCCATCAACAACGAGGCGACTGCCTTATCGGTCAGATCCAGAACAACCCCCTGTTCATCAGCCCGGATGCGGATGCCATTCTGGGTGTCATCCGCGCTGTGCAGCTCAACCTGTTCCTTCAGCATTTCAGCCGTCAGTCCCAGAACGTAACGCGTCAGCTTTCCCGACTGAATATCATCGGCGTTTTGTTTGATGTCATCCTGAGTAGCGACCCTGGGGGGCAGTATGACCTGCGCGGGCCCTTCCAGTCTGGCGTCTGACGCGGCGCGACCGACGACTTCAAGGATCATTTGTTTCAGCAGTTCAGGATCAGTCATTTCTTGGGTGACCAGCCGTTCAACATCCTTGCGGAATCGATCTGTCAGACCGGCCTTCATTGTAAGCACCGCATCACGCATCGCTGTGTTCAGCGCCTCTTCTCCGGCTGTGCGATAATTATCCGCCTCGGCACGGGCCTTTTTCCGATACTCATCTACGTCGCGCTTGGCATCGGCAAGAATTTTGGCCGCCTCGGCTTTGGCATCAGCGCGCAGCTTGTCTGCATCGGCCTGACCGGCAGCCACACCATCGCTGCGCAGCTTGTCGATCAGCGCATCCACCCCATGCGAAATCATCCCGTCCTGTGCCATCAGCTAATCCCCGCGCTGATGACCAAAGCAAAGACAAAGGCAAATACGCCAAAGCCCTCGATGATTGCAGCCGGCGCAAGTGCCAGGCCAAAAATCTCGGGCTTTTCCTTGGTTGCATTAATCGCTGCAGCACAGGCCCTTCCCTGCCAGATGCCGCAATACATCAGGGCGATGCCCGACAGGATACCGATCCCGAACAGCCCGCCTGCATTTTCAGGCGTCACATCGCGGTTCAGCGTGAACATGATGACGATGCCGTAGATCACCATCGTCGATGGAAAGGCCGACACGCCGATAAACCGGCCATACCCGCCTTCGGTTTCCGTCATCGCTCCGATACTGGCCTGTCCAGCAATGGAACAGCCAATCGCGCTTGCTGCGGCGCCCAGCGCCATGGGGGCATAGATTCCCAACCAGCCCAATGTAAGTACAAGCTCATTCATTCCTGAACCTCCTTGCGGGCGAACGGGCGAAAGACGATGCCTTCATCCGGCAGACCCCATTTAAAGAATTCGATGTAATTGAGACGTAATCCGTGAACGACGCCGCTCATCATGGCGAGCGCGAAATTGAGGATGTGCCCGGCGATCAGGATCAGCACGCCAAACAGAAGGCCCAGCCCTTTCAGGGACTGCATCACCGAGACCGCCAGATCGTTGAACGTGATCGCCAGCGAAGCCGAGGCCAGCCCCAGCGCAAACAGGCGCATGTAGCTAAGCACATCGCCAAAGGCCCCCATCGCCCCGGCCAACCCCTGCACGCCCTCTATCAGGCGCCACAGCCAGTCAGAGGGTTTGGCAATCTCGCGCTCGCTGGTGAACAGAAGGATCGCCAAGGCCCCAGCGATCATGATCGCGGCCCCCGGTGCAGTTGGTCCGCCTTTCATATAGCTCAGCCACAGTATGAACCCGCCGATCAACACCGCGATCCAGCCAAGATTGGCAACGGAACTGCGCCGCCCCCAAGACGCGCGTGCTGCAAGCGCATTCGCCAATATCAGGTGCAGAACGCCGACCACGATTGAAATCATCATCATCGAGTCGAAATTGTTCAGGTCCAACAGCTTGAGTTTCCCCCAGATCGTGCCCGAGGCCGGGGAAGCGCCAAAATAGCTTCCAACCAAAATCCCGTATAGGACCGTCGCGCCCGAGATGATCAGACCATAAAGCCGCCACGATCTTTTCGCCGGTGTATTGTCGAGACGTTTCCAGAAGGCCAACAGCCCCAGCAGGATAACCAGGCCATAGCCGGCATCCGCAACGATCATCGCAAAGAAGATCGCGAACGAGACGGACACGATTATGCTGGGGTCCCATTCTCGGTACCCAGGAACCTGATAGAACAGGGCAAGGTCTACCGCTGCACTGCGATTTTCCGGCTGCTCAAGCAGCGTCGGAGGCATCTCGTTCGGGCCCGGGTCTTCGATCAATACAGCGGCGTTCTGCGAATTGGCCATATCCAGGACAGCCTCGACCTGATCGCTGGGCACCCAACCCTGCAGGGCAAACACTTCGCCTTCGTCGCGGACCTTTTGCGTGGCATGGGCCAGTTCGGCTGCGCTTTCGGCGGCGGCAAGATTACGCCGCATCAACGTCAGAAAACGGGTCTGCCCGATACGCTCGGCTTCCAGCGCCTCAATGGCGATTTCGGCCTCTTCCAGCTGAGCTTCAAGCTCGTGAATGGGCAACGAACCCGTATGGGTGCGCGGCACTGGAAGGATGTCGTCTTCGGGATCTTCCGGGGCGATCAGAACGGCGTAGAGAAACCGGTGATCCTCTTGCAGGATGGCCCAGGGCAACTGAAGCTCCGCCAGTGCCTCGCGGTGCTTTAGCGGCAGTTGATAGAACCAAAGCCGGTTGCCTGCCAACACATCACTCGGCGGAAAATCCAGATCTCCCCACGGGCGCACCTGAGCGATCCGGTGGGATAGAAAATCCCGGTGGTCGGTCATATCCCTTATGCGCTGCATCAAGTCCAGGACTTCACCAACGAACTGGTCCATATCAAAACCAGAATCGCGCCGAACCTGACGGCGCGTTTCCGACGATTCTTTCAAAAACCGCAATGCTTTATACGCATCTCGGGCTCCACGCTCGTTGATCCGCTCTGGCTCTGCCGGCGGCGGTGCCAAAGGCAAAACATGCATGCATCCCAATGTCTGCAGCGCGCCTAGAGTGTCCCCCTTGTTCGCGGCACGGCCGACCAAAGACAGTTTTTTCAGCCTTGCAACACTCATGCCGCAACCTCCTTCGCATGTTTGCGTTTGGAGATTTTCGAGCGCACAACGGATTGCATCTGTTCATCGCTCAGAAAGATGCGGATTTTCTTGATGTTGGCCCTGGCGCGCGGGATCAACACCTTCTCGAACAGATTGACGCGCTGGGTGATCGTGGCGACTGATTTGTCAAAAATCCTGACCCTTTCTTCGGCCACTTTCACGCGCAATCGGGCTTCGATCATGTCATGCAACAAACGCGCCACTGCATCCACCCAATGTGGTTTGGCCAAAAGGGAATACGGACGTACCGCGACCTCGATTCGGTCCAGATCGGGCATGGTAACGCCAACCACGTTGACCTTCTTCAGCCGGTAATCCTTTAGTTCGACCAACCCTTCCAGGTCGACACCTAGTTGCGCCAGCATGGGCAGCTTTCCCCCGACCTGCTGTGCCAAGCGCGTCACCTCCTCCTGCAGGTGCTGCACATTTTTACGTGCCTTGGCCCGTTCAGCCATCAGTTGCTGACGCTTCAGGTCCAGAGACGGCAAGAACCGCTCATAGCTTTTCAGCTGCGTCTGCTCGCGCGCAAGCGACGATTTATTCAGCTGCAACCGCGCCATGTGCATCCTTTGGGAAGTATTTGTCGATCAGATCCTGCTTCATCAGCAACTGCTCGGGGGCAAAGCATTCAGCTAGTGTCTTCCATCCCAGATCTAGCGCATCCTCCAGCGGGATCGAGACGTTGATGTCCATAAAGCGTTTGCGGAACAAAGCGCCGAATTTCAGCAACTGGTTGTCATAATCCGATAGGTCAAACGCCATGGCCTGTTTCTGCGCGGCATCTCGGCTTTCGGAATAGAACCGGATCATCGTGTTCATGATCTGGCCGTGGTCTTCGCGTGTGGTTTTGCCGATTACATTCTGCTTGAGGCGCGACAAACTGCCGAACGGGTCGATCACCCCGGAATGCAGGTAAAACTGGCCTTCGGTGATATATCCGGTGTTGTCCGGCACCGGATGCGTCACGTCATTCCCGGGCATGGTTGTGACAGTCAGCACAGTAACCGATCCACCCTTGGCATAGTCGCAAGCTTTCTCATACCGTCGTGCCAGTTGCGAGTAGAGATCGCCCATATATCCACGCTGCGATGGGACGCGTTCCTGACTGATCCCAACCTCTTTCATCGCATCGGCATAGGCGGTCATATCCGTCAGCAGGACCAGAACACGCTTGCCCTCTTCCACAGCGAATTTCTCGGCAACGGCCAGCGCCATATCCGGCACCAGCAGGCGTTCGACCAACGGGTCCATGGCCTGATTGACGAACATCACGGTCCGCGAGAACACGCCCGCATCCTCGAACGAGGTTCTGAACGTGTGGTAGTCGTCAAAAATTAGCCCTAGCCCGCCAAACACAACAATATCCGCATCCGCCTGAATGCCGATGCGGCTGAGAAACGCGTTGAACGGCTCGCCGGATACCGAAAAAATTGGGATCTTCTGGCTTTCGACCAGCGTGTTGAACACGTCGATCATCGGCACATCCGTGCGAATCATCTTGTTGGGAACCGACCGCTCAACCGGGTTCACCGTTGGTCCCCCAATGTCGATGCGCGGTTCGGCAGACAAGTCCGGGCCGCCGTCAATCGCCTCGCCTGCGCCGTCAAACACCCGGCCCAGAATATTGGCCGAATACGGGGTTTGCATCGGATGACCAAGGAACGTTGCTGTCGCCTCGGTCGAAATCCCCTTGGTACCCGAGAACACTTGCAAGGTTATCACATCGCGGTCGATGAAGATGACTTGCGCCAGCGTTCTGTGCCCATCGACAGTTTCGATCACGGCCAGATCGTTGAAACGCACCGTCGCGTCAGCGGACCCGTCACTCGGAACTTTTGTCTTTAGCGTATCCCCCACGATCTCGAGAACGCGGGTAAACTTCAGAAGACTTCGGGACATTGCTGATCCTCTTAGCCTGAAAACTTGATTGAGCTCAAATCGTGCAGCAAACGGTCACAAAGGTCTGCTTTTCAATTGGACCCACATCACAGCGTCTGCCGAAAAACCATGCACGCGACCCTGCATTCAAGGGGTCTGCGAACTGAAATTAATGGGCAAATGGTGCTTTAAAACATGATATAAATCAATTCATTTTCAGAAATTTATCCCGGCCACCACCTCAATTACTAAAAATTTAGTTTGACACGCAGGAGGCAAATCGCTGATGCTGATCGTCATCCGGTCTGCGCCGGATCACATAATCTTTGGGAGGAAACAGATGCGGAGACATCTACTTTCCGCAGTGGCGGCGGCTGCCGTCATTGCGGGGCACGGTCCCGTTTGGGCCGACGAAGCCGCAGCACAACGCTGGATCGACGACGAATTCCAGCCATCAACCCTGTCGAAAGACGAACAGATGGCCGAGATGCAATGGTTCATCGAAGCTGCACAGCCTTACAATGGCATGGAAATCAACGTCCTGTCCGAAGGCATCCCTACGCACTCTTACGAATCTGAGGTTCTGACCAAGGCGTTCGAAGAAATTACCGGCATCAAGGTCAATCACCAGATTCTGGGTGAAGGCGAAGTAGTTCAAGCCGTTCAAACCCAGCTGCAAACAGGTCGGAATCTGTATGACGGCTACGTGAACGACAGTGACCTGATCGGCACCCACTCGCGTCTGCAGTTGGCATATCCGCTGACCGACATGATGGGTGGCGACTGGGCGAGCACGACCTCTCCGACGCTGGATCTGGATGACTTCATGGGCATTCAGTTCACCACCGGTCCGGATGGCAAGCTGTATCAGCTGCCTGATCAGCAGTTTGCGAACCTCTACTGGTTCCGCAAGGACTGGTTCGACGATGAGGCAAACAAAGCCGCGTTCAAAGAGAAGTACGGCTATGATCTGGGCGTTCCGGTCAACTGGTCCGCTTACGAAGACATCGCCGATTTCTTTACCAACGATGTGAAAGAAGTCGACGGTACCGCGATCTATGGCCACATGGATTACGGCAAGCGCGCACCTGACCTGGGTTGGCGTATGACCGACGCGTGGCTGTCGATGGCTGGTGCTGGCGACAAGGGTGAGCCGAACGGCATCCCCGTTGACGAATGGGGCATCCGCATGGAAGCGGGCACCTGTAACCCTGTTGGCGCATCTGTGTCGCGCGGTGGTGCTGCAAACGGTCCGGCTGCGGTCTATGCGATCCGCAAATGGGACGAATGGCTGCGCAACTATGCGCCTCCAGGTGCCGCGTCTTATGACTTCTACCAGTCGCTGCCGGCGCTTAGCCAAGGCAACGTGGCCCAGCAAATCTTCTGGTACACCGCCTTTACTGCCGACATGGTGAAGCCGAAGTCCGAAGGCAACAACACCGTCGACGACGAAGGCACACCGCTTTGGCGGATGGCGCCAAGCCCGCATGGCCCCTATTGGGAAGATGGTCAGAAGGTTGGGTATCAGGACGTGGGATCCTGGACCTTCCTGAAGTCGACCCCTGCGGATCGTGCTCAGGCGGCTTGGCTCTATGCCCAGTTCGTGACGTCCAAGACGGTCGACGTGAAGAAGTCCCATGTGGGTCTGACCTTCATTCGCGACAGCTCGGTCAACCACGAGTCGTTCACCGAACGCGCGCCCAAGCTGGGTGGTTTGGTCGAGTTCTATCGCTCACCTGACCGCGTGGCATGGTCGCCGACCGGCATCAACGTGCCGGATTATCCGAAGCTGGCCCAGATCTGGTGGCAGCAGATTGGTGACGTGAACTCGGGTGCCTTCACTCCGCAAGAAGCGATGGATCGTCTGGCCGAAGAGATGGACATCACAATGGGCCGGATGCAGGCCGCGGATGAAAGCGCCGGTGTCTACGGCGGTTGTGGTCCGCGCTTGAACGAGCCGCAGGATGCGTCCTTCTGGCTGGAAAAGCCGGGTTCGCCAAAAGCCAAGCTGGAGAACGAAAAGCCGCAAGGCCAGACCGTCAACTATGACGAACTGGTTCAGCGCTGGCAGTCCCAGTAAGCGTAAACTCGTAGGCCGGGCTCAGACCCGGCCTACCCCCAAATACCCCCAGAGAACACCAGATGATCGAACTTCAAGACGCGACCAAACGGGTCGGCAACGTCATCCATATCAAACCCACGAATCTGACGCTGCAAACAGGCCATTTCAATGTGTTACTGGGTGCCACCGGTTCCGGGAAAACATCACTGATCAAGATGATGGCCGGACTGGATCCGATCGCCGCAGGCAAGGTCCTGATGGACGGTCAGGACGTGACTCGGCTGAATACGCAGAAGCGTAAGATCAGTCTGGTGCACCAGTTTTTCGTCAATTACCCCCATATGAGCGTTTTCGACAACATTGCCTCGCCCCTGCGCGTAGCAGGCATGGCGAAAAGCGAAATCGAAGGCCGCGTGGAAGAGGCCGCTGATCTGCTGCAGCTGCGCCCGATGCTGCAGCGCCGCCCGCACGAGCTGTCGGGTGGGCAACAACAACGCACCGCATTGGCCCGCGCGATTGCCAAGGAAAGCCGGGCCGTGTTCCTTGATGAACCTCTGGCCAATCTGGACTACAAACTGCGCGAGGAGCTACGCGAGCAACTTCCTGATCTTTTTGCCGGGCGCGGGGCCGTTGTGGTCTATGCGACATCAGAACCGGAAGAAGCATTGCTACTCGGTGGTCATACCGCTCTGATGGCAGACGGCCGGGTCACCCAATTTGGGCCAACCGCTGATATCTACCGCAATCCGGAAAACATCGCTGCCGCACGTGTGTTCTCGGATCCGCCCATCAACGTCGCGCATATCACCGTCTCGGGTGCGCAGGCGCAACTTGCAGGGGGCGGTGGATGGGCCGTCACCGGCATCGCAGACGGTGAATACACAGTTGCGGTACGCCCGCATCGCGTGACGCCATTCCGCACATCGGACGCAGATATAGAACTGACCGGGCGTGTGATCGTGACCGAGCTATCCGGATCTGACTCCAGTGCGCATTTCCAACATGGGAACGACGCATGGGTTTCATTGGCGGCGGGCGTACATCCCTATCAGGTTGGCGAAGACCATAGTTTCTATATGAATCCGGCCCATTGCCGGTATTTCGGCCAAGACGGCAAAAGGGTGGCCTGACATGGCACAGATCAAGCTTTCAAACCTTCGACACAGCTATATGCCATCGCCGCAAGGCCCCGAGGATTATGCGCTGAAGGAAATCGACGTCACTTGGCGCGATGGTGGGGCATATGCGCTGCTGGGGCCATCGGGCTGCGGCAAGTCTACGCTGCTGAACATCATCTCGGGCCTGCTGACGCCCTCTGAGGGGCAGATCCTGTTTGATGACCGCGACGTGACCGCCCTGCCCCCTGATCAGCGCAACATTGCGCAGGTTTTTCAATTTCCAGTGATCTACGACACGATGACCGTAGGCGAGAACCTAGCCTTTCCTCTAAAAAACCGGGGCGTTGACGCTGCAACCATCAAGCGGCGTGTTGATGAGATTGCCGAAATGCTGGATGTCGCGGATATGCTGGGCACCAAAGCCTCTGGCCTGAGCCCGGACAACAAGCAAAAAATCTCGATGGGGCGCGGACTAGTGCGCGATGACGTGAATGCGGTGATGTTTGATGAGCCGCTGACCGTGATCGACCCGCATCTGAAATGGAAACTGCGGTCCAAGTTGAAAGAGCTGCACCAGCGCGTAAAAGCCACAATGATCTACGTCACCCACGACCAGACCGAGGCGTTGACTTTTGCTGATGAAGTCGTGGTCATGCAGGATGGAGAAGTGGTTCAGATCGGTACGCCGGTTGAACTGTTCGAGCGGCCTCAGCATACATTCGTTGGTCACTTTATCGGCTCGCCCGGCATGAATGTCTTACCCTGCGAGACCAAGGGCGATCGCGCTATTTTCGAAGGGCATGAGGTGGCCTTGGAAGGTCCGACCCATGGTGAAGGTGGTCGCACCGATCTGGGAATACGCCCGGAATATGTAGGCTTCGGCCAATCCGGCATACCGGCACATGTCACCAAAGTAGCCGATATCGGGCGCCATTACGTGGTCAGTGCCTTGGTTGGGAACACGCCGATCAAGGCCGTCACCGAACACAATGCGCCCGAACAAGGCTCGATGGTCTTTCTGCAATTCAAACCCGAGCAGTCCCGCGTCTATCGCGACGGCTGGATCGCAACGCAGGAGCGGGCCCAATGAGAACAATAAACCAAAGAGCATGGTTCTTTGTCCTGCCGGTTCTGGCACTGGTCGCTTTCAACGCGCTGGTGCCAATGATGACGGTGGTCAACTACTCGGTGCAGGAGACCTTCGGCAATAACCAGTTCTTCTGGGAAGGGCTGGGATGGTTCGAACAAATCCTGCGCTCCGACCGCTTTCAGGCCGCTTTGGGGCGACAGTTCCTGTTTACCTTCATGATCCTGATCATCGAGGTGCCGCTGGGCATCATTGTTGCCCTGTCGATGCCGCGCAAAGGCTTTTGGGTGCCGGTCTGTCTGGTGCTGATGGCTCTGCCGATGCTCATCCCCTGGAACGTAGTCGGCTCGATGTGGAACATCTTTACCCTGCCAAAAATCGGCCTGCTGGGGTATTTTCTGAATGACGTTCTGGGCATCAATTATGACATGACGCAGCAGCCCTTGTCGGCCTGGATCACTGTCATCGTCATGGATGTCTGGCACTGGACTTCGCTGGTGGTTCTACTGTGCTACGCGGGCCTGGTTTCGATCCCGGACGCCTATTATCAGGCGGCCAAGATCGACGGTGCCAGCCCGTGGTCAGTGTTCCGGTATATCCAGTTACCCAAGATGAAGACGGTTCTGACAATCGCCATCCTGCTGCGGTTCATGGACAGTTTCAACATCTACACCGAACCCTTCGTTTTGACTGGCGGGGGTCCCGGAAACTCGACCACCTTACTGTCGATTGATCTTGTAAAGATCGCGCTGGGACAGTTCGACCTTGGCCCTGCGGCTGCGATGAGCTTGATCTATTTCGCCATCACACTGCTGGTCTCATGGGTCTTCTACACTCTGATGACAAAGGATGACGCCGAATGAAAAAGCGCTCCCTCATCCCGATTCTCTATATCGCGTTCCTGATGTTGCCGATCTATTGGCTGGTGGCGATGTCCTTCAAGACCACGAACGAGATCCTGTCGGGTTTTTCTCTGTTCCCGCAGACCTTTACGCTGGAAAATTACATCACGATCTTCACAGACCCGACGTGGTATTGGGGCTACATCAACTCGATCACCTATGTGACGCTGAACACGGTACTTTCCGTCTGTGTCGCCCTGCCAGCGGCCTATGCGTTCTCACGCTATCGGTTCCTAGGGGACAAGCAGTTGTTCTTCTGGCTGCTGACCAACCGGATGGCACCGGCTGCGGTGTTCGCCTTACCGTTCTTTCAGCTCTATTCGTCAATCCAGTTGTTTGACACCTATCTGGCGGTGGCGCTGGCGCATACGCTGTTTAACGTGCCGCTAGCGGTGTGGATTTTGGAAGGGTTCATGCGTGGCATCCCCAAGGAGTTGGACGAAACCGCTTATGTCGACGGGTATTCCTTTCCGCGCTTTTTCGTCACGATATTCCTGCCAAATATCAAAGCGGGTGTAGGCGTCGCGGCATTCTTCTGCTTCATGTTCTCATGGGTCGAAATGCTGTTGGCCAAGACTCTGACAGCGGTCGAGGCCAAACCCATCGCTGCCGTAATGACCCGAACCGCGTCCAGCGCCGGGTACGAATTGGGCCTGCTGGCCGCCGCCGGGACGCTGACCATCATCCCCGGCGCCATCGTCATCTGGTTTGTCCGCAACTACATCGCGCGTGGTTTCGCGATGGGGCGTGTATGAGGTTCGATATGCGTAAACTGCTTTTGATCCCCCTTCTGATCCCGGGTTCGGCCTTGGCGCAAGCACAGGCCGGGTGGGGAAGTGTGGGTCAGCCCGAAGAAAAAGAGTTTTCCTGGACTGCGCCCTTGTGGCCAGATTTCTGGATGGCGTGGACACCAGCGACCCTGGCCGTATTTGTCGGCATCTTTTCAGCCATCGCGCTGATCGGTCTGCTGGAAGGATTCAAATTCCGCGACGGGATTGAACGGCGCGGCGTTCTGGGCTTGACCACCACATTGGGCGACCGGCTGTTCATCACATTGCTTGGGGCAGCCTATATTTTTCTGGCCTGGTTAGGGCTAGTCGGGCAACCGGTCTGGACACCGCTGTTCCTGTCCATCGGCTGGGGCGTTTTCGTGTTCTGGAAAGTTTAAGCTTTGCGAAACCATCAAAGGATGCTTGTCTGTCAGGCACAGGTAAAATGACGGCACTGGGATCAATGCGAAAGAAAAAGACGACAAACCTGCTGACCGAGGTCGAACTGGAGTTCATGAACGAACTCTGGGCTCTGGGTCAGGGCTCGGTGCGTGATGTACTGGACCGGCTGCCACCAGATCGGAACCTGGCCTATACGTCAGGGGCCACAATCCTTCGCATTCTTGACGAAAAAGGCTTTGTAGAAAGTCGCAAAAACGGCAAGACCCTAAGTTATACGCCGCTTCTGGAAAAGGATAGGTATCAGGCGCGTTCACTGCAGAACCTGTCACGAACCCTGTTCGATGACACACCAGCCACGCTGGTTGCACGGTTGGTAGATGACGCCGGTCTGAGCGAGGCAGATCTTGAGGATATTCGGGCACTGGTAGAGAGGAGACTGCAAAATGACAGCGGTTAAACCGGTTCTCGACGCATTTCTCGAACTGAATCTGGTTCTTGCCCTAGCGGCTATTGTATGGATCGCGGCAAGATACGTGGTTTCAATGACGCAGATGCGACACGGGTTTGTTGCACAGCTACGCGCATTGAAAATTCTGTGTCTTTGCGTCCTGCTCAGCCCCCTTTTGGCAATCGGGGCTGGTTTGGTCATGGCGATGTATTCCGTTGAAAGCGGGGTCGCCATTGGGGATCTTGCGGTTGCCGCCTATCTGCGTGGCGATATCGCCATGCCCGCCACCCAGTTCGAGGCCCTGCTAAATACCCGGCAAAGGTGGATCGAACAGACCCTCTCAGGCGAAAACCCGATTATATCGGCAATCTTGGTGGTAATGGCGCTCTATTCTGCGGTCTGCATCCTGCGCATTATCCGTGACGGGTTGGCAATCCGAGGCATTGTTCGCTCCAGCTATCTGTGGCGAAGCTCGGAAAAGGTCGATATCCGCCTGTCCGACCGGGTCACAGTCCCCTTCGCCGTTCGCGGTTTGTGGCGCAGGCATGTGGTATTGCCCAGCCATCTGCTCAACACCCCCAGCGATATGCGGTTTGCCCTTGCACACGAGCTGCAACATGTCAGGGCTGCCGATGTTGAATGGGAACTGGGGTTCGAGCTTTTGCGGCCGTTCCTGTTCTGGAACCCGGCATATCTGATTCTCAAGTTTCAATTCGATCGGCTGCGCGAGCTGGCCTGTGATCAATCCGTCGTTTCGCGCCGTGGAATCAACGCGGTCGAATACACCTCCTGCCTGCTGAACTATTGCTCCAATACAGTAATGCGCGGCAGCCCGCGTGTATTGAATGTGGCTTTGGTTAAAGGGGGCAAGGCCAAACGCGTCTTGCGTCAACGTGTGATTGCCCTGGCAGATGCCCCTGCAATCCAACCCACAATGCCCCCTCTGTTCTTTGCCTTAAGCGCAGCTTTTGCTGTGACATTGGCGTTAGGCGCTGCGTCATTGCAGCCTGTAGACGACTGGAGCCATGACAGGTTGATGTTGTCGACCGTTGTGAACCTTGAACGGTTGGAAGCCCGCAATCAGGGCAACTGACCCTTATTCGTGGGAAATATTCTCGAAGGATCTGCAGCGCGACGCACATTCTTGCAGCGAAGCCAATCTGCGTTTGCAGAAGAAAGAAATCGCAGGTTGCTTGGTGAAACAGGCTGAGTGGCCGTGCTGTCAGGCAAATTCGAACCAGTCTCAGTCTACCTCAGAAAGCTAAAAATTAGGCGAAACTAAATTGGCTCCACGCCGAAAGGGCGGCAGTACAACTGAGTTTGAACTTGTCGCGTGAGTAAAGCTGCCGTTCATGATTGAAGTGACTATGGACGGAAGTGTCGTCTGCGGCAAAATTTTGCAAACATCACATTTGCCGGAGGCAGAGCATCGCACGTTCTTTTCGCCGACGGAAGATGTGAATACTCAGCAAGATTGTTCTTCCAACGGCCAGTTTCTTGCCTTGAGGCATTACCTATGACTTTCATCACCGCGTCGTAAGAGTGCAACTTGTCAGTGACGACGAAACCTGACTGGCCGTATCGTTTCATCGCTTTCTTCAAGTGTAGAAAGGCCGCAACACGATCCCGGCGCTTCGTGACATAGATATCCAGCACCTCGCCTTCATGGTCGGCTACCCGCCACAGGTGATATTGCTTGCCGTTGATCTTCAACAATAACCTTATTTAGATGCCGCTACCAGTTCGCGAAACATCGCATCCGATCTATGCGTTTTCGGCTATTTTCTGCGGCACAGATAGGGCCAAACCTATTCAACCAGAATCGAACGTACACGATCACTGCTAGACGAATGATCTCAGGGTTGGTTTTGAAGCAGCAAAAAAGTGAGCGTTTTTGTCATCAAGCGAAGCTACGAAACTGCCCTGCCTGTCTCAAGCCAATTTCCCCTGCACCACCCGTTCAAATGTTCAGGGCTTGCGGATCGAATGGCACAAGAATCTCCTGATTTTCTGTACCTCGGATCAAAAGTTGGTTTCCCAGAGTTTCAACTGCAATCACCCTGGCTCCACTACACCAACGAAGCGCCCCGATGACATGTGTAACCTCAACTTGGCGATCGGGGTTTAGATGAATGACGCCGTGATCGTTCGGGAAACTGTTTTCGACATTTCCCAGGATGGGCGAAGCGGCCCCCTCCTCAACCCCAAGGCAGGCGAAGTGGCGGCTCGACCAAGGAGCATAATATCGACCACCGTTCGAATGCCACAACATCGTCATCGGCAAAGCCTGAGCCGATTTAAGCGACAGGAACATGTCGCCCTCCACGGGGCGAGTTACCGCGGTCCAACCCAATTTCTCTTCAGGCGAATCCAATCCAACAACAAAGTCTTCACTCTGTGGAGACCATGGGTAGTTTGACAGATTCACTTCGCGGTCTTTCCCGGGAAAAGACGCCAACGTTTGGCTTTCAGCCGGATATCTAAGCGCTGAATAGCCTAAGGCCGGATCAACTTCCTGTTCAACCTTAGGCGTTCTCCAACACTGCTTTCGAGAGGTATGAATGATCCCACCATTGGGCAAGGATACATTTGCGTGATTTGCAACCGGCATCGCGCCGTCGCCACCAATGAAAGTGTGACGCTGGTAGACGAATGGATGCTCAGGATGCAGTGTAATCTCTTTTTGCAGCCTAGCTCCATAGACCGTTCTGTCGAGCTCAGCGCGCAAATAGCTGTCGGTCTTTTCTTCAAGTCTCCAACGAGAGTTAGCTGGCCACCCATGCAGCGGCGATGTCCCCTCAGTTGACCCGAATGGGGCGCAAAAGAAATCACCGCCGAGTTTTTCCAAATGAGGTGCTATACCTTCGGGCATAACTTCGTCTGTGCCGACCCAAGGTGCGCGATGTAGCGGTGAAATCTCAGCGTCACCGTCGTACACACTGAAACTCTCGATCAACCCCAACTGCAAGTCGAATGAAAGCCGGATACCTGTTGCAGACAGCTCGATCACTAACCACTCCTAGCCCAAAAAATCATTCCACCAATACCATAACGCGACCATTTCCTACTCTGGTTTCGTAGGTGCGAAGATCTTCGCATACGGGTGCCCTCAAAGCTTTGCCCGTGCGATAGTCGAATAGCCCATTATGCTTGGGGCACTCTATCTCGTTGTCCATCACCAGACCGTCCGATAAGTGCACTTGTTCGTGTGTACAGAGGCCGTCGGTGCAATAGAACTCATTGTCCAAACTGCGAACAATCAAGTAGGTTCTACCGTCGTGGTCCCAACGAATGAGATCTTCTTCCTCAACATCGTCTACGGCGCATGCGTCAACCCAAGGCATTACGTTCCTCCTCGATCACCGATTTCTAACCCCGTGTTTCTCTCCGGAACTGCCAAGTGAAAATGTTCCTGATATGGGCGGGCCGTCGGCGGGAGAGACTTTCGTATGGCGTAACTCGGGTCAACACGCTGCTTCATGACGGAACCCATCATTTCTTTGTAGCCGTCCCAAATCGAAGTATTCGGCGGCGGCAGATCATCCTTGATCAGATCATGAAGCGCTGGAAGAGAGTAATACGGAACCATCGGGAACATATGATGCTCAATATGGTAATTCATGTTCCAGTAGACCCAACGACTTATCGGGTTCATATATAGTGTGCGGGAATTCAACCGGTGATCAAGAACGTTCTCCGCAAGCCCTCCATGCTGAAGCAACCCCGTCATTACAAAATGCCAGCACCCATAGACCCGAGGACCTCCGATCAAGAGTATGGGGATCAGGGATTTCCATGCGGCCCCGGAGACAAGCAAAACAAATGAAATCAACAATACAGCGGCGTAGATCGCAATGTGAACCCGCGCCCAAAAGACCGCCTTGGGCCATTGGCTTTCCGGAATGTAATCCTGCTCTTCTTGCGACAAGTTCCCCGTGGCATTTCGCATTAGAGTTTTGAGTGAAGTCCAGGTCTCAAAAATCCCTACAAATGCAAACGCCTTCAGGATCAGGCTGATCGGGTGCATCCACGCTATTTCCGGATCGCGGCCAACAATGAGTGTATCGGTGTGATGCCGCGCGTGGCTCCAGCGCCAATTGACCGGGTTTCGCATGATCTGGAAGGACGCGATGTGGTACACGACGTCGTTCATCCATCGGGTTCGAAAGGCTGTTCCGTGTCCGCATTCGTGCCAACGGCTGTCGCAGGCCGAACCATACACGACACCGTATGCAAACCAGAAAGGCACGCAAAGCCAGCTACCCCAGAAGTACAAACCGCCAGCCGCAAATACAAAGTGCAAAGCGATCCAGATCACTGTGTCACGAATGGCCGGCGCATCCCTGCGCTTCATAAGCGATTTCAGCTTCTTACGAGGAACATCGCTGTGGTACCACTCTGCGGCCGACAGACCGTTTTCTATCGCTTGACGCGTATTCGCACCAGTCAGGGAATAATCCCGAGCAGTGAGTTCAGAGCCAATGGGTATGGTCGACTTACTCATTTCCCCTTTCTCCATCGCTCACAGCGCCTCCCGCTTCTTCGTAGACTATAGCAAAGGCGCCTGAATTTTGACTTCGCTAATTGGGCGGCGCGGAGCTCGCCCGTGTTACAAGCTCTACGGGAAGCGCTGATTTCATTGGAAGCGCTTTGCCAGTGTTCGCCAACTGGCCCAGCAAAACCTCTGCCGCACGGCGTCCCAGTTGGTGTCGGTCCTGTCGGATTGTTGTCAGAGCCGGAACATAAGATCCTGACATTTCGATATCGTCGAAACCAACAACCGAAATGTCACCGGGCACCTTCAACCCACCCGCGACCAGCCCAGAAATCAACCCAAAGGCAACCATATCCGCAGCGCAGAACACCGCCGTTGGGCGCTCATCCATCGCAAGTATTCGTCTGGCGGCCTCATGTCCGGATTCCAGCGAGAAGTCTCCCCTGATAATCCACTCGGGCCGCGCTGGAAGCCCCAAGCGTGTCCGTTCTTCGACCACGCCCTTACGCCGAGCGGTCGTCAGAACATTCCCGTCGGGACCGGTAACATGCGCGATTTTTTTGTGGCCCAAATCATGCAGGTGCCTGATCGCCAATCGCGCACCTTCGGCGTTGTCGCTGGAAATCACCGGAAAGGCCTCGCCTTCCACCCATTCACACAAAAATACTATGCGGTCGCCGGCGCCGTATGTGACGCATTGCTGAAGTGCGGTCGAAGGAATGCCACCATCCAAAGAGATTGCGCCATCTATCCGGCCGTCTCGAAAGTACCCGGCAAGAGTTTCTTCCTGTAGCGGATTACTTTCGGTATCGGCAATCAGAACTGCATAGTCCGAGCCCGCAAACCCCTCACTGATACCGGCAAGTATGCCCGAATAGAAAGGTTTGCCGAGGTTGGGAACAAGGATCAGTACGGCCCCCGCCCTTTTCATCCGCAGGTTTCGGGCTGCCTGATTAACGCGATATCCCGTCTCGCGAATAGCTTCCAAAACAGCAACACGTGTTGATTTTGACACCAGATCGGGATTGGACAGAACACGACTGACAGTAGCTGTCGACACCTGCGAAACACGTGCGACGTCCTGTATTGTGGCGGGTTTGGGTATCTTGCTCATTGCTTGGCAGTCGATTTCTGGCTTGACTCGAATCTCATGTGATGCCGATTATGTAATCGATTACACAATTTGGAAAGTAGGTTTTTCCCATAATGTAATCGATTGCAGTAACGATTTCTCCAAACGAGGGAACCTGATGGCATCCGAATTCAAACGCAACAAAAGCCAGGTTCTTTGATGGTTTCGAAGGTCACATTCGACTTTGCCGGGGCAAAGGTCCTGGTGATCGGTGCCAGCCGAGCCGGCATTGGTGCCGCTATTGCAAGAGAATTCCAGGACTCGGGTGCCACAGTGGAGATTACCGGTGTGGAACCGCAATGCGTCGAAGAGGACGCCGCCCGGTTTGACTACATTCAACTGGATGTAACCGACACCGACGAAGTCTACAATTTCGCAAGCACACGCGACCATATTGACGTCTTGGTAAACTGTGCGGCGGTGACTCGACGCGGTGAAGAAATGGCACCTGAGTTCTTTTCCCACGTGCTGGACGTAAATCTGACCGGGTCTTTTCGCTGCGCCGAAGCGCTGCACCCTGCCCTTTCGGTCGCGAAAGGGCGCGTCATAAATGTGGCCTCCATGTATGCGCGCTTTGGTTCACCGCTCAACCCAGCCTATGGCGCGTCAAAAGCCGGCGTGGAACAACTAACAAAATCACTGGCGATTGCGTGGGCCAAAGACGGTATTCGGGTGAATGCGATCGCGCCCGGGTTCATTGTGACCGAGCAATCGGCGAAAGCCCGAAAAGACGCCAGTTTCTCAACAGCTGTAGAAGCACGCACACCCTTGGCACGCTGGGGTCACCCAGAAGATATCGCTGGAACAGCCTTGTTTCTCGCATCCGATGCGGCAGCCTTTGTGACCGGTGCCTGCGTGATCGTGGACGGAGGGTATTCGGTTGTTTGACAGGAGCGCACGATGAGTGACTTCGCAAAAATCCGCGCTGCGGTGATCGGGACCGGCTTCATAGGAACAGTGCACGTTCAGGCGCTTCGGCGTCTGGGCGTGGACGTAAGAGGTGTTCTTGGGTCATCGCCAGAGCGCGGAAGGGAACGAGCGCGGGCAATGAGCGTAGCCCGGGCTTATGACTCTCTGGAGGATCTGTTGGCGGATGAAAACATCGATGTAGTGCACGTAACGACCCCTAACCACGCACACTATCCGCAAGTGAAATCAATCCTGGCTGCGGGCAAACACGTCATCTGCGAGAAACCCCTTGCCATGACATCCGCTGAAAGCGCTGAAATGGTCGACCTTGCCAAGGCTTCTGGCAAGATTGCAGCGGTTTGTTACAACATTCGCTTTTATCCGCTGAACCAACAAGCCCATGGCATGGTCATGGCCGGGGATCTGGGTGATATCCGTTTTGTTACCGGGCACTACCATCAGGACTGGCTGGCCAAACCCACAGACTGGAATTGGCGGTTGGAAAGCGAAGTGGGCGGCGCGCTGCGATCGGTTGGTGACATCGGAACGCACTGGGTTGATCTGACCAGCTTCGTCACAGGGTTGAAGGCGACCTCTGTCTTTGCAGAGCTGACAACCTTCCTTCCGGAACGCCAGAAACCTCTTGGCCCGGTTGAGACATTTACCAGCGGAACCGGCGAAACCGAGACTGTGCGCATCGATACCGACGATGCTGCCATGATCCTTATCCGATATGAGAACGGAGCGCGGGCCGTGATGAGCACGTCTCAGGTGAACATGGGCCGAAAGAACTCATTGCAATGGGACATCGCCGGGGGGAAAGCCAGCGCCGCTTGGGACAGCGAAACACCCGACCACCTGTTCATTGGGCATCGTGACGCACCCAACCAGACCCTGATGCGTGACTTCACCTTGATGAACGGTCCGGGGATCGCAGCCGCCACATTGCCGCCCGGGCATGTTGAAGGGTTCGCAGATTCATTCTTCAACTTTTTCCGGGCGGTCTATGCCGACGTCATCGCAGGCGGGCGGCAACAAGGCAGCACATGGGCCACATTTGAGGACGGCCATTACGAGATGCAGTTCTGCGATGCCGTCGTGAAATCGGCGAGTGAGAGCCGCTGGGTCGATTTGAGCGAGATTTGAGGGCGATGACATGAAACTGGGCTTACTGACTGCACCATTCGAAAACTCTCAATTGACTGAGGTGGCGGCCTGGGCCGGTTCCAATGGGTTTTCGGCGATGGAGGTCGCCTGCTGGCCATCTTCAGGTGGCGAACAACGGCGCTATGCGGGAACCAGCCACATCAACGTAGATGGCCTTTCCGCGGATCAGGGCAATGAAATTGTCGGGCAACTCGGCGATCAGGGGATCGAGATTTCAGGTCTGGGATACTATCCCAACCCGCTCCACGCCGATGCAGAGCATCGGGCTGAAGTTATTGGGCATCTTAACAGGGTAATCACCGCCGCTGGTGTGATGGGCATCAAAGTTGTCAACACATTCGTCGGCGGAGATCGCACTCTGCATCTCGACGCGAACTGGGAGCGTGCCACCGAAATTTTCGACCCGATCGTGAAGCACGCTCAAAACTCTGGAGTACGTCTGTGCTTTGAAAACTGCCCGATGATCTTCAGCTATGACGAATGGCCCGGGGGTCACAACATTGCTTACTCGCCAAGAATCTGGCGGCGGATATTCGAGGAATGGGGCGATGCGGTTGGCATGAACTTCGATCCTTCACATCTGATCTGGCAGTTCATCGATCAAAAACGGTTCATCAAAGAATTTGGCCCATACATGGCTCATGTCCATGCCAAAGACGTGATGGTTGATAAGGACGGGCTTTATGAGAACGGTGTGATGTCTACCGGCATGGGATGGCAAATCCCACGGCTTTGCGGGCTGGGCGATGTGGACTGGTCCGGTTTCTTTTCCGGCCTGTACCGCGCAGGATACGACGGTCCGATCATTATCGAACATGAAGACAGATTGTTCGAAGGGACTGACGAAAAGATCAAGCGGGGTTTTCTGCTGGCCCGGGATGTCCTGTCACCATTCATCAAGTGAAGAAATTATCAAATTTGAAATGACTAAAACTGGGAGGAAACTAAAATGAAGAACCTACTTTATGGTGTTGCTGCTCTTGCAGTTTCAGCGTCTCTTTCAACTGTGGCGATGGCTGACGGGCACAAGCAATACACAATCGGAGTGTCCAACACCGTTCAAGGTAATGGTTGGCGCGAACAGATGATCTGCGCCATGCGTGCGCAAGCTCTGGTCGAAGCCGATGTGACGAACCTGATCGTTGCGCATCGCAACACCGATTCAGCCGGGCAACTGGAAGACATCAACAACCTCATTGAAGCGGGTGTAGACGCCATCGTGCTGAACCCATCCAACCCCGATGCTTTAAACTCGGCACTGGAAAAGGCGCTGTCTCAGGACATCGTAGTTGTTGCTGTGGATGCCGGCGTTTCGGCTGAAGGCGCCTACATTCTTTCAAACAATCAAGAAGAATACGCCTATCTTGGCGCCAAGTGGTTGTTTGAACAGCTTGGTGGCAAAGGTGACGTTGTCTATATGCGTGGCATTGCTGGGGTTTCGGCGGATACTGACCGCGACAACGGCTTTAAACGCGCGTTGGCAGAACACCCCGATATCAATGTGGTGCATGAAGTTTTCACCGGCTGGCAGCAAGACCAGGGCAAGCAACAGATCTTTGATTACCTGGCCACCGGCATCCCGTTTGACGGTGTCTGGACCAGCGGCATCGACAATGTAATTGTCGACGCGTTCACTGAATCCGGCGCTCCCCTGGTTCCGATCGTTGGCGCAGACAACGCAGGATTTGTTCAATATCTGACCGAGGTTGAGGGATTGAACGGCGCGGCCGTGACAAATCCTGGCTCAGTCGGCGGCGCAGGCATTGCTCTGGCTGTCGACATTCTGAACGGCAAGGCACCTGAGAACAAAACCGTTCTTGTAGATCCTGTGCTTTGGGAGAATGCGACGGACGCTGGCCGTGAAACGATCACAGCGGCTCAGAATCCTAACCTTGACCCAGAGTGGCCCGTATCAGTGACCGTTCCCGGCTGGACCGATTACACGATGGAACAAATCATCGACTGTAAGGGACCCGGCGAGGGCTGATCCGAATTGACTGGCCTTCCGCCTTTAGCTGGGCGGAAGGCAAATCCAACCCACTCGGCATTCAAGGACTTCCATGAGCAGCACACCACTTCTCGACGCGTCTGACGTGGCCAAAAGTTTTGGCGCCGTACGGGCGTTGACCAATGCGCACCTCACGGTTGCCGAAGGCGAGATCGTTGCCTTGATGGGCGCAAATGGCGCTGGCAAGTCCACTTTCGTCAAGATCATTACCGGTGCCCTTAAACCCGACGCTGGTCAGGTATTGATCAGAGGCAAACAAGCGTTTGTCGGAAGCCCCGCCGAGGCGCGCCGTTCCGGTTTGGTGCCGGTTTATCAAGAACCCTCACTCATTCCTGATCTCGACGTATCCGACAATCTTCGGCTGACAGACACACCTGTCGATCAGTTTCAAAACTGGGTTACAGAACTTGGCATCGAAGGCCTGAAACTATCGGCAATGATTGGCGACCTGCCACTTGCTACGCTGCGCATCCTCGATCTGGCACGCGCGCTGGCAGTTGAACCAGATGTCCTCTTGCTGGACGAAATGACCGCGGCGCTGCCGACGGATCTGGTTGAACGCGTATTGAAGACCGTAAGGCGCAAAGCAAATGACGGGATGGGTGTGATCTATGTTTCTCACCGTTTCACCGAGATTTCGGAACTGTGCGATCGGGCCACTGTGTTGCGGGATGGCATGACTGTCGGAGATCTTGACATTGAACCCGGCGTAGAAGAACGCGTGGTCGAATTGATGCTGGGTCAGAAGATTGACATTGGAACACGTCAGATCCTTCGAGCAAATGAACCACAGGCCAAGACACCGCGCCTAGGCATTAAGTCACTGGCTTTTGAGCCCAGTTTCTCGGATGTTTCGTTCGACTTATTCCCCGGCGAGGTCCTAGGGGTGGTCGCGCTTGAGGGTCAGGGGCAGGATGAACTGTTTGAGGTTCTGGCGGGCTTTGATCGCCCGTCTTCAGGATCGATGGAAGTTGATGGAAAGCCCGTAAACTTCGCCCACCCCGCCGACGCCATTGCCGTCGGGATAACTTTCGTTCCGGGCGATCGTTCAGACGCTCTGCTGGCGCAAAGGTCAGTTAAAGAAAACATCGCTCTGCCATTTTCTGCCCGGCTCAAGAACTGGGGACCAATAAAATTGCGGCATGAGCGCGATCGGGTCGCTTATGCGGTCGAGAAACTGCAGATCGACACACGCGCGCAGGGCGAGGTGCAAAGGCTTTCAGGTGGCAACCAACAGAAAGTCACCATTGGTCGCTGGCTCGCGACAGGTGTCGAAACCCTGCTTCTATTCGATCCGACTCGTGGCATCGATGTGCGCACAAAACGCCAGATTTACCCGCTTGTCCGTGAGTTGGCAGATCAGGGAGCGGCGGTTCTATTCTACACGTCCGAGTTGGAAGAAATCCCACTTGCCTGTGACCGCGCGGTCGTAATCTTCAACGGTCGCGTGGTTGATGTGATTGATGCCGCTGACGCGGATGAACAAACACTGATGCGTGCTGCCTATGGCCTGACCGAGACGGAGGGCGCGGCGTGAGCGTGGCCATCCGAAAACACGCATGGGTCATGGGGTTAGCGATTCTTCTCATGGTCCTTTTGACCATCACAAAATTGATACAACCAACTTTCGGTGCGTCAGGACTGGAGAGTATTGCCCGCGCCGCCCTGCCCTTTGCTTTCGCAACCGCCGGTATGGCCATCGTCGTAATCGTCGGCGGTATCGACCTGTCTGTTGCGTCTATGATGGCTGTCTGTGCTGTGACTGCAGCCGTTCTGATGGAGCGCATGGCCGGTGTACCGGCCTTGTTTATCGTGTTGGGGGTCGGGTTTTTGATGGGGTTGATCAATGGTTTTTTGATCGTTGTAACGCGCGTGCCCGATATCGTTGTGACACTCGCCATGCTGTTTGTGTGGGAAGGCGTCGCGCTGTTGATCCTTGAGACTCCGGGCGGCGCGACTGCAGATTGGCTGGAACAGGCAATACGCGGTCACTTTCTGTTCAACGGACTGCCCAAGGCACTGCTTGTCATTGCCTTGGGCATCGCTGTTGTCTGGATGCCAATCCGGCGCTCCAAACTCGGACTATCGATCTACGCCACCGGATCAGACGAGCTTGCCGCCTTCCGCTCTGGTGTTTCAGTGGGAAGAACAAAGATAGCAGCCTATGCGCTATGCGGGCTGTTTTGTGCCATGGGCGGTCTAAGCCTCGCTGCGCTGACCGGGATTGGAGAGCCGGTACCGGGGCCATATCTTATGGCCTCGGTCGCGGCCGTAGTTCTGGGCGGTGTCGTACTGGGCGGTGGCAAAGGCGGTCTGCTTGGACCGATCATCGCGGTGTTCATTTTGCGGATCATTCGGACGATCCTGACATTGCTGGCCGTCGATCCAAACGTGACCACGATTATCGAAGGCACGATTATGGTTCTCGTCGTTATGCTGGGCACGGCGGCTTCACTAAAGGGAGCCCGCGGATGAGCATGGACACCATAGATCCACCGATGGTCCGCTTTGGCCGTTATCTGCGCGACAACCCAATTATCCCGCTATTGGTCTTCCTTGTCCTGATGATCGCTGTGCTGGAAGTATTGCGGCCAGGTATCGTTACCCCGGTCCGAGCAGGTCGTGATGGGCTGATTTCAACCTTTTGGGTTGGCAACCTGATCAAGTTCGCAATTCCATTGGCGATGCTTGCGGCTTGTCAGGTGCTGACAATGCTAACCGCAGGAATTGATCTCTCGGTCGGGGTAGTTGCCACCGTGTCAGCCTTCGTTTGCGCAACACTTAGTGCGATTTGGGGCGTGACACCTGCAGTATTGATCGCGCTGTCAGCTGGCCTAGTTGTGGGCGTTGTAAATGGCATCGGTGTGGGATTGGTCCGGGTCCATCCATTGATCATGACACTGGGATCGGGGTTAATCGCCACCGGATGTCTGCAGGTCTATCAACGCCTCGTTATCAATGCTGGCACCGAAATTCCCGCCTTCCTTGCCTGGCTCGGAACCGGCCGCACCGCTGGAATGCCGAACGGCCTTTTTGTATTCATCCCGTTTGCGCTCTTTATCCTGTGGCTGATGCGCTATACAGGATTTGGTCGGCTGCTGTTCGCCTTAGGCTCCAATGAGCAGGCCGCTAAGCTGTCCGGGGTCCGAGCATGGCAGGTCTATCTGGGGCTCTACGTGCTTTCAAGTTTGATCGCTGCGCTGGCTGGCTTGCTCTATCTCGGCATGATCCGTCAAACTTCGCTGAGCCTTGCCAACCCCTTGTTGTTACCCTCTGTCGCTGCGGCGGTGATTGGCGGCACATCAATCTTCGGAGGTCGTGGCAGTTTCGCAGGTGCGATTGTGGGCGCACTTATTCTGCGTGTGCTGGATACTATGCTAACATTGATGCAAATGCCGGAAGGTGCGCGCACGGCCCTGTTTGGGTTGATCATTCTTGCAGTTACCGCACTCTACGTCAGGATCACCGGCACGCGCTAAAGGGAGTTTCCAATGGCCAAATTCCGGATCGTCGGCATCAGTTTCGATCACATGCATATGGGTGACTTGCTTCGGATGGTGCACGATCATCCAGACGCTGAAATCGCCGGTATATTCGATCCTGATTGGGACAAGATGAAGGCAGCGGCAACGGCATTCAGCGTTCCCGAAGATCGGATCTTTACCGACTTCGACACATGCATGGCTGCGGGACCCTACGACATGGCAATTCTTTGCGTGGCAACGGCTCAGCATGCGGAATATACCGAACGTCTGGCCTCTTACGACCTGCATGTTTTTGTCGAAAAGCCCTTTGCCGCATCTTCTGATGATGCGCGCCGCATGATGGCTGCAATGGATAGGACCGACAAGCAGTTGATCGTCAACTGGCCATTACGATGGGTCGAAAGCCACGTCACGGCCAAACGGTTGATTGATGAGGGGATGATCGGCAACCTGCGCGAAGTGCATTTCTACGACGGAAATCGCGGCCCCCTATACCATCTGGCCGACAAGGTCGAAGTCACCCCGGACGAGGTTGAGCGTCAGAAACCGAACTCATGGTGGTATAAGCGGGCATCGGGCGGTGGGTCGCTGTTGGATTACCTTGGCTACGGTGCGACGCTTGGAACCTGGTATTTAGGGGGAAAGGAGCCGATCGAGGTGACATGCACAGTCGATGAGACACCGGGGATTGAGGTCGATCAACACGCCATTGCCGTTTGCCGTTATGAAACCGGGCTCTCAAAAATGGAAACGCGCTGGGGCACCTTCACCGACCCGTGGACAACGCAACCTCAACCAACTTGCGGATTCGTCTTTGTGGGCACAGACGGCACCATTTCATCGCCCGATTATGCCGATCACATAACGGTTCAAACCCGCACACGACCTGACCGGCACGAGATACCAGTGACTCCGCTACCGTTAGGTGAACGAAATGCGATTGAGTACGTCCTTGACTGCATATCCAGAGAAAACCCGGTCAAAGGGCCACTGGATCCAGCACTTTGCCTGACAGCGCAACGGATCGTCGATACGGCGCTCCGCTCGGCATATGAAAAACGAACACTTCGGTTACTCGCATGACCTCAGACAGTGCCAATACAGACCAGTACGCACTAAAATCTGCGCATCGGCACGAAATCGATGCGCCGGATCTGCAGTATCTTCCACCAATGCCTCGACGCTATAGACCCCGGATCGGGGTTATTGGTACGGGTGGGATTTCTGCAAGCCATCTTGATGCCTACCGAACAGCAGGCTGGGACGTCGCTGCAATCTGGAACCGTACGCGCGCGAAGGCTGAAGAGAAAGCTGCTGTTTACTGCCCGTCTGCCCGCATCGAAAATGACTGGGAGGCGCTTCTTGCCGATAGCGAGATCGACATTGTCGATGTCACGCTGCACCCTGAACATCGCGTGCCAATCATCAGAGCTGCCCTGCAAGCAGGCAAACACGTGCTCAGCCAGAAGCCTTTTGTTACCGACCTCGATCTGGGTAATGACCTTGTGAAGCTGGCAGATGATCAGGGCGTTAAACTAGGGGTAAACCAGAACGGTCGTTGGGCCCCACACCTGTCCTGGATGCGTGAGGCGGTTTCAGCCGGATTGATCGGTGATGTTCTGTCGGCCCATATCTCAATTCACTGGGATCACAGCTGGACTGCAGGTACCCCGTTTGACGAAATCGACCAGCTGATACTTTACGACTTTGGAATTCACTGGTTCGACTTTCTTGCGTCTCTTGTCGGAGATAGAGCAGAAAGCGTCTTTGCAACTGCTACATCTGCACGCGGCCAGGCCAACAAAGTGCCTCTGATGTCGCAGGCTCTGGTTCGTTTGGACCAAGGCCAAGCAAGCCTGGTTTTTGACGGGGGCGTTCCCTATGGGCCTCGCGATACAACATACGTTGCAGGTACGACCGGTAGCCTGACATCAGTTGGACCGGATCTGTCGACGCAATCTGTGACACTTGAGACAGCGCATGGCATTGCGCGGCCTGCACTCGAAGGACAATGGTTCAACGACGGGTTTCGTGGCGCCATGGGGGAGCTTCTTTGTTCAATTGAAGACGACCGAGAGCCCTCAACATCTGCAAGAACCAACCTAAAATCATTGGCCATCGTTCTCGCCGCGGTTGCTTCGTCTAAACGCAAAAGGGAGGTCGAGATAGGAAGCATTAGGCTCAGGACACAAAGCGAATAGATGACCAAAGCGGCGAGAGCGATTTCTGAGAGGAAGACTTTGGGACATCTGTCGAACCGCGTCGCCAGTCCTTCAATCTGCCAAACATGATCTCAATCCGATTGCGGCGTTTGAAGCGGCACTTGTCGTATCGGACAGTTGTCTTGCGCTGTTTGCGGCCTGGGATGCACGCGCGTATCCCTTTGTCTTTCAACGCTTCTCTAAACCAATCGGCATCATATCCGCGCTCACCCAGCAACCATTCGACATTTGGCGGGCTGCTGACCAATGCCCTCGCGCTAATGTAGTTGCTGACCTAACCGGCAGTGAAAAACAGATTCCAGGGGCTTCATTCGCCATTGTGCTTGAACCAATAGCGCAAAAGGGCTCATCTGTCACAAACCGCATGTAACTTTGTGTTCATGCCGGCCTTGGTGCGCCCGATCAGACATGTGCACCGCTCATTTGAGCGCGATGAATCACGCAGCCAAACGGAAATCAATGGGCCGAAATTGTTGTTGTCGCGTGACGTCTTCCACTGAAGCAGAATATACTCCAGCATAGTCCGCGCAGTCTCCAGACCGGTTGCTGAGCAAAAGATTGGTGATGTCCTGAGCCGCGTTCTGAGCATGAGCTTGAACGGCAGTAAATCCTGTAAGAAGCGCGCTGAATGTCAAAACACTCACTCGCATGGTTCGATCTCCTGGGGTTTTCAGAAATCCAAAAATATGTTGCTCGATGGGAGTTGATGTCAGTCATCCTATCCTCAAAACGCGACGCGGTCCCCTCCTTTCAAGTCCAGGATTTCTCTCGCTTCATCGGGAGTTGCGACCTGACTGCCTTTCTCTCACCGAAGATTCAGGTCGCGATTCTCGACGGCACCCGGCCGCCCGAACTCACACTCAAGCGTCTGGTCAGCGTTACCCACGCACTTGATTGGGCCGAACAGGAATGTCGTTCGACTTTTGACACCTCAAGAACCGGCCTCCCAGATACAGGGTTCGCCCTCCTTGATCCGTGGGAACAATTCCCTGCTCCACCTTTTTGGGAATTTGCAGCATAGACCTCTGAAAAACATACATTTCTGAGAGGAGAAACTCTGGGTTCCAGACCCATCTCACGAAAATTCCCTGTAAATTGCCGGGTATTAGGGAAATCCCTCCCAAAGCGACCCCGCCAAAATGCGCCACTGAGACTGAGGCCTGAATTGCGTTCTGAGTGTACGGTTTGCTCCGTCTCTGATTGAAAGCGCATGCGCCAACTCGCGGGAATTGCGGCACAATTCCGGATCAGAAAACACAACTGAAGTGAGACAGGTATGAGTGGCGGGGAGACAGGGATTCGAACCCTGGGGACGCTCTCACGCCCAACGGTTTTCAAGACCGCCGCATTCGACCACTCTGCCACCTCCCCGCGTGGGGCCGGGTCTAAGGCTATCTTTAAACGGTGGCAAGACCAAATAGGGAAATCTTGCCGAAGCCTGTGCAGCAGACTTTCCATGGCCGAACGTGCAGGCTATGCTTTGCGTGAAAGACCGTGACAGGCTGGCAATTCAGAACCAGCGATCGGCGGCGGGGTACGATGAAAGAGGCCCCTTTCAGGCAAGGGATTGCAAATATGGATCGAGCGACCACGACACGCGCAAAACCGCGGGCACTGGCGGTTCTGGTAATAACAGTTGCGGCTCTGTCAGGGTGCGACGAGGCCCTGACATCGGGTGGAACATCCACCGAGCAGGCGGACGAAAGCGTGCAGGACGACGGCAAATTAGAGCTGTTTCCCAATACGACAAGGAACGCGCGTGATGATGTTGAAGCTCCTGATGTCTTCAAGGTCACCGAAGCCGGATTGTGGGATGGGCGCCCCTCGTTGGGCGGAATCTGGGTCGCGCACCCGGACGTTACACAGCCTGAACGTGTTCGGATAACGAATACAAAGAACAACAAATCCGTAACCGGCGCACTTTTCCGCCGTGAACGCAACCTGCCGGGCCCTGCGCTGCAACTGTCTTCGGCTGCCGCCGCAAAACTGGGTATCCTCGCAGGCGCACCGACTCGGGTTGAAGTTGTTGCCCTGCGGCGCAAGCCTGCCGAGAAAGTAGAAGAAAAAGCTCCTGAGCCCGAAGAGGTCGCTGAACCCGAAGAGACCCCAACGGCTGAGGCGGTTGAACCTCAGGACAAGAAAACCGATAGCCAGGCCACGGCAGATGTGTCCGAAGACGTTGATAAACCAGCCAAGCGTAAATGGTGGCAAAAGAAGGCTCCAGTTGCCGCAGCTGGTGCTGCGACAGCTGCAGCCGTGGCTGAAACCGCAGAAAAGACCGATGAGGCGGCAACAGAGATTATCGAGGCGGCGCCTGAGCCAGCACCAACCGCAAATCTGACCGATCCCACTGTCACGCCGCCAACCGAGGCTGCACCGAAGCGGAAATGGTGGCAAAAGAAGCCTGCCGACGAAATCACCGAAACACCTCTGGACCCGATTGAGGGCGCTGCAGCGGCCATCGAAGAGGCCGCCCCTACCCCGGCAGCAACCGCAGCCAGCACTGAGGCAACCACCGTTTCATCGCTTTCAAAACCGTTTATTCAGGTGGGCACCTTCACAGTTGAAGAAAATGCCGAAGGTGCTGCCGAGAAAATTCGGCGAAACGGGTTGCCTGCGAAAGTTCAAAAACTCGAAGCCAATGGCAAAACTGTTTGGAGGGTGATCGTTGGTCCTACTTTGACGCGGGCGGAACGAAACGCAATGCAAAGCGACGTCAAAGATCTGGGCTTTTCTGACGCCTATACCGTGAAGAATTAAGCAAAAGGAGGTCCCCCTCGTGCTGTCCTCATTTCGATCATCTGTACTGACCCTCGGTTTGGCTATGTTTGCCCTGCCCGCACAAGCTTTCGATACGCAAGCCCGTGCTGCCTATGTCATGGACCAAACGACAGGAACCGTTCTTTTGTCCAAAGACGCAGACCAGCCGTTGCCGCCCGCGTCCATGTCCAAACTCATGACCCTGTTTGTAGCATTCGAAGCGCTGCGGGACGGTCGCCTGGAACTGAATGAGGAACTTCCGGTTTCCGAACATGCGACCAGCTATAAGGGCTCAAGCATGTTCCTGAACACGCAGGACCGTGTCCGGGTCGAAGACCTGCTGCGCGGGATCATAGTCCTGTCAGGAAATGACGCATGTGTTGTTATCGCCGAAGCCCTCAGCCCGGACGGAACCGAAGCTGGGTTTGCCCGGTTCATGACCCAACGCGCGCAACAGCTGGGCATGAATAATTCGAACTTTGCGAATTCGAACGGATGGCCAGCCGCAGGCCACATGATGTCTGTGCGTGACCTCGCCATTCTGGCCGACCATCTGATTAGCGACTTTCCCGAATATTACCCTCTGTTCGCCGAGGAAGAGTTCGAATTCGACAACCGGGTGCCGTCAAATTCGCGTAACCGGAATCCCTTACTGAAACTTGGGATTGGTGCGGATGGGCTAAAGACTGGCCACACGCAAGAAGCGGGCTATGGCCTTGTAGGATCGGCACAGCAGGGGGATCGCAGGGTCATTTTCGTTTTGTCGGGGCTCGACAGCGTCGCCCGCCGCGCAGAGGAGGCTGAGGCCGTCGTTAACTGGTCGTTTCGAAATTTTGTCGAGAGGCAGCTTGCCGAAGCAGAAAAACCGATAGGACAAGCCGATATCTGGATGGGCACTTCGAAAACGGTTGATCTTGTCCCTCAAGAGGATTTGACACTGCTGCTGCCTGTTCTCGGGGATAAGAATGTTGAGGCCGAAATCGTCTATGACGGTCCGCTTGAGGCCCCCATCGCCAAAGGACAGGAAATCGCTGAGCTTGTCATCAAGCCCGATGGCCTGCCCGAGATACGCA
Organism: Ruegeria sp. CDSB114; assembly: GCF_059611025.1. NCBI lineage: Bacteria > Pseudomonadati > Pseudomonadota > Alphaproteobacteria > Rhodobacterales > Roseobacteraceae > Ruegeria > Ruegeria sp. CDSB114. Next base: position 1,141,107 of record NZ_JBXWOT010000001.1, read on the forward strand.
GACCCCTGGTTGCAGCGGAAAGCGTCGAAAAGGGCGGTTTCTTCGTGCGGATTATGACAGTTGGCGGCATTGTTGCGAAAGATGTCATCGGTAACCCGTTGGGCGCGATGTGACGGCGGGCGGGTTGTTTCTAACCTTCGAAGGCATTGACGGATCGGGCAAATCCTCGCAAGCGCGCCTGCTGGCCGAGCATTTGCGCGGGCTCGGGCATGATGTCGTTCTGACGCGTGAACCTGGCGGCTCTGACGGGGCCGAGGAAATCCGCAGACTGGTTCTTGAAGGCGATCCCGATCGCTGGTCAGCTGAGACGGAAATCCTGCTGTTCACTGCTGCGCGACGCGACCATCTGGAACGCACCATTGAACCCGCTTTGACTGCGGGCAAGATCGTCATCTGCGACCGTTTCGCCGATAGCACCCGCATGTATCAGGGCCTATCTCGCGGCGACCTGCGTGGTTTGGTCGATCAGTTGCATAAGCTGATGATCAAACGTGAACCGGATCTGACCGTGTTGATCGACATGGATCCTGAAACCGGCCTCTCTCGGGCCAAGGGCCGGCAGGGCACCGAAGAACGGTTCGAGGATTTCGGCATTCACCTGCAACAGAAGATGCGGGCCGGTTTTCTGGAACTGGCGGATGAATTTTCCGACCGGTTTCGCCTGGTCGATGGCAATAGGGACATGGACAGCGTTGCCCGTGATGTGACAGATATCGTCATGCAAGCCTTGTGACGGACGATTGATGAACAACGACATCCCGATCCCGGATCAGGCACACGGTGCCCTTCATCCGCGCGAAACGCCACATCTGTTTGGGCAGGCAGGGGCCGAGCAGGCCTTTCTTAGCGCTTATGCTTCTGATCGTCTGCACCATGGCTGGCTGCTGACCGGCCCCCGAGGTGTGGGCAAGGCGACGCTGGCCTGGCGGATCGCCCGGTTTCTGCTGGCGACCCCGGCTGTCGAAGAGGACGGGCTGTTTGGCGCGCCACCTCCCCCTGAAACGCTTGAGATTCCACCAGATCATCCGGTTGTTCATCGTATTCTGGCGGGTGCCGAGCCTGGCCTGGCCGCCATCAAACGATCCGTGAACGATCAGGGCAGGTTGCGAAATGAAATCGTTGTGGACGACATTCGCAAACTTGGGAAGTTCTTCGGCCTGTCCTCGGCCGATGGGGGCCGCCGTGTCGTCATCGTAGATTCTGCGGATGAAATGAATGTCAGCGCCGCCAACGCATTACTGAAAATGCTCGAAGAACCGCCCGCGCGGACGACGCTGCTGTTGATTTCGCATCAACCGTCCCGCCTTTTGCCCACGATCCGATCCCGGTGCCGTACCTTGCGCCTTTCGCCGCTGAACGCGGAAGATATGAACGCCGCACTGACCCAGACCGGGGTTGAGCTGACTGGAAACCCCGACCATCTGGCCGCTCTGGCCAGCGGGTCCGTTGGGGACGCCGTCCGCCTGATAAATCTTGGTGGGCTCGAAATCTATGCCGAGTTCATCGCGATCCTGGGCACCCTGCCCCGGATGGACAGGCAACGCGCTCTGGCCTTGGCCGAGGCCGCCGCACAGCGCGGAGCGGCTGAGCGGTTTGAATTGCTGCTGACGCTGATCGACATTGCCTTGTCACGGCTTGCGGTGACCGGTGCGACCGGTGCCCCGCCCTTGCCAGAGGCCGCGCCAAACGAAGGTGATATCCTGTCCCGTTTGTCCAAATCGCCGGAGCAGGCACGCCTTTGGGCGGAAACCGCAGCCCAGATCACCGCCCGCGCCCGCCACGGGCAGGCGGTGAACCTTGACCCTGCCGCTCTGGTCCTAGATACGGTGTTCAAGATAGAGGAAACCGCCGGTCAGAACAGATGAGCGACACCCCCCAAATCACCGACAGCCATTGCCATCTGGACTTCCCCGATTTTGAAGGACAGTTGGACTTGATCGTCGCAAATGCGGCCGAAGCCGGTGTGACCCGGATGGTGACGATCTGCACCAGGCTGAGGAACGAGCCCACTGTGCGCGCCATAGCTGAGGCTCACGCGCCGGTATTCTACGCGGCAGGCACGCATCCGATGAGTGCAGTCGATGAACCGATGGCAACTGTGGACGAGCTGGTGGCACTGTCACAGCACCCCAAGTTTGTTGGTATCGGTGAAACCGGGCTGGATTATCATTATACCGCCGACAGTGCGCAGGTTCAGCAGCAATCCCTGCGCGTTCATATCGAGACCGCCCAGCGTACCGGACTGCCTTTGATCATTCATGCGCGCGCGGCGGACGAAGACATGGCCCGCATTCTGGCCGAAGAACACAGCAATGCCCCCTATTCCTGTGTGATGCATTGTTTTTCGTCTTCGGCCGAGCTGGCACAGTCCGCCCTGGATCTTGGGTTTTACCTGTCCATGTCGGGCATCGCCGCTTTTCCCAAAAGCCAGGAATTGCGCGATATTTTCGCAAATGCGCCAGTAGACCGCATCCTGGTTGAAACCGATGCACCTTATCTGGCGCCGCCCCCGTTTCGCGGCAAACGGAATGAACCGGCCTATACCGCCCACACCGCCCGCAAAGGCGCGGAGGTCTTTGGCATGGACTATGCCGATTTCGCGGCGCAGACGCAGGCCAATTTCGAAAGACTTTTCACCAAGGTCGCCTCTTACAAGGCGGCGGCATGACCACGCTGCGCTGCACCATTTTGGGCTGCGGTTCGTCAGGTGGAGTGCCACGTCTTGGCGGTCACTGGGGCGACTGCGACCCCGAAAACCCCAGGAACATCCGCCGCCGCTGCTCGATGCTGGTCGAGCGTGACGGGCCCGAAGGCACCACCACGGTTCTGATCGACACAACGCCGGACATGCGCAGCCAGCTACTGGACACCGGCACCGGGCGGTTGGACGGGGTGGTCTATACCCATTCCCATGCCGACCACGTCCACGGCATTGACGACTTGCGCATGATTGTCTTCAACATGCGCGAACGGGTGCCGGTCTGGGCTGATGGTGACACCCAGAATGATCTTTTGGGCCGATTTGGCTATGCCTTCATCCAACCCGAAAACTCACCCTACCCGCCGATCCTCAACCTCAAGACAATCGACGGCCCGTTCGAGATCACTGGCCCCGGAGGCCCTATCCCATTTCACCCCTTTAAGGTGAACCACGGTTCAATCGACGCGCTTGGTTTCAAAATGGGCAATCTGGCCTACCTGCCGGACGTGGCAGAGATATATGACGATGCCTGGACCACATTAGAGGGTCTGGACTGTCTGGTGATCGACGCGCTGCGCCGGTCCCCGCACCCGACCCATGCGCATCTGGAAAAGACCCTTGGCTGGATCGACCTGTTGCAACCAAAAACCGCGGTTCTGACCAACATGCATATCGATCTTGACTATACCACGGTCGACGCAGAAACCGCAGACAACATCACCCCTGCTTATGACGGCATGGTGATACATCAGGCTCTGTAGAGCCCTGGCCGAGATCATGCAGATATCCCTTCCCGCGCTGAAAACTGTTGCGGAACGCTGACATGCTGCAAAATCTCATTGAAGTCATCCTTCCAGTTTTTCTTGTTATTGGAGCAGGTTACGTCTCCACTCTTCTTGGATACTTCAAGGAAAACCACATTGATGGGCTGATGAAGTTCACTCAGGGTTTTGCAATCCCCTGCCTTCTGTTTCTTGCGATTTCACATCTCGACCTCAGTGTCAGTTTTGATCCTAAGCTGTTGATCAGCTTTTATTCTGCTGCTGCGCTTTGCTTTTGTGCCGGCCTGTTCGGCGCGCGACTGATCTTCAACCGCGAATGGGAGGATTGCGTCGCAATCGGTTTTTGCTGCCTGTTCTCCAATTCCGTCCTGCTGGGATTGCCGATTACTGAACGGGCTTATGGCCCTGAAAGCCTTACGGGCAATTATGCCGTCATCGCCTTTCACTCGCCGTTTTGTTACGGCCTAGGCATCACGGTAATGGAGGTGATCCGGAACCGGGGTCACGGAGGATCGCGAATGGTTCGCTCGGTCCTGACCGCGATGTTTCGCAACGCTCTGATTGTCGGGATCTCACTGGGTTTCATCGTAAATCTGTCCGGGCTCGGCGTGCCAGCCGTTGTGGATGATGCCCTTGGCCTGGTGACCCGCGCGGCCCTTCCCGGCGCGCTATTCGCGCTTGGGGGCGTTCTGGTTAAATACAGACCCGAAGGTGACCTAAGGGCGATCGCCTTTGTCTGCGGCGTTTCTCTGCTGCTGCACCCGAGCCTTTTCTGGCTTTTCGGATCCACCCTTGGACTGCCACAGGATCTATTCCGGTCCGGAGTGATGACAGCCGCCATGGCCCCTGGTTTCAACGCCTATATCTTTGCAAACATCTATGGCCGCGCCAAACGGGTTGCTGCATCCTCTGTTCTGTTGGGTACGGCAGTATCTATCCTGAGCGTCTGGTTTTGGCTGACCCTATTGGGCTGACGGTGCGGCAGGCGGATTGACTTTTACACGACGCGGCGCACCTATCGCTAAAGCGGACAGGACAGATTTATGACACACGCCCTTATCGTTACCCATGGCCAACCTTCTGACCCAGAACCAGCCGAAGCGGCCTTGGCGGCTTATGCGGCCGATGTAAATGCCCTGTGTGCCGGTGTTTCGGTTCATTCTGCAACGCTGGCAGCCCCTGGGGCACTTGACAGCGCACTGGACAAGATTCCCGGCGACGCCGTCATCTATCCCCTATTCATGGCCAAAGGGTGGTTTGTCACAGATGTGCTGCCAAAACGTATTGGTGACCGCCGAAACCCTATTCTAGATCCCTTGGGCGCGGACCCGAAATTGCCCCAGTTGGTCGCGCAAACCCTTGAGGGAACGCTGCAGGACAAAGACTGGCGGTCACAAGAAACGGACCTTGTGATCGCTGCGCATGGATCGGGCCGCAGCAGAAACCCATCCGCCGTTGCAACGGCATTCGGCGACGCTTTGTTGCAACTGATTCCACTTGGATCCCTGCGCCTTGGGTTTGTCGAAGAGGCCCCTTCGATTTCTGTGGCCGCCGCAGGAACCGGCGCCCAAACCCTGTGTTTGCCATTTTTTGCCTGCACGGGTGGCCATGTTCTTGAGGATGTGCCGCAAGAACTAAGCAAGGCCAAGTTCAAGGGACAGGTTTTACCGGTTGTAGGTGAACTGCCGCTGGTGCAGCAACACATAGCGTCCGTTCTCAAAGCTTTTTCTTCATCGAAATAGAGTCGTCTGACCACATACACTTTGCCGGTTCCTTTAGGGGGAAACCTATCTGTGTGAGTGATCCACAAGCTGCGAATATAGACAGTGGCGAGACCGGCCATTTCGCTTGGCCGCATACAGGGCAAGGTCTGCCGCATGCAAAATCTCAGCCGGTTTAAGCGATGGAAACTGGGTCGAAAGCGCCGTGCCTATACTGGCCGAAACCTGGCACGACAGGTTGTCGAACATCATCGGTTCCCGCAGCCGTTCGATCAGCCTGCTGGCGATTGCAGAGAGAACACCCTCGTCCGTCAATCCTTTGTATATAATTACAAATTCGTCCCCGCCGACACGCGCCACTGTATCGTCTCCGCGGGTTTCCTCACCCATGATCCGCGCCGCCTGTTGCAACACATAGTCGCCTGCGGCATGCCCGAATTGGTCATTGACCGATTTGAAAAAATCAAGATCCAGATGCATCAGCGCGAATGGAGATTTGGACGAGATCATATGATCCAATAGAACATCCATCGCCCGGCGATTTTTCAGCCCCGTCAGTGTATCTGTAAATGCCTTTTCCTCGGCGGCAAGCATCGCTCCTTGAAGGCGCAGGTTCAGAGATCTGGACGCCTCCATCGCTGCCGATTTCGCCTCGACCAGATACAATAATTCGATCGCCAGATCAGTGCCCGAGAAATCCGCACTGGTCAGGGCATAGTCCCGGACCGCATCCAAAATCGATATTCCGAAAGACAGATTGATGACCGCCCCCTTACCATTGGGCAGCGGAGCGATAAGGCCCTTCAATGCTGTGCGCGGGGCGTCATGGAACCTGAGCTGTAACTTGGTGCCGGCCTGGGACATCAAGCCTGAAACCGTGGTAACCGCCCTAGGGCGAAGCAGCTCAAAGATATCCAGAAAGCTCTGACCTTCCATCGGCTTTTCAGGGCGCAGCTTTTGCAAGGTTGATCCGACGCGGGTCACTTTTCCATCCTCGTTCACCAGCAAAAACATCGGGCACAGGGTTTGTAAAAGCTCTGCCAGATTATTCGCGTTCATCATGCTTTTCGCGCCCCTAAATCAAAATGCCGACCTTCTGAAAAAGCGCTTTCTACCAGAACGATTGAGATAAACTCGATCTCATCCTGCTGGCCCTCATGCGATAGCATGGCCAGAGCCCCGTAATCATCAGCCATCGCGCGCAATACGCCAACCATGACGCTTGAAAACCCAGGTAGACCTGGATGGCAGGACAATCTGTATTCCGTCGGTGAAAGCTCGTGCAATTCAAGCGCCGGAAGATTCAGATCCGATACGGCCAATCTGACCCGGTCAGACAGATCATCAAGCGAATGGAGAAATTCCAGATAGCTGACACCGCCAAATCGCAACAGACGGCGCAGGTCTTCCATGTTGGGATGAGACACAAGGTACGTTCCCAGATCTTCAAGAACGTCACTGCGTGAACGTTTCAGGACCGTGCATACCTCATCCAATACCTGCTCGGTAACATCATCGTCGTAAACAAGCATGGCCTCGAACTCGGCAAAGCCCAGTTCGGCTGAATCCATCACGCGCATCCAGCACGGCTGTCCGTAGGTCACCGCAACAAAGGATTGAATCGCCCGGTTGATCAGACCATGCATGAGAGACCTCAAATTGGTTTCTCACGCAGTTTGCTCTGAAATTTGTTAACAAACACCCAACACACGGGCGTCACCACATAGAATTTACGCAAGTATCGAAGTGGAAGTAACTGAGATTACGCTAGAAATCTGTCGGCGCTCCGCCTTCGGTTTTGCGTCGTGCGACAAAGTCAGCAAGCTCTTCCCGGATGCCCTCATCCATTGCCGGAGCTTCAAAGCTGGTGATGATTTCCTTGAACATGTGATGCGCGCGCTCAGCGGTCCAGACGCCTCCTGCGAGTTCCCAACCCTCATAGTTCTTCCAGTCACTCAGAAACGGCTGATAAAACGCGGTGGTATAGCGATCCTGAGTGTGCTGAATGCCAAAGAAATGCCCGTCATTGCCGACTGACCGGATCGCATCCAGAGCAATCTCGTCAGGGCCGGTTGCCGTCAATTCCGGCTGCATATACCGCTGAATTTGCTGCAATATCTCGCAATCCATAATGAACTTTTCAGGGCTTGCGATCAGGCCACCCTCAAGCCAACCTGCAGCGTGATAGACCATGTTGGTGCCCGATTGCACCGCCGCCCATAATGAGTTCGAGGTCTCCCACACAGATTGGCCATCCGGAACGTTTGCCGCGCAGACACCCGAAGACCGCAGGGGCAGGTCATAAAATCGGGCCATCTGGCCGGTCATCTGTGTCGCCCGCATGTATTCCGGCGTTCCAAAAGCCGGAGCACCAGATTTCATATCCACATTTGAGGTGAACGTACCGATGACACAAGGAATCCCTGGTCGCACATATTGGAACAAGGCAATCGCGCACAGCGCCTCGGCCAGGGATTGCGCTACTGCACCGGCCATTGTGACGGGGGCCATCGCCCCGGCCAAGGTGAACGGCGTCACAACAATCGCCTGCCCGCGCCGCGCCAACCTCAGGCATCCGTCGATCATGGGCTGATCGTGTTTCAACGGTGAGGTCGAGTTGATGTTAGTATACATCCTCGGTTTGGCTTCGAATTCTTCATGGCTCAGCCCCCCTGCGATCCGCACCATTTCCATGACGTCTTCGACGCGTTCCTTGCCCAGCGAATAGGCATGCATCGCCTTATCGGTCAGAGTCAGCTTGTCGTACAGAACATCCAGATGCCGGACGCTGGCATGTATATCCACTGGCTCGACCGGGTATCCGCCGGCAAAATGGATACAGTTGAAATACTGCGTCAGCTTCAACAGGTTCCGGCACATCTCGCGATTTCCCGGTACCTTGGTGCCAATCTCCATATCCCAGTAGTTCGGCGGGGACGACACATTTCCGAACAGCAGGTTTTTGCCCCCGATCTCGATTGCGCGGTCGGGATTACGCGGTGTGATGGTAAAGGTGGATGGGGCTTTACGCACCATTTCCATGACAAAGTCCCGGCCCATTCGAACGTTGTCGCCGTTGATCGTACATCCGGCCTCACGCAGGATTCCGATTGCCTCTTCGTTGTAGAACTCGATCCCGATCTCTTCGAGAATCCGCATTGCGCCCTCGTGGATCGCCGCGACGCCAATCTCGTCCAACGGTTCGGTTGGTTTGTCGGTGTTGATCGGAGGGCTCCACGGCATCTGATCAATAACCGCTGCGCCCCGTCTCTCGGCGGCACCGGCCCGTCCTCCGCTGCGACCTCTGCGTGCTTTCTTGTCGGCCATTGGACACTCCTCGGAACTTGGCTTTCTAGAAGCAAGCCCCGAACGCGTACTGTTGGCCGCTCTGTCTGCGACAGGCTATGTCGGTTTCGACGTCTGAACCGCCGAATTTACAGCCCGATCACGCCTTTTCGTACAACCAAGCAGGTATATGTCCGATGTTTGGCAAGACGACATCCGCCATCGCTTCGAGCGTTTCTGCACGCGCCATACCCGTCAGAACCCCGATCGTCTTCATACCTGCTGCCCGTCCGGCCTGCAGATCATGCAGGCTGTCGCCCACCATTGCTATGTTTTCTGGGTTTACCCCCACATGCTGCGCAAAGGCGAAGAGTTGACCCGGACCTGGCTTGAATCCGTGCCCACTGTCATAACCGGCTACAAAATCGAAATGTTCGCGGATCCCTGCAGACGAAAGATGTTCGGATGCGGGCATCTCTCCGTCATTGGTCGCAACACCCAGTTTCAGCCCAGCCTCGCGCAGCTCATCAAGGAACGGGATAAGCGGAACGGCCTGGGCTTGCGGAGATGAGGCTGACTCGGCATTCAACAGATCCACCAACTCTTCGCGCGGCATTTCCGGGAGGTGCGGCTCTAGAACCTCGGCGATTTCTTCGACGGTGCCCGCAATGACAACGCTGTCCTCAGAATAGGCAACCTGTTCGAGGTCAAAGCCGATCACCTGCCCAAGCTCGGCCGCCCGGGCATGATCTCCGTTCGTCACTCGCAGTAAAAAATTGCGCCCGAACGTGCCCCAGGTTTCCGCGAAATCAAACAAGGTACCGTCTTTGTCGAACAGGATGGCTTGGATTGGCATTGTGAAACTCCTGCCCGGTAGGCTTTCAGGTCCAATGAACTTCCGCGCCGCCAGACAACAAGGCGCGGGCCTGGCCCGGCTGATCATACGGCACAGAATTGACGTCACAAAACTCGACTACCCACGAATCGTCAAGCATTAGAAAATCCAGAACAGAGCCCAGAAACTCCGGCTCTGCCGCCCTGTCTTTTATGTCCTGCACCGAAGCCCCCGTCGAACCCAGAAATACAGGCAGCAGGTCATCATTGCCCACAAGCCAGGCAAGGGCATTCAGCGCCAGCGTTTCGGCGGATTGAGCGGAAATTGGCATAAAGAAGCCCCTGATCTGATATTGGAAAGGGTTTGTTAACCAGAGTCATAAACACTTTAGCAACGCATGCAATCAACGGTGACTGATATGTCGGTGCAAGGAACGATCCTTGTCCTGGACGGGACCTCAACCAATCGAATTATGCTGAAGGTACAGCTTACTGCGGCCTGGTATCACGTCGCACAGGGGGAAAATCTGCGGGGTCTTGATGGGCTGCTGAAACGTGTGCGCCCCGATTTGATCTTAACCGCGCAGTCATTGCCGGATGGATCGGCGGCTGATGTCAAGAAAGTGGTAATGGCCGACCCGGATCTGGCGGATATTCCCATTGTCGCTATCGCGCCGCAAAACGACAAATCCGCAAGGTTGAGGGCATTGTCAGATGGGTTGGACGATGTATTGGCGCACCCGTTCAAGGACACGTTGTTGCTAGCTCGGGTTCGCAGCTTGTTACGGGCACGCGCCGATACGCAGGAATTGCAAGACAATAGCGGATCGCCATGTTTGGGATTTGCCGAAGCGACAAGCACCTTTGCCACGCCACCCAAAGCTGCGCGCGCCGCCCTACTGACGCAATCCGCTAAAACCGGGGCGCTTTGGCAGAAGGCGCTGTCCGAACATACGCATCACAGTTTGTCAATTCACACGATATCGAACCTTCACCGCCTGCTTTCCGGCCCCATCCCGGACGCGGTTATTGTCGAAATTGATGGCGAATCTTCAGGCCTGAGTGTTCTGGCGGATTTGAAATCGCGCGGGGCAACACGGCACACAGTGCTGATCGGCATCTTGAGAAAGGATGACGCGTCTCTGGCTGCCGAAGCGCTGGATCGCGGCGCGGATGCCATCTGTATGGCGGGGTTCTGCCCCCGTGAAACTCTGTTGCGGCTTGATAACCAGCTTGCCCGCAAAAGCCGAATTGACCAGATGCGGGATTCTTTGCGGCGTGGCATCGCGGAATCCTGGGTGGATCCACTGACCGGCCTGCATAACCGCCGCTATGCAATGCGAGCATTGAAGCAAATCGCCCGGCAGTCTGCGCTGACCGGGCTCGGGTTTACCGTGATGGTGGCCGATCTGGACCATTTCAAATCAATCAACGACAAGTTTGGCCATGCCGGAGGCGATCAGGTCTTGATCGAAACAGCCAAGCGCATGCGCAATTCCATTGGTTCTGACGGCTTTGTGGCACGGATTGGGGGCGAAGAATTCTTGATCGGTCTGCCTGAAACTACGGGGCCGCGGGCATTGGGGATCGCACGAACCGTCTGCGACGACATCTGTCAGTGTCCATTTGACCTATCCGAGGCCGCCGAACCAATCGCAGTGACAATCAGCATCGGCCTCATTACAGCCGATGACAACACGTTTCGCCAGGGCATCCCACCCGCACCATTGGACAACATGATAAAATCTGCGGATACGGCCCTGTATGCTGCGAAAAAGGCGGGACGCAATCAGGTCATGGTCCAGAATCACGCAGCCTGATCCGGTCAGTCGCGTTTTCTGCCCGCTTTCGATTTTCGGTGCACCACATCTTCCAGACGATCAGCGTATTCGACGCGTTCTTTCGGGCTCATGGCTGACACACGGATCAGCCACTGCTCCTGCAAAGCAGACTGCATCTCTGACATCACCTGCGCCTGCTGACCCAACAAAGTCTCTACAGCGTCAACCGCGAAGGGTTCGGCGCGAAGTGCGTCGCTAAGGGCTTGAAAATCCGCCGTCCGATGATCGACACCTTGGCGGTGCAGGCCCGAAAGCTCGGCCCGCATCGCCTGGCGTTCATGCTTGGGAAGCGCGCGATAAAGCGCCGATCCAAATCCCGGAGGGGCTTTGACGTGGTCATTGTTTCTGACGCGCAGCGCCGTGCCAACAACCGCACCGATGACTAGCAGATTGATAGCAAGGGACACGATCAGCAGAACAGGCATCCACCGGCGTTTAGGTTTTGACTGTTCGCTCATTCGCCTTCCTCCAGGAAGATTGTATTCAGATCCATATCCGCAACCTCAAAGCCAGAGGATTGCGAATAAAGCAACGTCGCCGGATCAGGCAAAAAGGCCGGGGCAGTCAATCCAATCCAGATGCCAGCAATGCCCGCGGCCGCCAGACCTCCCATCCCCTGCCAGCCAAAGAAACTATCCAATGCCTGTGCCCAGAACCCTTGGGGTGATTTCTGAAGCCTTTGCAAACGAACGGTTTCCGCATCGGCCAGAATACGAAGGGCGAGTGCATCGGGTAACGGCTCATTTTCTTGCCGACCACGTAAAAACAGGTGATTCAGGTCGCTATTTTCATCCATCGGCATATCCCAACTCGTCTCTTCTTGCGGCTAACTGCTGTGCCAGTGCCCGCTTTCCCCGAGCTGTCAGACTCTCTACAGCTTCGACGGAAATATCCATGATTCCCGCGATTTCGGGATTGGGCAACTCTTCGATATGGCGCAAGACAACAGCCTGACGTTGCCGATCCGGAAGTTGCGCCAACGCGAACTGCAGTGCGTCCAACCTGGCGGCATCCTGAAGGTGTTCGGTTGCACTGATCGCATCGCTTTCAGGTTCGGCAACATCAGAAAGACTGTCCGCCGATTTCTTCCGCCGAATATCGACACACAGGTTCAGAGTGACTCGGTAAAGCCAAGTCGACACCTTTGCCTGTCCAGCAACCCAATCCGGCGCCATCTTCCATAGGCGCATCATGGCTTCCTGTGTGACATCTTCGGCTTCGGCCCGGTCGTTCAACAGCCTGAGCGCCACCGAAAAACTGCGCGGCCCAAGCCGATCGGTCAAAATGCGTGCCGCATCAGCGTCACCCTCGGCGAACCGCCGCAACAATGCATCGTCTCCGGGGTCGCCCGCAGCCAGACTTTGGCTGCGAGCCCCCGTTGATGAGGTACTCAGGTCCCGCATCCTTCATTAGCTGTCGTCGGTGCCAGCCTTGTCACGTTTTTTGTGATGCCAGCCCATCCGGTTTTTCGCATCGGCAAATTCCTGTTCCGAGATCGTGCCATTTTTGTCCGCGTCGATGCGGTCAAACATCTTGCCAGCACGGCGCGGCTTGGGCAACTCATCATCGGACAAGAGGCCATCTTGATTGGCATCGTGCTTTTCGAACATTTGATTCACACGCTCATTCGCCTTCTTCTGGCTAGCCGCTTGCATCTCGTCGACGCTCAACATGCCGTCGCCATTGGTGTCGGCATTGGTGAAACGCTGTTGCCTATAGGTTTGCATTTCTTCCTGCGTGACCTGACCATCATTGTTCAGGTCCAGCTCTTGAAAGGTCACGTCCTCTCGGCCTTTCGGACCGACAGCCAAGGCGGTTGTGCCTGTCAATGCAATGGCCGATACCAGAATGGCCGGGATAAGTTTCGCGCTTTTCATATCGTTTTCCTTTGTTTCTCGCGACCGGTTTGTCGCTGCTCACATAGGTTAAAACGGTGCAGTTTTCGGTTTCCGTCGCCCAATTTTAATTTTTTTCTGTTGCTCACTGCCAACGACCACCTAATTTCCGGGCATCTCGTCGCGGCACAAAGCGACGCACCCCCCTTTTCTGTGGGGCAAAACAAGCGCAATATCAGGGCAATCTGAATGCGCGAGTTTCAAAATGACAGATCAAACGATCGACACAATATCCGAGAACGACCGTCCAACCCGGCCTGCGCTAATCAAAGGCTTCCGCTGCCGCTGCCCAAAATGCGGTGAAGGCAAGCTGTTGCACAGCTACCTGAAGGTGAATGACAGCTGCAGCAGCTGTGGTCAGGAACTGTTTCATCACCGTGCGGATGACGGTCCAGCCTATCTGACGATCCTGTTGGTCGGTCACCTGCTGGCGCCCGCTTTGCACATCTCTTATGTCCAGTGGCGCCCTGACCCGCTGAACATGTTCCTGATTTTTGCTTTCGGATGTACAGCCTTGACACTGTTCCTGCTACCGCGACTGAAAGGGGCCGTTGTCGCCTATCAGTGGGCACGACGGATGCATGGGTTCGAAACGGACCGATGACTGGAATGATTGGGTCGGCCCTGAGATGAGTACAGACAAAACGGCTATACGGGACGCTGCAACTGTTATCGTGTTGCGGGACCGGATGTCGAACCCTTCCATTTTGATGGGTCAAAGGGGCGCAAAAGCCGTTTTTATGCCGAACAAATTCGTGTTTCCGGGTGGCGCGGTAGACGCAGAGGACGCCCTGGTCCCGCTATCGGCTGACATGTCCCAGCTCTGCCGCGATCGGCTTACTGAACAGTCTCCGCCCGGGCTGCAGAATGCTTTGGCGGCCGCCGCAATCCGCGAGCTCTGGGAGGAAACCGGCCTGGTGCTTGGAGTTCCCGGCGCTTGGACAGGTGAGGTGCCGATTGACTGGCAAAGCTATGCAGAGGCAGGATTTCTGCCCTCTGCACAGGCATTGCAGTTTGTTTTTCGCGCCGTCACCCCGCCCGGCCGTACGCGCCGTTTTGATGCACGATTCTTTTTGGTAGATGCAGACGCCCTGCAAGGCGATCTGGATGACTTTGGCCGCGCTTCGGATGAGTTGTCTCACCTGCAATGGGTTCCGTTGAACAAGGCGCGCGAGCTTGATCTTCCCTTCATAACCGAAGTTGTTCTGGCCGAAGTTGCAGCCCGGGTCACACGACCCGAACCACCCCAAAGCGTCCCGTTCTTCCTCAATCAAGAAGAACAAAGCCTGTTCTTACAGATCAAAGGCTATCCAATGTCCGAACAGGACTTCTAGCCGAACCTACTTCATTCGGCTGATCACCGTAGTCACCTCGGGCTTTTTGCCGATCTCGGTCTTTGCTGTCTGACGCACGATCCGGCGCAATGCCTCTTCCAGCTTGTCATCGTCGCGCCGGGTTTTGGTATCCGCCCGCATGAGGAATTGGTTCAGGTCCTCTTCCAGAACTTCGACCAGTGCTGCGCGCGATGTTCCGGTCTCGGCCAAGCCCATCGTATCGCACCAGGGTTCACCCAACGGTTCGTCTTCTTCGTCTAAAATAACCGTCACGGTCACATGCCCGTTCAAGGCCATGCGAATGCGGTCGCGGACAACTCCATCCAAAGCTCCGACCTTTACGGTTCCATCCAGATAAGTTCGGCCTGTCTCGACGTAGTCGACGACCTTGGGGGCATTGCCGCTGAGATCCAGCATCGTGCCATTGACTGCCACAACCCCGGTACGACTACCCGCTTCGGCCAGTTTAGCATGTTCTCGCAGATGTCGGTGTTCACCATGCATGGGAATAACCATCTGCGGGTTGACTATGGCGTGCACTTTTTCCAGATCAGGCCGGTTGGCATGGCCAGAGACGTGATACAGACCCGAGCTGTCATCCACCACATCAACGCCCTTTTCGCTGAGCTGGTTCATGATGAAGATTACGCCCTTCTCATTGCCCGGTATCGTCTTCGACGAGAACAGGAACAGATCGCCTTCCTTCAACTCGATCCCGCGGTATTTACCGCGTGCAAGCTGGGCACTGGCCGCACGGCGTTCGCCCTGGCTGCCGGTTACGATCAGCATCAGGTTCTGGCGCGGGATATCTACGGCCTCTTCGGCGCTGATAACCTTGGGAAAATCCGTAAGAATACCGGTTTCCGTCGCGGCCTCGATCATCCGCCGCATCGCACGACCTAACAGAACGACCGAGCGTCCCGCGCGCTGCCCAGCCTCGGCCAGCGTCTTCACCCGTGCGACATTCGAGGCAAAAGTCGTCGCAACCACCATTGATTTGGCATTTTCGACCAATTTGGTGATCTCGGGCCCGACCTCGGATTCCGAGCGGCCCGCATGCGTTGAAAACACATTTGTGCTGTCGCAGACCAATGCTTTCACACCGTCCTTTGAAATCTCTGCCCAAAGGTCTTGATCGAACGGTTCACCTACTACAGGGTTGGCATCCAGCTTGAAATCCCCAGTATGCACGATCCGCCCCGCAGGCGAGTCTATGACAAGCGCCGCACTTTCGGGGATAGAGTGCGATACCGGCAAAAACCCGACTGTAAACGGGCCAACCGTCACCTGTTCAGGCCAGGCTGACAGGGTCTGAACCGCGTCTGTCGGATGGGCTTTCTCTTCCATCTTGCGACGCGCGAGATTTGCGGTGAAGGCGCGTGCATAGATCGGGGCGCCCAAGTCGTCATAGCAATGCGCCACAGCGCCGACATGATCTTCGTGGGCATGGGTGACGAATACCGCCTCAAGCCGGTCGGCACGTTCTTTTAGCCAGCTGATATCGGCATGGATCAGGTCGACACCGGGTGTTGTGTCCATATCTGGGAAGGTTACACCAAGATCGACAAGGATCAGCTTCTCCTTTCCCGGCTTGCCATAGCCATAGACATAGGCATTCATCCCAATTTCGCCCGCCCCGCCCAAGGGCAGATAGATCAGTCGTTCACTGCTCATGTTGAGCCATTTTCCTTGTTATAGCGATGGATCACGGTCAGTCCGTGCATCGTCAAATCGTCTTCTATAGCGTCAAACCCAACATCTGCCTGATCGAACAGAGGCGCAAGCCCCCCGGTTCCCACGACTTTCATTGGCATGCCATATTCCGCCTTGATCCGGGCAATCAGCCCTTCGATCAGACCGGAATAGCCCCAATACACGCCAGATTGAATGCAGCCAACCGTATTTGTTCCAATCACTTTTTCGGGACGTGTGATGTCGATATGCGGCAACGCGGCGGCCCCCTGGTGCAACGCCTCAAGGCTCAGGTTTACACCTGGGGCGATGATGCCGCCGACATATGCTCCATCCGAAGACACCACGTCAAAGTTGGTGGCCGTTCCAAAATCGACAACAACCACATCCCCACCATGCCGTTCAAATGCCCCGGCCGCATTGGCCAGGCGATCCGGGCCAGGGACCGTACCCTCATCAATGCGCGGGCTGACAGGCAGCAGACACTCCGGCTTGCCCACGACCAATGGGCGACAGCCAAAGAACCGGTCCGCAAAGACGCGCAGATTGAAAACCACACGCGGCACGGTCGAGGCGATAATCACATCGGTGATATCAGCTTGGATCTCATAATGTTTGACCAGCGTAGAGTACCAAGTGAAATAGGCATCCGCCGTACGGGCATGGTGCGTAGACGTGCGCAGCGTGCAGACGAATTCCTCACCGTCCCAGATCGAGAAAACGGTATTGGTGTTGCCGCAGTCGATGGCTAGAAGCATTGGTGCCCCTTTCAGAAAAATACGTCTGCCGCAGGTATGCTGACGCGGCCCTTCGCGGTGTTTAGGACAAGGTTACCCCGTGCGTCCACCGTTTCGAAGGTCCCGACCGTCTCAGTGGTGACAGTACGCGCGGTGATGACCTCGCCCAGCTTAGCTGCGCGGGACAACCAGGCAGCGCGGATGGGTTCGAACCCGTAGGTTACAAACTGGGCCTCAAAACGCGCATAGGCCGATGCAAGCTCGGTCAAAAAATCTTCGGTGGTGACATCTGCCCCTGTCTCGGACAACAGCGAAACCGGCCTTAGCGCACCTGGTTCGACTTTATCTGCAGTCGGTGCCTGCGAGAGATTGACGCCGATGCCGATTGCCAAATGCGAGACGTCCCGCCCCTGACCGGTACTTTCCAGCAGTATCCCCGCAAGCTTGCCACCGTTCAGCAACACATCATTGGGCCATTTTAGCGACAAACCCGATATGCGTCCGGTGACCGCCACACATGCATCAAACAGGGCCAAGGCGGCGACAAAACTGCGCAGAGCGGCCTGTTCCGGGCGTCCTGCGGGCCGCATCAGCAGCGTTGCGGCAAGATTTCCCTCGGGGTTGGTCCAGACCCGTCCGCGCCGACCGCGTGCCTGTGTCTGGCGGTGCGCCAGGATCCAGACCGGACCCTGAGCCATCGGCGCGATCCGGGCGGCTTCGTTCAGAGTGCTATCGACCTCTTGCAATACATGCAGGCCATATCCATCCGGCCAATCGCTCATGTCACAAGAACATTAGGCCGCGGGCAATGGTCGAAATCAGTTAACAAGCGTCGCCGCTGCAGCTGCCGCTGCGCCCTCTATCCCAAACTGATAGAATACGCCAACCAACATCAATGCAGCTGACCCCATCAGAGCAATCCACAGAACCGGAGACGAATTTGCGTCGATCGGGTCCTCATTCTCGGCACCGAAATACATATAGTATACGATCCGTAGGTAATAGAATGCACCGATCACCGAGGCGATGGCAGACATGATAACCAGACCGGTCAGGCCAGCCTCAATACCCGCTTGCCAGACGCCAAATTTCGCAAAGAACCCAAGCATCGGTGGAACACCGGCAAGGCTGAACATCAGGATCAGCACGGCCAGAGCCTTACCCGGATCGCGTTTGGAATACTGGCGCAAAGCGTCAATGTCAGTAACAGGTTTACCGTCCCGTTCCATCATCAGGATAAAGGCGAAAGTTCCGACATTCATGGTCACGTAAATCGCCAGATACATCAGCATCGCCTTGATACCCAGCTCGGTCCCAGCCGCCAGTCCGATCAACGCATACCCCATATGGGCAATCGACGAAAACGCCATCAGCCGTTTAATGTCGCGTTGTCCGATGGCAGCCACGGCCCCCAACAGCATAGACAGAACAGACAAGAGTACAATCACCTGCTGCCAGTCCTTTACGACACCTCCAAATGCGTCGTGCAACACGCGGGCAAACAGGGCCATGGCGGCCACTTTGGGCGCCGTGGCGAAGAAGGCAGTGACTGGTGTGGGCGATCCTTCATAGACATCCGGCGTCCACATGTGGAACGGAACAGCCGAAACCTTGAACGCGAGCCCCGAGATCAGGAAGATCAACCCGAACAGCAACCCGAGGGTCACATCGCCGTGGTGAACGGTCTGAATGATGCCCGAGAACAGCGTGGTACCCGTAAAGCCGTAGACAAGCGAAGCCCCATACAGCAGTAAGCCCGAGCTAAGCGCGCCCAGAACGAAATATTTCAGGCCAGCCTCGGTGGATTTGGCGCTGTCACGACGCAGCGCAGCCACAACGTAGAGTGCCAGCGACTGCAGCTCGAGCCCCATATACAGAGACATCAGGTCACCCGCGCTGACCATCATCATCATGCCGACAGCGGCAAGCGCCACCAGCAAAGGGTATTCGAAACGCAACAACCCGCGGCGGGTCATATAGTCCTGGCTCATCATCAAAACGGCAGCGGCAGATAGCAGGATCGCCACTTTGGCAAAGCGCGCGAATCCGTCATCAACGAACATGCCGTTAAACGCGATGTTCGTCCCGTCGCCATTGGTGGCGATCCAGAACGCCAGCAGCGCCATCAGCCCTGCTGTCACCCAGACCAATGTCGGCGCAAGCCCGTCCTTGGTGGTGTAAACAGCCGCAAGCAATGCCGCCATCGCATATAGTGCCAGAACGATCTCTGGCAGGACAATTGTCAGATCAGCCTGGATCATGTCTCCAAAGCCTCCTTAATGCGAGGCGGCTGTCTGGGTCGCGGTCTCAGCCGCGGCCAGAGCCGTATCATAGTTCGAAATCAGCGCGGCAGTCGAGTTGCCAATCACATCTGTTACCAGCGATGGATACACACCCAGCAGGATCGTCATGACGATCAGGGGGGCAAATATCAACCGCTCGCGCGAGCTCATATCAGTCATCGCCTTGAGGCTTTCTTTGATAAGATCCCCAAATACGACCCGACGATACAGCCACAAAGCATATCCCGCCGAGAAGATAACACCAGTCGCGGCCACAGCAGTCACCCAGGTATTGACCTGGAATGCGCCCATCAGGGTCAGGAACTCTCCGATGAACCCACTGGTGCCCGGCAGGCCAACATTGGCCATGGTGAACAGCATGAAGACCAGCGCGTAGGCAGGCATCCGGATTACCAGACCGCCATAGGCCTCGATATCGCGGGTGTGCATCCGGTCATAGATCACGCCGACACACAGGAAGAGCGCCGCCGAGATGAACCCGTGGCTGAGCATCTGGAAGATGGCTCCGTCGACACCCTGCTGGTTTGCCGCAAAGATGCCCATGGTGACAAAGCCCATATGTGCGACCGAGGAATAAGCGATCAGCTTTTTCATATCCTCCTGCACCAGAGCAACCAGCGATGTGTAAACCACAGCGATGGCCGACATCCACAGCACCAGATCGGTCATCACCGCCGACCCCACCGGGAACATCGGCAGGCTGAACCGCAGGAAGCCATAGCCACCCATCTTCAACAGGATCGCCGCCAGTACGACCGAACCCGCCGTTGGCGCCTGCACGTGTGCATCGGGCAGCCAGGTGTGGACCGGCCACATCGGCATCTTCACCGCAAATGAGGCAAAGAACGCCAGGAACATCAGCGTCTGCATACCGCCTACGATATGGATGCCCAGAACGGTAAAGCTGTCGGACGAGAAATGATGCGCCATCAGCGCTTCGATATCCGTCGTGCCTGCATCCGCATACATCGCAACCATAGCCACCAGCATCAGCACAGAGCCAAGGAACGTGTAGAGGAAGAACTTGAAGCTGGCATAGATGCGCTCTTTACCACCCCAGATGCCGATGATCAGGAACATCGGGATCAGACCCGCTTCGAAGAACAGGTAGAACAGCACCAGGTCCAACGCCATGAACACGCCAAGCATCAGCGTTTCCAGCAGCAGGAAAGCAATCATGTATTCCTTGACGCGGTCTGTCACATTCCAGCTGGCCAGAATTGTCAGCGGCATAATGAAAGTGGTCAGCAACACGAACAGGACGCTGATGCCATCCACACCCATCTTGTATTTCAGACCCATCAGCCACTGGCCCTCTTCCACCATCTGGAAGCCGGTGTTTTCAGGATCAAAGCCAGTATAGATGCCAATCGAGACCAGGAAGGTCACCGTCGTCGCAACCATGGCCACCCATTTGGCATTGCGTTGCGCGGCTGCGTCGTCGCCCTGCAGAAACAGCGCCAGAATGGCGGCCGCCGCTGCGGGGATGAAGGTGACGATCGAGAGGATATTGTCCATTAGTGTGCGCCTCCGCCGATCGACATCCAGGTGACCAGGGCAGCAATTCCCAGGACCATCCAGAAGGCATAGGTAAATATGTAACCAGTCTGCGCCTTGCCTGCGAGGCGGGTGAAGAATGGCACGATGCCCATCGCTACCCCGTTCAGGAAACCGTCAATCGTGTTGCCGTCGCCGCGTTTCCACAGGAACCGCCCAAGTGCCAAGGCAGGTTTGACGAAGATCGCGTCATAGATCTCATCAAAGTACCATTTGTTCAGCAGGAACAGATAAAGCGGACGCTGGTTTGCTGCCAAGCGCGCGGGCAACGTCGTATTCACGATATAGAACCAATAGGCCACGATGAAACCAAGCAGCATCGCAACGAAGGGTGAGACCTTGACCCATTTCGGAACAGCATGCGCATCGTCCAGCACATGATTGTCCGGTGCGATGTAGAGCGCGCCTTCTCCGGGCGTGCCAACAAAGGCATAATGGTGATCGCCGCCCTGCGCGTCCTTCTCACCATGGCTGTCCTCCGCGTGACCGGCATCCGCATGCGTATCGTCGCCGTGTTTATCTTCGGCATGGGTATCTTCCCCATGCGCGCCCTCTGCCGCGTGGCCATCCACCGAAGCCTCTGCAACCGGAATGCCATAGAACTGGCCGACCTTGTCGGTGTGGCCAAAAAAGTTGCCATACCAGATCATCCCGGCGAAAACCGCACCCAGCGACAGAACGCCCAGCGGAACCAGCATGACCAACGGGCTTTCATGCGCATGGTCGTGCGTGTGTTTGTCCCCGCGCGGCTCGCCATAGAAGGTCAGGAAAATCAGACGCCAGCTGTAAAACGAGGTGAATACCGCTGCAATCACCAGCATCCAGAACGCGTAGCCGGTGCCTCCGGCAAAGGCGCTTTCGATGATCGCGTCTTTCGACAGGAACCCGGCAAAGCCAAATGTGGTCAGAGGAATACCAACGCCGGTAATCGCCAGCGTGCCGATCATCATCGCCCAAAACGTATAAGGGATCTTCTTCCGCAATCCGCCATACTCGGTCATCTCTTGCTCGTGATGCATCGCGTGGATCACGGAACCAGCGCCAAGGAACAGCAGCGCCTTGAAGAACGCGTGCGTCAACAGGTGGAACATGGCAGCCGAGTACATACCAACGCCCGCGGCGACGAACATGTAACCCAGCTGCGAGCAGGTCGAATAAGCGATGACGCGTTTGATATCGGTCTGCACCAAACCCACGGTCGCGGCAAAGAACGCCGTCGACGCACCAAGGAAGGTGATGAACCCGGTCGCACCCGGCGCAAACTCCATCAGCGGCGACATGCGGCAGATCAGGAATACACCCGCAGTCACCATGGTCGCGGCGTGGATCAGGGCTGATACAGGCGTCGGACCTTCCATCGCATCCGGCAACCAGGTGTGCAGGAACAACTGTGCCGATTTGCCCATCGCACCGATGAACAGCAGAACGCAGATCACCTCGATCGCGGTCCATTCACCCCACAGGAAGTGCAGCTTCTCTTCGGCCAATGCCGGGGCAGAGGCGAAGATGTCCGAGAAATTGATGCTGTCGGTCAGCAGGAATAGCGCAAAGATGCCAAGCGCAAAGCCAAAGTCCCCAACCCGGTTGACGATAAACGCCTTCATCGCAGCGGCGTTGGCGGTGGGCTTGCGATAGTAGAACCCGATCAGCAGATAAGACGCGACGCCCACACCTTCCCAGCCAAAGAACATCTGAACCAGATTGTCCGCCGTCACTAGCATCAGCATGGCAAAGGTAAAGAAGGACAGATAGGCAAAGAAGCGTGGCTTATAGCTTTCGCCTTCGCGCCATTGCGGATCGTGATCCATGTAGCCAAAGGAATACAGGTGCACCAGCGCCGAGACGGTCGTCACCACGATCAACATGATTGCTGTCAGCCGGTCCAGACGAATGGCCCAGCTTGTCGAGAGCGAGCCGCTTTCGATCCAGCGCATGATCTCGATCTGCTGGGTGTGGCCGTCGAACGTCAGGAAGACGATCCACGACAGCAAACAGGCCAGAAACAGCAGGCCCGTGGCGGTCCACATGGCGGCTTTCTCGCCAATGAATCTCCAGCCAAAGCCGCAGAGCAGCGCGCCCACCAGCGGGGCAAAGAGGATGGTGGTTTCCATGTTCTCTTACCCCTTCATCATATTGACGTCTTCAACCGCGATGGTGCCACGGTTGCGGAAGAAACAAACCAGAATGGCCAGCCCGATCGCTGCTTCGGCCGCCGCCACGGTCAACACGAACAGCGTAAACACTTGCCCGACCAGATCGCCCAGGAAGCTGGAGAACGCCACAAGGTTGATATTCACCGCCAACAGCATCAACTCGATGCTCATTAGCAGGATGATAACGTTCTTGCGGTTCAGGAAGAGACCGAAGATGCCGATGACGAACAGCGTCGCCGCGACCGTAAGATAGTGTTCAAGTCCGATCATAGCTTCGCTCCTGGCGAGTCGGGATAGTAGAGTTTGCAGCCGCAATAAAAGTCAGGGTAATCGCGCGGTCTTGCGCCCCTGTCGTCAAAGGTTACGCCTGTCCGCACTTCAAAGCTTCGTTGCCGCAAAATTTTTGAAAGTTCCGCGATACTCTCGCCGGAACTGAGATCCAAGATTCCGTCAGGTTTTAGGAACCGAATAGTTTTTCGTAGCGACCCACATGAAACATAGCCTTCATCCTTGATAAGACCGTTGACCTGTACTTGCTCAGCCGATCGGCAATCCGAAACAACAGCGGTCTCTTCAGCGATATCCGTGATCACTTGATAGACTCGACCTTGACCTAGGTCCTGCGCGCCGTTTCCTCTTAAAAAGTCGTATCGCCCACCACCATCGAACGAGCAGTCCTCTTCAGCTCGCACTTTCTCATTTGCCCACCATGGTTTGTAAACAAGCGAACAAGCATCGGCCGCTGACGAAATCAACCCAACAAGAAAAAGGAGTGCGAAGAAATACGTGCGAGGAGCCATCACAACCCCTGCCCCGGTTTCACGTCCTTCAACTCCATCGCCTTGGCCGGGTCGCGCATCATCTGGCCGACGATGTCCTGACGCTTGATGTCCTTACGGTGGCGCAGTGTCAGCACGATGGCTCCGATCATGGCCACCAGCAGGATCAGGCCCGCCAGTTGGAACAGAAGGAAGTATTGATCGTAAAGGATGACACCCAGCGCCTCGGTGTTGTGGCGGTCCACGGGGATCGGTTGCGCTAGGTTGCTAGCTGCTCCCTGCGCGCTGTCCCAGGCCCCAAAGGCCATGACGAACTGCATCAGGATCACCAGACCGATCAGCAGAGCCAGCGGCATATAGCGCGCCATCTCGGCCTTGAGCTCAGCAAAGTCCACGTCCAGCATCATCACCACAAACAGGAACAAAACCGCGACCGCACCGACATAGACGATGATCAGCAGCATCGCCACGAACTCGGCCCCCAGCAGCACGAACAGCCCCGCCGCTGACAGGAACGACAGGATCAGCCATAGCACCGAGTGCACCGGCTGGCGGCTGATCACTGTGAACAGCCCGCCGGTGATGGCACTGATGGCAAACAGGTAGAATGCAAAGACGGTCATTGATCCGTATCCTCGTTATCGCCCAGAACCTCTTGCGCCAGTTCCAGCGCGCGGGTCATGGCCGGGATGCCGGCAAAGACCGACATCTGACCGATCGCTTCCACGATCTCTTGTTTCTTGGCACCGGCTTCCACAGCGTGGCGCACGGTCTGACGCACCGCCGCATCCGCCTGCGCGCCCTGACAGGTCAGCCCGGCCAGTGTCAGCAACAGGCGCGTTTTGGCATCCAACCCGTCTTTGTTGACGGTGTTGCCGAACATCATCTCCATGACTTCTTTTGGCATGGTCGGCCATAGAGTTTCGAACCCTTTGGGCGAGAAGCTCTCCATCGCAGGGTTCATCGCCTTGGCCATGTCCTGCGCCTGCTTCATCATCAGCTCAAACGGATTTGTCGGGGCGTCAGTCATCGGTACGGCGCGTCCATTTCCAGATTGCGGGCGATCTCGGCTTCCCAGCGCTCACCGTTGTCGAGCAGTTTATCCTTGTCGTAGAACAACTCTTCGCGGGTTTCCGTGGCGAATTCGAAATTCGGACCTTCGACGATGGCATCGACCGGGCAGGCCTCTTGGCAGAAACCGCAATAGATGCACTTGGTCATGTCGATGTCATAGCGCGTGGTACGGCGGCTGCCATCTTCGCGCGGTTCGGCGTCGATTGTAATGGCCTGTGCAGGGCAGATCGCCTCGCAGAGTTTGCAGGCAATACAGCGTTCTTCACCGTTGGGGTAGCGACGCAGGGCGTGTTCACCGCGAAAACGCGGAGACAGAGGACCCTTTTCATGCGGGTAGTTCAGGGTG
This sequence comes from Ruegeria sp. CDSB114, assembly GCF_059611025.1. NCBI lineage: Bacteria > Pseudomonadati > Pseudomonadota > Alphaproteobacteria > Rhodobacterales > Roseobacteraceae > Ruegeria > Ruegeria sp. CDSB114. The sequence goes on from NZ_JBXWOT010000001.1 coordinate 1,166,141, forward strand.
GCCTTCGGTGCGAAGAAGTACTTCAGTCCCAGCTTCATGCCGACCCAGAAGTCCTGTAGCAGGAAGTACTTGGCGGCGCGGGTGTAGTCGATTTGGGTCATGTCAGCCTCCTACGCTCCAGCGAGCGAATGCACCCCAGAACCAGTCGAATTTTGCCGCAAAGGCCACGAATACCACCCAGGCCAGCGAAAACGGCAGGAAGACTTTCCAACCCAGCCGCATCAGCTGGTCATAGCGGTAGCGCGGCGTGATCGCCTTAACCATTGCGAAGAGGAAGAAGAAGAACGCCATCTTAGCGACCATCCACAACACGCCGTCGGGCAGGCCCGGGATCGGGGACAGCCAGCCGCCGAAAAACAGCAGCGTGGTCAGCGCGCACATCAGGAAAATGGCGATATATTCGCCAGCCATGAACAACAGGAAAGGCGTGGCCGAGTATTCGACCTGATAGCCCGCGACCAGTTCGGATTCCGCCTCTGGCAGGTCAAACGGTGGGCGGTTGGTTTCGGCCAGCGCCGAGATGAAAAACAGGAAGACCATTGGGAAATGCGGCAACCAGTACCAGCTGAAGAACCCAAAGCGCCCGTCTTGCGCATGCACGATGTCACCGAAGTTCATCGACCCGGTCGACAGGATCACACCGATGATGATCAGACCAATCGAGACCTCGTAGGAAATCATCTGAGCGGCAGAGCGCAATGAGCCAAGGAAAGGGTACTTTGAGTTCGACGCCCACCCCCCCATGATCACGCCATAAACCTCCAACGAGGACACGGCGAAGACATACAGGATGGCGACATTTATATCCGACAGCACCCAGCCGTCGTTGAACGGAATCACGGCCCAGGCGATCATCGCCAGAACAAATGAGGTCAAAGGCGCGAGGATAAAGACGGTGCGGTCTGCACCCGCTGGGATAACCACCTCTTTAACCACATACTTCAGCGCGTCGGCCACGGATTGCAGCAGGCCATAGACGCCCACCACGTTGGGGCCACGGCGCATCTGAACCGCCGCCCAGATCTTCCGGTCTCCATAGACAAGGAACAACAGCGAGATCATCACAAAGGCCACAACGGCAAGCACTTGTGCCAGAATGATGAGGGCTATTCCGCCTGGGGTGTTAAAGAATTCAGCCATTGGTCCTCACACCGTGGGTATTCCGTTTTCCGCACGAAATGCTAAGGCCATGTGCCTGCGCAAAGTGCGTCTGGGTCGGCGCGTTGGTGTAAACAGCATCTGCAGCCTCTACGCCACCCTTTTTATTCCGTTTCATAGGCAAAACAGGGGCGAGCCCCTGTCCGACCAGCAAAGGGTCGAAATGCGATATGACAGAGTTTCGGTTCATTCCGCCGCGATCTTTTCGCCTTTGCGTGCCTGCGTCTGCGCCGATAGCTCAGCCATCAACTGCGAGGCCCGTGCAATCGGGTTGCTCAGGTAGAAGTCCTTGACGGTGTGACGGAAGCTCGCCTTGCCCAGAGGGCCGAGCTTCAGCGCCTGAACCTCGTTTTCGATCACCTCGTCGATACGGGCCAGATGCGGCACCGCCTCGATCAGCGCGGTGCGTAGTTGCGCCAGCGAGTCATAAGGCAGCGTCGCACCCAGTTCGGCAGACAATGCGCGCAGGATCGCCCAGTTTTCCTTCGCCTCACCTGGTGCAAACCCGGCACGCATCGCCAGTTGCGGGCGGCCTTCGGTGTTCACAAACAGGCCGTTTTCCTCGGTATAGGCTGCGCCCGGCAGGATCACGTCGGCGCGGTGCGCACCTCGATCGCCATGGCTGCCCTGATAGATGACAAAGGCGCCGTCGCCGATTTCAACTTCATCGGCACCGAGATTATAGATCACATCCGCCGCGCTGATTGCATCCATGCCACCTTCGTTGGTGGCATCGACATCCATAGAACCAACACGTGAGGCGGCTGTGTGCAGGACAATCAAACCGCTTTCGGTATTCGCCGCAATGGTTTGCGCAGCGGCCAAAACCGCAGCGCCATCCGCTTCCTGCAATGCACCCTGACCAATGATGACCAACGAGCCTTTGCCCTTGACCTCATCATCTCCGCCCATATCCACCACCTGCTGCAATGCCGCACGATCATCGCCGACATGGTGGTAGTCATAGGTCAGATCGACAGCCGGGCCGACCACAGCAATCTCGGCCCCATGCGCCCAGGCTTTGCGAATGCGCGCGTTCAGCACCGGCGCCTCATCGCGCGGGTTGGTTCCGATCAGCAGAATGCGCTCGGCGCTGTCGATATCTTCGATCGCGGCGGTCCCGGCATAGGCCGCGCGGTTGCCCGTTGGCAACTTGGCGCCATCGGTACGGCATTCGACAACCCCGCCCTGCCCTTCAATCATCTGCTTCAGAGCAAACGTAGCCTCGACCGGGGCCAAGTCGCCCACGATACCGGCGGGCTTTTCAGCCCCTTTCAACGCCTCGGCCGCTTTGGTCAACGCCTCGGGCCACGTCGCCGGGCGCAGCTTACCGTTTTCACGCAGGTATGGCTTGTCCAGCCGCTGACGACGCAGGCCGTCCCACACAAACCGCGTCTTATCACTGATCCATTCTTCGTTCACGCCATCATGATTGCGCGGCAAAAAGCGCATGACTTCGCGCCCTTTGGTATCCACGCGAATGTTCGAGCCCAAGGCATCCATCACGTCGATGCTTTCGGTCTTGGTCAGTTCCCAAGGGCGCGCGGTGAAAGCATAGGGTTTCGAGGTCAGCGCCCCGACGGGGCACAAGTCGATGATATTACCTTGCAGATTCGAATCCAGCGTCTGGTTCAGATATGACGTGATCTCGGCGTCTTCGCCCCGCCCGGTTTGACCCATCTGAGTGATCCCGGCCACTTCGGTTGTAAAGCGCACGCAGCGGGTGCAACTGATACAGCGGGTCATCGCGGTGCCAACCAGCGGACCCAGATCCAGATCATCGACCGCGCGCTTGGCTTCCTTAAACCGCGTGCCCGACATGCCATAAGCCATCGCCTGATCTTGCAGATCGCACTCGCCACCCTGATCGCAGATCGGGCAATCCAGCGGGTGGTTGATCAGCAAGAACTCCATCACTCCTTCGCGGGCCTTCTTGACCATGGGCGAGTTGGTTTTGACCACCGGTGCTTGCCCTTCCGGCCCCGGACGAAGATCGCGCACCTGCATCGCACAAGAGGCCGCAGGTTTGGGCGGCCCCCCAACAACTTCGACCAGACACATCCGGCAGTTCCCGGCAATCGACAGACGCTCGTGATAGCAAAAGCGCGGCACTTCGACCCCGGCCTGTTCGCAGGCCTGAATCAGGGTCATCGCACCATCGACTTCGATTTCCTGTCCGTCGATGTTAACTTTGCGGAGGTCAGACATGATTTAAACTACCCTTTCAGGAATGTGCCGATAGCAGATTTTTTGGCGATTTCGCTTCGCCCTGCCGAGCACATCGTATCTGGAACGCCAATCACGATGCCGTTTCCTTGGATATAGCGAATAGCGTCGTCCTGTATCCGCTTCCGCGGCAAATTTCTTTCGAGATAGACAAAATCACTTTCCCGATACCCCTTGGCTTCTAGGTCGTCAGCTACCGTTTTCATGCTTTGCCTGATCTGCGAACGATTGAGCGACAAATTCGGACAACCGCCTGCAATCTGCTCTGCCATAGCGTTGGCAAAGGCCACATCATAGAGGCTCTGCGGAACCTGTGTACGAAACTGAGCGCGAGATGTGTCAGCGTCCAAAGCTTGGCTGGATGTTGACTCGCATCCAGCTAAGACCAAAAGCAAAACACCAGCAAAGCCCGTCATCAAAGCTCTGAAACCCATACTCAATTCGCCCTCAAATACACGCCGATGGCGCTGTTTCTTTCAATTTCCGCGCGACCAAGCGTACAGAAGGAATTCGGCCGGTCATACGACACGCCATTTTGGGCCAGATAGGCCTCGCCCTTGGCGCGCATTCGGTCTTTTTCTGCATCCGAATCGACATAGGAGCGGATTTCACTGTCGGAATAGCCCAACTGGTTCGCCTTCGACCGCAAGCCCCACATCACACCAATCGCCTTCATACGCCGCCCGCTGATGGAGGGGCAGTATTCCGAAATTTCGTTCGCGATAGCGATGTAATAGAGTTCGTTGTCGATCTCTTTGACTTCGCGCAAGGGAGGTTTAGCCAAAGCAACCGCAGGCAGTGTCAGCGCCGTTGCAACGGCAAGCATTTTGATACCAGACATGACAAATCCTTTCGTCTTGGAAAGACCAAGACGACGGAGGCCAGCATTGCTATGCAATAGCAATGGGCCTGTCACGGCGTGATATGCAAAAAACCGCTTCATGGACGGCGGCAGCTCCCGGCAAAGGTTAGTCTGTCATCGTTGATCTGAAGGTTTTGTGGTTCGGTATCCGGCCCGACCTTCCAGTCGATCCTGGAGGATCCGAAATTCGCGATGCAAAACTTGGTGCCCTCATAACGGCCGGCCTCGCGTGCACCATCCAATGAGGCAGATACTCCTTTGATCACAACGGTGAAATCCGAAGGAGACGCTTTTTTGTTGATGTGCTTTGCTTTGGCTCTGAACGACTTGCCATCGAATAGAATACGATCTTCCGAAGGCTTAATCAGCCCGCAGGCCGAAACCGCCACCAACAGTAAAACTGCGCCGATGAGGGAAACATTCTTGGTTCTGGTCACAAGATCAACAGTTCGTTCAATCATTAAAACGCCGCCACCAATGCCATGATCCCCATCACGAACATGCAAAGCCAGGCAACCACGTAAAGAACCGAGCGCAAGCCAGAGTTCGGCTTACCCAGTCCACGCAGATGAACAAACAGCATTGCCAGACGCGAAACCAGTGCCACCGAGGCGAGCAAGTTTACCCAAAACGGGCTGACCCCCAACAAAATTGCCGCGATCGTCACCGCCGCAAAAGCAGGAAGCGTTTCAGTGCCGTTCAGATAGGCACGGTTCAACCGATAGGCCCTGTCTGAATAATCTTGCTCGGGCGTGGCGCCTGGCGCCAGCCCCTTACCCTGTTTGGCCATTGCCGAAAATGGGGCTAGGAACAGGACGACGAGGGTGAAGATCATCACCGATGCAAGTGCATGGCCATAGTCCGAGAATACTTCCATTTGAATCACTCCGCTGCCATCGCACCCGTGCGGCCCGATTTCTGGGCCTTGATGCGGTCTTCGATTTCTTCCCGGAAATTGCGGATCAGGCCCTGGATTGGCCAGGCTGCCGCATCACCGAGGGCACAGATCGTGTGGCCTTCGACCTGTTTGGTCACGTCAAACAGCATGTCGATCTCTTCCAACTCGGCCTCACCGCGCACAAGGCGATCCATGACGCGCATCATCCATCCGGTGCCTTCACGACACGGTGTGCACTGACCGCAGCTTTCATGTTTGTAAAACTTCGACAATCGCCAGATCGCTTTAATTATATCGGTGGATTTATCCATCACGATCACCGCAGCCGTACCCAGGCCCGAGCCCAGATCGTTGCGCAGGTGGTCAAAGTCCATGATCGCGTCGCGCATGTTCTCACCGCGCACACAGGGCACCGACGAACCACCCGGAATAACCGCCAGCAAATTGTCCCAGCCGCCGCGAATGCCGCCGCAATGGGTTTCGATCAGCTGTTCAAACGGAATCGACATCGCCTCTTCAACGACGCAAGGATTGTTCACATGGCCCGAGATCGCAAACAGCTTGGTGCCCGCGTTGTTCTGACGGCCAAAGCCTGCGAACCAGTCGGCCCCGCGACGCAAGATCGTCGGCACTACCGCAATGGATTCCACATTGTTCACCGTGGTTGGGCACCCATACAAACCTGCGCCCGCCGGGAACGGCGGCTTCATCCGCGGCATGCCCTTTTTGCCCTCAAGGCTTTCGATCAGGGCAGTTTCTTCACCACAGATATAGGCGCCCGCCCCGTGATGCAGGAACAGATCGAAGTCCCAGCCTGACCCAGCGGCGTTCTTGCCCAACAAACCGGCGTCATAGGCTTCGTCAATCGCGGCCTGCAGCGCCTCACGCTCGCGGATGTATTCACCGCGCAGGTAGATATAGCAAGTATGCGCATTCATCGCGAAAGAGGCTATCAGGCAGCCTTCGATCAGCGTATGCGGATCATGGCGCATGATTTCACGGTCTTTGCAGGTGCCAGGCTCGGATTCATCCGCATTTACCACCAGATAGGACGGGCGACCGTCACTTTCCTTGGGCATGAAGGACCACTTCAGACCGGTTGGAAAACCCGCACCGCCCCGGCCGCGCAGCCCTGAATCCTTCATCGTCTGGATGATCCAGTCGCGCCCGTTGCCGATCAGGCTAGCGGTGCCGTCCCAATGCCCCCGGGCCTGTGCACCGCGCAATGTACGCTCATGCATCCCGTAGATGTTGGTAAAGATCCTGTCCTGATCCTTCAGCATCATGTGTTACCTTCAGCTGTCCTGACGCATGCGCCAGAGTTGAAATATGTTGACGCCCGCATAGATGAACCCGGCCAACGCAGCAAAATCAAACAACAGCGCATAGCGTCCCGGCAGTTCCATCGCAGGGCCAATGAACATGGTCATGGCAAGCCAGATCAGCATGGTCACGGCGATGACCACTCCGATATGTCGACCCTTGCGGGCCATGGCCTGTTCCTTGTCCTTGTCCATCTTGTCCTAAATGCCCAGAGCGGGCACACATCCTAGTCTTCGTATGTACCGTCGTCCTTGGCCCGCTTGGCGAACTCGGTTTCTTCACCCGCCGCCAGCTTGGTGGCCTGATCAATCCAGCCGTCTCTCTCGATCCGGCCTTTGAACTTCAACCGCGCATCAACCCAGGCAACCTGCTCGGGCGTCCATTTGGCGATCTGATCATAATGATAGAAGCCCAGCTCGTTCAGCGTCTTCTCAAGCTTAGGCCCGACACCTTTAAGCAGCTTCAGATCGTCCGACTTGCCGTCCCGCGCACCCGAAAGCGTGTCGGGCTGGTCTTCTTTGACCGCCTTCGCCTCAGCCGCTTGTTTCACCGCGGGTTTGGCCGGTGCGGGGGCCTTGGGAGGATTCGGAGCAGCCTTTGTCGCCGCCGCCTTGCCATCCTTGCCCAGCCATGGCGTCAGGATCGGAACCTCGGTCCCGTCGATGCGCTTGACGGTATCCCCCAGATCAGTCGCCAACTGAACGCTGGCGTTATACTGGGTTCGGCCGCTGTCATATTCTGACAGGCTGGTCAGCCCCTTCAAAGGCTCTGCCGCATAGCGCCCGTTCTGAGGGCCCGGTGTCGGCACCTTGCCAGCGGCCAGATCGTCGATGATCTTGCCAAAACCCTCGGCGGTCAGGTCTTCGTAATAGTCCTTGCCGATCTGCGCCATTGGCGCGTTGGTGCAAGAGCCAAGGCATTCGACCTCTTCCCAGCTCAGCTTGCCATCGGCGGACAAAGCATGCGGCTTGGCGGCGATCTTGTCCTTGCAGACCGCGATCAGATCCTCGGCCCCGCAGATCATGCAGGACGTGGTCCCGCACACCTGAATATGCGCGACCGAGCCAACCGGCTGCAGCTGAAACATGAAATAGAACGAGGCGACTTCGAGCACGCGGATATAGGCCATGCCCAGCATGTCAGCGACAGATTCAATCGCCGGGCGGCTCAGCCAGCCCTCCTGCTCCTGCGCGCGCCACAGCAGTGGGATGACTGCACTGGCCTGACGCCCCTCGGGGTATTTGGTGATCTGCGCTTTGGCCCATTGCCGGTTGGCAGCGGTAAAGGCGAAGCTTTCGGGTTGTTCGGGATGAAGACGGCGGAGCATTAAGCACATTCCCCATTTTCTGCCAATCCAAGTTTCCATAAATTTGGATCATTTGAATTATTGGACGAGATCACTTTGGCGTCCACTAGATCAAAAATGGCCCACAAAAATGGCTCTTGTCCGGCGGGACAGTTCTCAACGCCTGACCCCGCCAACAATCTAGAATACACCATGCAGCTTTCTGATGAGCTAAGTTTGCTCAACACATAGTTCGAAGCGCGCTCTTCAAGCGATCTGTAGTGCTCGAACACCTCCGGAAACTCGTCAACCGGATAACAACCTTTCGTTGCGCTACAGTCGGCTACTTTCTCCAGAAGGTCTGGGGATAGAAAGAGGCAAAAATCACTCAAAGGCGCCGCCGATACCGCATGGCCCATAGGAAGGATAGCTAAGGTAAACGCTAAGAGCTTCTTCACCGATCAATCTCCCCAAACACAACGTCCATGGTGCCGATGATGGCTGCGACGTCGGCCAGTTGGTGGCCTCCGGCGATGTGATCCATGGCTTGCAGGTGCAGGAAGCCCGGCGCGCGCAGTTTGGCCCTGTAAGGCTTGTTGGTGCCATCGGCGACCAGATAGACGCCGAACTCACCCTTCGGGGCCTCGACGGCGGCATAGACCTCGCCCGCGGGCACGTGGAAGCCTTCGGTATACAGCTTGAAGTGATGGATCAGGCTTTCCATCGAGGTTTTCATATCCGAGCGTTTCGGCGGGGTGATCTTGCCGCGGGCCAGCACATCTCCGGGGCATTCGCGGATTTTGGCGATGGCCTGACGGATGATGTGCAGCGACTGGCGCATCTCTTCCATGCGGCAAAGATAACGGTCATAGCAGTCACCGTTCTTGCCGACGGGGATCTGGAATTCAAACTCGTCATAGCATTCATAGGGCTGCGCGCGACGCAGGTCCCAGGCCAGGCCCGATCCACGGACCATTACACCCGAAAAACCGTATTTCTGGATGTCATCCTCAGTCACCACACCAATATCGGCGTTGCGCTGTTTGAAGATGCGGTTTTCGGTCAGCAGACCATCAATGTCGTCGAGAATGGTGGGGAATTCGTGGCTCCACGCCTCGATATCGTCCAGCAGTTCCGGCGGCAGGTCCTGATGCACACCGCCGGGGCGAAAATAAGCCGCGTGCAGACGGGCGCCGCAGGCGCGTTCATAGAACACCATCAGCTTTTCGCGTTCTTCGAAACCCCAAAGAGGCGGGGTCAACGCGCCCACATCCATCGCCTGAGTGGTCACGTTCAGCAAGTGGTTCAGAATGCGCCCGATCTCGGAATACAGTACCCGGATCAATGAGCCGCGGCGCGGCACCTCGACCCCGGTCAGCTTTTCGATGGCCAGACACCAGGCATGTTCCTGGTTCATCGGCGCCACATAGTCCAGACGGTCGAAATACGGCAGGTTCTGCAGATACGTCCGGCTTTCCATCAGCTTTTCGGTGCCACGGTGCAACAAACCGATATGCGGGTCGCAACGCTCAACAATCTCGCCATCCAGCTCAAGCACAAGCCGCAAAACCCCGTGCGCCGCAGGGTGTTGCGGGCCAAAGTTAATGTTGAAATTGCGGATCTTCTGTTCTCCGCTCAGCGCGTCCGTGCTGCCGTCATCATATCTTGAGCCGTCCATCAACGCCCCCGCCTATTCTTTTTCGCTTCGGCCCGAACCCGGACCTTTTCGGCCTCGGCCGCCTTGGCTGCAGCCCCCGCCAGAAGGACCCCCAGCGCACCCAGCACGATCAGTTCCCCCAGCATCATCATCTCAGCGGCGCTCCAGCTCTTGCAGTTTCAGCCCGACCCACCACAGCAACGCGATCGTGCCAAAGGGGATCAGACAGAGCAGGCACCAGTATTTGTTAATCCCGAAGAACGGCAAAATCTTCACCATCGGGATGATGGTCAGTGCAGAAAGGATCAGCCACCAAATGCCACCCATTATTCGCTCTCCTGTTTCTCATCGCCGGGCAGGATGTAATTCGCACCCTCCCACGGAGACATGAAATCAAACTGACGGTATTCCTGCACCAGATTGACCGGCTCATAGACCACACGCTTTTGCGCCTCGTCATAACGGACTTCGGTATAACCGGTGGTCGGGAAATCCTTGCGCAGCGGATAGCCACGAAAGCCATAGTCGGTCAGGATTCGCCGCAGATCAGGATGGCCCGAGAAAAGGATGCCAAACATATCGAACACCTCGCGCTCGAACCAGTTGGCCGAGGGGTGAACGTCGACAATCGACGGCACCATGTCATCCTCACGGATCGACACGCGCAGGCGGATACGCTGGTTCTGGTACATCGACAGGAAGTGATAGACCACATCGAACCGCTTCGCCCGTTCGGGATAGTCAACGGCTGTGATGTCCACCAGGGTCGAAAACTTGCAACTGGCATCGCCCTTCAGGAATTCGATAAATTCCACAAGGTTCGACGGGGCCACGTCCACGTTCAACTCATCATGGGTGACATCCCAGGACAGAACGCAATCGGTCCGTTTGAGTTCCAGCTGCGCGCCGAGTTCTTTGAGTGCTTCGCTCATTGCCCTCTCCTCAGCGTACAATGGTGCCGGTGCGGCGGATTTTGCGCTGCAGCTGCATCAGACCATACAACAGCGCCTCAGCCGTCGGAGGGCATCCAGGCACGTAGATATCGACCGGCACAATGCGGTCACAGCCGCGCACAACAGAATAGGAATAATGGTAATACCCGCCGCCATTGGCGCAGGAGCCCATCGAGATCACATAGCGCGGCTCGGGCATCTGGTCATAGACCTTACGCAGCGCAGGCGCCATTTTGTTGGTAAGCGTTCCGGCCACAATCATCACATCCGACTGACGTGGGGACGCGCGTGGCGCGATACCAAACCGTTCTGCATCATAACGCGGCATCGAGGTGTGCATCATCTCAACTGCGCAACAGGCCAGCCCGAAGGTCATCCAGTGCAACGACCCGGTGCGCGCCCAATTGATGATATCCTCGGTCGAAGTTAGCAGGAACCCTTTGTCCTGCAGCTCGGCATTCAGGGCCTGGGTGGCGACTTCTTTATCGACGCCGGCGGTGTTTGCACCCGTCATCACTCCCATTCCAGGGCCCCCTTCTTCCATTCATAGGCAAAGCCGATGGTCAGAACGCCCAGGAACACCATCATGGACCAGAATCCGACATCGCTGATGTCTTTGAAAGCCACGGCCCAAGGGAACAGGAACGCAATTTCCAGATCGAAGATGATGAAAAGAATCGCGACCAGATAGAATCGGACGTCGAATTTCATCCGCGCATCGTCGAAGGCGTTGAAGCCGCATTCATAAGCGCTGACCTTTTCCGGGTCGGGATTGCGGACGGCCAGCACCACTGCGGCAAGAATCAGGAAGATTCCAAGGCCCGCAGCGACGACCAGAAACACCAGGATCGGGAGGTACTCCCGCAGCAGGTCTTCCACGAATAGCTCCTTTCCTGCGCGTGCCCCGTAGGGGAGCGCCGTCAATTAGCGTGTTGACTGGACATTCTCTATCCGCGCGGGGTCAGAGGGTCAACCAAACACAACCGCATGGCACCCTAATATTCCGTTTCATTCCAGCCGAACTTCGATCCGTGAAACGTCCAGACCGACAGAACGTAAACCTAACTATTCCATACAGGTTTTCGCTTGTCGAAGAATGCGCTGATTCCCTCATACGCCTCGTCGGTTTCCCAGCGCGCAACAAGCGCCCGGATCGTTTGGTCGATAACGGGATCGTCAACACGCGGCCCTAGACTATGGACCAAGGCCTTGGCCGAGGCCACCGCACCAGGCGCACATGACAAATAGGGTTCAACCTCGGCCTCGACAGCGTCCGCCAGATCTTCTGCTGAGACCGTTTTGGCCAATAGGCCCAAATCGACGGCCTCGGCCGCGTCAAACAATCGGGCCGACATAAAGACCCGCCGCGCACGTGCCGCCCCCATCCGAGCGACAACATAGGGGCCGATGGTGGCCGGGATCAGACCCAGTCGCGTCTCGGTCAGGCCCATTTTCAGGGTCTCGACACCTATTGCCACGTCGCAGACGGCGGCAAGGCCCACGCCGCCACCAAAGGCGTTGCCCTGTAACGCTCCGATCAGCGGTTTGGGCATCACGTTCAACGCCTGCAACATCTCGGCCAGTTTGCGTGCTTCGACAAAGCGTGTCTGAGGATCCGCTGCCATCTGGTCCTGCATCCAGCCCAGATCCCCACCGGCACAAAAGCTTTTGCCTGCTCCGGTCAGAACGACGACGCGCACAGTGCCATCGCTGCCCAACTGCACCGCCGCTTGTGTCAGTTCCCGGATCATCTGCGCGGACATCGCATTATGCTTCTCCGGGCGGTTCAGCGTCAGGGTTGCAACGCCACGTGGATCAACCGTGACCGAGATCGTTTCAAACATTGCCTACTCCGCCCTCATGGCCAGTGCCATTTGTGCCGCTTGTTCCACGATCCCCAGATCAAGTCCCGTTTCGTATCCAAGACGCTCTAGATGCGCGACCACGGCTTCGGTGGCCACGTTCCCTGCGGCGCCAGGTGCGTAGGGGCAACCGCCCAGCCCCCCGACTGCTGAGTCAAATGTCCGCACGCCCAGCGCCAATGCAGCGTCGATATTGTCGATGGCCCGACCATTGGTGTCGTGGAAATGTCCCGCCAAGCGGGTAACAGGCACCGTCTCACGCACCGCCAGAAGCATATGGGCGATAGTGTCCGGTGTTCCTTGCCCGATCGTATCTCCCAGCGATACCTCATAGCAACCCAGCGCAAATAGTGTGTCCGCAATCTCGGCCACCTTCTCGGGTGGGGTCGGACCATCATAGGGGCAGTCGGTCACGCAGGACACGTAACCGCGCACCGGCAGATCAATATGGCGCGCAGCCTCTAGGATCGGTTTGAACCTCTCAATGGATTCGGCGATGGTCGCGTTGACATTGGCCTTCGAGAACCCTTCCGAGGCAGATGCGAATACGGCAATCTCATCCGCTTTGGCAGACAAGGCGTCCTCGTACCCGCGCATATTCGGCGTCAGCGCCGCATAGCGCACCTTACCAACCCGCTGAATCCCGGCCAGAACATCGGCACTGCCAGCCATCTGGGGCACCCATTTCGGAGACACAAAACTGGCAACTTCGATCCGATTGAAGCCCGCCTTGCTCAGGCAATCGATCAGAGCGACCTTCTCGGCAACAGGAATTTCCCGCTGTTCGTTCTGCAGCCCATCACGTGGCCCTACTTCAAAAATGTCGACCCGTTCACCCATAGCTTTCGCCTCCCGTTATGCCGTGTTGTCCAGACTGTGCCACGTTGCGGCGCAGCGGGACAGATCATTCCTCCTCCAGCCGGACCAGCGCCGCGCCAGCCTCGACCTGAGCGCCCGTTTCGGCCAGCACCTCGGCGATCACGCCATCACGGGCAGCCAGCAAGGAATGTTCCATTTTCATCGCTTCCAGAATGGCCAGTCGATCACCCTCTGAAACGGCTTGCCCTACGGTGGCGAACATGGCCTTGACCAGACCGGGCATCGGCGCCTCGACCACATTGGTATCACCCAAGGCGCTTGCATCGCGATCCAGCGGATCGACATGCTCAAACACTTGCCCATAGTCATCGAATACTGTGATTGTCGCACCAGCCAGTGCCACGGGCGGCATCGGGCGGTCATCAATGTACCAGCCTCCATTGCGCCGTTGCGCCAGAACCGTTGTGTCCTTGATCTGCCAGACCTGCCGGTCAGGTCCTTCGACCTGTACGTCTAGATCAATGAGCTCGCTATCGCACTTCAACTGGACGGCCCGGTGCAGCGGCGCCCACAGGCTGAAACCCGTGTCGGGCCCGGTCTCGACCAGATCAAGCGCCGTCATGGCTGCTGCAACAATCAAGCGCGCGCGCGCATCAGAAGTTCGGACCAGCCCGTCGATATCCCGACCGATCAGCCCGGTATCGACATCGCCCGCCGCAAATCCGGGGTGCCGGGTCAGCGCGCCAAGAAACGAGAGATTCGTGACCGTCCCGGCAACCTCGGTCCGCCGCAGAACCCGGTGCAGGTTTTCCAGCGCCACCGCACGCGTCGGGCCATGCACCACGACCTTGGCAATCATCGGATCGTACCAAGGGCTGATTGTATCGCCGGACCGCACTCCGCTATCGGCGCGGCATTCCGCAGGAAAGCGCAGATGTGTCAGCGTACCTGTTGCGGGCAGAAACCCTTTGGGCACGTCCTCGGCGTAAAGCCGGGCTTCGAACGCATGCCCGTTGATCGTCAGGTCATCCTGCGTTTTTGGCAACGCCTCACCCGAAGCGACTCGCAACTGCCATTCGACCAGATCAACGCCGGTAATCGCCTCGGTCACGGGGTGTTCCACCTGCAAGCGCGTGTTCATCTCCATGAACCAGAACCGATCCGGGCGCAGCCCGTCCGAGGCATCGACGATGAACTCAACCGTGCCTGCGCCTTTGTAGCCAATCGCCTCGGCGGCCCGCACGCCCGCCTGCCCCATGGCCTCACGCATTTCAGTTGTCATTCCAGGAGCCGGGGCCTCTTCGATCACTTTCTGGTGCCGCCGTTGCAGCGAACAATCGCGTTCGAACAAATGTACCGCTTGGGTGCCATCGCCGAACACTTGCACCTCGATATGCCGGGGCTTGGATACGAATTTTTCGACCAGAACGGCATCGTTGCCAAAGGCGGTTTTCGCCTCTCCCCGCGCACTGTCTAGAGCCTCAGTAAAGTCTTCGGGGTGCTCTACCAGCCGCATCCCCTTGCCGCCGCCCCCCGCAACGGCTTTGATCAGCACTGGATAGCCGATGGTCTGGGCCGCGCCCGCCAGCTGATCAGGGTCTTGGTTATCGCCGTGATAACCCGGAACCACGGGCACGCCCGCCTGCTCCATCAACACTTTTGCCGCGTCTTTGAGGCCCATCTTGCGGATCGCATCCGCCGAGGGCCCGATAAAGATCAGACCCGCAGCCTCAACCGCGTCAACGAAACCGGGGTTTTCAGACAGAAACCCATAGCCGGGGTGGATCGCCTGCGCGCCCGTATCCAGCGCGGCCTGTATGATCACATCGCCTTTCAGATAGCTCTCCGCCGGGGCGGCCCCGCCGATATGCACCGCCTCATCTGCCATTTGCACGTGCTTGGCGGAGGCATCCGCTTCGGAATACACTGCAACACAGGACACACCCATTTTCTGAGCCGTTTCCATCACCCGACAGGCAATCTCGCCCCGGTTAGCAATCAGGATTTTGTTGAACATTGTAAACCGGCCCTTCGAATGACACGCCATTCGGCATTTCAGTTTTGATATCCCATGAAGACGCTGTGCATTCGAACGTTTCATCACGGAGATAGAATATGTAGTGATTGGTAAGCGCCGGCTTTTCTCCAACAATAACCCAGGGAGTTCTTTCCTGTTCCTCCAAGAGATCACCGGTCACAGCAAAGAACTCTCCCCATTCTGGCGCGAGTTTACTGAAGCGGCATTGACCCTTGTACCAACCTTCATCATTGACTGGCAAAAACCGGAACCTGTGGCATTTTTCGAATTTCAAATACAGCGCACCATGTGACAACTCAGTTGGATTGCTCCATACGTTCGGAGCAAAACGCAGCCAGCACTGGTTTTTCCCAATTCCAACCTTGGGCAGCGGAGCATTTGGATCTGCATTCCAATCAATGCTCAGTTTTTCGAATGACGTTGGCATATTCACATCCTGAACACGCCGAAACGTGTCTCTTCAATCGGGGCATTCAGGGCGGCACTCAGCGACAAGGCCAGAACATCGCGACTTTTGCGCGGGTCGATGATGCCGTCGTCCCATAGGCGCGCCGAGGCATAGAGTGGGTGAGATTGTTCCTCGAACATATCCAATGTTGGGCGCTTGAATTCGATCTCTTCCTCAGCCGACCAACTGCCACCCTGCCGCTCGATCCCGTCTCGTTTGACGGTGGCCAGCACGCCCGCCGCCTGCTCGCCCCCCATTACAGAAATACGCGAGTTCGGCCAAGTCCACAGGAACCTGGGCTGATAGGCCCGCCCCGCCATGCCATAGTTCCCGGCCCCGAACGAGCCCCCGACAAGCATGGTGATCTTGGGCACCGAGGTCGTGGCAACGGCTGTCACCATCTTTGCCCCGTGCCGCGCGATGCCTTCGTTTTCGTATTTGCGGCCCACCATAAAGCCGGTGATATTTTGCAGGAATACCAGCGGAATTTTGCGTTGCGAGCACAGCTCGACAAAATGCGCGCCCTTTTGGGCGGCCTCGGAAAACAGCACGCCGTTGTTGGCGATGATCCCAACCGGGCAGCCTTTGACATGGGCAAACCCGGTCACAAGCGTCTCACCAAAGCGCGGTTTGAATTCGTCGAACCGAGAGCCATCGACAAGCCGCGCGATCACCTCGCGGATATCATAGGGCGTGCGCAGGTCGGCGGGAACAACGCCCAGAATTTCCTCGGGGTCATAAGCCGGGTCTTCGGGGCTGGCCCAATCCACGGTCTGCGGTTTGCGCAGGTTCAGAGATCCCACCGCCTGCCGCGCCAAGGCCAGCGCGTGGGCGTCGTCCTCAGCCAGGTAATCGGCCACGCCGGACAGACGGGTATGGACGTCGCCACCGCCCAGATCCTCGGCGCTGACAACCTCTCCGGTCGCGGCTTTGACCAAGGGCGGACCGGCCAGAAAGATCGTGCCCTGATCTTTGACGATGATCGTCACATCCGACATCGCGGGCACATAGGCCCCGCCCGCCGTACACGAACCCATGACCACCGCGATCTGCGGGATTCCTTTGGCACTCATTCGGGCCTGATTATAGAAGATGCGGCCAAAGTGGTCACGGTCGGGAAAGACCTCATCCTGGTTGGGCAGGTTCGCCCCGCCGCTGTCGACCAGATAGATACAGGGGAGTTGGCTTTCCTCGGCAATCTCCTGCGCGCGCAGGTGTTTCTTGACCGACATCGGATAATAAGTGCCGCCCTTCACGGTGGCGTCGTTGCAAACCACCATGACCTCGCGCCCCTGCACCCGGCCAATGCCCGCAATCACACCAGCGCTTGGCGCTGCATCACCATACATCCCATGCGCCGCCGTCGCGCCGATTTCCAGAAACGGGGACCCTGGGTCCAGCAGGTTCGCAACCCGGCGCCGGGGCAGCATCTTGCCCCGCGATTCATGCCGCGCGCGGGATTTCTCACCCCCGCCCATACGGGCCGCTTCGGCAACGTCAGAGATTTGCCCCAGCGCGTCGAGATGAGCCGCGCGGTTTACTTTAAAGCCCTCAGAGGTGGGTATGGCTTTTGATCTGAGTTTCATCTTATTCCCCTAGCGCCTGTCTCAATCGCGAAAAGTCGGGTTGGCCCTGCATTGAAATGCGCCATGTATCAAACCTTGGGTTCGGATATTCTTGATTTCTGACTTTCGAGCGCCCATTCATCCAAATACTCCGATGTCCTGCATTTTTTCCAGAGGAAGTGGTCACGCAGTTCTTTATGAAATCCGCTGACGACATTAGCCACATTTCGTCGAGACGTTCTGAATAGAACAAAAAGTAATAACCATCTCGTTCCTTCGGATGAGACTGCCCGACGCCGAACAAAGCGGAAGAACCAAATTTCACCTGACCCGAACGTGCTTTGATTTGCAGGTCGATCTTTTGTCCTGCTCTGCCTCGGATGATCGCGTCAATGCCATCATCATCGACAAGCGGTACAAATACATCGAAGCCATCTTTTAGCAGCAGCCCGATAACCCAATATTCGATGCGCTTTCCAAATGACGCGGAGTTTCTGAAACTCATCTTCTGACCTCCAACGCCGCCCGCGCCTTCAATTCCTTCCGGATCACTTTCCCCGTCACAGTCATCGGCAGTTCCTCCAGAAACGCCACCTCGCGAGGATAGGAATACTGCGCCAGACGGTCTTTGACCCAATCCTGCAACTCTCGCTCCGCAACCGTGGCTCCCGGTTTCAACACCACATACGCCTTCACGATCTCGGTCCGCAACGGATCGGGCTTGCCGACCACACCAACTGTCGCCACCGCCGGGTGGGTCAGTAGGCAATCCTCGATCTCGGCGGGGCCGATGCGATACCCGGCGGAAGTGATCACATCGTCATCGCGGCCAACAAAGCGTAAGTACTCACCCTCCCACACGCCGCGATCTCCGGTGATCAGCCAATCGCCGCGGAACTTCTCGGCCGTGGCCTCAGGCCGGTTCCAGTATTCCAGCAGCATCGAGGCCGAGCCTCGGCGGATGGCCACGTCGCCCTCTTGATCTGTGGGCTGGCCATCCTGGTCGATCACTGCAACTTCATGCCCCGGAACCGGTTTACCGATGCAACCCGGGCGCACGGGAAAATCCTGAGCGCAGGAAGACACCACCATGTTGCATTCGGTCTGGCCGTAGAATTCGTTGATCGTCAGGCCGAACGCCTGCTTCCCCCATTCCAACATCTCGGCACCCAGCGGCTCCCCTCCGGAAGCGACCGAGCGCAGACCGGGGATCGCCTGATCCGTGGCCTTGAGCATCCGCAATGCGGTAGGCGGAAAGAACACGTTCCGTACCCCGCCACGTGCGATCACATCCGCACAGGCCTCGGGGGTGAATTTCTCGAGCCGGGCCGCGACCACCGGAATGCCCAGCGCCAGCCCTGGCATCAACACATCGAACAACCCGCCAATCCATGCCCAGTCGGCGGGCGTCCACAGAAAGTCACCTTCGCGCAGATGGTTGTGGCTGATCGAGACCCCCGGCAAATGGCCGGTCAAAACCCGATGCCCATGCAGCGCGCCTTTGGGGCTGCCCGTGGTGCCGGAAGTATAGATCAGAACTGCCGGATCCTCGGGGCCGGTATCCGCAAAGGGCACCGGATCATCAGACGGAGCTATCTGATCGACCCGAACCGGTACGGCCAAATCCCCCAGCAGCGCAGCACCCTCTGCGTCTGTCAACACCAGTTGCGCCCCTGCATCCGCGACACGCGAGGCCAGCGCGTCATGTTTGAACAATTTAAACAAAGGCACCGAAATCGCGCCGATCTTCCAGATCGCAAGATGCGCAGCCGCGCAGCCGGGTGACTGGCTGAGCAGTACTCCAACGCGATCCCCAGGCCGCACCCGATCGAGCAAGGCGAGTGCGATGTCATCGGCCAAGCGTCCGAGTTGTGCAAACGTGACGACCTTGCCCTCACCCCCGGTCAGGTCGATGATCGCCGTCTGCTCTGGGGGCTGTTCCAAGCATTGCCGCGCCATGTTCAACCGGTCCGGCAGATCCCAGCCCCCACCCTGATGCAAACCAGGTATGCCTTCAGCGGGACACATTACCGAAACCCTTTGTTTTTCTATGTCTTTTCTGAATCGAGCCACCAAAGACGGTCACGGGAATTTGATGCAGATCAGAGTCGGCGGGCTCTGCTTCATGCAAAACCCGGTCATCAACAAATCCAAAGGCCGTAAAATGACCAAGAAACTCGCCGCTTTGACTCTTTCGACCGCGCTCGTCGCGTTTGCTGCGCCCGTTTTCGCCCAAAATCAGGGCGACTGGACCGTTGGTGTCGGTGTCGGCTATCTCGACCCGAAATCCGACAATGGGTCCCTCGCCGGGCTGGATGCAGATGTCGATTCCGACACACGCCCGATCTTTACTGCCGAGTATTTCGTTCGGGATAATCTGGGTATCGAGCTGCTGGCCGCCACACCGTTCAGCCATGAGGTCACTCTGGGTGGCAGCCTCGACGCAGGGACCGTCAAACACCTGCCGCCCACACTGTCGCTGAACTATCACTTCCCGACCAACTCGGTCTGGAAACCCTATGTCGGCGCGGGCATCAACTATACCATCTTCTTCGACGAAAAATCGGCTCTGGGTGATCTCGAACTCGACAACTCGGTCGGCCTCGCACTGCAGGCCGGTCTGGACTATATGGTCACCGAAAAAGGCGCCGTGCGTCTGAACGTTCGCTGGTTCGATATCGACTCGGATGTCACACTGAACGGTGCCGATATCGGCACCGCTGAAATCGATCCTTGGCTGGTCGGCGTATCCTACGTTCACCGCTTCTGATCCTTTACACAGAACGCCCTGCCGTTACCTCGTCGGCAGGGCGTTTTTTTTGCTCAGAGCATTTCGTTCATTAATTCCCGTCCGATCAGCATCCGGCGGATTTCGCTAGTGCCGGCGCCGATTTCCATCAGCTTGGCGTCGCGGAAAATGCGGCTGACCGGCGAATCCGACAGGAACCCCGCGCCGCCCATAGCCTGGACTGCCTGATGGGCCTGCGTCATGGCCTGTTCCGAAGCATACAGACAGCACGCTGCCGCATCTTGCCGGGTCACATCCCCACGGTCACAGGCCTTGGCGACCTCGTAGACATAAGCCCGGGCAGAATTCGTGGCCGTGTACATGTCAGCAATCTTGCCTTGCATCAGCTGAAAGCTGCCAATCGGTTTGCCGAACTGCTTGCGCTCGGCCAAATACGGCATGACTTCGTCCAGACAGGCGGCCATGATTCCGGTTCCGATCCCGGCGAGCACAACGCGTTCGTAGTCCAGCCCTGACATCAGAACCGCGACACCCTTACCCTCTTCGCCCAGAACATTTTCAAAGGGCACCTCGACGTCATCAAAAATCAATTCCGCCGTGTTTGATCCGCGCATGCCCAGCTTGTCGAAATGGGGCGACGTGGAAAAGCCCGTCATCTCTTTTTCGACCAGAAAGGCGGTGATCCCTTTGGATCCAGCATCAGGATCCGTCTTGGCGTAAACGACCAGAGTATCCGCGTCCGGCCCGTTCGTGATCCAGTACTTGCTTCCGTTCAGCCGGTAGTGGTCGTTGCGCTTTTCCGCCTTCAGCTTCATCGAAACGACGTCTGATCCGGCGGACGCCTCAGACATGGCCAGCGCGCCCACATGTTCGCCGGAAATCAACCGAGGCAGATATTTCGCCTTTTGCTCTGCGCTGCCGTTCAGCTTGATCTGATTGACGCACAGGTTTGAATGCGCCCCGTATGACAATGAGATTGAGGCAGAGGCCCGGGCCACTTCTTCGACCGCGACGGTATGGGCCAGATAGGACATGGCCGCGCCACCATATTCCTCGGACACTGTAATTCCCAGCAGGCCCAATTCGCCCATCTCGCGCCAAAGCTCATTGGGAAACGCGTTCGAGGCATCGACCTTCGCGGCCATCGGCTTCACCCGCTCTTGCGCCCAGCGATGCACCATTTCACGCAGTGCGTTCACATCTTCACCCAGATCGAATTGCATGGCCGCCGTGAACATCGAACTCTCCCAGTAAATGAACGATTGTTCAAATAATCTGCCATGACCATGAACCCGGGTCAAGCGCTGACCGAAAAAGGTTCACCCGCGAGCCGATCCGGAGCGTCACAAATTCACCATACTCGACGATTAGATCGCCAAAGCCGTTAAGGTTTTTTGCTTCAAGGATTCTGCGAATGGCCCCAACCAACGTCATCGTAAATGGTACTTTTAATAGCGGTTCCGCAAATTGGTCTGGTACGGATATCGAAGCTGACCACACTGAGGGTGCCTATCTTGGGAATGGTTCATCGAATCGTGTGGCCGAAATGGATGGCAACGCAAGCCAAGTCACGGTGATGGAGCAAACCTTTACGCTGGATGACCCCAAATCCGGCGAGCTTAGCCTGGATTCCGCACTTAGGACGGCATCTAACTCAAATGCAGGCAGCGAAGGATTTACCGTCGAGATTCTGGACAGCAACGGCGTCGTTATCGCCTCGATGACTGTCCTGCCGACTGCGAACAGCTTTTCCACATTCACCATGCAGGTCGATTTCCCTTCCGCCGGTGACTATACCCTGCGCCTTACCGAACTTGGCCTTAATGATAGCCTTGGCGCCATTGTCGATAACATCGAGTTACTGGTGTGTTTTTGTCAGGGCACCCTGATCGAGACGGAATTCGGGGAACGTCCCGTTGAAACCTTGCGTGAAGGTGATCTTGTGCTGACCCGATCGGGGCTGAAACCTGTCAGATGGATCGGACAGCGGCATCTTTCGGCAACCGATCTGGCAATCAATCCAAACCTGAATCCGGTTCGAATCAAGAAATCCGCATTGGGGGACGGTTTGCCGAAACAGGATCTTCTGGTTTCCCGGCAGCACAGAATGCAAATCTCGTCGGCGGTGGCGCAGCGCATGTTCGGATCGCCGGATGTGCTGGTCGCGGCCATCAAGCTGTCGGAATTGCCGGGAATCGAGATAGACAACAGCCTTGATCAGGTTGTGTATTACCACCTGCTGTTCGACAACCACGAAATCGTTTTTGCAAATGGCGCCCCGAGCGAAAGCCTGTTGCTGACCGACACGTCGCTGGCATCCGTTACGGCACAGGCCCGCGAAGAAATCCAAATGATCTTTCCGAATCTGCTGGAAGCCAAGAATACGGTGCCGTCTTATCCGATCCCTGAAAATCGGCTGCAAAAAAGACTGGTCGAGCGGCTGCGGAAGAACCAAAAATCCCCGCTCGAGTCACAGGTAATGTGATCAGGACTGGAACACCGCGCCGACTTCGGAGCGAATGATCCGTGCGATCAACCGGCAATCATCCAGTGAAAAAGTCAATGGCACTCGCATATCCATGATCCCGGTCAAA
Organism: Ruegeria sp. CDSB114; assembly: GCF_059611025.1. NCBI lineage: Bacteria > Pseudomonadati > Pseudomonadota > Alphaproteobacteria > Rhodobacterales > Roseobacteraceae > Ruegeria > Ruegeria sp. CDSB114. Next base: position 1,188,578 of record NZ_JBXWOT010000001.1, read on the forward strand.
ATGCGGTCACTCGCAGGCAGAGGCGCGCTTTCCACATATCGCCAACTGTCATAGCGCGAGGTAAATCCGGTGGGCTCTGCTCCGCCGAACCATTTCAGATCCACACCACGCGCCGCGCAGCGCTGCATCACAAGAGCAATCCGTTCGGGTGACCAGTCCAGCAGCAAGAACTGAATAGACGAGCCCACATAAGTTTCCGCCTCGGGCCGTTCGACAATGGTAAGTCCCGGCGTGCCGCGCAGCCCTTTTTCGATCTCGACATAGCGCTCATTCCACCGGTCAATCTGTTGTTCCAGATTGCGAAGCTGCGGCCTAAGGATCGCTGCCCTCAAATTGTCCATGCGCCCTGAGACGTTGGGCGTGGTGTACTTGATCCGCTCGAACACCTCTGGGCCCGGCGCTGCAAGGTGGCGCTCATACAGCATGTAGGATCCTGAAAGGACCGTCGCCTTGGCAGCCAGTTCCTCGTCATCGGTGATCAACAACCCGCCTTCACCGGAATTTATGTGCTTGTAGGTCTGGCAGGAATAACACCCGATAACGCCCTGCCGTCCGGATTTTTGCCCGCACCATGCGGCGCCCATCGTGTGCGCGCAATCTTCGATCACAGCCACACCGGCGGCATCGCAGATTTGCATCAACCGATCCATGTCGCACAGATGCCCGCGCATATGGCTGAGCATCAGCACATCAGACTGATCCAGTTTGCTTTCGAGATCATCCAGATCAATCGTCAGCGCTTCGGTCACACCGACAAATACCGGCTTGGCTCCGATCGAGGCAATCGCCCCCGGCACCGGCGCCAGGGTGAAAGCGTTGGTCAGAACCGTATCTCCGGGCTGCACCCCTATCGCGCGCAATGCTGTCGCCAGTGCATAGCCGCCCGAGGAGACCGCCAGACAATATTTTGCGCCGGTCTGCGCGGCAAATTCCTGTTCTAACAGGGCGGTCTCGGCCAGTTCGCCGGGCGACACGTTATATCTGTGCAGCCGGCCATGACGCAAAACGGCCAGAGCCGCCTCGATCGCCTCATCCGGGATTGGTTCCTGCTGGGTGAAATTGCCAGTAAACTTCTCAGTCATCTTTTCGCTCTTGCGGCCGCGATGGGCCGGGGTCAAGGGGTCAGGCTGCAGCTCCGACCAAATCAAAAACAAGTTTCGGCAGGTCATCAAAATGATGCAACAGCGCTTCGGGTTTCAGCGCAGCCATGTCGTCGCCAGATGGCCCGAATGTTACAAGCACCGAAGGTACACCTGCAGCACGCGCCGTATTCCGGTCGGTGTCGGAATCCCCGATCAGAACGCACAGATCCGGGTGTCCGCCGGCCCGGCGGGCAGCTTCACGCAGGGGCTCCGGATCGGGTTTGCGAACCGGCAAAGTATCCGCACCGACGAGTGAGCCGAACCGGTCGCGCACACCCATTTGGGTCAGCAACTGATGTGCCAGAGCCTCGGGTTTATTAGTGCAGATACCAACGCCATAGCCGGCCTCTTTCAACTTTCCAACCGCGTCCAGCGCGCCTGGATAAAACCGGGTATGGGTGTCAATCGCCTCCGAGTACGCTTCTAAAAGCATCGGGTAATAAGCGTGAACAGCCTGCTCGTCATAGGCTCCGACCCGCTTCAAACCGTGGGTCAGCATCATCCGCCCACCACGCAAAGCGATGCCAGCATCCTGCCCGTGGACCAGCACATCGCCGTGCCCCATATCGCGAAAACAATGGTTTGCGGCCTCCAGCAAATCCCCGGAAGTATCCGCCAGTGTCCCGTCCAGATCAAAGATGACTGTTCGCATTACGCCTCCTGCCTCGGCGGGTTTTCGCCACGTCTTGTTGCAAACGGCAATCTAGTTTGATGGCTGAACCGCTTGCGACTTTACCCTCAGCGGATAAAACGGACTGCAACAAAACACAAAGAGAAAACGATTTCATGAGTATCGCCCTTGTCATCCTTGCTGCCGGTAAAGGCACCAGGATGAATTCGGATATCCCGAAAGTCCTGCACCCGATTGCTCAGGCGCCTATGCTGGTCCATGCCATGCGCGCTGGTGCTGTTCTGTCGCCCGAGCGGACCGTCATTGTCACCGGGCACGGGTCCGAAGCCGTTGCCAAAGCAACCCTGGCCGAGGACGAGACCGCACAAATCGCCATTCAGGCCGAACAGCTGGGCACCGCCCATGCTGTCGCACAGGCGCGCGAAGCGCTGCAGGGTTTCAACGGCGACGTGGTTGTTCTGTACGGGGACACGCCCTTTTTGCAACCCGATACGTTGGAACGTATGATCGAAGCGCGGACCAAGAACGATCTGGTTATTCTGGGTTTTGAGGCCGCAGATCCTGCACGCTATGGCCGGTTGGTCATGAACGGACAGGCCCTTGAACGCATCGTCGAATACAAAGACGCCTCGGATAAAGAGCGCGATATAACGCTTTGTAACTCTGGTCTTTTGGCCTGTGACGCTGAATTGCTGTTTTCGCTGATCGACAGCGTGGGAAATGACAATGCCGCCGGTGAATATTACCTGCCGGATGTCGTGGCAATCGCCCGATCCCGTGGCCTGAATGTCACCGCAGTCGCCTGTGACGAGGCACAGACGCTGGGTGTGAACTCACGCGTTGACCTGGCCGCTGCGGATGCGGTTTTTCAGGCCCGTGCCCGCGCCGAACTGCTGGATTTGGGGGTCACGCTGATGGCGCCGGAAACCGTCTATCTGGCCGCTGATACCGTCATTGGCCGCGATACGGTGATCGAACCCAACGTGGTCTTTGGCCCCGGTGTCACGGTGGAAAGCGGTGCAACGATCCGCGCGTTTTCGCATCTTGAGGGCTGCCATGTCAGCCGCGGCGCCATCGTCGGCCCCTATGCCCGCCTGCGCCCCGGCGCTGAGCTGGCAGAAAACACCCGCGTCGGAAATTTTGTTGAAATCAAGAATGCTGAGATCGCCGAAGGCGCCAAGGTCAACCATCTCAGCTATATCGGGGACGCAACGGTTGGGGCGGCGACAAATATCGGCGCGGGCACGATCACCTGCAACTATGATGGCGTGATGAAGCACCAAACGACCATCGGCCAGAACGTCTTTGTCGGATCGAACACCATGTTGGTGGCACCTGTCACCATTGGTGACGGCGCGATGACGGCCACCGGAACCGTGGTGACGCGCGATGTGGAAGCGGATGCTTTGGCCGTTGCGCGCGCCAAGCAGGACAACAAGCCCGGTTATGCGCGTAAATTGTTTGACATGTTGACGGCGAAGAAGGCTCGTCGCGACAAAGGAGCCTGACAGATGTGTGGGATTGTAGGCGTATTGGGCAAGCACGAAGCTGCCCCTATCCTGGTCGAGGCCCTAAAACGGCTGGAATACAGGGGGTATGACAGTGCAGGCATTGCTACGGTCAATGGCGGATCCCTGGGTCGGCGTCGGGCTGTAGGCAAGCTGGTAAACCTCAGCGACCTGCTGGTGCATGACCCGCTTCCGGGTAAATCCGGTATCGGCCATACCCGCTGGGCCACCCATGGCGCGCCGACAGTTTCGAATGCGCATCCCCACCGGGCCGGGCCGGTTGCCGTTGTTCACAATGGCATCGTTGAAAACTATCGGGAGCTGCGGACAGAGCTGGCGGAACACGGGATCGGGTTCGAAACCGAAACCGATACGGAAACCGTCGCCCTGATGGCTGAACATTACCTCAAATCAGGGCTGCCCCCGGTTGAGGCCGCCTATAATACCATCGACCGCCTGGTCGGCGCATTTGCCCTGGCCTTTCTGTTTGACGGCGAAGATGACCTGATCGTAGCCGCGCGCAAAGGCTCGCCACTGGCAATCGGGCACGGGGACGGAGAGATGTTTGTCGGCTCGGACGCGATCGCGCTAGCGCCGCTGACGGATCGCATCACCTATCTGGAAGAAGGTGACCGTGCGGTTCTGACCCGCACATCGCTGGAAATCCGCAACGAAGCAGGTGAGCTTGCCAATCGCGAAACCCGCAAGATCAAAGTGGATCACAGCCGCGCCGACAAGGCCGGGCACAAGCATTTCATGGCCAAGGAAATCGCGGAACAGCCGATTGTGGTTGCCGAGGCGATCCGGTCCTACCTGCCCTCTGCCGGTGATCAGGTCGTTCTGCCGGGAGATCTGGATTTTACCAAGCTGGACCGTCTGACGATGGTCGCTTGCGGGACTGCTTTCTACGCCTGTTTGACCGCCAAATACTGGTTCGAGCAACTTGCCAGAATACCGGTCGAAGTCGATATCGCCAGCGAATTTCGCTATCGTGAACCTCCGATCCCGGAACGCACTATGGCGCTGTTTGTCAGCCAATCGGGTGAAACCGCCGACACGCTGGCCGCCCTGCGGTATTGCGACGGCAAAGCGGACAAGGTCGTTTCAGTCGTCAATGTTCCAGAAAGCTCGATCGCACGTGAAAGTGACATCGCCCTGCCGATCCATGCCGGGGTCGAGATCGGCGTCGCCTCGACCAAAGCCTTCACCTGTCAGCTGAGCGTGTTGCTGATGCTGGCGCTCAAGGCTGCCGCGGACCGTGGCACGTTGAACGACGAGGAACTTGCCGATCACGCCGCCGCGTTGCGCGGGCTGCCTTCGGTGCTGAACACCGCGTTGGATCAGAACCGGGCCATCAGGAAATCCGCCCAGCGCTTGTCCGAGGCGCGCGATGTTCTGTTTCTGGGACGCGGCCTGATGTACCCGCTGGCGATGGAAGGGGCGCTGAAACTCAAGGAAATCAGCTATATCCATGCCGAGGGTTATGCTTCGGGTGAGCTAAAGCACGGCCCCATTGCCCTGATCGACAAACACATGCCCGTGGTGGTTCTGGCCCCGCGCGACACGGTGTTCGACAAAACCGTGTCGAATATGCAAGAGGTCATGGCACGCAAGGGTAAAGTCATCCTGGTGTCCGATGATGACGGCATCGCCGAGGCCGAAGACGGGGTCTGGAGCACGATCCGCATGCCGCATGTGCACCCCAGCCTTGCACCGATCCTCTATTCGGTGCCCGCTCAGTTGCTGGCCTATCATACGGCAGTGGCCAAGGGTACGGATGTGGACCAGCCGCGCAATCTGGCGAAATCCGTAACGGTGGAGTGACACATGTCCAAGAAATTTCCGGCGCTGGATGACGCCCATCGCAAGTTTATCGAGGATCAGCATCTGTTCTTCGTCGGCACCGCCGGACTTGAAGGACGGGTCAATATCTCTCCCAAAGGGATGGACTCGCTGCGGGTACTGGGGCCCAATCGGATTATCTGGATGAACCTGACCGGCAGTGGCAACGAAACCGCCGGGCATTTGCTGGAGGTCAATCGCATGACCCTCATGTGGTGTTCCTTCACCACACGCCCGCTGATCCTGCGGACCTATGGCACCGCGCGTACATTGCATGCCGGGGACGAGGGCTGGGACGCGTTGGCCGGGCTGTTTCCCGACCACCGCAGCGCCCGCCAGATCTATGACCTTGCGATTGACATGGTTCAGACCTCTTGCGGATATGCCGTACCGTTCATGGAATACCAGTCCGAACGGGACACGATGCAGAAATGGGTCGACGGTAAGTCCGATGACGATATCCGCGATTATTGGGTTGAGCGGAACCATCAGACGATCGACGGCAAGCCAACACGCGCTGCGGACCAATGACGCCCGTCACCTATCTTGACCAGATCCGGGCCCATGCCGACCCCGAGCGCGCCGTGCAGATGGCGGCTTATCACAAGGTCGAACGCCTCTATCTGGGCGTTGCAAATCCGGTTCTGAACGACCTGAGCAAACTATGGCGACAGGAACTGGACGTTGCTGCGCGGGTGGATCTGGCTGACGCCCTCTGGCAGACCGATATCCACGAGGGCCGTCTGGCCGCAGCCAAGTTGCTGACCCAAGCCCGTATCCGCCCCGATGAGGCAGCTTGGGCCTTGCTGCAAAGCTGGTTGCCGGATTTCGACGCCTGGGCGGTGGCAGATCACGCCTGTATGGCGATGCAGAAACGCTTGTCTGCGGACCCGGCGCGGTTGGATCAGGTCGAAAGCTGGACAGCGTCAGACCATATGTGGACACGGCGCGCCGCGCTGGTCGCCACCCTGCCCTGGACCAAGCAGAACCACCCCAAGCCAGAAGACCTGAACCGGCGCGACCGTATTCTTGGCTGGGCAGCGGGTTATGTGTCTGACCGTGACTGGTTCATCCAGAAAGCAATCGCATGGTGGCTGCGCGAGCTGTCGAAACATGACGCGGACCGAGTGGTTAACTTTCTGCGCGACCATAGTGCGGCCATGAAGCCCTTTGCCCGGCGTGAAGCTGGCAAATATCTGAAAGGTCAGTTGGAATAAACTTCCAGCTCGACAAGTTCGTCATAAGGCAAAAGCAGCGCCCGCATCGCATCCAGCGACAGCCTGCTGCCGCCGCTTTCGGGCCCACGGGCCGGGACCAGCGTGATATAGGCCTGTGCCCCTGTTCTTGGCACAACAACACGTCCTGTGAACTCTGTCTCGACCAAAGGCGTTTCCATCCAGCGTCCCGGCGTTGTCGGATCACCCAAGCTGGCAATGGTGGTCTTGGCGCCAACCCAACCAGCGGCGGTTGCGGGGACCGGAACGGATTCGGTGACGTCAGCTTCCGCGGCGACCACTGATTCAGCCGCAGGTTTGTCGCGACCGAAAACCCGATCAGTTGTCGAGCGGACAGTGTCACAGCCTGCAACAAGGATACAAATGGTCAGCAGAGCGTATTTCATGGCCTGAACTTAGCCCCCCTCACAGGACTGTGCCAGCACAAAGCACAGTTCAGGCTTGTCGCAGGCCAGTCGCCGCTTTACGTATGACGCATGACAGCTCCGCTTATCGACCCGTTCGCACGTGCAATCACCTATCTCCGCGTCTCCGTTACGGATCGCTGTGATTTTCGCTGTGTTTACTGCATGTCCGAAGACATGAAGTTCCTGCCGAAAAAGGACCTGCTGACGCTGGAAGAGCTGGACCGTATGTGCACGACCTTCGTGAAGATGGGCGTGGAAAAGCTGCGCATTACGGGGGGTGAGCCGCTGGTCCGCCGAAACATCATGTCATTCTTCAATGCCATGACCCGGCATCTGGACAGCGGCGCGTTGAAAGAGCTGACGCTGACAACCAATGGCTCGCAACTGCACCGCTTTGCTGACGATCTCTATGCGGCGGGCGTGCGCCGGGTGAATGTGTCGCTGGACACGTTGGATGATGAGAAATTCAGCCAGATCACCCGTTGGGGCCGGTTGAAACAGGTTCTGAACGGAATTGACACGGCCCAAAAGGCTGGCCTGCGGGTCAAGATCAACGCCGTGGCCCTGAAAGGCTTCAACGAGGCCGAGCTTCCAACAATCACCCAATGGTGCGCTGAGCGCGACATGGATCTGACCTGGATCGAGGTGATGCCGATGGGCGATATCGGTAACGAGAACCGACTGGATCAGTACTGGTCGCTCAAGGATGTCCGCAAGGAATATGAAAGCCACTATACCGTCTCCGATCTGGCAGAACGCACCGGTGGCCCGGCGCGATATGCGCGGCTTGAAGAAACGGGCCAGAAGATCGGCTTTATCACACCGCTGTCGCATAATTTCTGCGAAAGCTGCAATCGCGTCCGCCTGACCTGTACGGGTGAATTGTACATGTGTCTGGGCCAAGAAGACATGGCCGATCTACGTGCCCCCCTGCGAGATCATCTCGATACCGAGGCGCCGCTGGAACAGGCCATCCGCGCGGCGATAAATCTTAAGCCCAAAGGCCACGACTTCGACTATTCCCGCCAGGCGGTCGACGGCAAGATGAGCCGCCATATGAGCCATACGGGCGGCTGACGTGACCACCCCCTCTGGCCAGCCGACGCTGCTTTACCGTTTGTATTGCAGCCTGACCGCCGTTGCTGCACCTTTGGCTTGGCGCACCGTGCGCAAGAAACTCCTGGCGGCAAATGTCCCGACAATGCGTCAGCATGAAAGGCTCGGCCATGCCAGCCTACCACGCCCCAAGGGCCGATTGATCTGGTTCCACGCTGCAAGTGTGGGGGAAACCCTGTCGGTCATCAGCCTGATCAAACGGCTGGGTGAACGCCTGCCGGATGCCCAGTTCCTGGTTACCTCGGGCACCCCAACTTCGGCGGCGCTGATCGAAAAACGGATGCCACCCCGTACGCGACACCAGTATCCGCCGCTGGACACCGCAGGGCCGGTCCGGCGATTTCTGGATCACTGGCGCCCCGAAGCCGGAGTATTTGTAGAAAGCGAAATCTGGCCACGCCTGATCGTTGACGCGGCTGGACGGGGAATCCCTCTGGCCCTGTTGAATGCCCGCCTGTCAGAGAAATCCGTCGAAGGTTGGAAAAAACGGCCGCAAACCGCACGATTCATTTTGGACAATTTCAGCCTGTTCCTGACCCAGAATGGCAAAACCGCCGCTAATCTGGTGGACATGGGGGCTATGGCGGACCGCGTGCAACCGGGAACCAACCTCAAAGCGATGTCCGATCCGCTTCCGGTCGATAATTCTGTGCTGGAAGACATCCAGACCCAGATTGCAGGGCGTCCTGTGTGGATCGCCAGCTCGACCCATGCCGGAGAAGAAGAAATCGTTCTGGCTGCCCATGCAAAATTGTTGGAGCGCTGGCCCAACCTTCTGCTGCTGTTGATCCCGCGCCACCCCGAACGCAGACAGGATGTGGCCGCGCTGTTGAGACAGGCCGGTCAATCCGCAGTTTTCCGAACATCGGAGAGGCGGATTGAAACTGAAACACAGGTCTATGTTGCCGACACACTGGGCGAGACCGGCACGTGGTATGCGCTGTGCCCAATCGTATTTCTGGGCGGTTCGCTGCACGAGATCGGCGGCCATAACCCGTTCGAACCCGCTCAGGCCGGGGCGGCAGTAATAACCGGTCCCGGATACTTCAACTTTGCCGAGACCTTTGCGCCGCTCATCGAAACCGGTGGCGCGGTTGAGGTGAACTCGGCGCAGGCCCTGGCAGACGCGGTCGCGGTTTGGCTTAGCGATCAGGACGCGCTGGATACAGCGCGCGATGCCGCAAAATCCTGCGTCAACACGCAGAAATCCGCGCTCGATTCCATTGTCGAAACCCTGTGCGACCGGCTAAATCTGAAGACCACGGGCGTTTAGGGGCAGCGCACCTGCCTGCCCCTTGGGATCAAGCCGCTGGCATCCTTTGCTCCACGATTTCGGCCCACCAGCTGCATCCCGCGGGGATAGCTTCATCGTTGAAGTTGTATTCAGGATGGTGAACCGCAGCGGTATCCCCATTACCCACCAGAATATAGGCGCCCGGACGCTCTTCGAGCATAAAGGCGAAATCCTCGCCGCCCATGATCAGCGGTGCCTGGTCACAATCGCCCGAGACGGACCGCGCCACCTGGGCCGCGAAATCGGTTTGATCATCACTGTTCACCATCACCGGATATCCCCGGTAATAGGTCACCTCGACCGCTCCTCCGAATGTGGCGGCCACGCCGTTGCAGATCTCGGTCACGCGCTTTTCGGCCATATCCCGCATCTCCCGGCTCATCGTGCGGACGGTGCCGCGCAGCTTTACAATCTGCGGGATCACATTGAATGCGGTTGAAGAGGTTTCGAACGAGGTCACCGAAACAACCACCTGATCCACCGGGTCAGCGTTTCGCGCCGCGATGGTCTGGAGTGCCAGAACCGCCTGCGCCGCCATCACAGTTGTATCCACGGTTTCATGCGGCTTGGCTGCGTGGCCGCCCTTGCCTTCAAAAATGATGTCGAACTGATCAGTAGCTGCGAAAAACGCGCCAGGACGGATGGCGAAACTGCCCACCGGACGGCCGGGCCAGTTATGCATTCCGTATACTTCCTGAATGCCCCAGCGATCCATCATCCCGTCTTCACACATCTCACGACCACCGCCGCCACCTTCTTCGGCAGGTTGGAAAATGACCACCACTGTCCCGTCAAAATTCCGCGTTTCCGAAAGGTATTTCGCCGCCCCCAACAACATCGCGGTGTGACCGTCATGGCCACAGGCGTGCATCGCCCCGTCGGTGTTCGAGGCATAATCCAATCCAGTCGCCTCATGGATCGGCAGCGCGTCCATATCGGCCCGCAGACCGATAACCTTGCCGCCCGTGTCCGCCTTGCCCTTGATCACACCCACCACGCCCGTTCGGCCAATTCCGGTGACCACCTCATCGCAGCCGAACTCTTTCAGCTTTTCCGCCACCAGCGCACTGGTGCGATGGGTTTCAAACAGGATCTCTGGATTTTGGTGGATATCACGCCGCCATTCCGTGATTTCACTCTGCAGTTCTGCGAACCGGTTTTTGATCGGCATGTGTATCTCCCAAAATCATCGTTCGTCGCTGTCACCGGGGCGCAACGCGCCGGATAACAGTACAATGAAAACAGCCAGCGGCAGCAAGGCCATGAATGCAAGACGCAATGTAAGCATCTCTGCCAGAAACCCAATAAGGGGCGGGCCAATCAACAACCCACCATACCCTAATGTGGCCACGCTGGCGATGGCTTGACCAGGCGGGACATGCGGATCATTTGCCGCCCTGCTGAACGCAAGCGGCATGATCACTGCATATCCAAGCCCCATCAGTCCAAACCCAACCAGAGCAATCCCGGCATCATAGGCCGATACCACAGCCAGCACCCCCAAAGCGGCGCATACCCCTCCGAAACGGGCCGTCGCGGTTGGCCCAAACCGCGCGATCACAACACCACCCGCCAGACGGAACGCGACCATTGTCACCGAAAAGACGGCATATCCCAGCGCTGCGACGCTTTCACGCGCGCCCGTCACGTCCCGCAGGAAAATCGCGCTCCAGTCCGCGACGGCCCCTTCACCCAATGCCCCGCACAGGGCAATAAATCCGACAAGTATCAACGCACCCGACGGAAGTGCAAATATCGCCCCGCCCGCGGCCACAACACGGTGCGAATTCCACTGCACACGGGACAGAGCCAGTGTCAGCCCAACTACGATGCCACCGGCCAGTAAAAAGTGCTGTGACACCGTCAGGCCCATCTGTATCGCACCAAATCCGCTCAGCGCTCCCAGACCGGCTCCCAGGCTCCACATCGCGTGAAAAGACGACATAACGGGCCTGTCATAAGCGCGCTCAACCTCTGCCGCCCAGGCGTTCATCGCCACATCCATCGAGCCGTGGAAGGCCCCGAATACGAACAGGAAAAACGCCAATGCCCAAAAGCTTCCGGCAAAGGCCAGCAGGATAAGGGATGCGGTATAAAGAATGGCGATAATCCGCGTGATTACCACAGCCCCGAACCGATCCGTCAGACGTCCGGTAACCGGGAACGAACACACAGCCCCAGCCGCCATGAACAGCAAGCCGTAGCCAAGCGCTTCGTGCGACAGGTCCAGGTGATCCCTGACTGCGGGAATACGCGAGGCCCAGATCCCAAACAAAGCGCCGTTCAAAATGAACATGGCCGCCACGGCCCGCCAAGCGGCCATAATTCCGATCACGTATTTTCCTTTGCTCCGCGCCCGCCCCTGTCAGTTCTACAGCCTAGGGAAGGTTTAGCAAACGCGGATTAGGCCAACCGCTTTCGTATATGCCTGATACCCAGCCAGACACACAGGACAACCGGCAAGGTTGCCGCCGCGGTCAGCATCCCCTTGCTGATCCCGGTGGCGGTCAACGGGTACAACAGATAGCTGGCCAGTGAGACCGCATAATAGCTAATCGCGACCACGGAAAGCCCCTCGACTGTGTGCTGCAACCTCAGGGCCAGATCAGCACGGCGGTCCATACTTTCCAGCAAGGCCTGATTCTGGGCGCTGCGTTCCACATCTACCCGGGTCCGCAGCAACTCACCCCCCCGGATCGCCCGGTCGGACAAGGTCTGCAGCCGACTTTCCGTGGCTTTCACTGTCCGAATTGCGGGCTCATACCTGCGCATCATGAAATCGGCAAAGGACTGACGGCCCTCGAACCTTTCCTCGCGCAATACCTCGATCCGTTGGTTCACGATGGCCTCATAGGCCCCGGTAGCCCCAAAGCGAAATGCGCATCGGGCAGAAAGTGTTTCCAATTCGATGGATGTTGACAGCAGATCCGGCAGTAGTTCGTCAGGATGCGCCGAGTTATCTGTCATCTGCCCCATAAGCCGGGTCAGCTTTCCATCCAGCTCTCCGATTTTCGGCATCAGTTGCTTGATTCGAGCAAAGCCCAACATGGACATGGCTTTGTAGGTTTCGATCTCGCACAGGCGCTGGATGATGCGCCCGGTTCGGCGCTGTCCTGTTCCCTTGGTCACGAAGAGCGCGAAGCGCATATGCCCAGCCGGATCAATCCGAAAGTCACTGGCACAAATCGCAGCATCATCCAGCACGCGCGCAACCGCAAGGCTTTCGGGTTCGAACCATTCGGCCAGCGCGGCTTTTACCGCCTCATCATCTGGTCTTTCAGTCACCCGAACCATGGCCGAGGTTATCCTCTGGCCCGGGCTGGCCATCAGCCAATCAGGTGGGAAAGCTTCAAAATCAGCGGGGTTGAAGGCCCGGTCACTGACATTCCGGGTGATCGCCGTATAGGTCACAAATTCCGTGTGCTGCTCCCACTTGAGCCAGTGACGCCCGATCTGACCCGCGTAATGCGTCGCGTCCGGCTGCGGGTGCTGCGCACCGTGACGGTCCAGAAGATTGACCAGATGGGCAATGTCTTCGCTCCGGTCCCGCGCTACCGCCGCCACGGGTTTCTTGATGGCCAAAAACGCAACGGTGCATGGCGTCGAGGCCACGGGAAACGGGCGCGCATGCAACTCGTTGGCCAGCGAATAGCGCAATGGATGATCGTCGATCGGCGTCATTGAATGCTCCGGCGTTGTCCGGCGCACTATACGACAGTTCAAAAATACATCAATTATCTTTTTATTTCAATAGCTTACATGGATACTACGGTATACAAACCCCTTATGTCATTGATTTGGCTGCCACAGTTCGATTGGGTTGCTCTCAGGGTCGTGAATACGTGCGAATTTTCCAACCTCGCTATCCCATTCCGGATTGGTCTCGACGGCAATGCCTGCGGCTTGCAACTGGGTCGTCATGGCAGACAGATCATCAACCCGAAAATTGATCATCCACTGCTGCTCGGCGCGGCCAAAATAATCGGTGTCCTGCGCAAACGGGGCAAAGACCGTATAGCCTTCGCGCTGCTTCCAGGGGACGGGATCGTAATGATGAACGCCAAGATGGGTCTCGTACCAATCCCGCAACGCTTCCGGATCTCTGGCGCGAAAAAACACGCCACCTATGCCGTTGACCTTTTCCATGGGGCACCTCCTAGTCTTTCTATAATAGCCCAAGGATACCACATTCCGCCCGCCTCATCTGGCCAGAAAAATCTTGGGGGCTTGGAGGCAAAGCCCCCAACATGACAAACAAGAAAAGGGCGCCCGAAGGCGCCCTTTGCATTTTGGTTAAGGCTTTAGATCAATCGATCATCGGCAGCAGCTTGTCCAAGCTTGCTTTGGCGTCGCCATAGAACATGCGGGTGTTCTCTTTGAAGAACAGCGGGTTTTCGATACCCGAATACCCCGTACCCTGACCACGTTTGGACACGAACACCTGCTTGGCTTTCCAGCATTCCAGAACCGGCATGCCGGCGATGGGGCTGTTGGGATCTTCCTGCGCCGCAGGGTTCACGATGTCGTTCGAACCGATGACGATAGCCACATCCGTTTCGGGGAAGTCGTCGTTGATCTCGTCCATTTCCAGAACGATGTCATACGGCACCTTCGCCTCGGCCAGCAGCACGTTCATGTGGCCCGGCAGACGACCTGCGACAGGGTGGATCGCAAAGCGCACATTCTTACCCTGCGCGCGCAGCTTGCGGACCAGTTCGCTGACCGATTGCTGTGCCTGCGCGACCGCCATGCCATAGCCCGGAATGATGACAACACTGTCGGCATCGTTCAGGGCGGCGGCCACACCGTCGGCCTCGATAGCGATCTGTTCACCCTCAACAGCCATCTGCTCACCCTGCGGGCCACCAAAGCCGCCCAGGATAACGCTGACAAAGTGACGGTTCATCGCTTTGCACATGATGTAGGACAGGATCGCACCCGACGAGCCCACCAGCGCACCAACCACGATCAGCAGGTCGTTGCCGAGGCTGAAGCCGATCGCCGCAGCCGCCCAGCCCGAGTAGCTGTTCAGCATCGACACAACCACCGGCATGTCGGCGCCACCGATGCCCATGATCAGGTGATACCCGATGAACAATGCAGCCAGCGTCATAAGGAACAGCGGCAGGAATCCGCCCGTGGACGTGTACCAGACCAGACAGATCAGCGAGAGCCCCGCCGCAGACGCATTCAGCGCGTGGCCACCGGGCAGTTTGGTTGCCGTCGATGTGACCTTGCCAGCCAGCTTGCCATAAGCCACGACCGAACCGGTAAAGGTGATCGCGCCGATGAAGATGCCCAGGAACAGTTCCACGTGCAGGATTGCCAGCTCTGCCGCTGTCTTCTTGGCGATCAGCTTGGCAAACGCGCCCAGGTCGGAAAGGTCGACGTCTTTTGCGGCATCAACAACCGCAAAAACTTCGGCGACATTCTTGATTTCAAAATGCGCGTTGAAACCCACGAACACAGCCGCCAAACCAACCAGCGAATGCATCGCAGCCACAAGCTGTGGCATCTCGGTCATCTGGACGCGCTGCGCCACATATTGACCGATCAGACCACCACCTATGATCAGCAGCAGTGACAGCAGCCACAAGCCCGAACCGGGGCCGACCAGCGTGGCGAAAACCGCCAGCGCCATACCGACGATGCCATACCAGACAGCGCGCTTGGCGCTTTCCTGGTTCGACAGACCGCCAAGCGAGAGGATAAACAGAACAGCCGCAACAACGTAGGCGGCAGTGGTGAAGCCATAATCCATGTGCCCGGCCTCCTTAAGATTTCTGGAACATGGCAAGCATGCGCCGAGTTACGAGGAAGCCACCGAAGATGTTGATCCCGGCCATGAATACGGACAGAGCCGCCAGCAGAATAACCAGGAACGACCCGGATCCGATCTGCATCACTGCGCCAACGATGATGATCGACGAGATAGCGTTGGTGATCGCCATCAGCGGTGTGTGCAGGCTGTGTGCAACGCCCCAGATCACCTGGAATCCCACGAAGATCGCCAGCACAAAGACGATGAAGTGCTGCATGAAGCTGGCCGGAGCAATCAGACCGATCAACAGCATTAGCGCACCGCCGATACCCAGCAAGGTGAACTGCTGTTTGGTTTGCGCCTTGAAGGCCGCAACTTCCTGCGCCTTTTTCTCCTCCGGGGTCAGCTCCCTGACCTCAGGCTTTTTCTGAGCGGCAATCGCCTGAACTTTCGGCGGCGGTGGCGGGAAGGTGATTTCACCTTCATGCGTCACGGTTGCGCCGCGGATCACGTCGTCTTCCATGTCATGGTTGATCTGACCGTCCTTTTCAGGCGTCAGGTCTGTCATCATGTGACGGATGTTGGTTGCGTAAAGCGACGAAGACTGCGCCGCCATCCGGCTTGGGAAATCGGTATAGCCGATGATGGTCACGCCATTATCGGTCACGATCTTCTCGTCAGCAACGGTCAGCTTGCAGTTGCCGCCTTTTTCCGCCGCAAGGTCCACGATCACCGAACCCGGTTTCATCGCTTCGACCATGTCCTTGGTCCAAAGCTCGGGCGCTTCGCGGTTCGGAATCAACGCGGTGGTGATCACGATGTCCATTTCCGGAGCAAGCTCGCGGAACTTGGCCAGCTGTGCCTCGCGGAATTCATCGGACTGAACACTGGCGTAACCGCCGGTTGCCGCGCCGTCCTGCTGGTCTTCTTCGAAGTCCAGATAGACAAATTCGGCGCCCATGGATTCAACCTGCTCAGCCACTTCGGGGCGCACGTCGAACGCATAGGTGATTGCCCCCAGCGAGGTCGATGTCCCGATCGCGGCCAAACCGGCCACACCGGCACCTACGATCAGAACCTTGGCAGGCGGTACTTTACCAGCAGCCGTCACCTGACCGGTGAAGAACCGGCCAAAGTTGTTACCCGCTTCGATCACCGCGCGGTAGCCCGCTATGTTGGCCATCGACGACAGAGCGTCCATCTTCTGGGCACGACTGATACGCGGCACCATTTCCATGGCGATCACGTTGGCGCCCTTGGACTTGGCGGCCTCCATGCCCTTTTCATTCCCTGCGGGGTTGAAGAACGAGATCAATGTCTTGCCCTTGGCAAGACGCTTCAGCTCGGTTTCATTTGGCTGACGTACCTTGGCGACGATGTCGGCGGCTTTCCACAGCGCCGCCGCGGTTCCGATAACCTCGACACCCGCCTCTTTATATGTGGCGTCCGAGAACCCGGCCGCAGCGCCGGCCCCTTTCTCGATCAGGCACTCATACCCGAGCTTTTGCAGTTGACGGGCTGAATCCGGAGTCATCGCGACCCGGTTCTCACCGTCAAATGTTTCCTTTGGCGTTCCAATCTTCAACGGCGCGTCCCCCTAATTTTCGGTCAGTTCGCAAGGATAGTTGGCATTCTATCTGAAGAAC
This sequence comes from Ruegeria sp. CDSB114, assembly GCF_059611025.1. Lineage (NCBI taxonomy): Bacteria > Pseudomonadati > Pseudomonadota > Alphaproteobacteria > Rhodobacterales > Roseobacteraceae > Ruegeria > Ruegeria sp. CDSB114. The sequence continues at coordinate 1,205,160 of NZ_JBXWOT010000001.1, forward strand.
CAGTTTTAACTGCGCAAGATTATTTCGCAAGCGCAGCATTGTTACGTCGTGTAAAATCCCGTCCACCTCAGATCCAGCGGCGGGTTTGCCTTTCATATCTGGCGAAATCCGTGCGAAAGGCACGGCGCATACGGTTTTCTTCCGGCACAATAAACCTGCGTTCCAAAATCCAGACAAAAACAGGCATCAACACCAAGGACAGCACCGCGTCGAAACGCAGAATCAAGCCGGCCAGAATAAGTACATCGCCAACGTAGATCGGATTGCGGCTGCGCTTGAAGATACCTGTTTGAACCAGACTCGATGGAGTTTCATGCGGCAGGACGGTCGTTCGATGCCGACGAAACTCGGCAATCGCCAGCACGACAAGAACGACGCCGCCCCCGATCAGAAGGCCGCTGAGCAGGTCGGTAAACCCGCTGGCCAGCGACAGGCCGAAGGATGCATAGTTCGCCTGCAGCCAGGCGAGAACAGCAAAGGCCACCAACCAAGCGGGCGGAATGTCGAGTTTGCGCTTCATGCTTGTTCCTCTGATCCTGCGGTATGGATGTCGCATTTGTCGGGGTATGTACCGCTTTGCATCCACGAAAGCAAAACCACAGTTGGTCGCATCTGTGCATTTTCGGCCGAACGCGTAGACACGGCAGAACTGATCAGATAGCCCTTTAGTCAGACATTTGTCAGAATTCTGCACAGGACCTCCATGACTGATTTCGCTGCAACCAAAGCCATGTTCGATCTGCCGAATGGAACCATTTATCTGGACGGCAACTCGCTTGGCCCATTGCCATGTGCTGCCGCCGAGCGGGTGAGTGGAATGATGACACACGAATGGGGTAAAATGCTGATCACCGGTTGGAACAAGGCCGGGTGGATGGGGCTTCCGACCGGGCTTGGCGACCGTATCGGACGGTTGATCGGGGCGGAACCGGGTACCATCGTGACCGGCGATACCCTGTCGATCAAGGTCTATCAGGCTGTTGCCTCGGCGCTGGAGCTTTGCCCCGACCGCAAGGTTGTGCTGTCTGATAACGGCAATTTCCCTTCGGACCTTTATATGGTCGACGGTCTGCTGCGTTCACTCGGATCGGAATACGAATTACGGGTGGTCGCACCCGAGGATGTTGCCGAAAACATCTCCAAAGACGTCGCGGTTCTGATGCTGACCGAGGTCGATTACCGGTCTGGCCGGATCCATGACATGAAGGCGCTGACGGAACAGGCCCATGCGAACGGCACAATAACCGTTTGGGATTTGGCCCATTCCGCAGGGGCGATCCCGGTTGAGCTGTCCAGCTGCAATGCGGATTTTGCCGTTGGCTGCAGCTATAAGTATCTGAACGGAGGCCCTGGCGCGCCGGCGTTCATCTATGTGGCGCCCCGCCATGCGGATCGCGTGCGCCCTGCATTATCCGGGTGGCTGGGCCATGAAGCCCCGTTCACGTTCGATCTGGATTACCGCCCCGGGCAGGGTATCGAGCGGATGCGTGTCGGCACACCTCCGATCATCCAGATGACCGCGCTGTCTGCGGCGATGGACATCTGGGACATGGCCAACATCAAGGACGTACGCGCCAAGTCAATCGAACTGACCGAGCTGTTTATTTCGGGCGTCGAGGCCAACTGCCCTGACCTGAAACTGGCCAGCCCCCGCGACCCTGCGCAGCGTGGCAGTCAGGTTTCATTCCGTTTCGCCGATGGCTATGCCGCAATGCAGGCCTTGATCGCGCGCGGCGTGATCGGTGATTTCCGCGCCCCGGACATCATGCGCTTTGGGTTCACCCCGCTCTATATCGATGAGCAGGATGTAAACGGCGCGGTGGACATTCTGGCCGACATCATGACCAACCGGTTATGGGACGCACCGGAATACAAAGTCAGACAGCGGGTTACCTGATTTCCAACGCTGCACCAATCATGGCGGCAAGGTTCGAGTTCATCCGGTCGAATTCTTGAAAATCCGTCGCGCTGATTTTGTTTCCCCGCAGCGCAGAGGCAATGGTCTCCGCAGTTTCTCTTGCGCCATCAAACAAACGGGCACGATCATTCGACGCTTCTTTCTGTAGCCACCCGGTATATAAAGATTGCAGCCGGGCCTCGCCCTGCGTGATGATATCCGAGGCCAGCGACTTTCCTGCATCTAACAGTTCCATCCCGTGTGGAGAGGACATGATCTGAGCCATACCATCGGTCTGCACGTGGATTGCCTGGCCGATGATCTGCGAAACCGAGCCGTCTGCCTGCAGGGCTTTCGCAACGGCTTCGATCTTCTCCTCATAGTGCAACTCGGTGAGTCTGCGCAGGATCGCCTCTTTGTTGTCGAAATACAGATACAATGCCGGGCGCGAGATCCCCACGCCCTTTGCGATTTCATCCATCGACGTCTTTTTAAAGCCGTAAGCCGCGAATGCCTTACGCGCCGAATCCAGTATGGCAAGGCACTTTGCGTCTAGCACGAAATCTCTCATCTGAACCTTTTGACACTTTTCACTCAATTTGTCAGTTGACACTCTGACACTCACACCCATTTATGTCAGAACGTCACTAAATGCCAAGAGGGAGACGCAGCTATGACGGCCAGCTTAAAGATAAATGGGACGTCATATGAGGTCGATCTACCCGAGGATGTCCCCCTTTTATGGGTTCTGCGCGACGAGATCGGACTGACCGGCACCAAGTTTGGCTGCGGGGTTGCGGCATGCGGCGCCTGTACCGTTCATATAGACGGAGAAGCCGTGCGCTCTTGCCAGGTTGCCTTGTCCGATGTCTGGGGTGACGTCACCACAATCGAAGGTCTGGGCAGCCCGGACGCGATGGCCAAGATACAGCAGGCCTGGGTTGACCATCAGGTTGCGCAATGCGGTTATTGCCAGTCGGGTCAGGTCATGCAGGCCGCCGCGCTATTGGCCGAGAACCCCAGCCCCACGGATCAGGACATAGACGATGCGATGCAGGGCAATCTGTGCCGCTGCGGCACCTATCCCCGTATCCGTGCCGCGATCCATGACGCAGCCTCCAGACTGAAGGAGGCATAAGCGATGGCTTCCGTAGGAAAAATTCTTCGCCGCACGTTTCTTATCGGCTCAGCCGCCATTGTTGGCGGCGTCGCGTTTGGCGCCTATTATGTCAGCCGCCCGGCAGCCAACCCGCTGAAGCCTGGTGATGGGGAAACCGCGCTTAGCCCGTTCATCCTGATTGATCAGCAGGGCGTTACCCTGTTCGCGCCACGTGCCGAGATGGGACAGGGCGTAATGACCACTTGGGCAGCCCTGATTGCCGAAGAACTGGACGTCGAATTGGACGATATCCGGGTCCTTCACGGGCCTGCGGCAGCCGCCTATTACAACTCGGCCATTTTGGGTGAGAGCCTGCCGAACAAGGGATATGACATCTCGAATTTCCAGCACAATCTGGCACAGTCGCTGGGCGTTCTGGGCAAGGTTGTCAGTCTGCAGGTCACAGGCGGCTCGACCTCGATGCGCGATGGGTTCGAACGCATGCGGGAAGCCGGGGCAACAGCCCGGGAAACGCTGAAACAAGCAGCGGCTGATCGTCTGGGCCTGGAGCGTGACCAGTTGAAGACCGAAAACGGCGCCGTGATCGCGCCGGACGGGACGCGCATTCCCTATACCGAACTGGCTGAGGCCGCCGGGCAGATCGAACCCATGCAGGTCGAGCTGCGCGATCCCTCAGACTGGCGTTTGCTGGGACAGAACCTGCCACGAGTCGACATGGTTGGCAAATCCACGGGAACGGCTGAGTTCGGCATTGACGTGCGCCCCGAGGGTCTGAAATTCGCCTCTGTTCGGATGAACCCGAAACTGGGCGGTGCGATGAACGGCTTTGACGCCAGCACCGCGGAATCCATGCCCGGCGTGGAAAAGGTGGTCGATCTGGGCAACGGCGTGGCCGTTATTGCCAATAACACCTGGCTGGCCATTCAAGCGGTTGAGGCAATAGACGTCGATTGGGCCGACGCCCCATACCCGCCGGGTACTGACGGTATATTCGCAAAAATTGCCGAGGCGTTTGACGACTCGCCAAATTCGACCATGCGTGACGATGGCGATGTTGAAACCTTGCCCGAAGGGGCCACCGAAATTACCGCTGAATATCAGGTGCCCTATCTGGCGCATTCCACGATGGAACCGATGAACGCCACCGCGCTGTTCACTGGTTCCAAGCTCGAGTTGTGGTGTGGCAACCAGGCGCCGACCTTCCTTCTGACCCGCGCTGCAAACACGGCGAATCTGGATAAAGAAGCGGTCGAGATTCACACCACCTATCTTGGGGGCGGATTTGGTCGTCGCGGAGAACTGGATTTCATCGAAATCGCAACCAAAGTTGCCATGGCCATGCCCAATACTCCGGTCCAGACCACCTGGAGCCGCGAGGAGGACATGCGCCATGACTTCTACCGACCCGGTGCACTGGCGCGGATGCGTGGCGCAGTCAAAGACGGCAAGGCGGTTTTGATCGACGCCAGAGTTGCATCGCAATCCTGCACGCAACAGGCCGTGGAACGCATATCGGGCTTGCCCGGCGCTGGCCCCGACAAGGTCCTGGTCGAAGGTCTTTTTAACCAGCCCTATGCCGTGCCGAACTACCGCGTCAACGGCCACATCGCCGATCTGGATGTACCTGTCGGGTTCTGGCGCTCGGTCGGCAATAGCCATAACGGGTTCTTCCACGAGACATTCATGGACGAGCTGGCCCTGGCTGCCGGTCGCGACCCGCTGGAGTTCCGTCTTGAGCAGGCCCAAACCGAGCACGCGCCGTCGGCAGCTGTCCTGCAAGCCGTCAAGGAAATGTCAGGTTGGACGGGTGAAACGCCTGCCGGTGTTGGTCGTGGCGTAGCAATGACCTACAGCTTTGGCACCCCGGTTGCGCAAGTGATCGAGGTGGTCGATGAGGACGGCACCATTCGCATCGCAAAAGCGTGGATTGCCTGTGATGTGGGTATTGCTTTGGATCCGGGAACGGTCGAGGCGCAGATGTTCGGTGGCATGATCTATGGCCTGTCAGCAGCCGTGATGGGTGAGATCACCTTCGCCGACGGTGAGGTCGAGCAATATAACTTCCCCGACTATGACGCGCTGCGGATGCATAATGCCCCGGTGACCGAGGTCCGCATTCTGGAAACCAATCGCCATCTGGGTGGTGTGGGCGAGCCGGGGACGCCTCCGTCGATGCCAGCACTTGGCAACGCCCTGTTCGACCTTACCGGCAAGCGCGCCCGCAGCTTGCCGTTGATCAATCAATTCAATCTGCTGGTTTGATAGCAAAGCGCCGGTCCCTTCAATCAGGGCCGGCGCAGGGACTCAGGCGGTTTGTTTAACCAATCCCGATCGCACTCCTGCGGACCAATCGCGTGCCGCATCGCCAAACGCCTCAAAAAGCGGTCGCGAGACAGGGTCATTGACCGCGTCCCATTCCGGGTGCCATTGCACCGACAGGGTGAAACCGGGCGCGTCCTGCACATAAATCGCCTCGGGCGTGCCGTCTGGTGCAGCGCCGTCAATCACAATGCGATGTCCAACCGTTTTGATCCCCTGCCCGTGCAGCGTGTTGGTCATCACCTCGGCAGCGCCCATCAACCGATGAAACACGCCCCCCTCGGTCAGGTTGACCACATGGCGCAGGGCAAATTTTTCTTCCAACGTGCCGTCGGGTGGCATCCGGTGGTTCATTCGCCCCGGCAAATTCCGGATTTCTGGATAAAGTGTTCCGCCCATGGCCACGTTAACTTCTTGAAAGCCGCGGCAGATACCGAAAAAGGGCTGCCCCCTTTCGACACAGGCCCGCACCAAAGGTAACGTGATCGCATCGCGAGCCCGGTCGAAATCACCGTGCGCTTCGGTTGCCGGTTCGCCATATTCCTCGGGATGTACATTGGGGCGTCCTCCTGTCAGCAGGAAACCATCACAGACCTCAAGCAGTTCCTCGACACAGACATACCGCGGGTCGGCAGGGATCAGCATCGGCAAGCAACCCGAGACATTGGCCACCGCGTCCGAGTTCATCGTGCCGCCGGCATGAGTCGGATATTGATCGTTCATCAAATATGAATTGCCGATGATACCGACGACAGGTCGAGCCATTATTCTTTCCTAGTTCTTTCCGTACGTTCCGGGAAAGGTATCGACAGGGTCACAGGCGCGCAATAGCACATAGCCTGTGTGTCAGCGCAAGTCTCTGTTCACCCCTGCACAACAAGGGGCCTGATCGGACCACCGCCGAATAGGACCTATTCGCTTTGCGCGCCGCTTGTGCCTCGTAAAGAACGGAGAGCCTTTGCAGGCTCTTCGAGTTCACCAAAGGTCAAACTTCGCCAGTCAGCCCGGCCGCTTCGATCCCGGCCATGGCAGCGTTGGCGTCGTTATCCGACGTGTCGCCGGTCACACCTACTGCGCCAATTACGGCACCTTTTCGGTCACGCAGCAGGACACCACCCGGAACCGGCACGACTTGACCGCCATAAACACCGTTTACGGCGGCCATGAAATAGGCCTGCGCCTCGGCGCGTTGCATCTGGGCTGTGCCCGCCATCCCCAGCATGACCGAGCCGTAGGCCTTGCCCTGCGCAATCGCAAAACGACCAGGGGCAGCACCGTCTTCACGCTCAAACGCGATGACGTGGCCACCAGCATCAAGAACGATGACCGAGAGGGGTTTCAGCCCCAACTCGCGCCCTTTTTCAAGGGCTTTGCGGATAAGGGTACGGGCTTTGCGCAAAGAAATTACCATATTCGATCCAGTCATTTCTGTTGGGTTAAAGGCTGGCTTTCATCTCCAGACGGCGGGCGTGCAAGACAGGTTCAGTATAACCCGAGGGCTGAACACGGCCTTTGAAAACCAGATCACAGGCCGCCTGGAAGGCGATGCCGTCGAAACCGGGAGCCATTGGGCGATACGCCGGATCGTTATCATTCTGCCGATCGACCACTACGGCCATTTTCCGCATCGCGGCCATGACTTGCGCCTCACCCACAGTGCCATGATGCAGCCAGTTGGCCAAGGCCTGAGACGAAATCCGGCAGGTGGCACGGTCTTCCATCAGGCCAACATCATTGATGTCCGGCACTTTCGAACAGCCAACACCTTGATCGACCCAGCGAACCACATAGCCCAGGATGCCTTGCGCGTTGTTTTCGATCTCACGCGCAATCTCATCTTCGCTGAGGTTGCGGCCGCCCAGCAAAGGCACGGTCAGCAGATCATCCAGCGTACCACGTGCGCCACCGGCAGCCAATTCGTCCTGGCGCTCTAGGACGTTGACCTTATGATAATGTGTTGCGTGCAGTGTCGCGGCAGTCGGCGACGGCACCCAGGCGCAAGTTGCACCCGATTTCGGGTGACCGATCTTGGCGTCCAGCATGTCACCCATACGGTCGGGCATCGCCCACATGCCTTTGCCAATCTGTGCCTTGCCCTTCAAGTCACATGCCAGACCGATATCAACATTGCGATCTTCATAAGACGCAATCCACGGCGTGTTCTTGATGTCGCCCTTGGGCAGCATTGGTCCTGCCTCCATCGAAGTGTGGATTTCATCCCCGGTCCGGTCCAGAAAGCCGGTGTTGATGAAGGCCACGCGCGATTTGGCGGCGCGGATACATTCCTTGAGGTTCGCCGAGGTGCGGCGCTCTTCATCCATAATACCGAGCTTAACGGTATTCCGCGGCAGGCCAAGGATGTCTTCAACCATATCGAAAATTTCGACGGCAAAGGCAACCTCTTCAGGTCCGTGCATCTTGGGCTTTACCACGTAGACCGAACCAGTGACCGAGTTGCCGCCATCGCGCTGCAGGTCGTGCATCGCAATCAGAGTGGTGCACAGCGCGTCCATCAGACCTTCGCCGATCTCGCGCCCTTCGGCATCCAGAACGGCGGGGTTGGTCATCAGGTGCCCCACATTGCGGACCAGCATCAGCGACCGGCCCTTAAGAACACCAGCGCCACCGTCCGCCGCGGTAAAGGTCAGGTCATCGGACAGTTTGCGTGTAAAAGTCGTGCCGCCTTTGCTGACCTCTTCGGTCAGATCACCCCTCATCAGGCCCAGCCAGTTGCCATAGGCAACCACCTTGTCCTCGGCATCCACACAGGCGACTGAATCTTCGCAGTCCATGATCGTCGACAGCGCCGATTCAAGATGCACGTCAGCAATACCGGCCGGGTCGGTGGCGCCAATGGTGCTAGAGGCGTCAATCACGACTTTGACATGCAGACCGTTGTTCTTCAGCAGAACAAAGCCCGGGTTTTCAGCGGCACCGCCAAAACCCACAAACTGCGCTGCATCTGCCAGCGCGGGCACCAGAACCCCATTTTCAACGCGCAGTTCTGACATTTCAGCCCATGATCCGCTGGCCAGCGGGGCGGCATCGTCCAGAAACGCTTTGGCCCAAGCAATCACGCGTGCTCCGCGCGCATCATCATAACCACCACCGACGGGAAGATCGCCCATCGCATCGGTGCCATAAAGCGCGTCATACAAGCTGCCCCAGCGTGCATTCGCAGCGTTCAGTGCAAAACGCGCATTGGTAATAGGAACCACCAGCTGAGGACCGGGAATCAACGCGATCTCGGGATCGACATTGTCGGTTTCGATCTGAAAATCCCCGCCTTCAGCCACCAAATAGCCGATCTCGCGCAGGAAATCCTGATAGGCGGCAGCATTATGCGGCTGGCCATTGTTTTCCAGATGCCAGGCATCGACGCGCCCCTGGATATCGGCCCGCTTTGCCAAAAGTGTACGGTTCTTTGGACCCAACTCGTGAACCATCTGTGCAAGCCCGTTCCAGAAGGTGTCAGCCGCAACGCCTGTTCCAGACAGAGCACGCCCTTCTATGAATTCAGTCAGAATCCCGTCGACCTTGAGTCCGCTCCGCATCTGTCTGCTGCTCATGCCACATTCCCTCGTATGTACGCCGTTGTATACAGGCCCCAATTAGGGCGGATATTTCCGATAGGCAACATGTCTTGGTCAGTTTGGGTCTTTGGTCGTCAGGCCACTTCGACATCGACAGATGCTTATCGCCTATTGAGCAAGCTTACTTGCACCGCTTGCAGCCCATCGCAGCAACCCATAACGTCGCGCCTGATACCAACCCATTCGAGGCCACCGATGCGCGACGCAGCCCCCACGACGATCTATCTGAAAGACTACACACCGTTTGGTTATCTGGTGGACAGCGTACATCTGACCTTTGATCTGGCCCCAAATGCGACCCGAGTGACTTCGCGCATCGCCTTCCGGCCCAATCCTGATGCCTTAGACCGTCAGTTTTGCCTGCATGGTGAGCAACTGAAACTGATCCGTGCTACTGTTGACGGGGTTGAGATCACTCCAGACGTCACAGAGACCGGCCTGACGGCGGTTGTTCCCGACGCGGCATTTGTCTGGGAAGCCGAAGTCGAAATCGACCCAGGCAACAACACTGCGCTTGAGGGGCTCTACATGTCGAACGGCATGTATTGCACCCAATGCGAGGCCGAGGGGTTTCGCAAGATCACCTTCTATCCCGACCGGCCCGACGTGATGTCGATCTTCACCGTACGCATTAATGGCGCGTTGCCGGTTCTGCTGTCGAACGGCAACCCGACCGGCAAGGGGGATGGCTGGGCCGAATGGAATGACCCCTGGCCCAAACCCGCCTATCTGTTCGCCCTTGTCGCAGGCGACCTGATTACACATCCCGGTCAGTTCACAACCAAATCGGGCCGCGAGGTTGAACTGAACCTGTGGGTGCGCCCGGGCGATGAGGGAAAATGCGCCTTCGGTATGGAGGCGCTGAAGAAGTCGATGAAATGGGACGAGGACGTCTATGGCCGCGAATACGACCTGGATGTCTTTAACATCGTCGCCGTCGATGATTTCAACATGGGGGCGATGGAAAACAAGGGTCTGAACATTTTCAACTCGTCCGCCGTGCTGGCCAGCCCTGAGACATCCACCGATATGAATTTCGAACGGATCGAGGCGATCATCGCGCATGAGTATTTCCACAACTGGACTGGCAACCGCATCACCTGCCGCGACTGGTTTCAGCTGTGCTTGAAAGAGGGTCTAACGGTGTACCGCGATGCGCAGTTCACCTCGGACATGCGCTCGGCCCCGGTCAAACGTATCCACGATGCCATCGACCTGCGGGCGCGCCAATTCGCCGAGGATAACGGCCCGCTTTCACATCCGGTGAGGCCAGAGAGCTTTCAGGAAATCAACAACTTCTACACCGCGACGGTCTACGAAAAAGGCGCCGAGGTGATCGGCATGCTGAAGCGTCTGGTAGGTGACGAGGCCTATGCGCAGGCGCTGGAGCTGTATTTTGATCGGCATGACGGTCAGGCCTGCACCATCGAGGACTGGATCAAGGTGTTTGAAGACACCACAGATCGCGACCTGACCCAGTTCAAACGCTGGTACAGCCAGTCTGGCACCCCGCGCGTATCGGTGACTGAAGATTGGACTGATGGCATCTACACCTTGACGCTGAAACAGCGCACCGACCCGACCCCCGGACAGTCAGAAAAACTGCCGCAGGTTATCCCCGTTGCGGTCGGGCTGATCGGCGCGAACGGGGATGAAACCATGCCCACAACCATTCTGGAGTTCACGCAGGAAACCCAAAGCTTTGCTTTCGAATACACAGCAGAAGGCTGGCGCTTGCAGGGTTGCGAAGGACCGGAACGCGTGTCCGGTGCCAATCCGCCCAAACCCACGGCCTCAATCTTGCGCGATTTCTCGGCCCCCGTGATTCTGGAACATGACCAGAGCAGCGCTGAGCGGGCCTTTTTGCTGGCTCATGACAGCGACCCGTTCAACCGCTGGCAGGCGGGGCGATCTTTAGCCGAAGACACGCTGATCAAGATGATCTTGACGGATGCGGCACCGGAAACGGATTATCTCAATGGCATCCTCGCCGTATTGCGCGACAGCGATCTTGACCCGTCTTATCGCGCCTTGATGCTGGGGTTGCCGTCCCAATCTGAACTTGCTGCGATGATGCATGAACAGGGTGTCACGCCCGACCCGATGGCCATTTGGACCGCTGTTGAAACGCTGCGGCAGGTAACGGCCCAGCACGTTCAGGATCTGCTGCCCCGCCTGCACAGCGAAACCAGCATCGAAGCCGCCTTTAGCCCGGACGCAGAACAAGCCGGCCAGCGGGCTCTGGGTGGGGCCGCACTGGCGTTGACCTCACGGCTGGACGGGGGTGCAAAAGCGGCCGAGGATTATCAGCGCGCCGATAACATGACCCTTCAGCTTTCGGCTTTGTCCTGCCTGTTGCGTGCGGGCAAAGGGGAACAGGAACTGAACGCGTTTTATGACCGGTGGCAAGATGACCGGCTGGTGATGGACAAATGGTTCGGCCTGCAGGTGGCGATGTCAGCCCCGGCAGAGACAGCAGATATCGTAAGCCACCTGACCGGGCACCCGGATTTCAACTGGAAGAACCCGAACCGTTTCCGGGCTGTTCTGGGGGCATTGGCGACGAATCACGCCGGTTTTCACCGTGCTGATGGAGCTGGTTATTCTCTGCTGGCGGACTGGCTGATCAAACTGGATCCGGTCAATCCGCAGACCGCGGCGCGGATGTGTTCGGCATTCCAGACGTGGAAGCGGTATGACGCAGATCGCCAGGCCCTTATCCGCACCCAGCTGACCCGCATCGCCGAAACGCCAGACCTTTCACGGGACACGACCGAAATGGTGACGCGCATCCTGAACGCATGACCCCCTATTCCTATACACGGCATAACAGGTCACCGCAGGTCATCGCCATTCTGCTGTCGGTCTATGCCGCGCTGGCTGTGTTGGTCATCGCCTTTGATGCCGTCTGGTGGCTGATTGGCCTGCTGGCCCTGTTCACCCTGCCCGCATTATGGGACTTTGCACAAAACACCCGTTCGGGGCTCCGGCTGGATCAGGATGGGCTGCGGTGGTTCTCGGGGCGGCGCGAGGCTGGCGTAAGATTGAGCGAAATCGACCATGTGCGTCTGGATACACGCTGGGATTTCTCGGTGCGCATGTCGCTGGTGCTGACCTCGGAAAAGCGGATTCGCCTGCCCGATGAGTCCACCCCTCCGCATAAGGAGCTCGAGTCCCGCCTGAAAGAGGCTGGTCTAAAGGTTGAACGGCATCATTTCGGCCCATTTTGAAACGATCCCGAGCCTCAGGGCGCATTGACCGGAACAAAGCGACAATAAGACGGTTGTAGCTTGAATTTGAGCCAAATTGAGGCCAGTCTCTAAAGCTAGGTTACGATTTTTTTTGTTTCGAGTGTAAGCATGTTCCGGTTTCTGATGGCCCAAAAGGCCCGCGTTCCACATCCATCCTTGAAAATTGCGTCAGATTTCGACGCCGCCGATGCAGTGCTGGCCGCTGCTCTGCCAGATCAGGGTTCGGTAAATATCCCCGTCGCAAATGTCTCGGCCGATGAACTGATCGGTCAGGACGTCATCGAACTTGGCCGCGATCTGGCCCGTCAGGATCGGTGGGCAGACCTTTCTGCAAAGATGCGTGCCGCCGATGACGCGCGCGAAACTGCGCCCGATGGGATGCCAATCGCGGATTTGCTGGCATTCGGCGCTCGGTCCGATGTGGTGCTGGCGGTCGAACACGCTCTGTCCGATTATCGGGCATTGTCAGACTATGATCTTCTTGGCGGAATTTCTGAGCTTGAGGATGAAATGCGGGCGCATGAGGATGATCCGATGATCGCCCTTGTTGTGGCTATGGCGCATATTGACCTGGCCTGGGCGTGGCGCGGCACTGCGACAAACGCAGTTCTTCCCCCCTTGCACCGGTCTCGCTGCACCGCCCATTTCGACCGCGCGGCCGATATCCTGCCAAAATGCCGCGAAGCCGCGCCCAACAATGCGCTGGTTGCGGCTGTTGGCTGTGCTCTGCTGGCAGGTCAGCGCAAGTCCAATCTGCGCGTGGCTGATCAGTATGAACAGTTGATTACGCTGGACCCGCATAACCAACGCCATATGCGTGCAATGGGCACCCATTTGCTGCCACGCTGGTTCGGCAGCTATGAAGAGCTTGAGGTTCAGGCCCTGCGCAATGCAGCCCGGACTCATGACCTTTGGGGCGCCGGTGGCTACACGTGGGTCCAGTTTGATGCCATCGCCCTGGACGACGAAGCCTGCGCACGACTGGATATCGAATATTTCCTGCAGGGTTTGCACGATATACTGCGCAACCGCCCCGACCAGCAGATGGTCAATATGCTAGCTGCCTATTGTGCGATAACCATCCAGAACGGCCTTGGGGGGAATGAAAAGGCCGACGCGGTGCGCGCTCAGATCCACGACGCGGCCAACTGGCTGATCCGTGATCACCTGACCGAACTGCATCCGCTGATCTGGGCCCATGCGGCACAAGGGTTCAATAACTCGGTCCGCATCAACTCGCCCGAACGGTTTGCAGCCCGCGGGCACCGCGATGCGTTGCGGGCAATCGGCGACCTGTTTCGCGAGGAACTGCGCAGCGGCATGGATGTGACCTTTACTCCGACAGGGTTGCACCTGTCCGGACACTGATTCCCCCTTGCCCCTTTGGCGCGCCGGGCCTAATACGCAGGCTTAGACTTCTGCGGAAATGAGGCGCGCCATGCTCGACCTGACATACGAAATGCCTAAGCCCAAAACCATTGCCGGGGCCAAGCACGATTGGGAACTGGTAATCGGGATGGAGGTGCATGCGCAGGTCTCGTCCAATGCCAAGCTGTTCTCTGGCGCGTCGACCCAATTCGGGGCCGAGCCGAACTCGAACGTGGCCTTTGTGGACGCGGCAATGCCGGGGATGCTGCCGGTGATCAACGAATATTGCGTCGAACAGGCCGTGCGCACTGGATTGGGCCTGAAAGCCGATATCAACCTGAAATCGGCTTTTGACCGCAAGAATTATTTCTACCCCGACCTTCCGCAGGGTTATCAGATTTCCCAGCTTTATCAGCCTATTGTCGGCGAAGGTGAAGTTTTGGTCGAGATGGGCGACGGCACCGCGCGCATGGTGCGGATCGAACGCATCCACATGGAACAGGACGCGGGCAAGTCGATCCACGACATGGACCCGCATATGTCCTTCGTCGACCTGAACCGAACCGGTGTTTGCCTGATGGAGATCGTCAGCCGCCCCGACATTCGCGGCCCGGAAGAGGCCGCCGCCTATATCGCCAAGTTGCGTCAGATCCTACGCTATCTGGGCACCTGTGATGGCAACATGCAGAACGGCAATTTGCGAGCAGACGTGAACGTCTCGATCTGTTTGCCGGGGGCCTATGAAAAGTATCAGGAAACACAGGATTTCTCGCATCTGGGCACCCGTTGTGAGATCAAGAACATGAACTCGATGCGCTTCATCCAGCAAGCCATTGAGGTCGAAGCCCGCCGCCAGATCGCGATCGTCGAAGGTGGTGGCAAGGTCGATCAGGAAACCCGCCTGTATGACCCGGACAAGGGCGAGACGCGTTCGATGCGGTCCAAGGAAGAAGCGCATGACTATCGCTACTTCCCTGACCCTGACCTGCTGCCGCTAGAGATCGAGCAGGCCTGGGTTGACGACATCGCCGCCAACCTGCCCGAGCTGCCTGACGATAAAAAAGCGCGTTTTATCAGCACGTTCGGACTGACGGACTATGACGCATCGGTGCTGACTGCTGATGTTGAATCGGCTGCCTATTTCGAAGAGGTCGCGCAGGGTCGCAATGGCAAACTGGCTGCAAACTGGGTCATTAACGAACTGTTTGGCCGCCTGAAAAAGGAAGATCACGAGATCACCGACTCGCCGGTTTCACCTGCACAACTTGGCGGCATCATCGACCTGATTTCCTCGGACGCGATCTCGGGCAAGATCGCCAAGGACCTGTTCGAAATCGTCTATACCGAAGGCGGAGATCCGGCGCAGATCGTCGAAGACCGCGGCATGAAGCAGGTGACGGACACGGGCGCGATCGAGGCCGCTTTGGACGAGATCATAGCCGCCAATCCGGCACAGGTCGAGAAGGCCAAGGTAAACCCGAAACTGGCCGGCTGGTTCGTTGGTCAGGTGATGAAGGCGACTGGTGGCAAGGCCAATCCCAAGGCCGTCAACGAGCTGATTGCCAAGAAACTGGGATCGTAGATCTTTCGGTTTTACTGATTTCGGCGGCGGGACTTTAGCCTTTGCGCAAAGTCCCGCCGCTTGTCATTTGTGGCACCAGGCCCGCACCAGCAGATGTGCCGGAATTCGCCCGCCGCGCTATGATGACTTTCCCATTGTGATCAACCTGCTAGATTACCCGGAACTTACAGGTAGGAATTCCGATGCCCCGCTACGAATACAAAGTTGTCCCTTCCCCCCAAAAGTCTGCCAAGACCAAGGGTGAAAAGTCAGCCGAGGGACGTTTCGCTGCTTCTATTGAACAGGTGCTAAACCAGATGGGGCAGGATGGCTGGGAATATCAACGCGCCGAGTTGTTGCCCAGCGAGGAACGCTCCGGCCTGACCGGCAGCACCGTGAACTGGCGCAATGTGCTGATATTCCGCCGTGAAATTGATGTGCCTGTTGCCCCGACACCTGGCCCGACCGAAACAAAGGATGGCGTTGCTCTTGCTCAACCTGTTCCTGGTCCCGATACCGTTCAGGCCCCGGCCCCCATTGCGGAACAGGCCAAAGAGCCGCCTTTGTCGCTGAAAGGTGCTGAAACAGAAAAATCGGAAGACGAAACTGCAGAGACTGAAGGTCAAAAAACCTGATTGCCCTAACCGGGTCTGTCAAAAACGGCTGTCAGGAGTAGCGTTTTGAATCTCAGCTCGTGACGTCGCGAATTAGCGTGTCCCATTGGGCAAAAACCTGATCTGGGGACAGATCGGCCTTTAGCGTAGGTGACACCTTGGACATCTGCGCCCTGAGGTCGGGTTCATGGATCAGCTTCAGCACTGCCTGTTCCAAACCACTGACATCGTTGACGGGAACCAGATATCCGTTCCGTCCGTTTTGAATGAACTCTGACGGACCGTAATCGCAATCGAAAGACACGACCGGTATCCCGCTGACCGCCGCCTCAGCGACGACATTGTGAAACCCTTCGAACCGCGAGGTGGCTACCAGAATGTCCGCGCGCTGCGCCCATTCCCCGACCTCGATCGTATTGCCGGGCAGCCGAGCAACCGACTGTAGCCCCAGATCATCGCGCAGTTTCTGCAGATTTTCCCGCTCGCTGCCCTCACCATAGATAATCAACCTGGTATCTGGAGCTTGGGAATGAATGCGCTGCATCGCCTGCAGCAGCATGTCGAACCCTTTTTGCCGAACGAGGCGGCCAACCGCGACCAGTTGCACACCCTGCCTCGTGCCAGAGGTTTCAATTCGCTCAAAGGGGAGGATCGGGTTCGGAATAACCATCCCCTTCTTGCGCAAAGTGAAGGGAAGATCCGCCAATCCGCGATGTGTCAGCCCGACAACCTTTTCTGCCTTTATCCCCGCAATCCCCTGAAGCGGTGCCCAAAGGGGATGTGCGTCCTGTCGCAGCGGATTATTGCGTTCAGAAATGATAACGGGAATCCCGGTTCCAACGCTTGCCAGAAGAGTCTGAACATTCACCTTGGTCAGGAATGAGATTACAACGTCCGGTCGAAATTTCTTTATGACAGAGCGGATATGTGTAATACGTGACGCCTGTCCCGTCGCCTTTTCTGCAACGCTGAGTTCAACATCGAGATGCATCGGGAAATAGGGACCATCGGTCGGCATCTGAAAACCGGTAACGTGAACAGCACAACCGCGCCGGGCAAAATGCCCTGAAACCATGGCGATTACTTTCTCTGCCCCCCCAGGCCCAAATCCAGCCTGCACAAAAAGAACTCTCAAAACCAAATACCTGAAAAACATCCCGTCAATGGAGGGTAGATTAGGGCCCGCGTTCGAGCAACTGTTATGCATGGAATGTTTTCACATTCAGGCTGAATTTCCTGATTTGTTGCAATCAGTGCAAGAAACCGGTCGAAATCACCAAAACACCGAAAAATTACCGGCCGGCTTTCACCTATCCAACCCGCGACCCTGTGCCAATCTCTGAACGATCACGGCAAAACCCGCGAATTGTCTTCGCTGCAGGGGTGCGACCGTTCCGGGCCGCGTTACAAAAGCCTGCCTAAACACCGATATCCAATGCCAAAGCATGGATCCGCGGCACGATATCTCCAAGCGCCTTGTGCACTGCGCGGTGGCGGGCAACGCGAGATTGCCCCTCGAATGCAGCCGCGCGGATTCGGATGTTGAAATGGCTTTCACCACCTTCTTGGAATCCGGCATGCCCGCGGTGGCTTTCGCTGTCGTCAACGATTTCAAGCTCATGTGGATCAAACGCCGATTGCAGGCGGCTTCGCATTTCTTCGGTCACGGTCATTTTTACGCTCAGCGGCAAAAATATTACCGCCCCCCTCTTCTACTTTCGGCTGCTTAGACTAAACTGCTGCCTCCGAGTCGAGAAGATGCGTTCTTAAGGATCATAGCATGACGAAATCAGACCCATTTGGATTCGATATGTCCGTCTCCAGCGCGAAGAAAAAAAACCCGCGTGGACGGCGTGGTATGTCTGGCGCGTCTGAAACTTCGGTGCGAATCTGTGACCATGAGGGCTGTGAAGAGCCTGGTAAATTTCGGGCCCCGAAAGCACCGGATGTTTTGGATGATTTCTTCTGGTTCTGCCAGCAGCATGTGCGCGAGTATAACCAGAAATGGAATTTCTTCGACGGCACGACCGAGGCCGAAATGAATGCTCAACAGTCTAAGGACAAAGTCTGGGAGCGTGAAACCAAACCCATGGGCGATCCCGAGGCACGTGCCTGGGCCCGTTTGGGAATCGAAGACCCGCACCAGGTGCTGGGCGCGAACAGTACCCAGAACAAAGGGCGCACTACAGGCGGAGGCGGCCGCCGCCTGCCCCCGACCGAACGTCGCGCTATCGAGATTCTGGAAGCCAATGACAGCTGGTCCAAGGCCGAAATCCGAAAGACCTATAAAAAGCTGATCAAGGTGTTGCACCCCGATATGAACGGCGGCGACCGCTCGCAGGAAGAGCAGCTGCAAGAGGTTGTCTGGGCCTGGGACCAGATCAAAGACAGCCGGAACTTTAAATAGGCGTTTTAATTGCTGGCCATACCCTGCAGCGCCAGCACTTCGGGGCGTTTCAAGCAACGTAACCGCGTTCGTGGAACCAACGCCTCAGCACACAGTTCAGGGAATAGCGCGCGCAATTCGTCGACGTCTTCGCGGTGAAAGGATTGCAGCGCTCTGTCGCCCAGAAACAGGCTTTCGCTGCGCACGCCATTGGATGTCAAAATCTCGTGCCGTTCGCAGGCAATGTGAAAATATTCTACCGGCGTATGGGGCGATACTTGATAGACCGTATCGCCATTGACCAAATGGATGGCAGCCGAAAAAACCTTTGCTTCGCCAAACAATAACTCGGCCCGCCAGCCTTCCAGCACGATCCGATGCTGAGGCGACACGTACAAATCCTGATCCGGCACCGCTTTGCCCAGGGCATTTCTCCGGATGCAGACAGGTCTGAACTTTGGCCTGCTGTGCAAAGCCATAGTGCTAAGAGCCCTTTTGCCGATCCAGACAATAGGCAGTGCCCCGCCATTCGAGACGAGCACCCTGTCGCCAACAACCAATTTCTCGACCGGGACCGGTCCGTTGTCGGTATCAATCAAAGTCCCGGAAACAAAACAGGGCGGGTCTGTTGGATCAAGATCCGAGGTCGTGATCTTCCAGTTCCCCAATGTCATCGGGCCCGTCGGGTTCGCCGTGTCCCAGGCATAAACCTGGCCGCCCACCCGAATGAACTCGCCAGATTCCCCTGTTCCACGGTAATTGCCTTGGCCAAGATATGTGTAGGTCTGGAACGTTGCCCCACCGTCGAACGAGATCGTAGAGCCAGAGATAATGGCAGGAACGGTCGTGTCCTGAACGATCAAGTCTCCGCGGCCGGTGCTGTTGACAGTATGGAGAAGGGCATCAAAAGCCATTGGTCAGGCCCAGGATGCTGACGACCGAATGCGCCAACAAATGACCATGGAAAGTACAGAACTGAAAGCAGCCTTAACCAAGCTTCTCATAAACTACCTCACTCGGAACCCATCAAAACTCACCAATATGTTCAGTCTAAAACACAGTTACCCCCAAACTAAGTGATATTTCATATTTGAATGCATATTGTTGCCTGCTGGCCAACAATATCGCCTGATGTAAAAGTGCAATTTCACCAAGACCATCTCCTTATGTGTAATCCGATTGGGCACTGTGCCTTTATCTGAAACGAACGGAGGCGGTATGCCGAGTGCGTCAATATGAATGAAACTGCGCCCCAGCCTATTAGCCTCGCCGCTTCCCCTTGCCCTTACCCGCAATATGTTGCACCACACACGGGTTCAGAAGCCCGCGCGGGGGCCGCGGTATCAGGATAAGGACGACAGGCATGGATTGGCCGATTGACGCAAACGCAAAACCAACAGAAGAGATTTCGGTCCGAGATGTGTTCGGCATCGATTCTGACATGCAGGTCAAACGCTTTTACGAACAGACAGAACGGGTTCCCGAGATCGACCCGACATATAAGTTCGACCCAGATACTACGCTGGCAATCCTCGCAGGGTTTACCCATAACCGCCGCGTGATGATTCAGGGTTATCACGGCACCGGTAAATCGACCCATATCGAACAGGTTGCCGCACGCCTGAATTGGCCGTCTGTGCGTGTGAATCTCGACAGCCATATCAGCCGGATCGACCTGATCGGCAAGGACGCGATCAAACTGCGCGACGGCAAGCAGGTCACGGATTTCCACGAAGGAATTCTGCCCTGGGCTCTGCGTAACCCTGTTGCGATCGTCTTTGACGAATACGACGCCGGGCGCGCAGACGTGATGTTTGTGATCCAGCGCGTTCTGGAAACCAATGGCAGCCTGACTCTGCTGGACCAGAACGAGATTCTGACCCCGCACAAATATTTCCGCCTGTTTGCCACCGCCAATACTGTTGGCCTGGGTGACACGACCGGCCTGTATCACGGCACACAACAGATCAACCAAGCCCAGATGGACCGTTGGTCTCTGGTCGCGACGCTGAACTACCTTAGCCATGACGCAGAAACAATGATCGTTCTGTCCAAAGCGCCGCATTACAACACTGCCGAGGGCCGCAAGATCGTCGCTCAGATGGTCACCGTTGCCGATCTGACTCGGACTGCATTCATGAACGGTGATCTTTCGACCGTGATGAGCCCCCGAACGGTAATCAACTGGGCCCAAAACGCCGAGATTTTCCGCAATGTCGGCTATGCTTTCCGCCTATCCTTTCTGAACAAATGCGACGAGCTGGAGCGCCAGACAGTAGCCGAGTTCTATCAGCGGTGTTTTGACGAGGAACTCCCGGAAAGCGCTGCAAGCACCAGCTTAGGATAACAAAATATACGGAATTTCCGGGGGCTTGTGCGTGGCACGGGCTTTCGGAAGCTCTGGCAGGGCCACATCATCAAAAGCTACGAAAGCTAGCCTTTATGCATTATTGGCCAAATGTGCCTGTGCAACTTCTTGAGCCGCATCTGGAGCCAACAATCCATCGTCGTCAAGTTTCCAGATTCCAATGTGATTGTCACAGAATTCGCGAAGATGACCGCGTTTACTGACGTCTTCCGCCAATTTGGTTAAACTATCCGCCGCCTCTGTGAAGTTATGCATGGCATAATCATCAAAGTCCTGGGTTTTCCACGGCCGATCATCGCCGAAATGAAACGTCAGACTGACATTCTTGAGCATCAGCATTCGTTTCGAGTGCGCGGCGAGATTGAATAGCATTGGCTGTATGACCCCAGACATCCCGAGGCAGGAATCTGTGCGGACAAATTGATCGAAAACTTCTTTGGAAAAAACAAAGCAGTCGAAACCCGGATGCTGCATACCTGCCTCGCCCATAGACAGGGGGTCATGGGAAAACCCATGCGCATCGCCAAATGTCCGACGATTGATCGTAATGGCATCGAAACCACCCGCAATAAGCTGACGTACCGCGCCATAAAAATAGGGCTGAAGACAAATATCTGCATTAGTGTAGATTACAAAATCTCCGGGTTTCGCAACTGATGCACCCTTTTCCAGAACATCAAACAAAAGTGGCAAAGGCCGAGGAATTCGAAACGTTCCGACATCCAGAACCGTGCGTTTCAGTTTTGTCGCAACTTGCAGGCCGTAATGGGCCTGAATCAGATCTTCGTCCCCATGCACCGGAACCTGCACCAAAGTTGTTTCACCTTCACCAGCCAACGGATCTGATTAGGCAGTCACCATGCTATCCAACGTAGCGCGCTGGACATCATTCATCGCTCCGTCGACAGAAAAGAAATTGACGATATGCACTAGGTTGATTGGGTCAGGATCTTTGTATTTGGGATCGAAAACGTGAACTATCTCACTCAGCGGCGTTGAGGGTGACTGACAGAAAACATTCTCGGCTAGCCAGCCCGAGGGCTGTAAATCTATGGTCTGCCTTTTGATCCCGAACAATTTTCGAATTTGTCTTCAGAGTCCCATAAAACCGTCCCAAACAAATAACTATATCACGCGTTCGTGTACCGTTCGTTTTGCATTGTACTGATGGAAAAGTCACCCCCAGTTAGAATCACAGGCCACGCAGAAGCCGGGCGTTGCCCCTTTTCTACAAGTCCGGCGTTTTTGCAATTCGGGCGTGCCGCTGATTACCCGGAAAACAAGGCCGACCCTATGGTCAAGACCTATGATTGGCTCTAGGTTGCCCAAGTAGAACAAGACCGGACCTGCCACCGATGAGCAAACCCAAAGACAACCCCGCTGATCCGTTCAAGAAAGCTCTGGCCGAAGCCACCAAAGTGATGGCCGACGATCCGGAACTTACGGTGAGCTATACGGTCGACCCGTCGGGCCTGTCGGGTGAGTCGATGCGGTTGCCTCAGGTCTCGCGGCGCATGACGCGGGAAGAGGTTCTGTTGGCGCGCGGGACCGCGGATGCTTTGGCTTTGCAGCGACGCTATCACGATGATGCTACTCATAATCGCTATGCGCCTCCGGGTGACATGGCCCGCGATCTGTATGAGGCGATGGAGGTTGCCCGGTGCGAAGCGATGGGTGCGCGGGACATGCCAGGCACTGCGTCCAACATCGACGTCAAGATCGGGCACGAAGCGATCCGGCGTGGGTATGATCAGTGCAAACAGCCAGCTGACGCGCCTCTTTCGGTGGCCGCCGGCTATCTGATCCGGCACCTGGCCACTGGTCGCGACCTGCCGCCTGCGGCTGACAATGTCATGAACCTGTGGCGCGGGTTTATCGAAGATCAGGCAGGGGGCGTACTGGAGAACCTTGACGAGGTGCTTTCGGACCAGGCCGAATTCGCCAAGTTTGCACGCCAGATGATCAAGGATCTGGGCTATGGCGATCAGCTGGGCGATGACCCGGATGAGCTGGACGAAGATCAGGAAGATCAGGCCGAAGACGACGCCGAAGAACAGCCCGACCCCGACAGCACTGGTCAGGATGATCAGGACGAACAGGACGCGGATGCGACGCCTGAGCAGTCACAGGAAGAACAGCAGGATCAGTCTCAGGCCCAAGTCTCCATGGATGAGATGGCCGAGGATGAAATGGGAGAAGAGGCCGAGATGCCCGAGGGCGAGGCCCCGCTGGAGCCGCCTGCCCCTCCGCCTGCATCCGATGCTGATCCCGACTATAAGGTCTACCTGAGCACCCATGACGAAGAGATCGCCGCCGAGGATCTGGCGGAGCCCGCTGAGCTGGAACGCCTTCGGGCCTATCTGGATCAACAGCTAGAACCGCTGAAAGGCGCCGTCAGCCGTTTGGCCAACAAATTGCAGCGCCGGTTGCAGGCGCAACAGAACCGCAGCTGGGAGTTCGACCGCGAAGAAGGCATTCTGGACGCAGGCCGTCTGGCGCGTGTTGTTGCAAGCCCAACCACACCGCTGAGCTTTAAGGTCGAGAAGGACACTGAGTTCCGCGATACGGTGGTGACGCTGCTGTTGGATAATTCGGGCTCGATGCGCGGGCGACCTATTTCGATCGCGGCGATCTGCGCGGATGTTCTGGCACGCACGCTGGAACGCTGCAACGTCAAGGTCGAGATTCTGGGCTTTACCACGCGAGCGTGGAAAGGCGGGCTGGCGCGCGAGGCCTGGCTGAACGATGGCCGCCCACAGCAGCCCGGTCGTCTGAACGATCTGCGCCATATCATCTACAAAGGCGCAGATGCCCCGTGGCGACGCGCCCGGCCCAATCTGGGGCTGATGATGAAAGAAGGTCTGCTGAAGGAAAATATCGACGGCGAGGCGCTGGAATGGGCGCATCGCCGGATGACGGCAAGGCGCGAGCAGCGCAAGATTTTGATGGTAATCTCGGACGGGGCGCCGGTCGATGATTCAACGCTAAGCGTGAACCCAGCAAACTATCTGGAAAAGCACCTGCGCGATGTGATCGGGATGGTCGAAAAGCGCAAGATGGTGGAATTGCTTGCCATCGGCATCGGCCATGACGTGACCCGGTATTACGACCGCGCCGTGACCATCACGGATGTCGAGCAACTGGCCGGAGCCATGACCGAGCAACTGGCCGCTCTGTTTGACAGTGATCCGCGCGCACGAGCGCGGGTGATGGGAATGAAGAGAGTAGGCTGAATCGCCTTTTCCATAACATGGCGTCGCGCGCTCCAAACTGATAGAGGTATGACATGTTTCAGTCCTTCGCCGTGACCGCACGGCCGGAACAGGGCCCGCCCCGGCTGGCCGATCTGCGGACCGAATTGGCACGCGACGGGTTGGACGGTTTCTTGGTCCCGCGCGCGGATGTGCATCAAGGCGAGTATGTGGCCCCGCGCGACGAACGGCTTGCCTGGCTGACCGGGTTCACAGGTTCGGCCGGGTTCTGCGTGGTTTTGGCAGATAAGGCCGGCGTCTTCATTGACGGACGTTATCGCACGCAGGTCAAAGCGCAGGTCGCCGCCGATTACACACCTGTTCCATGGCCCGAGGTCAGCCTTGCCGCGTGGCTAAAGGAACAACTCCCGCAGGGTGGTCGGGTTGGCTTTGATCCGTGGCTACATTCGGCGGGTCAGATCGCGAAAACGCAGATCGACCTTGAAGGCCGCGATATTACACTGGTGCGCATCGACAATCTGGTGGACCGGGTTTGGCGGGATCAACCCGATCCACCAATGAACCCGGTAAAGCTGCACCCGATCGAATTCGCGGGCGAAAGCGCAGACAGCAAAATCGCGCGTCTGGCGCAGTCCTTGCAGGACGCGGGCTGTAGCGCAGCGGTGATTACCCTGCCCGACTCGATCATGTGGTTGATGAACATTCGGGGCTCCGATATCGGGTACAACCCGGTGGCGCATGGGTTTGCTATACTGCATGCGGATGGCCGCGTGGATCTGTTCATGGCGCACCAAAAGCTGAACGTGGCGATGGCCGATTCAGTCACAGTTCATGCGCCGGACACGTTTTTGACGGCTGTCGCAGCGCTTGACGGTAAGGTTCAGGTTGATCTTGGTACGCTGCCACAGGCAGTGGTCGATGTGCTAGAGGGGCAGATGGTCGATGGCGGCGACCCTTGTGCTCTGCCCAAAGCCTGCAAGAACCCTGCCGAAATCGCAGGCAGTGCCGAGGCACATCTGCGCGATGCTGTCGCTGTGATCGAAACGCTGTGCTGGCTGGATGCGCAAGCCGCTGGCGATGTTACGGAAACGCAGGTGGTCACTCGGCTTGAGGAGAACCGGCGTAAGGATAATGCCCTGCAGGATATCTCGTTCGATACGATTGCAGGGACAGGACCCAATGGCGCGATCATGCATTACCGGGTGACCGAGGAAACCGACAGCCTGCTGCAAGACGGTCATATCCTGGTGCTGGACAGCGGCGGACAATATTTGGATGGCACGACTGATATTACCCGGACCATTGCTATCGGCAATGTGGGTGAAGAAGAAAAAGCCTGCTTTACTCGCGTGCTGAAAGGCATGATCGCCATGTCTATGCTGCGCTGGCCTGCCGGGTTGGCTGGACGTGATATCGAATCCGTGGCGCGTGTGCCCCTATGGGCAGCGGGTCAGGACTTTAATCACGGTGTCGGGCACGGCGTCGGTGCCTATCTGAGTGTGCATGAGGGTCCTCAGCGTCTGTCCAAAGCCAGCCATGAGCCCTTGCTGCCGGGCATGATCTTGTCGAATGAGCCGGGTTATTACCGCGAAGGTGCCTTTGGAATCCGGATTGAAAACCTTTTGGTGGTGCAATCTGCCCCTACCCTGCCCAGTGGTGACGCGGAACGTCCCATGTTGGAATGGCGCACATTGACCTATGTCCCTATCGACCGACGCTTGGTTCTGACCGATATGCTGACGGCAGTCGAACGCGACTGGCTGAACGCATATCACCGCGAAGTTGCCGAAAAAGTTCGACCAAGGCTGGGAGATGACGCCCAACTGTGGTTGGATGCCGCAACCGCACCGATCTGACACCGCATCGTTACATATACCGGGCAGTGGACAAGCGGGAAACCGGACCAGAGGAAAGAGCAAAGATGACCGAGATCACCATTCGCAAGACACCAGGCAAATGGAGCGTCCGTTCAGGAGGCGCCATTCTGGGTGAAACCACAAATGCTCTGGAATTGCTCGAGGGCGATCTTGATCCGGTCATCTATTTCCCTCGTACCGATATCGCGATGGCATTTCTGGATGTTACCGACAAGGTCACGCAGTGCAAACACAAGGGCCAAGCCACGCATTTTTCGATCGTCAACAAATCCTCGGTCACTGAAAACGCTGCTTGGAGCTATGAAGACCCGATCCATTCTGCCCTAGACATCAAAGGCCATGTCGCCTTCTACCCGCTTGATTCCGTGAAGGTCGAACAAATCTGACGTATGTCCCAGATGCGCAATACCTCTACTCAATCTAGTTGTTGCACAATATGAAAGGCCAGATCGCTTTGGCCTTCACGTCAAAATCTGGCTCGAAGTAAGAGAACGATCCTTTACGCTGGATACCACGAAAGTATCAAACGAGCCCGACCTGCACCTTGGGATTTCTCGCTGCGCCTACACTAAAAACTGCTTTTTTCCGGTATTCATGGCGCAGTTTCTTGGCAAAACCCACGCCCAAAATGGTCTGTTTTTCTGGCACCAAATAGATTTACTTTTTGTCGATCTAATGCCGCAATTAATGTGAGTTTAGAGAGTTAAACTGAAGCCTGCTCAAGATCTAAAACTCATCAAATTCCGGAACATTTCCAAGCCTAATGATGAAACTCGGCGCCCCGACCTCGCCACTGTTCGGGTCCTCACTGACCATGTAGGCATCAGCGCCAGCGCAATCGTCGGATAGCGCTTCCCTTTCTGCTCTGTTTTGTGCCTCTGCTGCCGTGGAATATTCAAATTGCTTGCCAATTTTCAAGCTTCCTTGCCCTCCGCGACCGGGCTTATTTTCCACATATGTCTGGCAGATATAGTGAATTTTTTCTGAGCTCTCATCTGAGATTGTCATGGCAGTATCCGTAAAATGAGTATGGGTGCGATTGATGCATGGGAAAAAAAATGCTCGCTAGCCGCTTTGTTCGTGATTCGATCATTCCAGTCGCGCAAAAAGAAGGGGCGACTATCCTGTCACCGCTTTTTGACGGGCTTCGGCGGACAGGCTTCAGATAATGTATTCGCATCCCTTTCGAGCCGAGTTTTGCGGAGCCGGGCATTCTTGATCTGTCTTTGCTCTGCTTCTTCGTTGACCATTTCTCTAACGATCCGCGTTGTTTTGTCCATCGGTGTTTCCGCCTTGGGAACGTGTGCATTGAAGACAGTTTTTTTTGTCAGCTTTGCCAATGGTTATTCTCCTAACCGTTTTCAACGGTGCATATATCAGTTGAGTGTTCAAATCGATGCCAGGTGATTGCCTGATCCTTGAGAGACATGCGCGTGTCGTGAATGACTGCCACGGAGCAGCTTTGTCTTAACGTCAGGAGCGGACATAGCATTCATCAATGCACTATAGTTCATTTGGAACTTCATTTCCGATCCTACGCTTTGCGTCGAATGGTAAGTGCCAACGACAAGATGATCGCTTGTTGCACCGATAAACCTGTATCCAGGGGGCATCGAAAGCCCCAAAATGTCCGTATCTTGCTGACCAACGGCCAGAATTATTTGTGTGCTCTGTCCGCTTTTCGGGACGAGGTGAAGTCTTTTGAATACCGGATCGCAGATGCTCTGAGGGTGAGATGCAGGTTTGGACCCTGTTTCAATTACCTCAGCGACAAGCGTGAATGCATCCGTATACATCCCGCCTATCTGATCTCCGGAAACCGGATCAACGCCCAGAAGTATTGCTTCCCCCAGCCTTAGATCATTGATGCGACAAACTGGGTGTCCGCCGAGGGCCCAAGGAAGGTTGGCCGAGTTTCCGCCAGATACCGTGTGAAGGAAGGGACCACACTGCCCCTCTGTTTCATTCGCCAGGTCAGATAGGGCCTCCATATCTGCAGCATTCGGGGCAATCCCCCCCAGACATGCAAAGTTCGCTCCGATGCCTTTCAGCGTAACACCGGGCATGTCCACCACTTGCTGTGCAACTGAGCCGAGGTCTTTTGGCACGATCCCTTCGCGCAGATCGCCCATCTCAACCATCAGGATAATGCCGTGAATGCAGTCTTTCCGGATCGCGGCGGCGGCCAGAGCGGTAATCACGAGGATTTCTGTATTGTAGCTCGCCTCACAGTATTGGATGACCTGATCGACCTGACTCAGCATTGGTGTACGGATCAATGTGATCGGGCATGTCATGCCCGCGTTGCGTAACCTTCGCACGTTACTAAGCCGCGCTTCCGCAAGACCCACAGCGCCGCCGTCGAGCATTGCCTGAGCGATGGCTGGATGCCCGCACACTGCCTTGGTCACACCGGTGACACCGATGCCGCGTGTCTTGAGGCGCTCGACAACAGTCTTCGCATTGTGACGTATCTTGCTCAGATGCACCTCAATGCGAGGGGTACTCATATCGCGGCCACGGGTGTCGAGTGATGTAACCCAGGATAAGCGGCAACAACCATTGCAAGCAAATGCGAAGCCGGCCGGCTGAGTACATCCGTTACCGGCAGCCCGAGTATTTGTGACTGTGCGGCGATCGTGTCGGTTACCTCGGCCTCGGACATCCCCTCATGATTGAGCGTGACACCAATGACCTTTGTGTCAGCAAATGCTTCGATAAGGGCAATCTCACTTGCAGGCTTGGGCATCGGCATATTGGGAAAGTCACAGCGATGCGCGCGCTTTGGAGCGTGCTGGAGGATTACGGCGTCCGGCTGGCTGCCCCGCAGGATAAAGGCGGATGTGCAGAATGCCGGATGGCTCAACGCCCCTTGACCTTCGATCAATATGACATCGGGTCGTTCAACCTCGGATGCGTCAACAATCGCGCCTTCAAGTTCGCCGCAACAGAACTGCGGCGGCACGGCATCCATTGCCACCCCATATTTCGCACCCTGCATCAAACCTGTCTGGCCCGTACCAACAAGGACAGTCTTGATGCCTCTTGCGTTCAAGGCACGGGCTAAAACAGTCGCTGTTGTCCGCTTTCCAATGGCGCAGTCGGTTCCAAGAACCGCTATGCGCAGTGCTTTCACACCTGCAATACTTCCATCGAACAGGCGCATATCCTTGCTGGGTTTAGGTTTGCGAATATCTCGGATGGTGACTTTGCGTTCGGCCGCAAAAGAGGCGATTTCTGGATCATCGCCCAGATACTCATGCAATCCACTGACGATGTTCATACCAAGTGATATCGCGTCGAGAACAACGTCACGATCTGTCGATGAGAGCCTGCCTGTAGATGGTGCCATCCCGTAAATGAGGGTATCTGGGATTACGGCTTCATGGACAACAGCAGCGTCCAGACTTCTGAAGACCGGAATGTGGTTTACAGTATCGTCAAGAACCAACCCGCTGTCTTTGCCGTCGTGATCGCTATCTATGACAGACAGGATCCTGTAGGCCTCTGAATGGCGAACGAGGCCATTTGCAGTTTTGCCATCCGCCTTGGCAAAGTTACCTTGGCAATAGACAATCGCAGTTGGCGGCAAGATGATCTGAGTGGCAGAAGTTGATCTTATGGGTTCGTCGCTGGTCAATGGCGGCGCCTGCGCCCCGCTAACAGGACGACGGATCGTGTTTGCCACGTTAAAGTCGGTTTTCATGATGTTTCCTTTGTGTGGTCGACACCCAAGGCAACACGGTCGTCACCATCGGATACCAAAGTCGAAATAGTCGCGCCGAGCGCTCAGTTATCGAGAACGCACAGGCCTTTAGATGACTTGAAATTCTTGTTGCAGTTCCAACGGTTTCCGGACCTGTCAAGATGGGCATTCGCAGGAAGCTCTATTGTTTCGCAATTCACACCTGAGGTCGCGTATCCCCGCTCGCACTTCCATCCCGTGCCGTACGTTGCATCGTCCAAGTAGGCATGTTCAGGGACCACGACGGCCGCGCACGTGCCATCCTGTACAAAAAATCCACGTTCACATGTCCAGGGTTGACCGTATCCTGATGAATTCAAATACGCGTTGGCCGGGACCACAATGGCAACGCAACGGTCGTCCAATGCTTCGAACCCACGTTTGCATTCCCACGCGGGCCCATAGGTCGTATCAGCCAGATAAGCGTTTGCGGGTACGACAATTTCTTGGCACGTATCGTCGATTTTGAGAAACCCGCGCGAGCAATGCCAGCGTTCACCTGATGAATCAAGGAATCCGCCATCGGGTACAATCACCGCAACACAGGTCGCTTCATCGTTCTCGCGAAAACCATGAAGACATTCCCAACCTAAACCATAGGTACGGTTGGTCGGATAGGCATTTGCTGGCACTATGACAGCCGCGCAGACGTCGCCACTCAACCTATACCCGGCGTTACATTTCCAACCGTCGCCGTAGCTCGTTGCAGTGGCATTTTCTGGCACCGATTGCGATGTAGATTGAGCGAATGCAGGCATCGAAAATAAAAGCAAAGCACAGAGTGTAAACCCAATCAGCGCCGCACTCATCTGAATGCCTAGTGACAGATTTGCGCGCCAAGTCGTCCGAAAGAGTTGCGGCATGGCCTTTGCCTTATGATCCATCCAGCTCAAGCCCCGCGATACAGGCATCTGCGAGGTCGCGGCTTGGCGAATCTGACCCCGGCAGTGTTGCCCAACCTGTATCCATCATGGCCTTGCGGCGGTTGAAGCCAGAGGCCTCTTGCAGTGTTTCGATTATTTCTTCGCGCTTGGGATCAGCGGTTGACCTGTTCAGGCAGACCGGCACCATCGCAAGCGTTACTTCTTCGCTTGCATGGTCTTTCGCCAACTCTTGAGCGCTGCCGCTGGTTGTCCATCCGCCCCAGGTAAAGCCAAGGATTGAGACCGCAATCGCACCACACAAAGCACCGTAGATGCCTGGTTTCGTCCATTCTGGAAATGTCATTTTGGATCCTCTGGCGGAGAAAGCGCCGCCTCGCTGTTTTATGTCTTTCTGCGCAATCTTGATCTTGCGCCCGGGCCAATCCCAGGACGTGATGGTCGATAGGCGCAGTTTTTGCCTATCGGAAGCTCATTTGATCAACGGTTGCGTTGTGGTTTATTGGCAAGCCATCGGTGCGTCTGATCACCACAAACGGATCAACTAACGTCACAAGCGATGTGGTCGTGCGCGAAAACATCGGCAACTTTCCCAAACATCAAATCCAAGTAGAGGACGTGACAGCTGAATTTTCATGATGGAAGAACTTAGTTCACTCTAGCAGGCGATACGCCTGGGCTGCAGAAAACCAGAACTTTAGTGGTTCTTATATAACCACTTGGAGACGCAATTACAACGCTCGTGGCCCTACCGCTGTTCCCAAGGCCCCTATACCGATCAAAAAAATGGTTTCAACCTGGCATTTGCTTTGTGTATCGGCAAATCCGTGACCACTTATGTAGCCTTTTTACTATGTCACTCTGAAACTGGCATTCGCTGCATCAAGGAAAACATGTGGTGAGGGCAGATAATGCTTGGACGTTTTACCGAAAAGTATGGGTTTGTCTCTGATCTCACATGCTGTTTTGAGTGTGCCTCGCCAAATATTTCTGAGCGATTTTTTGGATGATGACAGGTTGGACTGACGCGCAGGGAAAAATCGGAATTTGGCGAGAAAACGGGCGTGGGTAACGCCTGAGACGCGCCGTCAAACGGATCGGCTGGGCGCCTCACCGACCTAGCCACGACCGATTTCGTCAAGCAGTTCGGTTGTCGTCACCTGACGGCAGTAGCCTTTGATCGTTTGCAGGGAATTGTCGTGACGCTCTTGCGTGTAGGTCATGCAGGCATCCGTCACTTGGGTGACCAGATAGCCCAGATCACAGGCATCGCGAATTGCGCTTTCGACGCATTGATCGGTCACGATCCCTGCCAGCACCAATTGCTTTATGCCGAGATTGCGCAGCACGTAATCTATGTGGGTCGAGACAAAGACTGAAGACGAAGATTTTGGAAACACGATCTCATCATCGGCTGGTGCCAGTTCGTCGATCACCTTGCCGTCCCAGGATCCTTTGGGCACGTTGAAGCCCGTGATTTTGTAATCCAGAGATCTGTCGCGCCCGTCTTTGGTCAGACTTTCAATCGTTGTGTAAAGAACCTCGATTCCCGCCGCGCGAAATCCCTTTTGCAAGGCTTGCATATTAGGTACGATACGGGATTTCAGCTGCTCAAAAAACCAGCCAAACTTTGCGTCAAACTCGGCATTTGTCAGCCCTTCGAATTCGGCACCATCCCTGTGGGCTGCAAAGTTCTGCACGTCAATAAACAGCAATCCCGATTGGTCATGTTCTAGTGGAAGATCGCGGGTCAATTCCATGTCTGTCTCTGCTTTCAAATGTTTGCCCAAGAGGTCTAATTTTATGAATGAGGGGGATCATGACGTCCATACTAAAAGAAAATAAAATTCCAAAGTCAATTCAATTTAGATTGACAGAAAATATTTTTCCACCACCATATAGCGCATGTTGATCAGAGACCGCATCGAAAACGCAGCCGATATGCTAACCAGCGGAGAGCGCAAACTTGCTGCAGCTATCCTGTCGGATTACCCATTTGCCGGCCTTTCCTCGATCCAGGAGCTGGCAAAACACGCCGAGGTGTCACCGCCTTCAATCTCACGGTTTGTTACCAAGATTGGACTTGATGGATATCAGGATTTCCAACGTGATCTTATCGCGGAATTGAAAGAAGGGCACCGCTCGCCTGTTCAACTCCACCAGGCGGAACGGCCCGTTCATGGGGGATATCTGAAGGACTTTATTTCCAAATCGGCCAGCCAGATGGCCATGGCGGCTGATGCGATCACCGAAGATCAGTTTAACCAGATCTGCACCCTTCTGACCGACCCGAAACGCAGCGTTTACGTGCTGGGTGGCCGGATCAGCGATACGATCGCCAAGCATCTTTCGTTCCACCTGCGTCAGATCCGCAAGGATGTGTTTCATCTGCCTGATACGCCTGAAGGCTGGCCAGAATATCTGTTGCGGATGCGGCCCGGGGATATCCTTTATGCTGTTGATTTTCGCCGCTACCAACCGGCGCTGGAGCAGCTGTCGCTTGTTGCCTCACGCGATCGGAATGCCCGTGTGATCCTGATGACGGACAAATGGATTTCACCGATTGCCAAACACGCCCATGAGGTCATGCCGGTGCCAATTGATAGCGGCACCTTGTGGGATACTTACTCGGCGGCTCTCTCGGTGACCGAGGCCATCGTGACGCGGATTGCCGAGGACAACTGGGAACAGACCCGAGACCGTATCAAGGCCTGGGATGCTTTGCGCTTTACTCAAGAGGAAAATGAAAAATGACCCTGCCGCTAATTTTTGCTGCCATATCCGATGTTGCCGGAAAAGTGCGCGGCAAAGCCTTTCCCGCTGATCAGTTGGAAAAACGGCTGGTGCGGGGGGTCGGCTGGACCCCTACCAATGTGCAGATCACCTGTTTCGACATAATCGCTGACAGCCCGTTCGGCGCGCTAGGTGATTTGCTTTTGATTCCCGATGCAAACGCAGAGGCCCGGGCGACATTTGGAGATGTGACCGAGCATTTCCTGATGGGCGATGTCGTCACGCTTGACGGGGATCCTTGGGCCTTTTGTACGCGCGCTATCCTCAAATCCGCGCTGAAGCGCCTGCATGATGTAGCAGGCGTTCATCTGATCTCGGCGTTCGAGCACGAGTTTCAACTGAAAAGCCCACCGGCGGTGGAAAACCAGGGATACGGACGCGAAGGGTTCGAGATTCAGCGGAAGCTTTGCGAAGTGCTGATGGCGACACTCGCCGAAAACGGGCTCGAGCCAGACAGTATCATGAAGGAATTCGGCCCCAATCAATACGAGGTCGTTATCGGCCCTGCCAAAGGTGTGCGCTCGGCAGATGCGGCAGTAATCCTGCGCGAGCTTACTCGCTCGGCAGCGCGTCACCTGGGTGAGGCTGCAACCTTTACGCCAATCCGCGATGTGGCGAGCGTCGGCAATGGCGTTCATATCCACATGAGCTTTGTCGACGATGCCGGCGAGCCGGTCACATTTGATGCAAGCGGCCCCTGCGGGATGTCCAGACTTACTGATGGGTTCGCTGCTGGCGTGCTAAAATACCTGCCTAACATTTTAGCGCTGACGGCACCGTCTGTCGTGTCATACGAACGCCTTACTCCGCACCGGTGGTCGGCTGCGTATAACAATCTCGGGTTCCGAGACCGCGAGGCCTCGTTGAGGGTCTGCCCTGTGACGGCAAAGGACCCCGCTTCAATCGGCAGACAATTCAACATTGAATACCGCGCGGCGGATGCAGCGGCGTCGCCTTACCTGGCTTTGGCCGCTGTTGTACATGCTGGTGTTCAGGGGATCGAAGATGGGCTGAAAGCGCCTGCGCCGACCGAGGAAGACCTGTCGCTTCTTTCAGCGGATGATCTCACGGCGCGTGGTTTTGTGCGCCTGCCCGAAACGCTTGAGGCCGCCCTTGAGGCGTTTCAGGCGGATACGACCGTCACCAGTTGGTTCGGACCAGAGTTCGCGAGCGTCTACGCCGCCCATAAGGCTGCAGAAATCGACGCGGTAAAAGACATGGACACAGCACAGAAATGCGCCGCGTATGAAGGAACATACTGATGAGCGCGCCCTCTGACAGAGCATTGGTTCCATTTGTCAGCGTCGAAAACATGCGGGCCCTGGTCCATAAGCATGGCCTACGGGACTGCCTTGCAGGATTGGCCAATATGATCGAAGCCGATTTCAAACGCTGGCCGGTATTTGACAAGACACCGAGCGTGGCGTCCCATTCTAAGGTCGGTGTGATTGAACTGACGCCAACCTATGATGGTGTGGATCACACCTTCAAGTCCATGAACGGGCACCGATCGAACACCAAGGTCGGCCTGCAAACCCTAACCGCCGTTGGTGTGCTGGCCTCTGTTGATACCGGCTATCGACGACTCATTTCTGAAATGACCCTTCTAACGGCGCTTCGCACGGCGGCAACATCGGTGATGGTGACGCGTATACTGGCCCCCAAATCAGCTAAAACCGCTGCGAGTATCGGCAACGGGATATTCTGATGCGCAATGACATTTCTTTAGAGTACCCAAAACAGACGCGCATCGAGGGCGATATCCAGCAACTCGACCCGGATCACGCGGTAAACGAACTGTGGCAGGTTCTAACCGGTTCTAAAAAGGGACGAACTTCCGAAGATCAGATTACGGTTTTTGATAGTGTTGGCTTTGTGGTCGAGGATTTCTCGGCCAAACGCTGGCTGCACCAAAAAGCGACTGACGGCGCCCCAAGCGAAATGCTGGATCTGATTGCCGACCCGCACGATCCCAAGGTTCTGCTCGGTATGACAAGACGATACACACACCGTGCGGTCCAAGCTGCATGAATTTGTGTACTCATACCTTATTGGGGCCGAACGATCCTGCGCCGATTGACGTCGTTAATGCAGATAGCACGTCGGAGATCGTGCTGCTGTGTGAGCATGCAGGCAATGCGGTCCCCGAGATTCTTGGAGATTTGGGAGTCTCCCGCGACGTCATTGAAAGCCACCGCGGCTGGGACATTGGTGCCCAGGATGTAGCGCGCCAGTTGGCTGAACAGTTGAACGCGCCTCTCGTCGTCCAAAATTACTCACGGCTGGTATTTGACTGTAACCGTCCCCCTGACAGCCCCTTGGCGGTCCCTGCGATCAGCGACCAGGTTGAGGTGCCGGGGAACAGCGCGATCACCGAATTGAGCCGGGCCATGCGTGTCGATGAAATCTTTCGACCTATGGATGCAGAGTTGAATCGGCTCTTTGCCAACCGTCCGCGTCGTGCCGCGTTTTCGATCCATTCCTTTACACCGCATCTCGATGGCAAGGACCGGCCTTGGCAGGCAGGCTTTTTAAGCCGCGGTACAGGCGGTGCTGCCAAAGCATTGATGGCACATATCGCGCAGCTCCGCCCTGACATGACCTTTGCGTTGAACAAGCCCTATCAGATCGAAACTGAGGGCGATTGGTTTATTCCAGCGCATGCAGAACCCCGTGAGCTTGTGCATTGCCTGATTGAAATTCGAAACGATCAAATCCGCGAACAATCGCAAGTCGGGCTGTGGGCGGATCTGCTGGCAGACGCAATCCTTACAGCGGTAGGGGACATTCCCTCATGAGCATCGCCCCTCTTCATACACATCCCGGACGCTTGCGGGCGTCCAACTTGCTCCGGACGGCGGCGGCGGTTGCTGTGCTGCTGGCTGTGGTGCTTGGGCTGACGTTGATTTTTGGACGCACTGGCGAGCGGATTGCTGTACAGATGTGTGTCAATGTGGTCGCTGTAGTGGCCCTTGCGATCTATTGCGGCAACACGGGCATTGTGTCTTTCGGGCATGGAGCGTTTTTGGCGCTAGGCGCTTATCTGTCAGGCATTCTCACCATGCCTGCTGCTCTTCAACGTTCTGCCCTACCGGATCTACCGTCATTTCTGGCAGGCCATGAAGTAACGATCTGGGTGTCGCTGCCGGTGGTCGCCCTTGCGGGACTTGCCTTTGCAGCTCTAACCGGAAGCGCCATCGCTCGGCTTGTGGGTGCGTCTGCCACGATTGCCGCGCTTGGCCTGCTGATCATCGCCCATGGCGTGGCCATCGCCGCACGCGAAATCACACGCGGCAGCCAGACGTTTTACGGTGTGCCAAGGGTGACAGATCTGGTTCTGGCCCTCAGCGCGGCCACGGTCGCAATCCTGCTAGCCCGTTGGTTTCGCGAAAGCCGTTTGGGCCTGTTTTCCCGCGCGGCCCGTGACGATGAGGATGCCGCAACAGCACTTGGCATCAATGCCCGACGCACAAGATTCATCGCTTGGTGTGCCTCTGGTACCATGGCGACAGTCGCGGGTGCACTTTACGGGCATATGCTGGGAGCATTTTCACCCGCATCCTTCTACCTTGGGCTCGTCTTTGCGCAGGTGGTCATGATGATTGTCGGCGGAATGTCATCGGTTGGCGGCGCAGTGGTCGGGGTGATCGCGGTGACGCTGCTGCAGGACACTGTGCGCCAGTTCGAAGGCGGCTCAACTGTGCTTGGCGTCACCTTGCCCGAGGTCTTTGGCCTGACGACGATTGTCTTGGGGCTTGCAATCCTGCTGGTGATCTGGGCGCGACCTCAGGGTCTGGTCGGAGGCTTTGAACTTGGCCCTGGCGCCGATGCAAATCTGCTCGGGCGCCTGAAGTCCCGAGTAACTCCTGCGCGCACGCCCGAGCCCGTCGTCCCAGCCACGCTGAAAGCATCAAACCTGTCAAGAAGTTTCGCAGGCGTCAAAGCCGTAAGAGACGTCAGTTTCGAAGCTCCGACTGGGCGCATCACTGGCCTGATTGGCCCCAACGGTGCTGGCAAGTCCACGCTTGTTAACTTGCTCACACGCTCCTATCAGGCGGACACCGGTTCTGCGCATATGGGTGAGGTTGATCTGACCCGTGTCTCGCGTCACAAAGTGCCAGGCTTTGGTGTCTCGCGTAGCTTCCAGAACTTGCGCCTGTTCAGCGGTCTGACAGCCTACGAAAATGTTCTTGTTGCCGCTTTGGCCGCAGGTCACGACCGCAAGACTGCCGCGGCTATCACCCTGCGTGAACTGGATGCCTTTGATCTTGGGGAAGTCGCCGGGTATCGCGCCGACAGCCTGCCATATGGTGCCCGCAAGCGCTTGGAAATCGCCCGCGCTTTGGCACAAGACCCTAAGATTCTTTTACTGGATGAACCGGCCGCTGGCATGAATCCTGGCGAAACAGATGATCTGGCTGATCGGCTGATTAAGGTCGGCAAAACACGCGGCATCGGTGTCCTTCTGATCGATCATGACCTGAGGTTCGTGAACCGCCTGTCGGACTGGATCGTGGTGATGCACCAAGGTGGCGTCATCGCGCAAGGCACGCCTGAAGACGTGCGCGCAAATCCCAAAGTCATCGAGGCTTACATCGGCAAAGGGCGCACAGCCCAAAAAGCAGAAATTAGCGAAACCAACCGAAGTCAACCAACAGAGGTAGCAATAAAATGATACGTAATGCCCTTCTTCTTTCAACAGCAGTTATCACCGGCCTGGCTGGAACAGCGATGGCTGAGAGTTATAAAATCGGCGTAATGTCCGCGCAATCGGGCTATCTGGCCCCCTATGACGGACCCGCCTATGCCGGGTTCCAGTTCTGCATTGACGAAATGAACGCCAAGGGGGGCCTGAACGGCACAACACCGGTTGAGTTGATTGTGCGCGACACCCGGTCTGACATCGCCGAAGGCGTTAAAGTTGTACAGGAAATGATCGATGACGGCGCGCAGTTCATCGTGGCGTCAGCCGATGCCGATCCGACAATCGCCGCGGCCCAGATCACAGCGGCTGACAGCATCCCAACAATGACCTTTGCCGGAACAGCCCCGGTTCTGACGCAAGTCGGTGAACATGTCTTTGGCAGTTACCCCGCGGACAACCAACAGGCCGCCGTACTGGCAGGCCACGCACGCGAGCAAGGGTTCGAACGTGTCTGGCTCGTGAAATCCCCAGACAGTGCCTACACATTGGGTGGGCCCGAGTACTTTGGCGAGGCCTTCACATCGCTTGGTGGTGCCGTTGTCGGGGAAAGCAACTATTCGCTGAACCAGCCGGACTTTTCTGCCATCGTGACGACCATCAAGAATGCGGATACCACCCCGGACGTGATCGTCACATGGGCGTGGGAGCCTGATTTCCCGGCCTTCATCCGTGCGCTGCGGGGTGCCGGGATTGATACCCAGGTGATGGGAGGTGACGTACTCGATTCACCAACCGTACGCGGCCTTGGTGATGTCGTCACAGGCGTAACGCATACATCTGGTGGCTTCCCAGACGAAGGCTCTGCCTATGCCGATTTCATCACGCGGTTCTCTGCTGCAAAGGGGATCACGCCGGACAACAATTACTACGTAAATGGCTGCGATATTGCGCATATGATCGAGGATGCTGTCGCAGCGGCTGGCACGACAGACCCTGCTGCCGTGACTGCCGCAATGGCCGGCATTGAGAATGGTGAGGGTATCATGTCCAACTTCACTTTCGCGGGGACCGACCGGATGCCTCTGCGTGATGTTGTGGTCGCACGGATTACCGATGCAGGCGAAAAAGAGTTTGTCCTGCGCACCTCAGCTGATCCCGCAATCCTGCCACAGCCGTAAGGTCTGAACCCAATGGAAACAGCACTCGATATCCAAGGCTTGCACGTCCGCTATGGCCCAATCCGCGCGGTTCAGGGCATTGACCTGATCGTCCCCAAAGGCGGCATAACGGCGCTTTTAGGGGCCAATGGCGCAGGCAAGACAACGACGGTCATGGCCATCGCAGGTGCTTTGCCCGTGGTATCGGGCGCTGTTTCCCTTTTTGGCAAGGATATGACAGCGGCTGCACCTGACTCCATTGTGCGGGCGGGTGTGGCCATTTCACCGGAAGGACGCCGCGTGTTTGCGCAGCTGACGGTCGAAGAAAATCTTATGCTGGCCGGATCAATTCTGGGCGACGAGACGCTCAGCGCCAAACGTTTGGCCGAGATGAAAGAGCGTTTCCCGATCCTAGGCGAACGCCGCCGTCAGATGGCGGGGCTTTTGTCGGGGGGCGAACAACAGATGCTGGCGGTGGGACGTGCCTTGATGAGCGGACCGCGCTTGCTGTTGCTGGACGAACCGTCGCTTGGCCTTGCGCCGCAGGTCGTGGATCAGATTTTCGACATCGTAGAAGAATTGAAAGCCGACGGTATTTCAGTGCTTCTGGTCGAGCAAAACGCGGCTCTTGCCCTGGACATTGCCGATCATGCTGTCGTGCTGGCGAATGGCGCTGTTGCCGCTGCCGGTGCACCGTCGGAACTAGCAAATAACGCGGTCTTGCAATCCGCATATCTGGCGGCTTGAGCGATGGAAGTTCTTCTTCAACAAATGATCAACGCGCTTAGCCTTGGGGGAATTTATGCGATGCTGGCCCTGGGGCTGGCGATTGTGTTCTCTATTGTGCGATTGATCAATTTCGCGCATGGCGAAATCATGACGTTCGGGGGCTATGGCATCTTTCTGGCCATGAGCTTTGGCCTGCCGCCGATCGCCGCTCTTGTTGTCGGGCTTGGCGCTTCTGTGTTCATGGCCATGGCAATGGAGCGTACAGCGTTTCGCGCCATGCGCGGCGCAGATGTCGTTGCACTTTTGATCACATCTTTCGCGGTATCCGAGATCCTCAAAGTTCTGTTCCAGAACGGAATTTCCGCCAGACCCGTCCCGATCTCTTTTCCAGCGTCATGGTCTGGCACGTATCATATCGGCCAGACGACATTTGGCATTATCCCGACCGTATCAATCATCGTAACATTTTCAGCCCTTGCAGGCCTGACATTCGTGTTGCGGCGCACAACGATTGGCATGGCCATGCGCGCCGCTGCCGAAGATATCGAGATGCTCAAACTGCTGGGTATCAAGGCCAACCGGGTCGTTGCTGTGGCTTTTGCCCTGTCAGGGCTACTTGCGGGTATTGCCGCTGTCATCTGGACGGCACAACGCGGGTCAGTGGATCCACTGATGGGATTTTTCCCCGTTCTCAAGGCCTTCATTGCGACCGTACTTGGGGGTTTGGGCAGCTTGGGCGGCGCTGTCCTTGGTGGGTTCATCGTCGGCGGGCTGGAGGTTCTGCTACAGGCTTTCCTGCCAGACAGTCTGGCCCCATACCGGGATGCAATGGTTCTGGCCTCTGTCATCTTGTTGTTGCTGTTACGCCCGGATGGCCTCCTTCCAGCGGCGAATGCCAACAGATCGTAAGGAGCGGTGTTGGCGCAAAGTTCATCACTAGCTCGGATTGTTGCCCTCAGAGCGCGATGACAGACAAAGAGTGTGCAAATCGGATTCTGCGGAAATTGAATCTAACTTCCAAAATCAGACATTGGCGCAGCTGCAGCGGAATTGGGCTGTGCCACACTGCCCTTCTTTGACCAGATACCGACAAAAGTCCGCAATAGATCAGAATTTCTCGATGTTACGGCCAATATTGCATGACCCGCTGGCTCGAAAATATCCTGGGAAGCTGTCGACGGCTCAAAGTTGCGCGTCGTTCCACAAATTCCAGAGCGTCAGTGAGGTAAAGTTAGTCCTTCACCAGCGCTCCAAGGCCTAATGTTTTTCAGCTAGAAAGCTCAGTTCTGCACAGCTTGTCAGATCGAACACATGAGCCTCTGGATTTCGACTGGCCACGCCCGGCAAGTGCAGATCCAAAGATCGTATCGCGTCAATGCCTCGCCTGTTTCAAGGAACAAGATTGACAAGGACCAATGTTGCAGGGGCCCCTGTTATGAATGTTCTTCTGCAGCCGTGGCTGCCAACGCGCGGTTATAGGCCTTTAGCGCATCAATATGGTAGAGCGTACCGACTGGGGTCTCAGCTCCGTCATCACCGCTCACAACCACCGGTATGCAGAGGATTTCGTCTCGGTCGAAGAACGGCATCGCCGCCTCAAGTGTTGCGCTTGCTTGAACAAAAAGACCCTGATCAATCAAAACCTGTGCTTCTTCCCGGCTGATTGAACGTGCATCGCCAAGCGGTCGCATCACTGCGCCTGCGCGCAACATTGCCAGAAGATAGGCTTGTGGCCCCGCGGCCAGATGCACATTGCACCGTTCCAGTTGTGTCAGGAAGAAGGATCGATCCACGAGGCGCGAAGCCAGCGCCGTGGACATTGAAACCGACACCATCACCGCCAGACCGATCTGCCAATCTCCGGTCAGTTCAAAGACAATCATCGTGGTCGAAATCGGGGCACCAAGCACGGCAGCGGCCACCGCGCCCATCCCGGCAAATGCGTAGAGGGTATGGGTACCCGATACATCGGGCAGCAAACTCGTTGCAATCAACCCGAATGCCAACCCGGTTAACGCACCTATCATCAGCGAGGGTGAAAACACACCGCCACCCATACGTCCCCCCATCGTGATCGCAACAGCCACAGTTTTGATGATTGCGAACAGGATGGCGGTTGTCAGAACCAAATCTCCGGCCAGAGCCCGGATCGTGGTTTCGTATCCAACGCCGATGATGTGGGGAAACCAGATCGCGATCAGTCCCAACATTGCGCCTGATACAGCAGGACGCAGCCATCCGGGCAAGGACAGCCGGCTTTGAATGTGATTGCCAATATCTTCTGCAAAGAAGATCGACCGCATCAGAAGCAAGGCCACCAACCCGCAGATCAACCCAAGGATCAGAAACGCGGGCAGCTCGACATAGAATTGCAGGGATCCGGGCGTATCCAGAGTGAATTCGGTCACGTCGCCGTATTCCAGCCGGTTAATCACCGTCCCGGCGACCGAAGCGATAACGATGGGCGCAAAAGCATGCACCGCGAAATGGCGCAACACCACCTCAAGTGCGAACAAAGCACCGGCAATGGGTGAGTTGAAACTGGCCGAAACTGCCGCCGCCACCGCACATCCCAGCAAATCACGCCCGGTAATTCCGTCGGCATGGATACGATTACTGACCCAGGTCGAGATCACGCCTGCCATATGCACAACCGGCCCTTCTCGACCCGTGGACCCACCTGTGCTGAGCGTAATCAGCGAGGAGAAAAAAGACGCGATACCCGCCTTGCCTTCGACCCGACCATCGGTGAGGGCAGCGCCTTCGATTACATCGGCAACTGAACGCACGCGCCCGTCATCGGTATACCGGTGCAGGATGATGCCAACGATAAGACCGCCGATGATCGGTGTGATCAGGATCAGGAACCAGGGTAGCTTTTCCACATGGCTGTGCAGTAACGAGATATCCCCGGTGTCGTAGACATAGGCCTGCAATGCCTGAATTGCCTTACGAAATCCCAATGCCATAAAGCCTGCGGCAATCCCAATCGCCAGCGCGATGAACCAGAACTGAATTTGGCTGGGCCCGCGCCTGCGCATCACCCGCCACGCGTCCTTCATCGCGGCCAGAGCCTGATTGAGCTGGTTGCGCAGAACGGTGCGGGTTGACTGGGTCATTTGCCCTCGGGGGATCAGGATACACCCCTTACTAAGCCACGGAGGGCACGGATAAAAGCCGGATCGCGCGTCTGTGAGGGCCTATGCGTCCAGAAGAGCACGGGCAGCGGCGCGCGCTTCGTCCGTGATCGTGTCTCCGGCGACCATCCTGGCGATCTCGTCCACCCGGTCGGCCTGGGCCAAGGGCACCACGGTCGACAGGGTTTGCCCATCGGTCACATGTTTCTGAACACGCCAGTGATAGGCGGCACGTGCGGCGACCTGCGGGGAATGCGTCACGACCAATACCTGCCCGCCCTGTGCCAGCGATGCCAGACGCCTGCCGACGGCGTCCGCAGTCGCGCCGCCAACACCCCTGTCGATCTCATCAAAGATCATCGTGCGCGCGCTGTCATCGCCGGACAGACAGACCTTGAGCGCCAGCAAGAAGCGGCTTAGTTCACCGCCCGAGGCGATTTTGTTCAACGGTCCAGACAGTGCACCGGGGTTGGTGGCAACGGTGAACGCCACAGCATCCGCACCTTCGGGGCCGGGATCGGACGGGGTGATCTCGGTCTGGAACACAGCGCGTTCCATTTTCAGCGGTGCAAGCTCGGCCATCACAGCGGTGTCAAGTTCACCCGCTGCCCGTTGGCGCAGGCTACTGAGTGCTTCCGCAGCCTTGTGATAAACTGCCTGCGCAGTCTCAACCGCAAAGCGCCTGTCGGCCAGATCAGCGTCACCAGCATCCAAACGGTTCAGCCGCTCACGCAGGGTCTCCGCGAACCCACCCAAGTCGTCCGGGGCAACGTCATGCTTTCGGGCCAACGCACGAATGGCGAAAAGCCGTTCCTCGACTGCCTCCAGTTCAGCCGGATTGAAGTCCAGCACCTGAAGACTGGCATTAACGCCATCTTGCGCCTCGCCCAATTCGACCAGTGCACGCCCCAGTGCGGCAACAGGCTCTTCCAACTGCCCGCCCGCATTATCGGACACCCCTTCCAACCAGCGCAGAGCATCAGACATCGCGCCCTCGGCCCCATCGCTGCCAAGCAAGTCATAGGCACGGGCGACGTCATCGCGAATCCGCTCTGCCCCCTGCATCATGCGGCGCCTTGCATCCAGTTCGGCATCCTCGCCGGGCTGCGGATCAAGCTTATCAAGCTCAGTGACCGCATGGCGCAGAAATTCTTCCTCTGCCCGCATGGCAGCCAAGGCAGATTCGACCTCAGACAAAAGCTTGCGCGCACGCGACATCTCGGACCATGCAGAGCGCACAGTGGCCAGTTGCCCCCTTGCCTCGGCAAAATCATCCAGCATCGCGCGGTGGCCACGTGGGTTCAGCAGGCCGCGATCATCGTGCTGGCCATGCAGTTCCACCAGGGTTTCCGACAAGGCCCGCAGCACCTCGCCCGAGCAACGCCGGTCATTGACCCATGCGGTTTTCCGGCCCTCGGCTGTGTTCACGCGGCGCAGGATCAGCTCTTCGCCTCCGGGCAATCCGGCTTCGGCCAAAATCGCATGTGCGGGGTGGTTTTCGTGCAGCTCGAACTCGGCCACAACTTCGCCCTGAGCGGCCCCCTGACGCACCAGCTCTGCCCGCCCGCGCCAGCCCAGAACGAACCCAAGCGAATCCAGTAGGATCGACTTGCCCGCGCCGGTCTCGCCGGTCAACGCGTTCAATCCCGACTGGAACGTCAGTTCCAACCGGTCGATGATCAGCATATCGCGGATATCAAGGGCGCGCAGCATCGGGTCTCAGCGTCCCACGCCTTTAGCCATGGCGATTACAACCACTGACCTTTGACGGTCTGGCGATAAATCGTGCTGAGCCAGTTGTTGCCGCGGCTTTTGAGTTTCAGCCCGCGAGAGGTCAGCAGCTTATAGCCAGCGTCATACCATTCCGAGGATTGGTAGTTGTAACCCAGAATTGCACCGGCCGATTGCGCCTCATCCACCAGACCCAACGAGAGATAGGCCTCGATCAGGCGATAGAGCGCTTCAGCGGTATGCGAAGTTGTCTGAAAATCCTCTACCACAACGCGGAACCGGTTGATCGCGGC
This sequence comes from Ruegeria sp. CDSB114, assembly GCF_059611025.1. Taxonomy (NCBI): domain Bacteria; kingdom Pseudomonadati; phylum Pseudomonadota; class Alphaproteobacteria; order Rhodobacterales; family Roseobacteraceae; genus Ruegeria; species Ruegeria sp. CDSB114. Next base: position 1,249,837 of record NZ_JBXWOT010000001.1, read on the forward strand.
AGTATAGTGATCCTGACGCAGATAATAACGTCCGATCTCCATTTCTTTGCCAGCCAGATGGTCAAAGGCCAGATCGAATTTCAACACGGCGGAGGTGGCATATTCGCTGTCCGGATAGACTTCGATCACCGTGCGCAATGACTGAAGCGCCTGGAACGTCAGGCCCTGATCGCGGCCCACCTCGTCAATCTGGTCATAATAGCTGAGTGCCAACAGATATTGGGCATAGGCCGCATCTTCGTCGGTTGGATAGAAATCTATATAGCGCTGTGCCGCTGCACGGCTTTCTTCGTAATTCTCATCTGCATGGTACGAAAACGCCTGCATGATCAGCGCGCGCTTTGCCCAGTCAGAGTAAGGGTAAAGACGTTCAACCTCAGAGAAGTACCACGCCGCATCGTCGGAACGATTCTCCGACAGCTCAAATTCCCCACGCGTGAAAATCTGTTCGGGGGTGAACCCTTCTAGGTTCTGATTGCGGTCAGCGCCCCCGCTGTTGCACGCTGTCAAAACTGCTGTCAGAAGTACCGCCCCTGCGAATCTGACCGCCGCTTTGGTGCCTATCATTCCGCCAATCCTTGTCGTCTTGCTTAATGGGAATACCCCGGTTTGGGCCTTGGTCTAGCACATAAAATTCCAGTGCAAAACGCCTTAGTAGGCCCTTTGGCGGATTTGTCAGCAGAGTGGAACCAATCAGGCGACTTCGGGGATTTCGTCCCAGACCAGACCCTGCCCGGGCAGACGCGCGGCCTGTTCGGGGGTACACAGGATCGGACGCACAGCACCGGGCGTTTCAAACAGCTTGCGCAGCAGCGTGTTTGTCATCGCATGACCAGACTTGTCGCCGATGAAATGACCCAGAATCGGTCCACCCGCCAAATACAAGTCACCCAGAGCATCTAGCATCTTGTGACGCACTGCCTCGTCTGCGTGGCGAAGGCCACCCGGGGTCAGAACTTCGTCGCCCTGAACGACCACAGCATTTTCAAGCGTGCCGCCAAGAGCCAAGCCGTTCTCGCGCATTGCTTCGACGTCGGTACGACGGCAGAATGTCCGGCAATCACTAAGCTCGCGTGCAAAAGAGCCATTGCACATATCCAGCCTCTTAGTCTGACGACCAATGGCGCTGTCTTCAAAATCGATATGAAAATCGATAATCAAACCGTCCGCAGGCGCAATCGAAGCACTGGCACCCTCACGGGTTGCGGTCACAGGTTTAAGAACTTCATAGGCCAGGACCGGGCTTGCCTGACGACGCACGCCTTTCAACATGATGCCACGAACGAATTCAATCGAAGACCCGTCCATGATCGGCACTTCGGGGCCATCGATCTCGATCAGCGCATTGTGGACACCGCATCCAGCCAAGGCTGCCATGATATGCTCGACGGTGGAAACCGTAACGCCCGCTTCATTGACCAGTCGGGTACAAAGCGGGGTACGATCGACCACATCGTAGATTGCAGGGATCAACGCATTGCCCAGCTCGATATCCGTCCGTTTGAACCAGATGCCGTGGCCAGCAGCAGCCGGCCTCAGGATCATCGTCGCAGGCTTACCGCTGTGCAGCCCGAGGCCTGTAAACGTGATCGAAGATTTGAGCGTATGTTGCAAGTGTGACCTCGGTGAGTGGCGTCCGGCCTGTGATGGCCGTGTTGGCATTCAACTAAGGAAGCAGGTCAAAAGGCTCAACTCACTCTTTGCAACCGAATGAAACATGAATGTGACAGGTCGGCAAAACCCTGCTCACATAGGGATAATGCACTGTTTTAAAATAAGAAAGGGCCGCCAAATGGCAGCCCCTCTTTAGTATATTGTTACCGCGATCAGTTGGCTTGACGGCGAAGGAAGGCCGGTATTTCGATCCGATCCTGCTCCGGGTCGTCCTCGACATGTGCAGGTGCCGTAGCGTCAGATTGGCGCAATACCGGCTGCTGGCGGGCCGGTTGCTGCGCCGGAGTATCGGCTGCGTGGCCGGTCATGCGATCAATCAGGCGGTTAAAACCAAATCGCGGGCGGTCGGCATCTCCATGACTATCGGAGACCTCCTGTGGCCGAGGCGCAGGATGACCTCTTTCAGCCGGAGGTACATTCTGGACGGCTGCCTGCAAGCGCCTCAGCGCTTCAGGTGACGGCGATCCTGCGGGTGCTTGCGGCTGAGGTGCGACAAAGCTTTCTGGGGCGTATTCGACCGGCTCGGGAGTCGGCTCGAATTCGGCCACGCGCGGTTGATAAGCCGGGGGTGGCAGGCCGTCATCATCCTGTTCTGCGCGCGGTTGGAATTGCGGTTCCATCGGCTCTTCAGTTGCCTCAAACAGCGAAGGTTCACGCGTTGGTTCGGGCTGAGGTTCAGGTTCGGCGCTTGCCGCCACTGACATTTCTTCCAGGGCCGCTTCCTCTGCAGAAACCGAACGGGTCAGCGGTGCCGACATCGAACGACGCGCGACAGGCACATCATCCTGTTTTTCGCTGGCGTCGATACCTGTTGCCACAACCGAAACGCGCATGCCGCCTTCCATTGCGGTATCCAGCGTGGAGCCGACGATGATATTCGCCTCAGGATCCACTTCCTCACGGATACGGTTTGCGGCTTCGTCCAGTTCGAACAGGGTCAGGTCGTGGCTGCCGGTGATGTTGATCAGAACGCCCTTGGCGCCCTTGAGGCTGATTTCATCCAACAGCGGGTTCGCGATGGCCTTCTCGGCGGCCTGAACCGCGCGATCTTCGCCGGTGGCTTCGCCCGTGCCCATCATCGCCTTGCCCATCTCGTCCATAACGGCGCGAACATCCGCGAAGTCGAGGTTGATCAGGCCCGGACGCACCATCAAGTCGGTCACGCCTTTGACACCCTGATACAGAACGTCATCCGCCATCGAAAACGCCTCGGTAAACGTGGTCTTTTCGTTGGCCAGACGGAACAGGTTCTGGTTTGGAATGATGATCAGCGTGTCGACAACGCGCTGCAAGGCTTCAACACCGTCTTCGGCCTGACGCATCCGCTTAGCGCCTTCGAACTGGAAAGGCTTGGTCACAACACCGACGGTCAAAACACCCAATTCACGCGCTGCCTGCGCGATGATCGGTGCGGCACCCGTGCCGGTGCCACCGCCCATACCGGCCGTGATGAAGCACATATGCGCGCCTGCCAGATGGTCTACAATCTGCTCGATGCTTTCTTCGGCCGCTGCCGCACCCACTGTCGGACGCGCGCCCGCACCCAGACCTTCGGTGACTTTCACGCCTAGTTGAACTCGTGACGAAGACTGGCTTTGCTGCAGCGCCTGGGCATCGGTGTTGGCAACGACAAAATCGACACCGTCCAACTGTTTTTCAATCATGTTGTTGACGGCGTTACCGCCCGCTCCGCCAACGCCAAAAACTGTAATCCGAGGCTTCAGCTCGTCGTGCCCGGGCATCGAAAGATTCAATGTCATGCTTCTGTCCGCCTGTTTATATAACCCGCCAACGCGGTGTTTTTCTTACCTATCCACTAACAATCCTACCGATCCAAACGGCAAACGTCACGCCAAAAATCGCGAAAATCCACAAAATATGGAGGAAATAAGGCACCTGGAAACAGTATTTGGCAGAGATTGCCAGATGTTGCGGAATTATCTCAAAGCACCACAAAACATGCGACGCTCGCGCCACTGTTGACGGGCGCGTCACTTGCAATTCATTCACATTCTGTCTGCGGAAAACTGCTCAAGCCCTCTCGCAAGGCCTCTGACGGACCCTGTGGATATCTTGCGGGATTTTGACAGCCCCCGCAAGATATTTCTTTAGCTAATTGGGGCACTTGGGCAGTTAAGACCTTTCTCAGAAATGTCCCTGACCTCTTGAATTTCTGTCCTGGAGAAACCGACCATTCGCACCATCAACTGGTCTTCATACAAAAACGGCCACCAGCAAACTGGCAGACCATCCTCGTCATCGTCGTACAGAAAGCAAATCTGCCCATTAGGAGTTGTAATTTTCCCGTACACACAACCCTTGCCCTCCATACGCCAGACCGAGAGAGTCGGGCTCAGGAACTCTTCGGTGCCGACCAGCATTCCGCTGTCATAGACGTGAATCTTTACGGTCTTTCCTTGAACGGCCCCCAGGAAGGCTTCGGGTGTGATACGGGTCTGAGCCTCTATCGCTGACGGCACAGCCATGACCAGCGCCGCGATCGCGGCCTTACCAGTTGTCACGGAACCACCGCACAGCGCGCTTGAACGGGCGTGCGGAATAGGTGTCTACGGGGATTTCAAAATCCCACCATTCATCCTGTGGGTTGGCTGCAAACAGGCTTAGCCCCACAACCGAAGAGAACCCCGGCCCCGTGGCCGATTGCGGCAACCCATGGACCCGCAGCGGGCGACCAAGGCGAACACGTTGCCCCAGAATACGAGAGGCCAACCCGTCGAGCCCCATAATCTGACTGCCGCCACCGGTCAGCACGATCTGCTGGCTGGGCATATGCTCAAACCCGGCAGCATCCAGCCGGACACGCACTTCTTCCAGAATTTCTTCGACACGCGGGCGCATGATGCCGATCAGCTCGGCCCGGCTGACCGTACGACGGTCATGTTCCCAATCACCGGTATCCCCTCCGATGTCGATCAGGTCACGATCATCCGCGCCGGTCGCGTGAACGCCGCCATTGAAGGTCTTGATCCGCTCGGCCACAGACGCCGGAACGCCCAGCCCCATCGAGATGTCACTGGTCACGTGATCCCCACCCATGCGCACGCAATCGGCATAGATCATGTGTTTCTTCATAAAGATCGACACGCTCGTCGTGCCACCGCCCATATCGATACAGGCAGCACCCAGTTCCTGTTCATCCTCAACCAGCGCCGAGATGCCCGAGACATAGGCCGAATTTGCGATACCGGCCAATTCGAGATCGCAACGCTTGATACAGCGCACGATATTCTGGATTGCAACCGCGTCCACGGTCAGCATGTGCATATCGACGGCCAGCGATTGCCCCATCTGACCCCTTGGGTCGATCAAGCCCGATCGGTTATCCAGCGCAAAATTCACCGGCTGAGCATGTAGGACTTCGCGGCCCGCACCATAGTCGGGCACGTCACAGGCATTGAGAACCCGGCCGACTTCGGCCTCGGTTACCAGCTGACCTTCCAGATCCACCTGGGCATCCAAACCATAGGACCGCGGGTTTGCCCCCGAGAAACAGGCGATCACATGGTCGACCCGGATATCTGCCATTTTCTGCGCGGCCTGAAGCGCGGTTCGAATGGCGCGCTCGGTCTCCTGCATCGCAGTGACTTCGCCAAATTGCACACCACGGGAACGCGTGGTCGCGGCACCGATCACCCGAAACCCGGATTGTCCGGCCAAAGACCCGATGCCACTGTCCTCGTGCAAACGCCCGGCGCCGTCGAACCGCAGCACAAGGCAGGAAATCTTTGAGCTCCCGACATCCAGAATAGCGACAACGCCGCGTTGCATCGCCTGCCTGCGCATTTGCCGCATGGCCCGTTGGGACTGATAAAGATCGGTCATCATTGTCGTTACTGCCCACTACTCACATCTACTTTTGTATTCCACCAGTCTTCGCTGGCGGCTTTGGTCATTCGGATTGTCGGTCGCTGACCCAGGCGCATATCCACCACGGCCACATCGCGTTCCAGAAGATCCTGAACCTCGTTCACGGCCAACACGCGTTCCAATGCGCGCACTGGCCGTTCTGTCGGCAACATGATGCGCTGACCGCGATCCAGAACCAGATCCCAGCGACGTTCGCCAATTCGCACCAGACCGCGCACCCGATTGCCAAGACTGCTGGCTGTGGCCGTCAGTTGCAGCGCTTCGGGTACATAGGAATCCGCGCCCTCACCCGCGATCAGTGGCAGATTGGAGTGATCCTGCCGCGATGCGATGATTTCAACATGCGCGCCAGTTTCATCCAGCAATTCGACCCCTCGGCGGGTACGCCAGACAATGGCGGGCTGCCGTTCGACAACATCCACCTGCAGGATACCTCCTGGACGGATGCGCACAGAGGCTGATTTAACCGGATCCAATCCTGTGATCGTTTCGCGCATCTGTTCGACATCCAGGTCCCAGGAACTGATTGGGAAGTCCAGCGGCACCACTTCACGAATGTCTTCCGAAAGGTTGGTTCCCGCCCCATCAATCGCCATCAGGTTGACCATGAATTCTGGTCGCTGCTGGATCGAGATTTTCACATCATGGACATGAGCCACAATCGCTTCGCGCCGGTCCTGAGAGCTGAAATACCCGCCAAGCGCAGCACACACAGCGAAGACCGGCAGCCCGTATTTCAGGCCACGGCGAACACCAGGCGTCAACATCCAGCGCTGCAACCGATAGCTTAGGCGGGACGGCGCCGGATCAAACGCCGATGACTTACGCCCCCAAAGTCGCCGCAGGCGGAACTTGGGTTCTACATTGTTGCGGTCCCCCGAAGCGAAATCGGCATCCGGACCGGCAAGTGGCTTTGACCGATGGATAACCGGCGCACGGGTGGCTGTCAGCGGTCGCATGATGCGTCCTCCACCATCCATGCGCAAAACTGGCCGAAGGTTATCCCGCAATGCGCGCCCTGTTCCGGAGCCAGTGACGTCGGCGTCATTCCTGGCTGGGTGTTGGTTTCCAGCAGGAACAAGCCCTCTGCGCCCTTGCTGTCATCCCACCGAAAATCTGTGCGGCTGACGCCTTTGCAACCCAACAGATCATGCGCCTGTTTGGCAAAGCCCATACACAGGTCAAAAATGTCCAGCGGGATTTCAGCAGGCAGCACATGCCACGACCCGCCCGGCTTGTACTTGGCATCGTAATCGTACCAGCCATCCGTCATGATTTCTGTCACGGTCAGGGCGCGGTCGCCCATGACTGTGACGGTCAACTCGCGGCCAGCCACATATTGTTCGACCATTACCAGTTCGGGCATGTCGTCTGCCAGTTTCGGTGGAGTGTTGGCGCCCTCATGCACCAGATAAATGCCGACGCTGGAACCCTCGTTGTTGGGCTTGACCACATAGGGCGGTTCCATCGTGTGACGCGCGGCAACTTCGGATTTGGCCTCGATCACACTTTCGGCGACTGGCAGACCCGCGATATGGAACGCCGCTTTGCTGCGCTGCTTGTCCATGGCCAACGCCGAAGCCAGCACACCCGAATGGGTATAGGGAATACGCAACCACTCCAGCAGACCCTGCACGCAGCCATCCTCGCCCCAGCGACCATGCAGAGCGTTGAAGACCACATCCGGCTTGATATCCAAAAGGCGCGCATAGAGGTCCGGACCCGCGTCCAGTTCGACCACTTCAAAGCCTTCTCCCCTTAGGGCGGCTGCGCATTCGCGCCCAGAGCTGAGAGACACCTCACGTTCCGCCGAGGGTCCACCCATCAATACCGCCACTTTGGGGTTTGTCCTGCTCGAACTACCCACGTCGTGCGCCTCAAATCCTGCGGACCTTATGTGGTGGTCCGTCCTGCTTTATGCCTTTGATCCGTCGCCCTATTTTGCCTGTTTTGGGTCTGACGGTCGGAGCTTTAATCTGTCAGCGGATCACCGACCCGCATGATTTCCCACTCTAGCGTGATGCCGCTTGTTTCGTAAACCTTTTTTCGCACATCTTCGCCCAACCCTTCGAGGTCGGCAGCGGTGGCAGAGCCGGTGTTGATCAGAAAATTGGGATGCTTGGGGCTCATCTGCGCTCCGCCCCGCATCACGCCCCGCATTCCCGCGTCGTCGATCACCTTCCAGGCCTTGAGGTCATGCACATCATCTGCGCGGCCCGTCGAGGAAAACCCGGCCGGATTGCGGAAGGTCGAGCCCGCGCTGCGATCTTTGGTCGGCTGGGTCTCATCCCGCTTTTTCAACTGCGAGTCCATGCGGGCATGCAGTTCATCAGGATCATCTAGGGGGCCTTCGAACGTGGCCGAGATCAGCACCGCACCCTCAGGCAGATCCGACTGACGATAGCGAAAATTCAGTTCTTCGGGCGTCAGATCGACGACCTGCCCTTGCCGCGTGATGATCGTCGCCTTGCACAGAACATCCGCCGTATAGCTGCCATAACATCCCGCATTCATCCGCACAGCGCCGCCGATCGACCCCGGAATGGTTCGCAAAAACGTCAGGTCCACGCCCGCATCAGCTGCCTTGCGCGCCACATGCCCATCCAGCGCCGCCGCGCCTGCGGTGACAATGTTGCCCTCAATCGAGATGCCATTAAATCCCCGGCCCAACCGGATCACTACGGCGCGCAGCCCTCCGTCCCGGACGATCAGGTTCGAACCGACGCCCATCGGGAAAACCGTGATATCGTCAGGCAAGTCGCGCAGAAACTGCTGCAGGTCTTCCTGGTCGGCGGGTTGAAAAAGGTAATCCGCCGGTCCTCCGACCCGCAACCAGGTCAGATCATTCAGCGGGCGGTTCTGGGTGAGCTTGCCGCGTGGCGAGGGAACAGAAGTCATGGCCGCTAATTCGCGGATTTGAACCGCCAAAGCAAGCTGTATCCGCTATTGCGCGGCACCCAGGATCCGACGCAACCACCGGCCCAGATAAATCACGGGCCAACGCAGTACCGAGATCCCAGCAACCAGAACAATCAACCCGATCCATGGGCCGTTCTGCAGCGTGACATAGCCAACGATAGGAATACCCGCAGCAATCAAGAAATAGGCGCGGGTCCAGTGATTATCCTTGCTGGGGATCATCGCCAGCACATTCGCAACAATTCCCCACAGGGCGGCAAGGGCAATGGACCAATTCATTCGTCGTCCCCTCGGCCTGTCCAACGTTGCCAATAGTGGCGAATTGGGTTGCGGAACATGGATGCAAAAGCCGCAAAGCCCAGGACCGAAAAGAACCAGCCGAAATCGTAACCCAGCCAGACAATCAGCGCCGGCGCAACGATAACCAACACAATCCCCGGTGGAAATTGCAGGCGCATCGGTAGCATGGCCACGATAGTCGACGCTATGACCCACATCCCTGCAAATAATACCGAGTACGCCAAATCTTGCCTCCGAGACCGCTTTTTCTGCGGTTGCACGATCACTCTTTAGGGTTGCACCGCAAAAGAGTCCATTACGTCACATCGCCTGTTATTTCTGCAAGCGCGAAGGCAGGCCATTGGCCCAGGCGCTGATCGTACCGGCACCAAGGCAGACAACCATGTCTCCGGGGCGGGCCTGCTCACGAACCAGACGTTCAAGATCGGATTCGTCCATCAAAGCGCGGGCATGTCGATGCCCATGCCGGATGAGCCCCTGAACCAGGTCATCGCGGGACGCCCCTTCGATCGGGTCCTCTCCGGCAGCGAAAATATCGGCGATGGCAACAACGTCGGCGTCATTGAAACAGGTACAGAAATCATCGAACAGATTAGACAAACGCGAATACCTGTGGGGTTGATGGACCGCGATCACACGGCCTTCGGTGGCCTGGCGTGCGGCTTTCAGAACCGCTGCGATTTCAACCGGGTGGTGACCGTAATCGTCGATGATTGTGACGCCATCGACCTCACCCACTTTGGTAAAGCGACGATTGACGCCACCGAAATTAGCCAACGCTTCGCGGATTTCGGCGGCTTTCATGCCCAGATGGCGGGCAACAGCAACCGCAGACAACGCGTTCGAGACGTTGTGGTCGCCGGGCATCGGCAGGGTGCAGCCCTCGATCCTCTTGTCTTCGTATTGCAGGTGAATGTCGAAATGTGCGACGCCGCCCTTATAGGTCAGGTTCTCGGCCCGCACATCCGCCTGCGCGTTGAAACCATAGGTCCGCACGCGCCGGTCTGTGATGCGACCCACCAGTGTTTGCACTTCGGCGTGGTCGGTGCAGCAGACGGCAAGCCCGTAAAACGGCAGGTTCGAGACAAATTCGTAGAACCCGTCGCGCAGCTGGTCGAAATCACCCCAATGCTCCATATGCTCGGGGTCGATATTGGTGACAATGGCAATGGTCGCGGGCAGCCGGTTGAACGAGCCGTCGGATTCGTCCGCCTCGACCACCATCCATTCGCCCTGCCCCATCCGCGCATTCGAGCCATAAGCGTGAATGATACCGCCATTGATCACGGTCGGGTCAAATTCCCCTGCCACCATCAGTTCAGCCATCATCGTGGTGGTGGTGGTCTTGCCGTGGGTTCCGGCAATGGCAATGTTGGATTTCAGGCGCATCAACTCGGCCAGCATGTCGGCCCGACGCACCACTGGCAGGCCGCGCGCACGGGCACCGTCCAGCTCCGGGTTGCCCGGTTTGATCGCGGTCGACACCACAACCACGGCGGCGTTCTCAAGGTTTTCAGCACTTTGACCGACAAAGATCTCGGCGCCCAGACCAGCAAGGCGGTCGGTGATTTTTGACGCTTTCAGGTCCGAGCCCTGCACCCGGTAGCCCAGGTTCAACAGCACCTCGGCAATGCCTGACATCCCGATCCCGCCAATCCCCACAAAATGGATCGGCCCGACATCCTGCGGCAGTTTGGTTGCTGGGGTCATGCGGTCTCCTTCTGCGCCAACTGTTCGACCTGGGCGACCAAACGCTCGGTCGCGTCCGGTGCGCCGGTCGATAGGGCGGCATGGGCCATCTTTTGTGCGGCTTCAGGGTTTGTCAGAACTGCGGTGATTTGCTGCGTCAGCGAAGGAACGTCAAGCAGGTTCTCGGGGATCATGATTGCCCCTCCGGCCTGAACCAGCCCGCGTGCATTGGCGGTCTGATGATCGCCCGCGGCGGCGGCATACGGGATCAGGATCGAGGGCCGCCCGATGACGGATATATCCGCCACACTTGACGCACCTGAGCGTGATATCACCAGCTGCGCATCGGACATACGACGGGGCACATCCTGAAAGAACGGTTTCACTTCGGCACGGATACCGTGGTCGTCATAAAACGCGGAAACACGGGCACCGTCTTCGTCGCGGGCCTGATGCGCGACACGAATATGGCGGCGCATCTCATCAGGCAGCGCGGCAATCGCTTCGGGCACAATCTGACTAAGGATGCGCGCCCCTTGCGAGCCACCCATCACCAGGATCGACATCGGGTAATCACCTGGTGGGATATAGCCCGCCGCAGCCCGGTCCAGCACAGCGGCCCGAACCGGGTTGCCAGTATGTATGCCCTTTGCACCGTCCGGCAGATCAGTCGGCCAGACACCGCAAGCCACCTGCGCCACGCGAGTCGCAAACAGCTGATTCACACGGCCCAAAACGCCATTCTGTTCATGGATCATGCGCGGGATCTTCGACATCGTCGCAGCGCCCAGCGCCGGGATTGAGGGATAGCCGCCAAAGCCGACCACGACGTCCGGTCGGTCGCGCAACATCTGAAACGCCATACCGGCGACACCACCTGCGATCTTGGGACCGACCATCAGTTTGGCGGGCAGTCCGCCACGGGCGAATGTGGCCGAGGACGCCTCGACAATTTCAGTCGAATGCGGAAAGCCACCCGTATATCGTGCGCCGCGCGTATCGGTGGACAAGCGCACACGCCAGCCCCTGTGCAGCATCGCCTCGGCCAGCGCCTGAGCCGGGAACATGTGGCCCCCGGTCCCGCCAGCCGCAATCAGAAGGTAGGGTTTGCCCATCAGCCTCGTCCGCGTAGAATATCACCAAGTTCGCCCTGAGGGCGGGTGCGGGTAAACGCCAGAAGCATGCCGATTGCAATACCACCTGCAATCAGCGAGGACCCACCATAGCTGACGAACGGCAAAGTCATGCCTTTGGCAGGCAAAAGGCGCACGGCGACGCCCATATTGATCATCGCCTGAACCCCGAACATGCAGGCCAGACCGGTACCCGCCAGACGGATGAACATGTCGCGCTCGCGCATCAGCCGCAGCAATGACCGCACGACGATCAGGGAATACAGCGCGATGATGATCAGCACCAGGATCAGGCCATATTCCTCGGCCGCGACAGCGATGATGAAATCCGTATGGGCATCGGGCAGCGACCATTTCACCTGCCCTTCACCCACGCCGACACCGAAAAGCCCGCCCTCGCGGATCGCATTGGTGGCATAGCCCAGCTGAGTGGTCGGATCGACCTCTTGGTTCAGGAACCCGTCAATGCGTCGGGCGAAATGTTCCGAGTTGGAATAGGCGAACATACCGCCAAGCACGACAAACCCCGCCATACCAACCAGCAACAACATCGGCGCACCGGCAACGAAATACATCACGCCCCAGCCAAACAGGATCAGGCAGGCCTGACCAAAATCGGGCTGCATAACCAACATGGCGACAATCGCCATGCACAGCGCAAAAGACCATAGCCGACCGGGCGGGCCGTTGATCTGTTGTGACGCGGCCAGCAACCAGGCCGCCACAACGATAAACCCGGGTTTCAGAAATTCAGACGGCTGCAGCGAGGCAAAGCCAAGCGAATACCAGCGCACCGCACCTTTGCCAAAATCTGTGCCAAAGACGGGAAGGAAGACCAGCGCGACAAAAGCAGCAAGAAACCCCAACACCGCCAGACGTCGAACCAGTGTGGGCGACATCATCGAGGTCAGCAGCATCGCAACAAGCGCCAATCCGCCGAACAGCGCCTGGCGTTCGACGTAATGGAACGGGTCGAACCCGTTGCGACCAGCCAGCGGCGGCGATGAGGCCAGCCCCAGCAACAGCCCGATGACAAACAGGATCAGTACGCAGGACATCGTCCAACGATCAATCGTCCGCCACCACTTTGGTAGAATCGGTTCTCCGCGCTGGTCCTGAACCGCGCCATACACCATCTCAGTCATGAGATACCGCCACTATCTGCCTCGTCAACGCCCCGTTTTCGGGGTCTACGAGCGAGTCTACAGGGGTTTTAGTGTTTGGGCTAGTGGAATGACGCCGCAACAGAGGGAAATTGGCGCCTTCAAGCCAGTGATCCGCTTCAGGGCTTCCCGTCCCGGGCGTTCGGAACACCTAGGGAACAAGATCGTAGTGCTTTATCCTCCTGGATTCGACCAATTCAGCCTTTTTTCCCAGTTGAACTGTGACTTGGGAAATGCGCGTGATCACTGAACCGCCCTCCTGTGCAGTGCGTCATATTGAGCTTCCTTGTCGGGCGTATTCTGGCACATGGTATTCCGGCCAATATCACAAATGTTCCAACTGCCAATTTCATTCCATTTTCCCAAACCAATCAGAGGACGGATCCACAGTCACGGACGGACGATTGCAGCGCGTGTTTACGTCTCCCCCTTGCCATCCCAGCCATTCCACGCCATCCCCCGCGCATGACTTATGATACGATCATCCTGGGCGCCGGTGCTGCTGGCTTGATGTGTGCCGCCCATTGCGTTGGGCGCGTTCTGGTGATCGACCACGCGAAGGCGCCGGGTGAGAAAATCCGCATCTCGGGCGGCGGGCGGTGTAATTTCACCAATATGTACGCGGGGCCGGGCAACTTCCTGTCTCAGAACCCGCATTTCTGTAAGTCCGCATTGGCGCGCTACACGCAGTGGGATTTCATTGAAATGGTCGGGCGTCATGACATCGCTTGGCACGAGAAAACACTGGGACAGCTGTTCTGCGACGGTTCCTCGAAACAGATCATCCAAATGTTGCTGGATGAAATAGAGCGCGCCGGGGCCGAGCTGTGGGTAAGGACCGAGATGAAGGACCTGTGCAAAACCGACACTGGTTTCGCGCTGACGGTTGAACGCGAGGGACAGCGTCATGCCCTGACCTGCACCAATCTGGTTCTGGCCACGGGTGGCAAGTCGATCCCTAAAATGGGGGCGACGGGTCTGGCTTATGACATCGCACACCAGTTTGGATTGCGGATGACCGAGACACGCGCGGCTCTGGTGCCGTTCACCTTTACCGACGGCAGATTCAAGGACCTGTCCGGTGTCTCGCTGCCGACGCGGCTGTCGAACGACCGGACCAGCTTTGACGAGGCTTTGCTTTTCACCCATCGCGGCCTCAGCGGACCAGCTGCGCTGCAACTATCCTCATACTGGCGCGAGGGTGAGGCGATCCGGGTCAACCTGATCCAGGATATGCCACTGTTCGACCTGCTGCGAGATCAGCGCCAAAACAGCGGACGCAAAGCCCTGACTACTGAACTTTCCCGGCAGTTACCCGCGCGATTGGTCGATTTCCTGAGCCAACACATTCCCATGCAAGGCAATTTGGCCGACCAATCGGACACCGCCCTTTCGGACCTGGTCGAGGCCCTGTCGAACTGGCATCTGACCCCGTCCGGGACCGAAGGCTATCGCACCGCCGAGGTCACGCTGGGCGGCATCGACACCGATGATCTGTCGTCAAAAACGATGGAGGCCAGGGATGTCCCCGGCCTCTATGCGATAGGTGAAGCGGTGGATGTCACCGGTTGGCTGGGCGGGTACAATTTCCAATGGGCATGGTCCTCAGGCCATGCCGCTGGAACTGCAATCGCCAGTCGTGGTTAGCCGACACGGTATTTGCGCGGCACTAGCCGACGACGTTGTACCCACGGCCACGCATGCAGTTACGCACCAACACTTCTTTGTTCTGGTTCTTGTTGATCACATCCGCACCGGCGCCAACCAACGCACCTGCAACTGCAGCACGGCCCAGATTATCGCTGCTGTCCTGTACGATCCCGGTCACTGCGGCTGCGCCAACGGCGCCGATGGCTGCATTCCCGGCCGTGGTGCCATCAACAGATGCCTGCGATGCCGCAAGCTGTTGGCACTGCTGCAGATCAACGTTGTAATTAGGGCCAACCGGACCATCGATGATCGGCTGGTAGTTTGCGCCAGTGTTGGTGCAGGCACCCGCAATCAGAATGGCAGGCAGGATCAGGGAAAACTTACGATATGGCATAGTCATAACCTCGTGTTGAATTTGACGGGTAGCAAAACCAAAAAATATGGCGCGTCAAGCTGATAGCATCTCAGCTTGGCCCAACCGGCGATCTATTGCAAATGGCGTGTCCTAAAGCCGTTTACGAACCTGTTCTGCAAAATCCTCACCGCGTTGTTCGAAATTGTCATATTGATCAAAACTGGCTGCGGCAGGGGCCAGCAAAATCGTCTCGCCCGACTGCGCGTCGTTCATTGCCTGTTCAACGGCTTCTGCCATTGTGGTGCAAACCAGGGTATCTGCATGTAACTGCATTGCAAATCCGGCAGCTTCGCGCCCGATCACATAAGCCTTGAGCACATGTTCACTGGCTGAGTTGAGTGCAGACAACCCGCCCTCTTTCTCAAGCCCGCCACAGATCCAGCGGACCTTCTTGAACGCGTTCAACGCCTTTACTGCGCTGTCGACATTGGTCGCCTTTGAATCGTTTACATAGGTGACCCCATCCGCTTCGGCGATGATCTGACTGCGATGCGGCAGGCCCGGATAGCTGTGCAACGCATCCTGAATGATCCGAGGGGCCAACCCCAACGCGCGGCACGTGGCGTAGGCGGCACAGGCATTCTGGTGATTATGTGCACCGGGCAGACCTTTGATCTCGCGCAGGTCAATCGACCCCGCCTGTCGCCCCTTGCGATATTCCGACAGGAACCCTTTGCGCGCGAATACCTGCCATCCGGGTCCGGTCAACTTGCGGGCAACCGAGATACGGATCACCCGGTCATCCGTTGGCGCTTCGGCCAGTTGACCGGCCAGAAAGGCGCCTTCGTCCTCATCCACACCGATCACGGCCCGGTCAGGGCCACCTTCGGCAAACAGACGGCGCTTGGCGGCGAAATAGCCCCCCGTGCCGCCGTGACGATCCAGATGATCCGGCGAAAGGTTGGTGAAAACGGCCACATCAGGTGTCAGCGACCGCGCAAGCTCTGTCTGATAGCTCGACAACTCCAACACCACGACCGAGCCATTGCCCCCTGGATCAATGTCCAAAACGCCTCGGCCGATATTCCCCGCCAGCTGCGCCTCACGGCCAGCTTCGGTCAGGATATGATGGATAAGGGCGGCGGTGGTCGATTTCCCGTTCGACCCGGTCACCGCAACCACGCGGGGCGGAGTATCGAGATTGTCCCATTCCGGCCCGGCAAATGAGCGGAAAAACAAACCGATATCGTTATCCACCGGTACCCCGGCCTCAAGCGCGGCCGCCACCACAGGGTTCGGCGATGGGTAGAGATGGGGTATCCCGGGCGAGACAATCAGACAGGCAACCTCATCAAACGCCCCCTGGCGCCCCAGATCCTGACATGTGAACCCTTCGGCTTCGGCCGCCGCACGTGCAGCCGGGTTGTCATCCCAGCAGACGGGTTCTGCCTTACCGGCCCGTAAGGCGCGCGCCGTGGTCAGGCCAGACCGACCCAGCCCCAGAACCGCAACTTTCTGTCTTGAAAACCCTTTGACCGGGATCATATTTCCCACCTTCTTTCGACTTCAAATGCGCCGACACACTGCACAGATGAACCTGCCATTGGCAAGATCGACAGCAGGTTCGTGCGCAGCGCGAGCCCGGCCCAACAGGAGGCGGCGGGCCGGCTGTCCTCCGAACCTAGCGGGAGCCTACCGGACCTTCAGCGTCGCAAGCCCAATCATCGCCAGGATCAGAGAGATGATCCAGAAACGGATCACGATTGTGGGCTCTGCCCAGCCCTTTTTCTCATAGTGATGATGGATCGGTGCCATCAGGAACACGCGGCGTCCTGTGCGTTTGAAATACAGCACTTGGATGATCACGCTCAGCGCTTCGACCACGAACAGACCTCCGACGACAGCCAACACCAATTCGTGTTTGGTGGCCACCGCAATCGCTCCCAAAGCGCCGCCCAAGGCAAGCGATCCAGTATCGCCCATGAACACGGCAGCAGGCGGCGCGTTGTACCATAGAAACCCAAGGCCAGCACCGAACAGGGCCGAAGTGAAAATGAAGATTTCGCCGGTTCCGGGCACGTAATGCACATCCAGATACTCGGTAAAGTCGACCCGGCCCACCGCATAGGCGATAATCCCCAAGGTCGATGCGGCGATCATTGCGGGCATGATCGCCAGCCCGTCCAGCCCGTCTGTCAGGTTCACCGCATTTGCTGACCCAACGATCACGACGATCGCGAAGGGAATGTAGAATATCCCCAGATTGAGCAGCGTGTCTTTGAATACCGGCACAGCAAGCTGATTCTGCAGCGCCTCAGGGTGGTGCATCGTGGCCCAAATAGACGCCAGAACCGCGATAATCACCCCAAGTCCCAACCGCATTTTCCCCGAAACACCTTTGGTGTTTTGCTTGGATACTTTGGCATAGTCATCTGCAAACCCAATGGCGGCATAGGCCAGCGTCACGAATAAGACCATCCAGACATAAGGGTTATCCCACCGTGCCCAAACCAGTGTCGATGTGACAAGCGCGCCCACGATCAGCAAGCCGCCCATGGTCGGCGTGCCCGCCTTGGAAAAGTGTCCCTCGGGGCCATCATCCCGGATCGGTTGCCCTTTGCCCTGCTTGCGGCGCAGAACATTGATCAGCGGTTTGCCAAAGATAAACCCGAAAATCAGCGCTGTCATAAAGGCACCGCCCGCCCGGAACGTGATGTACCGGAAGAGATTGAAAAAATCCCCTCCGTCCGACAGGCCGGTCAACCAATAGAGCATATCAATACCTTTCCCGTGCGGCGATCATGGCTCAAGCGCGTCCCCTTGCCCCATTTCCCGCAAACCGTCAACAATTCGCGCCAGCGCCATGCTGAGTGATCCTTTGGCCAGAACAGTGTCGCCTGCGCAGATCAGCTCTGGCAGCCGTTCAGCCATCTCAACGCTGGTCTCAAACCAAAGTCCGCGCTTTTCCGCTGGCAACGCATCGTAAAGCGCTTTCATAAGCGGGCCAATGCAGTGAACCTGATCCATCTGCGTCATAGCCGCGACATTCGCCATCGCTGCATGCATGGGGATCTCTTGCGCGCCCAGCTCTTTCATATCACCCAGAAACGCGATCCGGCGCCTGCCCTGTGAGGCGGCCAAAACTTCCAAGGCAGCCTCCATCGAAGTTGGATTGGCGTTATAGCTGTCGTCCAGCAATTCGACCTGACCACCATCCGCCAGTGAAATCTGCTCGCGAACGCCGCGACCTTTTACCGGCAACCAGTTGCCCAAGCCTGCGATGGCTTCGTTCAGGTCGACACCAAGTTCAACGCAGGCCGCCAATGCCCCAAGTGCATTCATGACAAAATGAGTGCCTGCTGATTGCACATCAAAGGAGATGGCTTTTCCGTCGACCCTGGCCGTTGCATGGACCGAGTCCGGTTTCTGCGCAACATCGGTCAGCACGTAATCTGACGCAGCGCGCCCAAAATCGACGATCCCTGCTCCGGCCTCATCTGCGTATTGGCGCAGGATGTCGGCGTGTTCGATATCCGCATTCACGATGGCCGCACCGCCCGGGACCAACCCTTCGAATATCGCGGCTTTCTCTTTCGCTATACCTGCGACGGACTCGAATGCTTCCAGATGGACTGCCGCGACGGTGGTAACCAAGGCCACATGCGGGCGGGCCTGACGCGCCAGCGGAGCAATCTCTCCGGGGTGGTTCATCCCGATTTCTATCACGGCAAATTCAGTGTCGCGCGGCATCCGGGCAAGCGTCAGCGGCACACCCCAATGGTTGTTGTAACTGGCAACGCTGGCATGGGTTTTCCCCTGCGTTTCCAGAATATTGACCAGCATTTCTTTGGTCGATGTCTTGCCGACGCTGCCGGTCACGCCAATCACGCGCGCCTCTGTCCGCGCGCGGGCCGCCTGCCCCAGCGCCTCAAGCCCGGTCTGCACGTCCTCGACGATCAGTAACGGCGCGTCCGGGGAAACGCCTTCGGGTATCTGCGAGACCAGCGCCGCGCCTGCGCCCTTCTCAAGCGCTTGCGCCACAAAATCGTGGCCGTCGCGTGCCGCTTTGAGAGCAACAAACAAGTCGCCGGACTGCAGTGTCCGGGTGTCGATGGATACGCCATTGATTTGCCAATCAGCAGTGGCACGCCCACCCGTGGCCGCAGCGGCCTCGGCCGCAGTCCAGAGCGTCATGCCACCCTCCCGTCGAGGGCGGCCACGCTGATGCTGGCCTGTTCTACGTCGTCGAAAGGTAAAACCTGATCGCCCACGATCTGGCCTGTCTCGTGCCCTTTACCAGCGATCAGCAGCGCATCACCCGGTTGCAGGGCATCTATGCCGCGCAGGATGGCTTCGGCACGATCACCCACTTCGGTTGCCTCGGGCGCGCCCAGCATCACCGCAGTACGAATGGCAGCTGGGTCTTCGGTTCGGGGATTGTCGTCGGTGACAAATACCACATCAGCGTTATTGGCCGCAGCCTTGCCCATCAGCGGGCGCTTGGTCGCATCACGATCTCCGCCGGCACCGATGACGGCGATCAGCCGGCCCATAACATGAGGGCGCAAAGCCTTGAGTGCCGTGGCCACAGCATCTGGCGTATGGGCGTAATCGACAAACACAGCAGCCCCGTTTTCACGCGTCGCAGCCAGTTGCATCCGTCCCCGGACCGTCGTCAGATGCGGCAGGGTCTCGAAAACACGCGTGGGATCTTCGCCACCAGCGATCACCAGCCCACATGCCAGCAGGATGTTTTCAGCCTGGAACCCACCGATCAGGTTCAATCGGGTCTGATATACCCTACCCTGCCACGAAAACCGCAGATCCTGCCCGGTTGCATCAAAGCGCTGATTGAGCAGACACAGATCTGCATCACCCAATCCAACGGTCAGCACATTTTGCCCGCGGGTTTCAGCGATACGACGAACCTGCCCACCCTTTGGATCGCTCATGTTGACCACAACCGTGCCGTCCTGAGGCAACACGCGGTCGAAAAGTCCTGCTTTGGCGGCAAAATACGCCTCGAAGGTTTCGTGATAATCCAGATGATCCTGGGTGAAATTCGAGAAACCCGCTGCCGCCAACTGTACCCCGTCGAGGCGGCGCTGCTCGAGACCATGCGAGGATGCCTCCATCGCGGCATGTGTCACACCGTTCTCAGCCGCTTCGGCCAAACACCGATGCAGGGTGATCGGTTCGGGCGTTGTATGCGCCAAAGGGGCCGTCCATGCGCCTTCGACCCCGGTTGTGCCCAGGTTGACGGCGGCATGACCCAGTTCCATCCAGATTTGGCGGACAAAGGTCGCGACAGAGGTTTTACCATTGGTCCCCGTCACAGCCACGATGGTCTGAGGCTGCTTTCCGAACCACAGTGCTGCGCATCCTGCCAGCGCCTGCCTTGGGTCTTCAACCACCACCAGCGCGGCATCCGTCCCCGCAAGCACATCCGCTGCGACCTCGGCCCCTTCGGCATCGGTGAGGATTGCGGCGGCCCCCATGCGCAGAGCATATTGAATGAACTCTGCGCCATGGACCCGCGTTCCCGGAAGTGCCGCAAACAGATAACCGTCTTTGACCTCGCGGCTATCAACGGCCAACCCGGTAATCTCAGGGTTTGCACCCGCACGTGCGGTCAGGGCCAGTTGGCTGAGTTTCTTAGTCCTAGTGCCCATGACCCACCTTTCGCCGGACGCCTAATTCGAGGTCAGCGTTATAGCAGCGCGCGCCTCAGGCTCAAGCCGGGGGCGCAATCCCAACAAGGGCGCGACACGCCCGATCAGCTCCGCAGCCACAGGTACGGCTGTCCACCCTGCTGTACGGCGTTTTTCGCCATAGGCCACGATGGAAGGTTCATCCAGAGTGACGATCAGCACGTATTTCGGATCATAGGCCGGGAAGATCGTCGCAAAAGTGGCGATGACTTTGTCATCATAGTACCCACCGCGCGGTTTCGGTTTGTCTGCCGTACCGGTTTTACCTGCCACGTCATAGCCGACGACATCGCCAAAGCTGGCGGTGCCATCGGTGACAACCTTGCGCAGCATCTTCTGCGCCTGCGTCGCCGCCCCCAGAGACATCACGCGCGGGCCATATTGTGACCCGCTCCGGCGCAAAATGGTCGGGCTGACATAATATCCGCCATTGGCAATCGCCGCATATCCCGCCGCCAGATGCATCGGGCTGGTCGACAGGCCATGGCCATAGGAAATGGTCACGGTGCTCAGCTCGCCCCATTTTTTGGGCCTGAGCGGTTCGCCGCCTTTGGCTTCGACAATCTCAAACGGGGTCGGTTCGAACATGCCCAGCGAACGCAGGAATTCCTGTTGCCGCTGCGAACCGATCTGCAGCGCCAGACGCCCGGTCCCCCGGTTCGAGCTGTGGACGATCACATCCGCCACGCTGATCTTGCCGTAATTCTTGCCGTTGAACTCACCAATCGGAAAACGACCGATTTTCATCGGACCCGAGGTGTCGATGATCGTTTCAGAATTCACCAGACCAAGCTGAATTGCCTGCGCGGCGGTGAATATCTTGAACACCGATCCCAGCTCGTAAACGCCCTGCACATAGCGGTTGAACAAAGGGCTGTCCGATGGATCGAACCCCGACGTCGGGGGGCGCGGGCGATCATTGGGATCAAAGGATGGCAGCGACGCCGCCGAGATGACCTCGCCCGTATGCGCATCCATCAAAACGGCTGAGGCGCCTTTGGCGTTCATGATCTTCATGCCACCAAAAAGCACCTGCTCGACAGCGGCCTGTACGGTCAGATCCAGCGAGAGTTGCAGCGGCTTGTTTCCGTTGGCGGGGTCCCGCAGATAATCGTCGAATTGCTTTTCAATCCCGGCCACGCCTATCACCTCGGCAGCGCTCACGCCTTCACGCCCAAAACCTGACCCGCCAAGGATATGTGCTGCCAGCTTGCCATTCGGGTAAAGGCGCATTTCGCGGGGGCCAAACAGAATACCTGGATCACCGATGTCATGCACGGCTTGCTTCTGCTCGGGCGAGATACGCTTTTTGATCCACAGGAACTTGCGGTTGCCGGTGAAATCCTTGATCAGACGGTCTTTTTCCAAATCCGGGAAGATTGCCACCAGTTGATCCGCGGCGGCAATCGGGTCGATCATCAACGGCGGCTGGGCATAGACGGAATAGGTGTCCAGGTTGGTGGCCAGAATGCGCCCTTCGCGGTCAACAATATTGGCGCGCTGCATCGCGATTGTGGCACCGGGGGCGTTGGCCAAGGGCTCTTGCGCCTCGGATGTCGCAAGCATCCCCATCCGAACACCAACCACCGAGAAGGCGCAAAAGAAGAAAAGACCCAGCACCAGCAAACGGCCCTCGGCCCGAGCGCGGGCCCTGTCCTTCATATCTTCATGGCGCTTCTGGATGTTTTCGCGCTCGATAACCTTGGGGTTTTCACCGCGTGCGCGCGCATCCAGGACACGGGCCAGAGGGCGGAGGGGCGTGCGCGTCATGGGAACTGCACCTCTCCCAACGCCTTAATGTTGGTTATCGCCTGCAATTCGATGGGATCGACAATCGGAAGATCCGGATCCTCGGCGTAGGCAACCTGATCCGCGCGTCCGAACTGCTCTGCTCGCAAGGGCAGCAGGCCGAGACGTTCAAAATTCAGATCCGCCAGCTCTCGAAGACGATCAGGACGGTTCAAATAAGCCCATTCCGCATTCAGAACGGCCAGTCGGACCTGCGCCACGCCGATCTCTCGTTGCAGTGTTTGCGTTTTTTTCACAACTTGCTGGGTGCGGTAGTTCTCTTGATACGCCCAAAGGGCCACCCCGAACACGGCCAAGGCAGTCAACACATACAATACACTCTTCATTTTGCCCTTCCCCCTAGTTGCGGCATCCCAATGGCGCGAGCTTCAATTTCCCCCGCCGGAGCCTCGGTGCGCACAGCGACACGCAGCTTGGCTGAGCGCGAACGCGGATTTTCTTGTAATTCCTGCTCGTCCGGCCCCACTGCCTTACGGGTTTTGAGCGTAAATTGCGGCTGGTCCTGCGCAATTTCGGGCGCATAGCGATTTGCCCGACCTGTTTTGCCCGCCCGCGACTGAAAGAACCGCTTGACCATGCGGTCTTCGATCGAATGAAAAGTCACAACAGCCAGCTGCCCGCCAGGTTTCAGCGCGCGCTCAGCGGCCATCAGGCCCTGGAACAATTCTTCATATTCTGCATTTACCGCGATGCGCAGCCCCTGAAAGCTGCGTGTCGCGGGATGCGATTGTCCGGGTTTGGGCCTGGGCAGACAGGATTCGATAAGCCCCACCAACCGCAAAGTGGTTGTGATCGGCTCTTCCGCCCGCGCCTTGACAATCGCTTTGGCAATACGCCTGCTGGCGCGTTCTTCACCATAGTGAAACAGGATGTCGGCCAGCTGCGCTTCGCTTGCTGTGTTGACCAGATCAGCCGCGCTTTCGCCGTCCTGGCTCATACGCATGTCCAGCGGGCCGTCCTTCATAAAGGAAAAGCCACGCTCGGCCAAATCCAGCTGCATGGAGGAAACCCCAAGGTCCAGCACCACCCCGTCCAAGTCCTGCGCGTATTCGTCCAGACGCGAAAAGACGCCGGGCTGCATCACCAGCCGATCGCCATAGCCCTTGGCCCAGTCCGCGGCCATTTCAAAGGCCAGCGGATCACGATCAACGCCGACGACCTTGTCCGCGCCTGCCTCGAGCAGGCCACGGGTATATCCCCCGGCACCAAAGGTTCCGTCCAACCAAACACCCGACACCGGAGAGACCGCAGCCAGCAAAGGGCGCAATAATACCGGAATATGTGGTTTGCCAGAAGAGGGTTGCGCACCGGCCATGCCGTCACGCGTCCCCGACGCCATCTAGGAACACCAGAGGGTCAAAATCTTCGGGCTGATCATCCAGCCATTCTTCGGCCGCCGCCAATTCATCAGACTCGTAGGTTTCAGGCTTCCAGATCTGGAACGTGTCGCCAGCGGCAATAAAGAAGGCTTCACCCTCTAAGTCAATCTTGCTGCGCAGCTTGGCGGGTAGAACCAGACGCCCGGTCTCATCCACGTTTGTCGGAAAGGATTGTCCGTGGAACATGCGCTGCAGTGTCTTCCGCTGCATTGAACCCCGTGGAAGCGCATCAATCTTGGCGTCAACTTCGTCAATCGCCTGCATGGTATAGCATTCAAGGAATTTGCGCCGGTGGTCGCCATAAACAATTACAAGTTCGGGATTGTCACCGGGCTGCCAGTTGGGGTCAGAAGCCTCAAGCACACGGCGAAACGAGGCCGGGATCGAGACCCTGCCCTTCGTGTCCACCTTATGGTGGCTTTCACCTCTAAACCTGCGCGCCAAGACGACTGTCCCTTTCGCTTGCGCCCCACTTGAAATTCTCACTCCCCCCAGAATTAAAACGGCGGGTTGATCTGCTGCCACTGATCAACCCGCCGCATTGACCCGCTTTGCGGGATGTCCAGCTGCGCGCGCCACCTGGGGGGATGTCTGCTCGCCCGCGCGCCGGATCTCTTGATTGATGAAAGCGAGATGCCTGTATGAAACCTGATTTTATTGGTTCGGGGTCGTTTAGCGCCCCATGTGCCTCGTCCTCATCGGATAACCAAGGGATGGCATGGGAATTCATGGAAATCAATAGAAAATTTCTCACACTCACGTCCCAACTCACAATGTACTCGATAAGAAAATGAATGGAAACTCTATTTACACACCAGAATTAGAATACAGCCACCTCAATGCAACCATATATAGACAAATCAGAGAAATTATAAGCGTCCCATGAATTCCCAACATTTCTTCACTTTCATCGATTCCCTGTAGATAGAGCCAGCAAATCCTCCATTCCAAACTACGAATCAACAAAGGTGGCTGGGTTCCCACGCACTCCCAAGTTACTAAAAACCACCTGAACCCACGATTTCCCATATACGCACGACCACAGCCATTCAGCTTCTTCGATAACCGTACCGAAGCAATCGGACCTCACGTCACGATCCTATGGTTTTCAGTGGAACCGCATTAGAAGCGACACCCTTGGCGCAACTCAAACCCATATTTTTAAGGCATATTCGATTGCCAACATTCAACTCTTTGATATCCATGCATTTGCTGCATAGCAGCATTGACGACGTCAACTATTGTGCAATCGCAGCATTTGCTTATTTTCATCCTCAAGCAAACGCCGAAACACTTCGGCACCAACATACGAAACGGGTTACGCAGATGGGTGTAGCAACACAACAAACCGCTCTGAGAAGCGCTCCGGCATTCGGCCTGGCTTCGATGATCGAAACCGCAAAGACCCGGTTTGCACGCTATCGGGCCTACCGCCAGACGGTTAACGAACTGTCCGAGCTGTCCGATCGCGAGTTGGCCGACCTGGGCCTGCACCGCTCAATGATCCGTCGGCTGGCAATGCAGGCCGCAGAAGAACAATTCGCGCGTTAAGCGCACAGCAATACAGAGATCAGACCCTACTCCTCCCTTGGGTCTGTA
Source organism: Ruegeria sp. CDSB114 (assembly GCF_059611025.1). NCBI lineage: Bacteria > Pseudomonadati > Pseudomonadota > Alphaproteobacteria > Rhodobacterales > Roseobacteraceae > Ruegeria > Ruegeria sp. CDSB114. The sequence goes on from NZ_JBXWOT010000001.1 coordinate 1,275,106, forward strand.
ATCTGCGGCAACGTCTCTCCTCCTCCCTGACGTTGCCGCCTTTTATACCGGCCCTGAACGCCGGAAGCAGATACATCGGGGCTCTCCTCCTCCCTGCCCTGATGTTGAAAGTACGCGGCGACGTCTCTCCTCCTCCCTGACGTCGCCGCGTCTTCCTCATACCGGGATCAAACCCGGGTTAGGATACATCGGGGCTCTCCTCCTCCCTGCCTTGGTGTTCAAAAGAACGGCGGTTTCCTTCCTCCTCCCTGGGAACCGCCGTTTTTCGTTTCCCCCAAAGAAAATGGCGCCCACACAGGCGCCTTTCAAAACATTGAGCATGCGCCGTCAGGCGCATTCCTTTTGGTTAAAGCGGAACGTCGTCCTTCGGAAAAAGATACTGGGCAACAACCTTCTTGGTGCCCGCCTTGTCGAACGCGACCTCAACCTTGTCGCCCTCGATGCCCTCCACTGCGCCATAGCCGAATTTCTTGTGAAACACCCGTTCACCCAGTGTGAAACTTGCCACCGCGGTTGCGTCGATCACCGTGTTGCGGGTTTCGCGCGGTTGCGACATGCCATATTGTCCCTGCCGCGCCTGCAGCCGTTTCCAGCCGGGTGAGTTATAGACATTTGCCTCAGCCGCGCGGGTTTCGATCCCGGCCGACGGCTGCCCCCCGCCATAGAGCCCCGGAGGCGTCAGAACCTCGACATGCTCCTCGGGCAGTTCGTCAATAAACCGTGATGGCATCGAATTCTGCCATTGCCCGAACACCCGGCGGTTGGCAGCAAAGGAAATCGTACAGACCTCTTCGGCACGGGTGATGCCCACATAGGCTAGACGCCGTTCCTCTTCGAGCCCCTTGATTCCGGTCTCGTCCATCGACCGCTGCGACGGGAACAACCCGTCCTCCCAACCCGGCAGGAACACGGCGGGAAACTCCAGCCCCTTGGCCGCATGCAGAGTCATGATCGAGACCTTTGCCCCGTCCGTTTCCTTTTCATTGTCCATGACCAGGCTGACATGTTCCAAAAACCCCTGCAGGTTCTCGAAATTGTCCAACTGGTTGACCAGTTCCTTGAGGTTTTCCAGCCGCCCCGGCGCCTCGGGCGTTTTCTCATTCTGCCAATGGGCGGTATAGCCGGATTCATCCAGCACGATCTGCGCCAGTTCGATATGCGTGTGCTCGGGCGCGCCATAGCGGATCGGAGACACCCCGTCATCAATGACGGTGTCATCATCCACTTCGATACGTGGTCCGCGTGTCATCGCATTCCACCGAGCCAGCCCGTCGATCAATTCGCGCAGCGCTTTGCCGCCCTTGCCCTTGATCAACCCCTGCTCGACTACGATCCGCGCGCCCTCGACCAGAGACACTCCGTTTTCACGCGCCACCACCTGAATGGTCTGCTGCGCCTTGTCACCAAGGCCGCGCTTGGGCGTGTTCACGATCCTCTCGAACGCCAGATCATCCTCGGGGCTGACCACCAACCGGAAATAGGCCATGGCATCGCGAATCTCCATCCGCTCATAAAACCGCGGCCCGCCAATCACCTTGTAGGGCAGACCGATGGTCAGGAACCGATCCTCGAACGCGCGCATCTGGTGCGAGGCGCGCACGAGGATAGCCATTTCGTCCAAGTTCATCGGGCGCACGCCACGCGTCCCGCTCTGCATCGCGTCGATCTCTTCTCCGATCCAACGCGCCTCTTCCTCACCATCCCAATGTCCAATCAGGCGAACCTTTTCACCCTCTTCTCTGTCGGTCCAAAGCTCTTTGCCCAACCGACTTTCATTGCCTCGGATCACATTCGATGCCGCCGCCAGAATATGCGGGGTCGAGCGGTAGTTCTGTTCCAGCCGCACCACGTGCGTGCCGGGGAAATCTTTTTCGAACCGTAGAATGTTGTCGACCTCGGCCCCACGCCAGCCATAGATCGACTGATCGTCATCTCCGACAACGCAAATGTTTCTATCGTCATTAGTTAGCAGGCGAAGCCAAAGGTACTGGGCGACGTTAGTATCTTGGTACTCGTCCACGACTATATACTTGAACCAGCGCTGATATTGTTTCTGAAGGTCCTGATGAGTTCTCAGAATATTAATCATGTGCAGCAGAAGATCACCAAAATCTACAGCATTCAGTTCGCGTAATCGATTCTGATATTGAGCGTAAAGTTCAATGCCCTTGCTATTGTAAGCTCCAGCATCTCCCGCAGGTATATTGTCGGGCGTTAATGCGCGGTTTTTCCACTCATCAATATGCCCAGCCAACATGCGTGGTGGCCAACGTTTCTCATCAATGTTCGCGGCCTGAATGAGTTGCTTTAGCAAACGCAGCTGGTCGTCGCTGTCAAGAATTGTAAAATTTGACTTCAACTCCACGAGTTCCGCATGACGCCGTAGCAATTGTGCACAAATTGAGTGGAAAGTGCCCATCCAAGGTAAAGGGTACCTTAGTTTGTATGGATCCTCCTCCATTCGTTTTTTCATGTCTCTGGCAGCTTTATTGGTGAACGTCACGGCCAACACTTCGTTTGGTTGTGCCAGACGATTCCGGATGAGGTACGTGACTCGGGCCATCAGCGTTCTGGTTTTCCCGGTACCCGCCCCAGCCAAAATAAGGATGGGGCCGCTTACCCTCTCAGCAGCCTCACGTTGGTCGGGATTGAGATAATCCAATTCATAGTGCTCAGCTGCAGGCATCGCCCGCGCCGACAGCGATGCGCCCTCGAAGGCGTCCATTTCGTCAAAACTGCTCATACTCTCAAACTACGCCGGATGGGCGCAAAGGGAAAGGCTTTGTTCACGGCTTGTTCACAAGCTTTTAAGATTTTCCTTGCGTTCAATTCTAACCAAATGAAGCGGTGTTCGACTGATGCCATTAACTCTCTGTAAAGCCTTAGGTCAGATGCTTGGCTCAAAGGTTTGGGAGCATATGGATATGGCATTGGCTGAGCGGGGGACGATCAATCATCGACTCAAATGGACCGGGATCACCCTATTGCTGATCAGCCTCGCCATTGGTGCGGGTTGGGGTGTCTATCGGCTTCCTTCGCCCTTGGTGGAACGGATGCTGCGGACAGATATCCTCAAACAGTCAGAATTGTGGAAACGCAGGGTTGTTTTGCACCTTGAAGACCCCGAAACAACGCTGCGAACCGGCCATATAGATGGGCATGATGCAGAGTTTCTGACGTCGATGCCCGAAGCATCGGATGTCTACCGGTTCAGGTTGTTCGACACGAGTGGACGCGTGGTCTGGTCCACTCGTCAAGGTGAGGTCGGCCTGCGCGAAGACAGCGCGTTCTTTCGCGCCGATGTTGCCCGGGGAATGGTGTACTATTTACAAGAGGTTGTGCCCCTATCCGAGATTGACGGCCTGGACTTGCACACAGGCAACATTCAGAACTCCAGTGCGCATCACATAGTCAAAGTATTTATGCCGGTTACAAAAAACGGTCGCTTCATCGGTGCGATAGAGTTTTTTACCGATATCTCGGATTTGCGGGCGACCTTCATAACCCGGCTGAGAATTTCGCTGATCGTTCTAAGCGGTGTGGCCCTGTTGGCGCTGGCGATGGTGTCATTGGTGACCTACAGGACCAACCGGGCGCAACTGCGCTCTTTGCACAAACAATCCGAGAAAGAGCGTGATCTGATGGCTGACCAGTTGCGGCTGGCGCGTGAGGTGCGGCTGCTAGGGGAGCTGAACGAGTGGCTGCAATCCAGCCGTTCTCTGGATGAGCTGTTCGACATGGTCTCACGTTTTATGACCCATATCCTGCCCGAAGCAGAGGGCAGCGTTTACGTCTACTCGAACTCGCGCGATGTGCTTGATGGCTGCGCCAGTTGGAACGGCGGCACCCATAAGGCACATATCCACCCTGAGGGGTGTTGGGGCTTGCGACGGGGTCGCACCTATGAATTCGGCGCCTCCGAGATTGATTTCATCTGCGAACACGCAGAGCCGCATGACGGGCGTCCGTATTTCTGCTTTCCGATTCTGGCACATGGCGAAACGGTGGGCTTGCTGCATCTGCGCGCGCTTGAAGATCGCGAAGAAGAGTTCCATGTCAGCAGGAAGCTGGCGCAACTCTGTGCCGAACAGATCAGCATGGCCATCGCGAATGTCAGGATGCGCGATCAACTGCACGACCAATCCGTGCGCGATCCGCTAACCGGGCTTTTCAACCGTCGCCATATGACAGAAACCCTACGCAAATCCATTTCGCGCAGTCAGCAGACCGGTGTACCGCTTAGCCTGATCGCCGTTGATGTGGACCACTTCAAAAAGTTCAACGATACCCATGGCCATGATGCAGGCGACATGGTCTTGCGCGCGGTCGGTGCCGCATTGGAGCAGGGCTGTGATCGGGATGAAATTGCCTGCCGCATCGGTGGTGAGGAATTCATGCTGATCTTGCCGGATAACACCCCGGATGACGCGATCAGCCGTGCCGAGAAATTGCGGCAGTCGGTTGAGGCGGTTTCAGTTCGATATGGCGACAAGTCGCTGCCTCGAATTACGATTTCCGTCGGCGTTTCACATTATCCGGCCCATGGCACCATTCCACAAGAATTGATGCGCGCCGCAGATGATGCGCTGTATGCGGCAAAAGATAAGGGTCGCAATCAGGTGCAAGTCGCCAAGGGAACGCCAACCGAAACCGGGTCCGCTGATAGCAACGGCCAAAAGGTTCGGACTTCAGGCCCAGTCGCGGCGGCGTGAAGCTCTAGCTAATACTTAGCAAAAACTCCAGTTACCCGGCGCCTGACTGCGCGGGCAAGGTAGCCACTTCTATACTTGTTAGCTTTCTCCAAGATCTTGGCCACATCGCGATCTTGCCAACCGTCCTAGCCAGCCCTATCGCTTTTGAGCGGCACAATCCCTAGACTCATAAACGATCGGTGATCTTTCAGAGGATCGGATAAAGAAGTGACGCAATGATTTGAGGCAAGCGGTACGCAAACGATCTGCCCAAAACCTCTCGGGGCTGCACATCCACGATAACCGGACACAGTCAGGCCTTTCATTCCCAACGTGCTTGAAGTCAATCGGCTCGGCACCCGGCACGACCATGCGCGCAACTTGCCTGCTATGTCGAAACTTGGGAAAGCACCTGCCGACCGTGGCCAAAAAGTCTTTAATGAACACGCCAAATCACGCCGCAATTCACCAGTCTTGATGCCGCAGCGCAGCAAGGCTATCAAGCCTTCACCAACAGGAGGCGTTTGCGAGCGTTAACATGCCGGTTCTACCTAAATCACCGATATACCTGCGCGTATTGTTCGCCTAGAAGTTCGCCAAACAAACAGGACCGGGACCTGATATGACACATTTCGACAAGATCCTGATCGCCAACCGCGGCGAGATTGCTATTCGCGTGATGCGCGCAGCGAATGAGATGGGCAAACGCACAGTCGCCGTATATGCGGAAGAGGACAAGCTTGGCTTGCACCGTTTCAAGGCGGACGAGGCCTATCGCATCGGCGAGGGGATGGGGCCGGTTGCCGCTTACCTCAGCATTGACGAGATTATTCGCGTGGCCAAGGAATGTGGTGCGGATGCCATCCACCCGGGCTATGGCTTGTTGTCGGAAAACCCAGATTTCGTGGATGCCTGCGTCCAGAACGGGATCACCTTCATTGGACCAAAGGCCGAAACCATGCGCGCCTTGGGCGACAAGGCCAGCGCCCGCCGCGTGGCCATCGCCGCCGGAGTTCCGGTGATCCCTGCGACCGAAGTGCTGGGCGACGATATGGACGCGATCCGGTCACAAGCCAAAGAGATCGGATATCCCCTGATGCTCAAAGCATCCTGGGGCGGAGGTGGCCGCGGCATGCGCCCAATCGAATCCGAGGACGAACTGGAAGAAAAGGTCCTGGAAGGCCGCCGCGAAGCCGAGGCTGCCTTTGGCAATGGCGAGGGCTATTTGGAAAAGATGATTATCCGCGCCCGCCATGTCGAAGTGCAGATTCTGGGCGACAAACATGGCGAAATTTACCATCTGTATGAGCGCGATTGCTCGGTCCAGCGCCGTAATCAGAAAGTCGTGGAACGCGCGCCTGCCCCGTATCTCAGCGAAGAACAACGCGCGGAAATCTGCGAACTGGGCCGCAAGATTTGCGCCCATGTAAATTATGAATGCGCAGGCACCGTCGAGTTCCTGATGGATATGGAAACCAGCAAGTTCTACTTCATCGAGGTGAACCCGCGCGTTCAGGTGGAACATACCGTCACCGAGGAAGTCACAGGTATCGACATTGTGCAGGCACAGATCCTGATCGCCGAGGGCAAATCGTTGGCCGAAGCCACCGGCGCCGCCAGCCAAGCGGATGTGCACCTGAACGGTCATGCCCTTCAGACACGGATCACAACCGAAGACCCGCAGAACAACTTCATTCCCGACTACGGTCGCATCACCGCATACCGCTCGGCTACTGGCATGGGTATTCGCCTGGATGGCGGCACGGCCTATGCGGGTGGTGTAATCACGCGGTACTACGACTCGCTGCTGACCAAGGTCACGGCCTGGGCCCCGACGCCACAGGCCGCGATTTCGCGAATGGACCGAGCGCTGCGCGAATTCCGTATTCGTGGCGTCAGCACCAATATCGACTTTGTCATCAACCTGCTGAAACACCCGACCTTCCTGTCGAATGAATACACCACCAAGTTCATCGACACGACGCCCGAGCTGTTCACCTTTAAACGACGCCGTGACAGGGGCACCAAGGTTCTGACCTATATTGCGGATATCACCGTGAATGGGCATCCCGAAACCAAGGATCGTCCCGAACCGCGTACCGATCTGAAAGAGGCCAAGGCCCCGGCTCTGAAAAGTGAACCGCAGATGGGCACCCGCAACCTGCTAGAACAAAAGGGCCCGCAGGCGGTGGCCGATTGGATGAAGGCTCAGCGCCAGTTGCTGATCACCGACACCACGATGCGCGACGGGCACCAGTCGCTGCTGGCGACGCGGATGCGGTCGATCGACATGATCAAAGTGGCCCCGAGCTATGCGGCCAACCTGCCGCAGCTGTTCAGCGTCGAATGCTGGGGCGGCGCCACTTTCGATGTGGCTTATCGGTTCTTGCAGGAATGTCCGTGGCAACGTCTACGCGACCTGCGCGAGGTGATGCCGAACCTGATGACCCAGATGCTTTTGCGCGGTGCAAATGGGGTTGGATACACCAATTACCCCGACAACGTGGTGCAGGAATTCGTTCGTCAGGCGTCACAAAATATCGACGTGTTCCGCGTCTTCGACTCTCTCAACTGGGTCGAAAATATGCGTGTCGCGATGGATGCGGTGGTCGAGAACGGTAAAATCTGTGAAGGCACCGTTTGCTATACTGGCGATATTCTGGACCCGAACCGTGCCAAATATGACCTAAAATACTATGTTGGCATGGCGAAAGAGCTGCGCGATGCCGGGGCTCATATTCTGGGCCTGAAAGACATGGCCGGCCTGCTGAAACCAGCCTCGGCCAAGATTTTGATCCGTGCGCTGAAAGAAGAGGTCGGATTACCGATCCACTTCCACACGCACGACACTGCCGGTATCGCCAGCGCCACCATTCTGGCCGCCTCCGAGGCGGGTGTGGACGCAGTGGATTGCGCGATGGACAGCTTCAGTGGCAACACTTCTCAGGCGACATTGGGCACTGTGGTCGAAGCGCTGCGCCATACGGAACGCGACACCGGCCTGGACATCAAGGCCATCCGCGAAATCAGCGACTATTTCGAGGTGGTCCGAGGCCAGTATGCGGCCTTTGAATCCAGCCTGCAGGCCCCTGCATCCGAGGTATATCTGCACGAGATGCCCGGTGGCCAGTTCACCAACCTCAAGGCTCAGGCGCGCAGCCTTGGCCTGGAAGAGCGTTGGCATGAAGTGGCGCAGATGTATGCGGACGTGAACCAGATGTTCGGCGATATCGTCAAAGTCACGCCTTCGTCAAAAGTGGTTGGCGACATGGCGCTGATGATGGTCAGCCAGGGGCTGACGCGCGCCGATGTCGAAAACCCGGACTCGGATGTGGCCTTCCCGGATTCGGTCATAGACATGATGCGCGGCAATCTGGGGCAACCTCCAGGCGGGTTCCCTGATGCGATCATCAGCAAGGCGCTTAAGGGCGAAAGCCCCAACACTGACCGCCCCGGCAAAGACGTACCCCCGGTCGATCTGGAGGAAACGCGCGCCGAGCTATCCAAACAACTGGACGGCAAAGAGGTCGACGACGAGGATCTGAACGGATACCTGATGTATCCCAAGGTGTTCCTTGATTACATGGGTCGCCATCGGATCTATGGCCCCGTCCGCACCCTGCCCACGCGCACATTCTTCTATGGAATGGAGCCCGGCGAAGAGATCGCCGCGGAAATCGATCCCGGCAAGACTCTGGAAATTCGCTGTCAGGCCATCGGTGAAACCGATGAAAATGGTGAGGTCAAAGTGTTCTTTGAACTGAACGGTCAGCCCCGTGTGATCCGGGTGCCAAACCGTTTGGTGACATCAACCACGCAGGCCCGACCCAAAGCAGAAATCGGCAACCTCGCACATATCGGCGCACCGATGCCGGGTGTCGTGGCAACCGTTGCGGTTACTGCGGGACAAGAGGTCAAAGAAGGCGATATGCTTTTGACCATCGAGGCCATGAAGATGGAGACTGGCATTCACGCCGAAAGGGACGCCGTAGTCAAAGCCATCCACGTTCAGCCAGGCGGCCAAATTGACGCCAAGGACCTGCTGATCGAGCTGGAATAGCAAAAAAGGCGCGCCTCTGGGGCGCGCCTTTTCCATTTCATTGGGTTAAGGTTCAGCCGTCTACGGTTTCTTCTTCAACCTCATCTTCGACCAATTCCTTTTCTGTTTCATCATCAGAAACATCATAATCCGCAAGCGCCGGCAGACCCAGCAGGTCGTGCAGCTCGTTCAGGGCGTCGTCAGACAACTCGCGACCGCCGGTCAGAGTATCCAGAGCCTCTTGCGGGTCAGAAGATCCGGCCAAGTTTGTCTCGGCCTCCTCTACAGCCAGCTCAGCCTCTTCGACCGCGTCGTCGTACTTGTCCTGAGCGGTGATGCCCTCGGCAAGCTCGTCCTCGGTCGGCTCATAGGCCTCTTCGATCTCTTCTGCGGTCAGTTCCTGCAGGTCTTCCAGTTCGTCGTTCTTATCCTGCAGATCTGTCGTCGCGTCGGTATGACCAAGGATGTTCTGCTGATAAGAGTACAGCTTTCCTGGCATACTGTTCGGGGACGCATTCATAAGAGCCGTTTGGCTGGCATGGGCCGCGTTCAGACCTTTAAGCTCCGATGCAATTTTGCCGTGCTTGTTGGGGTGAACCGGCTTCTCATCAACGACAGCAGTGGTAACTTTGGTCATCTTGGCAGGTTTCTTATTGCCCTTGACCAGATTACCAATCGAAGCGACCAGCCCGTTTTTCTTTTGAGTCGTAGCGCCCGTTTTGGCAGTTTTTTGCTTTTTCAGGCCAAGACTGGCGAGCAACCCTTTGCCCGTCCCCTTTTCACCCAAGGACTTGCCACCTTTCACCTTGAGGACTTGTCGCCAGACTTATCCGCGCCGTTCCCACTTCCACCACCATTGCCTTTGCCACCGCCATTGCCTTTGCCGCCACCATTTTTGGCGATGGCCATATCAGGTGCGGCAACAACTGCCACAAAGCTTACAGCGCCAAGCAGCAGAAATGAGGTCGCAACTACACGCGAAAGTAACAGGAACCGTTTCATATTATTCACCTGTCCTTCTTGAGCAGTGGCAGCAGATACCACAAAATCAAGCGCCTGAGATAATGTTGACAGTTAGTTAATAATCGAATTTGGGTAAAACGGTGGCCTTTTTCGGCGTGAGCGACCCACCGCGCTCACACCGCCAGCACAATATTGGCTATTGCAGCTACGAGGATTGAACCAAATGTCAGCAGCATTCCGATTTGCCTGAGGATAACGATCTGCGGAGACCTGCCAAACCCATATGCATGAAGCAGGCGACCACCCAGCAAGGCCAATCCCAACAGGTTCAACAGCAACCCGCTGGCGCCCTGCAATTCAACCATTGCCATCAATAACAGCGCAAACGGCGCGTATTCGGCGAAATTGCCATGAGTTCGGATAGCCTTGATCATTTGACCCTTGCCACCATCCCCGTAGGAAACCTTTTCGCCTCGTCGGTGGCCAATGACCCGAAGGCTCAGCGCCAGATACAAAAAGGCGGCTAATGCCGCATAAACCGGTGTAATTGTCAGCATGGGTGGCTCCGTCTATTAATATTCCTAAGCTCTGGGCAAAGCTTAACGCGGAATCTCGACCGGTCCAGTTGAACCGGGCTGCTACTACGCGAGGTCAAGTCTGTCTGGATTTCCTCCGCACGAGAAGATTTTTTGCAAAAGTCGCGTTTTTCCCCTTGCAGCTTTCCGCCAGAATTAATACTTCACGCCTCACTCAACGGCGCGGGCGTAGCTCAGGGGTAGAGCATAACCTTGCCAAGGTTAGGGTCGGGCGTTCGAATCGCCTCGCCCGCTCCATTGAGAGGTCTCAGGACCAAATATGTATCTGATGCGGGCGTAGCTCAGGGGTAGAGCATAACCTTGCCAAGGTTAGGGTCGGGCGTTCGAATCGCCTCGCCCGCTCCAGATACAAACCCTCTCACTCAACGCTGTTTTCTTATGGCGCGGCCTGCTGAAAAGCATGACCCGCGTATATGTTCATATGCCGCAACCGAACAAAGCCGCCTTCACATTGGCCGCGCGGGCGGCGCGTAAGAACGTCTTTGACACCGCGCCGAAGTACTCCAATCACGACTTGGACCGAATCTTCCGCGTGACCACGTTTGAGCAGGGCTAGAAGGCCTTGAACGTCATTGTGGTCAGCGAGCGTTCTATACCCGAGATCACCAGCAGATTTTCATTGATGAAATGTCCCACATCCTCGGCCTCGGGGATGTAAAGCTTCAGCAGCAGGTCATATTCGCCGCTGGTAGAGTAGAGCTCCGAGTGGATTTCGCGCAACGCGATCTCTTCAGCCACCTTGTAAGTGGTGCCGGGTTTGCAGCGGATCTGGATGAAAACACAGGTGGACATGGGCCGAGCCTTGTTGGTTGAGTTGGCCGCAGGCTGACACGGGCTGTGCCCGGGCGCAATCCCCTGCAACAGTTTGCGGCGATTGCGACGGATGGTCTGGATCAACCCGCCCTACCCCGTCTATAAGCACGCCTGTAGTAAAAGGAATTCGCCCATGCGCAGCGCAAAGATCAGCCGTCAGACCGCCGAAACCGAGATCACGGTCGAGGTCAATCTGGATGGGACCGGCCAGTATGACAATCAGACCGGCGTCGGTTTCTTTGACCACATGCTGGATCAGTTAGCGCGCCATTCTCTGATCGACATGACGATCCGCGCCAAGGGCGATTACCACATCGACGACCACCACACGGTCGAGGATACCGGAATCGCACTGGGGCAAGCGTTGACACTGGCCTTGGGCGACAAAAAGGGCATCCGGCGGTATGGCGAATGTCACCTGCCGATGGACGATGCACAGGTGCGCTGTGCGCTGGATCTGTCAGGACGACCGTTTCTGATCTGGAACGTAGACCTGCCGACACCCAAGATAGGCACCTTCGACACTGAACTGGTGCGCGAGTTCTTTCAGGCGCTGGCCACTCATGGCGGCATCACGCTGCATATCGACCAGTTGCACGGGTTCAACAGCCACCACATCGCAGAAGCGGCGTTCAAAGCTGTCGCGCGCGCATTGCGCGACGCGGTTGAGACCGATGCGCGCAAAGCAGATGCGATTCCGTCGACCAAGGGCGCGTTGTAAATGCTCACCGCCATTATCGACTATGAAAGCGGCAATTTGCATTCCGCTGAAAAGGCGTTTCAGCGCATGGCGCGGGAACTGGACGCCGGCGAGGTCGTAGTAACTTCAGACGCGGATGTCGTTGCACGCGCCGACCGGCTGGTGCTGCCCGGTGACGGCGCTTTCCCTGCCTGCGCGGCCGAGCTGCGCGGGCACAAGGGTATCTATGACGCGATGGTCGAAGCGGTCGAGCAGAAAGCCCGCCCATTTCTGGGTATCTGCGTGGGTATGCAGCTGATGGCCTCGAAAGGTCATGAGTACACTGACACCGATGGGTTGGACTGGATTGCCGGGGATGTGGTGCAAATTGCGCCGTCAGACCGGTCGCTGAAAGTGCCGCATATGGGTTGGAACGATCTGGTGTTGGAAAGCGAACACCCTGTCTTTGCCGGGGTCACATCAGGCGATCACGCCTATTTCGTCCACTCATACCATTTCCGGGTCAGCGATCCCGCACAGCGTCTGGCCTATGTGGATTACGGTCAGGACGTCACGGCCGTAATTGGCCGTGACACTATGGTCGGGATGCAGTTCCATCCTGAGAAAAGCCAGGATGTGGGCCTGCGCATGATCGGGAATTTCCTGACCTGGACGCCCTGAGCGGTTACTGAACCCGTGTCCAATCCTGCCCGCGACACACCAATCCACCCGCAACACAACCTTTGACGGTCAGCTTGTTCTGGCTGTCCAGGGTCATTTTCGAGCTGTAGGTCTTGTCTCTGTCCGGAGCCCAGATCTTGCCCCCGCCATAGGTGCCGTCGCCATCAGGCACCATATCCCAGATGATCTGCTTGCCGAGATTTTCATATTCCAGCTGTTCATTCCCGTCTTTGTCAAAAGCGGTATCGATGGTACCGCAAATCGCGCTGCCGCATTCGGCGATCGAAACATGCAGATATCCGCCGGTGTCTCCGGGCTGGGTTTTCCAAAGACCGTCAACCGGGTCGGCCATCGCCGCTCCCGAAATCAGAGATCCCAGCCCCAAGGCTGCTGCAAAAGTTGTTTTCTTCATAAAATCCTCCCTATTTGACCAGCAGTCTGGCGCGCTGGTGGACGTGGGGCAAGATTGACTTTGCGTCGCGTTGCATCCCCTGCCCTGCCTGTGCGATATCCCGCCGGGAAAACAGCGATTCAAGGCCTGACAACATGATCCTCTATCCTGCCATCGACCTCAAAGACGGACAGGCCGTGCGCCTGCTGCGCGGAGAAATGGACAAAGCGACCGTGTTCAATGAAGACCCCGCCGCCCAGGCCCGTGCCTTTGTCGACGCGGGGTGCGAATGGCTACATCTGGTTGACCTGAACGGTGCCTTTGCCGGTGAGCCGGTCAACGCCGCCCCAGTCGAGGCAATTCTGAAGGAATGCAACGTTCCCGCCCAGCTTGGCGGCGGTATCCGCGACATGGCCACCATTGAAACCTGGATCGACAAAGGTCTGGCCCGAGTGATTCTGGGCACAATCGCGGTCGAGAACCCGGATCTGGTGCGCAAGGCGGCCAAAGCCTTTCCCGGCAAAGTTGCCGTTGGCATTGATGCCCGCAACGGCATGGTCGCGACCAAAGGCTGGGCTGAAGAGACGAATGTGCAGGTCACTGATCTGGCGCGCAGCTTCGAGGATGCCGGCGTTGCTGCAATCATCTATACTGATATCAACCGCGATGGCGCGATGCAGGGCCCTAACATTGAGGCCACCGCGGACTTGGCCCGTGCCGTATCGATCCCGGTGATCGCGTCAGGCGGCGTCAGCTCATTGGATGATCTGATTGCTCTGCGTGATTGCGGTGTGGAACTGAACGGCGCGATTTCCGGCCGGGCGCTGTATGACGGCGCGATTGACCTGGCAGAGGCCATTCGCGCCCTGACCTGATTTACTGCGCGGCAGCCGCAGTCAACTTTGCCAGCGCCCCGCGCATTTTCTCGATGATGGGAGAGTTTTCGACCGCGTCGAACTCATCCATCGTCTCTTTTGGATCTTCATAGATCAGCCAAACCTGACCGTCGGCATCTTCATACGCTTGCACCTTGAGCGGCAGGAACAGTCCGGCACGCGGGTCGATCTGCATTGCAGGCGTACCCAGCGCAGGGTTGCCGAAAATCAGCACCTGATTGGGCGGGATCGGCGTTCCGACCTTTTCGGCCCCGGCCGCGTGGTCAACCCGCGCAAAAACCGTTGCACCCGCGTTGCCAATCGCCGTCTCAAGCGCGTCCAGCGCCTGTGTCACCGATTTGTCGGTCTTCATCTTGATGATATCGTCAGCCATTGCGGCAGCTGCTCCTGCGAAAATGAAAGTGGTTGCTAAAAAGAGTCTACGCATCTCATTGATCTCCTGATGAATTGGGGACAGTTTTCACAGGTTCCAGAGTTGTGACAATCACAAGTCTGGCATCGGCGGGGCTTTGCCGTTAGAGGTGCGCCAACAAAGGACGAGAGATGCTGAAAACCCGTATCATACCCTGTCTGGATGTCGCCGATGGCCGCGTTGTCAAAGGTGTTAACTTTGTTGGCCTGCGCGATGCGGGTGACCCGGTGGAATCCGCCAAGGCCTATGACGCGGCGGGCGCGGATGAGATCTGTTTTCTGGATATCCATGCGACCCATGAAAACCGTGGCACCATGTTCGATGTGGTGCAGCGCACGGCGGAACAGTGCTTTGTTCCCCTGACCGTTGGCGGCGGAGTGCGCACCAAAGATGATGTGCGGGCCCTGCTGTTGGCGGGGGCGGATAAGGTCAGCTTCAACTCAGCCGCGGTGGCAAATCCGGATGTGATCGCCCAAGCCGCGAACCAATTCGGCAGCCAATGCATCGTCTGCGCCATCGACGCCAAAACCGTCAGCCCCGGCAAGTGGGAGATCTTCACCCATGGCGGGCGCAAGCCCACCGGCCTTGACGCTGTCGAGTTCGCCAAGACCGTCGTTGCCAAGGGCGCGGGCGAGATTCTGCTGACCTCGATGGACCGCGACGGCACCAAGGCCGGGTTCAATCTGCCGCTGACACGCGCCATCTCGGATGCGGTAAATGTACCGGTGATTGCCTCGGGCGGCGTTGGCACTCTGGATCATCTGGTCGAAGGCGTCACCGAGGGTGGAGCAAGCGCCGTCTTGGCGGCCTCGATATTTCACTTCGGCGAATACACCATCCGCGAGGCCAAGGAACATATGGCCGCCGCTGGCATCCCGATGAGGCTGACATGAGCATTCTGCACGACCTGGCCCAAACGATTGAGGCCCGCAAAGGCGCCGATCCAGACAGCAGCTGGACCGCCAAGCTGTTGGCCAAGGGCCCCGAAAAATGCGCCGAGAAGTTTGGCGAAGAGGCGGTTGAGGCCATCATCGAGGCGGTCAAGGGCGATCAGGCCAAGCTGACCTCTGAAGCGGCGGATGTGCTGTATCACCTACTGGTCATGCTGGCCGCGCGCGATGTGGCGCTGGATGATGTGCTGGCCGAACTGGCCCGCCGTCAGGGCTCCAGCGGCATCGCGGAAAAGGCCGCGCGGCCCAAGGGGTGACGCGGATGTTGCCGATCCTTTTTTATTCTGATCCTGACAGCTCCGCAGGGCAAAGGGCGCAGATATGATCAGAGCTTTGGTGATTGGATTGGCCCTTGCCGTTCTAGGGGCCTGCGCAAGCGCGCCCCCGCCCACAGGTGATGAGGTTCAGCGGCTGGCATCTGAAATCCGCAGCCTCGGGCCTGATATCGACCCCGAAGAGGCCGACCGCGCCGCGCGCATTGCCTATGCCTATACCGCGCAGCTGGCACAGTCATACCAGATCACCGACCCGCCGCTGATCCACAATGCCAAGGTCAACAAGGGCCTGAAACCGCGCGGCCTGTGCTGGCACTGGGCCGAGGATATCGAACGGCGGCTGGATCAGGAAAACTTCCAGACGCTGGAAATGCACCGCGCCATCGCTAATGCCGACAACCCGTTCCGGATCGACCACAGCACGGCAATCATCAGTCGCAAAGGCGAGACAATGTATGACGGTGTTGTGCTGGACCCCTGGCGCTATGGCGGCGTGCTGTACTGGACGCCCTTACCACAAGACACGCGCTATGACTGGGTCCCGCGCGAAGTGGTTCTGGAAAGGCGACGTTTGGAACAATTCGGCGAACTGCAACCATATCTCGGTGAATAACCGCTCAGAGTTTCGACGAAATCATTCCGGTTGCAAAACCACCCATGCGCAATTCGCCAAACAAACGCTGATATTCGATCTTCGGGCAGCGGTTCATCACGACATCCACCCCGCGCGCCTGCGCTGTGGCCGCAGCCGTGGCATGTTCTATTCCAATCTGCATCCAGATTGTGCGCAGATTGGGAAACGCCTCAAGCGCCTCGTCCACTATGGGTGGTACAGCTTCGGATCGGCGAAAGATATCGACCATGTCTACCGGTTCGGAAATCTCGGATAGCGACGCACGGATTGTCTGGCCAAACAGCATCTTGCCCGCATGGCCGGGGTTAACAGGGATCACTTTGTATCCCCTGAGTGACAAATACCGCGCCACATAATAGCTGGGTCGCACAGGATCCATCGACACCCCAACCACAGCAACGGTTTTGGTATGTTTCAGGATCTGGGTCAGGAATTCATCGGAATACTCAGTCATTCGGCCACCCTAGCCGCCGTTTTCAAAAGAAAAAAGCGCCCAGGAATACCTGAGCGCCAGTTGTTGGAACGAGGGACAGTGAAATGACCCGCGGCAGTTCCGTTCCGCGGTCACTGTGACATTTAAGCATGAGTTCAGAGAAAAAAAGAGGTAGCGCGCGATTTTGTGATGACAGATCAGAAAAAACGGCCGTCGCCCTGTTATTCATACAGAACGCTTGGCCAATGCGCCTCGGCCTCGCGGATATAAGCGGCAGTATCGCGTTGCCAGATGCGCTCGATTTCTGGCGAGTGGGTCAGATATAGCCGACCGTCAATCACCTGCCAAATAGTCGGATCGGTGCTGACAAGCTCTCCTTGCGCCATTGCGAAGGCGCAGTACCCGCCGAACTGAGGTGCATAGGCACGCGGATTCATCTCAAACGCATCCCGATTCTCAGCTGTGGCAAAATGCCATTCAGCGCCTTTCCACATAACCGCGTATTCAGGCTGACCCCGAACAGGTGTTTCGCCATTGAAATAGGACACCGCATCATATCCGGCCATAGCTGCACCGTCCGTCCGATAGAAGACGGGCAGATCCTGCGCAAACGCAGGAAGAGCAATCACACAGGCGGCAATCGCGCCAAAAAGGAAACGTCTGTTCATGGTCATCGGATCACAAATAGAAACTCAGGGTATCAAGATGCAATTTTTTATCGCAACTGAAACCCCTTTTAACGCGCTTGTGAACATTCGAACCGGCAAAGCCAGCCTTTAGTCGAAAATGTCCTCGATCACATCCCAGGCTTCATCCAGCACCCGTGAGAAAACGCCTTTTTTCTTCTTCTTTTTGCCTTTGTAGGGACGATCCTGCTTGGCTGTTTGACGGTTCGCCTTGGCATCGTCCAGTTTGCGCTTTGGCATCATCTTGAGGTTATGCAGCGGGGCACCGCAGCTTGAACAACTGAGCTCTTGGCGCTGCGTGCCTTTTAGAACAAGCGCTGCCCGGGTCCCACAATAACAGCAGGTCGCAATTTTGGATGGCGTGGAAATGGCGTTCTCCTGTCGTTATCTTTGCCTAGAAGCATATAGGGCAATCGCCGCCGCATTTGAGACATTGAGAGAACCAAACCCGCCCACAGCGTCAATTTTGACCAACTTGTCGACGGTTTCTTTGGTTTTTTGCCTCAGGCCCGGTCCCTCTGCGCCTAACACCAATGCCACTGGCTGGTCCGGGTTACCTTCCAAGGCGGCCTCGATCGTGTCGTCCGCCTCGCCGTCCAGTCCTAGGACCAGAAACCCCATTCCCTGCAACTCGACTATGGCATCAGCCAGGTTACGCACTCGCAGATAGGGTTGACGTTCCAGTGCGCCGCTGGCGGTCTTGGCCAGCGCGCCAGTTTCCGGCGCCGCGTGATGGCGCATACCGACTACAGCGCTGGCTCCAAGAACCTCAGCTGACCGTAGAATCGCTCCGACATTATGGGGGTCTGTTACGCGGTCTAACAAAATGACGCGCGGGTGTTCGCGCCCGATGCAGTTTTCCGCCAGACCACCCCATTCCAAAGGCTTAACCTCAAGGGCCGCGCCCTGATGAACCGACCCCGGGTCGATCGGAGCGGTAAATTTGCGTGGATCAACCATCTCGGGCTCAATACCTGCAAATTCAATGGCTTCCACCAGCTTGTCTCGCGCATTCCGCGTCACAATCAGGTGCAATTTTGTGCGGTTTGGGTTCATCAGCGCATCCCGCACCGCATGCAGACCAAACAGCCAAACAGTTTCGGATGCAGCAGCTTTGCGCGCCTGTTCTTTTTCGACGACCCACTTGGGTTTCTTCATTTCTTTGGCCTCCGGGCCGCGAATTCGGTTTCCTGCGTCAAAGCAGTATTTTCCTGTTGACGCTCCTTTAGAGCGCTAGTAATCACGCCTCCACGTCAGGTGCAACGCCTGACAGTGGGCGACAGGCCGCAAGGTGTGGCAGGGGACTGTAACTCCCTCGCGGAGACGCACGCCTGGTTCGATTCCAGGGTCGCCCACCATTTTCTTCCAGACATCCAGCAAGCTTTGCCAGCGCGAGTGATGCATGGCTGATCACACCGTACCAAGCAGAAATTGGCAGGACCGATGGCCCCGCCTTATGACCGCTCTGTCAGGCGGCAGCTTCACGTTGCGCAGTGACCCGGTCAAACCAGGCCAAGATCGCCTCAAGGTCGGGCTCAATCTGCTCGGCACCGCCGCCCGTGAATTCTTCGAATTTGGCCGTGTTCAAACCGTTCACCCCGACAAGAACCGGAATGTCCTGCGCCAGTGCTTCAGCGATGACCGGGCGAAAACCGCGCCCATCCGCCTCGTGCTTGCCGAACTTGTTAACGATCAGCAAATGGGGATTCTCTGCCAGCGATGCCGTCACATATCCAACTGCCCGCTCAAGTGCCGCAGGGTCCAGACGGCAGCCGCGCGACTGTGTACCCAAAGACTGCGAAATCCGGATGGTCTCTCCCTCTGGCAGGACACGGACGTCCATGTCGCACTTGCTGCTGTCGGCGCATTCGGTGTTGGTTTGCACCACACCCGCCAACTGCGCATCTGCGGCCAAAAGGCGATCCGCAGCCGCGCTCAGCAGACGGTCGGTTGCACCGCGGTCGGTGGTCGTAACATAGGCGAGGTACATGCAAATCCCCTTGTCGCAACAATTCGAAACATCAAATAGCACGCACGACCCGCCCCGACCACCACTCAGCTTATGGCAGCGGAGACAATCCGATCACCGGTTCGTGTAGGTGAAGCAGGATTGCAAATGCCACCAGCGCTACAAACCCGATCCAAACAGGCGGCCAAGGGCGTGGCGCACGCAAAGAAAACCTTGCAGTGTTGCGCGACAGCCGACCCCATTCAGCACCCATCTGACGGGACTTGCGTCGATCAATCAGCGGCAGCCCCATCGCAGCAAATACCGCAAACAAACCGAACAAAATCACGTGGGACAGGCTGCCATTGGCCAGCAGATGAGCGACAGCCCACACCAACAGCGCCACCAAAACAGGGTGGCGCGTGGTGCGTAGAATGCCGGGCTTTTCCGGATCGAACGGGCGCTGGCCCAAGCCACCAAATGAAAACGGGTTCTGGATCGT
This sequence comes from Ruegeria sp. CDSB114, assembly GCF_059611025.1. Taxonomy (NCBI): domain Bacteria; kingdom Pseudomonadati; phylum Pseudomonadota; class Alphaproteobacteria; order Rhodobacterales; family Roseobacteraceae; genus Ruegeria; species Ruegeria sp. CDSB114. The sequence continues at coordinate 1,294,695 of NZ_JBXWOT010000001.1, forward strand.
CAAGCCCGCAACCGCGAGCCAGCACACTACGGGCATCATCAGAACGGGAATCCAGCGGAATATCCAAATGGGTGGGATCACCTCGACATACGGGGCTTGCGCTGCGGCGATGATCAACCAACCCAGAACCAGCAGAGACAAGATGGAATAAGCCACGAAATACCCGCGCCGTCCGAACGTAGTGATCAGGCGATCGCGCACAGCGGGGCGCGCTGGTATCGCATGGGTCGCCAGAAACGCTATCAGTGCAGCAAAGAATAGGGGCCAGCCTGCCATGGTAGTCTCCGATCATTTGCACCAGGTTTAATCACCTGCGCCGGAACGTCCTTGCCCGAAATCAAATGAGGCAGAGAGGCGGTTGTTCCGCCTTTCTGCCGATGTTTACAGGCCCAGCGCCATGCGACGTTCCTCGGCAAAGCCCTGCACGATGCGGTCAGCTATCAGCGCAAGGATAGCCATCGCCGCCCCTGCTGAAATCCCCAATCCCACATCCGCCTGCCCCAGCGCCAGATAGATCGACTGGCCCAGACCGGTGGTTCCGATCAGCGCAGCGATCACCAGCATGGCAAAGGCGTAAAGGATGGTCTGGTTCAGACCCAGTAAGATAGTCGGCGCAGCATAAGGTGCGCGCACGTCACGCATGATCTGCCACTCGGTCGCGCCACTAGAGATGGCGGCCTCCATCATCTCATCCGGTGTATTGACCAGCCCGTGCCGTGTGTAGCGGATCATCGGAACAACGGCATAGGCGCAGATTGCCAGAAAGGCCGAAAACTCGCCGATCTGAAACACCATCAGCACAGGAATCAGGAACACGAACAGTGGGATCGTCTGCAACATGTCACAGACGGGGCGGACTACTTTCCAAACAGGCAACCAGACCGCACTGGCCAGACCGATCACACCGCCGACTACGGCACAAGAAAACACCGCAGCACCGCTCAGATACAGCGATAACAGCGCGCGTTCCCACAGGCCCGAGACAAGAATGGTACAGAGCAATCCGACCGAAAGCGCCGCCAATCGCCAGCCCCCTGCCACCCAACCCAACGCGGCGGCGGCAGTCAGAACGAAAGGCCAGGGCAGATTGGCAATGCCGGTTTCCAGCATCCCGATCAGGATCAGCATCACCAGCCCGCCGGTCAGGTGTCCGCGCCATGCCATTAGCACAGCAATCGCTGCGGCGGCGGCGAACAGGCCATAGCTCATCACGGGCGTCCACTGAAAACCCCATGTGAACGGCAGCACGGCCTGGTCCAAACCAATCCGAAGCGGCAGCAGCACATAGAACAGAGAGTTGTTCTTGAGCGCGTCAAGCCACGGCCCATTAGCCTGGGTAAACGCCGTCAGCCCGCCGTCAATCACCCCGGCCAGCGGGTCGAGAATGGTCAGTTCGGACGGGTTCGGCAGCCTGGTCCAAAAGACAGCGGTGAACAGCACGGCAACGCCAATTACTGCCCAGGCGACACGCTGGTCATAGCGTTTACGTTCGGTCGCCAGCGTCCCGCTCATCCGGTCGATGACGACGGCAAAGACCACGATCACCAGACCGGCCATCAAGGCTTCGCCGAACTGTGCCTTGCGCATGGTCAGAAGAACCTCCCAACCGATATCGTTGAAGCCGCCAATGACGGCAGCGATGATAACCATCGACAGCGCAGCCATTAGGCACTGGTTCACACCGACCATGATCTGCGTGGCTGCAGCCGGGATCTCGACCTGAAACAGCTGTTGAAACCGCGTGCCGCCGGACATGATGGCAGCCTCTTTGATTTCCGGTTCGACCCGCTCCAGCCCCAACATCACGTTGCGCGCCATCGGAGGGGCCGCATAGATGGCCGAGGCGATCAGCCCAACCACAGGACCGAAACCAAACAGCAGCAGCAGCGGCGTCAGATAAGCGAATGTCGGCACGGTCTGCATCACGTCCAGCACGGCCTGCACAAATGACTTCACGCGCGGAACTTCGTTGGCAAGGATACCGATAGCTCCGCCCATGATCAGCGCAACCGGCACGGAAACGGCCACTAGCGCTAGGGTGTTCATACTTTCGGCCCAATAGCCCGATGCCAACACAAAGCTAAGGCCCACAAAGCCCAGCGCCGCCATCGGCAAGCCGCCCAGATACCAACCCAGCGCAGTCACCAGACCGATCAGGATGGGCCATGGCGTATTGCCAAGCACAAAGTTGGCCCAGTTCATGGGATAGGCCATGAGATCGGAAAACAGCCGCGCCGCCGGTTTGATCCCGTTCAGGAACCAGTCCAGAAACGTGCCGACCCATTGCGTTGCAGGCAGTTCCCAGCCTGCGGGCCATTTCACCAGCCAGGGCGCGACGCCTTCCAGCGCCAGACACAGCGCACCGACGATCACTGTGATCAGTGCGGCGCGCGCGCCAATGCTCAGGCGCGCCTGCGGCACAGAAACTTCCGTCGCTACAGTCATGTTTCATCAACCTGCAGGGCGGCGGCCAGATCGGACGGATGAACCGTTCCGACGATGTTACCATCGGCATCCCTGACGGGCACCGGTTCGTATAACTCCATGCAATGCGCCAATGCAGCGTCCAATGTCATCGATGTTGTCAGGCCAGGGTCATCTGGTCCCCGCTCTCCGTCTTGGCGCATGACCGATGCGACCTTGGCATGCTGACCCTTGGCGACATCCTTTGAAAACTCTCGCACGTAATCATCCACCGGGCGCAGTACGATATCGGTGGGTGTACCGATCTGGACTATCTTTCCGTCGCGCATGATGGCAATCCGGTCGGCCAGTTTCAGCGCCTCTTGAATATCGTGGGTGATGAAGACGATGGATTTCTGCAACGTCGCCTGAATGCGCAGGAATTCATCCTGCAACTGACGGCGGATCAAGGGATCGAGGGCCGAGAACGGTTCGTCCAAAAACCAGATATCGGGGTTCACGGCCAGAGACCGGGCAATCCCGACACGCTGCCGCTGACCACCCGAAAGCTGACGCGGGAAGCTGTCTTCGCGCCCCTCCAGACCGACCAACGAGATCACCTCCTGCGCACGGGCCTGCCGCTCTTTGCGGCTAACACCCTGAACACGCAGCGGATAGGCGACGTTTTCGGCAACGGTCATATGCGGGAACAGGCCGAAATGCTGAAATACCATGCCCAGCTTTTTGCGGCGCAGCTCGGTCATGGCTTTCTTTGACGCGCCGATGACGTTCTCGCCATCCACACGGATTTCGCCACCCGTGCCCGGCAAAAGCTGCGAGATACAGCGGATCAAAGTGGACTTGCCCGAACCGGACAGGCCCATGATCACAAACAGCTCGCCCTCCTTGACCTCGAAATTGGCATCCTGAACGGCGGGGATGAACCCGTTTTCCCGCAGATCGGCAGCGGCTTTGTCAGCGTCATTCCCTGACCGAGACAGCGCGTCGGTCAGGGCTTTGTCAGCGCCGGGGCCAAACACCTGCCAGAGATTCTGGCAGGCGATGGCTGGCGAATTTACATCAGTCACTGATGTCAGCTCACTGCGTTGCCGCGTCAACAACAGGGCGCCATTTGCCTTCGTTTTCAGCCATCCAAGCGCCGACGACCTCTTCGACGGAACCACCTTCAACGTCGATCGCACCCATCATCGGCTGCTGATCTTCGACCGCCAGCTGATAGTTGGTCAGGATTTCATAGGCTGCGGGCCATTTGTCTTCCATGCCGCTCCAACCCGCCTTGAAGATGCGCGACGGCGAGAAATCGCAATCGTTCACAGCGTTCGGGTTCGGGCCCCAAGCGGGATCGGTGAAACAGGCGTCTTCCCCGGCTGGCAGTTCGACGAATTGCACATCATAGGCCGACATGGCCCAATGCGGCTGCCAGAAGGTGATCAGCAGCGGCGAGTTGCGCTCGGTCGAGGCCCGAAGCTCGGCTATCAAAGCACCCTCGGAACCTGCGGGAACCGCTTTGAACGGCAGATCCAGGCCCACCATACGGTCAGCGCCGGGCGTACCCCAATCGGCCGGGTAATCGACCAGACGGCCCCCGGGCAGCGTTTCGGCCGTCGCAAACACCTGCGCGCAGTCCTTCAGCGCTTCCCATGCGGGCAGGCCGGGACACAGATCAGCCACATGCGCGGGATAGGCGATGCCTTCTTTGGCGTCGAGGCCCAGATCGCCGATTTCAACGACGGTGCCTTCGTCGATCTTCTTGGCATATTCATCCGATACGTTGGACGACCAGATTTCCAGGGTCGCGTCGATGTCACCATCGGCCAACGCCTGGAACTGATTCATCATGCCTGCAGTCACATATTCCACATTGTATCCGGCAGCTTTCAGCATCTCACCCGCGACATGGGTGGTCACGTGCTGGCCAGTCCATTCGTTGATCGCCAGTTTGATCGGCTGATCCACGGCCCCCATCTCGGCGGCATAGGCAGAGCCTGCAACGGTCAGCGCCATCAGGCTTACACTCAGTTTTTTCATTGATTTTCTCCCTGCAATATTCGTTTTGCCCGGTCCGGCGCGTTGTTTCGCGCCAGTCGGCTTGTCATGTGACAAATCCATGTCGCAACATGCACAAAAACTGGCGAAGAAGGGAAGCAGACAGTTCGGCGCGGCACGGAATAACTCGCCCCTTTGCCCCAGTGTTTTCCCTCTTTCAGCATCATGCTAGGCGCCCGCGCCCACTGCATTTCCCCAGCATTGCGGTGCGGATATTGATTGACGAGTCAATCACAAACCAGAATCACCCACTTTGTCGAGCATTTCTTTTGGGCTTGGGATGTTTTTTTGCCTTGGCAGGCATGTGTCCCGGGCCACCTTGCAACATCGACCGCAAAACGCGACGCTAGGTTTGGAGGATTCTGCAGATGCGCCATTTCGACGAGATTTTCGCCATAGCCGCCAGCCGTCACGGCGGGACAGATGCCCTGAGCAACAAGCTTTCCAAACCCAAAAGCCCTGCGGAACTGGCTGAAATGCCCGAAGATCGCTGGCTGTCGATTATCACGAAATGCATCTTTCAGGCCGGGTTTAACTGGAAGGTCATCGAAAACAAATGGGACGGGTTCGAAACTGCTTTTGACGGGTTCGACATTGGACGCTGCGCCTTTATGGACGACGAAAAATTCGATGCTCTGCTGCAGGACACTCGGATCGTGCGCAATGGCACTAAGATCGCCACGGTCCGCGACAATGCTGCCTTTTTGCTGGAACTGCGCCAAGAAGGTGGCGTCGGAAAGATTCTGGGAGGGTGGCCTTCGGATGACTATGTCGGTTTGCTGAACATGCTGAGCAAGCGAGGGTCGCGCCTGGGTGGCGCATCGGCGCAATATGCGATGCGATTTGCGGGGCGTGACAGTTTCATCCTGTCGCAGGATGTGACCGCACGGCTGGTGGCCGAGGGCGTGGTCGATAAGCCGCCGACATCGAAAAAGGCAATGGCCTCGGTTCAAGCGGCATTCAACACATGGATGGAACAGTCCGGGCGATCTCTGACGGAAATCAGCCGCGTCCTGGCAATGAGCCTGTAAAAAACCATTTGCACACGAGTGCTGCCAGAATAGATTTTTTGTCATGTTGCGCCTCATTTTGATGACGTCCCTTTTGGTACTCACCGCTTGCGGTCGCCCCCTGACTGATCAGGAGGCTGCTTTTACCCGCACACTTCAAGGTGATACGCTGAAACTCAACAAAGTGCGGTTGGTCGAAGGCGCACCAGTTGCGCCAATAACTTTCTATCGTAAAGATCGGTCACGCCTTGCTTGCCGCGAACGCATTTTGCCCGCCCCGCAGGAAGGTATCGTTACCGCAAAACCCGCGGCGGTGGCCTTGTTTAACAAGGTCTATTTCACGCGGGACTGGTATCTGGACGATTACATGTCCGAATTCCCGGATCGGATGAACCTGATCGCGGCGATGCTGCTGGGTCATGAACTGACCCATGTGTGGCAATGGCAAAACCGCAAGAAGACCGGCTATCATCCGCTGCGCGCCGCAGCCGAGCATGGCGGGAATAACGACCCCTATCAATTCGACCTGGAGAACTCACCAGATTTCCTTTCCTACGGGTTCGAACAGCAGGGCGCCATTGTCGAGGAATACATTTGTTGCCGGGCGCTGGATCCTTCGGCACCCCGCACCAGACGTCTGCACGAGATGCTGGGCGCACATTTCGATCTGGCTCCGCTACGTGGTGACAAGCGTCAAAGCGCAGTGGTCATCCCCTGGGCCGATGCCGAGATCGAAGGAATCTGTCGGTGACGTTCAGTTGGCCTGCAGCGTCTGCAGATAAGCCACCAGATCCACGATCGGCTGGCTGGTCAGGATCGGCTGCCCATCTGGTGTTTTCATCGCCGTATCCTGCCCTTCGAAATACGGTCCATAGACTGGCATCGGGCTGCCATGGCTGACCAGCGGGTCTCGTCCATCAATGCGCGCCACAACACGAGCGGTCGGGAATACCCCTTCGCTGCTTGCAAGCCGCGTCAGGTCAGTTGGCTGAATAACAAGGACGCCTGCCATTGGACCATAGCCCGTCGCGTCGATCCCGTGGCAGGTTGCACAATAATGCTGGTACAGCTCGGCGCCGGTATCTGCATCCTGCGCGCTGACCTGAGACGCCGTCACAAACGCCGCTATCGATAGCGCCCCCATTGCCTGTCTGATCATCACATCCTCCTGTCAGATTTGACATTTTCAGGCTTGCCCGTGCCTGGGCTTGGCGCAATGATCCAGATCAACGAGGCAATAGGAAAACTGCATGACACAATATGCTGCTATTATGCTTGTGGCTGGAATTGGGGTTCCGATCCTTGCCGCGTTGAATGCCGCATTGGGCAAATTGATCGGGTCGCCAACAACAGCGGCTGTGGTCCTGTTTGCGATAGCCTTTGCATCAAGTGCAGCGTTGATGGTGGTTTTTCCCGGCTTTGGAGCCCTTTCAAAAATTGCCGATGCCCCCAAGCACCTGCTTCTGGCCGGTGTGCTTGTCGCCTTTTACGTTCTGTCAATCACCCATGTTGCGCCACATTTTGGGGTCGGCAACGCGGTGTTCTTTGTCCTTCTTGGGCAACTCGTCAGCACTGCAGCCATCGACCACTTCGGCTTGTTTGGCGCGCAGGTCACCCCGCTGACATGGATTCGCGCAAGCGGTATCGTAGTGATGGCTGCAGGCGTTGCCATCACTCAACTGGCCTAAGCGCGCCTCCGTCCAGCCTCAGTGTTCGGTCCATCCGGGCGGCAAGCTGCATGTTATGTGTGGCGATCAGAGCCGAGAGCCCCTCGTCCCGCACCAAAGCCATCAATGCGTCAAAAACCTGATCCGAGGTTTCAGGGTCCAAATTACCTGTCGGCTCATCCGCAAGAAGAACCCGAGGTTTGTTGGCCAATGCGCGGCAGAAGGCCACGCGTTGCTGCTCACCACCAGACAGGGCGGCCGGCCGGTGATCGGCGCGCGCGGCGACACCGACATGATCCAGAAGGGACATCGCCCGTTCCTGGGCTGCCCTTTCGGACACGCCATTGGCCAGCTGCGGGAGGGTAATATTCTCCAACGCGGTGAATTCCGGCAACAGATGGTGAAACTGGTAGACAAAGCCGACATCCTGCCGCCGCAACGCAGTTCGCGTGCGATCACCTTTCCCGGTCACGTTCTGGCCTGCAATCTCAACCGATCCTGTGTCGGGTGTGTCCAACAATCCGGCAATATGCAACAGCGTCGACTTACCGGCACCAGAGGGCGCCACAAGAGCCACGGCCTCGCCCGCACGCAGGTCCAAATCGACACCGCGCAATACCTGAACCTCACCCGGCTTACCTTTGAGATAAGTCTTGGTCAGACTGGCCAATCGCATCATTACATCACTCATAGCGCAGCGCCTCGACAGGGTTCAGCCGCGCCGCGCGACGGGCGGGGAAATAGGTGACCAGGAATGACAAGCCCAGAGATAGGCCAACGGCCTTGAGCACATCCGACAGATGCAGCTCGGCAGGCAGCGCATAGATGCCGCGGATGGACGGATCCCAAACCCCTCCCCCCATCACAAAGTTCACAAAACTGAAGATTGGGTCGATATAGATCGCAAAGAGACAGCCCAGCACCACACCCAACGCAGTGCCGATGATCCCCGTAAATGCCCCGCAGATGAAGAACACGCGCAGGATCGAGCCTTCGCTCAGGCCAATCGTGCGTAGGATGCCTATGTCTCGGCCCTTGTTTTTCACCAGCATAATCAGACCCGAGACGATGTTCATCGCCGCGACCAGAACCAGGATCGACAAGATGATGAACATGACGTTGTCTTCCACTTCAAGCGCGCGGAGGAACCCGCCCGAGGCATCCTGCCATGTCCAGATCTGACTGCGCTCGCCTGCGGCTTCAAGGATCGGGATCAGGATCGGCGTCAGTTCTTCGGGGCGGTCAACCATAACTTCGATCTCATCAGCCACACCCTCGCGGTTGAAAAAACCCTGCGCCTGTTCGAAGGGCATATAGACCCGCGTCCGGTCGATGTCATAACGCCCAGCAGAAAACACATAGACCACCTGATAGGCATTCACCCGGGGAGAGGTGCCAAACGCGGTCTTCACCCCATTGGGCGAGGTCAGCTTGATGGTATCGCCCACCGTCGCCCCGATGCTGCGCGCGACGCCTGAACCTATGGCAATGACGTCCTGGCCGTTCTGAAACATCGACAGATCACCAACCGCCTGTTCGCTTTCGGCGACACCGGGCAGCTCCAGCAAATCTTCGGGCTGGATGCCAAATACTTCAACCCCGCTGCTGCGGTCGCGATTGGTGATCAGAACCTGACCTTTCACCAAAGGTGCTGCATGCTGAACGCCCGGAACCTGAGCGATCCGGTCGGCCATGTCCGTATAATCCGCAATAGTGCGATCTACCTGCCCCTGCGCAGTGAACTCACCCGATGAATACACGGTCACATGGGCGTTAGCCCCCAGAATGGTTCCGACAAATTCGGACCGGAAACCGGACCTGACGGCCAATGTGGCGATCAGCGCAAACACTGCCAGGGTAATCCCGATCAGCGAAATCCATGTCATCACGCTGACGCCACCTTCAGCACGGCGCGCACGCAGGTATCGCCAAGCGATTTTCCACTCAAAAAGCGCAAATGGCGGTGGTGTCTTGGCCATGTCTGCTCCGCTGGTTTTGTTTTGTGGCGACCCTCTCGGCAATTCGACCGGGGGTCAAGCCGGTTATCCGCCCACTTCGACTTGCCCCGTCAAAGCAGCGGTTCTGTTCAAGGCGGCCTCGGCGATGGAACGATCGCAGATACCGCGGCTTTCCAGCTCGTGAAACACCCGGTTTCGAATGTCGGCGGGCAGCTTGTAAAGCGCTCTGTTATGCAAGCCTAGGGTCAAAGTTTCCGGATCGTCCAGCCGGGAAAGCTCATCGGTCAGTTTCTGCGCCGAGAAGGATGGCCACAGCCCTATGCTGGTGTTTCCCGAGGGTTCGAACCAAGGCGCAAAACCGGCTTCGGATTTCAGACAAAATGCATTCAACAACATAAACTCAGACGGGCGCCTGCGAGAGGCAAATAGCGACTGAACCGATCCGTGGCGCGCATTTATCTCTTGCAGCAGATCCAGGATCAGCGACCGGCGCACAGGATAAGGCGTTGCGAAATTTGTTGTCTGTATACCGTCCGTTTCCGGGATCGACGCGCCCAGCGCATCAAAGCTCTGTTCCAGCCAGCGTCTGTGATAATCGCTGTTCACACCGATAAACGGAATCCGCGCCGCACCACTGTCCGAGAAAAACTCGGCCTCCTGAAAGGGGCGCAGAAACAGGTTCTTGGTGTCCAGTATTACAATGTTTTCTGTCGAGGCAGCCCGAGCAGATCCCAATTTCAAAACCTGCTGTGTCCGGTATCCGTTGTTGCCACGCCATCCACCCTTGCGCGCGCCCGGAATGCGGTATCGGTTTTCGACCAATATCCTGTCCGAGATCGACCGGCGCGCGCATTGCCCAGGAGCCAGCAAAACGTCATCGCCGCTCAGGACTTCAACTTTGGGTCGCAATGGACCGTAAGAAGCCAAAATCGGTTCCACCATCGCGCGCAGTGCCGGTTCGTCCACATCGTTCATGATCACCCGGATCGAGCCGACCTGATCAGGGTCAACAAATCGGGCGAAAGACAATGCCTGCAATTCAAGCAAGGGGAAGTCTTTGGAATAGACGACGGTTGTGAAGCTCAGCAAACCGTGGATCCTTTTGTGATTTTCGGCCCGTGTATCAGCAAATTCCTGGTGATCCAATTCCGCAAGAAATTCAACCATCGGCGAATCAGGTCGGGGTTTTTCAAAATACGGATGATTTCCACATGCGGCATTATACCCTTGGTTGTGAAGCCCTTCACAGACAGCACCGCATTGTTTCAGCTATGAAGTCAATGTGAGCATTCAGGGTGAAACTGCACTCAAAATGCAACATTTTAGGCGCAATATTATTTCGCTTTTTGATTATTTAAAGAAACTTTGTCACCCTACTTTGTGGGGGAATTCATTTCCAGAGCGGGGGTCGCTCATGAATATTCGTACTGAAACAGAACAACCGGGCGCAATTTCGGCCCGGAAACTATCTACAGAAATTGATTGCGAGACCGCAGCACTGCTGCGCGCGGCGATACGCCCGATATTTTCCGGTGCCGCAAGCTGGGGCAATCTGACGGATATCCTGAAAGATAAAGGGTACCATTTGGCGTTTCGACAGGGGCGGTTATGTATCACCGATCGCATGACTGGCGACCGTGTTTGCGGAATACGCTTTCTGGGGTTCGAATTTAAGGACCTGGTCAATCGCTTGGGCCGTCCGATCGTTGTTCCACGCGGATCCGAGGCTGATGGTGATCTGCTATCCGTCCGACCGACTGCGGCAGGCCACTAATAGCGCCGCCAAAACTGTACGGATCGGCGGGCCGTTTTCCATAGGCTATGGCGTGCCGCCAGTTTGATCCCGAACGGAGTATCTGGGCGCCGCAGCAATTCGATCATCAGATTGGCGGGCATATGTCCGCGGCGGTAGAACCGGAAGAAATCCTGTCGGGTCAGGGTCCGCGCTGCATTGAAACCTGAATAGAATTGAATCCAGACGCGGGCATAATCCTCGGCGGTTTTGACAGTGTCGCTGGTTACGCCCCTGCCCCAGAACATGGAAACAGGCTCATCCGTGCGCTCTCCCTGATATCCGGTAGCGACAAGCCTCAGCATCAGGTCATAATCCGCAGCCACCCGAAACTGCGTGTCATGCCCGCCAAGCGCCTGAAACACATCCCGCCGCAGCAACACCGAATTATGGCAGAACGGCATCCGCTGTAGGATCGCTTTGAGCGACATGCGCTTTTCCCGACTTTCCGAACCGTCGTCGTATTTGCGCAGGGTCGAGCCATACAGGAAATCCGGTCGAGATTCCGCAAGCAGGTCGGCAAGGGTGTTCAAAATGCCATCCGATGCCAGCGAGTCATCCGAGTTCAGGAACAGCAGATATTCACCCTGTGCAGCCTCGGCGCCTTTGTTCATGGCATCATACAGGCCAGTATCAGGCGCGCTGATCACTCGGGTTCGCGGTGCACCTGCCGTCAGCTGGTGCAGAAACTCCTCCGTGCCGTCGGTCGAGGCACCGTCCTGAATGATGTGTTCGGCCCGCTCACAGCTTTGACGCGCCATGCAATCGATCACTTCGCGAAAGCTGTCCTGCCGCCCTTGAGACAGCAGATTATGCGTCGCGGTGATGACCGAGATCAACGGCGCGTCGGTCTGATCAGGCGATGTGCTCATAGATCTCGGCGATTTTGGTGACGGCGGCCTCGGGGCTCAGTTCTTCGCTTTCACCGGTGCGGCGGCACGTCAGCTCAACGACGCCATTTTTCAGACCACGCGGTCCAACGGTAATGCGCCACGGCAGGCCTATCAGGTCCATGGTGGCGAATTTACCACCAGCCCGTTCCTTGCGATCGTCATAAAGCGGCTCAAGGCCAAGCGCGGTGAGCGCGGCATAGAGCTTTTCACAGGCCGCGTCGGCCTCATCATCGCCCTGTTTCAGGTTGACGATGCCGCAGTGGAACGGCGTCACACCTTCGGGCCAGATGATGCCTTTGTCGTCATGGCTGGCCTCGATGATAGCGCCGACCAGTCGGCTGACGCCGATGCCGTGGCTGCCCATATGCACCGGAACCGGCTTGCCGTCCGGACCCTGAACGGTTGCGCCCATTGCTTCGGAATACTTGGTGCCAAAGTAAAATATCTGACCAACCTCAATGCCGCGCGCCACACGGCGGCGGTCTTCGGGCACTTGATTGAACAACGCCTCGTCATGGGTCTCATCGGTGCGGGCGTATTTTGAGGTGAACTCTTCCAGAATAGACTGGCACTGCGCGTGATCGTCATAGTCGATCTGACGGTCGCCAAAGGTCAGGTCGGTGACGGCGCTGTCATAGAACACCTCGGATTCGCCGGTATCGGCCAGCACCAAGAATTCATGGGTGTTGTCACCGCCAATAGGACCGCTGTCCGCGCGCATCGGGATCGCTTGCAGCCCCATACGTTCGTAGGTGCGCAGATAAGTCACCAGATGGCGGTTATAGGCGTGTAGCGCATCCTCTTTGGTCAGGTCGAAATTATAGCCGTCCTTCATATAGAACTCGCGCCCCCGCATCACGCCAAAGCGCGGGCGGATTTCGTCGCGGAATTTCCACTGGATCTGATAGAGCGTCAGCGGCAGGTCTTTATAGCTGCTGACGTGGCCCCGAAAGATGTCGGTCACCAGTTCCTCGGCGGTGGGCGTGAACAGCATATCGCGGTCGTGCCGGTCTTTCATCCGCAGCATTTCCTGACCGTAATCGTCATATCGCCCGCTTTCGCGCCACAGGTCAGCTGATTGGATGATCGGCATCTGGATAGCGATATGGCCGGCTTTGGCCTGCTCCTGATGCACAATGTTTTCCAGCTTGCGCAGAACTTTGAACCCCAGCGGGAGCCAGGAATAGATCCCAGCAGCGGCCTGCTTGATCATGCCCGCGCGCAGCATCAGCCGGTGGCTGACGATCTGAGCCTCGGAGGGGTTTTCCTTGAGAACGGGCAGAAAGTAACGGCTGAGGCGCATGGCTTGACCTTTAGAGGTAAAATTCGACTTCAAAGGTGATTATGCCAAAGCCCCGCCGGGGGCAATCACGCATTGGGATTTTACGACCACGGGCCTGTCGGTTTTTTGATTGACCCGCCAGTCAGCTGCGTCAAATGTGGCGGCAATGTAAAGTCACCGAGGCGCCCATGCAGACCATTCAAGAACCCGCCCGTCAGATCCCCGTTGTCCATTCCACGGACGTTCTGGTTGTTGGCTCCGGGCCTGCAGGTCTGGCCGCAGCGCTGGCGGCCGCACGAGCCGGAGCCGAAGTGTCGCTGGTCGACCGCTTCGGCTGCATGGGCGGCAATATCACTGCTGTCGGCGTTGAAGGCTTTGCCTGGTATCGCCACGAACAAACGGTCGAGGCTGGCGGCATCGGCATGGAGTTCGAAACCCGCGCCAAAGAAATGGGTGCGGCGGTGCCAGAAAGTCAGTCGCTGAGTTATGAGCTGGACAGCGAAGGGTTCAAATTGGTCGCCGACAAACTGATTGAAGAGGCCCGTGTGCATCCGATGCTGCACCGGCAATTCGTGGCTCCGATCATGGACGGCGACCGGATCACCGGCATCATTACCGAATCCAAAGCCGGGCGCGAGGCGATACTGGCGAAGGTTGTCATTGACGCTACCGGGGACGCAGATGTCGCCCATCGCGCCGGTGCGCCCACGCACAAGACCGCACGCGAAGACATGATGGCGGCCTCGGTCATGTTCCATCTGGCGGGCGTCGACAAGCGCGCCTTTATCGAAGGCGTAAAGGCCGACCCCCAGACCTATAAGGATTGGGGCGGTGGTGGCGAATGGAACATTGAGACCAGCGGTAAAGAGGACGACATGTACTCGCCCTTTGTGCACAAACCGTTCCAGCAGGCGATTGATCAGGGGCTGATCCCGGCACATCTGAACACCATCGCGGGCACTTGGGGTGCGATGCATGACACCGGTGAGCTGACCTATATGAACCTGATTCATCTGGCCGGGATCGATGGCACCGATCCCGACAGCATGACCCGCGGTGAGATCGAAGGGCGGCGTCAGTCAATGCTCGCCATCGAGGCGCTGCGCCGGTTCATGCCCGGGTGTGAGAACGCCCGGCTGCGGAATTTCGGGATGACCATCGGCATTCGCGACACCCGCAAGATCGACGCGGTGTACAACATGACCGAGGATGATGCCCGCCTTCAGGGCCGGTTCGAAGACACCATCGGCATCTATCCCGAATTCATCGACGGCTATGGCATTTTGATCCTGCCCACGACTGGTCGGTACATGCATATCCCCTATCGGTCGATGCTGCCCAAAGGGATCAGAGGCTTGCTGGTCGCGGGCCGGTCACATGGGGCGGACCGGGTTGCCCATGCGGCGACGCGCAACATGGCTTGCTGTGCGGTCATGGGTCAGGGCGCGGGGATTGCTGCGGCGCTTTCACTCAAAAGCAACCAAGACCTCGATAAATTGAACCTTGCCCCGGTGCATAAAGAACTGGCAGGGCAAGGCGTGAGGATACGCTGATGGACCACATCCCAACAATCGACATTGCTCCGCTGGGTGACTCCAGTCACCCCGATTTCAACGCAACCGTTCAGGCAGTCATGGATGCCTGCACCCGGATTGGGTTCCTGTCGATTACCGGCACCGGCGATTCGCGGGACACCGTCAACAACATGCGCACTTGCGTCCGGGCGATTTTCGACATCGACGATGATGCGAAATGGGACCAGGCGATCACACGCGAGAATTATCGCGGTTTTATCCCGATGGGGTTTTTCACCCCGAATGACGGGTCGGGCAAAGCGGATAAATACGAAGGCTACAAGCTGCATTATCAGGTGGACCTGGATGCGCCCATCCGCCGAGATTGTGCCCTCTATGGCCCAAATATCTGGCCCCGCCATGTTCCACGGGCACAGGCAGTGATTCTGGATTACTGGTCAAAGCTGGATGGTGTCGCGCATATGCTGCTGGGCGCGCTGGAGATGGGTTTGAAGCTACCTGCGAACCAGCTGCGAGACGCATTTCATGATCCTATGACCAATATGTCCCTGCTGCACTATCCCCCTCAGGCCCCGGACGATACCGGCTATGGCATCCACCCGCATAAGGACACAGATGCGCTGACCATCATCGCCCCTGACCCGGTCGGCGGGCTTGAAGTTCAGACCCGCGATGGCGGCTGGATCACACCCGACTGCCCGCCGGATGGATTTGTCGTCAATATCGGCGACATGCTAGAGCTTTGGTCGGGTGGCAGGTTGAAATCCACCCCTCACAGGGTGGTCAACCGATCGGGTCAAGAACGCTATTCCTTCCCGTATTTCGCGGTGCCGCGGCATGATGTGGTTGTCGAACCGCTTTTGACGCCTCTGCCCGGCTTTGACCGTCCATCCGTTCATTGCGGCCATTGGTCTGCCGAAATCTGGCGCACCAACTGGCCCGACGAAACAGCCCATGACGCCACCCCTGAACTGGGCACGTTAAGCGATTAGCCCCGCGCGATTCTGGCGGGTCATGAAGCGCTTGCATCGTGGGGCCGCATACGCCAAGAACATTTGCACGTGCCGAAACAAGGGGACAGCCATGGCTTTGCCGGTAAGAGATCAACTCAGGTACTGGGGCATCGCCGCAGTGGTTATTGTACTGCTGTTGTGGGCACTTGGCGATGTATTGCTGCCCTTTGTAATCGGTGGCGCGATTGCCTATTTCCTTGATCCTGTTGCGGATAGGCTTGAAAAGCTGGGCCTGTCCCGCATGGCCGCTACGGGGGTAATCACGGTTGTCGGCGTTTTGGGTTTCGTACTGCTTATCCTGATGGTCGTTCCGGCGCTGATCACCCAGTTGATCGACCTGGTCGAGGTTATGCCCAGCCTTCTCAAGCAGCTAAGAGGGTTTATCGAACAGCAATTCCCGTCGCTTTTGGACCGCGAATCCAACACGCACCAATTTCTGGTGTCCTTGGGTGAGACGCTTCAGTCCAAAACTGGTGATGTCCTGCAATCTGTCGCTGCGTCGCTTGGATCAGCCATCAACGTGGTGGTTCTGCTGGTGATTGTCCCAGTGGTCACCGTCTACATGCTGTTGGACTGGGACCGCATGATTGCTCGTATCGCAGAGCTTTTGCCTCGCGACCACGCCCCCACCATCAAGCGGCTGGCTGGCGAGATTGACAGCGTTCTGGCCTCATTTGTACGTGGAATGGGCACGGTCTGCCTGATCCTGGGCACCTATTACGCCGTCGCGCTGATGGCCGTCGGACTGCAGTTCGGGCTGGTCGTTGGATTTATCGCCGGCTTAGTCACGTTTATCCCTTATCTGGGCGCCCTGATCGGGGGCTCACTGGCCATTGGTTTGGCACTGTTCCAGTTCTGGGGAGACTGGACGCAAATTGGGCTGGTCGCAGCGGTCTTTGCATTGGGTCAGGTGGCCGAGGGCAATTTTCTGACGCCAAAGCTCGTCGGCAGCTCGGTCGGGTTGCACCCGGTCTGGCTGTTGCTGGCATTGTCGGTCTTTGGCGCCCTGTTCGGATTTGTCGGGATGCTGATCGCGGTGCCGGTCGCTGCAGCACTTGGCGTTCTGGCGCGCTTTGCCACGTCGATCTATTTGGATAGCCGTCTGTATACTGGCCTTGTGGGTTTGGACCAGGAAGACGATTGAATGGCCCTACAGCTGAGCTTTGATCTACCGGCCAAGACTGCGCTGGGGCGCGAGGATTTTTTCGTCTCGCCCGCAAATGCGCTGGCCGTGGCCATGATCTCGGCCACCTCATGGCCGGGGAATAAACTGGTGCTCAGCGGTCCTGCAGGCGCGGGCAAGACACATCTGGCCCATGTGTGGGCGGCAGAGACCGGTGGTCGCATTGTGCAAGCCTCGCAGATTAAGCACGACGAGGTTCCTGACCTCGCCCAAACACCGATCGCGGTGGAAGATGTCCCCATGATTGCTGGCGATATGGACCAGCAGAAAACCCTATTCCATTTGCACAATCTTGTGTTGGCAGAAGGCCACGCCCTGCTGATGACCGGGCGCCTGGCGCCAAATTTCTGGCAGTTGCCCTTGCCTGACCTGCAAAGCAGGATCGAAGGCGCACATCACGTTGCGCTGGACCCGCCCGATGACGCGCTACTGGGCGCCGTGCTGGCCAAACTGTTCGTAGACCGACAGCTGAACCCCGGACCCGAGGTCATCGCTTACCTCGTCAAACATATGGATCGCCGTTTCGAAACCGCCGCCAGCACTGTGGCGCTGCTGGATCAACTGGCGCTGTCTGAGAAACGAGACATCACGCGGGCTCTGGCCGTACGGGTACTGAGTGCGGAACTGGAAGATGCCGAAACCAGCGATTGACCCGTCCCCGGTGATTTCGCATCTTAAGCCTGGAATATCTGGACGAGATATGGATCAAGCCGTAGATACCAACATTCCCGACTGGGGACCTTTCGGAAAGCCGTTGTTTGACAACCCCGAGGCCCGCGCCCTGTCGCGCGTCGGCGTTGTTGATGTAGGGTCAAACTCGGTCAGGATGGTGATCTTTGATGGTGCGGCGCGATCGCCTGCCTATTTCTACAATGAAAAAGTCATGTGCGAGCTTGGCGCGGGCCTATCCGAGACCGGCCGCCTGAACCCGCTTGGCAGGATACGTGCCCTGGCTGCGTTGAAGCGTTTTTCCCGACTGTCAGACGATCTGGGTCTGCCGGGGCTGCACGTCGTGGCCACCGCCGCCGTGCGAGAGGCCAAGGATGGCCCGGATTTCTGCGCCGAAGTTCACGCGCTAACCGGGTTGACGGTCTCGGTCATCGACGGCGGGGAAGAGGCACGCCTGTCCGCTCAGGGCGTTTTACTGGGCTGGCCCGGTGCATATGGTCTGATCTGTGATATCGGCGGGTCCTCGATGGAGCTGGCCGAGATCGGTGGCGGCGACGTTGGTCGTCGCCTGTCATCGGCCCTGGGTCCGCTGAAGCTGCGGGATATCAAGGGCGGTCGTCGCGCGCGCAAGGCGCAAATCAAGGAGACGATGGAAAACCTGCGCGACCAGATGGGCCCTCAGCGCGATCGTCTGTTTCTGGTGGGCGGAAGCTGGCGGGCCTTTGCAAGGCTCGACATGCTGCGCCGGGGATATCCCCTGAACGTGCTGCATGAATATCGGATGACGACAAAGCAGGTGCATCAGACCATCAAATTCATCGAAAAGGGTGACCCGGAAAAACTGCGCAGTCTGGCAGGCGTCTCGGGTTCTCGGATGGCGCTGATCCCTTATGCTATGGATGTGCTTGCGCGACTGGTGCGAACGTTCAAACCCAAGGATATTGCCGTTTCCAGCTATGGCATCCGCGAAGGCCTGCTTTACGAACAGATGCCACAAATCCTGCGCGATCGTGACCCTCTGATCGAAGCCAGCTATTTTTCCGAAGCCAAAGATGCCCGCCTGCCCGGGTTTGGCAAACATCTGTTCGAATTCGTCATGCCTCTGTTCAAATCCGCGCCGCCCGCGCGGGTCAGGCTGATCAAGGCTGCGTGTCTTTTGCACGATGTCAGTTGGCGCGCCCATCCGGATTACCGGGCTGAAACCTGCTTTGATTACGTAACTCGCGCCAACTTGGGCGGTTTAAAGCATTCCGAACGGGTCTATATCGGGCTGGCCCTGCAGCACAGGTATCGCAACAAGCGTGAGGGCAACCGGTTTACCCCTCTCTATGACTTGTTGGGCGAAAAAGATCAGGAACAGGCCGAGATTCTGGGCAAAGCCATGCGCTTTGGTGCAATGCTGTGGATGCAGAACGAAGCCACGATGGGCACGCTTCGGCTGTACCCTAAAAAACGTCAGCTAGAGCTGATTTTGCCCGAAGCCGCAGCCCCTCTCTTTAGCGAAGTAGCTGAAGCACGACTGAACTCATTGGCAAGCACGCTGAAATCCGAACCCCGCTTGATCATCAAAGGCTGACCCTCAGATATCAATCTCGCCTTCGGGCTCATTTTCGGGTTTTTCCGGCTCAACCTCGGGCTCGGGCGGCTTTTTGCGGATAATGATATCCCCGTTCGGCAGGATTTCCGGAGCCTCATAAACACTCCAGTCCTGTACTTCGGCGGCCAGTTCCGCCAGGGCCGGTCCCATTTCCTCAAAAAACGACTGCATCGCGGGGCCGAATTGATCTGCCAGCCCCAACAAATCTTCAAGCGCGGGTTCCATTTCCTGACGCAGCCCTTCAAAGAACAACTCAGCCCCTTGTTCCATCAAGGATTTGCCTGCGTCGTCCTCTGCCTGTGCCGGAACGCCCATGGCCGCTGTGACCACGCATATTGAAATGAACTTTTTCATGCTTCAGATATAAGTCGCCCACGCTGGCGATGAAAGGTCACAGATCAATATCCAGCGTGACAGGGAAGTGATCCGAGGCTGTCAGCAGCGCCTCGTGCAGGTCCCGCGAGGCATAGCAGGCAGGGTCCTGGTAAGGATGCCATATGCGCCATTTCGGGCGCTTAACACGCAGCCCTTCGCTGATCATGACATAATCCAACAGCGCCTCAAGATGATCAGCCCTGTCGCGGCGCACAAAGCGCGCGGACGAGGGTAAGATTTCGGGTTCAGCCTCGTTTGCCATCACTGCATGCGGATCGAACAGACCGGTCTGCAACAGGATTTCGACAGATGAGCGCCCGAACAGGTTTTCAAACTCATCCAAGCCCGGCCCGTCGTTGAGATCGCCCAAAAGGATGACATGCTCGTCAGCCGCAATATGCGCCTGTACTCGCCGCCCCAACCAGACAGCCTGTGCAAGCTGTTTGCGTCGATTGGCGATGGATATCCGGATCGCCTCATCGCGGCTTTCTGCCCCATGCGGGGCTTTGGATTTCAGATGCGCTCCGATCAGTCGAAACGTCGCCCCGCCTGACGTCTGCGCTGACAACTCCATTGGCGGCTTGGAAAAGCGCACATGATCCTCGGTTGCATCAATATCCAGGTCGATCTTGAACACGCCATCAAAACGAGGGGCAGCCCCTTTTCCTTCCTTGTTTCCTTTGGGATCATGGCGCAATGACAGGATCTGAGGATCGAAAAGAAACGCAAGTTCCTGATGGGTATCGTTCGGAAACCCCATGATCGCGTTTCCTATGCGCAGATCGAACGCTTCGGCAAACCCTTGCAGCGCACGCACCGTATTCTGCGTCTTACCAGTATTCGGAGCTTCAACAATCAGCACGGCATCCGCGTCGATTGCCGTCAGCACTTTTGCGATGGCCTCGATCTGTTCAGCTTTGGTGACATTGTATCTGCCGGACCAGCTGTCATCTACGATCAAGCGGTCTTGCCGGTCGAAGAGATTGGCGAACCATTCAATATTGTAGGTTGCCAATCGCATCGGTTCAGGCCTGCGCGCCTTTGATTTCATCCCAGGCGCGATTGATGTCGATCATCTTTTTTTCGGCCAGACGAATGGCCTCTTCCGGAACGCCTCGTGACATCATGGCGTCGGGATGAGTGTCGCGTACAAGTTGCCGCCAGACCTTACGAATGTCGGGCAGAGGCATATTCCGCGGCACACCCAGCACCGTATAGGGATCCTTTGGTGCATCCGGTACAAACCGTGCGCGTAAGGCCAGAAACTGAGCATCGGTCTGACCGAATATCCGGCTGACATCTTCCAGAAACTTATTTTCGTTGGGATGATAAAACCCGTCGGCCATTGCGATATGAAACAGCCCCTCCATCAGGTCGCACAAGGTGGTGCTGTCTTCTGCGAACATATAGGCAATTTTGCTGGCATATTCCTGATACCCGGCGACATCGGTGCGCGCCATGTCAAAAACACGGGCTGCACCGGCCTCATCTTCGCGCGCGATCTGGAATACGTCCCGAAAGGCAGTAACCTCGTCTCGCGTGACCTGCCCGTCGGCCTTGGCCATCTTGGCCCCCAGGGCGATGACCGCAATCGCAAAGGCGACCGAGCGTTCCGGCGGCGTGCGCAGTTTCTCGAACACGGCCGTCAGGCTTTCGCCCTGTGCAAGCGCGCTTAGCGCATCGGATATACGGGTCCAAATCGACATGAGCGCACCCTAACCCGCTCCGTCGCGACTGTCAGGTGCGACAGATCACTGCGGGGCAAGAATTTTCTGCATCAGCACAAGATCTAACCACTGACCGCATTTAAACCCCACCTCGGGCATCAGGCCCACTTGTGTAAATCCGGCAGCCGTATGGAAAGCGATGGCCGCAGGGTTGGCCGAGGAAATGCCCGCAATCAGAACATGAACATTGTCCATCTGTGCGCGGGCTTCCAAGGCCTGCAACAATGTGCGGCCTATCCCCTGGCCCCGCGCCTGCGGTGCCAACAGGATCGAATGTTCGCGGGTGTGGGCATAGCCCGGCCCCGACCGAAACGCGCCATAGGTTGCGAATCCCAGAACAACGCCGTCGCTCTCAGCCACAAGAAACGCCGCCCCCCTGGAGACGATATCCAAGGCAACGGTGTCATCGTTGCGCAATTCGGTGGTGAAGGTCACCAGCGTGTCGCGGATGATCGCATTCCAGATTGCCGCAACAGCGGGTGCATCTTCTGGCTGGGCTTGCCGGATGTTCATTCCAATACCCGTACCCCGTGCGGTGTGTCGATTTCGGCACGCAACGCCGCCGGGCCGCTGTCAAACTCAACACGCTCTAACGGGCCTAGCGCTTTGGCGAGGTCCAGCGCGTCAGGGTGGTAGACAATCAGGCGGCGCAGACGGCAACCGCTGTCGTTCAGCATGTTTGCCGGGTGCAGATCGCCCTGCCATTGGATGAGCGCTGGAAAGAGGTTGTCGAACGGCAAGCGCCCGTTCGGGGGCACCGCCATGCGCCAACGCAGCGCGCCACGGTTTAGGTCGATCGGTTGGCCGACTCCGTCAGGAAAGACCATCAGTGAGGTCTCGATAACCGGAACCTGGCAAATCCAGTTGGTCAGGCGGGGAGCGCCCTGAAACCGATCCAGATCAAACCAGCGGGTTCTTTGTGGATTGGGTGCATCTGGGTCAATCGCGATGGCTTCCAGATAGAAACCGTCCCGCAGGCCCAACAACCGGTTATGAGTTCCGAATTTCTCGTGCTTGCCGCCATCCTGCAAGGGGACGCCCAGCGCCTGTTCGACATGTGCCGAGGCCTCTTCAAGCGTTTCGCCAGCAACCGCCAGATGATCAAGTAACACGAATAAGCCCCCCAAAAAGACAAACGACCCGACCGCAAGGATCTGGCCGTATGTTTTCCTCAAAGGCGCTGGATCACAAGATTTTTCGACGAAAAATCTTGACGCCGGTTCAATCTTTGGAATCGCCGATCAAGCGCAGGATATCTTGTGCCGCCTCGGGAATATTCGTACCCGGACCAAAGATCGCCTTAACCCCGTGATCATAGAGGAACTTATAATCCTGTTGTGGGATGACACCTCCGCAGATGACGATGATATCCTCAGCCCCGGCCTTTTTCAGTTCTTCGACCAGCTGCGGGGCCAGCGTCTTGTGCCCGGCTGCCTGAGACGAAATGCCGACGACATGGACGTCATTGTCCACCGCGTCTTGTGCTGCCTCGGCCGGCGTTTGGAACAGCGGGCCAACGTCCACGTCAAAGCCGATATCGGCAAAGGCTGTGGCGATCACCTTGGCCCCCCGGTCATGCCCGTCCTGCCCCATCTTGACGACCAGCAGGCGCGGGCGACGGCCTTCGGCCTCAGCAAAATCCTCAATGGACTTCTGGATGGCGGCAAAACCTTCGTCGCCCTCATAGGCGGCCCCATAAACACCGGCCAGCGTTTTGACCTCGGCGCGGTGGCGACCAAATTCCTTTTCCATTGCCATGCTGATCTCTCCTACGGATGCGCGGGCACGGGCGGCTTCGACAGCAGCGGCCAGCAGGTTGCCGCCATCGCGGGCGGTGGTCGTCAGGGTGTCCAGCGCCTTTTGGCAGGCAGCCTCATCGCGCGTGGCACGGATGCGTTCCAGACGTGCTACCTGCGCCTCGCGGACAGCCACGTTGTCGACATCCAGAATGTCTATCGGGTCTTCCCGTTCCTTGCGGTACTTGTTGACGCCGACGATTACCTCGTCACCCCGGTCGATCATCGCCTGCCGTCGGGCGGCGCTTTCTTCTATCCGAAGCTTTGGCATGCCGGATGCAACGGCCTTGGTCATGCCGCCCATTTCCTCGACCTCTTCCATAAGAGCCCAGGCTTTTTCGACCAGCTCATTGGTCAGGCTTTCAACATAGTAAGACCCGGCCAGCGGATCGACCACATCGGTCACCCCGGTTTCCTCTTGCAGGACCAGCTGCGTGTTCCGTGCAATGCGAGCAGAGAAATCGGTGGGCAGCGCAATCGCCTCGTCCAACGCATTGGTGTGCAGCGACTGCGTGCCGCCTAGAACCGCGCTCATCGCTTCATAGGCGGTGCGGATCACGTTGTTATAGGGGTCCTGCTCCTGCAGCGACACGCCGGATGTCTGGCAATGGGTCCGCAGCATCTTGGAACGCTCTGATTTCGCACCAAAATCCGTCATCACCCGGTGCCAAAGCGTACGCGCGGCGCGCAGTTTGGCGATCTCCATGAAAAAGTTCATGCCGATGGCAAAGAAGAACGACAAACGCCCGGCGAACTTGTCTACGTCCATCCCGGCCTGCGTCGCGGCGCGTACATACTCGCGCCCATCAGCCAGCGTATAGGCCAGCTCTTGCACAAGGTTCGCCCCGGCCTCTTGCATGTGATAGCCCGAGATCGAGATCGAATTGAACTTGGGCATTTCATTCGATGTGAATTCAATGATGTCCGAGATGATCTTCATCGAAGGCTCAGGCGGGTAGATATAGGTGTTGCGCACCATGAACTCTTTCAGAATGTCATTCTGAATAGTGCCGGACAGGACGGACTTGTCATGCCCCTGCTCTTCACCTGCAACGATAAAACTGGCCAGAATTGGAACCACCGCCCCGTTCATGGTCATCGAAACCGAGACCTTGTCCAAGGGGATGCCATCGAACAGGATCTTCATGTCCTCGACGCTGTCGATGGCCACACCGGCCTTGCCCACGTCACCGACAACGCGCGGATGGTCACTGTCATAACCGCGGTGCGTCGCCAGGTCGAAAGCCACCGAGACCCCCTGCTGACCCGCCGCCAGATTGCGACGGTAGAAGGCATTCGATTCTTCGGCGGTGGAAAACCCCGCATATTGGCGGATCGTCCAAGGACGACCGGCATACATTGTCGCCTTTACCCCGCGCGTGAACGGCCCAAACCCGGGCATGGAGTCCATATGCGGCAGATCAGCCGTATCTTCCTGTGTATAGAGTGGCTTGACGGCGATGCCTTCCAGCGTCTCTTTTGTCAGGTCGTCCAACGGGCGACCGCGCAGCTCTTTCTCGGCCAGCGCCTGCCAGTCTTTCCTATTGGTCATTGCGATATCCTTTTCTCAATTCGGGTCGCGCAAGGGCATGGCCCGCGCGTTATCATCCGTGGTTGCGCCCATTCGAATTGGGTGGGACGCAATATTTTATGGGCTGCGTGCATTTCGTTGGTCGCATTCGGGCGCGCAGGGACTATATTCAATCCAACAGGAGGCCCAATGACACGAACGCTAGCCTTTGTTTTTTCGGCGCTATTTCCACTGGCGGCCCTTGCAGCTGACGGGGCAGCCCCGGCTGACGATGAATTTATCCGCCCTGTGGGGGATAGCGAGCTCAGCGAATATCTGTGGATCAAGCGGCCCATTGTTGTCTTTGCCGATACACCTGCTGACCCGCGATTCCAGCAGCAGGTCGACATGCTTTTGGAAGGGGAGGACGTCATGCGCGACCGCGATGTGGTCGTTCTGATCGACACTGACCCTGACGCCCGCTCGCCCATCCGGTCAAAACTGCGCCCGCGCGGGTTCCAGATGGTGTTTGTCGACAAGGACGGCGTGGTCAAACTGCGCAAGCCTTCCCCTTGGAGCGTGCGTGAAATCGGTCGCTCCATCGACAAGACCCCCCTGCGCCAACGCGAAATCCGTGAACGGCGCGAGGGCGGCTGAACGCGTTTCCCATACCCGACGGCCCCGGCGGCGACCGCCGGTTCCCTTGCAGGATATGTCAAACGCGTGGTCATGATCATTCAAACTCGATGATCACATCATCCACGGCGAGGCTGTCGCCGGGGCCTGCGTTGATCTTGGCAACGGTGCCTTTTTTCTCGGCGCGCAGGATGTTTTCCATCTTCATCGCCTCGATGGTGCACAGCGCCTGACCTTCCTGCACTTCTTGGCCCACTTCGACATCGACCTTTACGATCAGGCCAGGCATCGGGCAGAGCAGCAGTTTCGACGTATCCGGCGGCAGTTTCTCGGGCATCAGCTTGGCCAGTTCCGCCTGACGCGGACGGCGCACATGCACCTTCATATCCGCGCCCCGGTTGCGGATCCGGAACCCGCCCGAGATTTTGTCGGCCTTCAGAACCAGCGGGCTACCGTCTACGTCCAGCACCGCCAGTTGGTCGCCCGGCGTCCACTCCGAGGCCACGCGCAATGTCGCGCCGTCTTCGAATTTGACCGTCGCGCCCTCTTTATCGGCATTCACCTGAACTGCGTATTCCTGGCCGTGCAGGGTCACGACCCAGCGTTTGCCGACCTTGCGTTCATGGTTGTCCATCCGGCCCGATACACGGGTGCGGCGAATCTCGGCCACCCGGTGCATGGCGGCGCAGGAGGCTGCGATCTGGCGCAGGTCAGCCTCGGGCAGCTCTACGCCCTGGAACCCATCGGGGTACTGTTCTTCGATGAACGCGGTAGTCATCTCGCCCTTGATGAAGATCGGGTGATCCATCACTGCCGACAGGAACGGCAGATTGTGCCCGATGCCTTCGACCTCGAAACTGTCCAGCGCCACCCGCATCGCCTCAATCGCTTGATCACGGGTCGGGGCCCAGGTGCACAATTTGGCGATCATCGGATCGTAATACATACTGATCTCGCCGCCTTCATAGACGCCGGTATCGTTGCGAACGGCGGCCTCTCCGCTGGGGGCCTCACCCTGCCATTTGTCATTTACCAACAGCGGACCAGCGGCAGTTTCCTGAGGCGGGCGGTAGCGCGTCAAACGACCAATGGACGGCAAGAAGCCACGGTAAGGATCTTCGGCATACAAACGGTTTTCAATCGCCCAGCCGGTCAGTGTGACATCGTCCTGCGAGATCGACAGCTTCTCACCGGCCGCGACGCGGATCATCTGTTCGACCAGATCGACACCAGTGATCAGTTCGGTCACCGGGTGTTCCACCTGCAGGCGTGTGTTCATTTCCAGAAAATAGAAGTTCTTGTCACCATCAACAATAAACTCGACCGTGCCAGCGCTGGCATAATCCACAGCCTTGGCCAGGGCCACCGCCTGTTCGCCCATTGCCTTGCGTGTCGCCTTGTCCAAGAAAGGCGATGGCGCCTCTTCCACAACCTTCTGGTTTCGGCGCTGAATCGAGCATTCGCGTTCGCCCAGATAGATGCCATTACCATGGCTGTCGCATAGAACCTGAATCTCGATGTGACGGGGTTGGGTCACGAATTTCTCGATGAAAATCCGGTCATCGCCAAAGGAATTCGCGGCTTCGTTCTTAGAGGACTGGAACCCTTCGCGCGCCTCGTCGTCGGTCCATGCGATCCGCATACCCTTACCACCGCCACCAGCACTGGCCTTGATCATGACCGGATATCCGATCTCATTCGAAATCTTGACGGCCTCGTCGGCGTCTTCGATCAGGCCCATATAGCCCGGAACCGTAGAGACACCGGCCTCTTGCGCGATCTTTTTAGAGGTGATCTTGTCACCCATGCTTTCAATCGCACCGACCGGAGGGCCGATAAAGGCCACGCCTTCGGCATCCAGCGCTTGGGCGAATCTCGAGTTTTCCGACAGAAAACCATACCCCGGGTGAACCGCCTGCGCGCCACTCTGACGGATTGCCTCCATCACGCGGTCGATGACGATATAGGACTGGTTTGCAGGCGGTGGGCCAATATGCACCGCCTCATCCGCCATCGATACATGCAGGGCGTTCTTGTCCGCGTCAGAATAGATGGCGACCGTGCCGATGCCCATCTTGCGGGCGGTTTTGATAACCCGGCAGGCGATCTCGCCCCGGTTGGCGATCAGGATCTTGTTGAACATGGAACGTCCTCTGTCTTGAAGTTCTGGAAACGCAAAACGCCGCCGCGGGGCAATGGCCCCACGACGGCGTGTCGCGCGATGACGGTCGGGGCGACGGGGGCCCCGAAGATTTCGTTATCTACAGTTGTTCTGGGTCTTGCAGTAAAGCACGTTGCCTGCCGCGCCGACCACGGCACCCAACAGCGGGTCGGCACTGACGACTGCCGCGCCAACGGCGCCGGCTCCGCCGCCAAGCAACGCCTGCTCGCCGGTCGAGTCTCCGCACGCCGCGAGCCCTGCACAGGTCGCCATTGCAAGAATGACTTTCGAGATTCGCATGATGTCTGCCCTTTTTGGTTTTTTAACAATTTCAGAGCCAGATGCGGGAAATCGCCACTGTTATTCAATAACGAGCGTACCGAAATGCCCATTTGCGCAGTTTTATGCCATCCAATGACTGAAGTTTGCACAAAGAAAAACGCGGGCAGGACATTGTGAAAACCACAAGCCTGCCCGCGGAAGGAAGGGGTACGGAATAGTAGGTGCGCGTGCGACGCAGGCAAAGTAGAGCCGCACGACCCGCTCACCATGCACGGCCCGGTTGCACCTGCAAACCGGGATTGGCCAGTGGTGAAATTTCCGGCCAGAATCTGCCCATTCAGCGAAATATCGCGCAGAAACGCGCCGATTCCGCTCGCATGAACTTTGGTTGGGCAGGGCGAAATTCGCACCCCGACAGTCACGCAAGCCTTTGTTTTATCAACGCTACCTGAGATCACATGACCTGAAGAATTCGATCCTAAGTCGCCGCGGCCACCCCCCGCCGACTGGCCTTTTTCCTGCCCGAGCCTTGATGGTTCTCCCGCGACCAAGCCACGGGTTATACAGGCCATAGAATCAGTGGTTTGCGGCCTTTCCCTCAGGTATTTTGCGCGATTGTCACGCGCCCGATCTGCACAGCGCACATATCCTTCTTGGCCCAACCGGGGCAAAGAAACCCTGTTGGAATTTCCAAGGCGTTTATGTGCGACGACGTCGATCACCTTCAGCTATCCCCGCCGAAAATGTCAGGAAACGAGGCTCTGGCCACGCTCGGATCAATGACCAGCAATGCATCATAGCTGGCGGGGTCAAACGGATCCTCCGCCGGAATGACCTCACGCCCGAAAAACCAGCTCAGGCGACCGGCATCCAGATTGCCACGTTCGAATGGCTGGTCGCCAAAATGCTCCCACAAGGCCTCGATAAAGGCTGCATCCGCGCGACGATCAGCAGGTTTACGATCCCGGAACCGTTCACGCGTTGTCAGTGGGGTAACACCCTTTGGGTTGGCCCGTCTGATAGTGAATTGATAATCCGTCCCGGTCAGACGGCCGGGAAATCCGCGATGTTTCAACATTTCAGCGCCTCTTCGCTAAGGTCCTTTGAGGCGAAGGGGAATGCACAGAAATTGTGGTAATTGACAACCATTCTCAAATCCCTCCGTCCCAGACACATTGGGAATCCTGCAGAAGATACGCTTCGAAGAACTGCGTGGCATCCGGCGCGGTATGGCCAAAATCTATCGGCTTGTTCGACAGGGAAATCACAACCCTGGCTGGTTCCAGCTTGTGGTGCGCGACATAGGCCACGGCCAGCGTCTGACACAGGTGCTCCATGTCGATCGTGGCGACATCATATCCAATGCGTCCCACATCCGAGCCGATCTGTGGCGCGATGAACCGAAAGCGCAGCCATAACTCGCCCGGATTGTTGTCCAGCAGGACGTCGTTCAGATGTACAGGCTGCCCAGAGGGCACCGGCACCAATGCTTCAGCGAATGTAGGCGAACCAAGACAGAGAATTGCCAGACATAAGGCGCGATCCCAGACCCACCAAAGGCGAGCTCCTCTCTCCGGGATCGCGCGCGCATGCCTACTGGCTCGCGCTTTTCTATGTCCAATAAGGCATTTCATTTAGCAGCTTTGCTCTCAAAGTCAAATTCGCCGTTTGGGGGTCTTTACACCAACGTGCCGAGAGGCAGGCACACCAGAGCACCTGACCCGCGACCTTCAGCTTACAGCGGAATGTTATCGTGCTTTTTCCAGGGGTTTTTCAGTTGCTTGTTACGCAAGCTTGCAAAAGCTCGCGATACGCGGCGGCGGGTCGAATGCGGCATGATCACCTCATCAATGAATCCACGTTCCGCAGCCACAAACGGATTGGCGAACCGGTCCTCATAGTCCTGAGCGTGCTGTGCGATTTTCTCGGCATCGCCCAGATCCGCACGGTGGATGATTTCGGTCGCGCCCTTGGCCCCCATCACCGCGATCTCGGCGGTTGGCCAAGCATAGTTGAAATCGCCACGCAGATGTTTGGATGCCATCACGTCATAGGCACCGCCATAGGCCTTTCGGGTGATCACTGTGACCTTCGGAACGGTCGCCTCGCCATAGGCAAACAGCAGTTTTGCGCCATGTTTGATCACACCGCCATATTCCTGCGAGGTTCCCGGCAAAAAGCCCGGCACGTCGACCAGTGTCAAAATCGGAATTTCAAAGCAATCACAGAACCGGACGAAGCGCGCGGCTTTTCGGCTGCTGTCGATATCCAGACAGCCGGCCAGCACCATCGGCTGGTTGGCTACAACACCTACGGTCTGACCTTCCAGACGGATAAAGCCCGTGATGATGTTCTTGGCGTAATCTTCTTGAATCTCGTAAAAATCACCCTCGTCCGCCACTTTGGCAATGAGTTCTTTCATGTCATAAGGCGTGTTCGGGTTGTCCGGAATCAATGTATCCAGCGAAGCCTCAATCCGGCCCGGTTCGTCAAAGAAGGGACGAACGGGCGGTTTTTCCTTGTTGTTCAACGGTAGGAAATCGACAAGACGGCGCACTTCGGCCAGTGCTTCGACATCGTTTTCGAATGCACCGTCGGCAACCGAGGATTTCTTGGTATGGGTCGATGCACCACCCAGCTCTTCGGCGGTTACAACCTCATTGGTGACGGTCTTGACGACATCGGGGCCTGTCACAAACATGTACGAGGTGTCTTTGACCATAAAGATAAAGTCGGTCATCGCCGGACTGTAGACAGCGCCACCGGCGCAGGGGCCCATGATCACACTGATCTGCGGAACCACGCCCGAGGCCATGATGTTACGCTGGAACACCTCGGCATAACCCGCAAGCGAGGCCACACCTTCCTGGATTCGCGCACCACCCGAATCGTTGATGCCGATCACCGGAGCACCATTCTGGATTGCCATGTCCATGATCTTGCAGATTTTCTGCGCGTGGGTTTCCGACAGAGACCCGCCGAAAACGGTGAAATCCTGGCTGAAGACATAGACCATACGACCATTGATTGTGCCCCATCCGGTGACGACACCATCGCCTGCAGGCTTTTGATTTTCCATCCCGAAATCCGTGCAGCGATGGCTGACAAACATGTCGAATTCTTCGAAACTGCCTTCATCCACTAACAGCTCTATGCGTTCGCGTGCGGTCAGCTTTCCCCGCGCATGCTGCGCATCAATACGTTTTTGCCCACCCCCCAGCCGTGCATCGTTGCGGCGGCCTTCAAGCTCGGAAAGGATGTCTTTCATAACGATGATCCCCTTTGAAATTTGGCGCGACACTATACTTAGTTTCGTTCAGACCAAAGCCTCATTCGGCAAATTTGCAAATCTTTGAAAATACAGTTCCGGGTAATTGTAAACATGCAAAGTTTCGCACTGAGACACGGTCACGGATGGCAATCCCAAAAACCGTCACTATACATGTGAACCATGCAGTTTACTTTTTCGCCAGCGCGTCGTTCGCCCCCCACCATTGCCACACTTGTGATGCTATCCGGGCTGTCAGCACTGAGCTTGAATCTTTTCCTTCCCAGCCTGCCCAATATGGCCGCGTATTTTGACGCAGACTACAAAGTCATGCAGCTGTCGATCGCTCTGTATCTGATGATCAGCGCAGTAATCCAAATTCTGATCGGCCCCATCGCAGATAAGGTGGGCCGCAGGCCGGTTATTCTCTGGGGATTGGTTCTGTTTCTGATTGCGACACTGGGTTGCATCTACTCCCCGAACGCCGAAGTATTTCTGGCCTTCAGGATGTTTCAAGCGGTCGTAGCAGTTGGAATGGTCCTTAGCCGCGCAGCGGTGCGAGACCTTTACGAAGCAGATCAAGCCGCTTCGATGATCGGCTATGTCACCATGGGAATGGCCATTGTTCCAATGATCGGCCCTGCCATCGGCGGCTTTCTGGAAGAGAGCTTTGGCTGGAAGGCAAATTTCTGGCTTCCTTTCGGGCTGGGCCTACTGGCGCTAATGCTGACCTATTCCGACTTCGGAGAAACATCCCGCAAAAGCGGGCTGACCTTGCTGCAGCAGTTTCGTGAATACCCGGAATTGCTAAGATCCCCTCGGTTCTGGGGCTATTCCATGGCCTCAGCCCTGTCGTCGGGCGCTTTTTTCGCCTATCTGGGCGGCGCGCCTTTCGTCGGGACTGAACTGTTCGGCCTAACAGCGTCAGAACTTGGCATTTACTTCGGCGCCCCCGCGGTGGGTTATTTCTTCGGCAACTTCTTCAGCGGCAGGTTCTCTGTCCGCTTTGGCGTGAACCGGATGGTTCTTTGGGGGTGCTGGATGAACGCAACCGGTGTTGCACTGTCGACGATCGTGTTCCTTACGGGCTTCGGCTCGGTTCTCAGCTTCTTTGGGTTCATGACCATTGTTGGTGTGGGCAATGGTATGACCATTCCAAACGCAACTTCAGGCGCACTGTCCGTCCGCCCGCACCTGGCCGCGACAGCATCTGGGCTGAGCGGGGCCATCATGCTGGGCGGCGGAGCTGGCCTGAGCGCGCTCACGGGCGCAATACTAACCCATGAAACAGGCGCGATGCCGCTGCTGTGGCTGATGTTGGCCTCTGCAACATTTGCCATCGTTGCTATTGCCATCGTGATCCGGCGCGAACGGTATTTGGGCCTGTAACACGCCTTGCGCAGGACGGTTTGCAAAGCTAGCGTTCAAGATTAGAAAAGTTGCAAAGGCACGCCATGGCGACCCAAAAGCTCTATGCTGGTGCAAAACTGCGTGAAATGCGCACGCGCCTGACGCTGACACAAAAGGAATTCGCAGCCAAACTGGGGGTTTCGCTTCCCTATTTGAACCAGATGGAGAATAACAACCGCCCGATCTCGACCACGGTTGTTCTGGCTCTGGCGCAGGAATTCGGCATGGACGTGACCGAACTTAGCACTGGTGACAGCGAACGTCTGGTCTCAGACCTGCGCGAGGCGCTGGCGGACCCCGTGTTTGATGACGCCATGCCACCGCTCGCTGATCTGCGCCTGACAGCTTCAAACGCCCCCGCAATGGCCCGAGCGTTTATCGCCCTGCACCGCACGTATCGCCAGACGCATGAAAGGCTGGCCTCGCTGGACGAGGCCCTGGGACGTGAAGACGCACAGATTCAGGCCAGCCCCTGGGAAGAAGTGCGAGACTTTTTCCATTATTGCGACAACTACATTGACGCGGTTGACCGGGCTGCGGAACGATTTTCTGGCCGCGCCCAGGACAAAGGCGGAATTCGCGCCGCCGCAATCGAAAGCTTGGGTGAAAATGGTATTCGCGTTCAGTTCCCGGATATCGAAGAAACCCGGAAATACGATGCGGATAGCAAAACATTGCTGCTGTCATCACGGATTGCACCGCAAACACAAGTGTTTCAGCTGCTCTTGCAGGTATCCCTAATCAATCAGGACAAGCTGCTTGAAGCGACACTGGATTTCGCCAAATTTCACAGTGATGAGGCGCGCGCGATTGCGAAGATCGGCCTGGCGAATTATTTCGCTGGCGCCTCTCTGATGCCCTATGGCGAATTTCTCAGTGCAGCCCAGCTTTACCGCCACGATCTGGAATTGCTTAGCAATCGTTTTGGAGCATCCATCGAACAGGTGGCCCACAGGCTTTCGACGCTGCAGCGCCCCGGCGCAAAGGGGATACCATTCTTCTTTGTTCGGGTGGATCAGGCCGGAACGATCACAAAACGCCACTCCGCCACGCGCTTGCAATTTGCGCGCTTTGGCGGTGCCTGCCCGTTGTGGAATGTGCACCGCGCCTTTGAAACTCCGGGTCACTTCCTGCGGCAGCTAGCCGAAACCCCGGACGGGGTCCGCTATATCTCGCTGGCGCGGGATGTTTCGAAATCGGGCGGTTCGTACGGAGCGCCTGTCCGGCGCTATGCGATTGCGCTGGGATGCGAGGTCCGCCACGCCGAAGCGTTGGTTTATGCGGACAATCTGGATATCTCAAACGCCAGTGCCTACGAGCCCATAGGTATCTCGTGCCGGATCTGCGAACGCCAGAACTGCCACCAACGGTCAGTTCCTCCGCTGGAACGTCGCCTGTCCATCGACACTCATACCCGCGGAACCTTACCCTATGAAGTCACCTGAGCTTTACCCGGCCTAAAACCACGGCCAGCCGAAACGGGGGCAATGCCCCCGCCCAACCCTTAAGCGTTCGACAAAATCGCCCAGATCTCATCCTTCAATGCGGCGCGTTTCTTGCGCAGCTCGCCTTCGGCAAGGTCCTCCATCGGCTCGACGTTAGTTTCCGCGCGGTGCACGATACGATTGACCTCGTGATACTCTTCGGCCAGCCGAGAAAAATGCGCATCAGACTGTTTAAGCTGACTGATCAATTCGACCTTGTCGGGAAACTCTTCGGCCAATTCGTGCGGGGTGTGGGACATTCCTGTTCGCTCCTTAGAAAATGCGTTGCGATTCAGGTCTATATTGGTCCCACTCCCCCCGCTTTGACGCGGATCAAATCAGCGCTGCGCCGAGGCCCATTGCGGATGAATCCAAGGCTGATCATTGGCTTTGGGCAACGGATCTTTGCCCAGCAGATGATCCGAGACTTTCTCGCCCACCATGATCGACGGCGCATTAAGGTTGCCGTTGGTGATTTGCGGAAAGATCGAACTGTCCGCCACACGCAGCCGATCCACGCCGATCACCCGGCCTTCGGAGTCGACAACCGCGTTCTGGTCATCCGCCCGTCCCATCCTGCAGGTGCCGCAGGGATGATAGGCACTTTCGGCATGCTCAGCGATAAAGGCGTTCAACTCTTCATCTGTTTGTACCGCAGCACCGGGCTGAATCTCTTTCCCGGCAAAGGGTCTGAACGCCTCTTGCCCGAAAATCTCTCGCGTCAGGCGGATACAGGTGCGGAACTCCTCCCAGTCTTTTTCCTGGCTCATGTAATTGAACCGGATGACAGGTGCGTCCTCGGGTCGAGCCGAGCGCAATGTCACAGCACCGCGTGATTCCGATCGCATCGGACCCACATGTGCTTGGAACCCGTGCCCCTCGGCCGCTGCCTGCCCGTCATAGCGCACCGCCATCGGCAGGAAGTGGTACTGGATGTCGGGGTATTCGACACCCGGCCTTGATCGGATGAAGGCCGCGCTTTCGAACTGGTTCGAGGCACCAAGGCCGGTCTTGGTGAACAGCCATTGCGCCCCGATCAGGCCTTTGCTGACCAGGTTCCAGTGTTTGTAGAGCGTGATCGGCTGAAGCGAGGCTTGCTGGATATACAGCTCCAAATGGTCCTGTAGATTTGCGCCAACCCCCGGACGGTCTGCAACAACTCCGATCCCCTGCTCAGCCAAATGCGCAGCCGGGCCGATTCCAGACAGCATCAAAAGTTTCGGCGAATTGATGGACGAGGCTGCGATGACCACTTCGCGGCGGGCGCGGATGACCTCTGTCTTGCCGCCACGGATCAGTTCAACACCAACAGCGCTTCCGTTTTCCAGAACAATCCGGGTCGCAAGACCGCGCACGATATCGCAGTTCTCGCGCTTGAGCGCAGGCCGCAGATAAGCATTTGCCGCCGACCAGCGCCGCCCTTTCCAGACGGTCTGCTCCATCGGGCCGAAGCCTTCTTGCTTTTCACCGTTATAGTCGCCCGTGACTTCATACCCGGCTTGCTGGCCCGCATCGACAAAGGCCTGGAACAGCGGGTTCGCACGCGGGCCCCGCGACACATGCAGCGGCCCGTCAGTGCCCCGCCACGCGGAATCCCCACCATGACCGCCGTCATGCCAGGTCTCCATCCGTTTGTAATATGGCAGCACATCCGCATAAGACCAACCATCCGCGCCCATCTCGGCCCAGGTATCGAAGTCCCGGGCGTGGCCGCGCACATAAACCATTCCGTTGATCGAAGAGGATCCGCCGATCACCTTCCCTCGCGGGCAGGCCAGGCGGCGGTTGTTCAGATGCGGCTCAGGCTCGGATTGATAGCCCCAGTCATAGCGCGACATGTTCATCGGATAGCTTAGCGCGGCGGGCATCTGGATAAACGGGCCCATGTCGGTACCGCCATGCTCGATCACCAGAACCGAGGCACCGGCCTCACTCAAACGATATGCCATCGCGCAGCCTGCGGAACCTGCGCCGACGATGACGAAATCTGTTTCCATTTTCGGGTCTCCATTCTCAACCGGAGCCAAGATTTTTCATCGAAAAATCTCTGCCTGACCGGAGAGGGTCTTGTTAATTCGGGTTGTTACTCTCCGCGTGGAAAGCGTTGGCTTTCCTCGACGATATTCAGATCCATGTGGTTACGCATGTACCGCTCAGATGCTTTCTGCAGGGGCTGGTAGTCCCAAGGATAATACCCGCCCTGGCGCAACGCCTCGTACACGACCCAGCGACGCGCCTGGCTGGCGCGAACTTCGGCGTCGAACCGATCCAGATCCCAACGGGCATCGGACTTGGCACGCAAGGTCTGCAACGTTCCTGCGTGCTCTGGCCTGTCTGCGAGATTCTCCAACTCGGAAGGGTCCGCCTCGAGGTCGAACAGTTGATCAGGGTCTAGCGCACATCGGTTGTATTTCCATTTGCCATAACGCAAGGACACCAGTGGCGCATAGGAGGCCTCGGCTGCATATTCCATCGCGACCGGCGCACTGCGCTCGTGCCCCTTGGCCAGCGGCACAAGGTTTTCGCCATCTGTCCACGGCGCGATCTCTGCCATATCGACACCGGCAAGAGCACCCAAGGTCGGCGTCACATCTATGGTCGAAACCGGAGCGTCGATCCGGCCCGCTGGCAGATCGGGCGCACAAATCATCAGCGGGACGCGGGATGACCCTTCGTAGAAGGTCATCTTGAACCACAATCCGCGTTCACCAAGCATATCGCCATGATCCGAAACGAACAGGATGATCGCCTCTTGCCGCGTGGTCTCTAACACCTCGAGGATTTCTCCGACCTTGTCGTCCAGATAAGAGATATTGGCGAAATAGGCGCGGCGTGATTTGCGGGTATCTTCTTGAGTGATGTCAAAGCTGCGCCAGTCATTGGCATCAAAAATCCGTTTCGAATGCGGGTCCTGATTATCATAACCAAGGTCGGTAATCTCGGGCAGAAGGTGCTCGCAATCTTCGTACAGGTCCCAGTATTTGCGACGTGCAACATAGGGATCATGCGGGTGGGTAAAGCTTACAGTCAGGCACCATGGACGGTCGTCCTTGCCACGGGCAAGATCGTATAGTTTGGACTTGGCGTTATAGGCCACCTCGTCATCATATTCCATTTGGTTGGAAATCTCGGCTACACCTGCGCCCGTGACCGAACCCATATTGTGATACCACCAGTCAATCCGCTCGCCTGGTTTACGGTAGTCCGGGGTCCAGCCGAAATCGGCGGGGTAGATGTCGGTGGTTAGGCGATCTTCAAACCCGTGCAACTGATCGGGCCCGACGAAATGCATCTTGCCCGACAAACAGGTATAGTACCCTGCACGGCGCAGATGGTGGGCATATGTCGGAATATCACTGCCAAACTCGGCGGCATTGTCATAGACACCAGTGCGCGACGGCAACTGACCGGACATAAAACTGGCCCGACCCGGCGCACACAGGGGCGACGCCGTATAGGCATTCGCAAATCGCGTGGATCGTTCGGCCAGCTTTTTCAGGTTTGGCGCATGCAGCCAGTCGACAGGACCGTCAGGAAAAAGGGTCCCGTTCAACTGATCCACCATCAGGATCAGAATATTAGGTTTTGTCATTTCTCGGCCTCGAGCAAGGTGCTGAGCACGCGCATCGCGTGGTTTACAGCCAGTTGCGGTTCTTCCGGGGCGCTCAGCGCGGCGTGGATATAAAGTCCGTCGATCAAGGCGATCATGTTCCCGGCCGCCTCAACCGGATCGGCCAAATGCGGGCGCAGCGCATAAACCAGGTTAGACCGGATACGGGCCTGATAAATCTGCCACAATCGCAGGGCGTCGTCATTGGTCTGCGCAAGAACGTAGAACGTCATCCACGCTGCCGTCACATCCGGCGTGAAACAGGATGGGGCAAAGCATGCCCGGATGATCGCCTGCGCGCGTCCACTTGGCGTGGCTGCTTTCAGTTCGGACCGGACCTCTGCCCCGAAATCCGACAGGATGCGGCGCATCGCTGCCAGGAAAATCTGATCTTTACCGCCGAAATAGTGATGTGCCAGCGCGCTGGACATGCCAGCCCGCTTAGCGATCTGGCTGACGGTTACATCGAGGGATTTTTTCGACCCGAGCTCAGCAATCGTTGCCTTTACGATCGCATCACGGCGGATTGGCTCCATTCCGAGTTTCGGCATCCGTACCCCTCAACTGCTTTTGATAGAAAAACGCTAGGAGATTTTTATTGACTCGTCAATTAATAACGTTTTTTCGGCAGAAACCGGCTAAAGTTTAGGTGCAATACTGGGGGTCGTCAGGCTGCTGCGGTTCAACACGGCCTCGCGCCAGGCAATAAAACTGACTGCCAACAGAATCAGCGTGCCCCCGGCGACCACCCACAAATCTACGCTTTCGTGGAAAACCAACGCCCCAACCAGCGTGGCCCAGATCAGCTGTAAGAATGTGACGGGCTGCGTCACTGCTACGGGGGCGGCCTGCAGGGCCAAGGTCATCAGATAGTGTCCAAGTGTGGCAAAACAGGCAATCAGAAACAGCACACCCAAATCATGGAGACTTGGAGGGGACCACACGGCAATGGCGAAAGGTATCAGCGCCATCGTCACCCATATGGACATATGTGCAACCACGACCGAGGGCGGCAGATCTCGCACCAGCATCTTGGCCAGCAGGTAGGATGCACCAAGCGTCAACGAAGTGCCCAACATGGTCACGTGACCAACCGAGATATCCCGAAACCCAGGTCGGAGAATAATTGCTACACCGATCAATGCGACACCAATGGCGGCAATCCGGCGGAAGGCTAGCTTCTCGCCTAGAAACAGCACAGCACCCAATGTGACATAGACAGGCGTCATGTAGTTCATAGCCGTGACTTCGGCCAACGGAATTCGGGTCATGGAAAAGAACCACAGCATCACGGCAATGGCGTGAACCACCCCGCGGATGCCGAACAGTGTCAGATGCCTCCGTGTCAGAGGTGTCGTAACGATCAGCCTTAACGCTGGCAGTAGGAACACCAACCCAAAGACAAAGCGCAGAAATGCAGCCAGTATCGGGTCCATGGAGGTGCCCAGAGATTTGACGAGCGCAGTCATGACAACAAAGGACAGACCGGCGGAAAACATCCAGAACATTCCCGCCAATGGCCGATAGGTGTTAGGTTGAGTTGTCATGTTAACGGTTCAACACCGAAACACAGGCGGGAACAAGACCTCAGATCGCCACTAGCTTGGCCGCAATCGCCAGCATGACAAAACCGATAACAACATCCAGCACCCGCCATGCCCTTGGGCGGGCAAAGACCGGCGACAGAATCCTTGCCCCGTAGCCCAACGAGAAGAAGAAGACAAAGCTGGACAGCATCGCTCCAATAGCAAAGGCCAACCGGTCATCATATTGTGCAGATATCGACCCGATCAGAACCACCGTGTCCAGATAGACATGCGGATTCAACCAGGTGAATGCCAGCACGGTCAGCAGGACAGAC
Source organism: Ruegeria sp. CDSB114 (assembly GCF_059611025.1). Classification (NCBI taxonomy): domain Bacteria; kingdom Pseudomonadati; phylum Pseudomonadota; class Alphaproteobacteria; order Rhodobacterales; family Roseobacteraceae; genus Ruegeria; species Ruegeria sp. CDSB114. The sequence continues at coordinate 1,333,884 of NZ_JBXWOT010000001.1, forward strand.
CTCAGACTTGAACGTGTCCCTTCACTGACATCCATGGAAGACCCGCCGCGCCAAGCCGATAGCAGGCTGCGCAACCCGTACCAGGTCAGAAACACAGCCCCGCCATAGCGCATGACCGGCTCGAACCAAGGAGCAGTCTGAGCAAGCGTTCCGAATCCGGCGACCCCTGCCGCAATCAGAATGGCATCCGATACGGCGCAGGTCAGGCACAGGGCAAAAACATGTTCGCGGCGCAGCCCTTGACGCAGGACAAAGGCGTTCTGCGCACCAATGGCCAAAATCAGACTAAAGCCCAGAGCGAATCCGGAAATCAGAGATGCGGACATGAAACCTCCTGTGTTCGTTTTGATTGACTAGAGCCAGTCAGTCGATTTATCAAATTAAAGAAGATACACCTGGTTAAGCTCTGCTAATGTTGCTGGATCCCAATCACCTTGCCGCACTTTCGGCCATTCTACGCCACGGAAGCTTTGACGCCGCCGCCACAGAGCTGTCGGTGACGCCTTCGGCGATATCGCAGCGGATCAAGTCATTAGAGGATCGGATAGGCGCCGCTCTGATCACTCGTGGTGCGCCCTGCACAGCGACACCCGCCGGCTTGCGCATTGCCAGATACGCCGAGGATATCGGGCTGCTTGAGGCACAGCTGGCCCGTGAACTTGCGTTGGGGGGAACCTCTGGCCCGACCCAGGTGCGCATTGCAATTCCCGCAGACAGTTTGGCCACATGGTTCATCGCTGCGATGGCCCAAACAGATGAGTTGCTGTTCGATCTGGTAATTGATGATCAGGACCATTCGGCCGATTGGTTGCGCCGCGGTGAGGTCAGCGCGGCTGTTACCACCGGAGGGCAACCGGTCTCTGGCTGTGATACCCATCCACTTGGGGATTTCAGGTATATTCCAACGGCCAGCCCAGGTTTTATGCAAAAATGGTTTCGGGACGGTGTAACCAAAAGCAGCCTTGCCATGGCACCGTGCCTGACCTTCAATCAAAAGGACGGTCTTCAGAAAGCCTGGTTTGCGCAAGAGTTCGGGCACCACATTTCCCCGCCATCGCATTTCCTGCCATCCTCGCATGGGTTTGTTGACGCTGCGATTGCCGGTCTTGGGTGGGGAATGAACCCGACAGGGTTAGTCCAGCAGGCTCTGGCAGATGGTCGGCTCTGCCCTCTGATACCAGACGCACCCCTTGATGTGCCGCTGACCTGGCAGGTCGGGCGGGTCTTATCCTCGGCCCTGTCGCCGCTGACCGTCGCAGTAAAGCGCGCGGCCACCGACGGGCTTATTCAGCGATAGACAGCAACGGGGGATCAGGTCGGCGCGGGTGATTTGGGAATTGGCGTCACCACCCAGAAACAAGCGAACGCCGCGAACAGGCTGACCGCAACAATGATCGCAACCGCCGCCGAGACCTCGTGCATATGGGCCAGACCTGCCAGCGCCGCCGACACGATGACCGCAACAATCCGCGAGATGCTTTTCACCGCAGCCGCGCCTTTGACCCGCTGATCAAACGGGGCGACATCCAGAAAATACAGCTTTCGAGCACTGCTGATACCCGTGACCGCCACGGTCACCACAAACAGGGCAATCGCATGGGTGTGCACCTCATGATCGATATGGAGGTAATGGACCGCCAGCAGCCCTGCTCCGGTCAGGGCCACCATCAGAGTGCCTGAGACCATGACCGCCCGGTGGGATTTCAGGTTAACGAACTGCCACAGGGGTGCCGCAACCAGATATCCAGAGGCCGAGGAAATGATCATGGCGGTCAGACCCCTGGCTGAACTGTGATGCGCCTCGGCCGCCATCAGGGCAAAGAACGGAACCGACAGGCCAACAACCACAATCGGCAGGCGCATCACCATATAGCGCCGGAACCAGGCGTGGTTGAACATCGACAAAATGTCAGTGAGATATTCGGACCAATGCCTTTTGCTTTCGCCCTCATGTGCGTCGGAAGTTCTGTGATGCGGGACCTCGGACATCGCGAGGATGGATAGGCCCGACAGCAGGAAGAACACAACTGACACCCCAATCACAACCGAATGCCGCGCAAACGGAGGGTTGCCCAGCGTGATCTGGTGGACCAACAGCACAAGACCAATGGCCGCCAGCCCTCCGGCCCCTAACTGCAGGTATCGCATGATCATCCGTGATCTGGACTGAACGTGGTCGCCCAGCAGGTCTGTGAACAGCAATGTCTGGATCTCATCCACCAGACCGATCACAAAAAATGCGGCAACAAAGGATATTGCTGTCAACGTGACGCTGCCCGTCGCCGCCGCTGCCAGAGCCATGACAAGGCACGCCCCGATCACAACCTCGGTCATCGCGATGCTGCGTTTCTTCCGTTCGCGCAGCGCAATCACCTGGGCCAGAAACACATCGGCTATCATGCTGCCGACCATACGGATCGAAACCAGCGCACCGGCGATGAACATCGGAAGTTCCAGCGAAACCGCAAGAAACGGCAAGACAATGGACGGGCTGCCAAGGGTCCAGGCGACCTGGGACAGAATGCTCTGCCCGGTCAGGACGGGCACATTACGTTTGGCCAATTCAGATTGGGGTTCGGTCATCTGCACTTTGACTCGCTGCTCCAGCTATTCGACCCAGCCTATGAGTTCGAACCTGATCGGCCAATAGCCCTATCCTCCAACCAACAAAAAAACCCGGCCTGAGGGCCGGGTTTCCAAATCTCAGGATGCGGGGCAGATCAAAGCTGCGCCATCACCTCATCCGATGCTTCGAAATTGGTTGTGACGCGCTGAACGTCATCATCATCTTCCAGCGCATCGACCAACTTCATCAGCTTTTGCATATCCTCAAGCCCCAGCTCGGTCGTGGTGCTTGGCTTCCAAACCAGTTTGGTGGATTCCGTTTCACCCAGCGCGGCCTCGAGCGCGTTCGAGACGTCGTTCAGATCGGTGTCGGCGCACCAGATGATATGACCTTCGTCCGAGCTTTCAACATCTTCCGCGCCTGCCTCAATGGCCGCTTCGAACACGGTGTCGGCATCACCAACCGTATCTGGATAGACCACTTCACCCTTGCGTTCGAACATAAAGCCGACGGAGCCGGTCTCGCCAAGATTGCCGCCATTCTTGGAAAAGGTCGAGCGCACGGTCGATGCGGTCCGGTTCCGGTTGTCGGTCATCGTCTCGACGATGACGGCCACTCCGTTGGGGCCATAGCCCTCATACCGGATTTCTTCGTATTCGTCGCCATCGCCCGCCTGCGATTTCTTGATCGCCCGGTCGATCACGTCTTTGGGGACCGAGTTTGACTTGGCCTCTTTCACCGCCAGACGCAGACGCGGGTTCTTGTCGGGGTCGGGGTCGCCCATCTTAGCGGCAACAGTGATCTCTTTTGACAGCTTGGAAAACAGTTTGGACCGCGCGGCGTCCTGACGTCCCTTGCGGTGCTGGATATTGGCCCATTTGGAGTGGCCTGCCATGGTGCGTCCTCGTGATAGTGTTTGCGTATTTGGCGCCCATATAGACGTTTGCGGGCCATGGGATCAAGAGACCGGCTTGCGACGGCTTCTTCTGCGAGTATGTTGGCGGTATGACGACAGATCAGATCATACTTTTCGCTCTCTTTGCCACTGTATTCGGAATGCTGCTTTGGGGGCGGTTTCGCTATGATCTTGTTGCGTTTTCCGCGCTTCTGGTCGGAGTGGTGTTGGGTGTCGTGCCCGTCGATGACGCTTTTGCCGGTTTTGGTCACTCGGCGACCATCATCGTCGCGCTGGTTCTGGTCGTTTCGGCCGGACTGGTCCGGTCCGGTGCGGTATTCCTGATCACGCGATCCTTGGTTGACGCGTCACGCGGCCTTGGGGCCCATATCGCCTTGATGGGCGGTATCGGGGCGGTTCTGTCCGCCTTCATGAATAACGTCGCTGCCTTGGCCCTATTGATGCCGGTCGACATTCAGACCGCACGAAAAGCCGGACGAGCCGTCGGCCTGACCCTAATGCCGCTCAGCTTTGCAACAATTCTGGGTGGGATGGCGACCCTAATTGGCACGCCACCGAACATCATCATCGCCTCAATCCGCGCAGAAACTTTGGGCGAGCCCTTTCGTATGTTCGATTTCGCCCCTGTGGGTGGCATTGCTGCGATTGCCGGGCTTGCCTTTGTCTCGTTGGTGGGCTGGCGATTGATCCCGAACCGGGGACCGCAAACCGAAACCTCTGAGGCGCTGGCCGAATATATCGCAGAACTAACCGTCCCACCGGAATCGCCGTTGATCGGCAAACGGGTCAGCGAGCTTTATGAAGATGCCGAGAAATCTGACGTCGCCATCATCGGCCTGATCCGCGACGGCAAGCGCCGCTATGGCCGGTCGGCCCATGCAACACTGAATCAGGGTGACGCGCTGGTGCTTGAGGCCCGCCCCGAGGCGCTGGATGAATTCCGCGCGGCGCTGAAGCTGGATTTTTCGGACACACGTCGACAGGAGCTTCTGACCGCTGAAGGCGACGGGCTGGAAGTCGTCGAGGTTGTCGTGACCGAAAACGCCCGCATCACCGGGCGTACGGCGCAGGGGTTGGGATTGGCATGGCGGCAGAGCACCGTTTTGATGGGCATTTCGCGCCAGGGCCGCAGCATCACTGAACAGGTCCGCAAAACCGAGGTTGAGGCTGGCGACATCCTGTTGTTGCTGTGCCCGCGTGATCGCAGCGCCGATGTGACCGAATGGCTGGGATGCCTACCGCTGGCCCAACGTGGTTTGAACGTCACCGCCAATGAAAAGGCGTGGCTTGCGATTGGCCTGTTTGCCACCGCGGTGCTGGCGGCCAGTGTTGGGCTGATCTACCTGCCGGTCGCATTGGGGCTTGTTGTGGTTGCCTATGTGCTGACCAAGATCATGCCAATCGCGGATCTCTATACTCACATCGAATGGCCGGTGGTCGTTTTGCTGGGCTCGATGATCCCGCTGGGCAGCGCGCTGGAAACCTCGGGCGGCACCGAACTGATCGCCAATGCGCTGATCCAGTTAACTAACGGCCTGCCTGCATGGGCTATTCTGACCGTTCTGATGGTGGTCACCATGACCCTGTCGGACGTGTTGAACAACACCGCCACGGCAATTGTGGCGGCCCCGGTCGGCATTCAGATGGCCCGCACACTTGAGGTTTCCCCCGACCCGTTTCTGATGACGGTCGCCGTTGCAGCCTCGGCTGCGTTCCTGACGCCTATCGGGCATAAAAACAACACGCTGGTTCTGGGACCGGGTGGCTATCGGTTCGGAGACTACTGGCGCATGGGCCTGCCGCTGGAAATCCTGATCATTGCGGTTTCGATACCCGCCATCCTTGTGTTCTGGCCGCTGTGACGGGTAAGAGCCGTTTCATGAAACGATTTCTGATCCTGCAGTTACGCCCGGAAACCGATGCGTCCGATGCCGAATATGCCTCGATTCTGGACAAAACCGGCTTGAGCCCCGAACAGACCCACCGCATCCGGCTGGACTGCGAAGACCTGCCCGACGGTCTGGACGTGACCGACTATGCCGGGGTGATCGTCGGCGGTGGCCCCGGCTGTGTCAGCGATGATCCGGCGACAAAATCGCCGACGGATGCCCGCACCGAAGCCGCCATCATGGGCCTGATGCCGCAGATCACCGCGCGCGATCATCCGTTCATGGGGTGCTGCTATGGGCTGGGTATTCTGACCGCACATCTGGAGGGCGATGTCAGCAAGGACCAGTTCGGAGAGCCCGTCGGCCCCTCAACCTGCCACGTGACAGAGGACGGTGCGACCGATCCACTGATCTCGGGGCTGGGTCAGAGTTTTGATGCTTTTGTGGGCCATAAAGAGGCTGTGCAATCCCTGCCAGATGGGTGCGTGCATCTGCTTGCCTCGGACCCTTGCCCGTTCCAGATGATCCGCTGGGGTCAGAATGTCTATGCCACACAGTTCCACCCCGAGGCGGATGCCCGCGACTTTGAAGAGCGCATCACCATCTACAAACACCACGGCTATTTCCCGCCCGAAGATGCGCAGCGTCTGATCGACATTTGCCACGCCGCCAATGTCACTCTGCCCGGTGAAATCCTGCGCAGGTTCGCCCAACGCTACGGCTGACCCTACGGCGCGGTTGCCTGCGGCTTTGACCCTCGCTTACGCTGGTCCGAACGGCTTTGGGAGGAGTTGTAGTTGGATCTGCTTATTAATGTCGGCCTGCCACTATCGTTGGCCATAATCATGCTGTCCTTGGGTGTCGGGCTTGAGATCGCCGATTTCCGCCGGGTTGTCAGCAGACGATACCCTTTTGCGATAGGGGCGTTCTGCCAGGTGATCTTGCTTCCCATTGCGGCATTTACGACGGTCAAACTCTTTGCACTGCCACCGGAAATAGCAGTCGGTGTTATGCTCCTCAGCTTTTGCCCCGGCGGTGTTACCAGCAATATCCTGACTAAACTGGCCAAGGGTGATGTCGCTCTTTCCGTCAGCCTGACAGCCATCATCAGCTTGTTGTCGATGGTGACGGTACCCGTATTGGCCGCATGGTCGATCAATCACTTCATGGGCGAGGACGCACCCGAGGTTTCGATCACCGGGCTGGCCATAGCGATGTTCCTGATCACCACCCTGCCCGTCGCTATCGGCGTCAGTATACGGCATTTCGCAAAAGGATTCGCAGAGCGGGTCGATGCCCCATTGTCCAAACTGGCTTCGATTCTTTTCGTCCTGATCGTTCTCGCCGCGCTGGCCGGGAACTGGGAAATGTTCGTCGAAAATTTGGGGCTGATGGGGTCGGCGTTGATCACCCTGAACATTGCGCTGCTGCTGATCGGGCTGGGACTGGCCCGCGCTGTGAACCTGTCATGGAACGAGAGCAAGACGATCTCAATCGAAACTGGCATCCAAAACTCGACTCTTGGCATCACATTGGCAGCGCTGATTACCAGCACGGAAAACGGGCTAAGCCCTCTTGCTCTGCCATCGGCCGTCTATGGTATCTTGATGTATGTCGTCGCCCTGCCATTTATCGCCTGGCTGCGCCGCAGCTGAGAGGAAAAAACATGACCAATAACACCGCAGATGCCATTGTCGTTGGGGCTGGGCTGGCCGGGCTTGCGGCCGCGGCCGAGCTAGGCGACCGCGGAAAAAAGGTGATCATACTGGATCAGGAACCCGGTCATTTCCTCGGCGGTCAGGCATTCTGGAGCCTCGGTGGACTGTTCATGGTCGACACTCCAGAACAGCGCAGGATGGGCATCAGGGACAGCCACGAACTGGCCTTGCGTGACTGGCAGGGCAGCGCGCAGTTTGACCGCGAAGAAGACGCTTGGCCCCGCAAATGGGCCGAGGCCTATGTCGAATTCGCCGCCGGTGAAATGCGGCCCTGGCTGCACGATATGGGGCTGCGATGGTTTCCTGTGGTTGGATGGGCCGAACGTGGCGGTTCTTATGCCGATGGGCATGGCAATTCGGTACCTCGGTTCCACATCACATGGGGCACCGGCCCTGGTGTTCTGGAACATTTCATCCGTCGCGTGCGCGAACATGTCAGCACAGGCCTGATCCAGCTGAAGTTCCGCCACCAAGTCAGCCATATCATTATGCAAAACGGCTGTGCCAAAGGCGTCTCGGGAGAGGTCTTGGCTGAGGACGCAGCCGCGCATGGCGCCAAGACCAACCGAGAAGAGGTTGGGGAATTCGAGGTCTATGCTCCTTCGGTCATCGTCAGTTCGGGCGGTATTGGTGGCAATTTCGAAATGGTGCGCAAGAACTGGCCGCGCGACCGCCTGGGCGAACCACCCAAAGACATGATCGCGGGCGTGCCGTTCCACGTTGACGGCCGCATGATCCCCATCAGCGAAAAGGCCGGTGGACATGTGATCAACGGCGACCGGATGTGGCATTACACCGAGGGCGTCAAAAACTGGAACCCTATCTGGCCATCGCACGGAATTCGTATCCTGCCCGGCCCAAGCTCTATGTGGTTTGACGCGCGCGGCAATCGTCTGTTGCCCCCTTGTTTGCCGGGGTTCGACACGTTGGGCACGCTGAAAGAGATCCTAAAGACCGGTTATGAATACAGCTGGTTTGTACTGACGCAGAAAGTCATCAAAAAGGAATTTGCGCTCTCCGGGTCGGAACAGAACCCGGATTTCACCTCGGGCAGCTGGAAAGAGGTTATCCGTCAGCGCATTTTGTCAGGATCGCAAGCCACCGCGCCGGTCGAGGCCTTCAAACAGCACGGGGAAGATTTCATCGTTGCCAACACTCTGACCGAACTGGTCAGCGGCATGAACCAACTGGGTGGCGATCTGATCAATGAGGCGCATTTGCGCGCCCAGATCGAAGCGCGGGACTCACAGGTCGACAACCCGTTTACCAAGGACGCGCAGATGGCGGCTATTCTGGCGGCCCGCAACTATCGGGGTGACAGGTTGATCCGCACCGCCAAACCACACAAGTTCCTTGATCCTGCCAATGGGCCGCTAATCGCGGTCAAACTTCACATGCTGACGCGCAAAACGCTGGGCGGTTTGCAGACCAACCTCGACAGTCAGATGATCGGCGCAAACGGTCAGGTCGTTCCTGGGCTGTTCGCCGCAGGAGAGGTCGCCGGTTTCGGCGGCGGCGGCTATCACGGATACAACGCGCTGGAAGGCACATTTCTGGGCGGCTGCATCTTTTCCGGGCGCAACGCAGGACGGTCGCGCGCTGTGGCCTGATTACTGCGTGCGTATGAATTTCAGAACCGGGTCGCCTGCGCTGTCCAGCAGCGCAAGGCTATCGCCCGCCACCGCATAGGACACCACGTTTTGCAGGGCGGCAAAGAACTGATCCTCGACCTGCTCCATCTCGGGCGGGCAGGCCATCAAAGTGGCCGCAATATTGTCTGGAAACGTAAGCGAATTTCCGGAAATTTCGACCTGCCCTGTGAAACGGTTGCAACCGCCTGAGCCGCTAAAGGCACCGCCTTGCGCAAAATCAAGTTGCGGTGCGCGTTCGCTGTTCAGCACGGCCCCATCTACACCAATCGCCGTCCAGCTTGTGTTTTCCAGCCCCGCCGACGTGGGGCCGCCCGTCTTGACCAACAAAAGGTCGGCCGTATCCGGCGCACCATTGGTCAGGACCGGATACACCGTGTCGGTCGTAAACAGCAGTTGTGACCCACGATATATTGCCCCCCGCACCGCATAGGTCATCCCGTCACGGATCAGAGCATCATCATAGGTCAGTTCAAACTCGGCAGGCACCCCGCTTAGCACGTAGCGCTGCGCAGCCAGCGTTACCGCTGGCGCATCCGCAAGCGATATATTCTGCAGCTCGATATAAAGCGTCGCGTCTTCAGGTACGGCAATCCGTTCGCGATAGGAGGCGGTACCGGTCACCGAACCAGCCGATACATCGCTGCCAATCAGCGCCACCATAATCGCACCCATTACGATCAACTGACCAAATTTTGGAAAAGGCATAATCCCGTCCTTTCGTCCAAGTTCTAGAGGAAAAGATTGTGTCTGGATCAGCCTTTACAAGACCGTCAGCGCAAAACCGGCGGGTTCGCGCCGGTGTCACAACGGCCAGATGATCGGAATAAGCAACGAAGCAAGCAGCCCGACCGTCAGGTTCAAGGGGATGCCAACCTTCATGAAATCGACAAACCGATATCCCCCCGGGCCATAGACCATCATGTTGGTCTGATATCCGATTGGTGTCGCAAAGGATGCAGATGCCGCCAACATCACCGCAACTACCAGCGGCCTTGGGTCTACGCCGACGGCCTGCGCCAACCCGATTGCGATCGGCGTGACCACTACCGCAACGGCGTTGTTGGAGACGAGTTCGGTAAGCACCGAGGTCAAAACATAGATGGCCCAAACGATCAGGAACGGTGGCAGCGCACTAAGCCCAGGTGCGATTGCATCGACGATCAGGGAAACCGCCCCGGACTTATCAAGCGCGGCCCCAATGGCCAGCATCGAGAATATCAGCGCCAGAAGCCGCCCTTCGATAAAGGAAAACGCCTCATCCGCGTCTATGCAGCGAGTGACCAGAACCAGAGCGACCGCAAGAATGGAGAGCAGCAGAATTGGCGCCACACCTAAAGCGGCCAATACAACGATCCCGATCAATGCGCCAATCGCCACCGGAGCGTGATTGCGGCGGAACGCCCGCGCCGAGGGCTGTGTCACATCGACCATATCCATATCAGCGGCAAGCTTCTGGATATCGGCGGGTGATCCCTCCAACAGCAGAGTATCCCCGACTCGCACCACGAGGTCGTCTAGTTGACGACCGATATTCTGGTTCCGCCGATGTACCGCCAGTACGTAGACACCATAGCGGCGGCGCAGGCGCATCACGCCCAGCGTTCGCCCAACCATACGGCACCCCGGTGTGATCAGCACTTCGACCGTTTTGGTCTCGACCGCGGAGACCTGATCGACGCGCTTGAGTTCTTTGTTGCTTTGCAGGCTCAGCAACTCGGTCATCTCGGTTCGCAGAACCACGCGGTCCCCAACCTCAAGCGTCACCCCTTTGAGGTTGCGCCGCAAAGACTCGTCCCCGCGGACCACGTCAATCAGGCGTACGCCGGGACGCTTGAACAGTTGCACCCCTGTCACCTCGCGCCCGATCAGGTTGCTGTCGGGCGGAATGACGGCCTCGGTGAAGAACTTCATCTTAGAGCGATCACTGAGAAGCGAGGCCATGCTATCGCGTTCAGGCAGCAGGCGCGGCGCAACAAAGCGCAGATAGATCATGCCGTAGATCACCACTGCGATGCCCAAGGGCGTGACTTCGAAAATCGTGAATGCAGCCAGACCCTGAGATCGCGCGACACCATCCACAAGCAGGTTGGTCGAGGTGCCGATCAGTGTCAGCGTCCCCCCCATGATGGCAGCATAGCTGAGCGGGATCAGCAGTTTCGAGGCCGGCACGTTCAACGTGCGGGCAATCTGTACAAAAACCGGGATCATCACGACGACCACGGGTGTGTTTGACACCACCGCCGAGGCCAAGACCACAAACCCCATCAGCATGGCAATCGCGATACGCGGGTTAACCTGCGCCTGTTTCTGCGCAGTTGCGGTAAAGGAATCCAATGCCCCGGTTCTGACCAGAGCCCCCATGACGATGAACATCGCCGCAATCGTCCATGGCGCAGGATTGGACAGAACTGCCAACGCGCTTTGATAGGGCAGGATACCGGTCACCAGCATCAGGGCAACGCCCGCGATGGCGACAACCTCGGTCGGGTAAGCCTCGCGCAGGAACATGACAAACATGCCTGCGACAACCAATAGCGCCACGATCGCGCTGCCCGTTTCTGTCAGTTGAAGAAATTGCATTCGTGGTATTCAGTCCGAACCCTGGCCCAGCTTGCGCGCCCGTCGGGCAGTTTCCCGTATTGCGGGCAGCAGGGCAAGCCCAACGTCGCGCTATTGCAGCCCGGCTTGTTGCAAGCGACCCCCAACGCGCACCATTTGCACGGATTTTGCCTGACCATTGCGATCATCGGTTTCCACGAACACACCGCTTAGCGTTGCTTCGCCATTTGCAGGCGTAAACCGCGCCTTGGGCATGCCGGTGATGAACCGGCGCATCGGTTCCAGCTTTTCCATACCAATGACAGAATCGTAATCCCCGCACATCCCGGCATCGGTCAGATAGGCTGTTCCCCCCGGAAGGATCTGAGCATCTGCGGTCGGCACATGCGTATGTGTTCCCACCACGAGGCTGGCGCGCTTGTCGCAATAATGCCCCATCGCCATCTTCTCGGATGTGGCTTCGCAATGCATGTCAACGATGATCGCCTGGGCCTGACCGCCGCGCGGGTGCGACTTCAGAATTGGCTCGATCGCCGAAAACGGATCATCGAAGGGCCGCTTCATAAAGACCTGCCCCAGCACCTGTACGACCAAAACCTTGCGTCCGCCAAGGGCGGTATAGAGACGATGCCCGCGTCCCGGAGCACCCTTGGCAAAGTTAACAGGGCGCACAATGCGCGGTTCGCTCTCGATGAATTGCAACATGTCCTTCTGGTCGAAAGCGTGGTCGCCCAGCGTCAGGCAATCCGCCCCTGCATCTAACAGCAGCTTGGCATGATCCCCAGTCAAACCCATTCCGTTCGAGGCGTTCTCACCATTGATCACCACGAAATCCAGCCGCCATTCGTCGCGCAGACGTGGCAGATGTTGCTGAACAGCCGCGCGTCCAGCGCGGCCCATAACGTCACCCAGAAAAAGTATCCTCATAGAAACCGTCTAAGTGTGGCAATTCGCAAGTACAAGCCGTTAAGCTGACCCAATGAACGGCAAAACTCTTTATTTAGGAGATTCTTTATGTTTCGGATCGGTCTGACCTTTGGTGTCTGTGCCACGCTTGCTGCCTGCTCGGAAGAGCAAGCGGTCAACTCAAACCCACAGCTGCCAAACCCCTCGGCCATCTATTGCATCGACAGCGGTGGGAGGTATGAAATTCGGGACGGAGAGAATGGCCAGACCGGCGTGTGCATATTGCCTGATGGCACCGAAAAAAATGCCTGGGAATATTTTCGCGCTAAAAACCAGGGCTGATACCTTCGTTAAAAGGTCAACACACGGCTTTCAGTTACTACCATATCAAGCGGCTGATCCGTCGATTCCAGCGGCAGCCCGTCTGCTTCTTGCGCATCGAAGGCAAAACCGATGGCCAGAGTCGGGCGTTTCGCGCGCAGCCCTTCCAATGTCCGGTCATAGAACCCACCCCCATAACCCAGACGCCCTCCATTTGCATCGAATGCCACCAGTGGCACGATCAGAATTTCGGGATCGAAATAGTCATCGACCTCGGGCACTTTGGCGCCAAACGGACCATCCTTCAGCCTGCCTTCGGGCGTCCAACGAGAGAATTTCAGCGGCTGCCCGGCCGCCTGAATGACTGGTACGCCAACCGGGCCATAAGCGGACGCCTCGGCCATGGCGGGCAGCGGGTCACTCTCGGTCCGGATGGGCATATAACCCGACAGGGGTACTCCGCGGTGCCCGGCCAGAATTTCAGACAGTCGCCCGGCGGCACCGGGCGGATTTGCATCAAACGCAGATTTGCGCCGGGCAAAGGCCGCCTTGCGCGCGGCAGCTTTGATTTCGGTCAGATCTGTCACAATAGCACCACGCTGGCAAGACCAAGAAAGATAAAGAATCCCATGACATCCGTCGTTGTCGTCACAAAGGTTCCTGACGCCAGCGCCGGGTCAATACCCATCCGGTCCAGCACGACCGGTACTACCGTACCTGCAAAGCCTGCGATCACCATGTTCACGACCAGAGCGGAGCCAATCACGACACCCAGCAACGGCGAGCCGAACCAATACATTCCCACCACGCCCAGAACGGTGGCAAAACACAGCCCGTTCAACATGCCCACCAGCAGTTCCCGTCGGATCACCCGCATTACGTTCGCACCTGTCAGGTCGCGCGTTGCCAGGGCTCGCACTGCGACGGTCAGCGATTGTGTCCCCGCATTGCCCCCCATCGAGGCCACAATCGGCATCAGAATGGCCAACGCCACCAACTGATCAATCGCCGCCTCGAACTGGGAAATCACCAGCGAGGCGCAGATCGAAGTACACAGGTTTACCGCCAACCATGGCAGGCGTCGTCTGCTGGTCGCGGCCACACTGTCGGACAGCGAGCTTTCGTTGCTGACGCCGGCAAGACGCAACATGTCCTCTTCGTATTCCTCATCCAGAACCACCATCGCGTCATCAATGGTGATCACCCCGACCAGCCGTCCGTCACCATCCACCACCGGGGCCGAGATCAGGTGATACTGATTGAACGCATAAGCCACATCTTCTTCGTCCTGATCGACCGGGATGGTATAGAATTCTTCTTCGGCAATCTCATGCAGAGCCACCTCGCGCCGAGTGGCCATCAGCTTGCCCAGCGTGACCTGCGCGGTTGGCTTCAGACGCGGGTCAACCAGGACCACATGGTAGAATTGGTCCGGCAGCCCGTCATTGGCACGCATAAAATCAATCGCCTGCCCGACAGTCCAATGCTCGGGCGCCATGACGACCTCGCGCTGCATAAGACGACCGGCCGAGTTTTCGGGATAGGATAACGCCTGTTCGGCCGCGATCCGTTCGGAATCCTCCAGCGCACCCAGGATGGCTTCTTGCTGGGGCTCTTCAAGGTCTTCCAGCAGATCGACGACATCGTCGCTTTCCATGTCGCGTACCGCATCCGCCAGAACATCGGGACGCAGGACTTCAATAACTTCTTCCCTGACACCTTCGTCCAGTTCAGACAGAATATCGCCGTCGAACTCTTTGTCATACAGACGGATCAACCGGGCGCGGTCATAGGGGTTGATCTGTTCCAGAAGGTCGGCGATGTCGGCAGCGTGCAGCGGGTCCATCAATTCGACCAGCTTGTCGCGGTCATCAACATCAACTGCATACAGAATGGATGCTACCGTTCGACGATCCAGCGCATAGGCGTCATCATCAGAAGTCGGCTCACTTACGGGTTCGTTAATACCTGTTGTCATATCTGCCCCCGCTCTGTTCGCCCATTGGCCCCTAAATAGAAGAAGCAGCTACCGGAAAACAATGACAATGCGCCGATTTACCGACAACTTTCCTGCCCCTATGCTGTTTCGCAGTCCCAGACAGGCGGAGATGAATGAGTATGGCGCAAAAAACGCTGCTGAAAGGGCGTGTCCTGAGTTTCACTGGCACCCCGTTCGAGGGCGAACCGACCAAGGCTGTGAAAATCAGCGAAGCGGTTCTGATCGAAAACGGTCGGATTTCCAGCGTATCGGATGCCGACAGTCTGAACAATGCCCACCCCGAGGCAAAAGTCGTGGATCATGGTCAGCACGTGATCCTTGCAGGATTTGTTGATGCGCATGTGCATTATCCGCAGACCGCCATGATCGCCAGTTGGGGCAAACGCCTGATCGACTGGCTGAACACCTATACCTTCCCCGAAGAGATGAAATTCGGGGATGCAGCCTATGCCTCTGAGATTGCCAACCGGTATCTGGACCTGACAGCGGCACACGGCACCACCACGATGTGCAGCTATTGCACCATCCATCCCGAAAGTGTTGATGCCTTTTTCCTTGCGGCCAAACAACGCGGTCAACGTGTGGTTGCGGGCAAAACCTGCATGGATCGCAACGCACCCGATGGCCTGAGAGATACCGTGCAAACTGCCTATGACCAATCCCAGACTTTGCTTGAGAAATGGCACGGGATCGACCGCCTGTCCTATGCGATTACGCCGCGTTTCTCACCCACCTCCACACCCGAACAGCTAGAGGCCATGGGCGCATTATGGGCAGAGCATCCCCATTGCCTGATGCAAACCCATCTCAGCGAACAGACTGATGAAATTGCCTGGGTACGCGAGCTGTTTCCCGACGCCCGCGATTATCTGGACACCTATGAAAAGTTCGGCCTGCTGGGCCCCAACGGCCTGTATGGCCACGTCATCCACCTTGAGGCACGTGAACGCGACCGACTGCGTGAGGTCAACGCTGCGTTGATCCATTGTCCGACCTCTAACACCTTTATCGGGTCAGGCCTGTTCGACATGGCAGGGTTGATGCGCGACGGACACCGAGTTGGTCTGGCAACGGATACTGGTGGCGGTTCAAGTTTCTCGATGCTGCGCACGATGGCATCGGCCTATGAGATCGGACAACTGCGCGGAACGCCGCTGCACGCCGCGCAACTGCTGTGGCTGGGCACCGTAGGGTCGGCCCGAACGCTGAGGCTGGATGACAGCATCGGCAATATCGCCCCGGGAATGGAGGCCGACCTGATCGTGCTCGATCTCGCCTCCACCCCGGCCATAGCTCAGCGCGAGGCCTGCGCCGATGACCTGTGGGAGGCCCTCTTTCCCACCATCATGATGGGCGATGACAGGGCGATTGCCGAGGTTTGGATCGCAGGTCAACCTGTCAGGACCTAGGATTGCAAGGCAAGGGCCAATCGGTTCTGCCGTTCAATCACCCGGGGCAGATCCAGCGTTGCGATCTGCCCGTCCCGCACGATCTGACGGCCTTCGACAAACAGGTGCTTTACCCTCGCCGGACCGGCAAGCAACAGGGCTGCCGGATCCCAACTGCCCGCGCTTTCGATGCCGCGCGTATCCCAAATGGCTATATCGGCACGCTTTCCGACAGCCAGACGGCCGCAATCAGGTCGGTTCAAGACATCCGCCCCACCCCGCGTGGCAATTTCAAGCGCCTCGCGAGAGGACATGGCATCGGCACCGCTGGCGACACGCTGCAACAACATGGCCTGCCGCGCCTCGAGGATCAGATTGCCGCTGTCATTGCTGGCCGACCCATCGACGCCAAGACCCACAGGCACGCCACTATCTCGCATCGACCTTACCGGTGCTATCCCCGAGCCCAACCGGCAGTTCGAACAGGGACAGTGGGCCACGCCAGTCCGGGACCGGGCAAATAGATCAATCTCTGCCCCGTCCAGTTTCACGCAATGGGCGTGCCAAACGTCTGACCCGGTCCATCCCAAATCCTCGGCATATTGACCAGGACGGCACCCGAATTGTTCCTGAGAATAGGCGATATCCTCGTCATTTTCGGCCAGATGTGTGTGCAGCATTACGCCTTTGTCACGGGCCAGAATGGCCGTGTCACGCATCAAGTCACGACTGACAGAGAACGGCGAGCAAGGTGCCAACCCGACCCGGCACATTGCACCCTCTGACGGGTCGTGAAACGCGTCGACCACACGCATCATGTCGTCGAGAATATCTGCTTCGGCTTCGACCAGTGAATCCGGCGGCAAGCCACCATCACTTTCACCAATACTCATGGCGCCGCGTGTTGGGTGGAACCGCAGGCCAACCTCGGCAGCCGCAGCAATAGTGTCATCCAGACGCGCACCGTTCGGATATAAATATAAGTGGTCGGAACTGAGCGTGCATCCCGTCAACGCCAGCTCGGCTAAACCGATCTGGGCGGATACGAACATCTCTTCGGGGCCAAATCGCGACCAGATCGGATAGAGCGTTTTCAGCCATCCGAACAAAAGCGCATCCTGCCCGCCAGGAACGGCGCGGGTCAGGGTCTGGTACAGATGGTGGTGCGTGTTCACGAGGCCGGGCGTAACCACACATCCGCTTGCATCATGGATCTCAGCGCTCGCCTGCAACCCATGGCCGATCTGTTCAATCTGTCCATCTCGGATCAGAATATCCGCGCCAGAAAGCTCACGGCGCTGGTCATCCATGGTCAGGATCGTGTCTGCATTTTTGATGAGGATATCGGTCATCGTGCTCTCCTTGCATCGCCCGTTTCATGCATGGAGTGCAAAAGCTGGCGGAAAACGGGCACAAGAACCAGCCGGATTAAGGCTAATCCGCTCGCCGGGTCGCCGCAACAGTTTTCAGAAGTTGCGCAGAATTTCCAGCGCCGCCGCGTGGATCTGCGGGTTTGCCGCCGCCAGAGCCCGACCGCCATTATGGGCGGGGCCGCCTTGCCAGTCTGTGACGATACCGCCAGCCGCATG
Organism: Ruegeria sp. CDSB114; assembly: GCF_059611025.1. Lineage (NCBI taxonomy): Bacteria > Pseudomonadati > Pseudomonadota > Alphaproteobacteria > Rhodobacterales > Roseobacteraceae > Ruegeria > Ruegeria sp. CDSB114. The sequence continues at coordinate 1,351,387 of NZ_JBXWOT010000001.1, forward strand.
AATCACGGCGATTGGCGCCTGAATGTCATAGGCGTTCAGACCTGCTTCGATCACCAAATCCACCTGACCCGCTGCAAGCAGAGCATAAGCATAGCAATCCATCCCATAGCGGGTCAGGCGTACGTGCTGTGACACAGCCTCAAACCCGGCACGATCTTCCGACGCGCCGACCTCGGGGAAGGTCGTGAACAGAATTGCCTGGTCCAGAGAAAGTGTTGAACGGGTCTTCAGGGACATATCGCCCGTAGGACCATGGCTTCGCGCGATATCCGCCGAGCCGATGAAGCGTTCCCCGATATACGGCTGGTCGATGATCCCCATGATTGGCCCGTCCTGCGTGCTAAGCGCAATCAGAACCCCCCATGTCGGTGTCCCGCTGATAAACCCTCGGGTGCCGTCGATCGGATCCAGAACCCAGGTTCGGCCACTTTGCCCCTCGTGCTGCCCATATTCCTCGCCAAAGATTCCATCTTGGGGCCGATGTCGGGCCAAAACCGCGCGCATAGCTTTTTCAGCTGCGCGGTCGGCGACAGTGACCGGATCAAATCCCTGATCCAGCTTATTCGAAGTCTCAAGATTAGACTGCCTGAAAAAAGGAAGAATGGCCGCACGCGCCGCGTCGGCCATTTCTTCAGCTACTTCAAGATCACTCAGCGACATCTTATCCATACGCTACCCGTGCGTTCCGTCAGGATCAGAGTCAACCCGCGAAATCAGGCAACATCACTCAGAACGCGCGCAAGCTCGAACAAGCGGCGACGCTGGTTTTCCGGTATGGCATAGTAAGAGCGGACGAGATCCAGGGCCTCTTTGTCGCCCATAAGGTCTGCAGGAACCGATTTCTTATCCGAGCTTCCTTTCTCGACCTCTTCCAGGCCTTCAAAGAAGAAACTGACGGGAACATCCAATGCCTCGGCAATGTCCCAAAGACGAGACGCGCTGATTCGATTGGCACCGGTTTCATATTTCTGGATTTGCTGAAACTTGATACCAACTTGCTGTGCCAACTGCTGTTGGGTCATGCCAATCAGCCAGCGGCGATGCCTGACGCGTTTGCCCACATGGACATCGACGTGATGGGTCATTGGTACTATCCTCCCTTACACACACAACTGAAACGGGTGCGCAACATGCTTTGTTACCGCAACATTAGCGAGCCCGACTTAACCACTCCCTAATTTGGAACATGCCCCCCAAATCAGCACCATAGCGCACTATTACGTTTTTTGGCGCTTTTTTCAAGAAGGTTGAATCTGATTCCACAAACAATGGTTTATAGTTGTGTTGTGAATACCGCGCACACGTTGCTTCCAATCTGGAAACAATCACCCGATCAACACCGGATTAACGGGGTCTTCAGCAGGGTAACAGATTGACAAGACCACGACAGCACTGACCTATGCCCGAAAAGACGGAGCCAAATCATGCTGGCGTTTCATATCCAGACCAACGGGGCCAAGGCCCAGCTTTGCAATATTGACCCGCCAGAACCCGGCGACAGCCAGGTCTGCATTCAAATCAAAGCCTGCGGTTTGAATTTTGCGGATCTCCTTATGCAGAAGGGGACGTATCAGGACACCCCGGTGGCGCCCTTTTCCTTGGGCATGGAAGTCGCAGGGATTGTTCGAGAAATTGGAAACAATGTACGCCACCTGAACCCGGGTGACCGCGTCGCTGTCTATTCCGGCCAGGGCGGCCTTGCTGAATTCGGAGTGTTCGACGCCGATCGTGCAATCGCAATCCCTGACTCTATGAGCTTTGAAGACGCCGCCGCAATTCAGATCACATATGGCACCAGCCATATTGCTTTGGATCATCGTGCGCGGCTCAGGCCCGGCGAAACCCTGCTGGTGACCGGTGCGGCAGGTGGCGTCGGCCTGACGGCGGTAGAGATCGGCAAGCTTATGGGCGCCACGGTTATTGCGCAGGCGCGCGGTAGTGAGAAACTCAAGGTGGCACAGAGGGCCGGGGCCGATCATCTGATCGACGCATCCGAAGATCTCCGCGCCCGTGTCCAGGCATTAGGAGGCGCGGATGTCGTATATGACGCGATCGGCGGCGATGTGTTTAAAGCCGCCTTTCGCGCGACCAACCCCGAAGGTCGCATCTTGCCCATTGGCTTTGCGGGCGGTGAGGTGCCGCAAATTCCGGCCAACCACCTACTGGTCAAGAACCTGACAGTCATCGGGCTCTACATCGGAGGCTACTTGAAGTTTCGACCTCAGATTGTGACGGACAGCTTTGAAACGCTGTTTCGCTGGCATAGCGAGGGCCGCATCAAACCCCATATCAGCCATGTTCTGCCCCTGTCCGAAGCCGAACGCGGACTGGCCATGCTGCGCGACAGGACGGCCACCGGGAAAGTCGTCATAACCCCCTGAGGGATGATCAACCGACAACGGCTTTGAGCGGCACCCCCCCAAGCAAACGAAAGTTCTGGCGCACCAGCGTCGCCAACGCCTCAACCACGGCTCCGCGGCCAGTTTCGCCGCCATACAGATTTATCATATGCGCAGGAAGCTCGGGCAGGACGCCACCCGAATCGATCTGGGCAAGATGTGCGGCCTCTGTCCCTTCGAGCATGGCATGAACCGCCAAATCGGCGCTGACGGTTGCCTCGATAGTACGGTCATTTTCGGTTTCCACCGAAAGCTCCCAGGGAATTCCAGCCGCGTCCAGCGCAGCAATGACCTGCGGCCTGAACAGACACCGACGCCCAAGCGCTAGCGGAATGGGGCGTTTTCGCCAGGCAGACCCGCCCGGCGCACCAATCCAGCGCAAAGGAAGCTCGGCAATCGTCTCGGCCCCTTGCCCCACTGTCGCCTCGGTCGTTAGGATCAAATCGCAGTCTCCGCGCTTAAACATATCCTTCAGTTGCAGCGAATAGGAGGAGATAAGCTGCACACGGACGCGTGGGAAATCCGCGTTGAATCGCTGCAGCACCCGGGGGATCGCCGGATAGACGATATCATGCGGCACACCAAGAACGACCTCGCCCTCATAGGCCTGATCCGTCAGCTTGGACATCACCTCGTCATTCAACGAGATCATGCGTCTGGCATAGGCCAAAAGCTGTTCGCCCGACGCTGTCAGCGCGATGGTTCTGCCACTTCGGTCCAGCAGCTCCAGACCTAAAAGCTCCTCCAACCGCTTTAGCTGCATCGATACGGCAGATTGTGTCAGGTGCAGGAAACCGGCTGCCCGCGTCACGCCACCCTGATCGGCAACTGCCACAAAGGAGCGGAGAGTGGTGATGTCCAAATTTCGCATCTTCACGATTCCTTATGGATGTGTTCAATAATATTCATTTTCAAAATGTGTCACAGCCCTCCATATAAATCAAGGAAGTTGATGCAATAGGCACAACACATCAGCAAAACCGAAAGGACAAGGCTATGACGCAAATCACAGCTTCAACATATTGCAAACCACGGCAGCGCTTTAAGCTCACTTCTGTTCTGGATGCACTATCGCTACGGCGCCAACGCTGTCAGCTCGCCAGATTGGACGACCGCGCCCTTCTCGATATCGGTATTTCCCGTGAAGAGGCCGAAGCCGAAGCAAAACGCCGCATATGGGATGCTCCGGAATTCTGGCAAAAATGAACCTAATCCACTACTTTTACCACTGAATGGCGGCTGACACCTCGAAGCCGCCATTTTTGTTGCGTGTTTTAGCCTGTTTCCCGCGTTAAACCCTTGAAACACAGCCCGCACTTGCCGATATTTGCGAGGAGCGCGGCCTGACATCAGGACGCAAAAAGAATATGTGGAGGGAGACCTTTTAATGGCACAATTTGACACGATCCGGACGGCGACCGGTACGCGCGCTGCCCAGATTGACGAGGGCCTGCGCGCCCATATGAACAAAGTCTACGGCACAATGTCCGTGGGCATGCTGATTACATTTGCAGCGGCCTGGGCCATAGCTGGCCTAGCGACCACAACCGACCCTTCGGCGGCTGCGGCACAGCTGAGCTCTGACAAATATCTGACGTCGCTTGGGTATTCGCTGTTCGCCTCGCCGTTGCGCTGGGTCATCATGTTTGCCCCGCTGGCCTTTGTCTTTGGCTTCAGCGCCAGCATCAACCGCCTGTCGGCTGCAACGGCACAAACAGTGTTCTACCTGTTTGCCGCAGTCATGGGCGTTTCGATCAGCTGGATTTTCCTGGTCTTCACCGGCGAGTCGATCATTCAGGTTTTCCTGATCACCTCAATCGCTTTCGCGGGGCTTTCCCTGTACGGCTACACGACCAAGAAAGACCTGTCCGCAATGGGCACCTTCCTGATCATGGGTGTGATCGGGCTGATCGTTGCCTCGGTCGTGAACATCTTCCTGGCCTCGTCTGCAATGACGTTCGCGATTTCGGTTCTGGGTGTTCTGATCTTCGCCGGTCTGACCGCCTATGACACCCAGAAGATCAAAACCACCTACTTGCAGATGGCACATACCGGCGATCAGGAATGGCTGGGCAAAGCAGCCATCATGGGCGCGCTGAGCCTGTATCTGGACTTTATCAACATGTTCATGTTCCTGCTGCAGTTGTTTGGAAGCCGTGAATAGTCCGGACCACCAACCATTTTGAAAACGTCAAAGGCGGGCCGATTGGTCCGCCTTTGTTCTTTCTGGTTAGCGCACTGGCTTTAGGCTCGAATGCCGCAACAAAAAAGGCCTCTCATCCTGACGATGAGAGGCCCTTCAATTCCACAGTAATATGAATCTAGCTGCAGTTCAACTGAACAGCAAATCCGGAACTGCGCTTTTCTGAACCTTTGCGATAAACGTCGCCGACAGGCAAGCAGCCAGTGAATTGTTCAGCGCCAGTACCAAAGTTAGCACCAATCGTATTTGGAACCCTGGTGCGGCTATTTTCGGTACGCACGACGCCGAAAAGCGTTCCGTTCACCTCAACAGTGCTCAGGAACAGGTTTGTATCTGAGCCGGAAACGACTACTGCGCTGGTATCGCTGCGCGCGCCATTTTCTATTGCAACACGTGCAATTTTACCCGGATCGGTCTCGTCCGTTGAAACTCGGACCGGGGGCAGTTCTGCCAACTCTGCCGGAACATTGGTGGACTCTGGAACAAACGCCGCCGCACCCGGCACTTCGCTGATGCTCCGCGGCTCACCATCAATGCCCGTAAAGCCAACACCCTCGCGGTTATAGGGGTCTTCACAGGCTGCGAGAGCCAGAATAGTTGCTGTGGATAACAAGATTTTTTTCATGACGGCCAACATTTTGGAACGGTTAGCTCAAGCGTAGTTGCAATACATTCCAAAAAGCAACCCAGCGGGCAAACGAATGCCTCGGCTGCTGATGCTTCGCTGCAACGGCCTCCAAGCGCGCTCCGGCTGCCTTGAGCCGATAGATTCAGGTATGAAACATCGTCGCGCAAACGAAAAAGGCCCTGTCGAAACAGGACCCTTGTCATTCTGTCCAAGCAGGACGGCAGATTACTTGATCTTGCCTTCCTTGTACTCGACATGCTTCCGAACGACCGGGTCGTATTTACGAACGGTCATTTTCTCGGTCATGGTGCGCGCGTTCTTTTTGGTCACATAGAAGTGGCCCGTGCCCGCGGTCGAGTTCAGACGGATCTTGATTGTCGTCGGCTTCGCCATGGTTATCTCCTGCGTCCGAAAAGGCAGGGGCCTTTCGGTTGAATTCCTATGAGCGTGCGCTTTTACCCGGTCATGCAGCCGAGTCAACCTGAATTCGGGTAGATCGGCGCAGATTTCATCAAAACACAAGATCGTCCCTGCACCCAGCTTATCGCAGACCTTAACGCAGCCATTTCGGCCACAAGGGATGCCAGCTCAGCAGCTACAGCAAGACCTGTATCAAAGGATGACTCCAGCCGTGACCCACCTGTGGAACAACGCGATTCGTCTTAGCAATATTAACGCGCGGAGGGCCTGTAAGCCGGATCTTGTTCCAGGGTTGCCCCCTTCGATGACCATTCCTCTAGGCCGTGCATTGCTGCACGGCTCAAGCTGCCAACCCGGTCCCTCTCGGCCAAGACGCACTTAGCGGCGGTATCGGCGGACGCCGACCTGCCCGCGTGGGGACCCTATTTGGCATTGCTCCCGGTGGGGCTTGCCGTGCCACCCCTGTTGCCAGGGGCGCGGTGGGCTCTTACCCCACCGTTTCACCCTTACCATGCACGCATGGCGGTCTGATTTCTGTGGCGCTTTCCGTCGGGTTGCCCCGCCCGGGCGTTACCCGGCACCGTTGTCTTGTGGAGTCCGGACTTTCCTCTCGGGCTTACGCCCCAGCGGCCATCCGGCCCTCCGCGCAAAGACCCGACTAAACTTCCGCTCGGATACCGTCAAGATGTTCCATGAACCCTGCCAATCTTTCGATATCACCCATATCCTCCTTGGAAAGCGGGCCGCGCCGCACCGGAGAAAACCGGCTTCTGAACGCTTTCAGTAAATCCTCGGTGCTGGCCTCTGGATAGCCTACTCTCATCGCAATAAATGCGAAGTGTTTCTCATCTGGAGGCATTTGATCCAGGCAAATACCCTTGAGGACAGTAGGCCCTACGGCCAACCCAAGATGCGCAAGGCGATCCCAATCGAACTTGGAACCAGGATCAAGTTTTCGCTGGGGGGCCAAATCCGAATGGCCGATAACATTCCATGGTTGGATTCCCAGACGGTCTTGAATATCCGATAACAAGTTCTCCAAAGCAGCCATTTGCGGCTCCGAAAACGGAACCAGCCCAGTGTTATCCAGCTCTATCCCAATCGAACGCGAATTGATATCGGTTCGCCCGCGCCACTCCCCTGCCCCGGCGTGCCAGGCCCGGTCCTCTTCGCGTACCATTTGCCAAAGCGTGCCATCGGAACCGATCAGGTAATGCGCAGAGACTTCGAAGGCCGGGTCACACAAGCGATCCAGCGCAGCCTGCGCGCTGTCCATTGCGGTATAGTGCAAAACGATCAATGACGGCACCAACCCATCTCGGCGGTCTCCGAAATTGGGTGAAGGATGCCAGATGGGCTTTGGATCAGTTGTTGACGGCACTGCGGAACGGGCTGGGATCCCAGCCGCAAGCATATCCATCGCCATCAGGGTCAAGCCCCTTGCGGTCCTTCTGGGGACCGCCATTTGACAGGAACTCGATCTGCGCCTGGTCCGCCGATGGGAATTTCGCGCAATTCCGCTGTGCTTTGGCCTGCAGGTTGAACCCCGCACGGCTGTAAAGCTGGGCACCGACCGGATTGGATGTGCTCAGCGCGTATTGGACGATGTTTGGCTGACCATCCGCTCCGCGTTGCGGAACCGCGGTTGGGGCGACAACCTCATAGGTTTGGCTGTTCTGTTCGATTCGAGCAGCATCGGTTTCGATACTGCGACGCTCAGAAACCGCAGCAAAATCCTGTTCGTCAGAGATGCCGCTGTTGCTGGCAGTCGGCACCGATGCTGAAGTTGCGGTCGCCTGCGTCGAGGTGCTTGCAAGCGCGGCGGCAGTGGCCGAAGCCAGATCAGCACCATCCGCGCCCGATGTGGACGACCCCAGAGGTTGTTGCGAGACCTCATAGGGTTCCGGCAGAGGGCTTCCAGTGCCGCCCTGCCCTGCCAGCTCAGCTTCTCTTTGCGCCTGATAAGTCGGGGTGTTGAACCCTGTACCCTGAACCGGGGCCACCGTGTTACAGGCGGCCATCAACCCGATTGCGGGGATCAGAATCGAAAAGCGCATCCAGCTGCTCCGTTCTACGTTGTCTTGTTGATCGAGGATTACCACCATTTCCCCGGCTTGGCCACAAAGCCCGCAGCGCTTTCCAGCGCATAGGCTGTGTTCAGCAAATCGCCTTCGTCCCATGGACGGCCAATCAGCTGCAGACCAAGCGGCAAACCCTGAGAATCAAGACCTGCAGGAACCGAAATGCCCGGCAAACCAGCAAGGTTGACCGTCACGGTAAAGACGTCGTTCAGATACATCTGAACCGGATCCGCCTCGGTCATTTCGCCCAAACCGAACGACGCCGAAGGCGTGGCCGGGGTCAGGATGGCGTCAACACCGGCGGCGAAAACGTCCTCGAAATCTTTCTTGATCAACGTGCGGACCTTGCGGGCGCGGTTGTAATAGGCGTCATAGAAACCCGCTGACAGAACATATGTCCCGACCATCACCCGGCGCTGCACCTCGTGCCCGAAGCCTTCGGCGCGGGTCTTTTCGTACATCTCTGTGATGCCGTCGCCCTGCCCCAACTGCGCGCGGCGGCCATAGCGGACACCATCATAGCGCGCCAGGTTCGAGGACGCCTCGGCAGGCGCAATCACGTAATAGGCGGGCAGCGCGTATTTGGTATGCGGCAGCGAGATGTCGACGATCTCGGCCCCTGCGTCTTTCAGCATCGCGGCGCCATCTGCCCAGAGTTTTTCGATCTCGGCGGGCATGCCGTCCATCCGGTATTCCTTTGGGATACCGATCTTCTTGCCCTTGATGTCGCCGGTCAGCATGGCCTCGAAATTCGGGACGGCCAACTCGGCGCTGGTGGAATCCTTGGGGTCATGACCGCACATGGTTTCCAGCATGATCGCCGCATCGCGGACATTCTTGGTCATCGGCCCGGCCTGATCCAGTGAGGATGCAAAGGCCACGATGCCCCAGCGCGAACACCGGCCGTAGGTCGGCTTGATGCCAGTAATCCCGACAAAAGCCGCTGGTTGACGGATCGAGCCGCCAGTATCGGTGCCAGTGGCGGCCAGACACAGATCAGCCGACACCGCCGAAGCCGATCCGCCGGAGGACCCGCCCGGTGTCAGCTGTGCGTCGTCATTGCCACGGCGCCACGGGCTAACCGCATTGCCATAGACCGAAGTTTCGTTGCTGCTGCCCATGGCGAATTCATCCATGTTCAGCTTGCCCAGCATCACGGCACCGGCGTCGGCCAGTTGCTGCGAAACGGTGGATTCATATTCTGGCTTGAAGCCTTCCAGAATCTTCGAGGCCGCCTGCGAGGGCACGCCCTTGGTGCAGAACAGATCCTTGATGCCGATCGGCAGACCGCACATCGACGGGGCATCCCCTGCTTTGATCCGCGTATCCGCAGCCTTGGCGCGTTCCAGCGCAAGCTCTGGCGTTTTGTGGACAAAAGCGTTCAGCGCATCGGCGGCATCAATGGCGGTCAAGCAGGCTTCGGTAAGTTCAACCGAGGTGACATCACCGGCACGCAGCGCGTCGCGGGCCTCGGCCAGGCCCAGTTTGTTCAGTTCGCTCATGTCTTACTCCACCACTTTGGGGACTGCGAAGAAACCCTCGCGTGCGTCGGGGGCATTGGCCAGAACCTTGTCCTGCTGGCTGCCGTCGGTGACCACATCCTCGCGGCGCTTCAGGCGCATCGGTTCGACCGAAACCATCGGCTCGACACCGTCGACATCCACTTCATTCAACTGTTCGATGAACCCAAGAATGGTGTTGAACTCGGATGCCAGCGCAGGCAGCGCGTCATCCTCGACCTTGATCCGGGCCAGTTTGGCCACCTTTGCGGCGGTGCTTTGGTCAATTGACATCGGAAAACCTCATATGCGTCAGGGGGCATTTACCTGTCTGATGCCTCGGTCGCAAGGGTAGCAGGCGGTTGTTCTGCCCCTTCTATGCAAGGAGGTGGCTTAGCCATACAAAAATGCATAGCGCCTATGCACAAAAGTAAACCAATTAGTTCAGAATCCGCCTTGAAAAAGTGAACTGCGCCGTTCACTTCTTACAGCATGGCACAGCCACTAACTGGAGTAAGATGATGAAAACGCTCATGACCGCATTTGTGTTGGCCACTACTGTTCTTGCTGCGCAAGCTCAGGCATTCGGACCCACCATGGGTTCGCTAACCCGCGACCTGTCTTTCCCCGATCAGGTTTCCGAACCAGTTACGCAGGACAAAACGAAGCTGGGTAACTGACACCACAACTTCGTCCGGGTCGGATCCCCCCCTCTCCGACCCGGAATTTCGCATTTGACTGCTGCGTTTGATTTGCCGACTCGCTACGATGCGTCCGAACACACCGCCGGATTTCCGGCAAGCCCACGGAGCATAGAATGAGCGCGCGAAAACAGGCAGTCCTGGACGCAATCGACGCAGCCAACACCCAAGATCCAACCTTAGAGAACGGCCAACCTGCAGCGTTGCTTTACGGACAACGCATGAGCGCTGAACTGGCCAGGCTTTTTCCCGATGCATCGAACTCGCTTGAGATCGCCGCACGCGGGCAACATGTTGAACGCTGGAAGCTGGCCCGAAGTGAATATCCCGAAGGGCGCGCCGGGTATCTGGCTTGGCGCAAGGCGCAGGGCGAACACCATGCGCAAACCGTCATGACCTTGATGAAGCAGTGCGGATTTGAAGAAAACGAAATCCAAGACGCCGGACGCATGGTGCGTAAGCAGGGTATCAAACGTGACAACGAGGTGCAGGCGCTGGAAGATGTGGCCTGTTTTGTGTTCCTCAGATGGTATTTCGCTCCCTTCGCCGCAAAGCACTCGCAGGAAAAAATCCTCAGCATTGTCGAGAAAACCGCGCGTAAGATGTCATCCGATGCACGCACCAGGGTTCTGGCCGAATTTGACCTGCCCGCAGAACTGGCTGCTGCGTTTCAGGCCTGAGACGCACGGCTTAGGTGCCTGCGGTAGACCTCGATCATCCAGCCCAACATCGTGGCGTTCAGGATGTGCCACAGAAAATGCGTGCCAGTCGGGAACTGCGTGCAAATCGGAGCGTCCAAAGCGCGAAAGGTAATCGACACGATCAGGATCACTGCGCCGGTCGCCAGCCCGCGGGCGGTATCAGGCAGGCGTTTCGACAACAGGACGGCGTAAATCAGGATCAATAGCGGCACCGGAGCATAGGCGGCCGATCCGCCCAAAACCGGAATCAGTTGGAACACCGGAATCGTCAAAGCGGCATATGGCACAAACAGGGCCGCGCCGATCCCCGCGTAAAGCGGGCGCAACTGCCAGACGTCGCGATTCATTGCAAATATATAGGTCAGAATAAAAAGCAGGATGGGTGCAGTATCCGCCAACGCGGACCAGACCTGTGCATGGGTGTGAAACAAATAACTGCCAATTCCGATGCCTACCAGGATAACCACAAGCATTTTTGCCAATGGCATCCCCGGCCCGCGCACCCGCCGCCACATAATGAAAGCCGCAATCAAAAAGGCGGCATTCGTAACCGCATTTATCGGCTCTGCCCAATAGGCAGGCGATAAACGCTCGCAATAACTGTCAATTTCCCGAAACCAATCCATGAAATTTTACATACCCGATGCTAGTCTGCAGCCAACAGTTCATTTGGGAGTGCTTTTCATGAATATCATCTGGCTTGGGCATGGCAGCTTTCGCATTGAAACAGCAGGACAGGTTCTGCTGATCGACCCTTGGCTGACCGGCAACCCCGTTTTGCCTGAAGATCAGCATGACGCTGCTTTGGAAGGCGCGACACATATCCTGCTGACACACACGCATTTCGATCATGTTGTTGACGTTGTCTCATTGGCCAAACATCTGAACGTCCCCGTGGTCGGTCAGTATGACCTGATGGGGTACTGGAGCGAAGCCGAAGGTCTGGAAACAGTCGGCTTCAACAAAGGCGGCACGGTCAACCTGAACGGTGTTATGGTCTCGATGGTACCCGCCTCGCACAGCTCGACATTTTCGACCCCAGACGGGCTGCGCACCGGCGGCAGCGAGGTCGGTTTCATGATCTCATCCGAGGGGCACATGCTCTATGTTTCGGGCGACACCGATATCATGGCCGATATGGACTGGATGGGGGATTACTATAATCCCGATATTGGTATCCTGTCCGCAGGGGGCCACTTTACCATGGACATGAAAGGCGCCGCCTATGCTGCAAAGCGCTATTTCAATTTCAAAACCGTGATTCCCTGCCATTACAAGACCTTCCCGATTCTGGAACAATCCGCGCAGGTGCTGGCGGACGGTTTGCCGGGTGTCGAGGTGATCGAACCGCAGCTGATGCAAGCCATCAAGCTGTAGCCGCTTGATGAGTAACGCGGTAACACCCTCTCCAGAACTGGTCGCCGTCATACGGCGCTGGAATGATGCGGTTCGCCTCAAGGATCGCGCCGCGCTGATGAACCTGCTCTCGTCATCTGAACATCTGCGGTATCAGGGGTCGGCAGATGGCGAAAGCTGGTCCGGACAGGTGTTCCGCCAGGGCTTTGCCGACCACACCCGCGAAATTCCGGATTTCAGCTGGGACGAACATTCGCTCGAGGCGTTTGAATGCGGTGACATAGGATGGGCCCATTGCGAAGCAACACTTGCATTCACATCAAACGGCAAAGCCGCGCTCCATAGGTTCACCTTTGTATTGCATCTGGAAAACGGTGTCTGGAAGATGATCCAAATGCATGTCTCCAACCCGACTTCGAACATGGAGAAAATCGGGATCGAGCATGAAGCGCTGAACGCATTGATCGCGGCAGCTCGGCAGGAATTCACTCAGGATCAACAAGAGGGCGCGGCTTCGGTCATGTTTACTGATATCGCGGGTTCTTCTGAAATCACGCGTCAGGTCGGAGATCACAAATGGACCGCGCTCATATCCAGCCATTTCGATCTGGCTGAAAATCTAATTCACACCCATGGCGGCCGACTGGTCAAATCACTTGGGGATGGCACGATGTCGATCTTCTCCTCTGTCCACGACGCGATCCAAGCGGCGACCGAATTCCAAAGGGAAAATGCGGCCCTACAGTCGGATATACCCTTGGGTCTTCGGGTTGGCATTCATACCGGCGATGTCATTCAGCGGGACGAGGATTTCTTTGGATCGGTGGTCAATAAGGCCGCACGGGTGACTGGCCTTTGTGGCGCGAATGAAATTCTTGTCACCGACGTTACCCGATTGCTGCTGGGCGAGATCGCCGGGCTGCAGTTCAGCGCTGCGATTTCGGCTCAACTAAAGGGGTTCGGTGGGCCACAGACGGTCTATCGCGTGGACTGGGCCAAACCCTAGCACCGCAGGCCGGTCCCAACCCAGATTATTTACCGGTTCTCTTTTTGGTGAAGAATTCGCGCAGCAGGGCTTCGCAATCCTTGGCGGCAATACCGTCAAACACTTCGGGTTTATGGTGCGACTGTGGATGGGAAAACACCCGCGCCCCGTGAGCTACCCCACCCGATTTGGGGTCAGAGGCCCCGTAATAGATCCGCCGAACACGAGCGGCGGCCAAAGCCGCGGCGCACATCGCGCAGGGTTCCAGTGTGACATAGAGGTCGTGGTCAATCAGGCGTTCCGATCCGGTCGCAGCACAGGCGGCGCGCAGGGCCAGTATCTCGGCATGTGCGGTTGGGTCGTTCAACTCGCGTGTCTGATTGCCTGCCACGGCGACAACCCGGTCGCCCAGCACGATAGCAGCCCCTACCGGAACTTCGCCGCGTTCACCGGCTTCGCGCGCCTGCTCAAGCGCGATATCCATGTACGATTTGAACTCCATGCCTCTGACTGCATCAGAAACCTGCCTTTCGCAAGGCGGCGGGATGCGCTATGGGCTGCAAATGACTAATACCCCTCCTCCAGGCGACCGGATCGCCAAAGTCCTTGCCCGCGCTGGCGTCGCCTCGCGCCGGGAAGCGGAACGCATGATCGAAGCAGGTCGTGTGGTTGTGAACGGCAAGACCATCGACAGCCCCGCGCTGAACGTTACCGCCAAAGACAAGATCACCGTCGACGGTAAACCGGTCTCCGAGCCGGAACCGTCACGTCTTTGGCTGTACCACAAGCCACCCGGTCTGGTTACGACGACGAAGGACGAAAAAGGCCGCGCGACGATCTTCGACAAACTGCCCGAGGACATGCCCCGCGTCATGAGTGTCGGGCGGCTTGACCTGAACTCGGAAGGGTTGCTGTTGCTGACAAATGATGGCGGCATCAAGCGCAAGCTGGAACTGCCTGCCACCGGATGGCTGCGCAGATACCGCGTCCGTGTAAACGGGCGTCCAAAAGACGAGGATTTCGCGCCGCTCCGAAAGGGGCTGGTGATCGAGGGTGAACGGTTCCAACCGATGGACGTAACACTCGATCGGCAACAGGGCGCAAACGCCTGGCTGACCATTGGCCTGCGCGAAGGTAAAAACCGCGAAATCCGCCGCGCGATCGAGGATATCGGCTTTGCCGTGAACCGGTTGCTGCGCGTCTCGTACGGCCCGTTTCAGTTGGGCAAACTGAAACCCGGAGAGGTCGAGGAAATTCGCCGCCGGGTCATGCGTGATCAGCTTGGTCTTGAGGCTGAGCCAGAGGCTCCGGCCAAACGCCCTGCACGACCACAGCGCAAACGGCCTCCGATCGGCAAGAAATCTCGCAAATGATAAGGGTTAGGCAACCTTCCCCCTAGCGCCGGGGCCGCGCATCCCCTAAGTTTTCCGCAAAGAGAAACTCAGGGAGCATCATGTCCGGGTCCGGAGTACAAAAACTGGCTTACGTGGCCTTGTTGGTTCTGTTGTTCGGCGTCTGCACCGGGTTACTGGGAGGGCTGTAAGCACATGGCCAAACGCTTTGGCGGCAAATACAGCCCAAACGACTCAGATTCGTCGACAGATCAACCGGCGCGCGGTCAGTTTGATGGCGCGCGCGTAGAACCGGCTGGCGCGCGAGCTAATATCCTGTTTATCCCGGCTGTTCCATTGGTGTTTCTGTCGCTGAACGACGGTGCGATCGGGATGACCATTGGACTTGTTGCCGCTGGTTTGCTGACCGGGGCGGCCTTTCTGCTGCGCGAAGGATTGCGGGCAGAGGCGGCCTATAACGCACGGCGCACAGCCCGGCGCCCGGCCATTCCCCGCAAGATATTTTCCAGCGTTCTGACCGGCCTTGGGGCCGGGTTGGCCTCATACCGATCCGAGTTTCTCGATGCGGCAACCGTGTCTGACGCCAGCCTCATCGCCCCAGTTTTATTCGGCACCGCCGCTGCTGTGTTGCATTCCGTTTCCTTCGGCCTGGACCCTATGTCAGACAAAGGCATGGAAGGCATCGATACCTTTCAGCAGGACCGTGTCGCACGGGTAGTCGAAGACGCTGAGGCGCATCTGACCGAAATGACCGACGCCATCAAACGTGCTGGGGACCGCCGGATCGAAGCGCGGGTCGAGCGATTTCAGGAAACTGCCCGCGATTTGTTTCGCACCGTCGAAGAAGACCCGCGCGATCTGGCCGGAGCAAGAAAATACCTGACCGTCTATCTGCAGGGGGCCCGTGACGCGACGGTCAAGTTCTCGGATGTTTATGCCAGAACACGTGATGCGCAGTCACTGCAGGATTACTCGTCTCTACTGGATGACCTGGAACAGAATTTCTCTGCCAGGACCCGTAAGATGCTATTGGATGACCGCAGCGATCTGACGGTTGAAATTGACGTGCTGCGCGAACGGTTGCAGCGCGAAGGCGTTCGGTTGGACTGACCGGCCCAAAGTATACAGAGAGGATTACCCCATGTCCGAGGAAGTAAAGAACAAGGCAGTCGAAGCCGAAACGCTGGTACAGGAAGTGACCGCCGTCGCCCTGCCCGACCCCACGGCGGAAATTGTCCTTCTGAAAGAGGCCGACGAGCCTGTAGGTGCTGAAATTCGTAAACGCATGGGCGAGATCGACATGGGGAACACGAATTCCATCGTGTCCTTCGGCTCGGGTGCGCAGGCCGAGTTGCAGGAAATCAGCCAGGCGATGCTGGCGGATGTACGCAACAAGGATGTCGGTCCGGCAGGTGACAGCCTGCGTAATATCGTGACCACGATCCGTGGTTTCTCGGTCAGCGAACTTGACGTGCGGCGCGAGCGTAGCTGGTGGGAAAAACTGTTGGGCAAGGCCGCCCCGTTCGCCAAGTTCACCGCCCAATACGAACAGGTTCAAGGCCAGATCGACCGGATCACGGATGACTTGCTTTCGCATGAACATACGCTGTTGAAGGACATCAAGTCCCTGGACATCCTGTATGAAAAAACCTTGGGCTTTTATGATGAGCTGGCGCTTTACATCGCTGCGGGCGAAGAGAAGTTGAACGAACTGGACAGCCAGGACATTCCTCAGAAAGAGGCCGAGGTTCAGGCCGCGCCCGAAGAGGATCAGGTGATGAAAGCGCAGGAGCTGCGCGATTTGCGTGCTGCGCGCGATGATCTGGAACGCCGGGTGCATGATCTGAAGCTGACGCGACAGGTCACCATGCAGTCGCTGCCCTCGATCCGTCTGGTTCAGGAAAATGACAAATCCCTGGTGACCAAGATCAACTCGACCCTGGTGAACACCGTGCCGCTCTGGGAAACCCAGCTGGCACAAGCCGTCACCATTCAGCGCAGCGCCGAGGCCGCCGCCGCCGTGCGCGATGCGAATGACCTAACCAACGACCTTCTGACCGCGAATGCCGCCAACCTGCGCGAGTCGAACAAGGTGATCCGTAAGGAAATGGAGCGCGGTGTCTTTGATATCGAGGCCGTAAAACAGGCCAATGCCGATCTGATCGGAACCATCAATGAAAGCCTGGAGATTGCGGATGAAGGCAAGGCCAAACGCGCCGCTGCCGAGCAAGAGCTGCAGAAGATGGAAACCGAACTGCGCGACACTTTGGCCGCAGCCAAAGCGCGCAAGGACGGTATCGGTGACAACGCCGGAACAGCTGTTCCGGGCTGATGGTGGATTGAAGGTGCGGTCACAGGGATATCTGAAGCCCGTATTGGGTCTGGTCGCATTGCTGGCGCTGGCCAACTGCGACGAGGCCCTGACGTCTTCGGTTGCCCCTCAACCGCGCCCCGTAGCCCCCCCAGCGCCTGCCCCTAATGCCTATGTACCTCCATCTGCGGCCAGTCAGGATCTGGCGCGGTTCTATCAGCGGGTAGAACGTGACCTGCTGACGCGTGGTATGCTGCGCAGCGATGGCGGCGGGCCGGACACTCCCTATGATGCCAGCGATCTGGAGCGCAATTTCGAGGCGATTGCCTTTTTCAACGAGTATCCAGATCACGCCGTCACCGCGACCACATATTCGACCGAGGGCCAGCTTAGCCGATGGTCCACCCCCATCCGTGTTCAGACAGAATTCGCCCCGTCTGTGTCCCCCGAAATGCGGGCAAAGGATGCCGAACAGGTCGAGATCTTTACCGCGCGGCTGTCCAAAGTGACTGGTCATCCGATGTCTGTCGTTACCCGCAAGGCAAATTTCCATGTCTTTTTCGCGGGAAAGGATGACAGTGCATACGTGGTCTCCCGCCTGAAACAGCTTGTGCCTGGCATCGATCAGCCATTGCTTGACCTGGTTGCAAACCCGCGTTCAAATATTGACTGTTTTGTCATCGCGTCTCCGACCAACCGGTCCCTGCACCGGTTTGTTCGGGCGGTGGTGCTGATCCGTGCTGAATTGCCTGATATGCTGCGGCGCAGTTGCATCCACGAAGAAATGGCGCAGGGGCTGGGACTCTCCAATGACAGCAACGCTGCGCGACCATCCATCTTTAATGATGACGATGAATTTGCGCTGCTGACCAGCCATGACGAGAAATTACTGACAATGCTCTATGACCCGCGTCTTGAGCCTGGCGTGGCTGTCGAAGACGCGCGTCCCGTGGTGCGGATCATTGCGCGCGAACTGATGGGCCAGCAGCTGTGAGCCCAAGATAAGGAGACCCCAAATGGGTATTTTCGATTTTCTGACCGGCGAGTTCATCGACGTCATCCACTGGGTCGACGACACCCGCGATACGATGGTCTGGCGGTTCGAACGCGAGGGCCATGCGATCAAATACGGTGCCAAACTGACCGTGCGCGAAGGCCAGGCGGCCGTTTTCGTGCATGAGGGGCAGCTGGCGGATGTTTTCACTCCCGGTCTCTATATGCTTGAGACCAACAATATGCCGATCCTGACGACACTGCAGCATTGGGACCATGGCTTTCAGTCTCCGTTCAAATCCGAGATTTATTTCGTCAACACGACTCGCTTCAATGACCTCAAATGGGGCACCAAGAATCCGATCATGCTGCGCGATCCGGAATTCGGACCGACCCGCATTCGCGCTTTCGGTACTTATACAACCCGGGTCAAAGACCCAGCAAAATTCATGATCGAAATCGTCGGTACCGATGGTGAGTTCACGATGGACGAGATCAGCTTTCAGGTGCGCAATATCATCGTTCAGGAATTCAGCCGGGTCATTGCAGGATCAGGCATTCCGGTTCTGGACATGGCCGCCAATACAGCCGATCTGGGCAAGCTGATCGCGGCAGAAGTGACCCCGGTGTTGGACGGGTACGGGCTGGAGATGCCTGAATTTTATATCGAGAACATCTCACTGCCACCCGCAGTTGAAGCGGCGCTGGACAAGCGGACATCGATGGGGCTGGCTGGTGATCTGGGTAAATTCACCCAGTATTCAGCCGCTGAGGCGATGACAGCCGCGGCCAACAATCCCGGTCAGGGCGGTGGCATGGGCGCTGGCCTTGGCATGGGAATGGGCATGGCCATGGCACAGCAGATGTCGAACATGGCAGCGGGTCAGCCGAGCGGTCCGTGGGGCGGTTCTGCCCCCGCTGCCCAGCAACCTGCGGCGCATACGGCGCCTCCGCCGCCACCGCCAGTGGAACATGTCTGGCATATCGCCGTTGACGGGCAAACCAGCGGGCCATTTTCCAAGGCCAAGATGGGCCGCATGGCGACAGACGGAGAGATCACCCGAGACACCCATGTCTGGACCGCCGGTCAGGACGGCTGGAAAAAGGCGGGTGAGGTACAGGAACTGGCGCAGTTGTTCACGATCCTGCCGCCACCCCCGCCCGGAGCCTGAAGTGACGGAAAGCTTAGGCAGCAACGTTTAACGCGTATCCGCAACTTCTCTGAAAGAGCAAACGAATGTCTACTTTGGACCGCTACTCAAAGCCCCAAATCGTATTGCACTGGCTGATCGCTGTGATCATCATCGGCGAATGGATCAGCAGCGATGGCATGGGACGCGCCCTGCACGCCCGGCTCGAGGGCAACACGGTCTGGACAGAAGGCGCCACCCCTCATGTCTGGCTTGGCTGCATCGTCTTTGCGCTGATCCTGGTCCGCATCCTTCTTCGGTGGCGACAGGGCGCGCCTGCCCCGGTTGAGGAGAGCTCGGCCCTGATGGCGACTGCAGCAAATTTGGGACATCTGTTGCTGTATGCGCTGATGGTCGCCGTTCCGATCTTTGGTATGCTGGCCTGGTTCGGGGGAATCCATGTTGCTGGTGAGGTCCACGAAACCGTGGGCAATGCCCTGTTGTTCGTCGCATTAGGTCACGCTGCCTTTGCCATCTGGCATCATTTCATCAAACGGGACGGGGTGCTGAACCGGATGCGCCTGTCCTCTGGCCGATAACGCAAATTCGAGGCTTCAATGGCCCCTACCGACCCTAACATTGTAGACGAACACCGCTTTCCCTGCGATCAATGCGGGGCGGATTATCGGTTCAATCCCGGTGATGGTACGCTCACCTGTGACCATTGCGGTCACTCCGAGTCCATTGGCGCCGGGCCGTGGGGCGGTGCCAGCCTGAAAGAGCTGGATTTCAACAGTGCGCTTTCGGATCAGCTGCCTGACGATGAGATCGAGGAAACGCGTGTTCTGACCTGCCCCAACTGTGCGGCTCAGGTTGAATTCGACCCGGCCACGCACGCAGCCGAATGCCCCTTTTGCGCAACCCCAGTAGTTACGGATACCGGCATCAGCCGTCACATCAAACCCCGCGGCGTGCTGCCCTTTGCGCTGGATGAACGCACTGCGCATAAGGCCATGGGAGACTGGCTGGGACGGTTATGGTTCGCCCCAAACGGGTTGAAGGATTATGCCCGCAAAGGGCGCAAGATGCAGGGTATCTATGTTCCATACTGGACCTTCGATGCGGATACGAAATCCAAATATCACGGCGAGCGCGGCATCGTTTACTATGAAACACGCAGCGTCATGCGCGATGGCAAGCGTGTACAGCAAAGGGTCGCCAAGGTGAAATGGTCCCCGAAATCGGGCCGGGTCGCACGGTTCTTTGATGACGTTCTGGTTTTGGCATCCCAGTCTTTGCCCAAGAAGTACACCGACGCGCTGGAACCCTGGGATTTACCCGCGTTGGAACCGTATCAGCCTGAGTACCTCGCCGGTTTTCGGGCCGAGGCCTATACGGTCGAACTGAATGACGGCTACACCGAAGCGCGCGCACGTATGTCCCGCGTGATCGAACGGGATGTGCGCTTTGATATCGGTGGCGACCGGCAGCGCATTCACGCGGTTGAGACCGATGTGCGGGATGTGACCTTCAAGCATGTCCTCCTGCCGATCTGGATGGCCGCCTACAAATATCGGGGGCAGACGTACAGGTTTGTAGTAAACGGCCGCACCGGGCGCGTTCAGGGGGAACGTCCCTGGTCAGCGCTCAAGATCTCTGTCGCCGTGTGCCTTGGCCTTTTGGTAGCTGCCGGTGTTGGTTACATGGTGGCAACCGGTCAGCAATGACGTGACCGGCTAACCGCATCAGCACTTGAACATCCGCCAGTCTGACCTCATCCTGCGCCCTGTCAACGCCGATGGGGAGGCCTGTGTGACACTATCCGCTCTGAACAATCTACTGGATCAACGGCATTCCTGCCGCGCCTTCCTTTCTGACCCGGTGCCAAAGGATCAGATTAATCAGATCCTGACCAGCGCAGCCCGCGTTCCAAGCTGGTGCAATGCGCAGCCCTGGAACGTGACCATCACCAGCGGGCCAGAGACCGATAAGTTTCGGAAGGCACTGCAGGATGAGGTAACCGCGGACACGCCATCCCCGGACCTGCCCTTTCCTGCCTCCTATTCGGGCATCTACCAGGAACGACGCCGTGAATGCGGCTGGGCCCTTTACGAAGCCGTTGGCGTTGAACGCGGAGATCGCGCCGGGTCCACCCGGCAGATGATGGAGAATTTCGCCCTTTTCGGAGCGCCCCATTGTGCAATCATATCCAGCCCAACGGAACTCGGCGCTTATGGCGCCATGGATTGTGGTGGCTTTGTTACGGCCTTCACGCTGGCGGCGCAGGCTCTGGGCATAGCGACAATTCCGCAGGCCGCAGTGGCCAGCTATGGCCCTTTTCTGCACCGATATTTCAAAATCCCGGATGACCGTCTGATCCTATGTGCGATCTCTTTCGGCTATGCAGACAAAGACCACCCGGCCAACGGGTTCAGAACCAGTCGCGCCGCGCCCGACGCGTTTGTCGAGTGGGTCGACTGACCATCAAATGGAGGAACCAAATGCGTGCGCTGTTGCAGAGGGTCTCGCTGGCAAAAGTCTCGGTCGAGGGTACGGTGATCGGACAAACCGGTCCGGGCCTGCTGATACTGGTTTGCGCGATGCAAGGAGACGACGACCAAAAGGCCGAACAGCTTGCTGCCAAGGTCTCGAAGCTGCGGATATTCAAGGATGAGGCCGACAAGATGAACAGGTCGGTTCTGGATATGGGCGGCTCGGCCCTAGTAATCAGCCAGTTCACACTTGCCGCTGATACCTCGCGCGGGAACCGCCCGGGGTTTTCTGAAGCGGCACCGCCAGAGGTTGGAAAACGCTTGTATGAGGTTTTCGCGCATCGGCTAAGTGGTCTTGGCGTCCCTGTCGAAACCGGTCAATTCGGGGCGGATATGGCCGTCGAACTGGTCAATGACGGCCCGGTCACGATCTGGGTCGAAAGCTGATGGAGCAAAGGCAAAAGGCAACCCGAATATGGCAGGCCGGAGTTGACGCGGTTAGTGGATATGCGGCGACGTTAACGGCGCTGAATGATATCGAGGCGCCCGACCAAATTTTAGCTGTCGGCAAAGCTGCGGCGGCGATGACCCGCGCAGCGCTGGACCATTTCGGCCCCCTCCCCGCTTTGGTTGTCACCAAAGATGGCCACGGGGACGCCCTGCCCGACTATGTAGAGGTGATCGAGGCCTCTCATCCCGTTCCAGATATTCGCAGTCTGCAAGCGGGCCGCGCACTGCGTGAGATGGTCCAGTCGATGGGATCGTCTTCGCATTTGCTGCTGCTGGCTTCGGGCGGGGCCTCGTCTTTGGCCGAGGACCTTGTAGCTGGCAAAACGCTGGCGAATCTGGAGCAGTTGAACCGAAAACTGCTGTCGGAAGGGTTGAATATCTCTGAAATGAACGCCGAACGGCGCAAACTGTCCCAAATCAAAGGGTCTGGCCTGTTGGCCCAGTTCAAAGGAGCGAAGGCGACTGTTCTGGCGATTTCCGATGTGCCGGGCGATGACCTGAACGTTATCGGATCGGGCATTGGCGCACTTCCTGAGCCGCGCGATTTTCAGGGAGTTGCGCGCATCGTTGCATCGAACAAGCATGCCCGTGCTGCCGCCGTCCGACAGGCCATGGCCGAGGGCGCACCCGTTCTAGCGAATGAGGAATGCCTGCACGATGACCTGAAAAGCATAGCAGCCCGTTTGGGGCCACAGCTGCGCAATATGCCCGAAGGCGTCATGGTTTTCGGTGGAGAGCCAACTGTCGTGCTGCCCAGAAATCCAGGCAAGGGTGGGCGCAATCAGGCCCTCGCTTTAGCGTTGGCCAGAGAAATCGCGGGTATTGCTGGGCTGACGCTGCTTGTCGGGGGCACCGACGGCACCGACGGACCAACCCAGGCCGCGGGGGCGATTGTTGACGGGACCACCTGGGGCGATGGTGCGGAAAAGGCGCTGCGGGATGCTGACAGCGGCAGCTATCTGGAACGCGTAAATGCTCTTTTCGTCACCGGACCGACCGGAACCAACGTAATGGACCTTATTGTCGCAATCCGAGGCTGATTTGACGATTTTCACCTGCACCAAATCCCTTTTGGCCCCGAGACTGACCGAATGAATCCAGCCGACAATTCGCTACTCGACATCGAAGACCTGCCAGATGTCGGCATTCACATGCCGGATGGGTGCCGGCTTTCAACCCGGATATGGAAGCCGTCGAATGCAGAAAGCCACCCTGTACCTGCCATTCTGGAGTTCCTGCCCTATCGCAAGCGCGACGGCACTGCGACACGAGACGCCCTGACCCATCCTTGGTTTGCCAAGCGCGGCTATGCCTGCATCCGAGTGGACATGCGCGGCAATGGTGACAGCGAAGGGCTGATGGCGGATGAGTATACCCAGCAGGAACTGGACGATGCAGTTGCAACTATCGAGTGGCTGGCGCAGCAACCGTGGTGTTCTGGTTCTGTAGGCATGATGGGGATCAGTTGGGGCGGTTTCAATGCATTGCAGGTGGCGGCACTACAGCCAGAGGCGCTGAAGGCGATTATCACGCTGTGCTCGACCGCCGACCGGTATGCGGACGACATCCACTACAAGGGTGGCTGCCTGCTGAACGAAAATCTCGGCTGGGGTGCGACCATGTGGTCTTATTCATCGCGCGCTCCCGATCCGGCCCTGCGTCCGAACTGGCGCGAGCTGTGGCTGGACCGCCTTGAGAACGAGCCCTTTCTGCCCTCTGTCTGGTTGCGCCATCAGACGCGAGATGACTATTGGCGTCACGGGTCAGTCTGCGAGGATTTCAGCGCTATCCGGGCGGCGACTTTGGCTGTTGGCGGCTGGGGTGACGCCTATAAGAATACGGTGCCTTTATTGGTTGAACAGCTTGATTCTCCGGTCAAGGGGATCGTCGGACCTTGGGTTCACAAGTATCCGCATTTTGCTGTTCCCGAGCCCCGAATCGGATTTCTGCAAGAGGCCCTGCGTTGGTGGGACCATTGGTTGAAAGGCCAGGATACTGGCATCGACCAGGAACCCGACTATCGCGCCTATCTTATGGATGGGGTACGCCCCCAGCGCTGGTACAAGGAACGGCCCGGTTGCTGGATAACCGAGGATAAAGGCGCGACCTCGCATCTTCCTATTCAAACTCTGAATATCTCTAATGCTGGGCTGGACCAACCCGGACCGCTGGACATGTGCATCCGATCCCCCCAGACCTGCGGGATGGAAGGCGGAGAATACTGCGCCATCTGGTTGGGGCCGGATATGCCGGGCGATCAGCGTGTGGATGATGCATTTTCGGCCTGCTTCGACAGCGCCCCACTGGCCAATGATTTGAACATCGTGGGCGCGCCGCAAATATGCCTGCACATCAGTGCCGACCGTCCCCATGCCCAGATGGCCGTGCGCTTGAATCACGTCCATCCCGATGGGGCAACAACACGCATAACATACGGTGTCCTTAACCTGTGCCATCGCGATACCCATTCGCAACCGACCGAATTGGTCCCTGGCAAGGTTTACGAGGTCACGCTGGATCTGGACCATATCGCTTATCGGGTGCCAAAGGGACACCACTTGCGGATTGCGGTATCCAGCGCCTATTGGCCGCTGATCTGGCCTTCGCCCGAGTCTGCAGAACTGCATCTGACCGAAGGCCAAATCAAGCTGCCCATCCGTCACGCGGCTAGCGAGGCATATGTATTCCCTCCCCCGGATGCCGAGGCCGCACACGACATCACGACTGTCCGAGACAGCCGGAACTCTCGACAGGTCGAAACTGACATGAATTCGGGGGAAACTCATCTGATTATAGAAGATGACTTTGGCCTTGTTACAGACAACCACCACGGCCTGACACATGGCGGAACAGCCTTTGAACGTTGGTCGATTCGCCCTGATGATCCGTTATCTGCACGCGGATATTGCCATTGGACACAAGAGATAATCCGTGACGGCACAGAGCTGCGTACAGAAACATCTTGCGAAATGTGGTCAGACGCCGGAAACTTCTACCTCTGTGCTGAACTCAAGGCATTTGAAAACGGCAGTTTGGTATTTTCAAAGACTAAGGAGGATACCGTACCGCGTAATCATATGTGAAATTCAAGCAGGTCTGAGCCGGACTTTTTTCTTGCTCGACCAACCGAATTGCGCCTAACTTGACTGGCGCGTCAATAAAAAACCCGTCAGGGGCTGACGAGATAAATCACTGGGAGATATCTGAATGAACGAACAAATCACTCACATGGCCAAGCAGGTTACAGCTGGCAAGCTGACCCGCCGCGAATTTATGGGGAAAGCTGCAGCACTTGGTGTGTCTGCTGCGATGGCCAGCACAATGTTTGCCGATGCTGCACGCGCGGCTGGCCCGAAAAAGGGCGGTGATCTGAAATTTGGCCTGCAGGGCGGGGAATCCACCAACTCGCTTGACCCGGCCACCTATGCCAGCTCGGTTCCGTTCCAGAACGGCAAGCAGTTCGGCGACCAACTGGTCGAGGTTGCGCCCGATGGATCGATCGAACCGCGCCTTGCAGAAAGCGTCGAAGGCAGCGCGGATGCCAGGGTCTGGACCTTCAAACTGCGTCAGGGCGTGGAATTCCACAACGGCAAGACCATGACCAGCGAAGACGTGCTGAAAACCATGGAGCGTCACTCGAACGAGGATTCCCAATCCGGTGCTCTGGGAATCATGCGCGGCATCGAATCGATGAAGGCTGATGGCGACAATTTCCAGGTTACGCTGAATGAACCAAATGCCGACCTGCCCTATCTGATGGCAGACTATCATCTGATCATCCAGCCGGATGGCGGCATGGAAGATCCTGGCGCAGGGGTTGGCACCGGCCCTTACCAAGTGGAAGTCAACGAACCCGGCGTCCGCCACGTGTTCAAAAAGTTCGCCAACCACTGGAGCGATTACGGCAATTTCGACAGCGTCGAAGTGGTTGTTATCAATGACGCTACCGCCCGGACCGCCGCGCTGCAATCCGGTCAGGTCCACGCGATCAACCGGGTTGAGCCCAAGATTGCTGATCTGCTGGGTCGCGCACCGAACCTGACTGTGCATTCAACCGCAGGCCGTGGCCACTATGTGTTTATCATGCATTGCGACACGGCACCGTTTGATAACAATGAACTGCGTTTGGCCCTGAAACACGCGATTAACCGTCAGGATCTGGTCGACAAGGTTCTGCGTGGCTATGGCTCGATTGGGAATGACATGCCGATCAACGCGGCCTACCCGCTGTTTGACGGTTCGATCCCGCAGCGTGAATTCAGCATCGAAAAAGCAGCTGAGCATTACAAGAAGTCGGGTCATGACGGCTCACCAATCATTCTGCAGGTCGCTGATGGCGCCTTCCCTGGTGCGGTGGACGCCGCCGCCCTGTTCCAGCAGACCGCGGCTCAGGCTGGTATCCCGCTGGAAATCAAGCGTGAACCCAACGATGGTTACTGGTCCGAGGTTTGGAACGTACAGCCGTTCTGCGCCTCGTACTGGGGTGGCCGTCCGGTGCAGGACCAGATGTATTCGACCGCGTATCTGTCGACCGCAGACTGGAACGACACGCGGTTCAAGGTTCCGGCCTTTGACGAGATGCTGTTTGCAGCCCGCGCCGAGCTGGACAATGACAAGCGCAAGGACATCTACAAACAGATGGGCATGATGGTCCGCGACGAAGGCGGCGTAATCTGCCCGATGTTCAATGATTTCGTCGAAGGTGTCAGCAATCAGCTGGAAGGTTGGGAAAGCGACCCGACCCAAGAGATGATGAACGGCAACATGTCCCGCAAGATGTGGTTCTCCTGATAAGGACCACGGATCATGCATCCTATCATCAAATTGGTTTCCCAGCGCCTTGCGCTGGGACTCCTATTGCTGTTTGGCGCTTCGGCCCTGATTTTTGGCCTGACCGAAGCCCTGCCCGGAGACGCCGCGCAAGCCGTCCTGGGACAGTCCGCAACTCCTGAGGCTCTTGCTAACTTACGTGAGGAAATGGGGCTGAACCGCCCTGCCCTGACCCGATACGCCGAATGGCTGGGCGGGATCGTTCAAGGCGATCTGGGCCAATCGATGACCAACAAACTGGATATCGCTGAAAGCATCGGCAAGCGCCTGGGCAACACGCTGTTCCTGGCTTGTGCCGCCGCCGTCGTCTCCGTACCACTCGCTATCTTCCTTGGCTTGTTGGCCGTCCGCTATCGCAACCGCATGCCGGACAAATTGATCTCGGCTGTGACCTTGACCACGGTTTCGATCCCCGAATTCCTGATCGGCTACGTGATTATCTATTTCGTTTCCGTAAAACTGGGCTGGTTTTCCTCGCTTGCGATGATCAACGATTCGATGTCCTTCGGTGAAAAGCTCTATGCAATCGCCTTGCCGGCCTTTGTGCTGACGCTGGTGGTATTGGCACAGATGATGCGGATGACCCGCGCCGCAATCCTAAACCTGATGCAGTCGGCCTATATCGAAACGGCTGAGCTGAAAGGTTTGTCCAGTTTTCAGGTCATCGCGCGACATGCCTTCCCCAACGCGATTTCGCCCATTGTCAACGTTGTTATGCTGAACCTGGCCTATCTGGTCGTGGGCGTCGTCGTGGTCGAAGTGGTGTTCGTTTACCCTGGCATGGGGCAATATCTTGTGGACTCGGTGACCAAGCGTGACGTGCCTGTGGTTCTGGCCTGCGGCGTTGTCTTCGCTGCGGTCTATATCGGGCTGAACATGGTTGCCGATATCGTGTCCATCCTTGCCAATCCAAGACTGAGGCACCCGAAATGATGAAGAATCTTCCTATTTCGGCCATGATCGGTCTGTTTTTCACCGGGCTGTACTTTTTCGTGGCGCTCGCCGCACCTCTGATCGCTCCTTACGGCATGGCCGAGGTGGTCGGTGATGTCTGGGAACCGTCCAGTGCCAAACACCTGTTGGGTACGGACAATATCGGGCGCGATCTGCTAACTCGCATGATCTATGGCGGGCGCACGACCATCTTTATCGCTGCTGCTGCCACAATCCTCAGCTTTGCCACCGGCACCACGCTGGGCTTGCTGGCCGCTGTTCTTGGTGGCTGGGCCGATCAGGTCCTCAGCCGAGCGGTTGACCTGGTCATGTCGATCCCGACACTGATCCTGGCGCTGGTCATTCTGGCGATTGTGCCGGTGACTGTTCCGATCCTGATCCTCGTGATGGGCCTGCTGGATGCCACACGCCCCTATCGCCTGTCGCGATCAGTCGCTGTGGATATCAATGTGATGGACTATGTTGAGGCTGCCAAGCTGCGCGGTGAGGGTCGTATCTGGATCATCTTCCGGGAAATCCTGCCCAATGCTCTGTCGCCTCTGGTGGCCGAGTTCGGATTGCGGTTCATCTTTATGGTTCTGTTTATCTCGACCCTCTCGTTCCTGGGTCTGGGCGTCCAACCGCCGCTGGCGGATTGGGGTGGAATCGTGAAGGAAAACAAAGACGGTATCGTCTATGGCATCGGCGCGGCGCTATATCCGGCTGTTGCCATCGCGACCCTCGCCATCTCGGTCAACCTTGTTGCTGACTGGGTCCTGAACCGTACCACATCGCTGAAAGGAGGCCGGGGATGAGTGATACCCTTCTCAAGGTCCGCGACCTCAAAATCGGCGCGACCGTCTATCCACCGGGTGAAAAACCCCATGATATCGAAATCGTGCACGGGGTCAGCTTTGACCTTGAACGCGGCAAGGTGTTGGGGCTGATCGGTGAATCCGGGGCCGGTAAATCCACCATTGGTCTGGCCTCAATGGCCTATGGCCGTGGTGGTGTTGAACTCACCGGCGGAGAGGTTTGGGTTAACGGGCGCGATATCCTGAAAACCCCGCATAGCGATATCCGCAATCTGCGCGGAGGCGAAGTAGCATATGTTTCGCAATCCGCCGCAGCATCGTTCAACCCAGCCAAGAAGATCATGGATCAGGTGATCGAAGCCGCGGTGGAGCACAAGAAGTTTTCGCGTAAAGAGGCCGAAGCCCGAGCGCGGGAACTGTTCGCCAAGCTGGGGCTTCCCGATCCGGACAATATTGGTGATCGCTATCCGCACCAAGTTTCGGGCGGTCAGCTACAGCGGTGTATGACAGCGCTGGCGCTTTGTCCTGAGCCTGATCTGGTGGTGTTCGACGAACCGACAACTGCGCTGGATGTGACCACCCAGATCGATGTTCTGATGGCCATTAAGGAAGCCATTCGTGATACCGGCGTTGCCGCGCTCTATATCACCCACGATCTGGCAGTCGTTGCGCAAGTCAGCGACGACATCATGGTTCTGCGCATGGGTAACACGGTCGAGTACGGCAACACCGATCAGATCATCAACAACCCGCAGGAAGAGTATACCAAGGCGCTGGTCTCGGTCCGCTCCATCGAACATGAAGAAAAGAAGCCAACTTCCGAACCAGTGCTGACAGTTGACGGGATCACTGCGCGCTATAAGGGGCTGAATTTCGACGTGCTGCACAACGTCAATGTCGAGCTCCATCCGGGCCAAACATTAGCGGTTGTGGGCGAATCCGGTTCTGGCAAGTCCACGCTGGCACGGGTGATCACCGGGCTGCTTCCACCGCGCGATGGCGAGATCAATTTCGCCGGACGCAAGCTCAGTGGCGATCTGAAGGGCCGCAGCCGTGAAGACCTGCGTGAGTTGCAGATGATTTATCAGATGGCAGACGTGGCGATGAACCCGCGTCAGACCGTCGGCACTATCATCGGGCGCCCGCTGGAGTTCTACTTCGGTATGCGCGGCGCGGAAAAACGCAAGCGGATCGTGGAACTGCTGGATGAGATCGAGCTGGGCGAAAAATACATGGACCGCTATCCGGCGGAACTGTCTGGCGGCCAGAAACAGCGTGTTTGCATTGCGCGTTCATTGGCGGCCAAGCCCAAGATGATCATCTGTGACGAGGTCACCTCGGCGCTGGATCCGCTAGTCGCGGATGGTATCCTCAAACTGCTGCTGGACCTGCAAAAGATCGAGGATGTGGCCTATCTGTTCATCACCCACGATCTGGCAACAGTGCGCGCGATCAGCGACAGTATTGCGGTGATGTATCAGGGCCGAGTCGTCCGCTACGGCCCCAAGTCGCAGGTGCTGAGCCCACCGTTTGATGACTATACCGACCTACTGCTCAGCTCTGTCCCCGAAATGCATCTGGGCTGGCTGGAAGAGGTCGTCGCCCACCGCAAAATGGAAAGCGCCGGGAACTGATCCTGGCCTTTCCCGTAAGTTTATGAAATCCCGGCGCCATTCGATTAAGGTGTCGGGATTTTGCCATTCGGGGCGGGATCAGGCAGCCAGACCGCACCGAATCTTTTAGGGTCGGCTGAAGCAATCTGAAAAAGGGTCAGAGCATGGACCGCAAACTTCTCCTCATCATTCTGGACGGTGTTCCATGGCGCAATTTCCGTCGTTTGTTCGGCAATCTGGAAGGCTGGGTCGACACCGGCGAGGCGCGCGTTTGGAAGAAGCGCGCTGTGCTGCCGTCAATCTCGGCAAGCTGCTATGCCTCGATCCATACCGGTGTTACACCGCAGGAGCATGGCTGTACCGGCAATGGCAACGTGTTCCGCCTGAGTCAGAAGGACATCTTCAGCCAAGTGCGCGAAACCGGCGGCGTGACTGGGGCTGTGGCCCACAGCTTCTGGTCACAATTCTTTAATCGCCATCCATTCGACTATGTCCGCGATGTTGAATATGACGAGCCCAACAGCAAAACGATCAATCATGGTCGGTTCCACACGATGACAGGCTATGGCAAAGCCAACCAGATGACGCCCTGTGACGTCGATCTGTTCGCGACGCTGACAAATCTCTGCCTACGCCATGGCTTGGATTATGGATTGCTGCATACCAGCACTTTGGACAGCATGGGTCACAGATTCTTTCATGAATGTGAAGAGATGGACCATGCCTGTTTCGTGATGGACGAAATGCTGGCCCCGTTTATCCCGCGCTGGCGGCAATTGGGTTACGACGTCATCGTCACCGCAGATCACGGCCAGGACGATCGTGGCCATCACGGTGGGCGTGGCGCATTGCAGCAGGAAACCGCGCTGTATTACTTCGGTGACGCCGAAGGCCCCGATGCGGACGCTGTGATCGACCAGCTACAACTGGCGCCCACGATTCTGGGCCGTTTGGGTGCCCCGGTTGCCGAAACCATGAAGGGTCAGCCCTTCTTGAAGTAGGGAATCAGTCGTAGGGCCAGATCTGCTGGCCCAACGCCTCTATCGCCACCGAGATCCTCTCGAAGCTGTCCGCCGCACGTTTGACCATGGTGCGCGCCCGCAGATAGCCGTGCACAAGGCCGGGTTCATTGATGCAATGAGCCTGCCCACCTGCAGCCCTGATCTGCTCGCAATAGATCGCACCATCATCACGTAAGGGATCACAATCTGCAGTTACCACCACGGTTGGGGGCAGCCCCGAGAAATCCGTGTCATGCAATGGAGCGAATGTCGGGTCGTTTTCCGGCACATCTCCACCACAGCGCATCTTCTCGTAAAAACTTACATCCTCCAGCGTCAGCAAAGGCGCATGGGCATGTTCCTTATAGGAACCACGGGATGAATCTCCGCCCAAGCCTGGATAGATGAGGACCTGACCAAGAAGATTGTCGAACTGCGTCCGTCCGTGCTGTGAAACTGCGGCGGCCAGATTTCCACCCGCGCTGTCGCCCGCCAGAACGAAAGGGTCCTGGAACTCTTGCACCGCCCAGTTGGTTGCAGCCCAGCTATCGTGAAACTGGGCAGGATGAATATGTTCGGGGCTCAGGCGGTAATCCACGGCAATCACCCGATACCCAGTTTGTGCACAAAGTTCGGCACAGACATCGTCGTGACTGTCCAGTCCGCCGACGACAAACCCGCCTCCGTGGAAATAGATCACCGTCCGGCTTGGATTGCCTGCGGTGTAAATGCGAACAGGCACGCCATCGGCGCGCCTGTCTTCTGTTTCAACACCCATTGGGCGAGGTTGGCGAAAATCCTTGCACATTACGTCATAGACGCCGCGCTGATCTTCGATCGACAATTCGACCGCGTCATCAGGATAGCTTTCAGCCGTTCGTCTTATGAACGCCCAGGTTTCTTCATCGATCAGACGTTCATAGTCCATAGCCCCTCCGCGATCAGGCAGCCCACTCCCATGGCCGGGTGAACGATCCCAGCACTTTGCTGACATCGTCGTCCGAGGAACCGTTGGCGTCAAGCTGCGCGACAAGTCCGCGCTTTTTATCATCCAGAACCGAAACCACACGCGCAGCAACGCCTGCGTCTTCAAGCGCACCATTGTAGATGCGTGTGATCGCCTGCTTACGTAGCTCGGGCTTAAAGACTTTGCCCACTGCCGTCTTGGGCAGTTCGTCCAGAATGGTCATGTGCTTAGGTTGCGCGGCACGCTCGTGAACGTGAACTCTGCAGTATTCCATCAGCTCCTGCTCTGTCACACTGGCCCCAGAGACCAGTTCGACAAAGGCACAGGGCACTTCACCCGCATGGGCGTCTGGTTGACCGATCGCACCGGCAAATGCCACGGCTTCATGCCCCAACAGCGCCTCTTCGATCTCGGCCGGGTCGATATTGTGCCCGCCGCGAATGATCAAATCCTTGGCACGACCGGTGATCCACAAATAGCCATCATCGTCAAACCGGCCCAAATCACCGGTACGCAGATATTTGTCATAGTGGAACAGGCCCACGTTCTTTTCGACCTCCGTATACGTGTTGCCCGCAAATACGCCGGGGTTCGAGATACAGATCTCACCAATCTGATCAGTGCTACATTCGGTCGGACCGTCGGGGCCATCCTGCAGGATTTTCACATCCGTATAGGGGAACGGAACGCCAATCGAACCGATCTTCTTTTCGCCATCCACCGGGTTGCACGACACAAGGCAGGTGGCTTCGGTCAGGCCATAGCCTTCGACTATAGTAACGCCGGTGGCCTCTTCAAAGCGACGGAACAGTTCAACCGGCAAAGGAGCCGAGCCTGAGAAGGCCGTTTTCACTGACGAGATATCGGCGTCGACAGGGCGCTGCATTTTGGCAGAGATCGCTGTCGGAACCGTGATGATAAAGCTGACTTTCCAACGCTCAATCAGTTTCCAGAAATTGTCGAAAACGCCATCCCCGCGATATCCTTGAGGCGTCGGGAAGACCACATGCGCACCCGAACTCACCGCAGCCATGACGATCACATGCACAGCAAAGACGTGGAACATGGGCAGTGGGCACATGACCACATCGTTTTCGTCGAACAACAAGGTGCCACCACACCAGCCATTATAGATCAGGCCGGAATACTTGTGTTGTGCAACCTTGGGCATGCCGGTTGTACCACCAGTATGGAAATAGCACGCAACACGGTCTGATTTACTGTCTTCGAATGTCAGTGTCTTGGACTGTTTCGCCAGCTCTTTACTGAAATTCAAATAGTCCGCATGAGCCAATTTAGCCTTGTCGCCCATTTTGGGACGCACAAGGGGGACGATCCACGATTTCGGAGGCGTCAGATAGCGATTCAGGTCGATTTCCAGAATTGTGTTCACACCGGGCGCGTGGCGTACGGCCTCTTCCACCTTCTGTGCAACATCGGCTTTGGGAAATGACTTTAGCGTCACAACAACCTTGGCTTTCGTCTCGCGCAAAATTGCTGCGATTTGCTCGGGCTCCAACAACGGGTTGATCGGGTTCACGATCCCTGCGACGGCCCCTCCCATAAGGGTCACCAGAGTTTCGTTGCAGTTGGGCAGAACATAGGCCACCACATCATTTTCACCGATACCCAGAGATCTGAAAAGATTGGCGGCCTGATTGACCTTACCCAGCAGATCAGACCACGTCAGTGTCTCGGCCTTATCGGTTGGGCCGGAAAACAGCTGAAAGCTAATGGCCTTGTGGTCGGGGAACTTGGCCGCCGTTCGAGAAAGTAACTGATGAAAGGTTACCGGTACGTCTCGATCCTCCCACGGCATTTCATTTTCTATTCTTGCCTTATCGTCTAATCCCGCGAATGCCATTAGTTCCTCCCTGTACTTTTACTGCGTCACGCGCAGGCTCTCATCTAGGATGAAAGTAAAACCCGCTCATGTGCAAGTAAGGGCTTAACGGCAGAACAACCCAGAATGTAGAATGACGCTGGGGCGCAAAACAAAATATCTCGCCATCAGGTTACTCTGCTGCAACACCATCGGTAAATTGCAACCGTGCCAAACGCGCGTACAGCCCATCCTGCGATACCAGATCGTCATGCGTTCCCTGCGCAACGATCTGCCCGTTCTCCAGGACGATGATGCGGTCGGCTTTTTTCACGGTTGCCAATCTGTGCGCAACAATCAGCGTCGTCCGCCCTGCACGCAACCTGTCGACAGCCCCTTGCACAGCGCGCTCGCTTTCAGCGTCCAATGCCGATGTCGCCTCATCCAACAACAGGATCGGAGCATCGCGCAGAATGGCGCGGGCGATGGCGATCCGCTGTTTTTGTCCCCCGGACAGCATGACGCCTCGCTCTCCTACAAAGCTGTCATAGCCTTCGGGCAGCGTCGAGATGAATTCGTGGGCCGCAGCTGCGCGGGCTGCGTCTTCAACCTCGGCATCCGTCGCATCGAGCCGCCCAAATCGGATATTTTCGCGCGCCGATGCTGCAAATATCGTGGGATCCTGAGGTACAAGTGCCATATGACGGCGGAAATTGGAACGATCCAAATTTCGCAGGTCAATACCATCCAAACAAACGCGTCCCGAGTCAGGATCATAGAACCGCTGAATCATCTGGATCACAGTTGTTTTTCCGGCCCCCGAGGGGCCGACAAATGCGACGGTTTCCCCGGGGTTGACTGTCAGCGACAGTTCATTCAACGCCACGACATCCGGACGCGCCGGGTAGCGGAAAGTCACATCGTCGAACTGAATCTCGCCGCGCACGGGCGCGGGGAAAACTTGCGCCTGGCCGGGATCGTTCACGGTGTCCTGAGCATTCAACAACTCGACCAACCGCTCGGTCGCACCGGCCGCACGCTGCAATTCGCTCCAGATTTCGGACAGGGCCGCGACCGAACCGGCCATGATGATCGAATAGATCACGAACTGGATCAGAACGCCCTCGGTCATGACACCGTTGCGGACATCATTCGCCCCCATCCACAACACGCCCACGATTCCGGAAAACACCAGGAATATGACGATGACGGTCAGCACGGCCCGGGTCTGAATTCGGCGCAGCGAGACAGTATAGGACGTTTCGGTCATCTCACCGAATTGATTTCGGCTGGCCTGCTCATGGGTAAAGGCCTGAACGGTTTGAACCGCGCTCAGCGCTTCACCGGCGTTTCCCGATGAGGCTGCGATCCAGTCTTGGTTTTCCCGGCTAATAACCCGCAGGCGCCGCCCCAATACCAGTATCGGAACCACAACCAGCGGAATCAGCAGCAAGACCATCCCGGTCAGCTTGGCCGAGGTCAGCAGCATCAGCACAAGCCCGCCCAGAAACATCAACATATTGCGTAGAGCGATCGAGACCGACGAGCCCAGCACGGATTGAATCAGCGTGGTGTCGGTCGTGATCCGGCTCAGCACCTCACCCGTCATGATACGTTCATAGAATTCGGGGCTCATCCCGATGACGCGATCAAAAACGGCTTTGCGGATATCGGCGACAACGCGTTCGCCCAGGCGCGTAACAAGCGCGTAGCGGATGCCTGTTCCGACGGCCAGAATCGCGGCGATGCCCAGCGCCGCCAGAAAGTACCAATCCAGTAGCTCTCCGTCTTCGATCCGAAAGTTGTCGACCACACGGCGGACGGCCAAAGGCAATGTCAGCGTCATGCTGGCGGTCAGAACCAAGGCCAAAGAGGCCCCAATCATTTGCAACCGATAAGGCTTCATGAATGGCCAGAGCGATGCCAGAACACCGATCTTCCTGGACCTGGCCCGTTCCTCAGCCGCACCGGGTGCGGGTTTTGCTGCTGGACTGGCTGAGACGGGTTTTGCCATGTCAGGCCCTTACATCGTGTTCGAATTCCGGTATCCCGCTTCTTGGCGTCTACAACCCGCCGGGTCAAGCGGTGCAGCCGAATGGCCCAAACGAAAGGCTATTTGACGCAGACTTTTGGGGCTGATTTGGAGCGGGCGGCGGGAATCGAACCCGCTTCATCAGCTTGGAAGGCTGAGGTAATAGCCAGTATACGACGCCCGCTCAGCGGTGGCTGGTTTATGCCATGCCCAAGGTGTCGTCAAGCACAGTTCGCACGTGAAATTCAAAATCATATGACACCCGGGGACGGACCCCGGCGCATCGGTATTCCCGGGGTCGCTTCGGCAGCGCGCGGCTTATTCAACGCGCGGCATTCGCCCATTCGCAAGATTCAAGATCCGCCGAAATACGGATCATGGATGCCAGATTCTTACTGGAAGATTCGTCCAAACCAATCAACTTCGCAGGATAGGTCGTTGCGGCGCTCAGCGCATCCTTCAGTGGGACACCGACATTTTTAACAAGGATGCGAACAGCCGTCGTCAGATCCAGGTCAGCCCCTGCCAGCGTTCCATTTTCAAGCGTCAGGCGGCCATCCGTTCTGGTAATACGGCGCCCTTCAAGGTTGAATTCGGCATCCTCTGTTCCGGCAACAGCCATGGCATCGCTGACCAGAAATATCCGGGCCGGGCCGGTCTTTGCCGCCCATGCCGCCCGCATGACCTCAGGGTGTACGTGTATACTGTCGGCAATCAGACCCGCAGACAAACCCGCATTGGCCAGCGCCGCCCCCACAAGACCAGGCTCGCGGTTTCCAAGCTGGCTCATGGCGTTGAACAGATGTGTGACACAGCGCGCGCCCGCCGCAGCATAACGTTGACAGGTCGCAAAATCCGCATCGCTATGACCCAGAGACACCAGAATTCCGGCCTCAGCCAAAGAGGTAACCTGTCGCTCAGACACAGCTTCTGGCGCCAGGGTTACTTTAAGGCAAGGCAATCGGCTGGCCGCGGCTATCAGGGTGGTCAGATCCTCTTCATCCATCGGGCGGATCAGCGCGGCGTCATGCGCCCCTTTTCGCGCCAATGAAAGATGCGGTCCCTCCAGATGCAGTCCAGCGACACCGGGAACACCGACATCCACAGCCTTGATCGCGGCCTCTATTGCCTGCTGGGTCTTGGCCGCAGTGTCGGTAATCAGGGTGGGCAAAAAGGATGCGACGCCAAGCTTTCTATGCGCTTGAGAAATGCGCTGGATAGTCTCGACAGAAGGATCATCGTTGAACATGACACTACCGCCGCCATTGACCTGTAGGTCCACAAATCCGGGGCAGAGAATATCACCGTTCAGATCGACCTGCTGCCCGGCGATTTCGGTTCCGTCTGCCGGGGTGATCTCGGACAAATTACCTTGGCGAAACACAACCGCCTGCCCCTCCAGCAGGCGTGTGCCGTCGAAATAGGTGCCGTTTCTGAATACAACCGTCTCAGAGGTCATACAGTTTCCGTAACTTTCTTAAGGTGACGCGGGGCATCAGGGTCAATTCCGCGATTGCAGGCGACCGATTCAACCATGCTGTAGAACGATGTGATGGTGCTGATGGGATCGGTCAGCCAATGGTCCGTTCTGACGACCGGCAGAGGCTGCGCCTGTTTCACCGCCGAGGTTGCGGCAAAAACGGTAGCCCCTTTTGCCGCCAACGCATCAGCCGCTTCTGCCGTTGTTTGTTCAGCGGCATCACCGGCGGCGAACACAATGGTTGGAAACCCTTCTTCAACGATTGAGACCGGCCCGTGCAGAACTTCGGCAGTCGAATAGCTCTCGGCGTGAATCTGGCAGGTCTCTTTGATCTTCAGCGCCGCTTCATTCGAGATCGCCAGCGACGGACCGCGACCCAAGGTAAACAGGGACCGGCCGGAAATCGCATTTGCAGCCGGGGTCCAGTCGCATTGTGCAGCCTTCCCAAGATACCCGGGCAGTGACCATATGGCCTGCTTCAGCTCTGCCTCATCCGCGATTTCCGCCAGCAACCACAGGCCCGCCACCAGAGATGTCACAAAGGTCTTGGTTGCTGCCACACTCAATTCCGGTCCCGCATGAAGAGGCAGGACGGCATCCGTGGCATCTGCAAGGTGGGATTCCGTATTGTTCGTAATGGCGACCGTCACGGCACCAGATCGTTTCAGCGCGCGCGTCATGCCAACGATGTCCGGGCTTTGACCAGATTGCGACACCGATATACTCAACGCACCCTGCGCCCGAAGCTCGGCACCATAGATCGAGTTGACCGAGGGCCCGACCGAGGCAACAGGAAGGTTCAGCAACAGTTCGCATGCATATTTCAGATAGGTGCAGGCGTGATCCGAAGATCCTCGCGCCACCGAGACCAGAAAACGCGGGTCTGCGTCGCGCGCCAACTGGGCAGCGTGGCGGATATTGTCAGCCCCGTTGCTTAGCAATCGGTCTACGGCATCAGGAATTTCCAGAATTTCCTGACGCATCTTCGAGAGTTCTACGGACATCAAGTTCCGTCCTTTCAGGTTACAACCGCAATTCAGCGACAAAATCATACGCATCGCCGCGATAAAGCGAGCGTGTCAGTTCGGCGACGCGTCCGTTTCTGAGAAAAGAAACACGTTCAATATTCAGCCCGGCGGCTCCCTCGGGAACATCAAGCAGTTCAGCCTCACGCGCGGCCAAATTCAGGGCCGAGATCTTCTGAACCGCCCGAACAGGACGGCGGCCCAACCGATCCAAGACCTCGTACAGAGAGGTGGTCACCTCGATCGGGTTCGGCAGGATATCCAAAGGTAGCGCCGCTTTTTCCAGCGCCAGTGGACGGCCATCGGCTTCGCGCAATCGGTAGATACGAGAGATTTGCTCACCCTCGGACAAGCTCAAGGCGGCAATCTCTTCTTGGGTCGGCGCAAAGACCCCCCGCTCCAGCCATTTCGACGCGGTTTTCATTCCACGGCTGGACATGTCTTCGGTGAACGAAGTCAGATGTGTCAGCGATTGTTCGACCCGTGGCATGCGCTCGCGGATGAACGAGCCCGAGCCCTGACGCTGTTCGATCACGCCCTCCTGGACAAGCTCTTGAATCGCCTTTCGCACGGTGACGCGCGAAAGGTCCGTGATCTCGACAAGTTCTCTCTCGGACGGAAGCGACGATTTGGGGGGCAGAACACCCGTATCAATGCCCTCCTGCAGCCTTCGACGCAGTTGGACATATCTCGGCCCATTATCAGCGGTCAGCCAGGAATCCGAACGCAGAAAATCAGCAATGCTCATGTTCGACCTCCTTTGCCAAGGCGAGCGCCCCGTCGAGCGGTTCTCCTAACGGCGCGCGCAGGTCGGATTGCATGTTTTCGGGCAGATACGACGCGTATTGACCACCAATACCGCCCGTCAGGCACAGCGCGGTTCCCGGGCTCCACCCCAAATGCGTGGCGGTATCCGCCAGATAGGCAGCACCTGCCCGCATGATTTGTTGCGCAACCACGTCGTCATCTTGGGCAGCCATGGTCACTTTTGGTGCAATCGCACCAAACTGCGCAGGGTCTGCAGCCCCCGCAAAGCGAACGATCCCGGCAGGTCCGTCATGCTCGGACAGCAAAGTGGTCAAAAGGTCCGAACGGGTCTGCGTTCCATCAAACGCACGCAATGCCAAGGACAATGCCATCCTTCCAACCCACTGGGCCGAGGCTTCATCCCCCAAGACCGAGCCCCAGCCACCGGCAAAGCGCATGTCGCTACCAGTTTGCCTGGCCAGAAACGAACCTGTACCACAATGGGCAATCAGCCCGTCCTGCGAACCCAGTGCCCCGCGCAAGGCAGCGGGACGATCATCATCTATCCGGGCGTGCTTTAGACCAAGCGCATCCCTCAAACGAGTTGCGATCGCCTGATCCGTGACCCCAGCCAAACCAACAAAGGCAGGACTTGCCAACAAGCCCTCAACCCCGATGCCAAGCTTGCCAGACAGCTGGTCTAACCCCAGCATTATCTGTGAAACGCCAGCCTGAAAATCAGTCGAGACGTTTGCAGCGCCAACTTCAACGCTGCGAGCGATTCCAGCAACCTCACAGGCCACACGACAGCGCGTTCCACCGCCATCAACGGCCAATACAGCATTATGCAGGGACTCAATCATGACAATACCAATACAATACCTATTTGATTTAGAAAAGCCTAGATTTTGGCGTTGCTCGCAAATATTGCAGTTTTTCCTTTGAAAACAGCACAAAACCTTCACTGAAAATAAAATGTTGGACAGGTGGTATTAAATAGGTATTGTAATCAGGAAACCTGGGAGGGGATTCTCTTGACGCTGCCGTCGACCGAACAACTGCATCATAATGCCGCCAGCCTTTGTCGCGATGACCTGATGGGGTCAGCCTTGCTGCTGGCCGAGGGTCAGATCGCAGCGGCGGCAGCAGTGCGCCCGGCCCTAGAGGCCATCGCCTCGGGTGCTGCAGCGATGGCTATGACTCTGCGTTCGGGCGGCATGTTGCACTATGTTGCGGCGGGATCCTCCGGGCTGATGGCTGCAGCTGACGCACAAGAGCTGGGCGGAACATTCTCGATCACGCCAGACCAGTTGCGGATTCACATGGCTGGCGGCCTTCCGACGGGTGTTGAGATGCCTGGCGATTCCGAAGATGCCGACGGAGACCTGCGTGAGGCGCTGAACGCGTTAACAGCCCGCGATACGGTAATTGCCGTATCCGCCAGCGGATCCACACCTTACACGATGACAGCGGCAGGCATCGCCCGCGCAAACGGCGCGACCTTGATCGGCATCGCCAATAACGCCAACAGCCCCCTGCTGATACAGGCCAACATCCCGATCCTGCTTGCCACACCGCCCGAACTGATCTCTGGATCAACTCGGATGGGCGCGGGAACGGCACAAAAGATCGCCTTGAATATGCTGTCGTCGCTGATGGCGCTGGACCTTGGCCACGTACATGGCGGCATGATGGTCAACCTGCGCGCGGACAATGACAAACTGCGCGCCCGCGCGGCCGGAATCGTCACCCGCATTGCCGAGGTGGACACAGACGCAGCAAAGCGCGCACTGGAAGCAACGCGCGGTGATGTGAAGCCCGCCGTGCTTGTCGCCGCAAAAGGTGTTTCGGCATCCGAAGCCACCGAACGCCTACGAACATCAGACGGAATCCTAACGGCCGCACTGGCCATAGAATAATAACCATCAATCGGGAGAATATGGATGACCAAGAATAGCTTGAAACTTGCTCTGCTGGGCACGACGCTGATGGCGTCGGCTGCCTATGCGGATGATGTGACCCTGACCATCGAAAGCTGGCGAAATGACGACCTGACGCTATGGCAGGACCAGATCATCCCTGCGTTTGAGGCCAAACACCCCGGCATCAAAGTGCAATTCACACCCTCGGCCCCGGCAGAATACAACGCTGTCCTGAACTCGAAACTGGATGCGGGCTCGGCTGGCGATCTGATCACCTGCCGTCCTTTCGATGCATCACTGGCCCTCTATGAGGCCGGCCACCTGAGCGACCTGTCGGGTGTCGAAGCGATGGGCAACTTCTCGGATGTGGCCAAATCGGCCTGGCAGACGGATGACGGCTCGGCCAGCTTCTGCGTTCCCATGGCATCGGTGATCCACGGGTTCATCTACAACAAGGACGCGTTTGCCGAACTGGGCATCGAAGTTCCCACAACCGAGGACGAGTTCTTTGCCGCCCTCGACAAGATCAAGGAAGACGGCACGTATATCCCGATGGCGATGGGCACCAACGACCAGTGGGAAGCTGCCACTATGGGCTATAACAACATCGGCCCGAACTATTGGAAAGGCGAAGAGGGCCGCCAGGCGCTGATCTCGGGCGAGCAAAAGCTGACCGATGAAGCCTGGACCGCCCCCTATGCCACCCTGGCCCGTTGGGGCGCTTATCTGGGTGACGGATATGAGGCGCAGACCTATCCCGACAGCCAGAACATCTTTACCCTGGGTCGCGCAGCCGTCTA
Organism: Ruegeria sp. CDSB114; assembly: GCF_059611025.1. NCBI lineage: Bacteria > Pseudomonadati > Pseudomonadota > Alphaproteobacteria > Rhodobacterales > Roseobacteraceae > Ruegeria > Ruegeria sp. CDSB114. The sequence goes on from NZ_JBXWOT010000001.1 coordinate 1,393,135, forward strand.
CCCTGCGGGATCCTGGGAAATTTCGGGCTTCAATGCGCAGGCCGATTTCGAAATGGGCGCCTTTAAGCCGCCAGTCCAGAATGCGGGCGATACCTGCTATATCTCGGACCACACCGACATTGGCATCGGTATGAATGCGGCCACCGCGAATCCCGAAGCTGCCGAGACGTTCCTGGCCTGGGTTGCAAGCCCGGAATTCGCGGAAATCTTCGGCAACGCCCTGCCCGGCTTCTTCCCGCTCTCGAACACTCCGGTCGAGCTGCAGGATCCGCTGGCCAAGGAAATCGTAGGCTGGCGCGAAGAGTGTGAATCGACCATCCGCTCGACCTATCAAATCCTGTCGCGTGGCACACCGAACCTCGAAAACGATACCTGGGGCGCTTCGGTTGCAGCCATCAAAGGCGCAAAATCGCCCGAGGAACTGGGCGCCGAACTGCAGGAAGGCCTGGCCTCCTGGTACGCTCCGCATCAGTAAGCTGACCCATACCCGGGCGGTGCCGACCGCCCGGGTAACTCCGACATCCCTTTGAAAGCAATCCCATGACCCGCCCCCGCATCCGCTGGCATATCGTTGTATTTCTGGCACCTGCCGTACTCGTCTATACCGCTGTGATGATTTTCCCGCTGTTCAACACACTGCGCCTTGCACTGTATACAGAGGTTGATCAGGCTCGCGTGTTTGTCGGATTGCAGAATTTCCGGACCCTGTTTTTCGATCCCAACTGGTCGGATCAGTTCTGGAATGCTCTGGGTAATAATTTTTGGTTCTTCCTGATCCATATGTTGGTTCAAAACCCGATCGGCATCGCGCTGGCCGCCCTTCTCAGCCACCCCCGCCTACGGTTTGCCGCCCTGTATCGCTCGGCGATCTTTATTCCTACGATCCTCAGCTTTGTGATCGTGGGCTTTGCCTGGAAACTGATCCTGTCGCCGATCTGGGGCATTGCGCCTTCGATGCTGGATGCTGTTGGGCTGAAGTCCCTCTTTGCGCCGTGGTTGGGCAAAGAGGAATACGCACTGACCACGCTGGCGCTGATCTCGGTCTGGCAGTTCGTAGGCATCCCGATGATGCTGATCTATGCCGCCCTGCTGACCATCCCCGAAGAAATCCTTGAGGCCGGAGAGATCGACGGCATCACCGGGGCCTCGGCCTTCTGGAAGATCAAACTACCGCTGATCCTGCCCTCGATCGGGATCATCTCGATCCTGACCTTTGTGGGTAATTTCAACGCATTCGACCTGATCTATGCCTCACAAGGCGCGCTGGCAGGGCCGGATTTCTCAACCGATATTCTAGGTACTTTCATGTATCGCACATTCTTCGGCTTCCAGTTGCAACTAGGCGACCCGCATATGGGATCGGCCATCGCCGGGGCCATGTTCGCAATCATCCTGGTGGGCGTCTGTATCTATCTGTTCGGCATCCAGACCCGGATGCGCCGGTATCAACTGTGAGGGCAAACGGATGAACAAAGCACGCCATAACCCCCTCAACACCGTAGCGATGCACGCTGGGCTGATCCTGTATACACTGATCGCTCTGTTCCCGGTCTTCGTGATCCTGATCAACAGCTTCAAAACCCGCCGGTCGATCTTTCGCGAACCGCTGGCCCTGCCCAACGCAGACAGTTTTTCGCTGATCGGCTATGAGACGGTGATGAAGCAGGGGGATTTCTTCCTCTACTTTCAGAACTCGATGATCGTCACCGTGGCGTCGTTGTTCTTTATCCTGCTGTTCGGTGCCATGGCGGCCTATGCGCTGTCCGAGTACCAGTTCAAAGGCAACCTGCTGATGGGCCTGTATCTGGCACTGGGGATCATGATTCCGATCCGCATCGGCACTGTCGCAATCCTTGAGATGATGGTGGCGACCGGGTTAGTGAACTCACTTTGGGCGCTGATCTTGGTCTATACGGCACAGGGTTTGCCGCTGGCAGTGTTCATCCTGTCCGAATTCATGCGGCAGGTCAGCGACGATCTTAAGAATGCCGGGCGCATTGATGGGCTGTCGGAATATACGATCTTCTTCCGCCTAGTGCTGCCACTGGTGCGGCCCGCCATGGCGACGGTGGCGGTGTTCAACATGATCCCGATCTGGAACGACCTTTGGTTCCCGCTGATCCTGGCCCCCGCCGAAGAGACCAAGACCCTGACGCTGGGCAGCCAGGTCTTTATCGGTCAATTTGTCACCGACTGGAACGCGGTCCTGTCAGCCTTGTCGATGGCAATCCTGCCGGTCCTGGTTCTCTATGTCATATTCTCACGTCAGCTGATCCGCGGCATCACGTCAGGGGCTGTCAAATGACACGTGTTCTGATCGCAGGTCTTGGCAATATGGGGTTCAGCCACGCGCTGGCCCATCACCATCACCCGGACGTGCAAATTGCTGGGCTGGTGAACCGATCCGGGCGCGTGGATGACCCCGATCTGGCGGATTATCCTGCCTATTCGGATTTCGAAACCGCGCTGGCCGAAACAAACCCGGATCTGGTCGTGATCGCCACCTATTCCGACAGCCATGCGGATTATGCCTGTGCGGCGATGGAAGCCGGGGCGCATGTCTTTGTAGAGAAACCGCTGGCCACCAATGTCGCTGATGCGCGGCGCGTGGTCGAAACCGCCATCCGACTGAACCGCAAGCTGGTTGTTGGCTACATCCTGCGCCACCACCCCTCGTGGGTGCGGCTGATTGCCGAGGCCCGCAAACTGGGTGGGCCTTATGTATTCCGCCTGAACCTGAACCAGCAATCCAACGGTGCGGAATGGGAGACGCATAAAGCGTTGATGCAGACCACCTCGCCCATCGTGGATTGCGGCGTTCACTATGTCGATGTGATGTGCCAGATCACTGATGCCTGGCCCGTCCGTGTCCACGGAATGGGTCTGCGGTTGTCCGATGAGATCGCGCCCGACATGTACAATTACGGGCAATTTCAGGTGGTTTTCAATGACGACTCGGTCGGCTGGTATGAGGCCGGCTGGGGCCCGATGATGTCGGAAACCGCATTCTTCGTGAAAGATATAGTGTCGCCCAACGGTTCGGTCTCGATCACCGACGGGAACAAGGGCGCCTCGGCGGATATCGACGGCCACACAAAGGTTGGCGGTCTGCTAGTCCACACACCGCAAGGCGACCACACAATCGACATGCCCGGTGAACCCGGTCACCAGGAACTCTGCGATGCCGAACAGGGCTATATGCTGCGCGCCATCGCCGAAGACATAGACCTGACGCGTCATATGAATGACGCTGTCCAATCCCTTGCCATTTGCCTGGCCGCAGATGAAAGCATCCGCACTGGCCAGCCCGTTTCCTTTGAGGAGCAAGCGACATGACCGCCCTGACGTTGAACAAAATCAATAAATCCTTCGGCAATGTGCATGTCCTAAAAGACATCACGCTTGAAGTCGAAGACGGCGAGTTTGTCGTATTTGTCGGCCCTTCGGGCTGTGGCAAATCCACCCTGTTGCGGGTGATTGCGGGGCTCGAGGATGCATCGTCCGGTGAGATCAACATTGGCGGGCAGCAGGTCAATCTGGTGCCACCGTCCAAACGCGGCATTGCGATGGTATTCCAAAGCTATGCGCTTTACCCGCATCTCAGCGTGCGGGGCAACATGACCCTAGCGCTGAAGCAGGAAAAGCAGCCCAAATCGGAAATCGAAGGCCGCGTGGCCAAAGCCAGCCGGATGCTGAACCTGGAACCCTATCTGGACCGCTTCCCGTCCGAACTCTCAGGCGGTCAGCGGCAACGGGTTGCCATTGGTCGCGCCATTGTGCGCGAACCTAAACTGTTCCTGTTTGACGAACCGCTGTCCAACCTGGACGCCGCGCTGCGGATGAACACACGGATCGAGATCGCCAATCTGCACCGCGCACTGGACGCCTCGATGATCTATGTTACCCACGACCAGACCGAAGCCATGACCCTGGCCGACAAGATCGTTGTTCTGCGTGACGGCCGGGTAGAACAGATCGGTAGCCCGATGGAACTGTATAACAATCCCGCGAACCAGTTTGTGGCAGGGTTCCTCGGCTCGCCGTCAATGAATTTTCTGCCTCAAGGATTGCTCAACGAAAGCGGTCGGAACACGATCGGCATTCGGCCCGAGGATCTGTTCCTTGCAGATGACGGCCCGCTCACTGCACGCGTCAGCCATGTTGAGAAGCTGGGCGGAGACACAAATGTCATCGCGCAGATCAACGAACACGCCATAACCGCCCGGCTGTTTGGCCAGCATGCGATATCCGAAGGGCAGGAATTGCGTTTCGCCTATTCTTCGGACAAGGCCTATCGGTTCAATGCGGACGGTCAGCGCCTTACCTGACCGCTTTTCCTGTCAAAAGCCAATAAAACAAGGTGTGATCAGCCCGTTTTGACGGGCTAATCCAATCGGCGTATCCTAACGCTTCCTGAGTTTATCTGTTTCCTGAGTATCCCGGCACCAATGTTAATGGTGCTGTTATTACCCTGTCACAAATGCCCCCTAAGTCCGTTTCATCGACTTTTCACAGACAGCCAGGAGCAATCCATGAAAGACGTTGACCCTACCACACTTTCCGCCGACGACTGGGACGAGCTGCATTTCCCCCGCCCTGAAGAAAACGACTTTGACCGTGTCGTCGAAAGCGCCATTTCCCGCCGTGGATTTCTGTCCGGCGTCGTGGCCTTCGGCTCTGGCGCGGCTGCGTTGGGAACCGGCCTGCTTGGCTCGACCTCGGCGCAGGCACAGGCTGCATCCCGGTTCGCTTTCACCCCGATTGCCGCACAAACTGATGGCACCGTCCATGTGCCTGAAGGGTTTGAGTGGAAGATCTTGATGCGCTGGGGCGATCCGCTGTTTTCGGATGCCGATGGCTATGACCTCGCCGAGGGCGGCCCGGTCGAGAACTCGGACCGCATCTTTGGCGAGAATACCGACGGCATGGAGACCTTTACCTTCCAGGGTCATGCGCTGATTGCGATCAATCACGAATATCCGAACGGTAAAATCAACCTGCCAGCCGCGCAGGAAGGTGTTCCGGCCAGTGCTGACGACGTGCGCAAACTGCAGAACCTGCAAGGCGTGACCGTAATGGAAATCACCGAAGGCCCAGAAGGTTGGTCGGTAGTCAAGGACAGCCCGTTCAACCGGCGCATCCACCACAACACTGAGATGAACATCGTCGGCCCCGCTGCCGGCCACGACCTGCTGAAGACCGAGGCCGACCCGACCGGCACAACCTCGCTGGGCACCATGAACAACTGTGGTGCAGGCAAGACGCCCTGGGGCACGTATCTGACCTGCGAAGAGAACTTTAACGGCTATTTCGGGTCCAGCGACGAAAACGCCAGCTACGATCAGAAGGTCGCGGACGGCTTCAAGCGCTATGGTGTCAAAGCCGAAAGCTGGAACGGCTACGAGCTGTTCGACCCACGGTTCGATACCTCCAAAAACCCCAATGAGCCGCACCGAGTGGGATGGATCGTTGAAATCGACCCGACCAAACCGGACAGCACCCCGGTCAAACACACCGGTCTTGGCCGTTTCAAGCATGAGAATGCCGAGGTAACTCTGGCCGCTGATGGCCGCGTGGTTGTCTATATGGGTGATGATGAGCGGGGCGAGTATCTGTACAAATTCGTCTCGAACGGCACCTATCAGCCCGGCGGCGAAACCCAGAACCTGTTGAACGACGGCACGCTTTATGTGGCGAAATTCGATGACGACATGACAGGCACCTGGCTGCCGCTGACGCCGGATGCAACAGGCATGGATGCGGCGGATATTGCGATCTTCACCCGATTGGCGGCGTCCAAGGCGGGTGGCACGACCATGGATCGCCCTGAATGGGTGGCGTCCAGCCCGGTAGCGGTCGAAGCCTATTGCTGCCTGACCAACAACAAGAACCGCGGCGTGAAACCAAATGCCGGGGGTGACGATACGTCGACCAATGGACCCAACCCGCGTGAGGCCAATAAATATGGCCAGATCGTTCGCTGGAAACCGGATAATGACGACCACGCAGCCGACGCGTTCGTTTGGGATCTCTATGTCATGGCCGGCAATCCGACGGTGCATTCTGACGCCCGCGCCGGGTCGGCCAATGTGAACGAGGGCAACCTGTTCAACTCACCCGACGGGATGACCATTGACTCGACCGGTCTGGTCTGGATCCAGACCGACGGCAATGACGACAATGAAGAAGACTTCGCAGGTCACGGCAACAACCAGATGCTGGTCGGCGATCCGGTCACAGGCGAAATCGCCCGTTTCATGACCGGTCCAAACGGGTGTGAGGTCACGGGTCTGGCCTGGTCCAGCGATCTGCGCACCATGTTTGTCGGCATTCAGCATCCCGGCAGCGAATGGCCGGATGGTGGCACACCGCGCTCGTCGGTGATCACGATCAAGCGCACCGATAACGGGCTGGTCGGTTAAGCTGTTCCAGATTGTCCCCGGTCCTATGGGTCGGGGACGTCTATTCCTCAGATATCCTCACCGGGCGGCTCCAACGGTCCGCCTGGAGCCATCAAGTGGCGCTCGGACAGCCAGGGATTAAGCTCCAAAGCATGTGACAGTGCCGCACGGGCTTCATCTATCCGATGCAAGCCAAGCAGCGTCAGGGCGCGCCCGCTGATCGCCGCGACATGGTTCGGAGACAGCTCGATCGCCTTGTCCAGATCCGGCAACGCAGATGCGAAATCCTGGCTAAGATAATATGCAAAGGCGCGCTGATTGTACCCCTCGGCATAGTGCGGGCAGTATTCGATAAGCTTGTCAAACTCCTCGATGGCACCCCGAAGGTCCCAGCCACTGCGGCGGGTCATGCCCCGGTCCAGAACGGCCTGCGCAACAGCGTCGGGCGCATCGGTCCACAACTCCCATAACTGATTGGAAAATGTCTGGGCTTCGGCCTCGTTTCCAACATCCTGAATTTGCGCGATTACGGCCGAGATGCTTTCAGTATGATCCGGCGAGGACGGGCATTCTTCAGACCAGGCGACACCCGGAGGGGCCGCCAACACTAGCAGAGGGAACACAAAACGCTTCATACGCGTATGGTGACGCGCTTGCGCAATTCGTCAACCCACCCTGTCCAAAGCGCCTGAAACAACGGTTTCCTTAACTGCCTCCATCGCCACAAAGGTCGAGGTATTCGCCACATGCGGAAGCGAGGATATCTTCTCAGCCAAAACGGCGCGGTATTCCGACATTGAACCAGTGCGGATTTTCAGCAGATAGTCGAAATTCGACGCGATCATATGAGCTTGCTCGATTTCGGGCACCTTGCGGACTGCGGCGTTAAACTCGGCCAGTGCCTTCTCTCTTGTGTCGGTCAGGCGCACCTCGACAAAAGCCACATGGTCCAACCCCAGTCGGATCGGGTCCAGTAGGGCGCGATACCCGGTGATCACCCCGCTAGCCTCAAGTCGCTTTAGACGCGCCTGGGTTGGGGATTTCGACAGCCCGATCCGCCGCGCTAGGTCGGCAACTGATATGCGCCCATCCTCTGAGAGAATCGCCAAGATCGCTCGATCAAACCGATCCAAATCCGGAAAGTTCATTTGCACGGCATTATCCCCTAAATACAGTCCATCCGACCAGATGAATTAAAAAATACGGCAATCGTCCTGAGAAATCGACATTATATTCAACAAAAGCCTGGAGGATTCATGTCACACAGCCTGAGCACCCATATCGACAGCCAAACCTACGCTGATCAAACCGCCGTTCTCGACAATCTTATCGATCATGCCGCGCTGTCTGAAACTGATCGAGCCCAAATCTGTGCGGCAGCCGCCCAGCTTGTGCGTGATATTCGATCCAGTACATCGCCGGGCATGATGGAGGTGTTTCTGGCCGAATATGGCCTGTCCACCGATGAGGGCGTGGCGCTGATGTGTCTGGCCGAAGCGCTGCTGCGCGTGCCGGATGCCGACACGATCGATGCTCTCATCGAAGACAAGATCGCGCCGTCCGACTGGGGCAAGCATCTTGGGCAATCCTCCTCGCCGCTGGTGAATGCCTCGACCTGGGCGCTGATGCTGACCGGTAAAGTTCTCGACGACGGCAAGCCCTCGCCTGTCAGTGCCCTGCGAGGTGCGATCAAAAGACTGGGTGAACCGGTTATCCGCACGGCCGTCGGGCGCGCAATGAAGGAAATGGGCCGTCAGTTCGTGCTGGGCGAGACCATCCAGTCGGCCATGGAACGTGCCAGCGGGATGGAGGCCAAGGGCTATACCTATTCCTACGATATGCTGGGTGAAGCCGCACGGACCGAGGCCGACGCGGCCCGATATCATTTGTCTTATTCCCGTGCCATCACCGCCATTGCAGAGGCCTGCACCCATGATGACATTCGGGCCAATCCGGGCATCTCGGTCAAGCTGTCGGCGCTGCACCCCCGGTATGAGCTGGCCCAGGAACAGCGTGTGATGGCCGAGCTTGTTCCCCGCCTGCGCGCCCTGTGCCTTTTGGCCAAAGCCGCTGGCATGGGCCTGAATATCGACGCCGAAGAGGCCGACCGCCTGTCGCTGTCCCTGCAGGTCATCGAAGCGGTGATGGCCGAACCTGCGCTGGCAGGATGGGACGGGTTCGGAATTGTGGTTCAGGCCTATGGTCCGCGTGCCGGAATCGCTCTGGACGCGCTCTATGGAATGGCTGAGCGCTATGACCGCAAACTGATGGTGCGGCTGGTCAAAGGCGCCTATTGGGATACCGAAATCAAGCGCGCTCAGGTTGAAGGCGTAGAGGGTTTTCCGGTGTTTACCAGCAAGGCCGTGACCGATGTTTCCTATATTGCTAATGCGCGAAAATTGCTGGGCATGACCGACCGGATTTATCCGCAGTTTGCCACCCATAACGCCCATACGGTCAGTGCAATTCTGCAAATGGCAACTGATCAGCCTTTCGAATTTCAGCGGCTGCACGGGATGGGAGAAACCCTGCACCATCTGGTTAAGGACGCAAACAACACACGCTGCCGCATATACGCGCCTGTCGGGGCCCATCGTGACTTGCTGGCCTACCTGGTGCGGCGGCTGCTTGAGAATGGTGCGAACTCTTCATTCGTGAACCAAATCGTGGATGATACTGTTCCCCCGGAGGAGGTTGCAGCCGATCCGTTTCTCACTCTCCTCGAACCGGCACGCGCCATTCCAACCGGACCCGAACTGTTTCAACCCGAGCGGCCCAATTCGCAGGGGTTTGACTTGCGGCACATTCCCACTTTGGACCGAGTCAATGCCGCGCGGGACGCGTTTCGGACGCATCACTGGTATGCGCGCCCGTTGTTGTCCGGCGATGCGCGGCCCGATGACGATCAGCCCATCGTCAACCCCGCACAGTCGCGGGATCGCCCCGGTGCCGTTGCTCCGGCCAGCGCACAAGATGTCGAGCTTGCTTTGACTGCAGCCACCCCCTGGCAGGTAGTGGCAGATCAACGCTCGCAGGTTCTGAATGCCGCCGCCGACCTTTACGAGACCCATTTCGGTGAGCTTTTCGCCCTGCTGGCCCGTGAGGCTGGTAAGTCCCTGCCCGATGCAGTCGCCGAACTGCGCGAGGCGGTAGATTTCCTGCGCTATTATGCGGCGAATATACCCGACGCAAAACCAGCGGGTGTGTTCACTTGCATCAGCCCGTGGAACTTTCCGCTGGCCATTTTCACCGGTCAAATATCCGCCGCTTTGGCCACTGGGAATGCGGTGTTGGCAAAGCCCGCACCGCAGACACCATTGATCGCGCAACGCGCCGTTGAATTGCTGCACGAGGCCGGAGTGCCACGCAGCGCGCTACAGTTTCTGCCGGGCGGTCCATCGGTGGGCGCAGCCCTGACCTCGGACCCGAGGGTGTCGGGAGTGGCCTTTACCGGCTCGACCGGGACCGCCCTGAAAATCCGTGCGGCCATGGCCGGAAACCTGCGACCGGGAACGCCTCTGATCGCGGAAACCGGTGGCTTGAATGCGATGATCGTGGACAGCACCGCCCTGCCCGAACAGGCGGTTCAGTCGATCATCGAAAGCGCATTCCAATCAGCGGGACAAAGGTGCTCGGCGTTGCGCTGTCTTTATGTCCAAGAAGACATTGCCGATGATCTTCTGACCATGCTGACAGGGGCCATGGACGCACTGCTGGTTGGCGATCCCTGGTTGATTTCAACCGATTGCGGCCCCGTGATCGACGAAGATGCCCGCCTTGGAATCGCTGATCACATCGCATTGGCACGGTCCGAAGGGCGTGTCCTGAAAGAGATGTCCGTCCCTGGTGACGGCACGTTCATCGCCCCAACCCTTATCGAAATCCCCGGCATTGCCGAGTTGGAGCGCGAGGTGTTTGGCCCCGTCCTGCATGTAGTGCGGTTCAATTCCTCGGAGTTGGATCAGATCATCGCCGATATCAACGCCACAGGATACGGGCTGACCTTTGGCCTGCACACACGGATCGACGACCGCGTTCAGCACATCACCGAAGCTGTTCATGCCGGAAACATCTACGTCAATCGCAACCAGATCGGCGCCATAGTTGGATCGCAACCCTTTGGCGGCGAGGGCCTGTCGGGGACCGGCCCAAAGGCGGGCGGGCCGAACTACCTGACCCGTTTCTGCGCCCCGGACCGGAAGGTCAGTCCCGAGCAATGGGCCTCTGATATGGCCGATCTGCCCATGCCTGAGGGAAAAATCGCTGAGGTCACAGCGCGATTGCTGCCGGGACCGACGGGCGAATCAAATCGCCTGAGTGAAATCTCGCGCGCGCCACTTCTGTGCATGGGCCCCGGAGTTGAAGCCGCGCAGGCGCAGGCCAATGCGGTCAAAGCACTGGGCGGTCAGGCCATTATGTCTACCGGAGCGTTAGACCTGCACCGGCTTGAAAACCTGACTGGCTTCTCGGGCGTATTGTGGTGGGGCGACGACGCAACCGGTCAGGAAATCGAGCGTCATCTGTCCCGGCGTGCAGGCCCAATCATCCCTCTGATCCCCGGCCTGCCAGATCGCACCCGCGTTCTGGGAGAACGACATGTCTGTGTCGACACCACTGCTGCGGGTGGGAATGCCGCATTGCTGGGGGGTGCGGCCTAAACAGGCCTTGACGCTGGGCAGCCAACCGCCCAGCGTCGCACCATGTTTCCAATTCGTGACCATAACCCTTCGGGACGCACACCGTATGTCATCTATCTGTTGATGGCTGCAAATATCCTGATTTTCCTCAGCTATGCGGGAAGCATGGAGAACCAGCGGCTGATCACCCAGCTGTATACCGACTTTGCGGTGGTGCCCGCCCGGATTACGGACGGCTATACGCTTGAGACCCTCGTGACCTCGATGTTCCTGCATGGCGGCTGGATGCATCTGGCAGGAAACATGCTGTTCCTGTGGATCTTCGGCGACAACCTCGAAGACGAGATGGGCCACCTGCCCTTTCTGCTGTTCTATCTTGCCGCCGGTATCGGGGCCGGTCTGATCCACGTCGTCACAGCGCCACAATCTCTGGTCCCTACGATTGGTGCGTCTGGCGCAATAGCTGGCGTCATGGGTGGCTATTTGTTGATGTTCCCCAAAGCGCGCGTGGACATCCTGCTTGTTCTGGTGATCTATTTCCGTGTCTTCTCGATCCCGGCGTTTGTCATGCTAGGCGTGTGGCTGGGTATGCAGTTCATTGGGAGCCTGTCCAGCAACCCCGACGAGGGCGGCGTCGCCTATTGGGCCCATACCGGGGGCTTCCTTGTTGGTTTGCTCTTGTGCATACCCCTTTGGTTGCGGCGCGGCGCGAGTGACTATTGGAACCGCACCCATGGGCATCCGCCCCATCCAGAGCACAAATACAAGCTGTCACAATCCCGCATCCCCCGCATCCCGCGCCGGTAAGCGCCCACCGCTGAGCAAGGTAACCTCTTGCGCGGCGGCTTGTACCAATCGGCCCAATTCCGGCGCGCGTTCAGTGCTGAACCGGGCGGTAGGGCCAGATACGGAAATGCCCGCACAGGGTTCCCCCCGGTCGTTGAAGATGGCCGCACCGATGCATGACATCCCCTCGTATCGTTCCTCCCGATCATGCGACCACCCGCGGGCCCGGGTCTGATCCAGATCGCTTTGCAGTGCATCGCCGGGCACCAGTGTTTGAGGCGTAAAGACCTTTGTGTCCAACGTGCCCAGCGCTTTGATCAATGCAGCCTCGTTCAACGCGGCCAAGATCGCCTTACCAGTGCCCGAGGCATACATCGGTGTCCGCGCGCCCGGAGGAAAAAAGGCCCGGATCGGATTGGCCGTTTCGACCTGCCCCACAAACACCACTTCGGCCCCGTCCGGAACGGCCAGATTCGCCGTTTCGCCGCTATCATGCATCAGCCGGCGTAAAATGGGCCTTCCGATTTCGATAACACCATTACGGCGTAGAAAGGACGCTCCGGTGCGATAAGCCTCGATCCCGATCATCCATTCTTGACGCTCTTCATCAAAGGCGACGAAACCGTGCTTCTGCAGCGTCACCAGAATTCGGTGTGTTGTTGCCGTGGGCACATCAACTTCGCGCGCCAAATCGCTGAGTGCTGCGCGTTCCAGACGGGCCACTGTGGTCAAAACGCTAAGCGCCCGATCCAGCGATTGCATGGTCCCGGCCGAGCTTTCCTTGAACAGCGATTTTGGTCTGCCGCGTGGCCTTTTCTGCGTTTCCATCCCAGGCATTTCCTTTCAGCTGTCCAAAGTTTCTCGCGTCCGGATTTCTTGTACGTAAAAATGAAAAACGGAAAAGTTTAATATATCAGTAGCTTAATATTTATCTTCAATAAATGAAAATATTTTTCAAGAAAATTGCGTAATGCAGCTTTTTCCCGGACACTTATCTCCAAAGCAGAGGAACAAGCCATGTCGAACCAAAACCCGGTTTTCATTCCCGGCCCGACCAACATACCTGATAGATTGCGCCTGGCCATGCAGGTCCAGACGCAGGATCATCGCGCGCCGGACTTTGTCCAGACATTTGCACCCGTACTGGAAGACACCAAGAAGGTCTTTGATACCGCTGCGGCCCAGATCGTTACCTTTCCCGCCAGCGGCACAGGTGGATGGGAGGCTGCAATCACCAACACGCTCAGCCCCGGTGATAAGGTCCTGATAGCGCGCTATGGCGTTTTCAGCCACCGCTGGATTGATCTGTGCACACGTCACGGGCTTGACGTTCAGGTCATCGACTGCCCTTGGGGCAGCGGCGCTCCCGCTGACCAATTTCAGACGGTTCTGACTGGGGACAAAGCGCATGAAATTCGCGCCGTTCTGGTCACTCATAATGAAACGGCAACAGGAGTGCTTTCGGATATCGGGGCTGTAAGACGGGCGATGGATGCCGCCAATCATCCGGCGCTTTTGATGGTGGACTGCGTCAGCTCTTTGGCCTCTGTACCGTTCGAGTTCGACCGCTGGGGCGTCGACATCGCGGTTTCGGGATCGCAGAAGGGATTCATGCTGGCCACTGGCATGGCCATCCTTTGCGTCAGCCAGAAAGCGCTGGACGCGATGGAAACCGCAGAGCTGCACCGGACCTTTTTCGATTTCCGGGATATGATGGCGGCCAATGCGACCGGAGGGTTTCCCTATACACCACCTCTGCAACTGATCTACGGGCTGCGTGAAAGCCTGAAGATGCTGTTTGAAGAAGGCTTACCGAATGTTTACGCCCGTCATCATCGGCTTGCCGAGGGTGTCCGGCGCGCCGTCGATGCTTGGGGGCTGGAACTGGTTGCTCAATCGCCAGACCTTTACTCGGACACGGTCAGCGCAATCTACGTGCCCGAAGGGTTCGACAGCAACATTTTGACCGACCATGCCTTTAACACCTACGGGATGTCCTTTGGTGTTGGCTTGGGCCAGTTGCACGGCAAGGCGTTCCGTATTGGGCATCTGGGCAGTCTGACAGATGCGATGGTCCTGTCCGGGCTCTGTACGATCGAGATGGCAATGGCCGATCTAAGCTATCCGATCACGTTGGGCTCTGGCGTCGCCGCAGCCCAGGAACATTTTCGCGCCACACCCGGCAACCGAACCGAGGCCGCGGCGTAAGGAGAATGACAATGTTGGATCACCCCTCTGCCGCGGATCTGACGATCGAGGACATGCGTGTCGCGCATGATCGGATCAAACCGCATATCCGCCGAACTCCGGTCATGGTTTCGGACCACCTGAATGACCTGACCGGCGCGCAGCTGTTCTTCAAATGCGAAAATTTCCAAGAAGCCGGGGCCTTTAAGGTGCGTGGGGCCTGCAACGCTGTATTCGGCCTTGCAGACCATTTGATGCCCAAGGGTGTCTGCACGCATTCCAGCGGCAATCACGCCTTGTCTTTGTCTTATGCGGCCGGCCGCCGCGGTATTCCGTGCAACGTGGTCATGCCGCGCACAGCCCCGCAGGCCAAGAAGGATGCAGTTCGCCGATATGGCGGTACAATCACCGAATGTGACCCTTCGACAAGCTCGCGCGAAGCAACATTTGCCGAGGTTCAGGCCCGAACCGGTGGCGAATTTGTTCACCCCTATAACGACCCGCGTGTGATTACCGGTCAGGCCACCTGCTCCGCCGAACTGCTGGAACAGACTGGTGGTATGGACGCCGTTATCGCGCCCATCGGCGGTGGCGGCATGATTTCAGGCACCTGTCTGACGGTTTCGAACCTTGCGCCCGAGACCGCAATTTATGCAGCGGAACCGGAACAGGCGGATGACGCCTACCGGTCCTTCAAGGCCGGGCATATCATCGCAGATGACGCCCCCAAGACAGTCGCGGATGGGCTGCTGGTGCCCCTGAAAGAAAACACCTGGCATTTCGTATCCAACCACGTGACCGATATTTTTACCGCCTCGGAAGAGGAAATCATCGAAGCGATGAAACTGACCTGGAAGCACCTGCGCGTGGTGATGGAGCCGTCTTCGGCGGTTCCTCTGGCAACCATTTTGAAGAACCCAGAGGTTTTCCGAGGCAAGCGCATTGGCGTCATCGTGACCGGTGGCAATGTAGACTTGGACAAACTGCCCTGGCTGAAAGGGTAAGGAGAAACAACATGAACAAGACCGTAAATTTTGAAGACCTCGAGGTCGGCTTCGACATCCCTGCCGCGATCGGCATGGACGAAAGCGAGATACAGACGCCTTGCCTGATCCTTGATCTGGACGCGCTAGAGAGCAACATCCGAAAGATGGGCGATTTCGCAAAGGCCCATGGGATGCGCCATCGTGTTCATGGCAAGATGCACAAATCGGTCGATGTGGCCAAGCTGCAGGAACGGTTGGGCGGTTCGGTCGGCGTCTGCTGTCAGAAAGTGTCGGAAGCCGAGGTATTTGCCCGTGGCGGCATTACGGACATCCTTGTATCCAACCAGGTGCGCGACCCGGCCAAGCTTGACCGACTGGCACGGCTGCCCAATTTCGGCGCACGTATCATTGTCTGCGTGGACGATATCGATAATATCTCCGACCTGTCGGCTGCCGCTTCGCGTCACGGCACAGAACTGGAAGTGTTCATCGAGATCGACTGCGGCGCAGGGCGCTGTGGTGTAACCACGACATCGGCGGTCATCGAGATTGCCAAAGCTGTGCAAGCAGCGCCAAATCTGAAATTCACCGGCATTCAGGCCTATCAGGGTGCGATGCAACATCTCGACACCTATGAGGCCCGTAAAGAGAAGCTGGATGTAGCCATTGCCATGGTCAAAGACGCTGTCGCCGGGTTGAAAGCAGAAGGGATCGAGTGCGAGCTGGTTTCGGGCGGCGGCACCGGTTCCTATTACTTCGAAAGTAACTCGGGCGTTTACAACGAATTGCAATGCGGCTCTTACGCCTTCATGGACGCGGATTATGGGCGGATTCTGGATCAGAACGGCCAGCGGATTGATCAGGGAGAATGGGAAAATGCGCTGTTCATCCTGACCAGCGTCATGAGCCACGCCAAAGCAGACAAGGCCATCTGCGACGCCGGCCTCAAGGCGCAGTCGGTCGATAGCGGCCTGCCCTTTGTGTTCGGGCGTGATGATGTCGAATACCTCAAGTGCTCGGACGAGCATGGGGTTATCGGAGATCCAGACGGCGTACTGAAAGTCAATGACAAGCTGCGGTTGGTGCCGGGCCACTGTGACCCGACCTGCAATGTCCATGATTGGTATGTGGGCGTACGGGGCGGCAAAGTCGAAGCCCTGTGGCCGGTCTCGGCCCGCGGGAAAGCCTATTGAGATGAGGGATGTTATGAAAAGCGACGGCCTGCTGATTGTAGGCGAAGATCTGTGCGAGAAACTGGTAGGACGCCAGCAGGCCTTTGACGCTGTACAAGCTGTGTTCGGTGCGATGGCTAAAGGTGGCGCGTGGAACTTTCCCGTTATCCGCGAGGCTTTGGGCCATGCCGACGCTCTCTATGGGTTCAAATCGGGATTTGACCGCGACGGTCAGGTGCTGGGCCTCAAATCCGGTGGATACTGGCCGGGCAATGCGGCGAAGGGCCTGACCAACCACCAATCCACGGTGTTTCTGTTCGACCCCGATACCGGGCGATTGTCCGCGCTTGTCGGGGGCAATTACCTGACAGCGGTGCGTACAGCGGCCTCTTCGGCGGTTTCGATCGCGCATCTGGCGCGGCAAGACGCAAGAGTACTTGGTATGGTCGGGGCCGGACATCAGTCAACTTTCCAGCTGCGGGCGGCGGCGGAACAGCGCGACTTCGAAAAGGTCATTGCCTGGAACCCGCATCCCGACATGCTGCCCCGCCTTGCAGCTGTGGCCACTGAGGTTGGGTTGGAATTCGAGGCCGTCAGCCAAAAGGAGCTGGGCGCACAGGCGGATGTGATCATCACCATCACCTCGGCTTTTGAGCCGCTCTTGATGAAAGACTGGATCAAGCCCGGCACGCATCTGGCTTGCATGGGCACCGACACCAAAGGCAAACAGGAGGTTGACGCGGATCTCGTCGCTGCGGCGACTGTCTTTACCGACGAGGTCGCCCAGTCCGTGACAATCGGCGAGGCCCAACATGCCATCAGCCTTGGCGCCTTGACCGAGGATGCAATCGCGCCCATCGGCGCCGTCATCAATGGTGACCATCCCGGTCGGACAAGCGACGATCAGATCACTCTGTTTGATGGAACCGGGGTCGGGTTGCAGGATCTTGCAGTCGCCTCAGTCGCTGCACGATTGGCTGAAGAGGCGGATCTAGCCCAGCGCGCGACCCTCTGAAACGAAAAAGCGCGCCTCAATCGGGCGCGCTTGCTTGACCTGTCTGTTGCTGGCTCAGCCCCGGATGACCTTGGAAAACTGATCAAAGATGGGCTCGTTGGAACAGATGACCTCGCCGTCCTCCAGCACGTTACCTTCCGGGTTCAAAGCCTGCACAAAGCCACCAGCCTCTTTCACGATGATGATCCCGGCGGCAACATCCCAGGCATTCAGACGGCGTTCCCAAAAGCCTTCATACCGGCCAGCAGCAACATAAGCCATGTCCAGCGCTGCTGCGCCCCACCGACGTACACCGGCGCAGACTGGCATCAGACGTGCCAGATCCTGCAGGGTCGCAGGCAAGTCAGACCGTCCGCCAAAAGGCAGCCCGGTCGAAAAGATCGACTCGATCATGCGGTGACGACCCGAAACGCGGATACGGGTGTCGTTCATCCATGCGCCTTCGCCATTTTCTGCAAAGAACATCTCGTCCTTGGCGGCGTCATAGATCACACCGGCAACGATTTTGCCTTTATGTTCCAGCGCGATCGAGATTGCCCAGTGCGGCAGGCCGTGCAGAAAATTCGTGGTGCCATCCAGCGGATCCACAATCCAGCGGCGGGTGGGATCTTCGCCGGCAATCTCCCCGCCCTCTTCGGCCAGCCAGCCATAGGTCGGGCGCGCGCCAAGCAGTTCCTCTTTCAGGATCGCCTCGGCTGCAATGTCTGCCTTGGACACAAAATCCCCGGCGCCTTTCATCGACACCTGAAGGTTCTCGACTTCACGAAAATCCTTGACCAGTGAACGCCCCGCTTTGCGCGCGGCTTTGATCATGATGTTGAGGTTTGCACTGCCAACCATTGTCCAAAGGCTCCTGTCCGGTCAAACCGCGCGTATACTGGGGCAATGCGCCCTTGCCAAGAGGAATGATACGCATAGCAGACCCGCGTTTTGTGCCTATTGCTCCTGCAGCTTGCGCGCCTCGGTTTTGGCCAGCTTGATCAGCTCTTGCACAAAGGGTTTCTCAAGGTCCTCGGTGCGCACTGCAGCATAAAGGCGACGTGTTACGCCCGCCTTGGTCAGCGGGCGGGTAACATAGTCGGAATTATACTTCACCTCACGCACGACCCAGTCCGGCAGCACCGATATCCCCCGGTTTGACGCGACCAGCAACAGGATCACTGCGGTCAGCTCAACCTGCCGGATCGCGGCCGGTTCAACCCGCGCAGGGATCAGCAGCTGGCTGAATACATCCAACCGTGTCCGTTCGACCGGATAGGTAATCAGGGTCTGGCCCCGAAAATCTTCGGCCTCAATGAACTCTTTCTGGGCAAGCGGGTGTGTCGAAGCCGCGACAAACACCGCGTCATAGTCAAAGAGTTCGATGAATTCGACACCGGGCAGATCTTCTGGGTCCGAGGAAACGACCAGATCGACCTCTTCTTTTTGCAAAGCCGGCAAGGCATCAAAGGCTAGGCCGGGGCGGATATCGACATCCACATCGCCCCAGGATTTACGAAAGGATTCCAGCACCGGGAACAGCCACTCAAAACAGGCGTGGCATTCAATGGCGATATGCATACGGCCCGTGCGCCCGTCGCGCAAAGAAGAGAACTCCTGCTGTGTCGCCTCGACCTGCGGCAGGATCTGCTCGGCCAGGCGTAACAGCCGCAAACCGGCCGCCGAAAGTTTCATCGGTTTGGACCGGCGCAAGAACAATTCGACCCCGGCCTGATCCTCTAGGCCTTTGATTTGATGGCTCAACGCGGATTGAGTGATGTTCAGTTGATCTGCGGCACGGGCAAGCCCGCCACATTCATGGATCGCCTTGATCGTACGCAGGTGGCGGAATTCGATATGCATTGCGTGGAACTCATGTTGTTCTTGAATAATATGAGTTTGTCTCACAATGCGTAAGCTGGCACAAGGGTCAGAGATTTCACCCGTGAGGCCGAGATGACAAGACCAGAAGTTTCATTTGAATTTTTCCCGCCACAGACACTTGAGGCTTCATTCCGCCTTTGGGATACGGTGCAAACACTGGCACCGCTTGAACCGCGCTTTGTTTCTGTCACGTATGGCGCGGGGGGCACCACGCGCGAGCTGACGCGCGATGCGGTGGCCACACTGCACAAGTCCTCTGGCCTGCCTGTTGCTGCACATCTGACTTGTGTGGATGCGTCACGTCAGGAAACACTGGAAATCGCAGATACCTTTGCTCGGGCGGGCGTGGAGAACATCGTCGCTTTGCGCGGCGATCCACCCAAGGGTCAGGATCGGTTCGCGCCGCACCCGGAAGGGTTCGCGGACTCGGTCGAATTGATCGAAGCACTGGCAGAAACCGAGATGTTCAGCATCCGTGTTGGCGCCTATCCAGACAAACACCCCGAAGCACGGGATTTTTCCGCCGATGTCGATTGGCTAAAGGCCAAGCTGGATGCGGGTGCCGACGAAGCGCTGACGCAGTTCTTTTTCGAGGCTGAGACGTTTTTCCGGTTCCGCGATGCCTGTGAAAAGGCCGGGATCGACAAGCCCATCGTTCCGGGCATCTTGCCGATCGAAAACTGGAAAGGGGCGCGCAACTTTGCCCGCAGATGTGGGACACATATTCCGGATTGGATCGAGAATGCTTTTGAAAAAGCTATTCGTGACGACCGCGAAGACCTGCTGGCCACTGCATTGTGCACAGAACTGTGTTCGGACCTGATTGAGGGCGGAGTGGACAAGCTCCACTTTTACACCCTGAACCGGCCGGAACTGACCCGGGATGTGTGCTTTGCCCTTGGAGTCACACCAAAGGCCGAGCTTCAGAACGTCGCTTGATATCCGCTTGTTTCAGACTGTGCACCCGGGGCTAAAACCCCGGGTGTTTTTGTGGAACAAGTTGGGATTGCCCTGCCTAACAGGGGCCACTTGAACAATCCAACTGAAGCCTTAATCATTGTCGCGATAAACCGTTCAATTCTGTTACAAATTTGACTTTAGCAACCGCCCATTCATTGTGGGGCCGTATAGTTTGTTTATGAGTGAATTTAGTATGGAACCTTTTGACAAGGTTAGTGCCCGCGCCAATGCATTCGGCACACTTGGTCTGGCTCAAAGCGCCAGTTCAGATGACATTCGAGAAGCCTGGCGCAACATCGCATTCGAAGCCCACCCCGATAAGAATGGCGGAGACGGTGCGGCCTTGGCCAACGCCAAGGCGGCCTATGATTTGCTGCGCAGCGAGGGGCTGGCCGGGAAAGGTCTGGCGGGCTCGGCGGCGGGGAAACCACGCCGCCCCCGGTTGCGCAAACGCGTTATTCAGCTGGAAACCCAAGATATTGATGCCTGTCGTGCAATGTTGAATACGGCGCTGCCCCACTTGCAGGACTCCCCGGACACCCCAGTGGACAGTCAAGATGCGGATCGCCTGCAAGATGCTGACCACATTCCGGACGCTGTCGGCTTGCATGGCCGCAACCTGACTTATTTCATTTCCGCACCTGTCTGCGAAGGTGCTAACCGCGTCGCATTGCCGACGAGTGTTCTTGCTAGCTCCAAGCGCGTCAAGACCGAGATTCTGAGCTTTCAGTCCAAAGATGCGGGCACTGGCGAAGTTGTCGTACCCGTTGCGCTTGCGACCAAGAAATTTCCGGGCGCCCGCAGCGTACGGATCAGATTCAACGCCGACCAGCAAACGCAGGATGAGTACTGGTTGGCCGGATGACAAACAAAAAGCCCGGCAAATCAATGCCGGGCTTTGCATCCGTTGCAAAAATCTCAGTTTGCGACAGGGCCTTCGGAGGTAAACTTCGGGATCACGCTGCTGGAGGCCCCGTCGGCCTCGATGCCCGGCCAGTTTCCTTCAGCCAGATTGATATTGCCGGGAATATCTTCTTCAAAGAACCCGACAACCACATCAGTAATGTTCAGATACAGCTTGTCATCAACAATCCGCCACAGGTTCGGGTTCGCAGGCACCTTGCCGCCGCGTGACACGCCATAGGCGCAGTGACCGTCATATTGCGGCGCATAATAAGCAGGGTTTTCCATGAACTTGTCCCGGTTCTCTTCGGTCGAGAATGCCCAGGTAACGCCGTTGTATTCGGCCGTAATATCTGACCTTCCGCGGACGGCTTCGGGCTGTGATTGACCGACAGCAACCTGATCCAGACTGCGATAGGCAACCACATCATATCCCGACACCGCATAGCCGGTGCCGTCCACATACTGATCACCTGCAAGGGCAGGCATGGCAAATGCCAAGGTCGCAGCTAAGGTCCAGGCAAGTCGTTTCATAAGGGCGGTCCTTTTTTATTGGATGGGTGATCGGCCCGGAATACGGGGCTGTGCAGAGAATAGGTGATTCCTCTATCGAACGCAGTCCCGCTCGCGTCGCTGTGACATCGAATGAGAAAACGTGAAGTCTTTTGCACTGAATGTTACAAAATCTTCCCAACGGGCAGGGTTGGACTTTGCCCTTTGCAATATTAGCTGTTGCAGCGAACGGATAATTCACCCGAACTTTGCTGAGAAAGGCAAGAAATGAGCGAGCAATCGACCTATTCACCCCCGATGGTCTGGACATGGGACAGCCAAAACGGCGGACAATTCGCTAATATCAACCGCCCGATTGCGGGGGCAACTCATGACAAGGATTTGCCTGCTGGGCACCATCCTCTGCAGCTCTATTCGCTTGCCACTCCGAACGGGGTAAAAGTAACCGTCATGCTGGAAGAGCTTCTGGCGCTAGGCCATGAAGAGGCCGAGTATAACGCCTGGCTGATCAACATCGGCGAAGGAGATCAGTTTAGTTCGGGCTTTGTAGAGGCCAACCCGAACTCTAAGATCCCTGCCCTGTGGGATCGGTCCGGTGAAGAACCAGTGCGCGTGTTCGAAAGTGCCTCGATTCTGTTTCACCTGGCTGAAAGGTTCAACGCATTTCTACCCGAATCCGGGCCAGAACGGACAGAGGTGATGAACTGGGTTTTCTGGCAAATGGGCAGTGCACCATATCTGGGTGGCGGGTTTGGCCATTTCTACGCCTATGCGCCCGAGAAATGGGAATATCCCATCAACCGCTTTGCCATGGAAACCAAGCGGCAGCTGGATGTTCTGGATCGGGAGTTGTCCGAGAAAACCTATATCGCAGGCGAGGATTACTCTATCGCCGATATCGCGATCTGGCCCTGGTACGGACAACTGGTTCTTGGGCGCCTGTACAGCGCAGCCGAGTTCCTGGACGTCGAATCCTACAAGAACGTCATGCGCTGGGCCAAGGAGATTGACGCCCGTCCCGCCGTGAAACGTGGTCGCATGGTCAATCGTGCCTTTGGCGAAAAGCATACACAGCTTCACGAACGCCACGAGGCTGGCGACTTTGAAACGCGTACACAGGACAAGCTGGAGCCAGCAGCCGAGTAAACAAACCGGGCTTCGCGGATCAATCTGCGAAGCCCCATTCTGCCATTACTTGAGCAAAGGCGGTTTATCCGGATCGCGCCCAGGAGCGATATGCGCATTCACACGCGCCTCAGGCTGCGGCAGATCGTACCGCAAACCCACCCGCGCCAAAGACGCTGCGGCCGTGTCACTTGATTTGAAAAAACCTACGTCCATTGCCCCAGCTTCGACCCCGGAAAAGGTAAGCGCTTCGGACGCGGCCTTAGCCAGAGCTGCCTCTGCCCCTTCGTCGGCATCGACAAAACCCAGCAAATGCCCGAACCCACCTTCAGCCGTTTTGGTGCTGACCAGATAGGCGGCTTGCGCCAACCCAATGGCCGTAGCCAGCTTGGCGTCCAAAGCTGTCAGCAGTTCGTCGGGCAACCCCGATGGAGCCAGGAACTCGGACAGGTGCTGTTGCACCTCTTCGGGACCATGCTGCAATGTTTCCGCCAACCAGCCCAATGCCTCGGGCGGGATCAACATCGAGGATGGGGCAACCTCAAGGTTCAACCCGAGCCCGATCCCCTGCCCCGACAACATAGACGATAAAACCCGCCCCGACAGCGCAACATAGGGCACCGGGCGGTCTGCGAAGCGGGCCAGCCGGTCTTCGCGATCGAAAGCCAGCACAAAACGCCCATCTGCCACATCGAACAATTCGGGCGAAATATTCTCGTTCTTTGCCTCTTCCGTCAGCATCAGGAACAGCTCACTGTCAGCCAGCCGTTCAAAGAAACGCAGACGGGCCGCATCATCCTGCGGAGCAGCCTCAGCCGCGGCATGGGCGGCGTCCAGAGCCGAAATCTCAGTCATTCAGAACCTCTTGCACCCGTGCGCGCAAAACCGGCAACAGATCGGCTTCGAACCACGGGTTTTTCTTCATCCATGCCGTATTCCGCCAGGACGGATGAGGCAAGGCAAAGACCCGCGGCGCATAGTCCCGCCAGTTGCGGACGGTTTCGGTGACTGACCCACGTGACTTCAGGTGATATCTATGGGCGTGCCCCCCGACAAGAATGGTCAACGGCACAGGCCCAAGATCCGCCATGACCCGATCATGCCAAGTCTGACCGCATACTGGCGGAGGAGGCAAATCTGCCTTGCGCGCATCATAGCCGGGAAAGCAAAACGCCATTGGAACGATCGAGACACGTGAACGGTCATAAAACAGCTCCTCATCAACACCCAACCACGCCCGAAGCCGATCACCGGAAGGGTCGGTAAAAGGGCGACCCGACGCATGCACGCGTGCCCCCGGAGCCTGACCACAGACCAAAATGGGCGTGTCTTTGCGGAACCAGACAATGGGTCTTGGTTCATGCGCGGTTTCGGTTGCCGCAAATCGGTCGGCACAAATACGGCAGGCCTCTATTTCTTTTTCGAGTGGGTTCATGAGATCGCAATCAGTGCCGCATCAGATGGTTGGTGTTCGTAAAGCAAGATAAGTAACACACTTCCAGACACCAACAGATGCAAAAGTCACATTACCAAAAACGACCCCCGGAACGCATTGATCATTTGTTTCATAATTCGACATAATGTGGCCTATATGGCGCCGTAGAGGTACCGTTCTTTCGCCGGTCCGAACGGCGCAACAACAAGATAAACCCGCAGGCTTTGGATGCTTGAGTTTGAAAATGTCAGCAAGTCCTTTTGGACCGGGACGCGCCGAAAGGTGATTCTGGACAGGGTGTCTTTTCGCGTCGAACTTGGCACATCCATCGGTATTCTGGCCCCGAACGGTACCGGGAAAACCACCCTGATCAACATGATGGCCGGACTAGAGAAACCCGACGAAGGGGTCATTCGCAAATCCTGCCGCGTCTCTTTTCCGATGGGATTTACCGGCGGAGTTTCAAACAAGCTGTCGGCTCTGGAGAACTCGCGCTATATCGCCAAGATCTATGGTATGGACCCGGACTATGTCGAGGCATATTGCAGTTGGCTGTGTGGCCTGGGTGAATATTTCAATCAACCGCTGGCGACCTATTCATCCGGTATGCGGTCGCGGTTCACATTCGCGTTGATGCTGGCTCTGGATTTCGACATGTACCTCATCGACGAAGGGATGCCGGCCACAACGGATGTTGAATTCAACAAAAAGGCAGGCGACATTCTGCAGGAACGGCTGCGCACAACAACACTGGTCATCGTCTCTCACAACCCGGCCCTGCTTGAAAAATTCGCGCGTCAGGCGGCGGTATTAGTGGATGGTCAGCTTCACTTGTTCGAAACCTTGGAAGAGGCAAAGCAGTTATATGACTACCAAACCCAGGGCTGATAAATACAACTGGCGCCGCAAACGGCGGTCTGCGGGAAATGCCGAAACGCGCGAAGACGCGATCTCGCGTATTCGCCAGGCCACACAGGCGCCCGGCGCAGAAAATGAACCGCCAGTAGGGACCGAGATCGACGCTATCAAACGCGAAGGACTGACCGGCCGCCAACTGCGGGTGGCACGTCGTCTTGCCCAGAAAAACGGTCTTGCGGCGACTTCGGACTATGATGCAGTTCGGTTGTTGCGCAAAAAGGGAATTGATCCGTTTGAACGCTCCAGTCTGCTGAACCTTGCCTCGGAAAAGAAAACTTCGGACGAGCAGACGAATGATCGCATCACGATCCACCTGCCCCAGACCGTGAAAGATGCACCAGAGAATCTGCCCGGACCCGAGATGAGCCCGGCCGAGCGGCGTGAACGTGAAATCGGACAGATTCAGAGGGACATCGCCCGCCGCCGCCGTCGCAAACTGTTCGCTCTGTTTGCGCGGCTTGCGGCCTTTGTCCTGCTACCTACCTTTGTCGTGGGTCTCTATTTCTATCGGATTGCGACCCCAATGTACGCCAGCAACTCTGCCTTTCTGATCCTTCAGGCGGACGGGGGCGCAGGCTCTATCGGAGGGCTTCTGGCAGGGACCCAATTTGCGACCACGCAGGATTCGGTTGCCACCCAGGAGTTTCTGGAATCGAAAGATGCGCTTGAACTTTTGGACACAGAGGCCGGTTTCGCTGATGTGTTCAAACAGGACTGGATCGACCCCATTCAGCGATTGTCCCCGGACGCCAGTCTCGAAGAGGCTTACAAGCTGTACAAACGCATGATCACGGTCGGATATGACCCGACCGATGGCCTGATCCGGATGGAGGTGGCGACACCTGACCCCCAGACTTCGGCCGCGTTTTCACGAGAACTGATTTCCTATGCCGAGCAACGGGTAAACGCGCTGACCGAAAAGAAACGCGAAGACCAGATGAAAGATGCCCGGGAAGGGTTTGTAAGCGCTCAGGAAGAACGCAAGAAAGCTCAGGAAGACCTGATCGAGCTTCAGCTGCAAGGCGCAATCCTTGACCCTGAAAGCGTCATTGCCGGGTTGCGGGGCCGCATAAACGAAATCGAGACGCTTATTCAGGACAAAGAACTGCAGCTTGCAGCCTTGTTGGACAATCGCCGCCCAAACAAAGCCAAGGTGGATGGCGCACAGGCCGATATCGCACGGCTTACGGTTGTGCTGGAGGAATTGAACGCCGAAATGCTGGATGTCTCTGCCGGCGAGAATTCGCTGGCCAGGCTGAGTGTTCGGATTCAGATGGCACAGGCCGATCTGGCCGCTCGGGATATGATCCTGCAATCAGCTATGCAGCATATGGAGACAACCAGGACCGAAGCCAATCGTCAGGTTCGGTATCTGACGGTTTCCGTCAATCCTGTTCCCAGTCAGGAACCCAGCTATCCGCGCAAGTTCGAAAATACGATTTTGGCTTTCCTGTTGTTTGCTGGTATCTACCTGATGATCTCGCTTACCGCGTCGGTCCTTCGTGAACAGGTATCCTCGTAAGACACATGAAACATGTAAAAATCTCCGATCTCACGGTCGGCAATGATCTTCCCCTGACGATCATCGCCGGTCCCTGCCAACTGGAAACTGCCGATCATGCCCAAATGATCGCAGGAAAAATGAAAGAGGCCTGCGACGCCGCCGGGGCGCAGTACGTCTTTAAAGCCTCGTACGACAAGGCGAACCGGACTTCTCTGTCGGGTGAACGCGGCATGGGGATAGACACAGGACTTAAGGTCCTGGATGACATCCGCAGAACCATGGGCATTCCGGTCCTGACAGACGTACATACCGAGGCCCAATGCGCCATCGCCGCCGAGGCTGTGGACGTGCTGCAGATTCCCGCGTTCTTGTGCCGTCAGACCGATATGTTGATGGCCGCTGGCAACACTGGCGCTGTGATCAATGTCAAAAAGGGCCAATTTCTCGCCCCTTGGGAAATGACCAACATCGTGGCCAAGATCGAAAGCACCGGGAACACAAACATCCTGCTGACCGAGCGTGGCACGTCTTTTGGCTATAACACCTTGGTCGCAGACATGCGTTCACTGCCCCAAATGGCGCAAACGGGCTATCCGGTTGTGATGGACGCCACCCATTCCGTTCAGCAGCCAGGAGGGCGTGGTGGCTCATCTGGAGGACAACGTGAATTCGCACCGGTTATGGCGCGAGCTGCCGTCGCCGTCGGTACTGGGGCAGTCTTTATGGAAACGCATCAGGATCCGGACAATGCGCCATGCGACGGACCAAACATGATCTATCTGGATCAGATGCCCCGATTGATCGATACATTGATGCGTTTTGATGCGTTGGCCAAGGCCAACCCTATCCAGATCTGAACAAGAGTATTCCCATGACCAAACCCAACCCCGAGGTGACTCCGAACACCTGGAGCTTTCTGCGCGACGCAATGATCAAGCCAACCGGCTTTCGCGAATATGATGCCCGCTGGAAATATCCAGAAGAGATCAACCTGCCGGGCATGACCGCACTGGGGTTGGGTCTGGGCACACAGATGCGCAAGCGTGGGATTGAACCCGTGATTGCTGTAGCCAATGATTATCGTGATTATTCTCTGGCCATCAAAAATGCCTTGATCCTGGGCCTGATGCAGGCGGGAATTCAGGTAAAGGATATCGGTCCGGCGCTTAGCCCGATGGCCTATTTCGCTCAGTTCCATCTGGACGTTCCAGCCGTGGCCATGGTCACGGCCAGCCACAATCCAAATGGCTGGACCGGGGTCAAGATGGGGTTCGAACGTCCCCTGACCCATGGCCCGGACGAGATGTCAGAGCTGCGAGACATTGTTCTGAATGGCGAAGGGCAGACCCACCCTGGCGGGTCCTACGAATTCGTTGATGGCGTGAAAGAGGCCTATATCGACGATCTGGTCGGCGATTTCAGAATATCCCGGCCTCTCAAAGTGGTCTGTGCCACAGGGAACGGCACCGCATCCGCCTTTGCCCCGGAAATCTTTGAACGCATGGGGGTCGAAGTCGTGCCCAGCCACAACCAGCTGGACTATACTTTCCCGCATTACAACCCGAACCCAGAAGCGATGGAAATGCTGCACGACATGTCCGATACCGTGAAAGCCAGCGGTGCCGACATGGCGCTGGGGTTCGATGGTGACGGTGACCGCTGTGGCGTTGTGGATGACGAGGGGGAGGAGATTTTTGCTGATAAGGTCGGCGTGATCATGGCCCGCGATCTGGCCAAGATTTACCCCAATGCCACCTTTGTCGCCGACGTGAAATCAACCGGCCTTTTTGCCAGCGACCCCGAGTTGAAGGCCCGCGGGGTCAAGGCAGATTATTGGAAAACCGGCCACAGCCACATGAAGCGGCGAGTCAAAGAGATCAACGCGCTGGCTGGGTTCGAAAAGTCGGGGCATTACTTTTTGGCCGAACCGATTGGCCGTGGCTATGATTGCGGCATGCGCGTCGCGGTTGAGATCTGTAAACTGATGGACCGCAACCCGGACCAAAGCATGTCCGACCTGCGAAAGGCACTACCGAAAACATGGTCGACACCGACCATGTCCCCCTATGCAGCGGATACCGAGAAATACGACATACTCGACCGTTTGGTCGCAAAGCTGGTCGCCAAATCCGAAGCCGGAGAGACGCTTGCAGGTCGCCCGATCAAGGAAGTGGTCACTGTCAACGGTGCCCGAGTCATTCTGGACAATGGCAGCTGGGGGTTGGTGCGCGCCTCGTCGAATACGCCCAATCTGGTGGTCGTCTGCGAAAGCAGCGAAAGCGAAGAAGAGATGCGTGCCATTTTTGCGGATATCGACGCGGTCATCCGAACCGAACCTGGTGTCGGAGATTACGACCAGACCATCTGAGCGTTGGTGTCGGGGCTCTGGCCCCGACACTTCAATTTCCGCCAAACAGCTTAAGCAGTCCTTTCTTGGCCTCGTCCTCAAGCTTGTTCTTCAGCGCGTCCTCGACGCTGTCACCGTCAGTCCCGGCCGTACCGGTATCGCCGCCTATCTTGTCGATGACTTTCTTTTTGACATCATCCTCAAGCTCTTTGACTTTTCCTCCGGCAGCCGCTTCGATCACCTTGGTCAGGTCCGGCTTGATCGACGGATTGCTCCATGGTCCAACTATACGCACCGGAACCGACAGGCCCTCTCCCGAATTCGCACGCAGAGCGACTGGCGTGAACAGATAGTCGATATTGCGCGCTCCGATCCCGACTTTTCCTTTGCCATCCGCGCGGAAATTGTCCAGCGACATCAACAGATCGTTGTTCTGCAAAACGCCCTTATCAATGGTGAAGCTAGCCGTCAGGCTGTTGAACACGGTGGTGCCACCCGAACCTTTGCCTCGTCCCATCAGACGATCAAGGTCAAAACCCGATATCAGCCCCTTTCCTACATCCAAGCGGCCCTTACCGCTGAGCGAGCGCATGATCTGATTCTCGTTCTGGCCAACGCCCAGAAACTCGAATGATCCCGACCCGGTCCCGGACAGCCGCTCGACCCCGACCAAGGCTGTCAGAGCTAGTTTGAGGTCAATGCCCTTGGCCTTTATCTTGCCGCCAACGGACAACCCATTCCGATTATTGGCCACCACCTGCCCGTTCAGCGTTCCGGAAAACAAGGTTGCCGGGTTCATCTCCAATGCAGCCCGAGACCGGTCCAGCCGCATTGTCAGGTCGCTGGGGCCAAGCGTCAGCTCGGGCAGCGCGATAGATTTGGCTGTCAGTCGAATTTCACCATTGGCCAAAGCCAGCGCCGAGGCGTCGATCGGTTCCCTTGACCACCCCTCCGAGGCAGCACCCGAGCCGGAACCGCCGGAACTGGACGAGACCGTCTGACCACTTTGATTATAGCGAGAAAGATCAAGATCACTGGCATCCAACCGAGCAGTGATCTGTGGCGGGTTGGAAATGACAATATCAACTTCGCCTGTAAAACGGTTACTGTCGAGTGAAGCCACCAGATCGCGCACAGATATGCGGCCATCTCTGGTATAAGTCATCTGCCCCGACACATTCGCAGCGCGGCCCAACCCGTGCGGCACTCCAACGCCCTCCTGACCAAACGCAGCCAGCATTTTTTCCGTGTCTTTGGTTTCCAAGTGCAGCTTGCCGTCCATCTCTCCGGCAAGGTTGACGCGCCCGTCAAATCCGATGTCACCACCAGGGGCGGCAAGCGCCAGCTCAATCTCGGATGCCGCGCCCGAGGCATAGGCCGGCAGGTCGGGTATCTTGATATCCACGCGGGCCTCACCGCCCGGAACCGGCATTTGTGCATCCAGAACCATGGGGGCCGAGACTGCTGGCCAACTAGCAGACAAATCCACATCTGCGACATCAAATCGGGCCGATCCATTTTCAACAAAGATCAGACGCGCCTGAGTCAGTTTCAGATGCTCCAGTGTCACCGCACGCGATGCATCGGCCGGTTTTGATCCACCCGAGCCGCTGGCTGTCGGGGCGACGGCCGTGTCAAACTCCCAGTTTCCGCGCCCGTCTGACAGTTCAAGTCTGAGGGTCGGATTCTCGGCAATAATCCGTTTGATCAGCACATCGCCGGACAAAATGGCCAAGGTATCGACCCCAACCGCCAGGCTTTCGGCGCTCAGCATCGGCTCAGACCCCGCCCACGAGGCATTTCCGAAGGAAACCGCCCCGGTTTCCATGCCCAGCACAGGCCAGAAGGACAGCTTAACGCCCCCCGACAGTTTCAGATCACGCCCGGTTTGTGCCTTGACCTGCTCGGCCAGAATGGTCGCCAACTTGTCGCCCGGCATCAGCAGCAACGCGCCGATGACAAGACCGACCACAGCCACCAAAAGGAACAGGATGCGCATTAGCCATTTCATTTTCTGCTCTCCGACTTATTTGGCACGCTATAAAAAGATCATTCAAAGACGGCAGCGCATTTGCAAGGGGAAGCTTTCCCCACTATATGCCGCGCCATGACCACAAACCCGCCAAACCTCCGCCCCGACCTGGCACCTGCTGCCCGGATCACTGATACACCACGTCCGAACCAGCCGACCATCGGCATGGTATCGCTGGGTTGCCCCAAGGCTTTGGTCGACAGCGAGCGGATTCTGACGCGCCTGAGGGCCGAAGGATACGGCATCTCGCCGGACTATTCAGGCGCAGATGCCGTGATTGTGAATACCTGCGGATTTCTGGACAGCGCCAAGGCGGAGTCTCTGGATGCCATCGGCGAGGCTTTGGTAGAAAACGGCAAGGTTATCGTAACCGGATGCCTGGGGGCCGAACCCGATTACATCCGCGAGCATCACCCGCGTATCATGGCCGTCACCGGACCACATCAATACGAACAGGTGCTGGACGCGGTACACAAGGCCGTGCCGCCTGATCCCGACCCCTTCGTGGATCTGCTGCCTGCGGCCAACGTTCAACTGACGCCGCGCCACTACAGCTATCTCAAGATATCAGAGGGCTGTAACCACAAGTGCAAGTTCTGCATCATCCCCGACATGCGCGGCAAACTGGCCAGCCGTCCGGCGCATGCTGTTCTGCGCGAGGCGGAAAAGCTGGTCGATAACGGTGTGCGCGAATTGCTGGTGATCTCTCAGGACACCTCGGCCTATGGGTTGGACCGGAAATACGATGTGAATCCCTGGAAAGACCGTGAGGTCCGCAGCCATATCACCGATCTGGCGCGTGAATTGGGTCAGTTGGATGCCTGGATTCGTCTGCACTATGTCTATCCCTACCCGCATGTACGTGAACTGATCCCGCTGATGGCGGATGCGGGCAGCAACGTGCTGCCCTATCTGGATATCCCTTTTCAACACGCACATCCGGATGTTTTGAAACGAATGGCCCGCCCCGCTGCAGCTGCCAGAACATTGGACGAGATCGCTGCCTGGCGCGCGACCTGTCCTAACATCACTCTGCGATCCACCTTTATCGTGGGCTATCCCGGCGAGACCGAGGCTGAGTTCCAAACCCTTCTGGACTGGATGGACGAGGCGCAACTGGATCGCGTCGGCTGCTTTCAGTACGAGAACGTCGAAGGAGCCCGATCCAACGACCTTCCTGACCATCTGCCCGCCGATGTCAAACAAGACCGATGGGAAAGGTTCATGGAAAAGGCTCAGGCGATTTCCGAGGCCAAACTGGCCGCCAAGGTCGGCCATACCCTGCAAGTCATCGTGGATGATATCGACGATGAGGCCGCGACCTGTCGCACCACCGCAGATGCGCCCGAGATCGACGGCAATCTGTTCATCGACGAGGGGTTTGAGGCCCTGAAGCCGGGCGACATTGTCTCGGTCGAGGTGGACGAGGCCGGGGAATATGATCTATGGGGCAAGCTTCGCTAACCACGCCCAACTGAATTGACCGACCCAGCGGCAGTCAAAAAAGGCTCAACAGCCCGATAACCCAGGCCAATCCGCCAGCCAAAGCAGTCAGTGCCACCGCAGCGCTGGCGGCGTCTTTGGCTTGCCCGGCCAATAAATTGTGTTCAGTCGAAGTATGATCCACCGCCCGTTCGATCGCCGTGTTGAACAGTTCGGCCACCAGAACCAACAGACCGATCACCAGTATCAGAGCCTGAACGCCATCGCTCAGGGGCAGCCACAGGGCCAGACCCGCAGAAACAAGATTAGCGCAGACCCAAGCGCGGAACGAGTATTCACCGTGCCAAGTGGCAGCCAATCCCTGCCAGCTCCAGCGGATGCGGTCCTTTAGATGGATGACAAGTTTTCTCATGCGACCTCGGTAATTCAATAGGTCAAACAGAAACCCGAACACCGTATGACAGGCAATAAAAAAGCCACCCATAGGGCGGCTTTTTTGTTCGATTGTGCGGGCGGCTATGTCGGAATCCGCCCGCGAAAATCTTATTGAGCAGTCGGATTACATACGGTCTGACCTGCTTCGGTCGTCGCCAGATCTGTCCCTGCCGGGCAGCTCGGCGTGCCGTATTTGTCATAATCTGGGGTAATGTATACCGGTGTCGGCTCTTCCTGTTGCGAGCAAGCAGCCAGAACCAGGGCAAACGCACTAACGGCAGCAAATTTGAGTTTCATGTCCGTCATTCCTCTAATTAATTTCTGTTATTGCCCTGAACATGGGGCCGACTTCACAATACGGTGTGGTTGGTAATTTTGCAATAAAATCAACAGCGCGTTTGCGAAAGCAGGCAAAACCATGCCGGGGGGATTGCCCATGGAATGGGTGCCGCGTGGCAGCTACTGCTTTCGGCACATCTGTTCAGGCGATAGACTGGGGAAAGTCAGCGAACGGAGAAATCAGATGCCCGAAGGTCCTGTCATTGCGCAAAAAGCGCCCTATCCAATCGAAGTAACCGAAGGAAAAAGCTATTTCTGGTGCTCGTGCGGCCGGTCCAATCGGCAGCCATTTTGTGATGGATCTCACAAAGGAACCGGCTTTGAACCGGTCAAGTTCACGGCTGATACCAGCAAGAAACTGTTCTTCTGCGGCTGTAAAAACTGCGCTAACCCACCGTTTTGCGACGGGACACATTCCAAGATCTGATCACTTCAGCCGGTTGAAAACCTGGCTATTTACGCAGAACCCGGGCGCTGAACGAGGATCAGATTGCTGTGCGGCCAGCCATATCGTGCATTTCTCGTGACAGTCCGAGGCCCGGCAACGCGTTACCATCTCGGCGTATTCATCCGGACTCAACCGCCCGTCGGACATGGCTTCGGTCAACGAGATCTTAAGGCATCGGGCAACAGATCGAGTCAGCCAAAAGTGCTTTTCCACGTCGCCCAGTACAGCGTGTTTCATCCCAATTCCTGCATTTGTATTACTTTCAACGCGGCGAATTGATGTTTGTTCGGGCAGGTTTGTGGTGCTCCTGCAACATCTGGATGTCTTTCCATCCAATCCGGACAGGCAGCCGCCCAGCCACATCCCTGACACAGGCGGATCATTTCAGCCCAGTCTTCCTGACTTAGCCGACCTTTATTGTGGGCCCGCACAATATCCGTACCCGTAGTTTGCCCCATCCTCAACACAAGGCGCAAATGAGTCATGAGGTGTCCAAGGCGCGGCATTGCGGCCCCCCTAAGGGATCAACTTGCTTAACAAATCCTGGTTCCGGCAATATTCGGGTGTCTGCGTTGCCAGAACCGGTTGATTCAAAAAAGATTGGCAATGGCCCGGGTTCGGGCAATCGGTGCATCGCAGAACCGCATCGGTAATCTGATCCACCGATATATGTCCAGCGATTGCAGATTCCTGCAGATCCACCCCCAGCTTGCCAGCCATACGGTCAACAAGACCAGCATGATGCCTAAGCGTTTCGCGATCGGGCATTGGCATTCCTTTCCGTTTCGCTTTGTCCGATCAGACTAGCAATACGAAACAGCCCAAGCCTTGACGCAGGTCAAAGTCCCAATTCCAGTTCGTCCAGATAAGCCCGTGTTGCATCCTGCACCCGTCGGAATCGATCACCGCCCAGCTTTTTTCCGCCATACCATCGAGTGACAATGACGATATGACCGCTCAGTTCGGCCCTTTCCAGCATGCGCAGAATCACCATTCCGGCACCGCTTTCCCCGTCATCCGCCTTGAGCGCACCAGTGGGCAGGATTGCGGCCCAGGTATTGTGCGTGGCCTTGGCATAGCTTTTGTCAGATTGCAGATCCTGCAGGACAGCAGCCACCTCGTCACGGGAACTGACCAAAGCGCCGGACACGGCATATTTCGATCCGCGGTCCGTCAAGACAACCCCCAACCGTTTCAGTCCCGTCATTGTGTCAGCCCAAGCTGCCGCGAGGTTTCCAAAACAATTTCGACGCGCTGAGCATTCGGTGGATGGGTGCCTAGAAAACGATCGCCCGGGTCAGGAATTCGGGCAAAATAGCGGGCTCCTAACAAGGGATTATAACCTGCCCGGTGCGTGATGATCGTTCCCAACCGGTCCGCTTCCAGTTCAAAGTCCTTGACATATATCTGGGCACCCACCTGCGCGCCCAGCTTCTGCGCCTGTTCAAGATCTGCGTCATTTGCCCCCGCTATGCGTGCAAGCTCGCCAAAAATCGCGGCACTTTCTCGTGAGTTTTCGGACTGGCGGGGAATATGGCGCAGGATGTGATGAGCAGATTCATGCCCCATCACAAAGGCCAGTTCATCGGCGTTTTCCACCGATTGAATCATCGCGCGGGTGAAGATTATGACTGGTTGATTGTCGTCATCCAAGGTTTGAAAAGCATTTGCTGGTGCGCGAGGGTTCAGATCAACCACGATCGAAAAATCGCAGTTGCTGACATTACTGCGCCGCTTGCACTCTGCGCGCGCCACATCCCCGACCCTTTGACTGATTTCGCGAAAGGTCAGCACATCGACCTGAAAATCAGTTGAAGGTTGTTGCCATTCCTCTACCGGCTGAACGCGTAGCGAACCGGTGTCACAGGCCGACAGAACCAGACCAAATATCATCAAGATCAGGCGACGCATACTATTTCCTTTGGTCCGGTCATGCCTTTTCTTCGAACATAGCCCGACACTAGGCGGTTCGCCACCGGACGATTTCCCACGAACGGGTTGCATTGCAATGTTCCGCCCGGCAAGCTGGAAACATGTTTTCGATTGAGCATGAATTCGACTCGACGGTCATAACCCTGGTGGACGAAGGCGAAAAGCCTTTGAACGAGGATGTGGTTATTAACAATTTTGCAGAATGCGTAACGCTGGAACAACTGGATCCGCGCACTGACCAGGTTCAGAAGATTACGCTTTCGCCCGAACAGGTTCGTGATCTGGCTGCGGCACTGGATCTGCCCGAAGGTGTTTACCAAATTCGCGAAACCCCCGATCAGGCCTGACACACAAAGACTTTCTCGCGCGATGTCTGGCCGCGCTTCAGGATCAATGCGGACGGAGCAACCCTCAGCGCCACCGCCAGAAGCTCACGTGTGGCTTCATTTGCCCTGCCGTTTTCGGGCGGTGCAGTGATATATATTCTGATCGTTCCGTCCTGAACCAAAATCCTGTCTGCTGCGGCTTTCGGGGTAACCCTGACCGCAATCTCAGCATTCGGTGCAACACGGTCGCTCAGGTCTGGAAGATTTCTTAGTTTCGGTTTTCCCATTGGCACCTTCTGTTAACAAAGACCCTTGCACGGTTGGGCGGGGAATGAAATTGATCCAAGTGGTCCAGCCGATTGCACTTGAAACTCGCCAGATGTTCAACCAGATACAGACAGCCTATGTAAAGGAAGTTAACATATGTCCTTGAAGAATCCGGCCGCTTTAGAGTTTCTGCAGACCCGTCGGTCGCGCCCAGCCAAAACGTTGATTGAACCGGCCCCCGACCGTGAGCAGCTGATGCCCCTGCTGACCGCAGCAGCCCGCAGCCCGGATCACGGAAAACTAGAACCCTGGCGGTTCATCGTGCTTGAAAAAGGCGCAATGGGGCGCCTGTCGGGGCTGACGCAGGAATGCGGTGAGGCGCTTGGCAAATCCCCTCAAGACATTGAAAAAGCGCGCGGACAGTTTGATTTAGGCCATCTCGCCGTCGCTGTGATCGAGGTTCAGAAGCCTTCGGAAAAGATTCCAGCCATCGAGCAGACCTATTCAGCTGGGGCTGTTTGCCTTGCTTTGCTGAACGCTGCTTTGACCGCAGGATGGGGCGCGAATTGGTTGTCTGGCTGGCAAACCCACGATCCAGAATTCTGTCGCAAAGCGTTTGGATTGCGGGATAACGAGAGTGTTGCCGGTTTGATCCATATCGCGACCGAGGGCTCGACCCCGCCCGACCGCCCTCGCCCGGATGTTGATGCCCTGACCGAATGGGTCACAGAATGATCATCCTCAACGCCTTTTTTTCAGCGCTTGGTCAGATCGGAGACCCGAAATTCCGCGGGGTCCTGCTTCGGGGCATTGGTCTGACCATTCTTATGCTGATCGCAGCCTGCGCCGGTGCAATTTGGCTGATCAACCGGCTGTCAGGGGACGAGATATCGCTGCCATTCATTGGTGCAGTTCCCTGGCTGAATGACGTCCTCAGCTATTCCGGCATTTTCCTGGTGCTGATCCTGCCAGTGTTTCTGATGATTCCCGTCGCCTCAGCCATCACGTCTGTGTTTCTGGACGATGTCGCGCAAGCTGTAGAGGACAGGCATTATCCGAGCCTGCCCGCGGTTCCACGCATCCC
This sequence comes from Ruegeria sp. CDSB114, assembly GCF_059611025.1. NCBI lineage: Bacteria > Pseudomonadati > Pseudomonadota > Alphaproteobacteria > Rhodobacterales > Roseobacteraceae > Ruegeria > Ruegeria sp. CDSB114. Next base: position 1,430,193 of record NZ_JBXWOT010000001.1, read on the forward strand.
GATAGGCGATGCGATCACTGACGCGCTTGGTTTTATGGGTGTGCTGATTGTGGCCAACCTTCTGGCGCTGATCCTTTATGCGATCTTCACGCCACTGGCCCCGTTTATCTTTTGGGCGATGAACGGATTTCTGCTGGGGCGTGAGTATTTTACGCTGGCAGCCATGCGCCGTATCGGGCGTGAGGGCGCGCGAAAACTGCGGGCACAACATTCGTCAACAATTTGGCTTGCGGGCACGTTGATGGCCATCCCACTGTCTATTCCGCTGGTGAATCTTGTGATCCCGATTATCGGAGCTGCTACATTCACGCATATCTTTCATAAGCTGTCAGGGCCAACGCCCTGAAGCTTAGTTTCGCGGTTCCATTTGATTTAGCCAATCGAAATCCCGTACCGAAATCACGCCCGAAATAATGATCCCTGCAATGATAGCCCAGAGCACGACCGACACCCCGGTGGTGATCCATAGCTTTTTCTTCATGTGATGCACTTCCGGGGCCCCTGAATGGGTGCCGGGAACGACCTCGCCCAAATCACCCTGGGTCTTGATGCGGATCGGCAGAATCACCAAAAGCGTCATGAACCAGATGACGGCAAACAGAACCAGTCCTGCAGTGATCGTCATGTGTACACCTCCGGTGTTTATACTTGTTCCAACTCGACCAGACAGCCGTTGAAATCTTTGGGATGCAGGAAAAGAACCGGTTTCCCGTGCGCGCCGATCTTGGGTTCACCGCTACCCAGCACCCGGGCGCCGGTTTCTTTCAGGTGATCACGCGCGGCAATGATATCCTCTACCTCATAGCAGACATGATGGATTCCGCCGGCGGGGTTCTTCTCTAGAAAACCGTTGATCGGGCTGTCATCGCCCAGAGGATAAAGCAACTCGATCTTGGTGTTGGGCAATTCAATGAACACCACAGTAACGCCGTGATCAGGTTCATCCTGCGGCGCGCCAACCTTGGCACCTAAAGCGCTGCGGTACTGTTCAGACGCCGCCACAAGATCAGGGACGGCAATGGCAACGTGGTTTAAGCGGCCAATCATGGAACTCTCCTACCTTCTGCGTTGCAGCGGTTATGGGGACAGATCAGGCAAAGGACAAGTGCGCCAAATTGCCGTTAACCCCGTGTTAGCCAGAAGTTCCTAGCGTGAAGCATCTGCTGAATAGGAGTTCTGCCATGGACGATTCGAGCCCCTTCACCGCACCCGCACAGCCAACGGCCACGCGGCCGCTGCTGGGACAAACCATTTTGGTTGTTGAGGACAGCCGCTATGCCTGCGATGCCATCCGCCTGATGTGTTTGCATTCAGGCGCGCGGATCAGGCGGGCCGATTGCCTGAAGTCCGCCCGACGCCACCTTCAAATCTATCGGCCTTCGGTGATCTTGGTGGATATGGGGCTGCCAGATGGCTCTGGCGCTGATCTGATTGCCGAACTGGCCATGACTACGCCCCGGATCGGAGCGATTCTGGGCATGTCAGGCGACGACAATTCAGAAACCCTTGCGACAGAGGTTGGTGCGGACGGGTTTCTTGCCAAACCGCTTAACTCACTGTCCTATTTCCAGTCGTCTATTCTGAAATGCCTACCTGAAGACCGCCGCCCCTGCACGCTCCACGCCGTTCGGGATGAGGTGATATGCCCCGATCCTATGGCCTATCAGGACGACATGGCACATATCGCAGATGTTCTGGCCGGACCGAATGACCATCGGTCACTGGACTATGCGGCCCAATTCCTGCGCGGCGTTGCCCGTGATGCTGAAGATACGGTTCTGGCCGAAGCCGCCCAGCAGTTGGCAGCCTCACGCGCCGCAGGTATGCCCATCACCGCTCTGACAGCCCAAGTTGCGGGAATAGTGCAGGCCCGTCTGGAACAGCGCGAGGCTATCTGAAGTGACAACCGCATATCTAATTACCGCATCGCTCCTTTGTCTGTGGGCATACAGACAGACACGCGTCAGCGCGCGTGACATTCGGAACAGCCGCGAGAGGAAAAAGGACCATTTCCTGTAAACCCGCTAACAGCGAATTGGGAATGGGTTGAAAACAGAAAAAACCGCCACAGGCGACTGTGGCGGGTTTTCTATCAGTCCTGAGGGATAATCCGCAGGCCCAACTCCATCAGCTGGTCCGAGGCCGGGTCGGACGGTGCCTGCATCATCAGATCCTCGGCACGCTGGTTCATCGGGAACATCATGACTTCGCGGATATTGGCTTCATCGGCCAAAAGCATCACGATCCGGTCGATACCAGCTGCACAGCCACCGTGCGGCGGGGCACCATAGTGGAAGGCGTTGAACAGCGCGCCAAAGCGGGATTTCACCTCATCCGCGCCATAGCCAGCCAGCTCAAAAGCCTTCAGCATGATCTCGGGCTTGTGGTTCCGGATCGCGCCCGAGACCAGCTCGTATCCGTTGCAGGCGAGGTCATATTGATAGCCGCGCACATCCAGAGGATTGCCGTTCAGCGCCTCCATCCCGCCCTGCGGCATCGAGAAGGGGTTGTGTTCAAAGTCGATCGCACCGGTTTCTTCGTCTTGCTCATAGATCGGGAAATCGACGATCCAGGCAAAGGCAAAGCGGTCTTTCTCGGTCAGATTCAGTTCATCACCGATCACATCGCGCGCCCTGCCAGCCACCTTTTCAAAGGCTTTCGGTTTGCCGCCCAGGAAGAACGCAGCGTCTCCGACGCCCAAACCCAACTGCTGGCGGATCGCCTCGGTCCGTTCAGGGCCAATGTTTTTGGCCAGTGGACCGGCGGCCTCCATCCCTTCGCCCTGATCACGCCAGAAGATATAGCCCATACCGGGCAGACCCTCTTTCTGGGCAAAGGCGTTCATGCGGTCGCAGAACTTGCGGCTGCCACCCGTCGGCGCAGGGATAGCGCGGATTTCGGTGCCGTCCTGCTCCAACAGCTTCGCGAAAATCGCGAACCCAGACCCGCGGAAGTGGTCGGAGACCACTTGCATTTTAATAGGATTCCGCAGGTCGGGCTTATCGCTGCCATACCACAGTGCCGCGTCCTTGTAGGAAATCTGCGGCCAGTCCTGATCGACTTTACGGCCGCCGCCGAACTCTTCGAACACGCCGGTCAGAACGGGCTGAATCGTGTCGAATACGTCCTGCTGCTCGACAAACGACATCTCAAGGTCAAGCTGGTAGAAATCGGTGGGTGAGCGGTCGGCGCGCGGGTCTTCGTCCCGGAAGCAGGGCGCGATCTGGAAATACTTGTCAAAGCCCGACACCATGATCAGCTGTTTGAACTGCTGTGGGGCCTGCGGCAGCGCGTAGAACTTGCCCGGGTGAAGACGTGACGGAACGAGGAAATCGCGCGCGCCTTCAGGCGAGGACGCCGTGATGATTGGCGTCTGATACTCGCGGAAGCCCTGATCCCACATCCGGCGGCGCATCGAGGCAACAACGTCCGAGCGCAAGGTCATATTCTGCTGCATCACTTCGCGGCGCAGGTCCAGATAGCGATAGCGCAGGCGCGTTTCCTCAGGGTATTCCTGATCGCCGAACACCATCAGCGGTAGCTCGTCAGCGGCGCCCAGTACTTCCAACTCGCGCACGTAAACTTCGATCTCGCCCGTGGGCAATTTCGCGTTCACCAGATCAGCGGCGCGCGCTTTGACTGTGCCATCGATACGGATACACCATTCCGAGCGGACTTTTTCCAGTTCGGCGAATGCCGCGCTGTCGCCGTCGCACAAAACCTGTGTGACGCCGAAATGATCGCGAAGGTCGATGAATAGAACGCCGCCGTGATCTCGGACCCGATGCACCCAGCCAGACAGGCGAACGGTTTCACCGACATTGGCGGCGGTCAGAGCGGCGCAGGTGTGGCTGCGATAGGCGTGCATGGATCATATCCCTTCGGGCGCAGAATTGGTCGGGCCGATACACCGCGTCAGACTGGGAAAGTCAAGGCAAGTCGCACCGTCAAAACGGCCTTTGCACGTTGCCTGAGTAGAAATAGATGCCCAGACCCACCGCAAAGATGATGTTCCCCGCGATGGCATGCAGCAGAACCGCATAGAAAAACGACCCGCGTTTGCGATAGGCCCAGGTGAACAGCAACCCTCCGACAAATGTCATCAGAGCTACGATCCAGTTCCAATACATCAGATGCGCAAGCGAGAAGAGCGATGCATTCAGCAGATAAGCTGTGCGTCCATTGGGCAGGATTGCGTGGTAGCGACGAAAGAAAAGCGACCGGAACAGCAGCTCTTGCGGCAGGGCGGAAACGAATGGGTAAAACACCCAAATCATCGCCAGCAGCTCGGGTTGGTTGTGCAACAGGAAAAAGGCAGCTTCGGGACGGGCCACTCGTACTAGCGCAACACAAAACAGGGTCATTCCCACAGCAAAGCCGGCGACTTCGGGCCAGGACCAGTTGCGCCAGTTATATCGCAATTCAGTCCAAGCAAATCCGTGCGTGAAATGCAACAACACGATCCCGATGGCCGTAAAGGTAAACAGCGATGGAAACATCCAGTTAGGCGGGAAAAGTACGGCGATCAGCACAGGTATGGCGATGAAGAACAAACCGAATTCCAGTCGCAACCAACGGGAAGGTGCTGCGGCTTCAGCCCAATCGGTTTGCCTGTTCACAGTACCGCCAATTCCGCCCAGATCAGGCCTCGCAAGGAATTGCCCATCCAGAACCTTTCCGCGCTTTGCAGGTCGGTCATGGTCAGCACCGCCTCGCTGACTTTAGAATTTTCCAGCAAGTCTTCGCGCAAGATCCCGGGAAGCAAGCCAGAGGACAAGGGCGGCGTCAGGCAACGACCATCGGGCATGTCCAGAAAGATGTTAGTGATGGTGCCCTCGCACACTTCGTCACGCTCATTCAGAAACAGCCACTCATCTACGCCCTCGGGCAGTGCCGCCCGGGCCCGGTCATAAACACCGCGCTGCGTCGTCTTGTGCTGCAACCAGATATCAGAGGCGGCAAGCCTCGTATTGGAAACTGCGACCCGCCAGACGGACGGGTTATCCGCCAGTGCACCAGTTGTCACGCCAAACCCGCCACTGATGTCCATCGTCAATCGACAGCGCAACGAGGTTGAACCCGCAACTTGGTCAAGCGTTGCAATCGCGCGCCCTGCATCGAAAGGAAGCCCCAATGCCCGTGCCGAACGCTCCATCCGGGCCAAGTGTTTTCCAACACGCACAAACCCGCTCTCTGGCCGGAATGCCAGCGTTTCGATCAGACGGAAGTCAGGGTCAGCTGGTGGGCAAAACGTGCCTTCCATAGCGCTTCCTCATATTCGGATGCGGCAGTGCTGTCCCAAACGACGCCCCCACCCACATTCAGCGTGGCCTTGTTGCCCTCGACCATCAGCGTGCGAATAGCCACGTTGAACTCGGATCGCCCGTCTGGCGCGGCCCAGCCGATAGCACCACAATAGATATCGCGTGGCCAGGGTTCGAGATCGGTCAAAATCTCCATCGCGCGAATTTTGGGCGCGCCTGTGATCGAGCCGCAGGGAAACAACGCGTTTAGGATATCGGAAAGTTCTGCCCCAAGATGCAGCTGTGCCTGCACCAGCGAGATCATCTGATGCACGGTTGCATATGTTTCGACCTTGAAAAGCTCGGGTACCTTCACGGACCCCGGCAGCGCAACCCGGCTGATGTCATTGCGCAGAAGGTCAACGATCATTAGGTTTTCAGCGCGGTTCTTCTCGTCTCTCGACAAGAAATCGCGGCGGCGCGCGTCCTCGGCCATGTCTTCGCTGCGGGGTTGTGTGCCCTTCATCGGGCGGGTTTCGATCGTCCGGTCTGCACCGGTGCGAAAGAACAACTCGGGCGAGCGGCTGAGCAAATCGGGTAAACCATCCTGCTGAACCAGCGCTCCGTGACCGACCGGCTGGCCCACAGCCAACGCCGCATAAAGCGCGGCGCTATCCCCTTGCAATGTCAGGTCAATGGGGAACGTCAGGTTGGCCTGATAGATGTCCCCGGCCCCGATCGCATCGTGGACCAGCTGAAAGGCGCGTGCATATCTTGCCTCGTCCCAGCGCGGTGTGAATTCGGCAACACCGCCCAGGGGTGCGGGCAGATCGCACTGGCCTGGCGCATCATAGGCACCGAAACACAGCAGTGGCAGGCGGCGGTCAGCAGGCATCCGGTCCAACAGGCGGGGTTCCAACGCATATCCAAGCTCATAGCTTGCATAACCGGCCAGCCAGGCCCCATCCGCGCGTGCCTCATCCAGCGCCGCCAAAGCCTGTGGCACGTCTTCCGCTTTGTCTGCGCGGATCACCCGGTCTGGCCGTTCGAAATAAGTTCCCGATCCGGCCGGCCCCTGATCAAAACGAATACGCACGTGCATCCTCATTTGTCGTGCTGCGCGGTATAGACAATACGGCGGTAAGGGAAAGAGGGGAAAGCGGCAATTTCGCCCCTGTTTCCGATACCTCTTGAACCTTTTGGCGCGGTCCCTATAACGCAGAACAATTTGGGCACGCGGGCGGTGCCCTGACTCGCAGTTAACCGAAGGAAACAGGCTATGCCGAGAAGAACCGACATCCAGTCGATCATGATCATCGGGGCGGGCCCCATTGTCATCGGTCAGGCCTGCGAATTCGACTATTCAGGCGCACAGGCCTGTAAAGCCCTGCGCGAAGAAGGATACCGGGTCATTCTGGTAAACTCAAACCCGGCGACAATCATGACCGATCCCGGTCTGGCCGATGCCACTTATATCGAGCCGATCACGCCCGAAGTTGTCGCCAAGATCATCGAGAAAGAACGCCCCGACGCCTTGTTGCCCACAATGGGTGGGCAGACCGGACTGAACACCTCACTTGCACTGGAAGAGATGGGCGTACTGGACGAGTTCGGTGTCGAGATGATCGGTGCGACCCGCGACGCCATCGAAATGGCCGAAGACCGCAAACTATTCCGCGAAGCGATGGATCGGCTGGGCATTGAAAACCCCAAGGCCACCATCGTTACCGCCCCCAAGCGCGACGACGGCTCCACCGATCTTGATGCTGGCGTCCAGATTGCCTTAGGCGATCTGGAAGACATCGGCCTGCCTGCCATCATTCGCCCCGCCTTTACCATGGGCGGCACCGGCGGCGGTGTGGCTTATAACCGCGAGGATTATATTCACTTCTGCCGCTCGGGCATGGATGCCTCGCCGGTAAACCAAATCCTCGTCGATGAGAGCCTGCTGGGTTGGAAAGAGTATGAGATGGAGGTTGTACGCGACACGGCCGACAACGCCATCATCGTCTGTTCCATTGAGAATATCGATCCGATGGGTGTGCATACCGGCGACTCGATCACCGTGGCCCCTGCCCTGACACTGACCGACAAAGAATACCAGATCATGCGCAACGGCTCCATCGCCGTTCTGCGCGAGATTGGGGTCGAGACTGGCGGTTCGAACGTACAATGGGCGATCAACCCCGAAGACGGCCGAATGGTCGTGATCGAGATGAACCCCCGCGTGTCGCGTTCGTCCGCGCTGGCGTCCAAGGCGACCGGGTTCCCGATTGCGAAGATCGCGGCCAAACTGGCTGTTGGCTATACGCTGGACGAGCTGGACAATGACATCACCAAGGTCACGCCCGCCTCCTTCGAGCCAACCATCGACTATGTCGTGACAAAAATTCCGAAATTTGCGTTCGAAAAGTTCCCCGGCTCTGAACCTTACCTGACCACGGCGATGAAATCGGTGGGTGAGGCCATGTCCATTGGCCGCACGATCCACGAATCGATGCAAAAGGCGCTGGCCTCGATGGAATCCGGCCTGACTGGCTTTGATGAAGTAGAAATCCCCGGCCTGAACGTTGGTGTCTGGGACGAGGTCAGTGACAAAGTCGCGGTGATCAAAGCGATCAGCAAGCAAACCCCCGACCGTCTGCGCACCATCGCGCAGGCCATGCGTCATGGTTTGACCGATGATGAGATTTTTGGGGTCACCAAATTTGACCCTTGGTTCCTGGCCCGCATCCGCGAGATCATCGAAGCCGAGCGTCAGTTGCGCAAAGACGGCCTGCCGGTGACCGAAGAAGGCATCCGCAGGCTGAAAATGCTTGGCTTTACCGATGCGCGCTTGGGCAACCTGACAGGCCGTGACGAAGGCAATGTACGCCGCGCCCGCCGCAATCTGGGTGTTAACGCAGTGTTCAAACGCATCGACACTTGCGCTGCCGAGTTTGAGGCGCAGACGCCCTATATGTACTCGACCTACGAAGCCCCTATGATGGGTGATGTTGAGTGCGAGGCGCGCCCGAGTGACCGCAAGAAGGTTGTTATCCTGGGCGGCGGACCCAACCGGATCGGTCAGGGGATCGAATTCGACTATTGCTGTTGTCACGCCTGCTTCGCACTGACCGATGCGGGCTATGAGACCATCATGATCAACTGTAACCCCGAAACGGTTTCGACCGACTATGACACTTCAGACCGGTTGTATTTCGAACCGCTAACTTTTGAACACGTGATGGAAATCCTGACGAAAGAACAGGAAAACGGCACGCTGCACGGTGTGATCGTTCAGTTCGGCGGGCAGACACCGTTGAAACTGGCCAATGCGCTGGAAGAAGAAGGCATTCCGATCCTCGGCACCACGCCCGACGCCATCGACCTGGCCGAAGACCGCGAGCGGTTCCAGGCGCTTGTCAATGATCTGGGCCTGAAACAGCCCAATAACGGCATCGCATCGACCGACGAGCAAGCGCTGAAAATCGCCGAGGATATCGGCTTTCCGCTGGTGATCCGTCCCTCCTATGTTCTGGGTGGCCGCGCGATGGAAATCGTGCGCGATATGGACCAGCTGCGGCGCTATATCAACGAGGCCGTGGTGGTCTCGGGCGACAGCCCTGTGCTGCTAGACAGCTATCTGGCGGGCGCGGTTGAACTGGATGTCGACGCGCTGTGCGACGGCACGGATGTTCATGTCGCAGGCATCATGCAGCATATCGAAGAGGCCGGCGTGCATTCGGGCGATAGCGCCTGTTCGCTGCCACCTTACTCGCTGTCGAAAGAAGTGATTGGCCGGGTCAAAGAGCAGACCTTCAAGCTGGCCAAGGCGCTGAACGTTGTCGGCCTGATGAACATTCAATTCGCGATCAAGGATGATGATATCTACCTGATCGAGGTCAACCCGCGCGCCTCGCGTACCGTGCCCTTCGTGGCCAAAGCGACGGACAGCGCCATCGCCTCGATCGCCGCGCGCGTGATGGCGGGCGAAAAGCTGGCGGACTTCCCGCTGCGCCCTGCATACAAAACCGTGGACGATACCAAGATCGCCGACCAGATGACGCTGGCCGATCCGGATATGCCGTGGTTCTCGGTGAAAGAGGCGGTTCTGCCTTTCGCCCGTTTCCCTGGCGTTGACACAATCCTGGGCCCGGAAATGCGCTCGACCGGTGAGGTCATGGGCTGGGACCGTGATTTCCCCCGCGCCTTCCTCAAGGCGCAGATGGGCGCGGGCATGGTGCTGCCATCCTCGGGCCGTGCATTTATCTCAATCAAGGATGCCGACAAGACCCCGGCCATGCTTGAGGCCGCACAGGTTCTGGCTGCGCAAGGCTTTGCCCTTGTCGCCACCCGCGGCACGCAAAGCTGGCTGGCCGAGCACGGTATTGCCTGCGATCTGGTCAACAAGGTCTATGAGGGCCGTCCTGACGTGGCTGACATGCTGAAGGACGGCCAGGTGCAACTGGTGATGAATACCACCGAAGGCGCACAGGCGGTCGAGGACAGCAAAGCCATCCGGTCCATCGCGCTTTATGACAAGATCCCATATTTCACGACCGCCGCCGCCAGCCACGCTGCCGTGTTGGCGATAAAGGCGCAGGCCGAAGGTGATGTCGAGGTGAGATCGTTGCAGGGCTAAGCCCTGCTACTTTTTCCGACTGCGCTTCGAGAGATGCTTTTTTCTGAACTCTGCGAGACACGCGCTGAGTTCATATGCGCCGATAGCGCCACAAAGCACAATTGCGATCTGAATTATGTGACTCCCGCCCAATGGCACCGGTAACATCGGAAACAAGTGGGAGTACTCAGCTGCTAGCAACATCAAGTCTATTCCGAGTGCTGCACGGATTTGATGCAACATTTTCATTCTCCTTATTGGAGAGAACGCCCCGGAGCATTGAATATTATGCACTTTTGTGCAAAAATTACTTACTCTGAGGACAATCCCTCGGATTGGGTCTGTCTCGCACCGCCAAGTAACGGACAGACCCATACTACACAAAAATGCATAATTTTGAAACCCAACCGTGGATAAATACGCAACTTTATAATCACAAGATGTTTCGTAGCAGTATCTGGTTGACAAAAATGCATAAAAATGCTTTTTTATCCAAAATTACTTGGAGCCGTTTATGCCAAAGCAAAATGACAAAGTTGCGATTGACGAACTATCTTCCAAAAGATCAAGCGCCGGGATGACAATCGCTGAGCTCTGCAGAGTGTCGGGCGTTTCACGAGCGACTCTTACCAATATGGAGAAAGGCCTGTTCGTAAAACGGAGTACAGCAGTCAAAGTTTTGTCTGCGATTAAGTCTTCGTCGGAAAGTGACACTTCTGCCGACAGTACTTCGAATTCAGATGTTGCCTCGGACTACCCCAGAAACACAGCATCGCCATTGCCGCAAAACACAGCAATGTCTGCCGATGACGAGATTTGGGAACTGCAGCGAAGGCTAAATTACTTGTTACATGTGAAACTAGATAACCTCGCTGCCGTCCCAGAGGAACACCCAATCCAGTTAATGGACCTTTGCCAAAAGCTATTGGATCGGTGTCTAGATGCCCGCAAAAAGAAGAAAAGCTTACGTGACTGGGAAGAAAAGCAGAGGGAAGCAATGATGACCGTGCTGGATCCATCGAATTAGGTTTCGGTAGATTCTCAGCGATAGATTACGAAAAACCCCGGTCCATGACCGGGGGTTTTTCATTTAGACAACCGGCTGCGGTGGTTTCTTGCGCCGTTCCTCCGGCAGGAAGAACACCATGTAGAACACGGGGGCCGCCACCATGGTAAGGACCGTGGCAAAGGCCAGACCTCCCATGATGGTCACCGCCATCGACCTGAAGAACGCATCCGTCAGCAACGGCGCCATGCCCAGGATCGTCGTGATCGCGGCCAGCATCACGGGGCGCAAACGCGAGACCGAAGCCTCTATGATCGATTCACGCAGCCCCTGACCGGTTGCACGTACCAAGTCGATCTCTTCGACCAAAACGATGCCATTCTTGATCAGCATCCCCGATAGGCTAAGCAGTCCCAGCAGCGCCGTAAATGTGAACGGCAGACCCGTTCCCAGCAGACCGATCACCACTCCGTTTACCGACATCGGTACCAACAGCCAGATAATGATCGGCTGACGAATGGCGTTGAATATCAGCACCGAAATCAGAACCATAATCAACAGGCTCAACGGCAACTGACGACCCAGGCTTTTATTTGCATCGCCAGCATTCTCGAACTCTCCACCCCATTCCAGTCGATAGCCCGCTGGCAGCTCCATGCTTTCGATGGCTGTGCGGACTTCGGAATGAACCTGCGCAGCTGTCAAATCCGGCGGGATGTCGGCCCCTACCGTAATGGTCAGCACACGATCCCGGCGGTGAACCAGCGTATTGAGTGCCTTATATTCGAACCTGTCGACCATCTGCTCGATCGGCACGAATTTCTGCGACTGGTCCGAGAATACAACCTGATCCACGATCGAATAATCCCCGTCCACAGGGCGGCGCAAGATGATCGGAATCAGGCGGTCGCGCTCGCGGAACACACCACCGGTGATCCCATCGGTCGAGAATTGCAGAGTCGCCGCTATATCTTCGCGCGACACCCCTGCGGTCTGCGCCCGTTCGGTCGCATAAATTGGCTGGACAGCCAGCCCTTGTTCGCGCCAGTCGTGATAGACGTTCAGCGCATTGGGCGAAGCCGCGCGCATCGTCTGCACAGCCTCATTCGCAAGTTGCCGAAGCACCGCCGGATCGCTTCCCGAGAAACGGGCTTGAATTGGATCACCGCCCCCAGGACCAAAGACCAGCCGCTTGGTGCGGAACTTGCCTTCGGGGAACTGCGCCGAGCCAAACGCCTCGAGATCCGCCCGTAAAGCCGGAATGTCATCCAATGTTTCCGTCCGGATGATCATGTGACCGTAGCTGGGGTTCGGCTTTTCCGAAGAATAGGTCAACAAAAAACGAGTTGCTCCTTGCCCAACAAATGTCGTGACAGATACCACATCGTCCCGATCCGCCAGCCAGTTTTCGAAAACAGCCATATCCTCGGCGGTGCGCGCAATGGGTGTGCCCTGCGGCAGGTTGTAATGCACGAAAAACAGCGGTGTATTCGAGTCTGGAAAGAACTGTTGTTTGACCAAACCAAATCCTGCGAAACAGACCACGGTAATGCCCACCAGCATTGCAATCACCATCCAACGGAACCGCAGCGCCCAGTTTAGGATCGCGCCATAAACACGGAACATGATCCCGCCATAGGCATCAATTTCACCTTCTTTGCCCTGCTTGAAGAAATAGTGCCCAAGCATCGGAGTCACCGTCAGCGCCAGGGTCCAGCTCAGCAGCAGCGATATCCCGATTACAGCAAATAGCGAAAACAAGAACTCGCCCGTCGCATCAGGGCTAAGACCAATCCCGGCAAAAGCCATGATGCCAATCACCGTTGCTCCCAACAGCGGGATTTGCGTTTTGGCCGCAGCCTCATCCGCCGCATCACGCGAATTCTTGCCGCGCAGCATTGCAATCTGCATTCCTTCGGCCACCACAATGGCGTTGTCCACCAACATACCCATCGCAATGATCAAAGCGCCCAACGAAATTCGTTCCATCTCGATCGAGAACAATGCCATGAACAACAACGTGCCAACCACGGTCAGCAACAGAGTTGTTCCCACAACCAAAGCCGCGCGCCAACCCATGAACAAGGCCAAAACCGCAACAACAATAGAGACCGACAGCGCGAGGTTCACCAGAAAGTCGTTCGATGCCTGCTCAACAACGACGTGCTGCTGGTAAATCGGCAGGATTTCGACACCATAGGGGATCTGAGAATCCAACTCGGCAAATTTCGCGTCAGCACGCTTGCCGACCTCAACGATATTATCAGTCGAAAGCCCAGCGATACCCAGAGTGAAAGCTTCGGTCCCGTTGAACCGGATGATGACATTAGGATCGGTTAGGCGACCACGATGTACATTCGACATATCGAACAGGTTGATAACCTGGCCCTGCGATCCAACAGAAAGGCCAGCAATGGCGGAAACCGTATCGGACCCTTCGGCGGTTAATATTGCGGTCCGGCCATCTTCTGATCGCAATGACCCCGACGAGTTTACCGAGTCCGCATTTGTAATCGCGTCGGTAAGCGCCTGCAGAGGCACGTTCTGGTTCACCGAAATAGACAGGTCGGGTTCGATAAAGATCGCCTCTTGCGGCAGGCCCATCACCTCGACATCCGCGACACCGTCAACCGTCAGTAGTTCGCGCCGAAGAAATGTGGAAAGCTCATGTTTTTCAGCGTCCGAGAAGCCCTCGGCCGTGACCGCATAAAACAAACCAAACACATCGCCAAACCCGTCATTGACCAGCGGTTCACCCACCCCCGATGGCAGCTCCCGTGAGGCGTCACGGACCTTGGCGCGCAATTTGGTCCAGATCTCCGGTAGCTCGGTCCCATCATAGGCTGAGTTAATCTCGACCTCGATCAGCGAAAAACCGGGCTGGTTCACTGATGTGATTGTCTTGACCTCGCCCATCTGCTGGATGGCGGATTCCAGTGGCTCTGAAACCTCCAGCGCCACTTGTTCAGCCGTTGCCCCCGGATACTGGGTTGCGATGACGGCGTTTTTGATTGTGAAGGCTGGATCTTCCAGACGGCCAAGCGACAGAAATCCCCAGATACCGCCGAACAAGGCGATCAGGATGACCAGCCATGTATAGATAGGGCGATCAATGGATGCGCGTGCGATGTTCATCAATCCGCCCCTTAGTTGGCAAGACCGGTAAAGCGGCGCACCACCTGACCGTCAATCAAAACGTCGCCGCCGGCGACAACGATTTCTTCCCCGTCACTTAGGCCGTCCAGTACGTTGACATCACCGGTTTCCGTGGGCTCGATGGTAACGGGAACGCGGCGCAGTGTCCCTTGGTCAGCCCCAGTCGGAGAAAACACCATTACGCCCAGCGCCCCTTCGACATCGGCCACAATGGCTGTAGGCGGAACAAAGATTCCCCGTTTCTGGTCCTTGACCCGAACGGTCACAGTAGCCGACGAACCAGGCAGAATTTGCAGCCCTTCAGGCGGTGTCAGGCCAAATTGGATGCGGAAGGTTTGACCGACGCTTGAAGATTCAGCATCGAATTCGCGGATCTGAAGCGGGAAGACTTCGTCGCTCACCGGAAATTTCGCGGTGATGGTGATGTCATCCTGCTGGCCCGACCGTTGAAACAAAATTTCGGGTACGTCGACCTCAATCCGAAGTTCGGACATATCATGGATGCGCACGATCGGGGTACCTGCGGAAACAGTGGTAAAGGCCTCGACCGCCCGGCTGGACACCAGCGCGTTAAATGGTGCCGTCAATGTCGCCTGTTCCAGGTCGTAAAGCGCGTCACGCACAGCGATATCAGCCAGTTGCGCCGCAGTCTCAGAGTCGTCTACAGCCACTTGGCTGGCCGCAGTTCCCCGCAGCCGAGACAGGCGGGCCAGGGTCCGATCCGCCTGATCTTTCTGCAGAACGGCACGATCATAGCGGCGCTGGAACGGCTCACGATCCAGCTCGGCGATCAGCTCACCCTTGGGGATGACAAATCCTTCAGCCACTGGCATTTCAACAATCTGTCCAGCCACCTGAAAGGCCAGATCAACCGTTTGCCGCGCAGCGACGCGACCAAAGAACTGACGTGTGAACCCAGGTGTGGTTTCCTTTACCACCATCAGCTTTACCGGCTTGGCAGCTTCTTCAGCCATGATTGAGCTGGAGAGAAAGATCAGGGCCACGCCCAAAGCAGAGATCAGTTTCATTTCTTCAGTCCCTCGGGAATTCCAGTTTTCAGTATGTTTTCCCGGATCTTCCGGGCCAGTCTTGCGAATTCTGCGGTTTCATCTTTGTTCAGTCCGGACGCGCGCTGAAACAGGGCGCCCGCTTGGGCTACAAGCATCTGGCGTGTTTCTGTGCCTTTTTCGGTCAAAACCAAAAGCCATGCACGGCGATCCTCTGGATCGCGTTCGCGTCTCAGATAGCCCGCTTTTTCCAAGGCATCGGCGGTCGACGTGATTGTCGAAGGAACTGACAGCATGTCAGCCGCTAAAACGCCCATGCGCCTGGGCTGATCCAATTTGATCACCATATGGCATTCCTGATGGCTCAGCTCTATTTCGATGGCATCGAAGCTCTCCTCGAGCTTCCAATAGAGCGCATACACACCCATCATCGCCTGCATCTCGGGGCTTAAGCGATGCAACAGAGTGTTATGATCATGGGCCATGGGATGATTCCTTGCAGAATTTGACGCGTATATACTTCGAAAAACGAACTATTCAAGAACTGAAGCTCAATTTCCAACCAAGCTTAACATTCCCTCGGGTCAATCTCTCTTGAACAATACCAATCATAACGGCATTTTGGGTGAATCCAGAAATCCAGGACCCAACATGTATACGCCAGCAATCACCGGCTCGGGTGTTTTCACGCCAGATAATGTCATTACGAATGCCGAGCTCGTTTCGGCCTTCAATGCATATGCCGACAGGATGAACACCCAGAACGCAGAGGCGATTGCCGCTGGTGACGTTGAGCCGATGCAGCATTCGTCTGAAGAGTTCATTCTGAAGGCCTCCGGAATCGAGAACCGCTATGTGATGGACAAAGCGGGCGTTCTGGATCCCGACGTGATGCACCCGCTGTTTCGTCAGCGCTCTGACGATGAACCTGGCATCATGACCGAAATGGCCGTTGACGCCTGCAAGAAAGCGCTGGCACAGGCCGGGCGCAACGGGGACGATGTTGATCTGGTAATCTGCGCGGCTTCGAACCATGAACGGGCTTATCCTGCAATCGCGATCGAGATCCAGCAGGCGCTGGGATGCAAAGGGTTCGGGTTCGATATGAACGTTGCCTGTTCTTCGGCCACGTTCGGCATTCAGGCGGCGGCGGATATGGTCAGGTCCGGTTCGGTCAAATGTGCGCTTGTGGTAAACCCCGAGATTTGCACGGGCCACCTGGAATGGCGTGACCGTGATTGCCACTTTATTTTTGGTGACGTGGCAACGGCCACCTTGATTGAACGGATCGAGGATGCGACCGGACCGCATTTCGAGATTTTGTCGACCAGCTGCGCCACGGATTTTTCTAACAACATCCGAAACAATAATGGCTTCCTGCGTCGCACTCGGCCAGAGGGATTGACCGACCGCCGCGATATGCAGTTCATGCAAAACGGCCGTAAAGTGTTCAAAGAGGTTCTTCCAATGGTCAGCAAGCACATTGCCGATCACATGGACGCCGAAGGGATCAGCAACGCCGATCTCAAACGTCTTTGGCTGCATCAGGCGAACAAAACGATGAATGATTTCATCGGTAAAAAAGTCATGGGCCGCGAGCCCGCCCCCGGAGAGCAGCCAAACATCCTGCAAGACTATGCGAACACGTCCTCGGCAGGGTCGATCATCGCATTTTCGAAATACTCGGACGATTTCACCGATGGCGAGATCGGCCTTATCTGTTCCTTCGGAGCGGGGTATTCCGTGGGTTCGGTAATCGTGAAACGGCACGGTTAAGACAACACTCCGCGCAACTACAAATTCGTACAAGAAAACCGGGCTCATTCGACCCGGCTTGGTTGTTTGATCCTTGTTTCAGCACTGGCATCACCCCGTCCGGCGGCAAGCGGCAAAAGCCCCAGCATGCGAGCGTTCAGATCGGGTCAAGTTTGACCTAGCATGTCATGAGTATCGGTACGCACACCAAACTGGATCAAGACACGCAGCTTCCCTTGCCTCAGCTCACGCTTTCTTCTTCCAGGTGCAGCTTCATCTCGATCAGAACATGCTGCAGCAGGCTGGTTTCCTTCAACAGGCGTTTGGCCTCGTTCACCGTGATAATACCGTCTTCGATAGCAGACTGGTATTCGGTCATAAGCATGGCAAAGCGTTGGCTCAACGCGATGACATCCGAATTCACACCTCCGGTGCGAGGAGCGTCCGTGTTGCGGCCATCATATGACAGCGTAATGTTCTTGAGGTCGGCCAAAGCCGACGTCACATGCGGAAAGTTGGCCACCGCTTCAAGGCGTGCAACTGCATCAACCGGCATGAACCGATCAGCATGCTCTGCATTATCTGAATAATATCGGCCAAGCGTGGCTTTGGATTTACCCGTGATCTCGCACGCGGACTCAATTCCAACGTCCTTGACCAACGCTTCGGTGTGCTTTTTGAGATAGGCCCCGATATCTGCCATGTTTTTACCTTTGCTACCTGCCTTCCCCACTACATCTGCCATTGCGGGGGAAAGGGAAATGAAATTTCCCATACCTGAGTCATAATTGAAATGCGATATGTTGGCTATCCCTCAGATATGCGAGGGTTTTGTGAGTGAGTGGCGGCAATAATGCCGGTAGCGAGTGATAGCGGGGCACATATTAGCCCCGCTTCGTTTAGGCCGCTTAAAGGCCGAAGGCGTCGCTGTTGTGAGTGCAGGGGCTCCATCCCCAAAGAGCGTGAGCTCATCCCCTAACTGGACAACGGCGGCGTCGCTCATTTCGCCACATGAGATGGCTTGCCCAGGCGGGGCTGGCGAATTAGACCCGAGCCATGGCAAAACTTTACTTCAACTACTCGACTATGAACGCGGGCAAATCGACCGTGTTGCTGCAAGCCTCGCATAACTATCGCGAGCGCGGCATGGATACTTACCTGATGACGGCTGCATTGGATGGGCGCGCCGGTGCTGGGAAAATTGCCTCGCGGATTGGGATATCATCCGAGGCTGATACTTTTGACACCGATGATGATGTTTTCGCCATGATCGAAGCCCGTCTGGCGCAAGGCAAAATTGCATGTGTCTTTATCGACGAAGCCCAGTTCCTGACCGAAGATCAGGTCTGGCAACTGGCCCGCGCCGTAGATGACCTGAACGTGCCGGTGCTGGCCTATGGGTTGCGGGTCGATTTTCAGGGCCGGCTGTTTCCCGGGTCGGCCGCCTTGCTGGCGCTGGCGGATGAGATGCGTGAGGTTCGCACGATCTGCGAATGCGGCCGCAAGGCAACAATGGTGATTCGTCAGGACGAGAATGGAAATCCCATCACCCAAGGTGCTCAGGTCCAAATTGGTGGCAACGAAACCTATGTCTCGCTGTGCCGCAGGCATTGGCGCGAGGCCGTGGGCACCTAAACCGGATTTGGCAGCGGGCGCCCCTGAACAAAGGCCGCAACATTATCTAGCGCCATGTGCCCCATAGCGCTGCGGACCTCCTCAGTCGCGGTACCCAGGTGGGGCAACAGGGTCACGTTCTGCAAATCTATCAGAGCTTGCGGCACTGCGGGTTCGAATTCGTAGACATCCAGACCCGCACCCGCGATTTGCTTTTCTTGCAACGCCGAAATCAGGGCCGATTCATCCACTACCTCTCCCCGAGAAATATTGATCAGGATGGCAGCAGCGTTCATCGCCTGCAGCACCTGCGCATTGATCAGATGCCGGGTTTCGGCACCGCCCGGCACAGCCAGGATCAGGAAATCTACACCGGCAGCCAAAGCTTTGAGGTCTGGGACATAATCCGCCGGAAACTCTAGCTCCTTTGGGCTACGCGATTGATAGGCGACGTGCATACCAAACCCATAGTGGCAACGTCGCGCGATGGCTTGCCCAATGCGCCCCATGCCCACAATGCCGACCCGTTTGCCGGTCACGTGATGGCCCAACATCTGTGTCGGGTGCCAGCCCTGCCAAAGGTTTGAACGTACCAGCCGTTCGCCTTCTCCGGCGCGGCGGGCCGTGGACAGCAGCAATGTCATGGCAATATCGGCCGTAGCGTCAGTGACAGCGCCAGGCGTATTGGTCACCGCGATTCCGGCCTGACGGGCCGCCTCCACATCTACGTGATTATACCCAACCCCAAAGTTTGCCAGCAGTTTGCACCGCGGTTCCAGCACCTCAGCAAATATCTGGGCCGAGAACAGGTCTCCCAAGGTCGGCACCACCACATCGAATTCGGACAGCGCATGCCCCATTTCCTTGGGTGACATCGGCAAGGTTTCACTGCGCATCTCTGCGTCGAACTCTGCGCGTGCACGTGCTGCGACAGAGGCGGTCATCGGTCGGGCAATGAACACACGCATCAGTGCATCCGCCCACCGGTTGGAACCTTGCCATCCGGCCCGATCAGGACGATCTCACCAGTCTCATCGGGCAATCCCAAAACAAGCACTTCGGACATGAACTTGCCGATCTGGCGCGGAGGGAAATTTACCACCGCCATCACCTGCTTGCCCACCAATGAGGCGGGATCATAATGCGCAGTGATCTGGGCCGAGGTTTTCCGCTCGCCGATGTCTCGTCCAAAATCGATCCACATCTTGATCGCTGGCTTGCGCGCTTCGGGGAAGGGTTCGGCGCGGATAACCTCGCCGACGCGAATGTCGACCTTAAGAAAATCGTCGAATGTAATTTCACCCACGAGACAGCTCCTTGGACCGATCGGTTGCGGCTTTAACAGCGCGGTGCAGCAGGTCGGGAAAACCGAATTCGTCGTGCATCAGGACCTCAAGCGCGGCCTGCGTGGTTCCATTAGGCGAAGTGACATTGACGCGCAGTTGCGATGGGTCCTCGTCAGACGCCATGGCCAAGGCCCCTGCCCCGGCGACCGTGGACTTGGCCAGCCTCATCGCCAAATCATGTGGCAGGCCCTGAGCCTGACCCGCGGCAGCGAGCGTTTCTATAAGGTGGAATACATAGGCAGGGCCGGACCCGCTCAGCCCGGTAACGGCATCAATCTGCGCCTCATCCTGCAATCTGACCGTCTCACCGACCGCAGATAGCAGGTTTTCGGCTAGGGCCAGATCCGCATCCGAAACAGCAGAATTTCCAATCAACGCCGTGATTCCCTGTCGGATCGCCGCCGGGGTGTTCGGCATGGCACGCACGATTGGTGTTTTCTGGCCCAACACCTCTTCGAATGTGGAGATTGAGGTGCCCGCCGCGACCGACACGAACAGGCTGCGCCCGCCGCCCAAGGCTGTAATTGCGGGCAGCGCATCGCCCATCATCTGCGGCTTTACCGCGACCAGCACAACTGCAGGCCCCTCGGGTAGCGGGGTATTGATGTTGACGCCCGACGATTTCAGCCAATCCGACGGGAAAGGGTCAATCACCCAGACTGACGAGGCAAGAAGGCCATGCTCTAACCACCCGGCAAGCATGGCCGATCCCATCTTGCCGCATCCCAAAAGCACCAGCCCCTGTTCGGCGACGCGTGACATGTCCATGATTGCCCCTCCGCTTATTTGGCTCGGGGCAAAGCTTTACGCGCGGCCGTAGGCCTCTGCAATGGCGACTTGCATCGCGTCTTCCGGGGTGCGGTTGCCCCATGTGACCAGTTGGATCGCGGGATAATAACGCTCGGCGCTCAGGACCGCTGCAGTGATCATCGTATCAATCTGTTCCGGGCTGGCCATCTGACCACCCGCAAGAACCAGACCGTACCGGTAAACCATCAGCTTCTGATTGGCCCAGTATGTGAAGGCCCCGGCCCAGCACTGATCGTTCATCTTGTTCAGAAGTTCATAAAGCTCGGTCTCGCGCGCCTCAGGTGGCTCCATCTCGAACGAGCACACCATACGCAGCGTTTCGTCATAATTCGACCAGGCCAGCGTAATCGAGTAGGTGCGCCACTGTCCTTCGACAGCCATTGCGATCTGATCATCCCCGATCCGATCAAAGTCCCAATCGTGATGTTCGGCAAGATGTTCAACAATGTCGATTGGATGAAGGTCTTCGTCAAGAAACTGCTCGGAAAGGGCCATAATGCCACCTCACTAATTTCTAGCATTTCGGGGCTGGCAGCGCCCCAGCGCTAGTTGCCTGCTCTACAAGCCGGGCTTCCCCCATAGGCCTGTACTAAATATGGTGCGCTGTGGGTGGTGGCCTGACAACCCCCATTTTTGGGGATAACAGCAATAAGTTGTGGATAGCTGGCAACGGCGATCAAAATATTGGCATCAGATGCAGCTTTGTCTTGATTAATTCCCGCAAGACGGCATGATGCACAACACCGCACAACCCAGAACCGGATTGCGCGGCGTTTGTCTTTTTTCAAAAATTTCGCGGGGGATTATTCGCCCAGCTTGGCTTCCAACGCTGCAATGCGCGCCTCGAGCGCTGTGTTTTCCTCGCGCGCTTTCTGAGCCATGGCACGGACAGCGTCGAATTCTTCGCGTGTGACGAAATCGCGATCGGCCAGCCAACGGTCGATCATCGACTTCATGGCGTTCTCCGCCTCGTCCTTTGCGCCTTGGGCAACACCCATGGCGTTGGTCATGAGTTGGGAAACATCATCCAGAATCTTGTTGCGGGTTTGCATGGTTATCCTCCGATTTGGCGGTTGGTCTCTATATGGGGAATGATTGGCGCAGGCTCAAGGTTGACTTAACCCTCAAAGCCCGGGCAATGAGACGCACATGCAGGCTGTTCTGAATTTCCCCGATCTGTCGCCCGAACTTTTCTCGATCTCGCTGTTCGGGATGGAGTTCGCACTTAGATGGTACGCCCTCGCCTATATCGCCGGGATTGTGATTGCATGGCGCCTGGGGGTGATCGCCCTAAAGCGCCCCGCCCTGTGGCCCGACAAGGCGCCACCTATGCAACCCGCCCAGCTTGAGGATCTGATCACCTGGATCATCCTGGGCGTGATTCTGGGCGGGCGACTTGGGTTCGTGCTGTTTTATCAACCAGCTTATTACCTTTCGAACCCGATCGAAATTCTGATGGTCTGGCAGGGCGGCATGGCCTTCCACGGTGGATTGCTAGGCGTCGTCGTGGCCTCATATATCTATGCAAGACGTCACCAAATTTCGATTTTGCCGCTTGCTGATCTGATCGCGCATACCGTGCCGCCTGGGCTGTTATTGGGTCGTGTCGCGAATTTCATCAACGCCGAACTGTGGGGAAGGCCCAGCGACCTGCCCTGGGCCTTTGTATTCCCCGGTGCCGCCGCCCAAAACTGCCCGGAGGTTATTGGTCTTTGCGCCCGCCACCCCTCTCAGCTTTACGAAGCCGCGCTTGAGGGGTTGCTGCTGGGTGCCTTGCTCTTGTGGCTGGCCTATCGGCGCCACGCTTTCCTACGGCCCGGTCTGGTCACAGGCGTGTTTATGGCGGGCTATGGCGCATCGCGTTTCATTGTCGAGTTTTTCCGGCAACCCGATGCACAGTTTGTTTCGGCCGGAAATCCGCTTGGACTTGCCTGGCAAATGGGCGGCTACGGCCTGACCATGGGCCAGTTACTGTCTTTGCCAATGATTGCCTTTGGCCTTTGGCTGGCATCACGCGCTAAGGCCAAGTGATGTCCCTCGCCAACCTCTTACAGGCTCGTATCGCACAAGACGGCCCGATGAGTGTAGCCGACTATATGACCGAATGCCTGCTGCACCCGACACTGGGATATTACACCACCCGCGACCCCCTTGGCCCGCAGGGCGATTTCATCACCGCCCCGGAAATTAGCCAGATGTTTGGCGAACTAATCGGGCTCAGCCTTGCGCAATGCTGGATTGACCAGGGGCGTCCGGACCGTTTCACGCTAGCGGAGCTGGGTCCCGGGCGCGGAACGCTGATGGCTGACATGCTGCGTGCAACACAGGGCGTGGATGGCTTTCACGCGGCGGCAGATATTGTACTGCTTGAGGCCTCACCAACCCTGCGCACCATTCAGGCAAAGACGCTGGATGCCTATGCTCCACGCTGGATTAAATCGGTCACCGATCTACCCGATTCCCCGCTTTTGCTGGTGGCAAACGAGTTCTTTGACGCTCTGCCCATTCGCCAATTCATCCGTGATGGCAGCGATTGGCGGGAACGTTTGATCGGGATGAAGGACGAATCACTGGCTTTTGGCCAGGGGCCGCGGTCGCCACAGATCGCTTTGAAGAACCGGCTTGAGGACACGCAGGATGGGGATCTGGTCGAGCTTTGCCCTTCGGCCATACCGATCATCACTGTGATCGCCGGACGGATCGCGACCCATGGCGGGGCCGGACTGATCCTGGATTATGGCGACTGGCATTCGCTTGGGGATACGTTTCAAGCGCTGCATGCCCACAAGCCGATAGACCCGCTTTCCAGCCCCGGACAAGCTGATCTGACCGCCCATGTGGACTTCGAACCTCTGGCGAGCGCAGCGCGAGCTGCGGGCTGCGCCCATTCGCGCCTGACACCCCAAGGCGTTTTTCTGGAACGGCTGGGCATCACTGCGCGGGCGCAAGCATTGGCGAAACCACTCAGCGGGTCCAAGCTTGAGGCGTTGATAGCCGCACATCGCCGGTTGACGCACCCAGAGGAAATGGGAAACCTGTTCAAAGTACTGGGCCTGTACCCATCTTATGCCGCATTGCCACCGGGACTGGAATCATGACGCTGGAAATTCTGACTTCGGATCTCTTGTCATCCGTACGCCATGGTTTTTTCTGCCGCCGTGGCGGGGCCTCATCCGGGATCTTTGCAGGGCTCAACTGCGGTCATGGATCATCTGACCAGACCGAGGCTGTCGCGATAAACCGTAACCGCGTAGCGGATGCGATGGAGGTCGATCCCGGATCCCTTATCGGGGTGCATCAGGTGCATTCACCGACGGTCATAACTGTTGATGGTCCAATCGACGGGGAAAAGCCTAAAGCAGACGCGTTGGTTACGGCCTATCCCGGGCTGGCGCTGACCATCCTCACGGCGGATTGCCAACCTGTTCTTTTTGCCGACACCCACGCAAAAGTGATAGGAGCTGCACATGCGGGTTGGCGCGGCGCGCTGGACGGTGTGCTTGAGGCCACGTTGGACTCCATGGAGGCGCTGGGAGCACGGCGCGAGAATACAGTGGCCGTCATAGGGCCCACAATCTCTCAAACTGCGTATGAGGTCGGGCCCGAGTTCCTAGAAGACTTTGCCGCTGAATCATCAGAAAACCTGCGATTCTTCGCAAATGGAACGGGTGATCGGATGCAATTTGACCTCCCGTCCTATGGGCTGCACCGGTTACGTCAGGCTGGTGTCGGGCATGCAGAGTGGATTCGTCATTGCACCTATTCGGACCCGAACAGATTCTATTCGTACCGCCGATCGGTTCATACAAAAGAAGCCGACTACGGCCGCCTGATTTCCGCCATCAAACTGTGACGCGTGCCCTGATTGTGGCGAAATCGCCGCTTTTTCGCCACATTTGTTGTGTCTATATGAGTCGCCAAAATTAGGTTTTATTGCCCTCTCTCAGATGGTTATCTGCATATTTCTGAATGTGAGCGCGGCTAGATTAAGAAAAGGAAACAACCAACTTTCTTTTGTCCCAGATTCAACCCGCGTCAGCCTTATGGCCGCCTCAATATGGCGACACGTTAGTCTCAGATTGGGTCGTTAGGCATTAAGCCTTGAACGAGTAGGACAACAGGATGAAACAAAGATCCCGCTTTCTCAGCGCTGTTCTAAAAGCGTCCAGAGAGCAAAAACTGGAGATGCCGTGGAAGCGGGTTTCCAGCCGTTCTGCCAGTGTGGCGCGCCGTTTGGCTTCGCGACGCTGACTAGACAGGCCTACCAAAGCCATTCTGCCGGCTTTGAGGGTCAAGACACACAGCGGGGGTGCTCCGATCCGGTGTGTGGCGCTTCACAGACGCTTTCTGTGAATGTGTTTAGGAGTTTGTGTGCGTAGACAATTTTCGTCTGCGAGTTGTGAGTTTGTCTGGGGGGTCAATGTGTTGACCAAGAGTTTGCGAAATTCCATCGCACTGCGCGGCCGTTACAGCCGACGTCTCGAAGTCGCCATAGCATTCAAGACAAAGAAAACCGATCAGGCGGGCCTGTACGGGGGTTCAGCCTTCCTGAGCGGATGTTTGAGGGGACGGAATTAGTATGACTATTCCACATTCTTTGGCCCGCGCCGCCAGAAACGCCGTCGATACGTCGACAATGCTGCGCGAGATTCCAAGAAATACAACAAAACAAAAAGCGCAGCTGCGGCGCTATGAGGTCAGTTCATTGTTGAGCAATGGCGAGGTATCCCAAACCCGCCACATCGCGCCAGCGCTGCCCATGTTCGAGGATGCGTTTTGTGCTTTTACGCGGGGTTCGCTTGTCGAAACCGAAAACGGGCCGATAGCGATCGAAGATCTTTTGCCTGGCGATACGGTTTTGACCCAGAATGGAACTTCGGAAACCGTGGTCTGGAAGGGCTCGGTGACTTTGATCCCCGGGCGCGAAGACTCGCGTGGTCGCACGCGCCCGCTGACACGCATCATGGCGGATACCTTCGGAATGCAAAAACCGATGTCAGGCGTGACTGTCGGTCCGGCTGCGCGCCTGTTGGGCACCCCAGCACATCTGCGGCACTTGTATGGCGGATCTCCTGTTTTGACGCCCGCGCACGAGTTCCAAGACGGGATGGGTGTCATCGAGATGCTACCGCCTACCCCAATCGAATTGTTTCACATCTGTCTGAAACGCCATTCGGTTATCAAGGTAGACGGATTACAGTTTGAATCATATCATCCAGGCGTAAATGCGGTTCGGATGATCAGCCATTCGCTTCGCTCAATCTATTTGAACTTGTTCGAGCATGTCGAATCGCTGAATGACTTTGGCCCGCTGCAGTTACCGCGTGCCGGAGATGGAGAGGTGGACGCAATCACTGCCTGAGTTTTAACCAGTACTGCAAAGTGGGGGCTTTATGCAGATTTTAATTAGTTGGGTGTTGTTTCTGGTTGTCACGGCGATTTTGCCGCCGTGCACCAGCCGTCACAAAAGGATGCGCTTTACGCCGTCCGGTTCATTCGTTCTTCCAGGACGTCAAACGGTACACCGGGCTCGTCCTTAGCGCCGCGTATCACAAGTGAGGTTTTAACGCTGGCCACGTTTGGCGTGGTCAGCAACTCGCCTGTCAAAAACTGCTGAAAGCTGCTGAGATCAGGAGCGACGCATTTCAGAATAAAATCCACTTCGCCGTTCAGCATGTGGCATTCACGGACAAGTGGCCACTCGCGGCAGCGTTCCTCGAATGCGCTGAGTTCGGCTTCGGCTTGGCTTTCCAATCCGACGCTTGCAAAGACCTGAACCTCAAAACCCAGCTCACGCGCATTCACTTCCGCGTGGTATCCGCGGATAAGGCCCGAGTCCTCCAATGTGCGCACGCGCCGCAGGCACGGAGGCGCGGAAATTCCCACACGTTTCGCGAGCTCTACATTGGTCATGCGACCGTCTGCCTGCAATTCTGCCAGAATCTTGCGGTCAATCTCGTCCAGCCGTGTCGCGACCATAAAAAGCTCCTGAATTTTCGGTTGTTATATCAGCACCCAAGGGATGCGCAATAATGTTTCGCGTTTGCGCAATATTCTTTGGTTTTCCAGGTATTTTTCTAGCGCGAGTTGTGAAACGGATTCTCCGATACGGCACGAAGGGGCTTTAAGCGCCTCAAGGGGGTCGCTATATCCATTCGCCAAGGGGCCGCAGGCCCGTATCAGGCAGATCGAGTCGGGGGTATCATGGCCGAAACAAAACACACCAGGGTTCTGATAATCGGATCAGGACCTGCCGGTTATACTGCGGGCGTATATGCCAGCCGTGCGATGCTGGAACCGATACTGGTTCAGGGCATCGAACCGGGCGGGCAGCTGACGACCACCACCGAGGTCGAGAACTATCCCGGCTTTACCGAGGTTCAGGGTCCTGATCTGATGATCAAGATGCAGGAGCACGCCGCCGCGATGGGGTGCGAAATCATCGGCGACATTATCAGCGATCTGGATGTCTCGAAACGCCCGTTCACCGCCAAGGGCGACAGCGGCACCATCTACACTGCCGATGCGGTCATTCTGGCCACTGGCGCGCGGGCGAAATGGCTGGGATTGCCCTCGGAAGAGAAGTTCAAAGGCTTTGGCGTTTCCGCCTGCGCCACATGCGACGGGTTCTTCTATCGCGGGCAGGAGATCGTTGTAATCGGCGGCGGCAATACCGCCGTGGAAGAGGCGCTGTTTCTGACCAACTTTGCCAGCAAGGTCACCTTGATCCATCGCCGCGATGAATTGCGCGCCGAAAAGATCCTGCAGGATCGGCTGATGAAGAACGACAAGATCGAGCCCCTGTGGTTCCACGAACTGGACGAGGTCATCGGAACCGATGCGCCTTTGGGTGTCGAAGGCGTGCGCGTCAAGAATGTGAAAACCGGTGAGATTCGCGAAATCCCCTGTAAAGGTGTTTTCATCGCCATCGGCCACGCACCCGCGAATGAGCTGGTCAAGGACTCGCTGGAAACCCATATGGGCGGCTATGTGATCACCAAACCGGGCTCCACAGAAACCTCCATTCCAGGTGTCTTTGCTGCCGGAGACTTGACAGATCACATCTACCGTCAAGCCGTTACCAGCGCCGGGATGGGCTGTATGGCCGCGCTGGATGCTGAACGGTTCCTGGCCGAGCAGGATTAATCAGGTGATCGAATTCTCCGGCTCGATCTGGAGAATTCTGTTCCTCTCACAGATAGACGCCCCTTTGGCCCCAGCACGGGCGCCAGAGGGGCGTTTTCATTATACGGGCCAATTCGCGCTTTATTCTTCGCTGAGCGCTGAGGGTGCCGAAGTAGCCATCAAACGCTATGTCTGCCCATCCGATCCACCACGCATTCTTCAAAAATGCCGGATCACCGGCGCTCGGCTGGTAGATCTGCGGGGGCGCAGCGAAGCCTCGGTCGTGTGGCAGGATACCCACGAAAAAGAAGGCGCCTCACCCACCTGGCTATTTTCGGATGACGCCCGCGCCAAAGGCGCCGACGGCTTGCTATACAGCTCGCGATCCCGGCCGGACCTCAGTCATGCGGTTTTGTTTAGCACCTCGCCAGAGGTAGTGTGCCTGGATGGGGATCCGCATCCCTGGTTGCCGGGGCATCGAGGCTTCGCTTGACCCCCGCTCTGCGCCGTTACAGACTCTGAGATGCGAGCAAAACGAACACAGGTGAACCGAGTGAAAAGCGTACTATGGCAAGGCGGGTGGGCTACCCGGCTGAGGATCATGAGCGGCCTGATCCTGTTCATCTTTGCCTTCTTTCACTTCATCAATATCGGTCTGGGACTGTTTCATACTGATTATCTCCACGAAATGCAGAAAGGTCGCCATGTCATTACGCGCAACAACATCGGCAGCGCGATTCTATATCTGGCCTTGCTCGTGCATTTTGGGCTGGCGCTGTATTCGTTAGCTCAGCGCAGAACCATGCGAATGCCTTTCAGTCTGGGGCTGCAAGTGGTGCTTGGATTTGTGATTCCACTGCAACTGATCTCGCACCTTGTTCACACCCGATACGCGCATGCAGTTTTCGGGGTTAATGATGAGATGGGTTATATCATCGCGCTAATGTGGCCCAGCTATGCAATCTGGACACAAAGCCTGCTTTTGCTGGTGGTCTGGGTCCACAGTTGCATCGGTCTTCACATGTGGCTGCGCCTGACATCCTGGTGGCAAAGGGCGCTGCCTTATCTGATCGGGCTCGCCGTGTTCATTCCGTCTTTCGCTCTAGCAGGTCTTTTGACAGAGGGCCGACGCATTTGGGCTGATTTCGCCGACCCGTTTCTGCGCGATCAGTATATCGAACATTACAACTGGCCATCGCCCGAGGCTTTTCAGGTTCTGATGGGTGTGAGGCAAGATACACTGCTTGCATTCGGGCTGGCGGTTGGCGCTACATTGCTTGTGTTTCTGGTGCGCAAAATTTTGCGACGCCGGCATTCGGTGCGCATCAAATATGTGGAAGGCCCCGAAATTGTGGCCGAAAAAGGCATGACCCTGCTTGAGATTTCTCAGGCCAACGGCATTCCCCACACTGCGCTATGTGGTGGCAAGGGGCGCTGCACCACCTGTCGCGTTATTGTCGAAAATGGTGCAGATCAGCTCCCCGTCCCCAGTGAGATCGAGGCCCGCAGCTTGGCTGCCGTAAAAGCACCCGAAGGCGCACGCCTGGCCTGTCAGATCCGCCCGACCGAGCCAATCACGGCCTTTCGGATGTACAATCCCGGTAGCGGTCGCAATCGCGCCCATGCCAGTCAGGGGCAGGAACGTAAACTGGCGGTGCTGTTTCTGGACATGCGCGGGTTCACGGCACTGACCACCGGGCAGTTGCCCTATGACATTGTTTTCCTGCTCAACCGGTTCTTTGACGCCATCGTGCCAGCCATCACCTCGGATGGGGGTGTGGTCGACAAGTATATGGGTGACGGGCTGCTGGCAGTGTTTGAAACCGCCGATGCTGCAAGTTCAGCACGGGCCGGGATGAAAGCCGCAGCCAATGTCAGCCGCGCATTGCAACGGTTCAACGAGCAACTCGAAACCGAGGGCAGCCCGCTTATTCGCATTGGAATGGGGTTACATCTGGGCGATCTGGTTCTGGGCGAAATCGGCGCCGTAGGCACTGCAAGCCGCACGATTATCGGCGACGCCGTGAATGTCGCCAGCCGATTGGAGGCCGAGACCAAGGGGTTGGGTGTCGAGCTTTTGGTTTCGGGCGATCTGCTGAAGGCAGCGGGGCATGACGGTTGGCAGAACGATCTGCGCCCCTTCCAGTTGCGTGGGGTAACAAGGCCAATTTCTGCCCTGCCGGTCGAACGTGCGTCCGACCTCACCCCCAAGATTGCCGCCTGAGAACACACTCATTCAAACCGGTCTATTTGACCTTGATCCAAGGGATTGTCGTCGGGTTTCGCGTCAAAATGTGGAAAATCCTTCCAATCCGGAGAAAAACCGCGCATATCGTCCTTTGTTTCATAAATCCATCTGGACTTCACCCGACCGCCGGGGCACATGCCCGGCAAACGCCCCTGAATCACTGGCCAATCCATCCTTCGACAAGAGAATTCCCATGACGATGTTAAGCAATCTGGCGCCGATCTCTGAACTTTATGTTTCGTACGAGTCCGCACAGAAACTGAAAGTAGAAGCTGCCGACCTGACAAGCTGGGACCTGAGCCCTCGTCAGATCTGTGATCTGGAACTGCTGATGAATGGCGGGTTCAACCCGCTGAAAGGGTTCCTAAGCGAGGCCGATTACGACAATGTCGTCGAGAACATGCGCCTGGCCGACGGCACCCTTTGGCCGATGCCAATCACGTTGGATGTCAGCGAAGACTTCGCTGAGGGCATCAAACTGGGTCAGGACATTGCACTGCGCGACCAGGAAGGTGTCATTTTGGGCACCATGACTGTGACCGACCGCTGGACGCCGAACAAGGCACGCGAGGCGGAAAAGGTCTTTGGTGCAGATGACGATGCCCACCCGGCGGTCAACTACCTGCACAACACTGCCGGCAAGGTTTACTTGGGCGGCCCTGTTGTTGGTATCCAACAGCCCGTTCACTATGACTTCCGTGCCCGCCGCGATACACCGAACGAGCTGCGCGCCTATTTCCGCAAGTTGGGTTGGCGCCGTATTGTTGCGTTCCAAACTCGCAACCCGCTGCACCGCGCGCATCAGGAACTGACCTTCCGCGCCGCCAAAGAGGCGCAGGCCAACCTACTGATCCATCCGGTTGTTGGTATGACCAAGCCGGGCGACGTGGACCACTTTACCCGCGTGCGTTGCTATGAGGCTGTTCTGGACAAGTACCCGGCCTCGACAACTTCGATGTCACTGCTGAACCTGGCGATGCGTATGGCAGGCCCGCGCGAGGCGGTGTGGCACGGGTTGATCCGCGCCAACCACGGCTGCACGCATTTCATTGTCGGCCGTGACCACGCAGGCCCCGGCAAGAACTCGGCCGGCGAGGATTTCTACGGTCCCTATGATGCGCAAGATCTGTTCCGCCAGTTCCAGGATGAAATCGGCGTTGAAATGGTCGATTTCAAACACATGGTCTTTGTGCAGGAACGCGCTCAATACGAACCGAATGACGAGATCGCCGACAAACACAACGTCACGATCCTGAACATCTCGGGCACAGAACTGCGCCGCCGTCTGGCCGAAGGCCTGGAAATCCCCGAATGGTTCAGCTTCCCTGAGGTTGTGACCGAGCTGCGCAAGACCAAACCGCCGCGCAGTCAGCAGGGTTTTACCGTATTCTTCACCGGTTTCTCCGGCTCGGGCAAATCGACCATCGCCAACGCTCTTATGGTAAAGCTGATGGAGATGGGCGGTCGTCCGGTGACCCTGCTGGATGGAGACATTGTTCGTAAGAACCTGTCATCGGAACTGGGCTTTTCGAAAGAGCATCGCGACCTGAACATCCGCCGCATCGGCTATGTGGCCAGCGAGATCACCAAGAACGGCGGCATCGCTATCTGCGCCCCGATCGCACCCTACGCCACGACCCGCCGCGCCGTCCGCGAAGATGTCGAAGCGTTCGGCGCTTTCTGCGAGGTTCACGTGGCCACCAGCATCGAAGAATGCGAACGCCGCGATCGCAAGGGCCTGTACAAGCTGGCGCGTGAAGGCAAGATCAAGGAATTCACCGGAATTTCCGATCCCTACGACGTACCTGCCAATCCTGAGTTGAGCGTCGAGACCGAGAATGTGGACGTAGACAACTGTGCCCACCAGGTTCTGCTCAAGCTGGAAAGCATGGGTTTGATCGCCGGATCGTAACCTGCGCAAAGAATCAAGCAAAAGGCCCTCGGTTTCCGGGGGCCTTTTTCTATTGGATTATAGTTCTGCCCGAATGGCGGCGACGGCGCGTCCTTCGAAATCACCAAACTCGGCCGCTTTGGACTGGCTGGCCCGCAGGGCATCTAGACGCGCGGCATAGTCATCGACCGAAGCGGCTTGAATCGCACTCCGAATGTCGGCCTCGGAATCGCACAGGATCATCCCGGATGTGTCGAAGAAATCACCAATATTGGGACAGCCCCAATAGATCGGCACTGTCGAGCACAAGATCGCGTCTGTCAGCTTTTCCGAAAAGTAATTCCGCTCCCGCACATTCTCGATCACCACCGAATAGCGATATGGGGCCAGCCCGTCAGACTTTCGGTCAAACGGAGTATAGCCACGCCCCATAATATCGACATCTGCCCCGGATTCACGAACCCAGTCGATCACGGAATGGCGCAGCTGATGTCCTTCGAGATCACGTTTGGCCGAGGCGATCAAAGAACAGGATTTAGATTTCTCGACTAAAAGTTCTCGCCAATCAGGCACCATCGTCACGCCATAGGGCAGAAACACGGCGTTTGGGATACCATGCAACAAAACATCATGAAAGGTCAGCACCCGGAAGAACCGCCGCCACGTATAGCGCAACATGCGATCATGTTTGGCATGGATGGCCGAAGGCTCTCCCATCATCAAAGATATTCGCGCACGTGTTCCCCGACGAAGACGCAGATGTACGGTGGAATTGGGGTACATGATCAGATGGTCCGTGTGCGCAAGATCGCCCACTGTTTTTCCGATCAGACGATCCGGGCAACCTTCGGGCCAGGTCAGTTCCGACAAAGGAACCGTGGCCAGTTTCGGCCCTAACCGATGCCCATAGGGCAATATGGCGATTGCAGGTTCTGTCATCATCCGGCATCTGGCAAATTAACCTGACCCCGCATCAGAATATGCCCGCGACCGGCGACCTTGATGCCTGTCATCGCATCCGATGGGCCAGCTCGGGTAACAGTCGCCTGACCGGGGCGCCCCATATCATGGCCTTGCTCGGCAATAAAAACATCCTTTGGCATCAGCCCATGTTTCCAGAGATACGCCGCCATCGCACCTGTGGCAGATCCGGTAAACGGATCCTCGGGCGGGCTGGGCGGGGCCAACAGCAATCTCGAGAATGTATCGCCTGCTTTGGTCGCGCCTTTGAGCGTTACAAGAAAAGGTTCGGCCATATCGGAGCCGGAAAAGCCCGCCTTTTCGGCAATCTCGCGCAAAGGCCTTTCGACCAGTTTTGCCGCGCGCAGGGCGTCGTGATCACGAAGAACAGTGACACAGAAGGGCAGCCCGGTAGAAACAAATTGCGGCGGCGAGATGATCGCCTCTTTGGGCAGGCTGATGGCAGAGGCGACCAGCTCGGCGGGAACATAGGCGCCGAATTGTGGTGCAATCTGCGTCATCTCGATTTCATCACCGCTGATGCAGATCGAAACGATCCCCGCGCCGGTTTCAAGCGTCAGGGTATTGCCTTGCAGCATTCCTCTGGACTGCATTGCAGCTACGGTTGCGATCGTGGGATGCCCGGCAAAGGGGATTTCGCGACTGGCCAGAAAATAACGAACCCGGAAATCGGCCACATCGGACGGGCCAGTAAAGGTGCATTCAACCAAGGACGTCTCGCGCACATAGGCCATGCAGACGTCTTCGGACAGAGCTGCCCCACCATGAACAACAGCGCACCCATTGCCACCAAAGGCGCGATCGCTGAAGGCGTCTACCCAGTCAAAGTCGAACCAATTCATGTGTCGTGCACTCCGATATTCGAACCATCATAGGTTCGACTGTCTCGCCCGACAGGCCATGGATGTCACGAGGAAAACGTACGGAGGCCGCTTTAGTGCACGGCCACCGGTGAAAAATCATGCTCGCGCGCCAGGTTAAACGCCAGCTTGCGATCAGCAACCAGTGCCAGTTGCTGGCCGTCGGCATCGTGTACCGCATATAGCAGGCTCAGATCTCCGGCCTGTTCGCGAACTTCCCGAGGTAGATCGGCGACTTCAACTGTTTTGACATAGACGATCCGATCGCCTTCGGCGTTGATTTCAAACGGTGTATTCATTGCTCTTACCCCTTCCTTATGTTGATCGTTTGCACCACGGTTTCGGGCACGGCGCGGGTCAGATCCACATGCAGCAGACCATTTTCAATGATCGCCTCGCCAACCTCGACCCCATCGGCCAACACGAACATGCGCTGAAACTGACGTGCCGCGATCCCACGGTGTAGAAAGATACGTCCTTCGCTGTCGTCGCGCTGACGTCCCCGGATCACCAACTGTCGATCTTCGATGGTAATCGACAGGTCCTCTTCTGCAAACCCGGCCACGGCCAAGGTAATGCGGTAGGAAAAATTCGAGGTCTGTTCAATATTATAGGGCGGATACCCCTCATTTCCGGCCTTTGCAGACCGCTCCAGAAGGCGTTCCAACTGCTCGAACCCCAAAAGATGCGGGTATGAGCCCAGAGTAAGTTTAGACACGTATTTTCGTCCTTTATTGCCAAAGCGACGTGTTGTGCGGCCCCATTCTGGCAACCGCGTATAATAGAATATGGGAATATACAGCGATGTCCACAAGGTCTGGCCGGATCAAGCCTGACACACTATCTTGTGTGACAAGCACCACAACAACTCTGAGTCGCCAATGAACGCGCCCACCGATCTTTCGATGAAAACTGATGAGGTTCTGCGGGTAGAGCTGGAAGTTTTCCGCCGTCAACACCGTGATCTTGACGAAGCAATCGAGGCGCTTCAGGCCACTGGCACCTCGGATCAACTGACGATCAAACGGTTGAAAAAGCAGAAACTGCGCCTGAAAGACATCATTCGCCTGATCGAAGACCGCCTGACCCCGGATATCATCGCCTGAGACATCTGAACCGCATTGCCACAAAGGTGGATTTGGCTATAGTTCGCGCTCTTTCGGAAGGCAGGGACGCAAGCGGATGAGCGACGTTAAAGTGGGGATCATCATGGGAAGCCAGTCAGACTGGTCCACGATGAAAGAGGCCGCAGACATTCTGGATGAGCTGGGCGTGGCCTATGAAAAACGCATCGTTTCAGCGCACCGCACCCCAGATCGCTTGTGGGACTATGGCAAGACTGCTGTCTCGCGCGGATTGCAGGTGATCATTGCAGGGGCCGGCGGGGCTGCGCATTTACCGGGCATGATGGCCTCGAAAACACGCGTTCCTGTGATCGGCGTTCCGGTGCAGACGCGGGCACTGTCTGGCGTCGATTCGCTCTATTCCATTGTTCAAATGCCCAAAGGGTTCCCGGTTGCGACTATGGCGATCGGGTCGGCAGGTGGCGCCAATGCGGGGCTGATGGCCGCTGGCATTCTGGCGCTGCAGGATAACGCTCTGGCCGGCCGGCTGGATGCCTGGCGCGACGCGCTATCGGCCTCAATCCCCGAAGAACCCGAGGGATGAGCCGGATCGGATTCATCGGTACGGGCCATATTGCGGCCCCGATGGTGCGTTTTTTGGCCCGTAAAGGGCACGAGATCTCCGTGACAGAACGCAATGACCAGGTTTCAACCGCGCTAAAGGCTGAACTGGGTGTGTCTGTCACGACGCCACAGGCCGTGATTGATGCATCCGAGATCGTGTTCCTGTGCCTGCGCCCACATATCGCTGCGGACGTTCTGGCCGCCTTAACGTTTCGATCCGACCATCAGATCGTCTCGGTCATGGCAGCAGTTTCGAAAGATGAACTAACCGAGCTCTGCTCTCCGGCGCCGGCAATCGTGCAAACCATTCCGCTGGGATTTTTGGAAGCCGGTGGCTGCCCGCTGGTCGCTTTCGGCAACGATCAACTGCTGGCCGATTTGTTCGCACCGGAAAACCCGGTGATCAAGGTCGCAGATGAGGCGGCACTGAACGCCCATTTCGCCATTTGCGCCATGGTCCCCGGCCTTCTGGACCTGATGGCGACCGGAGCAACTTGGCTGGGAGACACAACCGGAGACGCAGCCGGGGCCGAATTCTACACCACCCAGTTGGTATCGGGCTTTCTGCACGCGATGGATAAGAAGGCCGCAGGCCGCCTAGAGGCCGAACGCGATGCGCTGGCCACTGACGGCACGCTGAGCCTGCAAATGACACAGACCCTGCAAGATCAGGGCGCGCACAAGGTATTGCATGCAGCACTTGGCGCTATTGGCAAACGTTTGGAGAGTTGAGAATGGTGGAAATGCTCGCCCCCGGCGCGACAATCGGGATTTTGGGCGGCGGTCAACTGGGCCGTATGCTGTCCGTTGCTGCAGCCCGGCTGGGTTTTGTGTCGCATATTTATGAACCCGGTGCGACCCCTCCTGCGGGTCATGTGGCGGATCGGGTGACCACCGCCTCTTATGAAGATGCCGAGGCCCTCAAGGCCTTTGCCGAAGCAGTCGATGTCATCACCTATGAGTTCGAGAACATCCCCACCGAAGCACTGGACATTCTGGAAGCCCACCGCCCCATCCGCCCGGGGCGCGAGGCGCTGCGGGTCAGTCAGGATCGACTGAACGAAAAGGCTTTCTTGCAAGGGCTGGGCCTAAATACAGCGCCCTTCGCCGATATCACGGATCTGGACAGCTTGAAGGCTGCGATTGACCAGATCGGCACCCCTGCCATCCTGAAGACCCGCCGATTTGGCTATGACGGTAAGGGACAGGCCCGGCTACGCAGCCCCGATGACGCTGAAACTGCTCTGGCTGATATGGCGGGCGCGCCTGCGATCCTGGAAGGCTTTGTCGATTTCAGCCATGAGGTATCAATCATCGCCGCGCGCGGATTGGATGGTCAGGTCGCCTGTTTCGACCCCGGTGAGAACGTGCATCGCGATGGCATTTTGCACACCACCTCCGTCCCTGCCCGCCTGCCCGCAGCAAAGCGCACAGATGCGATCCTGTTGGCGGCAAATATCCTGAACGCCTTGGACTATGTCGGCGTCATGGGGGTCGAGTTGTTCGTGACCCCGCAGGGTCTGATCGTGAACGAGATCGCACCGCGCGTGCATAACTCGGGCCATTGGACACAGAATGGCTGCGCGGTGGATCAATTCGAGCAACATATCCGTGCCGTGGCAGGCTGGCCTCTGGGCGACGGGCAGCGTCATTCAGACGTGGTGATGGAGAACCTGATCGGCGACGATATGGACCGCGTACCTGAACTCGCGACCGAACGTGATGTTGCGCTGCATCTTTATGGCAAGGCCGAGGTGAAGGCAGGCCGCAAGATGGGTCATTTTAACCGCATCACGCGGTAAATCAGCCGACAAACCGCGCGGCGATATCCCCGGCCATATAGCTGACGCGCCCGGCAGCCAGCGTTGCCGCGACACGGTTTGTATCTGCCTCCAGAATGACCAGATCGGCACGTTGCCCGGGGGTGAGCGTGCCGCGATCTTGCAACCCAAGTACGCGGGCTGGCCCTGATGACACCAGCGCCCATGCGCCCGCCATGTCCAGAAGGCCGGATTTGGCCAGCATCAAGGCTGCCCGGCGCGGGCTGGGATAGTGATAATCCGAGGCCAGCGCATCGCACAGCCCCATCGCAATCAGGTCCAGCGCGCTAACATTCCCTTTATGCGACCCGCCGCGCACCACATTGGGCGACCCCAGGATGATGTGATCCCCGGCGGTGCGGGCGGCCTCGGCGGCTTCCAGCGTTTCGGGGAACTCTGAAATCCGCGCGCCCCGCGCGCGCCAATCGGCGCGAGTTTGGGCTGTGGCGTCATCGTGGCTGCCCATCCGGACGCCCTGCTTTGTCAAAGCAGTACAGAGTACATCCAGTGCGGTAGACACCTCATCCCGGCGAGCATGCATCGACAGCAGCATTTCGAAATGCGCCTCGGGATTGCGACCGGCCTTGAGCGCCTGTCCGGTCAGACGCGGGGGCTTACGCCCCTCAGCCAGACGGTCATGCGGCAGGTGGTCGTTGAACACGACATAGGGCACCTGCCAAGCCGCAATCTTTTCTGCCAGTCCGGCGTAATCGTCCAGCATATGCGTTTCGAACCGAAGCTGGGGCATCAGATCGGTGACGGTGTGGTCCTTGACTGCCGCAATGGCATTACACACCTGCCCTGCGAACTCAGGCCCGCGCACCCCGCCTTCCCAACTGTAAAACTGGGCCAGAACGGCTGTGGTGATGCCATTGGCCGCCAGTTCAGCCTCGACCGAGAGGATCCCTTCGTTCATCTGCTTCATGGCACCGCGACGGGGCGCGATGTGCCGTTCAAACCCATCGCCATGCAAGTCGATAATACCGGGCAGAACCAGATATCCTGACAGGTCGATCTGCCGCCCGGCAGGGCCTGTCTGAACCACGCCATCGGCAATGGTCAGATCGACATCCGTCAGCCCCTCGCCGGGCAGAAGAACCTCTGCACCGGTCAGAGTCAGGCTTAATGCGGTCATTGCGTGGACTCCGAGTCAGGTTCCGAGCAATCCTGTCCGATGCAGATCTCGTCAATAGCTTCCATCACCCCGTCAAGCCAGGTGATCTGCGGGTCAAACTGGCCGAATTCAATGAAGTGCAGGGCCTGAGCCATGACCCGCGGATTGTTCATCATGAACGTGTGGGTCACCGGCAGAACCAGGTGATCAGTCATTCCTTCGACCTTGGTGCTTTCAACCGAAACCTTACCGTCATCAGGCCCATCAATCAGTGAAGAAAATACTGGGTTTAAGGAGTTTTCGCCTGCGATAACACCTAGTTCAAAATCCACCGGCGGTAGACGACCCGGGATCCCTTCGGCGCCTGTGCCCAGTTGAAGGCCCGCAGGTCCGTTGAGATAGCCGAACACCTCCCACGCGCTAAGTTCATCGACCAGTTGGCTGCCCTGATTGGGCGGCCCCAGCATGACGACACGACCCAGGTTTTCCGGGCTATGATCCTTGAGCCAATAGCGCAACAAAATGCCGCCCATCGAATGTGCCACCACATTGACAGTGTCATCGCCACAAGACGCAAAGGCATCAGGAATGGTTTGTTCGGCCAGTTCGGGAATACCGATCTCGGTCGAGGGATAGCCCGGGCGCACAACCGAATAGTCATGTGACTTGAACAGCTGCTCCATCACGGTGAAAGAGGCCTCGGTCCGCGCAAGACCATGCAACAAGACCACGCATTTCGCGCTGGCCGCGGCGGGGAGCAGAAAGATAAGCAGGGCGATCAGAATTTTCATAAGCGCCAGATAATGCCTTAGCGCCGCTGATGAAAGCCCTACCCCCGCTGACGTCGCAGCACCGCCAGCGCAATGCCGCCCAACACCAGCGCTGCGCCAATCAAAAGCCGGGCCTCTGCTGTTTCGCTCAGCAAGAGGACACCGCCCAGAATAGCAATCACGGGCACGCTCAACTGCACCACAGCTGCAACGGTCGGTGCCAGTTGGGGCAAAACACGGTACCACAACGCATATCCCAGCCCCGAAGTGACCGCCCCAGATATTGCCGACAGTAGCAAACCGGTGCCCGTCATCTGCCAACCTCCGCCGAGCAGCAGCAAAGCTCCGGCCGTCACCGGAAGGGCAATGACGAAATTCGCCGCCGTACCGGCAAGCGCATTTGGCTCGGACCGTCCCGCCAGAGAATATGCTGCCCAGCCAATCCCGGCAGCGCACATCAGGGCGGCTCCGACCGGGTCCACGCGAACCGTGCCCGACGGCCAAAGCACATAGGCGAGGCCACCCAATGCAATCGCCGCTCCCAGAAGTTGCTGTCGTGTCGATGAATTTCCAGTCACGGCAGTGGCCACGAACATCGTGATTTGCACCACCCCGAAAAGGATCAAGGCGCCCAGCCCAGCATCCAGTGTAAGATAGGCGATCGAGAACCCGATCATGTAAAGCGACAAGGCGCCAGCGCCAATGAACCGGCGAGAGCTGCGCAACGGCAGGCTGCCGCCACGTATCAAAACCAGCACCGCCAGCATCAGCGCCCCTGCCAGAACGCGCATAACCGCAAACCCGGCCGGGTCGCTATCGCCGCCTTCAACGGCCATCCGGTTCAGAATAGAGTTCGCTGCAAAGGCGCACATGGTGAGGGCGGTCAGAAGGAACAGTCGCATATCAACCCGATATCGGTTTCACACCGGTTTGGGTACTCACTTTCCTGAAGGGACCGGTTAGACCGTCGACCTCGGAACAGTTTGAGCCACAGTTTCAGTCAAAAACGGCGTGTCAAAACGAAACGGGGCCGCCCGAAGGCGACCCCGTTCCTTAGCTCTGCAGCTCCCCTCTGGGCGGTTTGGCTATGCTGCCAAGCGCCTGTGGGGCCGTCAGAATTCGCCAAAGCGAATTCGACGTTTTACATCATGCCGCCCATGCCGCCCATGTCGGGCATGCCGCCGCCAGCAGGTGCATCTTTCTGCGGCTTGTCAGCAACCATTGCTTCGGTAGTGATCAGCAAGCCAGCAACCGACGCTGCATCTTCCAATGCGGTACGGACAACTTTGGCCGGGTCAATCACGCCGAATGCGAACATGTCACCATATTCTTCAGTCTGCGCGTTGAAGCCAAATGCCACATCATCGCTTTCGCGAACTTTGCCAGCAACAACCGCACCGTCAACGCCTGCGTTTTCAGCAATCTGACGCAGCGGAGATTCGATGGCTTTACGAACAATGTTGATGCCCGCGTCCTGATCGGCGTTTGCGCCTTGCAGGGTGTCCAGTGCTTTACCGGCCTGAACCAGAGCAACACCACCGCCCACAACAACGCCTTCTTGAACAGCAGCGCGGGTCGCGTTCAGAGCATCGTCCACACGGTCCTTACGCTCTTTCACTTCAACTTCGGTCATGCCGCCGACGCGGATAACAGCAACACCGCCTGCCAGTTTGGCAACGCGTTCTTGCAGCTTTTCACGGTCGTAGTCCGACGAGGTTTCTTCGATCTGGGTGCGGATCTGAGCAACACGTGCTTCGATCTCGGCTTTTTCGCCAGCACCGTCGACGATGGTGGTTTCGTCTTTGGTGATTTCGATTTTCTTGGCAGTGCCCAGCATGTCCATGGTCACGGACTCAAGCTTCATGCCCAGATCTTCGCTGATGACCTGACCGCCGGTCAGGATTGCGATGTCCTGCAGCATGGCCTTACGGCGATCGCCGAAGCCCGGTGCTTTGACAGCAGCAATTTTCAGGCCGCCGCGCAGTTTGTTAACAACCAGAGTTGCCAGCGCTTCGCCTTCAACGTCTTCTGCAATGATCAGCAGCGGCTTTTGCGACTGGATCACCTGCTCGAGCAGCGGAACCATCGGCTGAAGCGAGGACAGTTTCTTTTCGTGCAACAGGATCATGCAGTCTTCGAGGTCTGCAACCATCTTGTCAGCGTTGGTGACAAAATAAGGCGACAGGTAGCCGCGGTCGAACTGCATGCCTTCGACAACATCGGTCTGGGTTTCCAAGCCTTTGTTTTCTTCGACGGTGATAACACCTTCGTTGCCGACCTTCTGCATCGCGTCTGCGATTTGCTGGCCGATCTCGGTTTCACCGTTGGAAGAAATGGTGCCAACCTGAGCAACTTCAGCCGAGTCCTTGACTTCACG
Organism: Ruegeria sp. CDSB114; assembly: GCF_059611025.1. Lineage (NCBI taxonomy): Bacteria > Pseudomonadati > Pseudomonadota > Alphaproteobacteria > Rhodobacterales > Roseobacteraceae > Ruegeria > Ruegeria sp. CDSB114. The sequence continues at coordinate 1,471,607 of NZ_JBXWOT010000001.1, forward strand.
CGAGGCGTTCTTGATGCCTTCAACAACCTTGGCAGTTGCCAGATCGATGCCGCGCTTCAGGTCCATCGGGTTCAGGCCCGCTGCAACCTGCTTCAGACCTTCTTTGACGATGGACTGAGCCAGAACGGTTGCGGTGGTGGTGCCGTCGCCGGCTTCGTCATTGGTGCGGCTGGCGACTTCTTTCACCATCTGCGCGCCCATGTTTTCGAACTTGTCTTCCAGTTCGATTTCCTTGGCAACCGAAACACCGTCTTTGGTGATGCGCGGCGCGCCGAAAGATTTGTCCAGAACCACGTTGCGGCCTTTGGGGCCCAGGGTCACTTTGACAGCGTCGGCCAGGATGTTCACACCTGCCAGCATGCGGTTACGGGCATCGGTGTCGAACTTGACGTCCTTAGCAGCCATGTCGTTTCTCCTTGAGAAAATGTATTGGGATGAAGATCAGAGGAAGCGCGTGGGCTTACTCGATGATCCCCATGATGTCGCTTTCTTTCATCATCAGCAGCTCTTCGCCGTTGACTTGGACCTCGGTGCCCGACCATTTGCCGAACAGGATCTTGTCGCCAGCTTTTACAGCCATTGCGATCAGCTCGCCGCTGTCCTTGCGTGCGCCTTCGCCGGTCGCAACAACTTCGCCTTCGCTGGGCTTTTCTTTCGCGCTGTCGGGAATGATCAGACCACCAGCGGTTTTCTCATCGCTTTCGGTACGGCGAACCAACACGCGGTCATGAAGCGGTTTCAATGCCATCTTTGCAGCTCCTTGGGCTCAAAGTTTATTTATCCTCCCCTCACCTTGCGGCGAGGCGTTAGCACTCGACCCTTGCGAGTGATAACGGCGTATAGCTAGGGGGTCGAAATCCCTGAGTCAACAAGCGTGAAGAATTTTTTATCCTTGGGACTCAGTCAGGCTGATCCCAGCTATAGGCCCAGTGCTTCAGACCCTCTTGTCCGGATTCCGACAAGGCGTAGACGCCTTTTTCAATTTTGTCGAACCAGCCATAATGGTTTTCGCGCATCAGCCGGGTCGCAATCGAAACACCGGTTGCCTTAGCAACATCTGCCCCTTTTGTGGCACCACATTCTGCAAGATGCGCCGCACAGCGCAAAGCATCCTGACGATAGGCGGTGACGAGGCCGTGGCGTGTGGCGCCGCCTGCGTTCGGATCACCTTCAAGCCTGTCAAACTCGCGCAGCAGCCGCGCTGTTTTGGCCTTGTCTTTTCGCGGGGCGTAGGGCCCAGGATCACAATGCACCTCGACAACGCCATCCGCCCGAACAGTTATCAGGCCAAGGCCCAACCTTCGACATAGCGCCGTGTTGTCCTTCAACGCCCGCCTGGCCGTGCGTCCGCGGGGCTTGAGAACACAGATATAGACATTTTCAGTAACCTTCAGTCGGGTGATTGCCTGGTGAAACAGCGCCAATGAGAAACGCAACTTCAACTCTACAATCACAGGCTCTTCACCCTCACGAACAGCCATGACATCGACCGCACCGACCTCGCCTTTGACGGTATAGCCCTGACGCTCTAACAGCGCCTTGATTGGGGGGTAGAGATCCTGCTCGCGGTCCATGTGGCTCATGCTATTCGAATTACTGTGGAATGCCAGACACAGATCAGGTCAGTGTCCATCCAGGCAGGTTGAACACCGGCCTTGGCCCCGGCAAGGTCGCACCCCATATAGGGATTGATCCAACCAGGATGGTACGATGCGTTTTTTGATCTTTTTGGCTTGTCTGCTGGTACCTTTCTCGGCCCAAGCGGCCTGCGAGGGGCGCGACCTGAGGTCTGACCTAAGTCCAGAGGCGCAAGCTGATTTGCAGCAGGCTTTGGCCGACTTCCCGTACCCGGAAGGCAATCACTGGATCGCGACAAAAGGCGATACAGTTCTGCATCTGATAGGAACGCTGCACACAAACGACCTGCGTATGGACGCCGTCACAGAAAGGCTGGAACCGACACTCAGCCAGGCGGATGCGTTCTATTTCGAAGTGACCCAGGACGAAATGACTGCATTTGAACAGGAACTGGCCAAAGACCTCAGCCCTGTTCTGATCACCTCAGGTCCCACCCTGATTGAGCTGATGCCGGAAGAGGACTGGGCCGCCCTGTCCAGCGGCCTGGCAGAGCGTGGCATCCCCAGTTGGATGGCTGCAAAAATGCGCCCCTGGTTTCTGAGCATGATGCTGGGTGTCCCCCCATGCATGACCGAGAATCCGGAAGCCAGCTATGGAATGGACGCGCGCCTGACCGACATGGCCGAAGCCCATGACATCCCCCAGTACTCGTTAGAGCAGATTGACGATCTGATGGCGATGTTTGACCAGCACCCGATCGAAAAGCAGGTGCAATCACTGATCCGCATGGCCAGTGCCTTTGAAAGCAGCGAGGATCAGCTGGCGACTATGGTCAATGCCTATCTAGAAGAAAAGCACGCAGAGATCATCCAATTTGCCAGACTACAAGGGCTTGAAACATCCGGTCTGTCACAAGAGGTCTTCGACGAAGAGTGGTCCAGTTTCGAACAGCAACTTCTAGTCGGGCGCAACAACAACTGGATGCAGCACATTTTGGCCATTCAGGACCAAACGGTGGTCATTGCTGTGGGCGCCGGACATTTGGGCGATGACCATGGTCTGTTGAACCAGTTGGAACAGGCTGGATACACGCTGAAACGTGCCGCTTTCTAGGCCCGGCCTTACCCTTCGTCGCAGTTTACGCAGGGGCGGGTGACAAGTGTGCCAGACCACCCTATAAGGCGCCCAAATCTACTCTCCTCAGGACGCTGAAATGACAACCCTCGTATTTGGACATAAATCCCCCGACACTGATTCCACCGGTTCGCCGATCCTGTGGTCGTGGTACATGAACGAAATCAAAGGCGAACAGGCCGAGCCTGTCCTGCTGGGTGAACCCAACACTGAAGCAGCCTTTATGCTGCAGCACTGGGACCTGCCCAAGCCGCGCATCATCACAGACGTAGAGGCTGACGCGCCGGTTGTTATTGTCGACACGAACAACCCCGCCGAGCTGCCCGCCAGTATCAACGGCGCCGATATCCGCGCCATTATCGACCACCACAAACTGGTCGGCGGTCTGGAAACCAAAGGCCCGATCGACATCACCGTGCGGCCGCTGGCCTGCACCGCCACTATCATGGTCGACATGATCGGCGTCGATGCCGCCAAAATGCCCGATGCCATCAAAGGCGCGGCGCTGACCTGCATCCTGTCGGACACGTTGGAATTCCGCTCGCCCACCACAACCGCGCATGACCGCGCTGTGGCCGAAAAACTGGCCGCGGATCTGGGTCTGGACGTCTCGGCCTATGCTGCAGAAATGTTCGCGGCCAAATCAGATGTGTCCTCATTCTCGGACGCCGATCTGATCCGGATGGACAGCAAGGAATACGAAGTCGACGGCACCAAATTCCGCGTTTCGGTTCTGGAAACCACAGCACCGGGTGTCGTGCTGGACCGCAAAGACAGCCTTGCGGCGTCGATGGCCGACGTAGCAAAAGAGGACGGTGTCGATCAGGTATTGCTGTTCGTGGTCGATATTCTGAACGAAGAAGCCACCCTGCTGGTTCCCAACGATCTGGTCAAAGCCGTGGCCGAGAAAAGCTTTGGCGCTTCGGTTGATGGCGACGCGGTCGTTCTGCCCGGGATCATGAGCCGTAAGAAACAGATCATTCCGAACCTCAAGGTCTGATCCCAAAATCACCAAAGGCGCCTTGATCGGGCGCCTTTTTTGCTAGGCATTGCCCTTACCGGCCAAACACCACACGCACTGTCTTAGGCTCAAACGACACTCTTTCCAGATCAATGGGGGCCCATCATGACGCAGATCATCCACGCATTGCCCGAGGTTTCCAGCCGGTATAAAGCCCTATTCGTCGATCTTTGGGGCTGTGTTCACAATGGCATCACCGCTTACCCCGAAGCGGTTGCGGCCCTGCAGGCCTATCGCGCGCAAGGCGGCATTGTTGTCCTGGTGACAAACTCACCCAAGCCGCGTGCTGGCGTCGCTACCCAGCTGGCGCAATTCAATGTCCCAGACGACGCCTATGACACGATTGCAACCAGCGGAGATTCGGCCCGGTCGGCCATGTTCCGTGGCGCAGTGGGCGAAAAGGTCTATTTCATGGGCGAATGGCAGCGGGACGCGGGATTCTTTGAACCGCTGAAGTTGTTGGACCACCCGATTCATATCGAGCGCGTGCCGCTGGCCGAGGCAGAGGGCATTGCTTGTTGCGGCCCCTTCGATCCTATGGCCGATCCGTCTGTGAACCGCGCTGATTTCCTGTACGCCAAACAAAAGGGGCTGAAGCTGCTTTGTGCCAATCCCGATATTGTGGTGGACCGCGGCGAGGTTCGGGAGTGGTGCGCTGGTGCATTAGCCAGGCTTTATACGGAAATGGGTGGCGAAAGCCTATATTTCGGAAAGCCTCATCCGCCGATCTATGATCTTGCCCGCCGCAGGTTGCAGGAACTTGGCCACGACTTCCCCGATGGGGACATTCTTGTCATCGGAGACGGTCCGCACACCGACATTCTGGGGGGAATGGGGGAAGGCATTGATTCTCTTTTCATCTCGGGCGGGCTAGCCGCGGCCGAGACAAAAACCGAGGCACATCCGCATCATGAATCCCTAACTGATTATATTCAAAAGGAAAAGATAAATCCGACCTATACGATCGGCCGCCTTAGGTAGTCAAAAAAGGCTTGATTTTCTGCAGTTGCAAAGTAATAAAGTTTCCCAACGGGGGTAACTTTGATTTTTTTGTTGCCCGATGAATTCGAGTGAGGGCAACATGTTGGATAATCTTCCACGCGGCACGATCTGTATTGAAGACATCGAGATGGGCATGTCCCGTCACCTTCGCAAAGTGGTGACGGACGAGGATATCGAAATGTTTGCTCAGGTGTCGACCGACAGAAACCCCGTACATCTGGACGACGATTACGCCCGCGACACGATCTTCGAGGGGCGCATCGCGCATGGGATGCTGACCGCGGGTCTGATCTCGGCCGTGATCGGCGAGCAGTTGCCGGGCCACGGCACAGTTTACATGGGGCAATCGCTGAAGTTTCTCGCTCCTGTTCGCCCGGGTGACATGGTCTATGCCGAGGTCAAGGTGATCGACATTGATTTTGCCAAGCGTCGGGTCAAGCTCGATTGTCACTGCGCAGTGGATGGCAAGAAGGTGCTGGTCGGCGAAGCCATGGTGCTGGCCCCGTCGCGCAAATTCGACTGAGCGTTTCCGGGGGTCTCAGACCCTTGAACAAGCGCGCCTGTCCCGCTAGGCAGTCGCTATGCGCATCATTCGTGACCTCCAATTCATCGAACCCCAAGATCGCGGCGCCAGCGTGGCGATCGGGAATTTCGACGGCGTTCATATCGGCCACCAATCTGTGATTGAACTGGCCCTCAGCGCCGCGCCGAGTGCACCTTTGGGCGTACTGACATTCGAGCCGCATCCCAGAGAATATTTCGCCCCGGACACCCCGCCCTTTCGCCTGATGCGCGGCAATGCCCGCGCGCACCGGTTAGCAAAACTGGGGGTCGAAAAGCTGTATGAGCTGCCGTTCAACGCCGCATTGGCTGGCCTGACGCCCAGGGAATTCGCCCGCAACGTGATCTGCGACGGGCTCGGCCTGTCGCATGTCGTCGTCGGTGCCGATTTCTGTTTCGGCAAAGGCCGCAGCGGCACCGCTGATGACTTGGTGCTCTTTGGGCAAGAGATGGGGTTCGGTGTCACCATCGCTCCGTTGATGGAGCGGTCCGAAAATGTCGTTTCATCCACTGCGATCCGTACTGCACTGACCGAGGGCCGCCCGCAGGATGCCGCTACCATGCTGGGTCACTGGCACCGGATCGAAGGCGAGGTGATCGGAGGAGAACAACGGGGCCGTGAACTGGGATTTCCCACCGCAAACATGTCCATTGAGGGGCTGCATCCGCCAAGATTCGGCGTCTATGCCGTTCTGGTCGATGTTCTGGATGGACCTAATCTGGGCAGCTATCAGGGCGCAGCCTCGGTTGGGACGCGACCGATGTTCAATGGTGAGGTCCCCAATATCGAAACCTTCCTGTTCGACTTCTCGGGTGACCTTTATGGCGCGACCCTGTCGGTGGGTCTGGTAGAATACCTGCGCCCCGAGATGACCTTTGACGGTCTGGACGGCCTGATCGCGCAGATGGATGCCGATTGCGACAAGGCCCGCGGCCTGCTGGCGGACCGATGACAACGGATCCGATCGACCGCACCGGCCTGCCCCCCAGGTTCTGGGAACGAAAACCGCTAACCCGCATGAACCAAGCCGAATGGGAAGCTTTGTGCGATGGCTGCGGCAAATGTTGTCTGAACAAACTGGAAGATGAAGACACCGGCGAGGTTGCCCTGACCTGCGTCGCCTGCCGTCTGCTGGATGACGAAAGTTGCCGCTGCACCCAATACGATATCCGCCACCAATTTGTGCCGGAATGTATCGTGATGACGCCGGGCAACATCAACGATCACGCCTATTGGCTGCCACAGACCTGTGCCTATCGCCTGTTGTGGGAGGGCAAACCCCTACACGACTGGCACCCCTTGATTTCTGGCACACCGGACAGCGTTCATGCCGCCGGAGTCTCGGTTCAGGGGCGCACGGTATCGGAATTCGAAACTCCGCTGGAGGAGTGGGAAGATCATATCATCGAGGAGCCCAGCTAATGTACTTTGCCTCTGACAATTCGGGGCCGGTTCACCCGGCGGTCATGGAAGCGCTGAATGCTGCCAATCAGGGCTATCAGATGGCCTATGGAACCGACACCCTGATGAATGAGGTCCGGGATCGCATTCGCGGGGTGTTCGAGGCACCTGGCGCCGCCGTGTATCTGGTGGCCACCGGGACGGCCGCGAATTCGCTGGCGCTGGCGACGCTGGCGCAGCCGTGGGAGACGGTGTTCTGCTCACCTGTGGCCCATATCCACGAGGATGAGTGCAACGCGCCCGAGTTTTACAGCGGCGCCAAGCTGACGCTGGTTCCGGGCGCGGACAAGATGGCGCCGGACGCGCTGCGCGGCTCGATTCTGGCCGAAGAAACACGCGGCGTGCATGGACCGCAGCGCGGACCTGTATCCATTACGCAGGTGACCGAACGAGGGTCTGTTTACACCCTGTCAGAATTGCAGGCGCTCTGCGCTGTGGCCAAAGAGTATGGGCTGCCAGTCCATTTGGACGGTGCGCGTTTTTCCAACGCCCTTGTTGCGTTGAACTGCTCACCCGCCGAGATGACGTGGAAAGCAGGCGTGGATGCGGTCAGTTTTGGCGGGACCAAAAACGGGCTGATGGGCGTCGAAGCCGTTGTCTTCTTTGATGAAAGCAAAGCCTGGGAATTCGAATTGCGCCGCAAGCGCGGGGCGCACCTGTTCTCCAAGCACCGCTATCTGTCCGCCCAAATGGCGGCGTATCTGCAGGATGATCTGTGGCTGACACTGGCCCGTCAGGCCAATAACAACTGCGCCCGTCTGACCGAGGGATTGCAGTCCAAAGGTGCCTCTTTCCTGCACGCGCCGCAGGCGAATATGATTTTTGCCCAGTTTTCACGCGCCCAACACAAGCAACTGCATGCCGCAGGTGCTGTTTACCACCTGTGGGGGGCAGAACTGGACGGGGCAGATGACAGCGAAATTCTAGCCTGTCGGCTGGTTTGTGACTGGTCCATCGAGCCTGCGCAAATTGATCGGTTCATCGCGCTCTTGTAACGACGCGCCCGAAGCTTCTGGCAGTGGCAGGCAGTCTGTTCCAAAAAGCCTCGATCAGAGTGCCGGTCTCTGTCGGGTGGGAGATCGGAGCCATATGCCCTGCCCCTTCGATCACGGCGCTTTCGGCCATTGGAAGACGGGATTTCAATCCAGAGTTTATCGCGACCATCACTGGGTGGGTGAGCGCCCCATGCAGCAGCAATACCGGCATATTGGCGTGTGCGATCCGCTCGGGCCGTAGCAAACCTTTGGAATCCATTATCAGTTCGTTTTCGACCTCGGATACCAGATGAATTCCACGCACCATCCCCGCCCGTGCAGTTTCGGGCATGTCTGACCAACGCGGTCCCCTATCTCCGGCCCACAACCGGTTGAACAGCCTTGCCGCCAGAGGTTCGTCGCCTGATGCAAGCGCGTCCATACAGGGTTGGGCAACATGCGCATATTCCGCCACAAGGTCCGGGGCCTCCTGCTGTGCCACGGCAAAATACACCGGTTCTATCAGGACGACACTGCGAACCAATGTTGGGTGCTCGACCGCCAGCCGCAAGGCTAAGGCCGCGCCAAAGGAATGCCCGATCACGTCCATCGGCTCGGTCAGATGTTCAAGCGTGGCTTCGGTCAGCCGATCATACAGGTCCCCCTGACCATCCCAATCCGGGCTGCGCCCATGGGAGAGCATGTCCGGAGCGACAAAACTTGCCTGCCCTTGCATCGCTGCCACAAGACCAGCCCAGACCCCGGAATGAGCAATGGTACAATGCAGGGCCAGCACAGGGCGATTGCCCTGCCCCAGCCGCGTGACATGCAGGTTCTGCGCAACAGCCATTATAGTGTCCTATCCCCTCAGATCGGCCAGATGCCTGTCCAGGTCGTCCAACCTGTCCTGCCCCCAGAACCGCTGATCGTCTTCTGTAATGTAGAACGGGGCGCCAAATACTCCGCGTTCCACGGCCTCTTCCAGATTGGCGGTATAGGTCTCAGCCCCGAGCAGCAAGCCGCTAACGGCCAGATCCGGGGAAAACCCAGCGTCAGCCAGGCAAGCGCGGATCACGTCGTCCTGCGCGATGTCCTTTTCCTCGGCCCAGCAGGCGCGCACAAAGGAATGCACCAGCTGCCCCACATTCCCCGACCCGTCCTGAATGGCCGCGATAATGGCATAGGAAGACGGCGCCGCATTGGTGGGCCAATGGGCCGGTTGCAGGTTGAACGCCATACCCAGCTTTTTTGACTGTCGCTGCATTTCTTGCGTCCGGTATTCGATGCGCGAGATATGGCGGTCCTTGGGCGGAACACCTCCCGTGCGTCCGAACAGGGCGATGATATCCAGCGGTTTGTAGTTGATCCTGGCGTCATGTTTGGCCGCGATCTCTTCCAGACGCAGTCCGGCCAGGTAGGTGTATGGCGAGAGTGTCGCAAAATAGTAGTCAATTTGGGCCATGTTCACTTTCTCCGCAGCGTTATCTTTGCTGGACGGTAAGGCCATGCTAAGCGGTGTCAACATCACGAATCTGTCACATTTGCCATTGCTGCCCGGGGACCTCAGCCGATGCCGACACTTCACGAACCCAAGTTAATCGCTGGGAACGCTAATCTTCCGCTTGCCGAATCCATTGCACGCCGAATGAGCCTGTATCGCGGCGTCGATCAGGGTCTGGTCGATGCCCGGGTCGAACGGTTCAACGACGGTGAAATCTTTGTCGAAGTGTTCGAGAACGTGCGCGGCGAGGATATGTTCATCGTTCAGCCAACTTCGAACCCGGCGAATGACAATCTGATGGAGCTGCTGATCATCGCTGACGCGCTGCGCCGCTCATCCGCGCAACGGATTACCGCAGTGATCCCCTATTTCGGCTATGCCCGTCAGGACCGCCGCACCAAGGCCCGCACTCCGATCAGTGCCAAGCTGGTGGCGAACATGCTGACCGGCGCCGGGATCGAGCGTATCCTGACCATGGATCTGCATGCAGCGCAGATTCAGGGGTTCTTCGACATGCCCGTCGACAACCTCTACGCCTCGCCAATCTTTGCGCTGGATGTGAAGCACCAGTTCAAGGACAGCCTTGATGAGATCATGGTCGTATCCCCCGATGTGGGCGGCGTGGCCCGCGCGCGCGAGCTGGCCAAACGGATCAACGCCCCGCTGTCGATCGTGGACAAGCGCCGCGAAAAGGCTGGCGAAGTCGCCGAGATGACCGTGATCGGCGATGTCAGAGACAAGATCTGCCTGATCGTGGACGACATGTGCGACACCGCCGGCACCCTGTGCAAAGCGGCGCAGGTGCTGCTGGATAACGGTGCGAAAGAAGTTCATTCCTACATCACACACGGCGTCATGAGCGGCCCTGCGGTCGAACGCGTGACCAATTCGGTGATGAAATCTCTGGTGCTGACCGACACGATCCAGCCGACAGAAGAAATTACCAAGGCCAAGAACATCCGCATCGTGCCCACAGCCCCGATCTTTACGCAGGCGATCCTGAATATCTGGAACGGCACCAGTGTATCGTCACTGTTCGAGGATAAGACCCTGACGCCGATCTACGAGTCGATGTATCATAGGGATTGATCGAACGCGGCGGCCCAAGGGCCGCCTCTTTTCTTTCTGCAATACAGGTCGGAGTTTACCGTGACAGCCTCAAAACGCATTGTTCTATCCAGCGACCACGCAGCTATCGAATTACGCCAGGCGGTTGCCTCTCATATTGCGGCCCAGGGATGGGACGTCGTCGATATCGGCCCCAAGACACCTGAGAGCACCCATTACCCTGTTCATGGCAAAGCCGCCGCCCAAGCAGTGGCTTCCGGGGATTGTCAGCTTGGCATCGTTCTGTGTGGAACGGGTCAAGGTATCATGATGGCGGCCAACAAGGTCCCCGGCATTCGCTGCGGTGTCTGCTCGGATGCCTTTTCCGCACGCATGATCCGCCAGCATAACGACGCCAACATGCTGTCTGTCGGCGCCCGAGTCGTGGGTGAGGGTCAGGCGCTGGATATAGTGGATGCGTTCCTGTCAGCCGAATTCGAAGGCGGACGGCATGCACACCGGGTCGCCATGATAGAGGCATCGGACGAGTCCTAAACCCAAGGCTGGCTTCACAGAATATCCCAGTCATCCTCATGCGGCACCTCGCCGAACGCTGTCCAAGATATTCGGATGCGCGCGATGCGGGTATCCGACCAGGTACGGAACACCGCAGAAAATCCCACGGGCGTGATGTCCTCGGCCTTGACCTCGGCACGCAATGCCGAAGATGTATCAACATCCCACAGTGACACGCTGATCTGTACAACAGGCGCGGAACGGTATGGCTGGCTGAATTCAATGTCCGAGCGTCGTTCGCGCGGCCCCTCGCCTGTCCACATATCACCGCCATCTGCGAAGTCGGAGAACAGCACAACTTCGCCTTGGTCGATACCAATCGGATGGGTACTAAAAGTCTGCATTTTGTCGTCTTTTATAAAGAATTACGGAACCTTAGACCGCCCTTCATCCAAAATCACCACAAAAAAAAACGGCCCCGCACAGGCAGGGCCGTTTCTAAATCTACATGTCCTGAAACTTACAGGCTCATATGTGTCCCAAGAGCTTCCATATCGGCCAGCAGCTTGGCCGCATCGTCGACGACTGATTGATCGTCGCCGCCTTTGGCCGCGTCATGCGACGCACGTGCCTCGGCGATCAGATCGTCCAGATGCGCGCGGGTCACTTCAGAGACCGGAATGGCCTTTTCGGCCAGAACCGACATGCTGTCGCCATTGATCTGGGCAAACCCGCCGGTGACCAGGTATTCGCTGGACCCTTCGGGTGCCTCGACCTTTAGCAGGCCGGGGCGCAACGTGGTGATGGTGGGGGCATGATCGGGCATCGCCGTCATGTCCCCGTCCGCGCCGGGAAGCTGGACCGCAGTCACCGCGAGCGAAGCAAGGCTCCGCTCGGGGCTGACGAGGTCAAAGTGCATCGTGTTTGCCATCAGGTGTGCTCCTTAGGCGGCTTCTGCGGCCATCTTTTCCGCTTTGGCGATCACTTCATCGATGCCGCCAACCATCAGGAAGGCTGCCTCGGGCAGGTGATCGTATTCGCCGGCCACAACGGCCTTGAACGACGCGATGGTGACATCCAGAGGAACCTGAACACCAGGCGAGCCAGTGAAGACTTCGGCCACGTCAAACGGCTGCGACAGGAAGCGTTCAATCTTACGGGCACGGGCCACGGTCAGTTTGTCTTCTTCCGACAGTTCGTCCATGCCGAGGATCGCGATGATGTCCTGCAGCGACTTATAGCGCTGGAGGATCTGCTGAACGTCAGTCGCAACGGTATAATGCTCTTCACCGACGATGGCCGGGTCGAGAAGACGCGAGGTCGAGTCGAGCGGGTCAACGGCAGGGTAGATACCCTTTTCCGAGATCGCACGGTTCAGAACGGTTGTCGCGTCCAGGTGTGCAAACGATGTGGCCGGCGCAGGGTCGGTCAAGTCATCCGCAGGAACATAGACGGCCTGAACCGACGTGATCGAGCCGGACTTGGTCGAGGTGATGCGTTCCTGCATCGCGCCCATGTCGGTCGCCAGTGTCGGCTGATAGCCCACCGCCGAAGGAATACGACCCAGCAGAGCCGAAACCTCGGAACCCGCCTGCGTAAAGCGGAAGATGTTGTCGACAAAGAACAGAACGTCGGCACCGGTTGCATCACGGAACTGTTCCGCCAGGGTCAGACCCGACAGAGCGATCCGCATACGGGCACCCGGAGGCTCGTTCATCTGGCCGTAAACCAGCGCGATTTTCGAGTCTTCCAGCTTGTCGGGAACGATAACGCCGGATTCAATCATCTCGTGATACAGGTCGTTGCCTTCACGGGTCCGCTCACCAACACCGGCGAACACGGACACGCCTGAGTGCACTTTGGCGATGTTGTTGATCAATTCCATGATCAGAACGGTTTTGCCAACACCGGCGCCGCCGAACAGGCCGATCTTACCGCCTTTGGCGTAAGGGGCCAGCAGGTCAACAACCTTGATGCCGGTCACCAGAACTTCGGATTCAGTGGCCTGATCCGCGAAATCCGGCGCGTCCTGGTGGATGGAGCGCGTTTCGGTGGTTTCCACGGGGCCTTTTTCGTCGATGGGCTCGCCCACAACGTTCAGGATACGGCCCAGGGTCGCGTTGCCGACTGGAACCGCAATCGGTGCGCCGGTGTCCGTGACTTCGGCACCACGTACAAGACCTTCTGTCGCGTCCATCGCGATGGTGCGGACTGTGTTTTCGCCCAGGTGCTGAGCCACTTCCAAAACCAGCTTCTTGCCGTTGTTGGTGGTGTCCAGCGCGTTCAAAATTTCAGGCAGTTCATCTTCGAAGTGCACGTCAACAACGGCCCCGATGATCTGTGTGACTTTGCCTTTTGCATTCGCCATGTTTCGTCTCCGGTTTGTCTCTACAGCGCTTCGGCGCCGGAAATAATTTCAATCAGCTCGTTGGTGATCACGGCTTGACGCGAACGGTTGAACTGGATCGTCAGCTTGTCGATCATCTCACCCGCGTTGCGTGTCGCGTTGTCCATCGCGGACATCCGTGCACCCTGTTCCGAGGCCCCGTTTTCGAGCAGTCCCGAGAAGATCGCAGTCGCAACCGCCTTGGGCAGCAGATCGGCCAGGATGGCCTCTTCGCTGGGCTCATAATCAAAGACCGCGCCGCTGTCGTCCCCTTCGACATCCTCGAAAGAGGCAGGGATGATCTGCTGTGCCGTCGGGATCTGGCTTACGACGTTGACGAACTTCGAGTAGAAGATCGTGGCAACGTCAAACTCACCCGCGTCGAAACGGGACAGAACGTCCTTCGCAATGTCCTGCGCGTTGGTGTAACCCAGCCGCTTGACCTCGCTCAGGTCGACATGTCCAACGAACAGATCGCCATAGTCGCGCTTGATTGCGTCGCGACCTTTCTTGCCGACGGTCAGTATCTTGACCGTTTTGCCCTTGGCCTTCAGCTCATATGCTTTGGCGCGGGCCAGCTTGGCGATGTTCGAATTAAAGCCGCCACACAGGCCGCGTTCAGCTGTCATGACAACCAGCAGATGGACATCATCACTGCCCGTACCCCGGAGCAGCTTGGGGGCGCTGTCGCTGCCCCCGACCGATGCCGCCAGCCCCGCCATCACGGCATTGAACCGTGCGGCATAGGGGCGCGAGGCTTCGGCAGATTCCTGGGCGCGGCGCAGTTTAGCTGCCGCGACCATCTGCATGGCCTTGGTGATCTTGCGGGTCGATTTGACCGACTCGATCCTGTTTTTTAGTTCCTTAAGATTTGGCATGTGCCCGCCTCTCCCTTAAGCGAAGGTTGCGGCGTATTCGTCCAGCGCAGCCTTGATCTTGTCGGAAGCATCACCCTTGATCTTGGGATCTTCGTCCGTGATCCACTGAAGCAGATCCGCGTGCTTGCCACGCAGGTGCGCCAGCAGGCCAGCTTCATAGCGGCCAACGTCGGATACGTCGATCTTGTCGAGGTAACCGTTGGTGCCGGCGAAGATGACGCAGACGATTTCAGCGTTGGTCAGCGGCGAGTACTGCGGCTGTTTCATCAGCTCGGTCAGACGCGCACCACGGTTCAGCAGCTGCTGGGTCGCGGCGTCAAGGTCGGAACCAAACTGCGCAAAGGCAGCCATTTCGCGGTACTGAGCCAGCTCCAGCTTAACCGGGCCGGCAACCGACTTCATCGAGTTGGTTTGAGCCGAGGAGCCTACACGCGAAACCGACAGACCGGTGTTCACAGCAGGACGGATACCCTGATAGAACAGCTCGGTTTCAAGGAAGATCTGGCCGTCGGTAATCGAGATCACGTTGGTCGGAATAAACGCCGAAACGTCGCCACCCTGGGTTTCGATAACCGGCAGAGCCGTCAACGAGCCCGCGCCGAAGTCTTCGTTCAGCTTCGCCGAACGCTCCAGCAGGCGGGAGTGGAGGTAGAAAACGTCGCCAGGATAGGCTTCACGTCCGGGCGGACGGCGCAGCAGCAGCGACATCTGACGATAGGACACGGCCTGTTTCGACAGGTCATCATAGATGATCAGCGCGTGGCGGCCGTTGTCGCGGAAGAATTCAGCCATCGCGGTCGCGGCATAGGGTGCCAGGAACTGCATCGGCGCCGGGTCGGACGCCGTTGCGGCCACAACGATCGAATATTCAATCGCACCGGATTCTTCCAGTTTCTTCACCAGCTGAGCAACGGTCGAACGCTTTTGGCCGATGGCCACATAAACGCAGTACAGCTTCTTGGACTCATCGTCGCCCGCTGCTTCGTTGTACACTTTCTGGTTCAGGATCGCGTCCAGAGCAACGGCAGTTTTACCGGTCTGACGGTCACCAATGATCAACTCTCGCTGGCCACGGCCAATCGGGATCATCGCATCGACCGATTTCAGGCCGGTTGCCATCGGCTCGTGAACCGATTTACGCGGGATGATGCCCGGCGCTTTGACGTCTGCAACGCCGCGCTCGGTGGATTCGATCGGGCCCTTGCCGTCCAGCGGGTTGCCCAGGCCGTCAACAACACGACCCAGCAGACCGTTGCCGATTGGCACGTCCACGATCGAGTTGGTGCGCTTAACAGTGTCACCTTCTTTGATGTCACGGTCAGAACCAAAGATAACAACACCGACGTTGTCGCTTTCCAGGTTCAGCGCCATGCCCATGATGCCACCGGGGAATTCGACCATCTCACCGGCTTGCACATTGTCCAGGCCGTATACACGGGCAATCCCGTCACCGACGCTCAGCACGCGACCGATTTCGGCCACTTCGGCTTCCTGACCAAAATTCTTGATCTGGTCCTTCAGGATTGCAGAAATCTCTGCAGCTTGGATTCCCATTTATCCGACCTCTTTCATTGCATTCTGTAGGGAGTTGAGCTTGGAGCGGATCGAGCTGTCGATCATCTTCGAGCCCACTTTAACGACAAGACCGCCGATGAGGCTTTCATCAACGGTCGCATTTATTGTCACTGTCTTGCCCACACGCTCGGACAGCGTTTTGGACAGTTTATCCATCTGTGTCTTAGTCAGCGCCTTGGCCGAGGCGACATCGGCGGTCACTTCGCCACGCTCTTCGGCCAGCATGTCGCGCAGAACCTGCACCAGTTGCGGCACAACGAACAGACGGCGTTTCTGCGCCATCAGACCCAGCGTGTTGCGCAGGATGGCGTTCAGACCCATCTTGTCGGCAATCGCTGTAATCGCGCCTTCTTGTTCAGCGCGCGAAACCAGAGGCGAGGCGATCAGGTCGCGCAGATCGGCACTGTCGCCCAATGCTGCTGCCAGATCGTTGATTCCGGTTTCCAGACCTGCGAGGTCTTTATTCTCTTTAGCGATCTCAAAAATCGCTGTGGCATAGCGCTCGGCGATGCCTGTGGAAATCGAAGCTGGTTCGGACACGTCCACCCTTCCGATATTTTGGGCCCCGAATTCGCGTTGCGGCAGCTACCCGGGGGCGTGAAGAAACCCCGTCCATAAGGCCGGGGATCAAAATCAACGGGGATGTAGCAGAGGTAAACCCAGCTAGCAACATATTATCACCATGGGCACCTTATCCACAAAGCGTTCTATTTCAGATACTTAGCTTGGGTGCGACCCTTTTATACGGCTGATGAGGGTGAAAAATGTTACCAAACCGCAAGGTTTTGCGATTCCTGCAGCCATTTTCGCGTGTTTCGGCCTTATGATGGAAGCTAGTACCGGCGTTGCGCTAGGCTGGCTTGAGCAGGCCATCCAGCGCCTTGATCTGACGGCGCCCTGTCGCTTTGGTGACGGTTCCGCTGGGCGGTCTGATTTGCTTTGTCGCCTCAACCATCAGAACGCCGCCTGCCATGATCGTCGGCAATCGCTGGCCAGTTTTCTCTATCAGGCTGCCGGATTTCAACCAGAACCGACGGAAGGACGGAGGCAAATACAAGGCGGAACAATAGTTATCCGTCATAAAGTGATGCGCCCTTAGCTGGCTTTCCAACTGCGAGGCAGAATAAGGGCGCCCGAATCCAAATGGCGTTCGATCGGTCCGTGACCACAGCCCCGCACGGTTCGGTACGATAAAAAGCGCCCGTCCACCGGGACCAAGCACACGCCAGCATTCCGCCAGCAATTCGGCGGGACGTTGTGACGTTTCAAGTCCATGCATCACCACCAGCTTGTCCACATGGCCCGTTTCAATCGGCCACAAGGTCTCTTCCGTCAAAACAGATACGTTGGGCATTCCCGCAGGCCAGGGCATCACCCCCTGCGGCCCGGGCATCAGCCCGATGACGCGGCGCGCATCTTTCAGGTAGGGCCGCAACAACGGCACGGCAAAGCCAAACCCTACGACGGTTTGACCTTTGGCCTCGGGCCACAGATCAATCATTCGCCCACGAATGGCCGCCTGCGCTGCACGACCAAGAGTGCTGCGGTAGTAGAAATTCCTAAGATCCTGCACATCAAGATGCATTGCGGACACCTGGCCAATCGGATTAGCTGAGCGCAGTCTAGCAACGAAAGGGCAAAAGGCCATGCCTCTTGAGATCGTCACCATCCCATGTCTCAGCGATAACTACGCATTTCTGGCGCATGACGCGGTTAGCGGCAACACCGCATTAATCGACGCGCCCGAAAGCGATCCGATTCTGTCAGAACTGGAACGACGTGGCTGGGGCTTGTCTCATGTGTTGCTCACGCATCACCATTTCGACCACGTAGACGGGTTGCCGGCCATTTTGGAACAGCACCCGGCGACGGTGATCGGCGCTGCAGCCGACGCACATCGCCTGCCACCCTTGGATCAACAGGTCAATGACGGCGACAGTTTTGAAATCGGCGGGGAACCCGTCCTTGTTCTGGACGTTTCGGGACATACTCTTGGTCATATCGCCTTTCACATGCCGCAAAGCGCGGTGGTCTTTACCGCCGACAGCCTGATGGCAATGGGTTGTGGACGCCTGTTTGAAGGCACCGCACCGCAGATGTGGGAATCGCTGTGTAAACTGAGCGCCTTGCCGGATGACACGCTGGTTTGTTCAGGGCACGAATACACGCAGTCCAACGCCAAATTCGCTCTCACCGTCGATCCAGGAAATTCTGCGCTGCAGAAACGCGTCGCAGAAATTGACTGCACCCGAGCCGCCCAACAGCCTACGGTTCCCTCCACTCTGGCGTTGGAAAAGGCCACTAACCCCTTCCTGCGCGCTGCTGACCCAGCGATTCAGGCGCATCTGGGTATGGCAGGCGCCGAACCAGCCAAAATTTTTGCTGAAATCAGGGCTAGAAAAGATCGGTTTTGATACCTATTTCACCTACTTCACAGCCACGGTCACAACAAATGTGACTGTCAAGAGCAAGAAAACCCTTGAAGCCGGGCTCTGATCAACCAAACTCTAATAGTATGAGGACATGGTTGGGATGGGGATCCGGCCTTCAGCCCGCCCCCTTCTGACCCAAGACAGAGGAGCACCCGCGTGCCTTCATTCTCGAGCACACTAGAACAAGCCATCCACGCGGCCCTGGCGGCTGCGAATGAACGGCGACATGAATTCGCAACGCTGGAGCATCTGCTTCTGGCATTGTTGGAAGAGCCCGATGCGATCCGCGTGATGAAAGCCTGCAGCGTCGATCTTGACGAATTGCGCGGCACTTTGGTTGAATTCATCGACGAAGACCTATCGAACCTTGTCACCGATATTGACGGGTCCGAGGCTGTACCGACAGCCGCTTTCCAACGTGTGATCCAGCGCGCTGCGATCCATGTTCAAAGTTCGGGCCGGACCGAAGTGACCGGGGCGAATGTTCTGGTCGCAATCTTTGCCGAACGCGAAAGCAACGCAGCCTATTTCCTGCAGGAACAGGATATGACCCGGTATGATGCGGTGAATTTCATCGCCCATGGTGTGGCCAAGGACCCGGCTTACGGCGAAAGCCGTTCGGTATCAGGCGCGGATCAGGCGGAAGAGGAATCTCCGGCCAGCACTGCCGATGGCGAGCAAAAAGAAAGCGCGCTGGGGAAATACTGCATCGACCTGAACGCGAAATCGCGAGCAGGCGATATCGACCCGCTGATCGGACGCGCTGATGAGGTTGAGCGCTGCATTCAGGTGCTATGCCGCCGGCGCAAGAACAACCCGCTTCTGGTCGGTGATCCGGGCGTTGGCAAAACCGCAATCGCAGAGGGACTGGCATTTAAGATCATCTCTGGCGAGGCCCCCGATGTGCTGTCAGAAACCACCATCTATTCGCTGGATATGGGTGCATTGCTGGCGGGCACCCGCTATCGCGGTGATTTCGAAGAACGCCTGAAAGCGGTCGTGACCGAGCTTGAGGATCACCCAGACGCGGTTCTGTTCATTGATGAAATCCACACCGTCATCGGTGCCGGTGCCACCTCGGGCGGGGCAATGGATGCCTCGAACCTGCTGAAACCGGCCCTTCAGGGTGGAAAACTGCGCACTATGGGTTCGACCACCTACAAAGAGTTTCGCCAGCATTTCGAAAAGGATCGCGCGCTCAGCCGCCGGTTCCAGAAGATTGACGTGAACGAACCTTCGGTCGAGGACAGCGTAAAAATCCTGCGCGGTCTGAAGCCCTATTTCGAAAAGCATCACGAGATCAAATATACAGCCGACGCGATTAAAACCGCGGTCGAGTTGTCAGCACGCTACATCAATGACCGCAAGCTGCCCGACAAGGCGATCGACGTGATTGACGAAGCCGGTGCGGCCCAGCATCTGGTTGCTGAAAGCAAGCGCCGCAAGACCATCGGTGTCAAAGAGATCGAGGCCGTTGTTGCCAAGATCGCCCGGATTCCACCCAAGAACGTCACCAAGGACGATGCCGAGGTTCTGAAAGACCTTGAAAAGTCGCTCAAACGGGTGGTCTTCGGACAAGACGTGGCGATTGAGGCGCTGTCCAGCGCCATCAAACTGGCGCGCGCCGGTCTGCGCGAGCCGGAAAAGCCCATCGGCAACTATCTGTTTGCTGGCCCAACCGGTGTGGGAAAGACCGAAGTCGCGAAACAGCTGGCGGATACGCTGGGAGTGGAACTGCTGCGTTTTGATATGTCGGAATACATGGAGAAACACGCGGTCAGCCGCCTGATCGGTGCGCCTCCGGGCTATGTCGGGTTCGACCAAGGCGGTTTGCTGACTGATGGTGTCGACCAGCATCCGCATTGCGTTCTGCTGCTGGATGAGATCGAAAAAGCCCACCCGGACGTGTTCAACATCCTGCTGCAAGTGATGGACCACGGAGAGTTGACCGACCACAATGGTCGCACGGTGAACTTCCGCAACGTGGTGCTGATCATGACCTCGAATGCAGGGGCGCAAGAACAGGCAAAGGCGGCCATCGGCTTTGCCCGTGACCGCCGCGAAGGTGAGGATACCGCCGCGATCGAACGTATGTTCACGCCGGAATTCCGCAACCGTCTGGATGCTGTCATTTCCTTCGCGCCGCTGCCGAAAGAGGTCATCCTGCAGGTGGTCGAGAAGTTCGTGCTGCAGCTTGAAGCACAGCTACTGGACCGCAATGTGACCATCGATCTGACGCCAAAAGCCGCCGAATGGCTGGCCGACAAAGGCTATGACGACAAGATGGGCGCACGCCCATTGGGACGCGTCATTCAGGAACACATCAAGAAACCTCTGGCCGAGGAGCTGCTGTTTGGCAAGCTGGCCAAGGGCGGTGTCGTTCGCGTCTCGGTCAAGAAGGGAGAGCTGGATCTGGACATTTTTGGCCCCGATCAACCGCGCATCCCTGGCGACAAACCCCCGCTTCTGACTGCAGATTAAAAGCAGCGCATCAAATCAAAGCCCGGCTTCTACGCCGGGCTTTTTTCTTGCCCGAGCTGAGTCTCCTGTCTCAAAAGAAAATCTCAGGGGCGCCCGGAAAACCACCCAACTCTGACAATGGGCCTTCCTTGCTGCAATCAGCGCTCGGTCAGCTTCAATTCGATCCGGCGATTCTGAGCGCGCGCTTCTGGGGTGTTTGCGGGGTTGAAGGGTTGGAATTCACCAAAGCCATTGGCCGCCAGACGCTGCGGTGGAATACCCAGCGCATCGACCATATAACGGACAACCGACAAGGCGCGTCCCTGGCTAAGCTCCCAGTTGTCCCGATAGCGGCCAGTTCCGGCCAGCGGGACATTGTCGGTATGGCCGTCCACGCGAATAACCCAGTTCAGGCCTTCGGGAATTTCAGCCGCGACACTGCGCAGTATATTGGCCACCTTGGCGATCTCAAGCTGACCCTTGGACGACAGCACTGCTGATCCTGTATCGAACAGTACTTCGGACGAGAACACAAACCGATCGCCCTCGATCCGAACGCCTTCCTGATTACCCAGCACATCGCGCAACCGACCGAAGAATTCCGAGCGATATCGCTGAAGATCCTCGGCCTGCGCCGTAAGTTCTTGGTTCTGACCCGAAAGAGCCTCGGCCTCGGCCTCAAGCCGGGCGCGCTCGGCCTCTTCCAACAGACGACGACGACGCTCTTCCGAGGCGGCGCGGGCGAGTGCGGCGTTCAGATCCTGACCCAATGTTTGAATACGAATATCTGCGGCGGCGTTGCGGTCTTCGTAATCGTCCAGCAGGGCCTGCAATCCACCCAGCTGCTCGCGCAGGGCTGCCATCTGCTGGTTCAGCAAGGCAGTCTGACGCTGCGCCTTGGCTGAAACGGCTTTCTCGGCAGAGATTGCCTCACGCGCAACGGCCAGCAAGGCTGCGCGTTCTTCGGCCAATGTGCGCTGTATCTGTTCCGCTGAGAGGGCCTCGGTCTGGGCGGCCAATGCGGCTTGCAACTGGGCCTGCAACTCTTGGCTATCAAGCTCACCAAATTGGCGCTCAAGCTCGGCCTTGGCGGCTTGCGCAGCGGCCAGCAGAGTCAGGGTTTCTTCGGCTTGCTTGCGTTGCGCTTCCAGCGCCAGCGTCATTGCGGTCAGTTCCGCATCCGCATCCTGCAGACGATTGCGCAGGTTTTCGGCAGCCGCAGCTTCGGCCAGGCGCGCGGCCTCTTCGGCGTCAAGCTGGCCTTCAAGCTCGGTGACCAATGCGGCCTGCGCGACCTCATTTTGTTCCAAATCCGCCACCAACGCTTCAAGCGCTTCGCGGCGGGCAGCATCAAGCCGGGCGGCCTCGGCCTGGGCATCGACCTCGGCACGGCTTTGGGCAAGGGCCAGGTTCAGGGCCTCTTGTTCATTCAGCAATTCCGAACGCTCAGATTCCAGTGAGGCGATAACCCCCAGCGACCGCTCCTGATCGGCCAACAGAGATGCGACCTGTGCTTCGAATGACGTGATCCTGGTTTGCGCCTGCGCCAGATCTTCCTCGGCCTGCGTCAGGGTCGCATTCAGCGCCCCTAATCGGGCCTGAAGGCGGCTGTTTTCCCTTTCTTCCAACCCAAGAGCACCGGCAAGGGCCGCCACTTCGCCGGACAGGGCGGTCAGTTCATCCTCTTGCCCCGAAATCGTCTCGCGCAGCACGAATTGCACCACCATGAAGATGGTCAACACAAAGGTCAGCACCATCAACAGCCCGGTCATCGCATCCACGAAACCCGGCCAGACCGACCCCTGAAACCGCTGACCTGTGCGACGGGACAGAGCCATGGATTACTCTCCTTCCGGAGCGGTTCGAACGGCGCCTCGGGGCAATGTAAGAGCTTTGACCAACAGTTCGATGTCCTTGCGCAGCTCGCTCATGCTTTCTTGGCGGCCTGCAGAAATTTCTTCGAGTATACGCAGCAACTGAACATCCATCGAGCGCAGGCGCATGCGGCTTTCTGCGTCTATTCCTTCGCTGGTCCCCTGTTCCCGCAGATGATCCAGCAGAGCGTCCTGCCCCAGTGCGACACGTTCCAGCGCAGCGGTGACATTCTCGGTCTCAGACTGACGCTGGTTCATATCTCCGATTGCGCCGACTAGGTTCCCCAACTTGACCGACAACTCTGCCCGGTCGGTTTCCTGCGCAGAAAACAGGTCCTGCAGGGCGTTCATCTGTTCGGACATTGCATCCAGAACCGGTGTCAGAACCGCCAGTTCGGTGCTGCTGCCGTCATCGCCTGCTGCAAAGCCGACACGGGTGATCGAGGACAACCATTCTTCGAGCTCTCGATAAAACCGGTTCTGCCCGTGGCCCGCGAACAGTTCCAGCAACCCCACAATCAGCGATCCGGCAAGACCCAGCAACGAAGACCCAAAGGCCACGCCCATTCCTTGCAGTTGCGTTTCAAGGCCAACCATCAGGCGGTTGAACACCGCCAGCCCTTCTTCGCCATCCTGCGGATTGAGACTGCGGATCGTGTCGACAATAGCGGGGACCGTCGTCGCCAAGCCAAAAAACGTTCCCAAAAGCCCAAGATAGATCAGAACATTGGTGATATAACGCGTGATCTCACGCTCTTCCTCGACCCGTTCGGCCACCGAATCCAAAATAGACCGGGTCGAACTGGAACTGATCTGCGACCGCGCACCCCGGTCCCGCAGCAGCGACGCCAGCGGTGCCAAAAGCTGAGGCGTGCGCGCGTCCTCATGAACAACGCCACCAACGAAGGACTCGATCCAGCGCACCGAACCGATCAACTGTGTCACCTGATAAAAACAGGCAATTACGCCGACGAAAAATACCAGAAGGATAAAACCGTTCAGATACGGGTTTGCATAGAAAACCGGCAAAACGTAAGGCAGCGCCATGAAGATGCCCATACCAGCCAGGCCGATCGCCACAAGCATCGTTACGATCTGACGAATGGGTTGCGAGAAATGCGGTCTCGCGCCCTGTTGTGCCTGCGCCATGCGCGTTTTTCCCGGTTCTTTTCTGCTCTGACGCGAATCTACCGAAAATCTGCCGGTGACGCCAAGGGTTTATGAGGTAATGCTTCGCACCCGTTGCGCTAACCACTCAAGATCGGGATCACGCAGACCAATCTCGGTCAGATGTTCAGCTGTGTTATAAAGGTATTCGGAATTTGGACCGCGCCCGCCGACAGCATGGGCTATGATCTGCGCCTGGTCTTCCAACGGCATGCCCCCGCAATACTGCACGTGATCTGCGTCGATAACATAGGTGACTGCCGTTACGACCTCGTCCGTTTCCAAATGCACATCCAGCATCTTTTCGACATAGGCCGACGAGATCAGCTCGCGCTCGCGCAGTTCATGCAAGGTACGCTCTTCGTGGCCTGCTTCGACGGCGAGGGCCAGACCTTTGCACAGGGTGTCTTGCTGTTCATCCAACGCCAGAACAAGGCCGGGTTTCTCTTCGGTTCCGCGGTGATGAATCGAACTCATGCAGAAAGACCGCGCATATCCATTCAGGGTTGCGCGTTCGCTGCGGGACACGGGAAAGCCGGGATTCCACAGCAGCGACCCATATCCGAAAACCCACATCGTCATAGCACTGGTCCTTGCCCGTTTGCGCCTATAAACATCAATTTCAAGGCGGGAAAAAGGGCCATTAGCAATGCGCGGGCTAATACGAGTAGTCATTTTCATCACTGCGATCTGGAGCGCCTATTGGTTCGTCGCCGGATATGGATTGCGCAACGCGATCACAACATGGTTCGACAACCAAAAAGAAAGAGGCTGGCTGGCCGATTTTTCGGACGTAGCCACAGCAGGCTATCCGTTCAACCACGTCACCCGACTGAACAGCCCCGCACTGGCCGACCCGGTCAACGGCACCGCCTGGAGCGCCGACTGGATCGAATTCCAAAGCCCCGCGATCTGGCCGGGTCGGCAAGTTCTGCGTTTCGCGGAAACGCCGCAGCTGCTGTCCTATTTCGATCAAACGTCGACCATCGTTGCAGCTGACCTGCAGGCCGAGCTGCAGTTGCAACCTGGTGTCGCGCTGATGCTAGAGAAAATGTCTCTGACTGCCGGACCATGGTCCGTTGCCAATGATGCTGATTTGCTAGCAGCGGGAACCACGCTTGGTCTGGTGATGGAGCAAACCGAAAATCCTCAAGCCTATGCGATCAGCGCACGGATCGACGGCTTTTCCCCCGGCGATGATCTGCGCGCCATGATGCATTCCGCCACCACACTGCCCCAGACATTCGATGCGCTGGAATTGGACATGGTCGCCACCTTTGACAAACCCTGGGACCGATCCGCGTTGGAGCAAAGCCGGCCTCAGCCCACCCGGATCGCCCTGCGTCTGGCCGAGATGAAATGGGGTGCACTACGCTTGTTTGCAGCCGGAGAGCTGGATGTGGACGATCAGGGCATCCCAACAGGCGAGATTTCGATCAAGGCTGAAAATTGGCGTGAGATGGTTGCCATGGCCAACGCCGCAGGGGCCCTACCCGATCAGGCGGTAGACCCTGTTACACGTGCCCTGAAATTCATGGCTGGCTTGGGGGGCAATCCCGACGCGCTGGATCTGCAGTTGAACTTCCGTGAGGGCTATGTGGCGCTTGGCCCGCTACCCCTTGGTCCGGCCCCGCGGTTGATCCTGCGTTAACGGCAGTACGGGCCACGGCGATACCGGGCTGTGTCCAAGTGAAAATGATCCCGGTGATACCGGTCCGCATTCGGGCCAAGTACCGTTCCGAACGGCCCGCAGGCGGCGCGCCAGATCTTGGTCAGTTGCTTCTTTGACGGGTTCTTGCGCCAACCGTTCAGAACGGTCACAACCTCGCCATTCGCCATCTTGAAACCTGATATGTCTATGGCCCGGCCTTTACCGTGTTCCGATATCCGCGCACCCTTGCGGTTGTTGCGCGTCCGGCATGCGTAGTGGGCCGCGACCTGCAGTTCGACAACGGGACCGCGCCTTTTGAAGGTGGGCTTCACGCTTTTCTCGACCCATTGGTTCAGCGCAATTGCTGTGCCGCAATCCATGGTGGACGGACGGCTAAGCGCCACACCAGAAACTGAGGTGATCTGTACCGCTTCCTTGATCCCGCAGGCTTTGATCTTGCCGGGAACATTACCCACCGGCTTGCCCTGAATTTCGATATTCCCGCAGACCGATGTTTTGCGCAGCTTACGCTTTTTGAACAGCACCTGCTGTACCAGCGTATTCGGCTGCAACTCTGGCTGCATCCCGACCGGAGCGGCAAAGGCCAGAACCGGTTGGTCATCGGGGGTCAACAGGTGTTCAGATGGCGTTGAATTCCCCATTGTGGCACCAAGTACCAACCACCCAATCGACAGAACGCTCCAGCCGCGCCTCATGGGTTGGTTTTCCCGCGACCGAAATCCGGGGCGTCCGTATCCTGCCCGGCATCAATGATCCCGCGCCGGATCGCACGTGTGCGCGTGAAATAATCGAACAGCTGATCGCCGTCACCTATACGAATGGCCCGCTGCAGCGCAAACAGTTCTTCAGTGAAACGCCCCAATATCTCTAGCGTCGCATCCTTGTTGGTCAGAAACACATCGCGCCACATAGTCGGGTCCGAGGCCGCGATCCGGGTGAAATCCCGAAAGCCCGCGGCCGAGTATTTGATGACCTCGCTATCGGTCACACGGCGCAGATCATCCGCTACGCCGACCATCGTATAGGCGATAAGGTGTGGCGCATGGGATGTCACTGCAAGAACCAGATCATGGTGATCGGCATCCATCTCATCAACATTCGAACCCAAACCCGTCCACAATGAGCGTAGTCGCGCAACGGCCTCCGGGTTCGAACCCTCAACCGGCACCAAAAGGCACCAACGATTGTCGAACAGCTCGGCAAATCCGGATTCAGGGCCGGAATGCTCGGTCCCGGCCAGCGGATGCGCGGGAATGAAATGAACATCCTGCGGGATGTGAGGTGAGACATCTTGAATGACGTGTCGCTTTACCGAACCCACGTCCGAAACGGTCGCGCCCGGCTTCAGGGCAGGCGCAATCTCCTGCGCTACCGCGCCCATCGCGCCAACAGGCACGCACAGAACCACAAGGTCTGCACCCTCAACGGCCTCTTGCGCGGTGTCACAGATCCGGTCGCATAGGCCAATCTTGCGCGCGGTGTCGCGCGTGGCTTCGGACCGGGCATAGCCGGTTACTTCGGCGGCCAATCCAGCACGTTTAATCGCCCAGAACATCGACGATGCGATCAGGCCCAACCCGATCAGCGCAACGCGGTCATATACCTGGCTCATGCGGCGCCCCCTTTGAAAGCGGTTATGGCCGCTACGACACGGCGACAAGCCTCCTCGTCCCCAACCGTGATCCGAAGAGCATTTGGCAGGTTATATCCCGCGACGCGGCGCACGATCAAACCCTGTGTCTTGAGGTAATCGTCGCACGCTTCGGCCTCGGCCTGATCCCTAAAGCGGGCGAGGATGAAATTGGTGTTGGACGCATCCGAAGATACGCCGATTTTGGACAACTGGGCCGAAAGCCAAACTCGCAGGCGTGCATTTTCGCTGTGGCAAAAGGTCAGGTACTCTTCGTCCTTTATGGCGGCTTCGGCAGCGGCCAACGCAGTCAGCGACAGGTTGAAGGGCTGGCGCACCCGGTTCAGCACATCAATGATCTCTTGCGCCGCAAAGCCCCAACCGACCCGCATCCCGCCCAGCCCATAGATCTTGGAAAAGGTCCGCGTCATGATCACATTCTCGAACCGATCCACCAGAGCGCGGCCTCCGTCGAACCCTTCGACAAACTCGGCATAGGCGCCATCAATCACCATCAGACAGGTCTGTGGCAAGCTCTCGGCCAGTCGGATCAGATCAGCCTCGGGGATCATGGTCGATGTCGGATTGCCCGGGTTGGTCACGAACACGATCCGGGTCTGGTCGGTTACAGCGGCACGTATCTTGTCCACATCGACGCGACGATCGGTTTCGAACACCATCACCGGCGTGGCACCCGCCATCCGCGCAATGATCGGATACATCGAAAACCCGTGTTCGGTATAGATAACCTCATCCCCCGGACCGGCATAGGCCTGTGCCACGAATTGCAGCACCTCGTCACTGCCCACGCCGCAGATAATTCGCGCCGGGTCCAGCCCGTGGCGTTCGCCAATAGCCATACGCAGACTGGCGTGATCTGTACTGGGATACCGGTTCAGGGTGGCCGCACTGTCACGCACTGCTTCGATCGCTTTGGGGCTAGGGCCAAAGGGGTTTTCGTTCGAGCTCAACTTGATCACATGGTCGACCCCCGCCACCTTCGACTGGCCGCCCTGATAAAGCGCGATGTCCATAATGCCGGGTTGAGGGGTGATCTGGGTCATAAGAGGCTCCGTATTTAGAAGCCCCTCATACCCGTCTCAAAGCGTTGAGAAAAGCGGCAATTCCCTTAAGCCGCCTTGAAGCGGGCTGTCGCCGGGTCGGCGTCGTAAAAGGGGGTAAATTCTTCGGTCCGCCGGGACAGGTCATTGACGCTGTCGATGATGAAGCGGACAGTCTCTTGGGACATCAGATATGAAAAGTTCAGACGCACCCAACCGGGTTTTTTCAACTCTTCACCAGCACCAAGCGCCGCATGCAACTGCTCCGAGGCTGCACGATCAATACCCAGCAACCGATGCGCATAGGGCCCGGCACAAGCACACCCGCCCCGCGCTTGAATGCCATAAACATCACTCAGCATCCGGGTGAATAACTGCTGGTGCACCGGCTGACCTTTACTGTCATGAACAAGAAAGGAAAAAATCGGCAACCGATGTGGATTGTGCGCGCCCAACAAGGTCAGACCTGGGTTATCTCCCCACCCTTCCAATGCCATCTGGTTATAAAGCGCCTCGCGCCTTGCGATTTCGTCTGCGCCAACCGCATCTTTGACCATGAAAGCCAACGCGGCACGGATATCGCCTATGACATTCGGCGTTCCCGCCTCTTCGCGCGTTGCAAGATCGGCGCTGTAGTCATGCCCCCAAGGGGACACGAAACTCACAGTGCCACCACCGGGCCAGCTGGGGCATGTGCGCTGCACAACGTTTTGATTGACGATCAATACACCAGACGCGCCGGGTCCACCGGCAAATTTATGAGGAGAGACCACGATCGCATCCTTGCGCGCATCCGCAGGGCCCATTCTCATTGGCAGATAAGGCCCACCGCCCGCATAATCCCAAACCGCTACAGCGCCATTAGCCTTGAGCAGCCGCGTAACCGGGTCGGGATCAGTGATTATGCCCGTCACATTCGAAGCGGCCGAAAATGACCCGATAATCAGATCCGAGTCCGCGTTTTCAACCAAGGCACGCTCTAAAGCCGACAGATCGACACCCCCTTCGGGTGCTTCGGGGATTTCAATCACCATCGCTTTGCTTTCCCGCCACGGCAGGATGTTCGAATGGTGCTCATATGGGCCGATCAAAACCACTGGTCGCGCAGCAGCCTCGATCCCCAACAGGTTGACCAGCCGGTTGAGACCCGCTGTAGCGCCCGATCCCGTAAAGATCACCGCATCATTTTCCCCGGCGCCAACAATCCGGGAGATTTCCACACGGGCCTCGCGCCGCAGTCGGGTCATGTAGGCCCCGCAATAAGACGCCTCGGTGTGGCTGTTGGCATAAAACGGCAACACATGAGCGGCCACAAAATCCTCGACCTGCTTCAATGCGCGGCCCGACGCAACATAATCCGCGTAAACCAAAGGTATGTCCCCGCGCAGCCCCGGGATCATAACATTCTCGCCGATTAAGCCATCGCGCAACGTGTCGCTACGAACAGCAGCTTCAATGTCAGAACGAAATTGGGAAAGTGTCATTATATGGACTCCGAAGTTTCCCAACAAATATGATTGATATGTGTTGTGTATATAATGCATATTTTTAGATGGTTTTCATAAATCATGTGTCATATGATTTGGAATGTCAAAAAATCTAGATCATATTGACCACCGCCTGCTGCGTGAATTGCAAACCGACGCTACGCTGTCCCAACGAGAATTGGCCGACCGCATCGGGCTATCGCAAAACGCCTGCTGGCGTCGGCTGAAGGCCCTGAATGATCAGGGCGTCATCATCGGATCGACGGCGCAAATCGCGCGTGAAAAACTAGGGCTGAGCCTTGTGGTCTTCGTCATGCTGCGTACGCGGCACCACTCGGCCGAGTGGTTACAGGCCTTTCGCAGGCATGTTCTGACGATACCAGAGGTCGTGGACTTCCACCGCATTGGCGGCGATTACGACTATCAGCTCAAGGTTGTTACGCAGGATATGGCTTCGTACGACAAGGTCTATCAACGCCTCATCGAAAAAGTCGAGCTGGACAGCGTAACCTCATATTTCGCGATGGAGGCAATTGCAGAAGGACGACCCTTGCCAATCTGATCCGCTCTTTATTTGGCCAAAAAAATTGCTCGGGGGGCATCGCGGCTGGTCGTGATTGGGGGCAGAGTCCCCTAAAACGAAAAAGGCCGCGCAACCGCGCGGCCTTTCGAATTTCGATTTCGGCGAAGATTAGTTCTTCGCGTAGAATTCGACAACCAGGTTCGGTTCCATCATGACAGGGTAAGGCACATCGCCCAGACCCGGTGCGCGCACGAAAGTCGCGGTCATTTTCGAGTGGTCGGCGTCGATGTAATCAGGAACATCACGCTCGGCCAGAGCAGCAGCTTCAAGAACAACGGCCAGTTGCTTGGACTTGTCACGTACTTCGATGACGTCGCCTTCTTTGACACGGTAGCTGGGGATGTTGACCCGCTTGCCGTTCACTGTGACGTGGCCGTGGTTCACGAACTGACGCGCGGCGAACACGGTCGCGACGAATTTGGCCCGATAGACAACGGCGTCCAGACGGCGTTCCAGCAGACCAATCAGGTTTTCACCGGTATCGCCGTTGACACGAACAGCTTCGGCATAGATGCGGCGGAACTGCTTTTCGGTCAGGTCGCCATAGTAGCCCTTCAGCTTCTGCTTGGCGCGCAGCTGCAGACCGAAGTCAGACAGTTTGCCTTTCCGGCGCTGACCGTGCTGACCAGGGCCGTATTCACGACGGTTGACCGGGGATTTCGGACGACCCCAGATGTTTTCGCCCATCCGGCGGTCGATTTTGTACTTGGCAGACGTGCGTTTGGTCACGGCTGATCTCCTTCTTAAGGTCGAGGCCCTGATAGGCCACTATGAAGGGCGTTGTCCTCTTGAGGTTTCCCTCATGACAGGCCTCCCCTTGCGGGGGCCACCAACACCAATGAAGCCGCGCTTATATCCGCAGCGCTGGCAGAGTCAACATGCCGAACGGAAGGAACCGAAACTTTCTGAAATTCGATTCAAAGACGGCACCACTAACGGGATTTAGTCCGCTAAAGTGGCACCGTTTACAGTTGCGCGTAGGTTCGCGACACCAGTGTACTGGAACTGAGTGGCCTTGCGATGAAACGCGACGACAGTTCCGTCCTGCTCTGCAACTTCACCACTCTGATGCTTGATCTGAGTATATGCGCTGATCCAGAATTCCTGATCGCGTGAAGGACAGCCGCTTTCAAACACCAGCGACGGGCTTTCATCATCATCGGAAACGACCAGTAACGCTGAAAACCGTTGCGCCCCGTTCATAAGCTCGAGCGTTCCGACGACATTATCCGAAAAAGTCGTGGCAGGAATAACGCGCCCGATTGTACCTGATGCAAATGCGTTTTTACGCCCGACAACTTCAGCGCTGCCTGCCAGCATCGATGCCTGACCGCGCCAGGACCAGGCCGACCCTACATTTAAAAATGCCAGAGGCGCCGCCTCTAGCCCATCAATCTCTGTCTGCGACCATGAAATGGCAACACGACCGTTTACCCCGGTATTCATTTTACCGCCCGTACCCCTCAACAAATCACTGCCCGATGGCCAAGGGTTTATCAGTGACGATTCCGGCAGAAAAGGGACGGAATTGCAGCAATCACGAGAATGTTGCAGAACAGAATCAGAATCCGGATGCAGAAATCCGCGTTTCAAAGACTTAAAGGATCATACTGAGCCCGAATGTCGGTCTGCCCTGCATTCGGTCTGATCAGGCTTTTTTCGATTCGCCAACCACAGCGGATTTAGATTTCAAATGCGTGCGCCCTAATCGGCACACTGCACGAGCTGTCAGTTCACCAGCCCCCGATCCGCCATCCCACCGGAAAAGCGGAGGCTGCGGATATCTTCCGGCATCGTCTTGTACTGGTCTCGAAAAGCACGTTTCAGTGACGTTGTAGACGAAAACCCTGTGGCGGTGGCAATCTCGATTTGTGGCAAATCCGTAAACCGCAGCAGGCTATGCGCACGTTCCAAACGCAATTCTCGGTATGTGGCCAAAAGCTTTGCCCCCGTCTTGTTCAGAAACCGTCTCTGAAGCTGCCGGGTTGAAGTGCCGACCATGTTCGAAAGATCCGTGATCCTGAGTGGCTCTTCGACATGGTTCAGCATTGCCTCAACGGCTGACATAACCAGGTGATCCCCGCCCGCACGATGGATCAAGCGATTGGCAAGCTGGCTTTCGCAGTCCCGCTTGGGTTCGGACAGGCCGATAAACCCGCGTAGGTTATCAGCCATGTTCTCACCATGGTCCAACGAAACAAAATCCGCCAACAAACGCAGCGTACTCAGACGTGTCGTCGCGCTATGCGTGCGCCCGCGCGCCGCCAGATATGTGCCTGTACCACAGTTGGTCAAACCTGCTTCACGCGCTGCCGCATCGAAGTTGGGGTGAATGGCCGCGACTGTTTTTTCCGACAATCTAATCTGGGCCAGCACAAGCACGGCACCACCGACAAGAACGGTCCGTGGCGAAAGGTTCAGAACTTGTGAGACCCATGTTTTTTCGGCGTCGGACAACGTCCAACAATCCGAAAAATCGCCCCAGAAAACAGCGGCTCTTCCGGTCCAGTACTGCGGTCCTCCTACGGACCCCGCACCAGCCAAACGCAGATTAACAACGTAGGAGTGGTCGCCGGTCAGGTCGCTCAGGGCATGATAAAATTCCCTGATCATCTCGGCCGAGGCAAATGCACTACTATCGCGCACGATCACATCGATGTTGTGGGTTCGCACGAACGCAGCAGAGGTTGGCTCAGCCAGATAGGCTTGGTCATTTTCGAAGATGCAATGCTTCATGTCTCCCCCGCTGAAAAGCCTGGGCCACAGGCAAAGGCATATGGCCCGGGATGGATCAGCCCCTGGCCAGTGCGGGGGCTGATCTGGTTGTCGTCTGTTTACTCAGCTGCGTCTTCGTATTCGGACATTG